>JADKAW010000058.1 GCA_016719055.1 Candidatus Rhodoferax mariagerensis | reverse complement strand
GTATCAGGATGTTTTCAAGGATTTCACGCTCTCTGCCCCGTCTTTCCTCGTCCTGTAGTAGCTTTGCCCGTTTCTCAACGTTTTCAGGCGAGGCTTGAATGGCGACCATCTTGGAAAAAAGCTCAAGTTCCTTGGTTGCCACCACTGGGTCATCACTGGTCACCAGTTTTTCAACGGTGAACCCGCCATCAGGGCGCACCGACAGTCCCTGAATCAGCAGTTTTTTGACATCTTTGGGGTCAATGTTGATGGGGTTGTTCGCCATATACCTGTCCATTTTTTGAATCCGCTCCCCCAAGTATGCCCATATTTGGTAGCCTATCATTTTGGCTTCTTTGGGACACCGTGTGCCAAGCGAATGCTGGATTTCGTACTGCCCAGCCTTGACGGCAATGGCCGGCGGCAACACCAGGCGAAAGTAGTAAATGCCGTGGCGGGAACAGCGTAAATGGGAAGCAAGTTTCACGGTCAAACTCCATAGGTTTGGAGCACCGTTTTGTGACACCTGCTGTTTTTGCCCAAAAAAAATCCTTGATAAATCAAGGACTTAGTTATCTGGTGGCCTGGGACGGAATCGAACCATCGACACAAGGATTTTCAGTCCCACAAAATATGTGTTGACTAGCATTTATCCATGTTGTTAGAATCAATACAAATCAACAGCTTATAGCACAAGCACTGTGCAAGTGAACAGTCTGGGTGTTGATTGAAATGCCGCGATATTTCGGAAATTTGCTTACATCCATAGTTACATCCTAGGCGATGTAAGCAAAAACCATATAAACCGTTTATGAGGGATTCAACATGGCAAAAGTCGCATTCACCGCTGGACGCGTCAACGGGATCAAGTGTCCGGCTGACAAGGCACAGGCTTTTTTATGGGATGTGACAGCGCCGGGGCTAGGGTTGAGGGCAACGCCAGCCGGGAAACCCGCCTACATTTTCCAAAGTCGTTATCAGGATAAGTCCGTGCGACTGACCATTGGAAGCCCGGACGTATGGACTATCCCCCTGGCGCAAGAGAAGGCCCGCCAGCTACAGCGCATGATTGATCAAGGTGCTGATCCGCGAAGCCTCAAAGCTGACGCACTGGCACAGACCCAAGTTAAAGCCCAAGCCATTGCAGACAAGGTCGCCGCCGATGCCGTCAAAGCGGCACACGATGCTGCCCAAGCTCTGACCGTGGGCGAGGCGTGGCAGGTCTACATCACCGACCGTAAATCGCACTGGGGCACGTTGCACCACAATGACCATATCCGGCTGAGTGCTGCCGGTGGCTTACAGCGCAAGCGTGGTGCTGGCCTGACGGGGCCGGGGCCGCTGGCTTCGCTGATGATCATGCGGCTCGTTGATTTGACAGCGCCAGTGGTGACAGCATGGGCAGAGCATGAGACAAAGACACGTCCGACACCAGCTCGTCTATCGTGGCGACTGCTGCGAGCTTTCTTGACTTGGTGCACTGAACAGCCGGAATATGCGCCGCTGGTGGCTGGCGAATGCTGCCAAGACCCGCAAGACCCGCGAGGCATTGGGCAAGGCCGGCGCGAAGCGTGACGCATTGCAGCGTGAGCAACTGCCAGCATGGTTTGCTGCTGTGCAACAGATTGGAAACCCTGCCATTGCCGCCTATCTGCAAGCCATGCTCTTGACCGGCGCAAGACCCGGCGAACTCTTGTCACTGCGTTGGGAAGATGTAAACCTGAAGTGGAAAGGGATCACCATTCACGACAAGGTTGAAGATGACCGCGTGATCCCGCTGACACCCTACGTCCACCACCTGATAGCTGCACTGCCCAAAAGAGGCGAATGGGTGTTTGCTGGCGCTGGCGACCAAGCCCTGACCCGTCCGGCAAAGAATCTGGCGACTGCCTGCAACGTGGCAGGGGTTGACCATGTATCACTGCATGGCCTACGCCGGTCATTCAAAAGCCTGACCGAGTGGCTGGAGATACCCGCCGGGGTTGTCGCGCAACTGATGGGACACAAACCCAGTGCCACGGCTGAAAAGCACTACACCGTGCGCCCGCTTGACCTACTGCGTGTTCACCATGAAAAGATTGAGGCTTGGATTCTGGAGCAGGCCGGCGTGAAGTTTGATGCCAAGGCCGAGCCGGGCAAACTGCGCGTGGTGGCTGGTTGACCTGATGAATTGATGCCAATACAATAAACACAGCAATGAAACTGACTTTTGACCCGGACAAGGACGCCGCCAACATCACCAAGCATGGGCTGTCATTGGCTGATGCGATGCTGGTGTTCGATGCGCCCGACAAGCTGACACTGGAATCAACCCGACAAGATGAAGCACGACTGATGGATATTGCAATGGTTGAAGTGGCGGGCGTGGTTCTGGTGCTGGTGTACGTGATGCGCCAGCCTGACGAGGTGAGAGCTATTTCATTGCGCCGTGCATCAAAACAGGAAAGGACGCTGTATGCCAAAAACTATCACTAAGCCCACTGGCACCGACTGGGAGCGTGTCAAGCGCGAAGCCGCCGCCGATGCGCCCATTGATGATCAGGCCGGGCCGTATGACCCTAACGACACGGCGGCTGTGTCTGCCTACTGGCAACAGGCAACTATCACCCGTGGGCGTGGCAGGCCACCCGTTGCAGTCAAGCGCCCGACACTGAACATGCGTGTGGATGCCGACGTGCTAGACGCATTCAAAGCAACCGGGCCGGGCTGGCAGACCCGCATCAATGCTGTGCTGCGTGATGCTGTGGCGCATGGTGTGGTGAAGGCCTGATCGGTTTTTTGCCTCAGCTAGACCCGCCTCGAAACCGGGTTGAAAAGCCACACCTCCACTAGGGTTTGCACAAATCAACACGCAGCGACATAGTTCTACGGCTATCAATTTAACCGAGGTTACTATGAACGTCATCATTCAAATCAATGGCCGTGAGGCTATCCCTGTTCGGGCGATACCGCTGTTGACCCATTGGCGGTTCATGTCGCCTGATATCGTTGCCCATGTGCTTGGCGGTACCGCAGGCAACAATGTTGGCTTGTTCGGTGATTTGCAGGCCTACCGCATGGAAGAAGGAGAAGTGCAACCCATGCGGCAAGATACGTGGGCGAATGAATCGCTCATGGAATTGAACGCACTCTCGAAGAGAATAAAGGAATCTGAACCGATAGATGAAATTGGATATTCCAAGTGGCGAAAGAAGTCTTTAAAGAAATTGCCTGCTGGCGCATTCGTCTGGAAGGAGGACTATCAAAGGCTTCATGACAGAAACTGGAATAGTCGCTTTCAGATGAACTACTGCGCACTGAGAGACTGGAACGGTGAGGAACCAGACTATGAAGTGGACAGCCAGTTGCAGTGTGATTTGTCACGCGACTTGAGGCGCGATGACCTGGTGGACGACAACCCATTGAAGCGTCAACTCAGAGAGTCACTGGAAGTATTGAAGCGATGGCGTGAGCCAGACTACTGCCCTTTCATGGATGATGATCTGCAAAAGGTAGTGCTGAAAGGATTTGAGAAACTGCTGCCCGATTCAAATCAAATGGCAACGGTTGGTACCACGCCAGCACAGACCGCAACACCCGCGCTCGTGGTGGTTGGTGGCGATGCGAAACCGTGGCTATTGATTGATCCTCAAGACCCAACACCTAAACAGCAGTGGTACACGCCCGCCCGGTACTTTGCGCGTCAATTGGTTGTTGAGAAACCAACATTGCTCGCAAACCGAGGGTTATTGGCCGAAAAGGTATCGACAGCACTTTTCAATGCTGGCTTCAAAAAACGCGGTGGAAAATTCAAGTTTGACAGTGGCACAGTTCTAAAAGCATTCGCAAACGTAACGATCGGCTAAAAACTCTCAAACTTTCATCGAAAGTTTTAACGTGAATCAGGCTGCAAGCCTTTATCCATGCGAGTTTCGGCAAACTTTAGCAAGGGCTTGCAAGCGTTAAAAGCACTATCCCAATAGTGAACCTCAACAGCGCAAAACGCGCAGAAAGGTTCACGAATGAATACTTTATCCGAACAACGCTTCACACCGCTGGAGCTTGAAACCCGTCCCACTGTGGACACCGCCACCGCCGCGCATCATCTTTTAAATGCGCCACAAACTTTGAGAATTTGGGCCTGCAAAGAGACGGGGCCTATCCGTCCAATTCGTTTGCCGGGCAGCGCAAAACTGCATTGGTCCACTGCAGAACTCAGACGTTTATTGAATGTTGTGCAGCGTCAAGGTGGCTTTATCAGCTTCGCTTACATCGTGTGCCTACTCGGTGCCGGACTGCTGATACAGGCCGTTTTGGTGGCTTGGCCGGACATCTTGAACGGGCTTGACCTGACCGGCATAGCGATGCTTGGTGTTATCGGACACGACACCGCGAGCCGCCGCTACTTCGACCTAAGCGCATTGGCCGCTGCCGCAAAAGCCAACGACTGCACTGTTCACCTGCACCAAGAGGCTGATGGACGCAATGTGTTTTCAGTTGGCAACAGTAACATTGCAGCGCGAGAGTTTGCCAGCTATGACGCTGCGATGAAGTTTGCCAGTGGTGGTAAGTTGGCCTTCACCGAATCGGATTGTGCTGCACAGGCTGGTGCTGCCATTGCTGAAAACTGCCTGGACGAAATGAACGCTTCGGATGATCAAGCCGACCATGCCAACCTGCTAGCCAAGGCGTTGATTGACTTGCCGAAGCTGAAACATCACGAACACGCCGCTGGTGGCTTTGCCGGTGCGCTGATTGACGTTATCGAGCGTGGGCTGAGAACCATTGGTACAGCAGCACAGCGTGACAACATCAGTATGCAAAACGAAGTTGGCCGGATGATGGCCGACCGCGAGTCTGAAAGCTGCAATGGGCCTTCAAACATCGAATACCTGCGTCGACCACTGGGCACGCTGGGAGACTGCCTGGCCGAAACAGCTTCGCATCAGCCGTATGGCTATGCGCGACTGACCGGATGTACCGAATCATTCTGGCGCGATATTCCTGCCGACAACCCTGATAAGCCTTGGTTTGTTTTGGAAGGCGTTACAGCCTGCCTAGACCCTGCGCCAGTGACCATTTTTATCAGCAATGGCACGACTGCCGCAACTGCTCGTGAGATTCTGAAAAAGGCTGCGAAGTGGCTAAAGGAGCATGGCGACGAGTTGCATGACCATACACCACGGGAGTCTGAGCCGACTGCAGGTGACGACGACTTCATCCCGTTCTGAAGGAGTCAACAAAAATGAAAACTCCAAATGAAAACGGAGTTGTCGGCCAAGACAACCCCGTCAAAAAACTCTCAAAACGCGCTACTGATTTTATTGCCCTTTTGAATGAATTTACAGGCAATTTCTTCTTGTATTACTTGGCTGGTGTCGGATTGCCAGTGTTGGTGATGTTGCTAGTCTTCTTGGTAAATCTCAACGCAGAGTTGATGCTGCTTTTTGCTGGCGGCATCAACTACTTTCAAGAGTTCCCGCGTGGCCGGGCCAGCACCAAAGAAACAGAGCAACAGATTCTCGCGCCACTGGTGGATGTCATTTTGGCCGAACGTGACAAGATGACTTTTTCGCCCACATTGAGGGGCTGGGGTTACGTTCTGGAGGGGCTTGGCATCTGCACCAAAGGCGACTTTGATGATGTGCAGGCCAGGATCACTCGCGCCCGCAAGAACGGAATGCTGCCACTGGAGATCACTGCTGAAGATACTACGCGCAGCGCCAGTGCTGCATCAATGGTGTCCGAGGATTTGCGAACCTTGATTCGTCTTTATCTGGAAAGTGTGCCTTCAGAGTACTCGACGACAACGATTGAGATGTTCTCAGGCATCCATCTTGAGCTTGTCGTTGAGAAGCTCGACTTGGTGGGTTTGCTGGAGCCGGTGACGTCGCGGTACTGTATCCCCGTGTCGTGCCTGCGAGGCTGGACAGATATGCATTCCCGAGCCGCGCTACTGAAACGCTGTGCCAGCTACGACTTGCCGACAGTGGTGTTGATGTTTGGCGATCATGATGTTGGTGGCCTGAGCATCACCGACTCATTCAAATCAAATCTCAATGAAGTGTTCTTAGCCTCGCGGTTGGCGCGGATGCCAAACCTGCACTTGGTTCGTGTCGGATTGAACGCAGCCGATATTGAGAGACTAGGCTTGCTTTGGATTGATGGACTTGAAACATCAAGCGGCAAGGACTTGGGTAGTCCGATGCACAAGAACCATTTCGACTGCAATGTGCAGGCTTACATCCGCGAGCATGGCAAGCGCAAATGCGAGGCCAATGCCTTGTTGCGAAACCCCAAAGCGGCTGAACAGATTTTGATTGAATCTGTACGTCGGTATGTTTCGGATCAAGCTCTTGCTGATTTTGAGGAGCAACGTCAGATCGACAGGCGCATTGCCAATCGTGCAGTCACCAGAGCGTTGGCCGCTATTGGGGAGATCGTATGAGTACCAATAGCATTGAACAATTCAGGCAAGCCATATTTGCCAAAGGGTTAGAAGCCCCTAGCCATATTGAGCCAGGCCGTGAGTTCAGGTTTCCCGGAGATGGCAAGTCAGCCAAAAACACAGCAGCTTGGTGCTTTATGTTTGACGATATGCGTGGCGGCGTGTTCGGCGACTTCTCAAGCGGACTTGAAAGCAATTGGCAATCCGCAAGCGCCAAGCCTTACACAGATGCCGAGCGCGAAGCGAATCAGGCGCGGTTCCGTGCAGTGCAGGCGGAACGTGCCCAAGCTGAAAAAAACAAGCACGACAAGGCGGCGGTAACGGCATCAAAGATATGGGATGCGGCGGCACCAATACAGATACTTCGCAACATGCTTATCTGGTGAAAAAGGCATTCAGCCTCATGGCACACGGTTGATTCAGGCGCAGATGGCTCGTGAGTTAAGTCCGTTCGACAATCTGTCGCCAGTGCTGTCTGGCAATTTGCTGGTGATACCGATTTACAACGCGGCAATGAAACTGCGCAGCTTGCAGTTCAGCACCGAGGCTGGTGGAGACAACAAGCGGCCACTGACGGGCGGCGAAAAAAAAGGGTGTTTCTACTTGCTGGAATCTGGTCAAGCAGCAAAGGCTAATTTGATCATTGGTGAGGGATTTTCTACCTGCGCCAGCATTCAGGAGGCTACTGGACAGAGTGTTGTGATGGCGATTGACAGCGGTAATCTTGAGCCAGTTTGCAAGGCACTGCGCAAAGCGAATCCAGGTTTGCCATTGGTTATCGGTGCCGATGACGATTGGAGAAATGAAGTTAACGCCGGGATGGTAAAGGCGAAGTCGGCAGCTATGGCCGTGGGTGGCAAAGTGGTTGCACCACAATTTCCAGCTGGCAGGCCAGATGGTGCGACAGACTTCAACGACCTGCACAAGTTGACTGGACTTGCTGCTGTAAAAAAATGCTTCGCTGATGCCATTGAACTTGTAACGTCTGTAACTTCAGAGAAAATCCTGAGGTTACAGGAAAACGTCAATGAAATCAACGGTGTAACGCCTGTAACGCCGGTAACGTCAGAAAAAATCAATGCTGAGCAAAATTCAGCAACTACTGAGGTAAATCCGTTCCCTGACATGGACGGCAGGCCGCGTTTTGTGGTGCTGGATGACTGGTTAGAGTTGGCTGGTCGCAAGTACAAACCGGGTGTGTACTACTGCGGCATCAAGGCAGGCAAAGGCGAGACACCGCCAGAGCCGTTTGATCAGTGGATTTGCTCGCCACTTTACGTTGTTGCGGTGACGTTCGACGGCCAGAGCAACAACTTCGGCAGGCTATTGCGATTCAAACCGACTGTGGGCAAGTGGCGCGAATGGGCTATGCCTATGGAATTGCTGGCAGGCGATGGCTCTGCAATGCGCGGCGAATTGCTGGCTATGGGAGTTGAGCTTGACCCCTACGGCGCACGCCAGCAACTGCCTGCCTACCTGCAAAGCGAGCACCCAAAACGCAAGATTCACTGTGCCTTGACGGTGGGCTGGTGCGGTGATTCGTTCGTGTTGCCTGATGCTGTGATCGGGCCAAAAGCGGCGGACGTGATATTTCAATCTGGCGAACGTGGCCATGATGAACACACCACTGCGGGAACACTGGCAGGATGGCAAACCGAAATCGCGGCGCGTGCTGTGGGCAACCCCCTGCTGCTGCTGGCCATCTCGGCATCATTCGCCGGGCCAATGCTGGCACGCTGCAACGCAGAGGGCGGCGGCGTTCACTATGTGGGCGATTCAGCAACAGGCAAGAGCACGGCGATGGAAGCGGCTTGTTCAACATGGGGCGGGCCAAACTTCAAACGCAGTTGGAGATCAACGGCGAACGGCATGGAAGGCGCGGCGGCGCTGTTCAATGACTGCCTGCTAGCCTTGGACGAAATCAGCGAATGTGATCCGAAGGAAGTCGGGGCTATTGTCTATGCGCTGGGCAACGGGCGCGGCAAGCAACGGGCAAGCCGCAGCGGCATGGCTCGCGGCGTGACTCGCTGGCGCTGCTTTGTCATGAGCAACGGTGAGCGCACCATTGCCACGGCCATGCAAGAGGGCGGACACCGGGCCAAAGCGGGTCAAGCGATACGACTACTGGACATTCCGGCGGCTCAAACTTTTGGCGCATGGGACACCCTGCACGGTGCAACCAGTGGCGCAGCATTTTCTGATGCACTCAAACGGGCGGCTGTAAAGAACCACGGCCATGCAGGCCGGGCGTTTCTGGAAAAGTTGACACACGACACCCGCGACTTTTGCGCCATGTTGGAGGACTTCAAAGGCTTGCCCATGTTCACCGTTGACGGCATTGAGGGCCAAGACAAACGGGCAGCGGCGCGGTTTGCGCTGATCGGGCTATCGGGCGAACTGGCGACTGAATACGGGTTGACAGGCTGGCCTGAGGGCGCGGCGATGGACGCAGCGGCGCATTGCTTCAAACTGTGGAGATCGCAGCGCGGACAGGGCAACGATGAACGTCGGCAAATCTTGCGGCAAGTGTCTGGCTTTATCGAGCGCCATGGTGACGGGCGGTTTTCTGATGCGAACAGCACCAACGATATGCAAATCAGGGATAGGGGCGGGCTGGTGGCGTGATGACGGCGACACCCGGCAATACTTGTTCACGGCGGACGGTATGCGCGAAGCCTTGAAGGGTTTCGACTTCAAACGGGCGCTGGACGTGTTGCAGGAAGCGCAAGCTCTGCCCGAACCTGGTGCGAATGGTGAGCGAACCCGATTCACCCGCATTGCCGGGCGCGGCGTGAAACTGTACCTGGTCAACACTGAAAACCTGACAGGTGGCGAGCATGGCGCTTGATTCGCTGCTGATACGGTTGAAAAGTGACGTATCACCCGTATCAGACGTGCAACCCAATATCCATGCGGGTTACAGCCGATACGGCATTGAAACGGCAGGCGTATCACCCGTATCAGACCGGGCGCTGAACTGTGCTGGTGATACGCCTGATACGGCAGCGAAAAACCACCCGTATCAGCCAGAACCCGCATGGAATAGGGCCTGCACGGCTGATACGGGTGATACGCGCAGAAAAATCAATGCTGAGCCCGTTTTTGTTGCAGCTACTCAAAAGCCGGTGGCGAATGACTTGACGCTGACCACCACGGTGCAAGTGGATTTGTCCGGGCCGGACACCAAAGGCTTGCCTACAACTCCTGTTGACGGCACGGTGATCGACATCGGCACAGTTCAACCTCCGGGCCTGACACCGTTGCTGCTGGCCACATCGCTGGCTCTTGACGCACAGATTCATGCGGCTGGACTCGACACCGACCGCCATGCAACAGCCATGCGCAACGAATCGGCTGATCTGTATGCGGCGCGGCTGGCCAGATTCACCGACAAGGGCGTGATCCACGGTGACGCTGAATTGGTGGCCGACAAGCTGGTGATCCGTGATCGAGATTCAGACGACCGACGGCTATGCCTTGAATGCTCAGCACCTGGCAGGCTACGGCGTGACAAGCTGGCGCTGTGGCAACTGGCAGGCCGCTGGCATCAGCACCAACCCACGCAGCACCCAGGTTGCGGCTGATCTGGTTTTGCAGTTGCAGCGCTGTGACGGATTTAGGAGCACCACACCATGAACCCCGACATTCGAGAAACCAGACTGGCGCAAGCGTGCCAGCAACTTGCCTACAGCCTGGCGCAACCGGGCCGGGCTAAATGCATGGCTTGCGGCACGTTAAAGCTACCTGATGCTGGCTGGCGCATTGTGGGCTACATGCCGGGCAATCCAGAGCACCCACCTATTGCGTACCTGGTTTGTGGCAAGTGCTTCAAATCCAAATCAGCACTGCGCAAAGCTCAACTGATCGAAGCCAGATCACGGGCAGTGGCTGAAGAAAGGCAGCGGTGATGATCCGGACGCTGGTAGTACGTCATTCACATCAATCCAGCAACAACATCAGAATTGGTGTCAGGTCAACTTTCTGCCTTGGAATCCCTGGTGAAACTGGCGTCGCAGAACTTGTATAAGTCCCATTGTTGGCGGTGGCGCTGCAGATGTAGCGGACTCCAGGAACTAGTCCCTTCACAACGATGCTGGTAGTCGGGCTACTCGCAGTCGCATCTGGATGATCACTGGCTGTGCATTTCGCGGAGTGACTCACAATGGCACTTCCCCCTGTGTTACTCGGTTCAAGCACAGTAATGGTCAAGCGCTCAGGACCGGGGACGACCGACAAAATTGTGGGTGTACTGGGCATCGCCACTGCAACGGAAAAAATTTGCAATACTTCAGCTGCAGGCGCATAGACACTGTCACCACCCTGATTTGCGCCAATCGCGCAAAGTCCGGGCGCGAGTCCAATCACGACGTTGCCGGTAACAGTGCAAATGTCGAGGGATGCACTACGGAACGTAACCACAAGTGCAGATGTCGCTGTAGCACTGGCTACCGTCGTGCCGCCCACCGCCAAATTAGCAGGAGTGAAAACAATTGATCCAATGGTTTGCGGTTTGCCTATAAGACTCACGCCGGACGTTGTAACAACATAGTCCTTTTTCATCAGTGCGTACTGATTTTTGCTGAACTTCAAGTAGTAGTTGAGTCCAGCAACGGTACTGACACCAAGGCTGATTGGCGAAGAATCGGAACTGATCGAGTTCCCTGCGAGCACAGCCCCATCTTGCGACAGAATACTTACCGCCAACGAAGTTCCATCGTACGAGCTTGTTTCCGGGCTGATTGAAAAATTAACAATGCCACCAGCTGTATTGAAAACAAAATAATCAACGTCTGTGATGCTCGACAACTGTCCTCTAATAACGCCGCCGCCAACCATGCCGCTTGCTGTTAGTTGCGAGTCATTCGGTTCATTCTCTAGGTTTAAAGTAGGGGTATAAGTGGAATTTATGATGTAGCTCTTCTGCATCAAACTGTACTGATTCTTACTGAACGCCAAATAGTAGATTGAGCCGCTTTTGGTAAGGCACCTAGAGTGACACTTGTAGAGTCACTGCTAATATCCTTTGATGCCACCACGCTGCCGTCTGCCGTCAAGATGCTGGCTTGCAAGGAAGTGCCATCGTACGAATAATTTTCCGGAGTCAGCGTAAAGGTGACAGCACCTCCGGTCGGTGAGCTGAATACAAAATAGTCAATATCTGTAGCGCTTGACAGTTGCCCCCTTGTTTCAGTATCCGCAATGGTATAGGGCGTTGCTGTGCCCTTGGTGTTGTTCGGTTCACGCTCGATTCTTATGCCAGGGGTGTAGGAAGAATTGATCACGTAGTTCTTCTGCATCAGGCTGTACTGACTTTTTTGGAACATCAAGTAGTAGTTTGACCCACTGACGGTGTAAATACTCAGGGACACAACGGAAGAGTCACTGTCGACGTTCTTCGATGCGAGGACGCTTCCGTCCGCCGCCAAAAGATTGGCTTGGATTGCCGTTCCGTTGTAAGAACTATTTTCTGGGCTGAGCGAGAACGTGACGACACCGCCAGTCGAGCTAAAGACAAAATAGTCAATGTCCGTAGTGCTCGACAACTGCCCCCTAGTCTCGCCGCCCGCTATGGCGTAGGGCGTTGCCGTGCCCATGGTGCTGTTTGGTTCAAGCTCAAGAGTGGGGTTGACGGCAAATGATGGTGTCAACCATAACACCAGAATCAGTGGCGAGAGCGAGCGAATCATGGGAAAAAGACGTGACAGTGCTTGCATGATCGTTCCCTTATTCTCACTTTTTGCGCCGTTGAAAGACTTAAGATTTTTTTATGTATGGTACACCCACACGACAGGACCACTCAGATGCCCTCGCGCAGGGATGTCGTTTGCCTGCACTTTCAGCACACGCCTGAAAGCACCATCAATCTCCCACCACACACGCAGGGGTAAACGACAAATTGGTTCGCAGTGAGTAGGTTCGCAATCAAGTTCGCGTTGAAACAGCCCGCAGGGAGTAGTCCGCAGTGAGTCCGCACCAAACTGCTTGCGTTGGAAGGTTGCATCACAGGTTACACCTGAAGCCCCACCAACCCCGGACACCATGCCGGGGTTTTCATGCCTGCTGAATTATCGTAACAGTGACATAATACAATTAACGCAACAGTTACGAAATAGGCTAACGATATGGACACACCGGCAAAAAGGGGACGGCCAGCGAAACAAGGTACAGCACAGACACCGGCAGAGCGTCAACGGGCGTACCGTGAGCGGCTGGTGCAGAACCAACACAATGCCATGCTCAAACCCGCTACAGCCACCACGGCGGCGCTGCTGGCCAATATCAAGCACCACTGCAACAGCATCGACACCCAGCCAGATCATGCCGACATTGCGCGGCGACTGGCAGCACCCGTGATCGCTGAATTGTGTCACCGTTACAAAATCAAATTACCGTCACTGTGACTGAAAGTAATCTGTTGAGTCCTGATTTATCACTGGAGAAACAACAATGAATCCCTCGCGCAAGAAGCCGCCAAACCAATGGCAAGCGGGCCAGTCTGGCAACCCCAAGGGCCGACCGCCGGGTGTGTCAGCCGTTACCAAGATGCGGGAGTCGCTGGCCAGTGATGTGCCCGACATATTGGTCGGACTGGTGGCCGCAGCCAAAGGTGGTGATGTGCAAGCTGCCCGGCTGATCTTGGAACGGGTGCTACCGCCACTCAAGGGTGTTGAGCAGCCGGTGATGCTGTCTTTACCGGATGGCGGCACTCTGACGCAGAAGGCCGACGCCATGCTGTGCGCGGCTGCAAACGGAGACCTTGCACCTGGGCAAGCTGCGCAACTGATCGGTGCCCTGGGTGCAATGGCGCGGGTGGCCGAGATTGATGAGCTTACAAAACGAATCGACAAACTGGAGGGTGTCCAAAATGGCAAATCTTGAAAAACGCATCAGCAACTTGGAGGCGAAAGCTGTCAGCACTCACCACCGCGTCAGGATGTATTTCTGCGATGAGGGAAAGGACAAAACACAGGCACGCCTTAAAGCGGGCATAGCCACTGAGTACGCTGGCAAAGTGGTTTGTGTTCAGTTCGTGTCGCCACCCAACGCATTGAAGGAGTAACGCGATGGCAACGATTGAAACAAGACTTTCCAGGCTGGAATCTGTTCAGCAGGCACCACGGCGGAATTACACCGATGCCGAGCGTGCAGTTCGATATACCTACCTTCTGGCGCAGGGGGGGCCGGATGCCGACAAGGTGCGCGCGCTGGTTGAGAAAGTACCGGGGGGTGACCATGGCAACACTTGAAAAACGACTCGACGCGCTGGAGCAGGCAGCCAGGCTGTCGGCCGCGCAGAAAAAGCCGGAGATAGCTCCTGGGAATATCGAGGCACTGCGCAAAAAATTTGATGAGATTTTGTCACGCGAGGAGGGGCCAGAGCTGACCCAAGCGGAGCAAATTCAAAAGTTCAAGGATGACATAGCGCGGATGAACCGGAATTGGGAGCTGCGGTACGGTAGCAGGTAGGGGCTTATGCTGAACGGCAAGGGTCAAAAGTGGCTGGCGGGAGGTTTCTCGCTGGTGCATTTAGTCTAGCTGTACTACACTCTCTTTGCTGATGGAATCACGGTGCATGGCAAGTATGGCCGGAGCCGCCGTAGCAAGAGCCTTCGATTTTTCGAGGGCTTCTTTGTTTATGGCGTAGGCTTCACTCACAATACAGCCAGTCAAACGGCACCGAGCTACACTGAACATGTGCGTGTCATCAGGAATAGCTGGTATCGCTCCTGAGTCTGAATCTAGCGGCGCTGGAGAATCGCTAGAGACGCGCCCACCAATTAAAAGGCTGGCAGCAGGGACAGCACCACGTCGAAACGCATTCCCCTGATCCTTTAACCGCAGAAGCGGCAAATCCGGCAGCTGATTTTCCGGATGCCCCGCCAGTTGGAGACAGTTTACCGGCAGAACATCAAACAGGCAATGAATGGCGCCATAAGTTTTGTAGCGGCTGTCAGATGACGCGACAGATGTCACCGCTGCACGGAAGCCGTCAGCCTACATTTGCTTGGCCAGCATGTGCGCAAAGTCAACGACCAGTCTGCGGTATGGCATCGAAAGTTTGCGGAACGTCTTGCGCAGTTCAATCGCTTCAGACGAAAAATCTACTTTCTGATTGTCGTTTTGATCAGCATTTACCAATGGCGGTGGTAATCCTTCCAGTTCGGCAAACATGGCTGCCGGTGTGGTGCCCAAAGCAATAGCAAGCGCATCCAAGCGACTGGTAGGCAGACGGCGTTCGCCACGCTCGATCCGTGAAATATGACTTGTACCCATTCCGGCATCGAGTGCCAACTTCTCCTGTGACCAGCCCTTTTGCTCCCGCAATGAACGAATGATTTGACCAATGTGCATAGGGGATTTTTCTTTTGAAAGTGACCCCTTGGCAAAGCCCATTTGTCGAATATGACTGTATGATTTGCCTATTTGTCACAATAAAAAGACCGATCAGGCTGCAACGCAAGCACCCATAGGCTGTCCACAACCCGACCGAGGCGCAATAAGGCCAGTCGCAGCAACGGGAGTAAGCATGCAGGTTTTTAGATCGATTCAAGATGATGATGTGGCAGCCAGCATCGGTCAGGCGCGCAGGCGGTTGGTCTATGTCGCACCTGGCGTCTCTGCGATTACATCCGCGGCACTTGTGGCCTGCATCGAAGGTAGAGCGGCTGCACAAATCATGATCGTGCTCGATGCTGACGAAGAGTCTTGCCGATTGGGTTACTGCGATGCGCCGTCGCTCGAAAAGCTGATGGCAACGGCCACCCGATGCAATATCAAAATCCGCAAGCAGCAAGGCATTCGCCTCGGACTATTGATGTCCGATGACGAGGTGATGATCTGGACACCCACCCCATTGATGTTTGAAGCGCCGCGCACCAGTGAGGAAGCGAACGGGCTGATTCTTACGCCACAGACTTTTGATGCAATGCCAGCAGCCCTTGGCGTTGATCCTGCCCAGCCGGATGCACAGCCTCAAATCGGGCAATCGGTGCTCAAGGCTGAACAGGTTGAAAAAGTAGCGGCTGCCATCAGGGCTGCACCACCTGCACCATTTGATCTTTCACGCCTGTCGCGTGTCTTTTCGGCCAAATTCCAGTTCATTGAAACCGTGTTGCGCGGAGCCGAACTGACCAAGCGCGAAATGCGCCTTGACAGCCTGATTGTGAACTCGGATGCACCAGAGGAACTTCAAGCCTTGCTGCACACCACGGTGCAGCCCTTCAATACCGATGCTGACAAAGCCGTTGAAGTGGGTGTGCTGGTCAATGGCGAACAAGCCTACCGGAGAGACGGGAGCCTATTGACAAAACCAACGACTCAAGCCGAGATACGGGCTTATTGGGACGACTTGGGTGTGCGCTACATCGTGAACTTGCCTGGCTTTGGCAAACTCATTCGCCATACAGACAAGGTCAAGTTTGAAGCAGGCAAAGCGGCCTTCGAGATCATTCTGAAAGAGTGGGTAGAAGGATTTACCAAGCTGGTCAAAGGCGACCATGAAAAGCGGGTCACCAATGTAGTTGATTTGATTGAAAAGCGCATGGCGCAGGCCAGTGCAAAGCGCAAGCTCAATCGGGACCAAATCGCTGAATTGGTGCGCAAGGGCTTGGACAACCTGCGCGTCATTGAACCCAGCGTCAAAGTTGTTTACAAAAACATCACGGTCGAATCAACCCGTGACAAGGAATTTCTGGATGTCCTTGGCAAATCCTTGCCCAAGGCAGAACTGGCCGGTTGGTATGAGATTTTCAACGCTGCCCCAATGGTGGTGGTTGGTTCATGAAAAATCCGGATTGCTATCACATTTGGCCAGAGGCAGCGCTGTCTGCTTCGGTTGTTGAAGCGCAGATTCCACTTTACCAATCGCCTGGCTTAATCACCAGAGCAGGTCAAAAAGCGCAGGTGCATTGATGACTGACGCGCTACCGCAACAACTGGCAGCCATCCTTCTGGACTTGCTGCCAAAAGACCACACCAACATTGGAAACGCCACACTGCTTGAGCGATTCGCCCTTGCTGCGCGCGATGCGGGTTTGGGCTTGACAGGAGAAGACAGCTTCAAGCTGGCGCGTGATGCCCTGTTGTCATCGGGACAGGCCATCAAGGGCAAAGGCCGTGGCGGGTCAACCGCACGCGCTGGCGGGTCAGCTCGCCCGGACTTTGACTTGCAAGCCGAACCCGTCACACTTGATCTGCTGGCCAACCCGCCCAGCGTGCCACCCGTCAAACCTGCAAAAGCCAGAGCCGCAATGCAAGCGGCCCAGCCCGATGAGCCGCAGGTGCTGAGCTACCGTTACCCGGATCGGCGCAAAAACAATCCAGAAGTCGGGCTGGTCAACGAGGCCAGCGACCCCCCCGATCAGCCCAAAACCGTTTACCGCTACGACCCGCACCTGGACCCGGCGCTGCAATTCGATGGTACACGCGCCCAAGCTGAAAAGCTGATTGAAGCGGCCTTGGCCGGTGATGACCCCACTGCCATGCGAGCCGCCCTGATGGAATTGCGCCGCCTGAGTGCGCCCTACCTGCAATGGACTGGCAAGGCCGAGCGCACCAGCTTTGAGGTCGATACCGTCAGCCTGCATGTGCATGAGCGCATTGATGCGATGACCATCCTGAGCGCCGTCAACAAGCGCCAGAACGCTATTATCAAAATAGCTTCTAGCGCAAGTGGAACGGGGGCTACAGGCCAAAAAGTCTTAAAACACTCACAAGGTTTCCAGCCCGGCCTGTTTGAAGCACCTTTTGAGAGCCTGCCGTATCACTCAGCCTTGGATTTCTACAAGCACGACCGGGGCTGGGCCAATCGCCTCGTGGCCGGGGACAGCTTGCTGGTGATGAACAGCCTGCTGCAAAAAGAGGGCATGGCCCCCCCCCCCCCCCCCCCCCCGCCCCCCCCGCCCCGCCCGCCCCCCCCGGCCGGCCCCGGCGGGGCGGGCCGGGGGGCCGGCCCCCCCCCGGGTGCCCCCCCCCGGCGGCCCGCCCCGGGCCCCGGCGCCCCGGGGGGCCGCCCGCCCGCCCCTCCCCCCGCCCCGCCCCCCCCGCGCGCGGGCCCCCCCCGGCGGCCGGCCGGGGGGGGCGGGGCGCGGGTTTGGGGCCCCCCCTTGCGCCGGTCGGCCCCCTGGGGGCCCCCCGCGGGGGCGGCCCCCCGGGGTGCCCGGCCCGCTCGCTCCCGCGCGCGGGGCCCCCCCCGCCGGCGGCGGGCCTCCCCCCCGCGGGGGCGCGGCCGGGGCCCCGGGGTGGGGGTGCGGCGCTGCGGGGGGGCGGGGCGGCCCGGGCGGGGCTCGCCCGGCCGGGCCCCCGGGGGGCCCCCCCCCGGGCCGCCCCCGGGGGCGGGGGGGCGGCCCGCCCGGGCCGGCCGCGCCCGCGCCCCCCCCGGCGCCCGCGCTGCCTCCCCCCCCTCCCGCTGGGGGGGCGGGGGGTGCGGGCCCCCCCCTCCCCCGCCCGCCCGCGGGGGGGGGGGGGGGCTGGCCGGGGGGGGGAGCCGGCGGGGGTGGGGGGGGGCCGGGGTGGAGGCGCCGGTTTTTGGGGGCTTTCCGCCTTTTCCCCTTCGGGGGGCGTTGGGGGGGGCCCCCGCGGGGCGGGGGGTTTGCTGGTTATTGTGCGGCGGGCAACACGAAAGGCATCGAACGCTGCATGTTGATGACCACCGACCCTGGCGACCTCGTGCTGGACCCGACCTGCGGTAGCGGCACAACAGCTTATGTCGCCGAAAAGTGGGGCCGTCGCTGGATCACCTGCGACACCTCGCGGGTGGCGGTCACCCTGACCAAGCAGCGCCTGATGACCGCCAGTTTTGATTATTTCGCCCTGCGCTATCCGCACGAAGGACTCAAGGGCGGCTTCATTTACAAGACCGTGCCGCATGTCACCCTGAAAAGTATTGCCAACAACCCCGAGATTGATGCCATTTACGAGCGGCTTCACCCCAACATCGAGACTGCGCTGGCCGCTCTGAATATGGCCTTCAAGGCAGCCCCGCCATCCAAGTCATTTACCGTGCTTGGTGGCGCTCGCAAAGGCCAGACGCTGCCATTGGGCAAGAAAGGCGCGGCGCTGCTGGAATGGGAAGTGCCTTTTGACTATCCCGACCACTGGCCAGCTAATCGCCAGAACCCGGATGCCTTGACCGGTCCTGTGGCCGATGCCTTCAAAGGCTTTCATGCTGCCCGCCAGAAGATGCAGGCCGAAATGGATCGCTCCATTGCGGCGCAGGCCGACAACGAGACGTTGTACGACCAGCCCGAGAAGACCAAAAACAAGTTGCGCATCACCGGCCCGTTCACTGTCGAGGCCGTGCCATTCCCTACCGTGCTATCTCTTGAAGAGCACTCTGCGCATGTTCCACCGGCGCTAGAGGCCAATTTGGCTGATATGTCGGTGGCCCGCAGCGGCAACACCAGCCGCCAGCAAACCTGGCGCGACGAACTACTGAAAACCGGCGTTCGTGGTGTCAAGCGGCCAGGCGAACCAGTGCAAATGCTGAAATTCGCCGAACTGGAGGTTCTGCCCGGCACCACCTGCCTGCACGCCAGCGGCCACCTGGATACGGGCGAGCGCGTGGTCATCAGTTTCGGCCCGGAGTATGGCGCACTCGAACAGCGTCAGGTGGAACATGCCCAGCGCGAGGCTGGCGAGTTGTTTCCTCTGCCCAAGATGATCGTGTTTTGCGCTTTTGCCTTTGACCCCGAAGCGGCCAAAGACATCGACGCGATCAAAGGCATCACCGCACTCAAAGCGCAGATGAACACCGACCTGCTGACCGAAGACCTGAAAAAAGCCAAATCCAAAGCCACCACCAATCAAAGTTTCTGGCTGATGGGCCAGCCAGAGGTGCATTTGACGCCACTGGCTGATGGCCTGTGGCAGGTCGAGGTCAATGGCTTTGACTATTTCGACACTGCCAAAGGCGAACTGGTTTCCGGTGGCAAAGGCAAGATTGCCGCATGGTCGCTGGATACCGATTACGACGGTCGTTCACTTTTCCCGCACCAGTTTTTCTTTCCAATGGCAGGCAAGGACGAGGGCTGGATGAAGCTCAAAAAAGACATTCGCGCCGAACTGGACGAAGATTTGCTGCAATACTTTGTTGGCACCGTCTCTCTGCCGTTTGAAGCGGGTGCCAACAACATGGTGGCGGTCAAAATCGTAGATGACCGGGGCATCGAGTCGCTCAAGGTGATGCGGCTGGTGGCACCCGTTGCCGCCGCTTGACAGGCGCACGCCATGAGTGCCCCCAACAGTTCGCCGACCTCGCTGATCATCAATTCTGCGTTTGCCGAGCCGCTACAGCACTGGGCAGAAAACACCGACCGCACCCTGCGTCTGGAGCCCAAGCGCCGCCCGGCGGGCTACGAGATCATCGACACCCGCAATAACACCCGCCGCCAGGTAACTATCCCTTTGGTCGATGACATTCGTCAGCGTGTGGCGCTTTGGCGCGCAGAAGGCTGGCCGGGTGTGACGGCTATCACGCGCGAGTTGCTGATCCACTGGTGGGACAAGGACAAGGTATCTGACCGCCAGTACCCGTTTTACTTCTGCCAGCTTGAAGCCATAGAAACCCTGATCTGGAACCTTGAAGCACAGCCCGAATACCGGCAGGGCATCCATATTCAGGGTGACGGCGGCACGTTTGAGCGGCTGTGCAACAAAATGGCCACTGGCAGCGGCAAAACCACGGTGATGGCCATGATCATCACTTGGCAGGTGCTCAATGCGCTGACCTACCCCAAATCGCCGCGCAAGTATTCCAGTGCAGTATTTCTGGTCGCCCCCGGCCTGACCGTCAAATCGCGCCTGCAAGTGCTGATGCCGGGCAACCTTGACAACTATTACGACAGTTTCGAGTTGTGCCCGTCCGAGGCCCTGCGCCAAAAGCTCAACCGCGCCGATGTGCTGATTGAAAACTGGCACACGCTGATGCCACTTAAAGGGCAAGACCGTTCTGTGGTCAAAAAAGGCAAGGAAAGCGATGAAGTCTTTACCAAACGTGTGCTGGGCAAGCTGGCCAGTCACAAAGACTTGGTCATCATCAACGATGAAGCCCACCATGCCTACCGCACACCTGCCGACATCAAAATCAGCAAAGCCGAGGCAGCAGAGCTGGGAATCGACCTTGACGAAGCGACACGCTGGGTCGAGGGGCTGGACCGGATTCACAAAACCCGGCGCATTGCCCGCTGCTTTGATTTGTCGGCCACGCCTTTTGCACCAACTGGGCGCACCAATACCGAAGTGGGTCTGTTCACCTGGGTGGTATCTGACTTTGGCCTGAACGACGCCATTGAGGCCGGGTTGGTCAAGACCCCGCGTGTGGTGGTGCGCGACGATGCCCTGCCCAATGCACAAACGCTGCGCCCCAAGCTCTACCACCTGTACCGCGAGCCGGAGGTAGCCGATGATCTGAATCGCAAGGCTCAAGACCATGAGGCACTACCCACCTTGGTGCAGCAAGCCTATACGCTGCTGGGTGCTGACTGGCGCGTCACTGCCGCAGACTGGGCCGCCTTGGGTCACATTTCGCCGCCGGTCATGCTGACAGTCTGCAACCGCACCGAGACCGCCGCACGGGTAGAGCACTACTTTGCCAAGGGATATGCCGAATGGCCCGAATTGCACAACGCTGTACGCACCTTTCGTGTCGATTCCAAGGTGCTGGAAAAAGCCGAGCTGGGCGAGACCGCCACTGCTGACAAAGATTACGAACTGCATCTGCGGGCGATTGCTGAGGCTGCGCATCCCCGAATCGCGCAAGGAAGCCCTGCGCGGCATGAAAAAAGAAGAGCTGCTGCGGGAACTGGTTGATACCGTCGGCAAGCGCGGACAGGCGGGACAAGACCTGCAAAACGTGGTGTCGGTCGCCATGCTGAGCGAGGGCTGGGATGCCAAGAACGTGACCCACATCATGGGCCTGCGCGCCTTTACCAGCCAGCTGCTGTGTGAGCAGGTGATTGGCCGGGGCCTGCGCCGCGTGGCCTATGACAAGGATGCTGATGGCCTCTACCTGCCCGAGTTTGTCAATGTGTTTGGGGTGCCGCTGTCAGTGGCCTTGCAATCGGGTGGTGACGGGCCACCACCGCCACCACCTAAGCCCAGCACTCAGATCGAGGCATTGAGCGAGCGCAATGTGTATGAGATCAAGTGGCCCAACATCTTGCGCATCGACAGCATCGTGCGTCCGCAACTGGTGGTCGAGTGGAGCCGGGTCAGTGTTCTCAAGATCGACCCGGCCAGCGTTGCCTTGCATGCCGACATTGCGCCCGCCCTGGGCGGTGCAGCAGACTGGAGCCAGGTGGTCACCATTGATCTGGAAAAACTGCCCGAAGAATTCCGCCTGCAACGACTGGTGTTCAAGGCAGCGCAGCGGGCATTTGAGTTGCTGAAAGAGCAATTCAGGGGGCAGCGTGAATACCTGCTGTACCAACTGGTGCGGCTGGTAGAAGAGTTTCTGGCATCGAAGAAGATCGACATTCCGTCGCTGTTCCACCAAGACCCGTTGCGCAAGCGAATTTTGTATTCGCTGCACATCGACCTGATCACCCAGCACTTGATGAGGTTTGTGATCGAGCAAAACACTCACAAGCTGGAACCGGTGTTCGATGGCGAGCGCCCGATAGGCAGCACCCGCGACATGCGCACTTGGTACACCACCCGCATCACCGAGCCAACCCGGCGCTGTCAGATCAGCCACATCGTGGTCGATAGCGGCTGGGAGAAATACGCCGCCAACGTGGTTGAAGCCCACACGAAGGTTGCCGCCTGGGTCAAAAACGATCACCTTGGGTTTCAGCATCCTGTACTTGTGGAATGGCTCCAAGCGCAAGTTCATCCCGGACTTTTTGGTTCGCTACACCTCCGGCAAAACGCTGGTGCTGGAAATTAAGGGCGAAGACTCACCGCAAGACCAGGCCAAGCGCGCTGCACTGGCGCTGTGGGTGAAAGCTGTCAATGAACACGGCGGCTTTGGCACTTGGGCCGCAGATGTGGTGGTGGGTGATGCTGCGGGGATGCAGGATGTGGTGGAGAAACATGCAGGTCAATTGCCGATTGAGGCAGTTACCGATTGATCAACTTGGTGGCGCATTGCCTGAGCGGCTGCACCACCAGCGTGTTCATCACCAACACCGCCCGCAACAAAAGTGACCAGCCAGTGAGTGAAAACAGTACGAAACAACTGAAGGCAGTAGCGCGCACTATCATTACCCGGTAATATCGGCACTTCATTCATTACCGGGTAATTATCATGGCACTGACCAATGCGCAGATACAGGCAGCATATCGGGCGCGGCACTGCAAGGACATTGACACCCAAAGCGCCAGACGGCTCGACCTGCTGATTGACGCTGATGCGCAGACAGCACTCAAACGCATGGCGGCACATTACCGGGTAACGCAACGGGCCATGTTGCAAACCCTGATTGTTGATGCACAAAAAGCGCTACTGACCACAATGGACGGTAGCCAACAAGATGCCTACTTTGATCGCGTCCAAGCCAAGTAACCATTACCGGGTAATCATCATGACCAGACAGAAACGCACCACCACCAAGCTGTTGACGGGCAGCGCCAGTCCGGTATCCATGAAATGGCCGGTTTCCAAGCCTGGTTTCCAAGTCGGTTTCCACGGAAACACGACTTTCAGGCACCAAAGAATTGCCACGTTTGACAACTAAACACCGTAGATCACAGGTCAAGAAAAGTGAACAGGCAAACGCTACAGAATAAATAGCTGCTAGCGCATACTGGACGGGAGTTACAGGGTTAGTTAGTGCATAAGTTAGCGCAAAAAGTAAACAACACACTGTTAACTTGCCTAATGATTTAGGTGAATTTTTGGAGACTTCAACATGGGCGGTTCCAACTCAGGCAGGCACGGCGGCAAGAGCACCACCAAGGGCCGCAACACCCTGGACGTGCGCAAGTTACAGCGTGACGGGGTACTGATACCCGGCTCACGGTTTACATCATCTTGGACACGCAACGGCAAACCCAACGGCAGTATCAGCGTTACCGTCAACGAAGATAGCGTGTGGCTGATCTATCGGCATGGTGGCGCGGCAGGGCAGGATATGAATTACCGGGTGAGAATCGAGCACACACCTTGCAACTACGGCGGACAGCGTACCTGGTGGCTATGCCCCTGCTGTGGCAAGCGTGTCGCGCTGCTGTACAGCGGCAAAATGTTTTCATGCCGTCATTGCCAGCAACTGACTTATCAGTCAACCCGGACGGGTGAATCAAGCAAGCCATTCGAGCGGGCCGACAAACTGCGCAGGCGGATGGGCTGGTGCGCAGGTGTTGCCAACCCGCAGGGTGACAAGCCCAAAGGGATGCACTGGAAAACCTATCTGCGACTGATGAACGAACTCAACCGTCATTCAATCGCGGCATGGCAGAGCACTGACGAAATGGTGAAGCGGCTTACGGGCAGGCTGGCCGGTATCGGCGGGATGTAATTTCCCAGCAAATAAGCGCAGGCGCGCGCGAACCCGCCTGGCATGAAGGTACCCGTGGGGGTATCAAAAGTATGGCTGATCGAATCAGGAAACCGACAGGTATCGTTCGATTTAACGCTAATCCCCAACTTGCCCACTGATCGGATGCGGACGACAGCACAAACCGCCGGGTAAGCGCATATATGCCGGGCATACCCGGATTGATCCGGCTGGCGCGGATTGGCGGTACAGTTTCGTGACAGTAACGAAACGCTGATACCCGGCAAGTCGGGTATGTGCCATTCATGGGCAAATCCCATAGATGCCGCAGATTGGTGGTATCTGCTGGCGCTGGCTACATCCGCCGTTACATCGTGGATTTTCAAAATCCGCTTACATCCATAGTTACATCCTGCAACCAAAGAAAAAGCCTGCTATGTTTTAAGTAGCAGGCTTTCTATGTCTAGCTTGGTGGCCTGGGACGGAATCGAACCATCGACACAAGGATTTTCAGTCCTCTGCTCTACCGACTGAGCTACCGGGCCAAGAAAAATATTATATCAGTTGTCCGATTTATCTTTTCCAGCATGCATTCCGTATTTAAGCACGCTTGCCACGACTTAAATCTACGCCCAGTTGCTTAAGCTTGCGGTAAAGGTGGGTACGCTCCAAGCCCGTCGTTTCTGCCACACGTGTCATGGAGCCATTCTCTTTGGCCAAATGAAATTCAAAGTAAGCCTTTTCGTATTCATCCCGTCCTTCACGCAGTGGCTTGTCAAGCATAAAACTCTGGGTTGGCAATGAGCCTGGGTCAACTGGCAAGACCGTTGGTCGCTCGTCGGCTCCACCTGTATGGGTAGAGCCTTCGCTGTGGCGCAACTGCGAACCTAGCGGGGAAGTAACAGGTTTGCGCAAGGATCCGCGTGCCAGACCTTGCTCAACAGCCTTTAGCAGTTTCTGTAAGGTAATTGGTTTTTCCAGGAAGGCAAGGGCGCCAATGCGGGTGGCTTCCACGGCAGTGTCAATGGTGGCGTGGCCACTCATCATAATGACTGGCATGGTTAACGCGCCGGTTGCTGACCACTCCTTGAGCAGAGTCACTCCGTCAGTATCCGGCATCCATATATCAAGCAAAACCAGATCAGGTCGCTCGCGTGAGCGTGCTGCCCTGGCCTGCGCCGCGTTTTCGGCCACCTCGACGGTGTGACCCTCGTCGTTGAGAATTTCGGACAGCAAGTCCCGAATTCCAAGCTCGTCATCCACGACCAGAATGTTTGCCATAGTGTACTTGCGTCCCTTGAAAATTATCAGTACTGTGATGGTTTAGATAAGCTGGGTTTTCACATCACGGTCGATGGCGAATGATAACGATACTTGAGCGCCAGCAAGCTGACCGTTGACCATCCGGTTAGCGATTTCGACCCTCGTACCGTGTTCATCAGCAATTTTCTTAACAACAGCTAAGCCAAGACCGGTACCTTTGTCCTTGGTTGTTACATAGGGTTCAAAAGCACGCTTGAGTATGTGTTCTGGAAATCCGGTACCACTGTCTTGTACGCTCAGTCGAACACGCTGCGATGTTGCCTGCCAAGTTGTTTTTAGAACCACCGCATGTTGGCTGTCAACATGGCCAGCGCTTGTTGTTGCATCTTGAGCGTTTTGAAGCAAGTTGTGCAAAACCTGGCGCAACTGTTGTGCGTCGCCTTTCACGTTAGGGCATTCCGGGTCGAGCTCTGTCATGATCACCACGTTGGAGTTGACATAAAGATTTAGCACATCAAGCGCCAATGCATTGAGATCAACGGGTTTGAGCTCTGCGGCGGGAAGTCTTGCGTAATCACGAAATTCGTTGACCAATCGTTTCATCGCATCAACTTGATCAACGATTGTTCTGACCGATTTCGTCAGTAGCGCCTGCTCAGCTGCTGCAACTTTGCCCGTTAATTTCATCTCAAGGCGTTCGGCAGAAAGCTGGATCGGTGTGAGTGGATTTTTGATCTCGTGCGCCAGACGCCGGGCAACTTCTCCCCAAGCCTGTGATCGTTGTGCCGAAACAATCTCAGAAATGTCATCAAATACCAGCAGCCGCTGATGGTCAGGCAATTCCGCGCCACGTGCAACCAAGGTGATGACATCATTGGCCAGTCGCCCCACCTGAACCGTGTTGGTGGTACCTAGCTCAAATGACTGCTGCCAGTGGTCCAGACTTCTCTCGGGGCCATGTAACAAAAACCCTTCAAATTGTTGTTGCACACTGTGACCAAATGACTGTAAGCCTTCGATGTCCTCCAGCCGCTTTCCTTCATAAACAGCCAACGGAACGCGAAGAATACGGGTTGCGCCAGGATTGGACGATGCAATGGCACCTGCGCTGTCAAGCACCAACACGCCCGCGGTCAAGTTGTCAAGAATGGTCTGCAGGTTAGCCCTTGCAGCATTGGACTCGGACATGCTGGTCTGAACCGCCTGCCTTGCATCGGAAAGCTGCTGCGTCATGTCTGCAAAGGATCGTGTCAAACCGTCGAGCTCGTCCCTGCCCGCCAATGAGGCTTTTGGCGTCAAGTCGCCAGCAGCCACTTCACGGACGCCGTCAGCCAAAAGCAGCAATGGCCTGGCAATCTGGTTGCCCAGCACTACCGCCAATAACAAACTGCCAAATACCGCCATGAAAAGGCTCAAGGTGAGTGTCCCAATGTACATGCGGCGCAAGCCTTCCCGCGCCAGGGCTCTTTCCTGGTATTCGCGATTGGCCTGTGAGACCGCCAGCGCATTGTTGACCAATGATGAGGGCAGGATCTTTGCCGCCAGCAGGTAACGTGGCTCTGCCAGTACACCAAAATCGCTGTTGTTGACCAGCGCCAGAACCTTGATTCGGGCCACACCCGTGCCTGCCGAATTGCCATCTTCCAGTCCCTCTATCCAGGTGACAAAGCGCTGAGTACGTGCGCTTCGAAACTGCTGCTGTGACGGGAGCTCAGGCGTGAGCTGGTAGCGGGACTGGCCGGCCGCAGCGACCAGCCGCCCAGAACCTCCCCATAACATCAAGTCATCAACACTCATGGCTTCACGAGCGCGTTCCAGTGGCAATGCTGCACTGGCGCTGGGGGTTTCTGCCAATTCAACAGCCGACGCGCGCGTCTTGACAGCGAGGTCGGACGACAGTGCTTCCAGGGTCGAGCGACCCAGGTTCAAACCGGCCTCCAGCGCACCTTCGACCTTGATGTCAAACCAGCTTTCAATGGAACGTGAAACGAATTGGTACGAAACGACGTAGATCAGCATGCCCGGGGCAAAGCCAGCCAACGCAAAAACGGCAGCAAGTTTGACCAGTAAGCGGCTGCCAAATTTCTTTTGCTGCAAGCGCTTGAGCAACCTGAAGGCGATCCACAGTATCACCAATACCAATATCGATGCAACGACAACGTTGACCGCAAATAATCGGGTGTAGTTTTGCTCGTAGAGATTGCGGTTGGTGGTGGCCTGCGTTAACAAAAATAGCAGCACCAAGCCGACTGCCACCATCGCCGTCAGTCCTAAACCAATGATCCAACGCAGAGTCCCAGATTTTTTGGCCATGACCGCCGGAACACTCTGCCGAAGTTGAATCACTTGCTTGACTCCGGTCCAAGGGCTTGAATCATCCTGCGGGAAACAATCCAGTCTGACTGCCCCAGTGTGCCAATCTGAAGGGGTCTAGGCAACTGGTTCACATCAAGTTGAAAAAGAAAATCAACTTCATAGGTGCTACTGGGTTCCAAATCAGCCAAGTTCGCAATTTTCCAGCGAAAAATGCGCCGAATGGTGGTCAGCGCTTCGTCCAGCGATTCGAAATTTTGATTCAAGGCCAGACCTTGTGAGGTATCACCGGTTTCGCCTGACACCACGTTGATTCGCCAGCGGCGAGTTAATGGATGATAGGAGAGCCGATTGCTACGCTTGACTGAGGCGACTTTTTTATTGGTCCAATACCAACGCTCGCGCAACAGGTCGGCTTGCGCAACAAAGTAGATGGGAATTCCTTTCAGCAAGGCGTCTTCGACCACGGGTGGAAGCTCAAAAGCCAGTTGGGTGCTCAGCCAAAGTCCCTCGTCCAGGCGCTCAAGCCTGAGAGACGGCGTCTCTTGTGAACTGGGCTGCGCCATGACTGCCCCGACAAACCCCACAAGGATTGCCAAAACGAGCGAAACAAGCCTGTTAGGCAGCCCGTTTTTCAAGCAACGCGTAGTAAAAGCCATCATGGTCGTTGACTTGATTGTCCATCGCTGAACCACTTTTTTCGTTGCCTGTTGGCAACAAATGCCCTGGATTTGGCAACATCACTGCTGACGCATGGGCTGACAGAAACCTCGTTATTTGCTGTTCGCCCTCAGCCCTGAATACGGAACAGGTACAGTAAAGCAAGCGCCCGCCAGGTGTCAATATCGGCAAAAGCTTTGACAACAATCGTGCCTGAGTCTCAACCAGTTGGCCAAGGTCAGTTTGGCGGCGTAGCCAGCGAATATCTGGATGTCTGCGCACAATGCCAGATCCTGAGCAGGGTGCATCCAGCAAAATGGCATCAAAGGGTTTGCCGTCCCACCAAGTGCTCACGTCTGCAGCATCCGCTGCGATGACTTTGGCGCTCAGACCCAGACGATTCAAGTTTTGATGAATGCGTTCGCAGCGAACTGCGTCAACGTCCAAAGCGGTTACCGCCACATCAGCCAGTTCCAGCAGGTGCGCTGTTTTGCCCCCAGGAGCAGCGCACGCATCCAAAACCCGTAATGGTTTTTGGGAGCTTGTGCCAGTCAGTAGCAGAGGCGCGCTCAGTTGGGCTGCGCTGTCTTGCACAGACACGTCTCCGTTTGCAAAACCTGGCAGATCCTGCACTCCACAGGGCGCTTTCAAGATGATTCCCCAGCGTCCTACTGCCCAAGCCTCCATGCCAATTTCTTGGAGACGCTTCAAATAGGTGTCTTGCGTAGTGCGTCGGGCATTGATGCGCAAAACCATCGGGCCGGGTTGGTCCGCTGCTCTTAATAGCGTCTGCCAATGGTTTGGCCAATCGGAACGAATTTGGTCGATCCACCAAGCGGGATGGTTCCATCGCGCCACGGGGTCATCACGGACCTTTGCCTTCAGCGCGTCTTGTTCCCGCAAAAACCGCCTAAGACAGGCATTGACAAAGGCGGCCTGCGGTTTGGTCGGCGGAGTTTTTTTTGAGGCCTCGACAGCTTGGTTGACCAGCGTGAAAGGCTCGTAACGCGAGCCGTCCTGGCGGCATAACAGGGCCAGGGCCACGCACAGCAGAGCATCCACAGCCGGCGGAGGTGTGCGTGGTGCCAGTTGTTTGCGCAATGCCTGCGCTTGACCAAGTGACCGCAGTACCTCAAAGCTTAACGCCTGGACACCTGGCCGCAACGGTGCAGGTACGGCCCCAATGGCGACTGTCCCCGACTGACCGCGTTGAATCGCCAGCAGCACCCCAGCCACTTGCTGAAGTTGCTGCCATAGCTGCGGGGGGGGTGCGGTGGTCATTCAGTAATATACTAAAAAGCGCCTCAAGCCCATATCAAATGGACGTGAGGCGCTCTATTTTTCATAGTAATAATTACTGGGCTGTGGTGTCCTCACCCTGCTCTGTTTCACTTTCTCCGGCCAGTTCGGCAGCCTCCGCTTCAGCAATTGCTCTGCGCTCGGCATCGTCCATGTTTTCGCGGGCGTTGCGAGCCTCGTGGTAAGCCATGCCTGTGCCCGCGGGGATGAGCCGGCCCACAATCACGTTCTCTTTCAGGCCACGCAATTCGTCGCGCTTGCCCATGATGGCTGCTTCTGTCAGCACACGGGTGGTTTCCTGGAAAGAGGCCGCACTGATGAAACTGTCGGTCGAGAGAGATGCCTTTGTAATGCCCAACAGCAAGTTGGTGAATGTGGCAGGAATTTTGTCGTTGGCTCGCAAGGCGTCATTGGTATTGAGCATTTCAGAGCGCTCAACCTGCTCGCCCACAATGTAGGTGGAGTCACCTGCGTTTCCAACCACGACACGGCGCAACATCTGGCGAACAATCACTTCGATGTGCTTGTCGTTGATCTTCACGCCTTGCAAACGGTACACGTCCTGGACTTCGTCCACGATATAACGCGCCAGTTCTTCGGCACCCAGCAGGCGCAGGATGTCTTGAGGATCTGCCGGGCCATCAACCACCGACTCGCCCTTGTTCACAATCTGACCTTCGTGCACCAGAATATTTTTCTCTTTGGGGACCAGTTCTTCCCAAACCTTGCCTTCTGGGTCGGTGATTTGCAGGCGAATCTTGCCTTTGGTCTCTTTGCCGAAGGAAATGGTGCCAGTCATCTCAGCCAGCACACCCTTGTCTTTGGGAGAACGGGCTTCAAACAGTTCGGCCACACGTGGCAAGCCACCGGTAATGTCTCGGGTCTTTTGGCCTTCGACCGGGATGCGCGCCAGCACTTCGCCAGGGCCCACGTCCTGTCCATCACGCACCTGGACCAGCGCGCCAATCGGAAAACCAATCGTCACCGAGTGGTCGGTGCCCGGAATCTTGACTTCGTTACCAGACGCATCTATCAGCTTGACTTGCGGACGCACTACCTTGGCAGAACCCCGGCGTTTCGGATCAATCACCACAAGGGTGGACAAACCTGTGACTTCATCGAGTTGCTTGGCAACCGTCAGACCTTCCTCGACATTCTCAAAGTGCGCACGCCCGGCAAACTCGGTGATGATGGGTCGGGTTAATGGGTCCCAGTTGGCCAGAATGGTGCCGGCTTTGATGCTCTGATCAGCCTTGATCGTCAACACCGACCCATAAGGCACTTTGTGACGCTCACGCTCACGACCATGTTCGTCGTGAATGATGATCTCACCCGAGCGGGAAATCACCACCAGTTCAGCCTTGCCATTGGTCACGTAACGCATGGTGGCGTTAAACCCGATATTGCCGTTGGACTTGGCTTCAACGCTGGAGGCAATCGCGGCACGCGAAGCGGCACCACCAATGTGGAAGGTGCGCATGGTCAGCTGCGTGCCCGGTTCCCCAATAGACTGCGCTGCAATCACACCAACTGCTTCTCCACCATTGACCAGACCACCGCGGCCCAGATCGCGGCCATAACATTTTGCGCAAATGCCAAAACGGGTCTCGCAGGTCAGTGCTGTGCGCACTTTGACCTCATCGACGCCAGCAATTTCCAGCTCTTCAATCAAGTCTTCGTCCAGCATTGAACCTGCTGCTGCCAAAACTGACTGGTTTTCTGGATGCAGAATATCATCGGCCACGGTGCGACCCAAAATTCGGTCACGCAGGGACTCGATCACCTCGCCGCCTTCAACAATGGCGCGCATCAAATAGCCGCCGTGGGTGCCGCAATCCTGCTCGGTCACTACCAGGTCTTGCGTCACATCCACCAGACGACGGGTCAGGTAACCTGAGTTCGCGGTTTTCAAGGCGGTGTCGGCCAGGCCCTTACGCGCGCCGTGGGTGGAGATAAAGTACTCCAGCACGTTCAGTCCTTCGCGGAAGTTGGCGGTAATGGGTGTCTCGATGATCGAGCCATCTGGCTTGGCCATCAAACCTCGCATACCGGCCACCTGACGAATCTGTGCTGCTGAACCCCGAGCACCCGAGTCAGCCATCATGTAGATGGAGTTGAACGATTCTTGCGGCACCTTGTTGCCATGGCGATCAGTGACCGTTTCTTTGGAGAGTTGGCCCATCATCACTTTGGACACCTCGTCGCCGGCCTTGCCCCAGATATCGACCACCTTGTTATAGCGCTCACCCGCAGTCACCAGCCCCGAGGTGTATTGCTGAGCGATTTCCTTGACCTCTTTTTCAGCGCGCTCGATGATGCCCGGCTTTTCGGTGGGCACCAGCATGTCTTCAATCGAGATCGAGATGCCGGCACGCGTTGCCAGGCGGAAACCGTATTGAAGCAGCTTGTCGGCAAAAATCACCGTTTCTTTTAGACCACATTTGCGGAAAGACACGTTGATGAGCTTGGAGATTTCCTTTTTCTTCAACGCCTTGTTGATGTTGGAAAACGGCAAACCCTTGGGCAGAATCTCTGACAACAAGGCGCGCCCGGCGGTAGTTTCCCACAGCTTTGTGGACGGCACCAAAACACCAGTTTCCTTGTCTTTGGTGTATTCGGTCAGGCGCACATTGATGCGCGCACTCATCTCGACCTCACCCGCGTCAAAAGCTCGCTGAACTTCGCCAACATCGGCAAAAATCAGTCCTTCGCCCTTGCCGTTGATACGATCACGGGTGGTGTAGTACAGGCCCAGCACCACGTCCTGCGACGGCACGATGGACGGCTCGCCATTTGACGGAAACAGCACATTGTTGGAGGCCAGCATCAAGGTGCGAGCTTCCATTTGGGCCTCTACGGACAAGGGTACGTGAACTGCCATCTGGTCGCCGTCAAAGTCGGCGTTGAAGGCAGCACAGACCAGCGGATGCAATTGAATGGCTTTGCCTTCGATCAGGATCGGCTCAAACGCCTGAATACCCAGGCGGTGCAGCGTGGGGGCGCGGTTGAGCATGACCGGGTGCTCTTTGATCACCTCTTCTAGAATGTCCCAGACCACAGGTGTGCCCGATTCGACTTCTTTTTTGGCTGCCTTGATGGTGGTGGCAATGCCCATGGCTTCCAAGCGCGCAAAGATAAAGGGCTTGAACAATTCCAGGGCCATCAGCTTGGGTAACCCGCATTGGTGCAGCTTGAGCGTGGGACCGACCACAATCACGGAACGACCCGAGTAGTCCACGCGTTTGCCCAGCAAGTTCTGGCGGAAGCGACCTGATTTACCCTTGATCATGTCCGCCAAAGATTTCAGGGCACGTTTGTTGGCGCCTGTCATGGCCTTTCCACGGCGACCGTTGTCAAGCAGTGAGTCGACTGCTTCCTGCAACATGCGTTTTTCGTTGCGGGCAATGATTTCAGGTGCCTTCAATTCAAGCAAACGACGCAGACGGCTGTTGCGGTTGATCACGCGACGGTACAAATCGTTCAGGTCGGAGGTGGCAAAACGGCCGCCGTCCAGCGGAACCAGCGGACGTAAGTCCGGTGGCAGGACGGGTAACACGTCCAGCACCATCCACTCAGGCTTGATGCCAGATTTACGGAACGCTTCAAGCAGTTTCAAACGCTTGGTGTTCTTTTTGATCTTGAGTTCCGAGCCACTTGGGTCGTTGCGCAATTTCTCGATCTCGCTTTCAATATCGAGGTTTTGCAGCAATTCCTTCACGCCTTCCGCGCCCATCTTGGCCTGAAACTCGTCGCCGTATTCTTTGAACTTGGCGTCAAAGTCGTCTTCCGACATGATGCTGAATTTTTTCAGCGGGGTCATGCCAGGGTCGGTCACAACGTAAGCTTCAAAGTACAGCACACGTTCGATGTCTCGCAGCGTCATGTCCAGCACCAGGCCCAGACGGCTTGGCAGGGATTTGAGGAACCAGATGTGCGCGCACGGCGCAGCGAGGTCGATGTGGCCCATGCGTTCGCGGCGCACTTTGGTCTGAGTGACTTCAACACCGCACTTCTCGCAGATTACGCCACGGTGTTTCAGGCGCTTGTACTTGCCGCACAGGCATTCGTAGTCTTTGATGGGGCCAAAAATCTTGGCGCAGAACAGGCCGTCACGCTCAGGTTTGAAGGTGCGATAGTTGATTGTTTCTGGCTTTTTGACTTCACCGAAAGACCAGGAGCGGATCTTTTCGGGCGACGCCATGCCGATCTTGATGGCATCAAAATGCTCGTCAGGTGTGAATTGCTTGAACAGGTCGAGTAATGATTTCATATTAAATCCTTGTCTTGTGCTTAGCCGCGTTCCAACTCGATATCAAGACCGAGCGAGCGAATTTCCTTGACTAACACATTGAACGACTCGGGCATGCCCGCCTCGATCGAGTGCTCGCCCTTGACGATGCTTTCATACACCTTAGTACGGCCTTGTACGTCATCTGATTTGACGGTGAGCATCTCCTGCAAGGTATAAGAGGCACCATAGGCTTCCAGTGCCCAAACTTCCATCTCACCAAACCGCTGGCCACCGAACTGGGCTTTGCCGCCCAAAGGTTGCTGGGTAACCAGGCTGTAAGGACCGGTAGAGCGGGCGTGCATCTTGTCATCCACCAAGTGGTGGAGCTTGAGGTAATGCATGTAGCCAATGGTGGTCGGGCGCTCGAACCTGTCGCCCGTGCGGCCGTCGTACAAAAAGGCCTGGGTTCGGGTGTCGGTCAGGCCCTTAAGTTTGGAGATCTCATCGGGGAACGCCAACTTCAGCATGGCTCGAATCTCTGCCTCAGAGGCCCCGTCAAACACAGGAGTCGCGAACGGCATACCTGTGGTCAAATTGCCAGCCATTTCAAGCAATTGCTCGTCACTGAGCTGACCCAAGTCTTCCTTTCGTCCGGTGGTGTTGTAGATTTCATCGAGGAACTTGCGAAGTTCTGCAATACGAGCCTCACCCTGCAGCAAATCACCGATGCGCTGACCGATGCCTTTACCGGCCCAGCCTAAGTGAACTTCAAGCACCTGGCCGACGTTCATCCGTGAAGGCACGCCCAATGGATTCAGGACAATATCGCAAGGCGTTCCGTCTGCCATATGTGGCATATCTTCAACGGGAACAATTTTTGACACAACACCCTTGTTGCCGTGCCGCCCCGCCATCTTGTCGCCAGGCTGCAGGTGGCGCTTCACTGCCACGTAAACTTTAACCATCTTCAGCACGCCGGCTGGCAAATCGTCTCCCTGTGTGAGCTTTTTGCGCTTTTCTTCAAAAGCAAGATCGAAGCTGTGACGGGTCTGCTCAAGAGAATTCTTGATGCTTTCAAGTTGTGCTGACACCTCGTCTTCCGCCGGTCGAATATCGAACCAGTGGAATTTTTCGACAGAGGTCAGATAGACCTTGTCCAGTTTGCTGCCTTTTGCCAGTTTCTGCGGGCCGCCATTGGCAGTCTTGCCAATCAACAGCTTTTCGATTCGGTCAAATGCATCGGCTTCAACGATGCGCAGCTGATCGTTCAAATCGAGACGGTAGCGCTTGAGTTCGTCGTCGATGATCTGTTGCGCGCGGCGGTCACGCACAATGCCTTCACGAGTGAAAACCTGTACATCAATCACGGTGCCTTGAGAGCCTTGGTCAACACGCAATGATGTATCTTTGACATCGCTGGCTTTTTCGCCAAAAATGGCACGCAAGAGCTTTTCTTCTGGCGTCAGGGTGGTCTCGCCTTTGGGCGTGACCTTACCGACCAACACGTCACCCGGCTGGACTTCTGCGCCGACATATATGATGCCGGATTCGTCCAGACGGTTGAGTTGCTGCTCACTCAAATTCGGGATGTCTCGGGTGATTTCCTCGGCACCCAGTTTGGTGTCGCGTGCCATGACAACCAGTTCTTCGATGTGAATCGATGTGTAGCGATCTTCCGCGACCACCCGCTCGCTGATCAAGATTGAGTCTTCAAAGTTGTAACCGTTCCAGGTCATGAAACCAATCAGCATGTTCTGACCGAGTGCCAATTCGCCCAAGTCAGTGGATGCGCCGTCCGCGATCACGTCATCTTTGGCCAATTTGTCGCCTTTCTGAACAATCGGGCGCTGGTGAATGTTGGTGTTTTGGTTGGACCGCTGGTATTTGATAAGGTTGTAGATATCGACACCGACTTCACCAGCCTGTGCCTCGGCATCGTTGACACGAACCACGACCCGGGTGGCATCCACATAATCAACCACGCCGCCACGTGTGGCAGTGACCACAGTGCCAGAGTCAATGGCGGCCACACGCTCGATCCCGGTGCCAACCATGGGCTTTTCAGGCCGCAAAACTGGCACTGCCTGGCGAGACATATTGGCTCCCATCAGGGCGCGATTGGCGTCATCATGTTCAAGGAAAGGAACCAGCGATGCAGCCACAGACACGATCTGTGCAGGTGACACGTCCATGTACTGGACACGTTCCGCACCCACCATGATGGACTCGCCAGCTTCCCGCGCAGAGATCAGTTCGCCGGTCAAACGGCCTTCCTTGTCCAGCGCGGCGTTGGCCTGGGCAATGACGTACTTGCCTTCTTCAATGGCAGAGAGGTAGTCAATGTCCATGGTGACTTTGGCATCGACCACGCGGCGATAAGGTGTCTCAATAAACCCATACTCGTTCAGGCGCGCATACAAGGCCAGTGAATTGATCAGGCCAATGTTGGGGCCCTCAGGCGTTTCAATCGGGCATACGCGACCGTAATGGGTCACATGCACGTCTCTAACTTCAAAACCGGCGCGCTCACGGGTTAACCCCCCCGGACCAAGCGCCGACACTCGGCGCTTGTGTGTGATTTCCGACAGCGGGTTGGTCTGGTCCATGAATTGGGACAGTTGCGACGCCCCGAAAAACTCCTTCAAGGCCGCCGAAATTGGCTTGCTGTTGATCAGGTCATGAGGCATCAATGGTTCTTGCTCCGCTTGCCCCAAGCGCTCTTTCACTGCCTTTTCAATACGTGCCAGTCCCATGCGGTATTGGTTCTCAGCCAGTTCACCCACGCAGCGCACACGACGATTGCCCAAGTGATCAATGTCGTCGACATCTCCATGGCCATTGCGCAAATCGACCAAAATTTTGACCACCGCCAAAATATCCTCGTTCGTGAGCACCATGGGTCCGGTGGATTCAGGACGTCCCATTTTTGCGTTGAACTTCATTCGACCAACGCGCGACAGATCGTAGGTGTCAGGGTTGTAAAACAGGCGCTGGAACAAGGCTTGCACAGCATCTTCTGTTGGTGGCTCTCCGGGGCGCATCATGCGGTAGATAGCTACCCGTGCGGCAAATTCGTCAGCAGTTTCATCGGTGCGCAATGTTTGGGAGATGTAGGCACCTTGGTCCAATTCGTTGGTGTAAATGCACGCAAGATCCTGAACACCTGCGCTACGCAATTTCTTGAGGAGTGCTTCTGTCAGTTCTTCATTGGCCTTAGCCAGAATTTCCCCGGTATCAGTGTCGATGACGTTGCGGGCCACAACTCGACCGACCAGAAAGTCTTCGGGCACCGAAATGTGGGTGGTGCTCGATTGCTCCATCTCCCGCGTATGCCGGGCGGTAATGCGTTTGTCCTTGGCAACGACAACCTTGCCGTTCTTGTCGGTGATATCAAACCGGGCAACTTCACCACGCAGACGTTCGGCCACAAACTCCATTTGGGCACCGCTGTCCATCAAACGGAAATTGTCATTGACGAAGAAGTTCGCCAGAATTGACTCATGGTTCAGTCCGATGGCCTTGAGCAAAATTGTGACAGGCATCTTGCGACGGCGGTCTACACGGAAATACAAGATGTCTTTGGGATCAAACTCAAAGTCGAGCCAAGAACCACGGTAGGGGATGATACGGGCCGAAAACAGCAACTTGCCCGAGCTGTGGGTCTTACCTTTGTCGTGCTCAAAAAACACGCCGGGAGAGCGGTGCAACTGCGACACGATGACACGCTCGGTGCCGTTAATGACAAATGAACCCTTATCGGTCATCAAAGGCACTTCACCCATGTAAACCTCTTGCTCCTTGACTTCTTTCACGACCTTGTTTTGCGTCGTAGAAGATTCACGGTCATAAATGATCAGTTGAACCTTGGCCCGAACTGCAGAAGCAAATGTCAGCCCGCGGGTCTGGCATTCACGAACGTCAAAGGCAGGTTTAGCCAGGTTGTATTCGAGGTATTTCATCTCGACAAAACCATTGTGCGAAACAATCGGAAAAGCCGAGTCAAATGCAGCCTGCAGGCCTTCGGTGGTCCGCTTCTTGGGTGCAATGTCTGCTTGCAAAAAAGCCGTGTAAGCGTCTTTTTGCATCTGCAACAAGTAGGGAATTTCCAATACGCTGTCGCGATTGCCAAAATTTTTACGAATCCGCTTACGTTCGGTATATGTGTAGGCCATGAAATCTCCGGGCAACTGAGGAACCAAAGGGGTCCTGGACGACTTAAATTCTTGGCGATTGGCCGCTACCAATCAATGGCGGACGGTCACATCTTGCGCGTGACCCGAACCAAGGCATCTTCTGCTGTCGGGGTTAGAAGATACTGAAAAGCAGTCAGCAGACAACTTTTCAGTATGTTCTTCAGAAATACCAAAGGCTGGAGGCTTTTGAAAGCACTCCAGCCCTGGTTCAGTATAAAATTACTTCAGTTCTGCCTTGGCGCCTGCGTCAACCAGCTTCTTCAAAGCGGCATCAGCATCTGCCTTTGACACAGCTTCTTTGACGTTCTTAGGTGCACCGTCGACCAGGTCCTTGGCTTCTTTGAGGCCCAAGCCGGTGATTTCGCGAACAGCCTTGATGACTGACACCTTCTGTGCGCCTGCTTCGAGCAGAACCACATTGAATTCAGTCTTCTCTTCAACCACGGCAGCAGCCGCGCCACCACCAGCAGCAGGTGCAGACATGGCTGCAGCGCTCACACCAAATTTCTCTTCGATGGCTTTCACCAGGTCGTTGAGTTCCATGACCGTCATGCTGTCCAGCGCGGTCAAAAATGCGTCTTTATCGAATGCCATTTTGATTTCCTAAAATTGATAACATATTTGCTGCAAGCGATCACGCTGCAACTGCTTCGGCCGGAGCTTCTGGTGCTGCTTCTGCGGTGCCTGCGCCTTTTTTCTCCGCAATCGCGGCCAGCACGCGGGCTGTGCGAGAGATCGGGGATTGCATCAAGCCCAACAGTTGTGCAAGCAACACTTCCTTGGTAGGAATGCTTGCCAGTGTTTTAACGCCATTGATGTCCAATGCTTTTCCACCGTATGCACCACCACGAATCACCAACTTGTCGTTGGTTTTTGCGAAGTCAGCCACCACTTTCGCGGCGGCCACTGCATCTTCAGAAAAGCCGTAGATCAGCGGTCCAGTCATCAGGTCTGACACCACCGCAAAGCCACTCCCAGCCACAGCGCGGCGCGCCAAGGTGTTTTTCAACACACTCAGACTCACACCGTTGCTGCGCGCGGACGAGCGCAATTTGGTCATGTCGGCAACCGTGATACCCCGGTATTCCGCCATCACGAGCGTTTGAGCTGTAGCGGCGAGGCCAGTCACATCACTAATGACCGCTTCTTTCTCACTGCGATTTAAACTCAAGGTCTACTCCTTCAAAATGTGCCTTCGAGCGGTTATCAGTTCACCGCCTCTGGACACGCTACATTTCAGCGACCAACTGTTCAGGAACTTATTCAATTCTTGGGCAGCGGGTACGCCATCTGCGTTGGCTGTAATGATTAAGTGCCTCCACCGTTAAACGGCATACACACCAACGGTCTTGGATGGCCCGGTTGCCCTTGCGAAGCAACCAGCCCACCACGTCTGGCAGTCTTTTCAGACTGCCAGATTTCTCACTTTAGGCAGCAATCGTTTGCAGATCGACACGAACGCCTACACCCATGGTGCTTGACACGGCAACCTTGCGCAAATACAAACCCTTGCTGGTAGCAGGCTTGGCCTTGGCCAAAGCGTCCACCAGAGCGGCCAAGTTGCCTTGCAGTTTGTCGTTGTCAAACGAGCGGCGGCCAATGGTCGAATGTACAATACCAGATTTGTCAACGCGGAACTGTACTTGACCAGCCTTGGCATTGCGAACAGCAGTCGCCACGTCAGGTGTCACCGTGCCAACCTTGGGGTTAGGCATCAAACCACGTGGGCCGAGGATCTGACCCAAGGTACCCACAACACGCATAGCATCAGGCGCAGCAATCACCACGTCAAACGGCATATTGCCCGCTTTGACCATAGCAGCCAAATCATCCATACCGACGATGTCTGCGCCGGCAGCCTTGGCTTCTTCAGCTTTGGAACCTTGAGCAAACACCGCCACGCGTTTGGTTTTGCCAGTGCCGTTGGGCAACACAACCGCACCTCGCACGACCTGGTCAGATTTTTTGGCATCAATGCCGAGCTGCACTGCCACGTCAATGGACTCATCGAACTTGGCGTTAGCGCATTCTTTGACCAAGCCCAATGCGTCACTGATGGCATACAGCTTGGCGCTGTCAACCTTGCCTTGGAAAGCTTTTTGTTTTTTAGTCAAGCGGGACATTTACACACCCTCCACATTCACGCCCATTGAGCGCGCCGAGCCTGCAATTGTGCGAACCGCCGCATCCATGTCGGCTGCAGTAAGGTCTTTCATCTTGGTCTTGGCGATTTCTTCGAGTTGAGCACGCGTGATCTTGCCGACCTTGGTCTTGAGCGCGTTGACTGAACCCTTGTCGATCTTGACCGCTTTCTTGATCAGGATCGAAGACGGCGGCGATTTAATGATGAACGTAAAGCTCTTGTCGGCAACGGCCGTGATAACCACGGGCAGTGGCAAGCCGGGCTCGATACCTTGGGTCTGCGCGTTAAACGCCTTGCAGAACTCCATGATGTTCAAGCCGCGTTGACCCAAAGCAGGGCCAATAGGGGGGGATGGGTTGGCTTTACCTGCAGGAACTTGCAGCTTGACAAACCCGACGATTTTTTTCGCCATAGTTACTCCTAGCGGGTAATAACGCCTTTGTCTGCGGCTGGCAAACGCTGGCTCCCCGTCAATAACGACTCAGGAATTTAACACTGATGCCGAGTCGGAAAGCATCAGGTCATATTGAAAAATCAGGTTTTTTCCACCTGTGAAAACTCAAGTTCAACAGGTGTTGAGCGACCAAAAATTGTGACTGCGACCCGAACCTTGCTCTTGTCGTAATTAACTTCTTCCACAGAGCCGTTGAAATCTGCAAAAGGTCCTTCCTTGACGCGCACAAATTCGCCCACAACAAACTCAACTTTGTGGCGTGGTTTGTTTGTTCCTTCCTGCATCTGGCTGACAATCTTCATGACTTCAGCTTCAGAAATTGGTGCCGGACGTGTCTTGCCGCCGCCCACGAAGCCAGTCACTTTGTTGGTGTGCTTGACCAGATGCCAAGTTTCATCGTCCATGACCATTTCAACCATCACATAGCCGGGAAAGAATTTGCGCTCAGTTGTTTTCTTCTGGCCGTTTTTGATTTCAACCACTTCTTCCATCGGAACCAGAATACGGCCAAATTTGGACTGCATTCCAGCGCGAAGGATACGCTCATTGATGTTGCGCTCTACCGCCTTTTCCATTCCGGAATAAGCGTGGACAACATACCAGCGCAAGTCCGGATTGCTAGGGGCCATCGCCAATGTTTGGGCCGCAGTGGGCGTGACCGGCGGGGTGGCTTCAACAGCATCATTCATTATTTTTTCCATCCCAGAATCAGGTCATAAAAAACCCACTCAAGTGTCTTGTCCGTAAGCCACAAGAAAAGTGCCATGATCAAAACAAAGCCGAAGACGTAAGCCGTCATTTGTATGGCTTCCCGGCGGGCCAGGCCACACCACTTTTTGACTTCGCGCACCGCCTCTTGGCCAAAGGCCACCAAGGCCTTGCCAGATTCAGACATCAGATAAACAAGCACGGCAGCCGCAAGACCTGCCAGCAAGCCCAGCCATTGAAACAGAGGCCCCTGCTTGCTCAATGCGTAATATGCCACCAACGAAGCAATAACGATGGCCGCTGCTGCGGCCAGTTTAGCTTTGTCTCCTGAGGTATTTACCGTTTGTACTTGTGTTGTGGCCATTGTGGATTGATCTTGCGCTAGTTGACTAATAGTTGAATTGGTTACCCTGAGACGCACAAGCCCGCTATTTTCATAGCGGGCTTTTTTCACTTTTTTGCCAATTTAGTTGGCAGGGGCAGTAGGAATCGAACCTACAACCTTCGGTTTTGGAGACCGACGCTCTGCCAATTGAGCTATACCCCTAGAAATTTAAGTAATCACCTTGGCAACCACACCGGCACCCACGGTCTTGCCACCTTCACGGATGGCAAAGCGCAGGCCTTCTTCCATGGCGATCGGGGCAATCAGCTTGACCGTGATCGACACGTTGTCTCCAGGCATGACCATTTCCTTGCCTTCTGGCAACTCGATGGCCCCGGTCACGTCGGTGGTGCGGAAGTAGAACTGAGGACGGTAGTTGTTGAAGAACGGGCGTGTGACGGCCACCTTCGTCTTTGGACAAGACGTAGATCTCGCCGGTGAAGTGGGTGTGGGGCTTGATCGAATTGGGCTTGCACAGCACCTGGCCGCGCTGCACATCTTCACGCTTGGTGCCGCGCAGCAGGATACCGACGTTGTCGCCGGCCTGGCCCTGGTCGAGCAGTTTGCGGAACATCTCCACGCCGGTGCAGGTGGTCTTTTGGGTGTCATGGATGCCGACGATTTCGATTTCTTCGCCGACTTTGATGATGCCGCGCTCGATACGGCCAGTGACCACCGTGCCACGGCCTGAGATTGAGAAGACGTCTTCTACGGGCATCAGGAAGGCACCGTCCACTGCCCGCTCCGGCAGAGGGATGTAGGTGTCCAGGGCTTCTGTGAGTTTGAAGATGGAGCCTTCACCGAGTTCGCCCTTGTCGCCTTCCATGGCCAGCTTGGCTGAGCCGTGGATGATGGGTGTTGCATCACCCGGGAAGTCATACTTGTCCAGAAGTTCGCGCACTTCCATCTCAACGAGTTCGAGCAGTTCGGCGTCGTCGACCATATCACACTTGTTCAGGTAGACGATGATGTAAGGCACGCCGACCTGGCGGGCAAGCAGAATGTGTTCGCGGGTCTGAGGCATGGGGCCGTCAGCAGCTGAGCACACCAGAATGGCACCGTCCATTTGGGCGGCACCGGTGATCATGTTTTTCACATAGTCAGCGTGGCCGGGGCAGTCAACGTGGGCGTAGTGGCGGTTGGCGGTTTCGTATTCAACGTGGGCGGTGTTGATGGTGATGCCGCGGGCCTTTTCTTCGGGGGCCGCGTCAATCTGGTCGTAGGCCTTGGCGGTACCGCCAAACTTGGCCGCCATTACCGAGGTGATGGCCGCAGTCAGGGTGGTTTTTCCATGGTCAACGTGGCCAATGGTGCCCACATTGACGTGGGGCTTGGTGCGCGTGAATTTTTCTTTTCCCATTTTTCAAACTCCGAAAAGTAAAGGACTGCAACTACAACAATTAGCGTCAACATGCACATTCCTGACTGACGCAACAGTTAATCTGGTGCTAATTCGGGAACTGCGTTCACCAGATCAGCTTTTGATTTAATTGACTTAATTTTTTGCAAACAAAAAAGTACTGCCAAATCTTTTTGTGTCTCATTTTCGACACATTGTTAGACGTACTGAATGGCTGTCAAACCAAGTCCACGAGTATATCAGCAGATTTTTGATTGCGTCTCTGCCTTGCGGCAACTGGGCAATCCACCGAAGTTAAGCCATGTCACCCCTTGTAAGCCAGATTTGGATGAGGTTTCACATGATTTTTCGGTCGTGGCTGCTTGCGATCAGACAGTTGTCTATGGGAGTTTGCCCCCAACAGTTCAAACGCCTTTCCCAAAGAGTCACCAGACAGCCCAACCCCAACACCATACGCGGCAGCAGGCGCTGCAAACATGGTGCGGCGTAGGCGCGGTTACATGTACGCTGCTTGTCCTGTAAACCCGCTGCCGCTGACGCGCCCATGCACACCAAAGAAGCCAAATTGTCAGCCAACACCTTTGCGTGCACATCGACCATCAGCGCATGCTGCGTCAGCCCTGAGACGCTCTCGAGTTTGCAGCGATGCTTGAGGCGTTTAAAGGCCTCCTCAATACGCCAGCGCTCATGGTAAAGCTCACCAAAAGCTGCTGTCGGGACTTGGCTGTCTGGCAAATTGGTCGCCATCACCCGCACAAGCCCATTGGGCGTCACACACTTGACCAGCCGGACCCGCGGTGCAGCACCAGAACAGCCATAATCTTCGCAGTCCCACTGGTTGGGCTTATTGAGCGTGACCGTGGCATCCACCTGATCGCTGCGCTCAAAGGTGCGTACCTCTGCCCAACCACCACTGGACTTCTCGCAGCGCATGCAAAACCGAATATAGTGCTCAGTCAAATACGCCACCAGCCAAGCTGCCGGATAGCCCCGATCAAGGATCAACACATCATCAGGCCCCAGGCACAACAGCGACTCAAACAGCATCTGCCGCTCAGCGCCATCGGCACCATGCACGCTGGCGTGCAGCGTCAATTCAGCGCCCGGCAGATACAAGACAAACAAGCGTTGATCCGCTTGGGCATGGAACCTTGTGGTGAAACAGGGCGAATCGCAGGCATCAGCACCGAGGCATCGCCTGCCACCAAACGCAGACCGTGCCAACGAGGACCAAGCCCAACGCGTCGGCGGTTTTGACCACAAAGGTGTTCAAGTGCTCCAAACAAGTCCAGGACAACTTGTCTCGTGCTTGAGCAAAACCACGATCAGTTATGCCACGCTGCCAGTCGCCGTCAACAGACAAGCTACCAAAGAAGGAGTCGAGCATGACCTGCTGTGAAGACGCTCGCATGGAAAGCAAAGCGCCAATCAGCTTGGGCAAAGGCAACTTGCCAGTGCGCGTGAAGGCATTGGGGAGTCAGGGTGGCGGGCATCGGCGAAAAATTCCGCCGAATTGATGCGATCGGTGAGTTTGGAGAAAAGAGAACTAAGGGTTAACCCTATATTTTGTTGACATATTCAGTTCCAATATTTTGGGGAAATTTAAAATAAATTCAACTAAATCAACAGCTTACGAGGAATATTTTACCTTAACTTCGGTGGATTGGGCAACTGGGGTGCGATTCAAACTGATGTGGAGTTATTCTTGGCTGATAGACCCAGCAAAGGAGCCTACCCATGAGCGAACCATTGATGAGCGATGCGGAACTGGTGAGGAGATTGGGAGCACACCCTGATCTTCGCAGTCGAATAGAAGCCTTGGTATTGGCTATTGAAGACGAGACAGGCGAACTCAAGACGGCCGATGCTGCTGAATTGCGCGTCATGGAAATGATGCGGCGCACCGGGCGCGATGCGCTGCAGTCCTGGGTGTCAGCGCCGATTGAATATTGAGCCACCCTGCCGATTCAATATTGAGCCAGGGCGTGTTGCCGAATTTTGAATTGGCAACTGTGGATAAGTGTACAGAATTGCTGGTTGTGGCTGCCCTTTGGCTTCGGTTTTCTGAATTGATTTATGGCGCAAAAGGGGAAAGGAGCGAAGGCGTAGCCCGTAGCGGATTTCCCCTTCTCGCGTTGCCTCAGAACGATTCGTCTGGCTCTTGTGCTGGCGGCACCGATTGACTGCCCTTACGTTCGCTCTCCCTGGCCTTGATACGCGTCTTCGCGGCCATCGTGCTGTGCCTGAACCGGTAGGACTCATTGCCCGTCTCCACGATGTGGCGGTGGTGAGTGAGCCGGTCCAATAGTGCCGTGGTCATCTTGGCATCAATGAACACGCTGGACCACTCCGAGAAGCTCAAATTGGTAGTGATCACCACGCTGGTGTGCTCGTACAGCTTGGAGAGCAGGTGAAACAACAAGGCACCACCGGCTTGGCTGAACGGCAAGTACCCCAGCTCATCGAGGATGACCAAGTCCATGCGCATCAGTGCCAGCGCGATGCGCCCGGCCTTGTCCTGGCGCTTTCCTTCTCCAACTCATTGACCAAATCGACCGTGGAATAAAAGCGCACTCGCTTGCCTTTTGCAGTAATGCCAGCTACCCCAATGGCTGTGGCCAGGTGCGTCTTACCGGTGCCTGGCCCACCAGTGAGAACAACGTTTTGTGCCCTGTCAGTGAAGTCCAATGTACTGAGTTGGTTGACCAACTTCTTGTCAACCCTGGTGCCCTCAAAGTCAAAGCCTGCCAGGTCACGGTGCAGCGGGAACTTGGCCGCTTTCATCTGGTGGCGCACCGAGGCAAACGCCCGTTGCTCGTGTTCGGCTTGCAACAAATGCTCGATCAACCAGCGCGATGTTTGTATACCCACATCGTTGGGTTTGCCCTCGTGGGTTGTCAATTCATCCCACGCCTGCGCCATGCCGTGCAGACGCAGCTCCTTGAGTTCGGTGCTGATCTCACGACGCATGATTGAGCTCCAGCAGGCTGGCGGCTTCATGGTTGACATCAGCTGTGTTACCGTGACGCAAGCTGTCATAGCGCCCTGTATTGGCCACTGGCGTTCGCCCAGGGCAAGCTACTTTGAACCGATTCAGGCACAGGTGCGGCGTTCAGGCGAGCCCAATACGTTGAGGACGTGTTCGGTACTGAGCGCCCCCGATTCAATGACCAATTCCACCGCCACCAACACCGCTTCGAGGCCGTGGCTGGAGACACAGTTGAGTACCTGCGCCATGGTTTTGTCACCACCATCATGGCGCATCAGCCCTGGCGCAAACGTAGCAATGGCGCCGGCATGTCGGCAAATGGAGCGCCGTTGCGCAGGGCACCGGGCTTGCGCTGTATCAGCGCAATGTAGTGCTGCCAGTCGTAGCAGATGTGGCCTCGGTCTGACAGTCGCGCGTGGCTGGCAACGATGCCCTCATCGGTGGCAATTTCCACCCGGCTGGGGTACAGCCGGGTGCTCACGCGCTGGCCGGCCAGCTCACACGGCACCGAGTAGCGGTTGCGCGCCACCGCCACCAAGCAGGTGCTTGATACCTTTGGCTGAGCGCTCGACGTAACCATCAAACACGGTGGGCATGGGCATCAGTTCGGTGCGTTCTTGCTCCAGCATTTCCAAAACGCTGAATTGCTGGAATTCGGGGTGACGTACACTCAGCCCCACAGGGCGCGACAGCGCTCGCCCAGCCACGCGTTGAGTTCCTCAAAGCTGTGCCATTTGCGGGTCTGCGCTTCGATCCAAATTCGCCTGCGACTGTCCTGCACGTTCTTCTCGACGACACCTTTCTCCCAGCCGCTGGCAACGTTGCAGAAGTCAGCATCGAAGAGGTAGTGCGCGCACATGACGGCAAAGCGGGCATTGACAGTGCGACCCTTGCCTTTCTTTACTTTATCGACCGCTGTCTTCATGTTGTCGTAGATACCCCGCCGGGCAACTCCGCCAAGTGCACAGAAGGAGCGCGTATGGGCATCAAACAGCATTTCATGGCCCTGGCTGGGGTAGGCCACCAGCCAGAAGGCGACTGGCGCACAGCTTCATGTGGGAGACTTGCATGCGGTGATAGATGCCACCGATCACCATGCCTTCTTCGCTCCAGTCAAACTGGAACGCCTCACCCAGCTCAAACTTCAAGGGCACGAAGGCTTTGATGTCTTTGCCAGCGTTGGCCCGCCAGGCGCGGATGTAGTCGGTGACACGGGTGTAGCCTCCTGCGTACCCACTGGCCTTGATTTGCCCAAACAGCGCGCGTGCTCTGCGCCTGTCCTTTTCGGGGCGCAGCGCGTCGACTTTGAGGGGATTGCTCCAGTTCGTCAGTAAAGTCACCAAGTTTGTTGAAACCCTTAGCCCGGACGTACTTGGGTGCTTGAACTTCTTCTGGGGTTTGAAGCCATTTGTGAACGGTGTTGCGCGAGAGTCCGGTGCACTTTGCAATCGCTCGCTCTGAGAGTTTGTCGCGCACTTTCATGCGCCTGACTTTGCCTAATAGTTCCATGGTGATCACCTTGTTTGCTCCTGCCTAAAAAGTAGGCAGCGCTAGTAAAACACCTGGCTCAGTTTTGGGTCGGCATACCCTCTATTTGTGGCTCAGTTTTCGGTCGGCGGCAACATTGCAAGCGAAAGCGCGACGCACTGCGGTGCAATTCGGCCAGAATCATCGGCAGTTGTTCAATCTTTGCAGCCGGCAGGGTGCGCGTGAAATCGGTGGCGTAGTGCTCAATGATGGTCCTGAAAACACCGCTCACATCGAACTCTGGGTGGTGCTGGTTACTCAGCTTGAGTTGTTCTTCTATCGTCCTGAAATACATATCTTTGAGGTTGGCCGGCTCAATGGCCATGCCTTGATATGACAACAGATTGCTGATGACACGGTACACATCGTCATGCCATTCGTTGGTTTGAATATCAGTAAGCGTTCCATTTACATCGAAAACAATGCCTTTGACAATCATCTACCTCTCCTTGAATATGATCCATAGCGCTGCGCATAGCCAGCGTTTAATCTCGAGCGTATCGCAGGACTCAGGGGTTGACGAAAATCCGCGCTTCACCAGGCACCAGCGGCAACGCTTCGGCCAGCGATACTGCAGCACCCTGGCGGCCGGGCGTCACCTCGCGCGCCAGCACCACGTCGTCATCGAGCCCGCTGACGCAGGCATCGAGGCGCTGCTGCAAATTGGTATTGAACACCAGCAGCACCCACGATGACCCAGCCAACGCGCGACGCAAAATGCAGACCACAGCCGGGTCACCCGTGTGCAGTTGGCGTTGTGCGCCTTCCTCGTTGAGTACAGGGATAGCGGCTCGCATCTGGTTGACGGCGGCAATGTAGTCGCTGATGTCAAACAGCGGTTGTTCCCAGTGCTCAGGACGGGTCAGGGCGACGTTGAGTCTGGTTCTGAAGCCGTACTCGAAACCAACCGGAATCATGACGCCGGTCGAGAACGCGGCGACGAACATATAGCGCATGCGGTAGGCGCGCTCAACCAGTACCGGGTCGCCCAGACCGTCCCGCTCCAGACCGCTGGCCAGGCGTTCGGTATCATGGCTTTCCGGAAAGGCGATGGAAGGTGCAATGTGACGAAACGCGTTGTATTGCTCAAGCAGCCAGGGCGACCTGAAATCCCACCAGGTGGCGCTGTTGAACAAATAGTCGAAGCCGGTCGAGCGCAAGGCTGCCACCTGGTCCAGATGACAGCCCAGTGTTTCGGCCAGAAAAATAGCGTCAGTGCGTTTGCTGCGGGCCAGCGTGATCAAGTGCGACCAGACCTCAGCCGGAACCAGATAAGCGGCATCACAGCGAAAGCCGCGAATGCCGCAATCGAGAAAGTGGCTGATCAGATCACTGAAATAGCCGACCAGATTGGCACGGTGATCGGAATTGTGGTAGTCAAATTCGGCCAGATCGCCCCAAATCGTGACATTGCGCGTATCAGCCGGTTCAATCGCGCGCGGTGAACGCAAGGAACCGTCGGATTCATGCAAAAACCAGTCAGGATGATGCTCGGCCAGCAGCGAGTCTTTGGAAGTGTGATTGATAACCAGGTCCATCATCACCAACAAACCCTGTTCGCCTGCCTTGCGACAGAAAGAGGTAAGCAGTTCTTCAAGAGAGTGCTCGCCATCCCACATCAAATCGTGGATACGGTAATAGTCCTTGACGGCGTAAAGACTGCCGGAAAAACCGGGATAATGAAACGGGTTGAGATAGACCCAATTAAAGCCCATGGCGGCGATGCGCGGTAGATGATCTTCCCACTGCTGGACCGAGCCGCAAAGCAGCGGGAACAGGTTATAAATGCGCGGTCCTTTGGCTGTGAGTCGGCATGGTGAATCTGGCTTGGGCATATCGGGGTGTTTGAATGGTTTTGTTGAATGTGCGGATTGAAAGTTATCGAAAAGCGCGATACCGGAATTGGCCAGTGTTACCCTTCGCCGGCCAGGCTATCATACCGCCAACACCCGCCGCCGCCGCCCAGCCAACGAGGTCTGAGCCTGAACGGCGGCTGCATTTCCAAGCAGAAATGAGCCTGAAGACGTGGTTTTGGATGTTTTGGGAGCGGGTTGATCATCACAGTGATGGTGATCGACATGAACGAATCCAAACTCTGCACGATTGAACAAATCGAGCAATTCCTTGCCGCCATTGCCGACGTAATATTCACCGCACAGGCGGAATGTGACATAGAGCGCTACGCCCACATTGGTCGGGTGATCAAGCGCTTTGACTACCAGCATCGCAACAAGTATGAGCGTTGTGTGTTGCTTCGCTATCTCCAACATACCAGTGGCGACAGCCGCGCCCAGACCACCCGTTTGGTCAAACAATGGCACACCAACCGCCTGGCAAACGTACCGCTCGTAAAGCGCTACTGAGCCCCTGCAGCGCCATTTGCACGCAAGTACACAGCCGTTGATATCGAGCTGCTCGTGGAGATGGATAGAGCCCAAGAAGGCGTCTTTGGACCAGCCATCGTGCACCTGCCAAAACGTGCCTTTAATCACTACCACGATAACCGCTACGAGCGCTTGTCAAAGTCTCACCAGTTCAACCTCCGCAAAAGCGCAGGCTAGCAGCCTGTCGGACTATAAACGCCACTGAAAAATTCTTCTTTTGCTATTGATAGTGTAGTAATAAAGTTATAATGAACCTGGCTTAAGAAGGATTTATACCAGCATGTCGAACTTCATCCTCACTGACCGCAATACCGTCTACCTGCGCCGCCCTTCCGTAGACGTTTGGCTCACCCAGGACCATCTGGCACCCTTTGTCGTAGAAGTCATCGATAGCCTCGATCTCCCAATCTGACTCGGGGCCAATATGCCGGTCGCGGCTCAAAGGCACACCATCCAGCGACCTTGCTGGCCATTTTGGTTTACGGTTATTCAACCGGGGTGTTCTCCAGCCGCAAGCTGGAAATGGCCACCTACGACTCTGTGGCCTTTCGCTACATTGGCGCAGGCAGCCACCCCGACCATGACACCTTAGCCACCTTCGTCGTCGCTTTATCGATGAACTCGCTGGGCCTGTTTGTGCAAGTGCTGGAAATGGCCCGCGAGATGAAACTGCTCAAGATGGGTATGGTCTGTCTGGATGGCACCAAGATCCACGCCAACGCCTCGCGCCACAGCGCCCTCTCGCATGGCCACATCGTCAAGCTTGAAGAGCAGCTCAAGGCAGAAGTCCAGGAACTGCTGGCCCTGGCTGAGGCGGCCGACACAGCCAATACTCCCGATGGCATGAGCCTGCCCAAAGAACTCAAGTTGCGCCAAGATCGGCTCGCTGCAATGGCGGCAGCCAAGATCAAGATCGCACAGCGTGCGCAAAGAGCGCTACGCCCGCGAGAAGGCCGAATTTGACGAGAAGATGGGCAAGCGCCAAGCCAAAAGCTGATGAGACGGGCAAAAAGCCACGCGGCAAGACACCCACAGCCCCGCAGCCGGGTGTGCGTGACAGTGACCAAATCAACCTGACAGACGAAGAATCGCGCATCATGCCGGTGGCCGGTGGCGGTTTTGAGCAGTGCTACAACGCACAGGCCGGGGTGGATGCCGACACGATGCTGGTGGGCCACCCACCTTGACACAAGCGCCCAATGACAAGAGAGAAGTCCAGCCGATGCTCAAAGTTCTGCAAGAGCAGCAAGCCAAGCTCGGCACTGCCACCACCCTGGTTGCTGACACCGGCTATTGCAGTGAAAACAACGTCAACGCCTGTGAGGTGGCAAGATCGTGCCTTTGATTGCCGTGGCCCGCCAAGACCATCACCCGCACTGGAGCGAACGTTTTACAGAGCCCGCGCCTCGAAGGCAGATGCCACACCGATAGAGGCGATGACACATCGTTTGGCAACGTTGGCAGGCAGAGCTGCTTACGCTGTTCGCAAGCAAACGGTGGAGCCGGTGTTTGGCATCATCAAGTCGGTGATGAGGTTCAGGCAGTTCCTCCTTGCGCGGATTGAGCAAAGTCACTGGTGAATGGAATCTGGTTTGCCTGGCCTGGAATGTCAAGCGCATGGCAGTATTGCGTCCAAAAAGTTGGATAAGGGAGAAAATGCTTTGAGAAGGCTCAAAAATTCGCAAAATCAATACCAAACTGCCTATATTTTGAGCAGATTGGAAATTTCAAATTTTGAATCGCTAAGTCCGACAGGCTGCTAGCCCCTCGGTCAAGGCGAGCCCCAACAGCTGCGCGTGCAAGGCCCGGCAGGGCCAAAGTTTTCATCGTCCCTGCCGGGCCTTACACGCTCCGCTGTAGGGCCCGCCTTACCTCGAACGTTATACGTCTCCATGAGCATCGACATCGCCATCCGGGCTATCACCGATTTTCAGGGCGCGTCTCTGACGGAAAGTCTTGCTCGCATTGAATCCTTGGTCGTTGGCCTTGATGCGAACAAGTTGCGAGATTTTTGTGACGTAAGAAGTATCAACGACGGGTTCATGTCGTCAGCGGTTTCCATCAAGAAGCTCGCTGGCCAGATTAACGTCATCATCCATGCTGCCGGAATTCTGTGTTCGCTTCCGGCGATCTTAAAACCGGGAGAGGTAGTCGAAAGCGTCTCTCTGGGGGCCGGGAATACCGGCAGGCAGTTCGATCTTGAGACGAACCTTCGTGTTGCTGAGTACAAATTCATAGACTGGCAGGGCGGCTCTGAATCGATTCGTCAGAACGGCGTATTCAAGGACTTCCATTTTTTGGCGGAGTATGAAACGACGAAGAGCAAGCATCTCTACGTCGTTGGAACGAATCACCCGGTCAGATTCCTGACAGGAGGCAGGGCGCTTACAAGCGTTCTCAGTCGTTACCCGGTTATCCTAGCGGGCATCGCTAAGAAATATGGTGCAGGTGTAACTAGAGTTTGCGATTACTACGATCTAAAGAAATCGGAGATAGAAGTTCGTGACATCTCTCCACACATCGGTCGAGGCGTATAACAAATTGCTGCACGCGCCGCGGGAAACCCGCGCGCGTGAGCAATGGCGTTATGTTTTATGGGGAAAGTTATGAGCGAAATTAAGGTCAGACCGTGGAAGGGTGAAGCGTATGAGGCTCCAAATATTTTCCCGTACAAAACGTTAATACTTGGTGACTCAAATTACACAGATAACCCTGAACAATTTGATGAAAATATTGTTATTGATTGTGTCCTCGAAGATATTAATGATCAACTAGATCCTCAAGGCTTCGGGAAATTTGCCACTAAAACGCGCAGAGTGATTTTTGGTAGAGATACAAAAATAGAATCAGAGGTGTTTTGGGGAAATGTTGCCTTTTACAATTTTGTGCAATTTTTAGTAGGTAATCAAGCTCGCCAAAGACCAACGGAAGAAATGTGGGCAAACTCCATTCCAGCTTTTGAGGAATTAATTTCAGAGCTTAAGCCAGAAAGAATACTTGTTCTTGGTCTGGCCAATTGGCGAAATCTAATATTTCATATTGCGCATCAACAAAAGTCAGAGCATAGTGCCATTCTTAGTGTTGGCACGAATTCTGTTCTTGCAGGTTATATTAATCATCCATCTTCAAGTATCACTTACAGTAAATGGCAACCAATTGCACAAGCGTTATTGCTACAGTAAAACATAACCCGGCAGTCGAGAGGCAATCCACCGAAGTTAAGCCATGTCACCCCTTGTAAGCCAGATTTGGATGAGGTTTCACATGATTTTTCGGTCGTGGCTGCTTGCGATCAGACAGTTGTCTATGGGAGTTTGCCCCAATCCACCGAAGTTAAGCCATGTCACCCCTTGTAAGCCAGATTTGGATGAGGTTTCACATGATTTTTCGGTCGTGGCTGCTTGCGATCAGACAGTTGTCTATGGGAGTTTGCCCCCAACAGTTCAAACGCCTTTCCCAAAAGAGTCACCAGACAGCCCAACCCCAACACCATACGCGGCAGCAGGCGCTGCAAACATGGTGCGGCGTAAGCGCGGTTACATGTACGCTGCTTGTCCTGTAAACCCGCTGCCGCTGACGCGCCCATGCACACCAAAAGCCAAATTGTCAGCCAACACCTTTGCGTGCACATCGACCATCAGCGCATGCTGCGTCAGCCCTGAGACGCTCTCGAGTTTGCAGCGATGCTTGAGGCGTTTAAAGGCCTCCTCAATACGCCAGCGCTCATGGTAAAGCTCACCAAAAGCTGCTGTCGGGACTTGGCTGTCTGGCAAATTGGTCGCCATCACCCCGCACAAGCCCATTGGGCGTCACACACTTGACCAGCCGGACCCGCGGTGCAGCACCAGAACAGCCATAATCTTCGCAGTCCCACTGGTTGGGCTTATTGAGCGTGACCGTGGCATCCACCTGATCGCTGCGCTCAAAGGTGCGTACCTCTGCCCAACCACCACTGGACTTCTCGCAGCGCATGCAAAACCGAATATAGTGCTCAGTCAAATACGCCACCAGCCAAGCTGCCGGATAGCCCCGATCAAGGATCAACACATCATCAGGCCCCAGGCACAACAGCGACTCAAACAGCATCTGCCGCTCAGCGCCATCGGCACCATGCACGCTGGCGTGCAGCGTCAATTCAGCGCCCGGCAGATACAAGACAAACAAGCGTTGATCAGCTTGGGCATGGAACCTTGTGGTGAAACAAAGGGGGCGAATCGCAGGCATCAGCACCGAGGCATCGCCTGCCGCAAACGCAAACCGTGCCAGCGAGAAACCAAGCCCAGCGTATCGGCAGTTTTGACCACAAAAGTGTTCAAGTGCTCCAAACAAGTCCAGGACAGTTTGTCCCTGGCTTGAGCAAAACCGCGATCAGAAATGCCACGCTGCCAGTCGCCGTCAACAGACAAGCTACCAAAGAAGGAGTCGAGCATGACCTGCTGTGAAGACGCTCGCATGGAAAGCAAAGCGCCAATCAGCTTGGGCAAAGGCAACTTGCCAGTGCGCGTGAAGGCATTGGGGGAGTCAGGGTGGCGGGCATCGGCGAAAAATTCCGCCGAATTGATGCGATCGGTGAGTTTGGAGAAAAGAGAACTAAGGGTTAACCCTATATTTTGTTGACATATTCAGTTCCAATTTTTTGGGGCAATTTAAAATAAATTCAACTAAATCAACAGCTTACGAGGAATATTTTACCTTAACTTCGGTGGATTGGAGTTTGCCCCCAACAGTTCAAACGCCTTTCCCAAAAGAGTCACCAGACAGCCCAACCCCAACACCATACGCGGCAGCAGGCGCTGCAAACATGGTGCGGCGTAGGCGCGGTTACATGTACGCTGCTTGTCCTGTAAACCCGCTGCCGCTGACGCGCCCATGCACACCAAAGCCAAATTGTCAGCCAACACCTTTGCGTGCACATCGACCATCAGCGCATGCTGCGTCAGCCCTGAGACGCTCTCGAGTTTGCAGCGATGCTTGAGGCGTTTAAAGGCCTCCTCAATACGCCAGCGCTCATGGTAAAGCTCACCAAAAGCTGCTGTCGGGACTTGGCTGTCTGGCAAATTGGTCGCCATCACCCGCACAAGCCCATTGGGCGTCACACACTTGACCAGCCGGACCGCGGTGCAGCACCAGAACAGCCATAATCTTCGCAGTCCCACTGGTTGGGCTTATTGAGCGTGACCGTGGCATCCACCTGATCGCTGCGCTCAAGGTGCGTACCTCTGCCCAACCACCACTGGACTTCTCGCAGCGCATGCAAAACCGAATATAGTGCTCAGTCAAATACGCCACCAGCCAAGCTGCCGGATAGCCCCGATCAAGGATCAACACATCATCAGGCCCCAGGCGCAACAGCGACTCAAACAGCATCTGCCGCTCAGCGCCATCGGCACCATGCACGCTGGCGTGCAGCGTCAATCAGCGCCCGGCAGATACAAGACAAACAAGCGTTGATCAGCTTGGGCATGGAACCTTGTGGTGAAACAAGGGCGAATCGCGGGCATCAGCACCGAGGCATCGCCTGCCACCAAACGCAGACCGTGCCAACGAGGACCAAGCCCAACGCGTCGGCGGTTTTGACCACAAAAGGTGTTCAAGTGCTCCAAACAAGTCCAGGACAACTTGTCTCGTGCTTGAGCAAAACCACGATCAGTTATGCCACGCTGCCAGTCGCCGTCAACAGACAAGCTACCAAAGAAGGAGTCGAGCATGACCTGCTGTGAAGACGCTCGCATGGAAAGCAAAGCGCCAATCAGCTGGCGAAAGGCAACTTGCCAGTGCGCGTGAAGGCATTGGGGAGTCAGGGTGGCGGGCATCGGCGAAAATTCCGCCGAATTGATGCGATCGGTGAGTTTGGAGAAAAGAGAACTAAGGGTTAACCCTATATTTTGTTGACATATTCAGTTCCAATATTTTGGGGAAATTTAAAATAAATTCAACTAAATCAACAGCTTACGAGGAATATTTTACCTTAACTTCGGTGGATTGAGTCGAGAGGGACAGCCCAAAAGCGGGCTGCCCCTCACTTTTACGTTGAGCAAATAGCGGTTAATTGGGGTCAGAGTCGAATTAATTTAAACTAAATCGGCCTCTAGCCACCGTCCCTATTGCGCTAGCAGCTACACATTATGTAGCGTCAGTAGGGCCTGCACACCAATCCACCGAAGTTAAGGTAAAATATTCCTCGTAAGCTGTTGATTTAGTTGAATTTATTTTAAATTTCCCCAAAATATGGAACTGAATATGTCAACAAAATATAGGGTTAACCCTAGTTCTCTTTTCTCCAAACTCACCGATCGCATCAATTCGGCGGAATTTTTCGCCGATGCCCGCCACCCTGACTCCCAATGCCTTCACGCGCACTGGCAAGTTGCCTTTGCCCAATGATTGGCGCTTTGCTTTCCATGCGAGCGTCTTCACAGCAGGTCATGCTCGACTCCTTCTTTGGTAGCTTGTCTGTTGACGGCGACTGGCAGCGTGGCATAACTGATCGTGGTTTTGCTCAAGCACGACAAGTTGTCTTGACTTGTTTGGAGCACTTGAACACCTTTGTGGCAAAACCGCTGACCGTTGGGCTTGCCTCGTGGCACGGTCTGCGTTGGCAGGCGATGCCTGTGCTGACTCGATTCGCCCTTGTTTCACCACAAGGTTCCATGCCCAAGCTGATCAACGCTTGTTTGTCTTGTATCTGCCGGGCGCTGAATTGACGCTGCACGCCAGCGCATGGTGCCGATGGCGCTGAGCGGCAGATGCGTTTGAGTCGCTGTTGTGCCTGGGGCCTGATGATGTGTTGATCCTTGATCGGGGCTATCCGGCAGCTTGGCTGGTGGCGTATTTGACTGAGCACTATATTCGGTTTTGCATGCGCTGCGAGAAGTCCAGTGGTGGTTGGGCAGAGGCGCGCAACTTTGAGCGCAGCGATCAGGTGGATGCCAATGGTCACGCTCAATAAGCCCAACCAGTGGGACTGCGAAGATTATGGCTGTTCTGGTGCTGCACCCGCGTCCAGCTGGTCAAGTGTGTGGACGCCCAATGGGCTTGTCGGGTGATGGCGACAATTTGCCAGACAGCCAAGTCCCGACAGCCGCTTTTGGTGAGCTTTACCATGAGCGCTGGCGTATTGAGGAGGCCTTTAAACGCCTCAAGCATCGCTGCAAACTCGAGAGCGTCTCAGGGCTGACGCAGCATGCGCTGATGGTCGATGTGCACGCAAAGGTGTTGGCTGACAATTTGGCTTCTTTGGTGTGCATGGGCGCGTCAGCGGCAGCGGGTTTACAGGACAAGCAGCGTACATGTAACCGCGCCTACGCCGCACCATGTTTGCAGCGCCTGCTGCCGCGTATGGTGTTGGGGTTGGGCTGTCTGGTGACTCTTTTGGGAAAGGCGTTTGAACTGTTGGGGCAAACTCCCATAGACAACTGTCTGATCGCAAGCAGCCACGACCGAAAAATCATGTGAAACCTCATCCAAATCTGGCTTACAAGGGGTGACATGGCTTAACTTCGGTGGATTGGCCTGCACACGGGTGGGGCGAAATAGAGAACAGGCCACAGTTTCCGCAAAATAACTGAATTTATGAAGCGAAAAGTATATATTGAAACATCCGTTATCAGCTACCTGACTGCTCGCCCCAGCAAAACCATTATTGGGGCTGCGCATCAACAAATTACGCAAGCGTGGTGGGAAATACGACATGATTACGATCTATTCGTTTCTGGTTCTGTGTTGGCAGAGTGTGCCGCTGGCAACACAGAGGCGGCAGAAAAACGGCTAAATGCAGTAAATGGCTTAACCCTGCTGTCCTCAACCGATAGTGCAATTGACTTGGCACGGCATTTGATTTTGAAATCTATCATTCCTCGAAAAGCAGCAGAAGATGCGCTAGACATTGCGCTAGCAACAATACACGGCATGGATTATTTGCTCACTTGGAATTGTCGGCATATATCGCCAATATGGAAATACTGAGAAACATAGCGCACCATCTTGAATCTATTGGCTTGCTTATGCCAAATGTGTACACCAGAGGAATTACTAGGAGAAAACGATGACGACACTACTGGATGATGAGATCATCACTGAAGTCAGGGCAAATCGAAACGCCCATGCTGCTAAATTTAATTATGATATTGATGCAATAGCGGCAGATCTGAAATTAATTGAAGCTCAATATATTGCAAAAGGATTTTCTTGCGTTCAACCACCGCCACGCGAGCGTATGCCCAACTCGGCATTGCAGCGGACTCGCTTCGCTCGCCGGTGAATTTTACGTTAAGCCGCAAAAAAACTATTCGTTGATGCCATTACGTTATGTATATACACTAAGCAAATGGAGTTCACTTGGTCTGAAACGAAGCGCGCAGCGAACATCAAAGCCCACGGCCTTGACTTCTTGGATGCTGCGAGTGTTTTTGAAGGTGTGACGTTTACCTTCGAGGATGACCGTTTCTCCTACGGCGAGCAACGCTTCGTTACGCTGGGCTTGCTCGCTGGCATCACTGTTTCAGTCGTACATACGGAGAGTGAACATGAAATCCGCGTCATCTCGTTCCGAAGAGCTACCAAGCGCGAGTCGCAAATCTACTTCGATGAAATCCAAAACTGATTGGGCGCGCCTGAATTCCGGCGCGGGTGAACAAAAGCCGAATTCCGAACACCCAGAGGCAGAGGTCAATCACATCGTTCGTGGCCTGGTTCGCAAGGGTTTGAAGCCGCTACCTGCTAAAACTTCCATTTCTCTGCGAGTGGATCAAGATGTGCTGGAATGGTTCAAGGCACAAGGGACTGGCTATCAGACGCGCATTAATACGGTTCTGAGGGCCTTCCGTGATGCTTCGGTTTAACAGCTTGCTCGTCGCGGACATCGATGCCGCAGATTGCCGGTTCGCGGCGGATGCTGTGTGCCGGACAGCGCCGACGTTAGCCTGAGGGTGCCCCGCTATGGGAAACATCAAGGCCTTTCGGTGCCCCGCGTGCCAAAGAGAGGTGGCGGGTTCCGCAGGACTTGCGCGCCATTTCCGTATTTCTCACGGACGAGATGTTGCCATTCCCGACTGCGAGCGAATGCTCGTTGAAAAGCAGCCGGAAGCACCTTCCGGCGAAAAGCAATTAGCTAAACTTGAGTTCATAACCCGTCGACCCAAATTTGTTGGCTTGTGGGGTGCATGCGATCTTTGCGGGCAATCATCCAGGCTTGCATTCGGAGGGGTTAGTTAGGGTCGGAGTCGAATTAATTGAAGCCAAATCGGCTTTAACCCTCGTCCTTATTGTGCTTATCGCTACACATTATGTAGCATCAATAGGGCCTGCAAACGAATGGGGCAAAATAAAGGACAGACCACGTTTCCCCAAATGGACTGAATGCATGCAGCGCAAAATCTACCTCGAAACGTCCGTCATCAGCTACCCCACAAGAACTATTGGAGGCTCTACATGTTGACCGCGATCGGCAACTCGGGGCAATTGAGCTATATTTCAAAAGAACATGACGAGAAACATCAGTCGCACTGACAGACCTGGTGAAAAGGTAACAGCCCAGCCAGCCTCCATCGAACAAATGCTTGGCTGGTTTCGTGCCGGGCTGGCACTTCAGCAGCAAGGTCAACTGGCGCAAGCTAGCACCGTGTATCAGCAACTGCTTGGCACGTATCCAGCGTATTCAGAGGCCTGGCATATGCTGGGCGTGATAGCTTCCCAGTCGGGAAACCCAATTCAAGCGATTGAGTTGATCAGCAAGGCTATTGAAACAAATCCCCACAATGCGTCCGCCTACGCCAGCCGCGGCAATTTGTTGCTGGGATTGAAGCGGTACCCACAGGCCATCGACAGTTATGACAAGGCCGTCTCCATCAAGCCTGACTACGCAGAGATGTATTTCAACCGGGGCATTGCGCTGTACCAGTGCCAGCAATACCTTGCCGCCATTGCCAGCTACGACAAGGCCATTGCCTATGCGCCTGGCGTTGCAGAGTCTTACACCAACCGGGGCCTGGCTCTCAATGACTCGAAGCAGCATCAGGCAGCTATTGACAGCTATGACCGCGCCATTGCCCTCAAGCCCGACTCGGCCGACACCTTTTACAACCGCGGCCTGGCCTTGAAGGACTTAAAACACTACCAGGCCGCCATCGTCAGTTTCAACAGAACCTACGCCCTCTCGCCTGACTATGAGTTTTTGGGTGGTACCCGACTCGATACCAAGATGAAAATTTGCGATTGGCATGGTGTTTCTGACGACTTGGAAGCACTCTCAACAAAAATTCAGTCTGGTGCCAAGGCGTCTGAACCATTCATTGTGCTTGCCTGCACAACTTCTAGACAGTTGCAGCTAAAAGCCGCACAGATATGGGTGAATCACAAGGCCCCGGCTAACCAATCGCTTGATTGCATTCCGATCCGTCCGAAAGGGAGGAAGATTCGCCTGGGCTATTTTTCATCTGACTTTCGCAATCACGCCGTAGCACACCTGGTTGCAGAACTGTTTGAGATGCATGACAAAAATAGTTTTGAACTCATCGCGTTTTCCTATGGCCGGGACGCAAACGATGCGATGCGTCAACGAATTTCCGCGGCCTTTGACCAGTTTATAGTGGTTGGCAATCAATCCGACCGTGATGTCGCATTGCTTTCAAGAAGCAAAAAAATAGATATTGCCATTGACCTGAATGGCTTTACCTGTGACAACCGGGCTGGCATTTTTGCCTTAAAAGCCGCACCCCTGCAGGTTAGCTACATGGGATACCCCGGCACGTCTGGGGCCAGCTACATGGACTATCTGGTCGCAGACAAGATATTGATCCCCGAAGACAGTCGGCAGTACTTTTCGGAAAAAATTGTCTATCTTCCAAACAGCTATCAGGTCAATGATCGCAAAAGAGCGATCTCTGACAAGCGGTTTACCCGTGAAGAGCTTGGCTTGCCAGACGATGGATTCGTATTTTGCTGCTTTAACAACAACCACAAAATCACGCCCGAAACTTTTGATGGCTGGATGAGAATATTGGGGCAAGTTGAGGGCAGTGTTTTGTGGCTGCTGGAAGACAACCCATGGGTTGCTCCAAATTTGCGCAAAGAAGCCGCCAGAAGAGGCATCAACCCCGACAGACTGGTGTTCGCGCCGCGCATGCCACCGCCAGAACACTTGGCTCGTCATCGGCAGGCTGATCTGTTTGTTGACACCCTACCCTACAATGCCCACACCACGGCGAGTGATGCGTTGTGGGCAGGCTTGCCCGTCCTGACCTGCATGGGAGAGGCATTTGCCAGCCGAGTTGCCGCTAGTTTGCTCAATGCCATTGAGCTGCCGGAACTGGTTACATCGACGCCGACAGCCTTTGAGTCACGGGCTATTGAACTTGCTACGCAGCCCAAAACAATGGCAGCGATCAAGCTAAAGTTGGAACAAAATCGCCTCAGCACGGCGCTATTTGACTCACGCCTGTTTTGTCGTCATCTTGAAGTTGCTTATCAGCAGATGTACTCAACATATCACGCCGGGCTGAACCCAGACCACATTTTCGTTACGCAGTAGCACCCGCCGAATGTCTACCAGCTCAGCGTGCTACGGGTAAACCCGAATTTGCTTGATCCGTTCAAGTCTATTCCCTGTTGGCTAGACTAGCCCCTTTCGGAGAAACCCATGACTGTGACAGAACAAGCTGTGCTGAAAGCACTGGAGGCGGTGATCGACCCCAATACGGGGCGGGATTTTGTCTCGACCAAAGCGGTCAAGAACCTGAGCGTCAACGACGGTGATGTGTCTTTTGATGTGGAGCTGGGTTACCCTGCCAAAAGCCAGATTGCCGGCTTTCGCAAAGAACTGATTGCCGCTGCCAAAAGCGTGGCCGGTGTGGCCAATGTGTCGGTTAACGTCAATGTCAAGATCACCGCCCACGCGGTGCAACGTGGCGTGGCCTTGCTGCCCAACGTCAAAAACATCGTGGCCGTGGCGTCTGGCAAAGGCGGTGTTGGCAAAAGCACCACTGCTGTCAATCTGGCATTGGCGCTGGCCGCCGAAGGTGCCAGTGTGGGCCTGCTCGACGCCGACATTTATGGGCCGAGCATTCCGATGATGATGGGCATCGAGGGCAAACCCGAGAGCGAAGACGGCCAGACCATGGAGCCCATGGAAAACTTTGGCGTGCAGGTGATGTCGATTGGTTTCCTGGTGGCGCAAGATGAGGCCATGATCTGGCGCGGCCCCATGGCCACCCAGGCGCTAGAGCAATTGCTGCGCCAAACCAACTGGAAAAATCTGGACTACCTGATTGTTGACATGCCACCCGGCACCGGCGACATCCAGCTTACCCTGAGCCAGCGCGTGCCCATGACGGGCTCGGTCATCGTCACCACGCCGCAAGATATTGCCTTGCTCGACGCCCGCAAAGGCATCAAGATGTTTGAAAAAGTGGGCGTGCCGATTCTGGGCATTGTTGAAAACATGGCGGTGCATGTGTGCAGCAAGTGCGGCCACATGGAACACATCTTTGGTGCCGATGGCGGCAAAAAGATGGCGGCGCAGTACAACATGGACTTCCTGGGCTCGTTGCCACTCGACATGCAGATTCGCCTGCAAGCCGACAGCGGCCACCCCACCGTGGTGTCTGACCCCGACAGCGACGTGGCCGGCCTTTACAAAGCCGTGGCGCGTAAGGTGGCGCTGGCCATTGCTGCTAAAAACAAAGACTTTTCCAGCAAGTTTCCGTCCATCAAGATCTCCAAAGAAACCTGAGTCGGGCTCGCGTTAAGCATCACGGGTGATCTGACATGGCGCCGCCCAGGCATCCGATGTCTGCCAGTGTGCCTGTGCTCGGATTTTGGTCGGCGTTTGTGTTGGCGCTGGTGCTGACTGGTTGTGCCAGCGCACCCCCACAGCGGCAAGAGCTGCCGCCGTTTGACACGGCCGGTGTGTCGGGTCGGCTGTCGCCCGAGCAGGCTAACGACATCACCCTCTATGCCATCGGTTTGGTTGGCACACCCTACCGGTATGGCGGCAACACCCCTGAGACCGGCTTTGACTGCAGTGGCTTGATCGGCCATGTGTACGCCACCCGCGCCGGTGCCAAGCCTCCGCGCACGGTGGCTGCCCTGCAAAACTGGGGCACTCAAATTGCGGCATCAGACCTGCGTTCTGGAGATCTGGTGGTGTTTGCACCGGGCGGTGTGGCCACCCATGCCGGCATTTATGTCGGAGCCGGGCGTTTTGTGCACGCGCCGTCCACCGGCGGCGAGGTCAGGCTGGACGCGCTCAACTCCAAATACTGGACCTCTTTGCCGGTGGCGTTTCGCAGGCCTTGAACCCCCAGAACCGGCAGGCTGGGGCTGACTGCGGTATCGTGCTGGCATGACGCATTCATTTTTGACCCTGGGCTGGCGCACCTTGGCGCGTGATCTGCGCGCGGGCGAACTGCGCCTGTTGATGGTGGCGGTGACCCTGGCGGTGGCGGCCCTGACGGCGGTTGGCTTTTTTGCTGATCGCCTCAAGGGCGGCTTGCAGCGCGACGCGCGCCAACTATTGGGCGGCGATGCGGTGGTGGTCAGCGACAACCCCACACCCGAGGCATTTTTGGTACAGGCACGCTCGCTGGGGTTGGCACAAGCCCTGACGCTGTCGTTTCCGACCATGGCGCGTGCCCCGCAGGATCAGGGCGGACAAACCAAGTTGGTGGCCCTGAAGGCGGTCACGCCGGGTTACCCCTTGCGCGGCAATCTGCGCACAGCGCTGGCAGCGACCGAGCCTGGTCAGCTTACGCGGGACATCCCCGCAACCGGGCAGGCCTGGGTCGAGGCCGCCGTGCTGGAGAGCCTGAACCTGCGCCTGGGCGACGCCGTGCTGCTGGGTGACAGCACGCTGCGCATTGCCCGCATTCTGGTCAACGAGCCTGACCGGGGCGCCGGTTTCATGAATTTTGCCCCGCGCATCATGATCAACCAGCAAGACCTGGCCGCCACCGCCCTGGTTCAGCCGGCCAGCCGAGTCAGCTATCGCCTGGCTGTGGCCGGGGGTGATCAGGCGGTGCAGACTTTTGTCGACTGGGCGCAGGCGCAGGTGTTGGCGCGCACTGCCCGTGGCCTGCGCGTCGAAGCCCTGCAAGGAGGCCGCCCGGAGCTCAGCAGCACGCTGGAGCGGGCCGAAAAATTTCTTAACTTGATTGCGTTGCTGGCGGCATTGCTCAGCGCGGTGGCCGTGGCGCTGGCGGCACGCGGTTTTGCTGCCAGCCACCTGGACGACTGCGCCATGCTGCGCGTGCTGGGCCTGCGCCAGCGCACTATTGCAGCGGCCTACACCTTCGAGTTTGTGCTGATGGGTGGCCTGGCCAGCGCGGCGGGCGTATTGCTGGGGTTTGCTGTGCACCATGGTTTTGTGCTGCTGCTGGCCGGCCTGGTAGACGCCAACCTGCCCCCGCCCAGTGTCTGGCCAGTGCTGTTTGGCATGGGCATGGGGCTGACCCTGCTGCTGGCATTTGGCCTGCCACCGGTGCTGCAGCTGGCGCAAGTGCCGCCCCTGCGCGTGATCAGGCGAGACGTGGGCGGGCTCAAACCGGCCTCGATCAGCGTGCTCGGCTTGGGTGTGCTGGGGTTTGCCGCCTTGCTGATGGCAGCCAGCAGCGATGTGCGGCTGGGGCTGATAGCGGTGGGTGGTTTTGCAGCGGCCACGGTGCTGTTTGCAGCCCTGAGCTGGCTCGCCGTCAAGTTGCTGCGCTGGGCTGTGAACGACGCCACGGCACCCACGGCCGTGGTGCTGGCGACCCGACAGATATCAGCACGACCCGCCTTTGCCGTGGTGCAGGTCAGCAGCCTGGCAGTGGGGCTGCTGGCGCTGGTGCTGCTGGTGCTGCTGCGCACCGACCTGATCAGCAGCTGGCGCCAGGCCTCACCGGCCGATGCGCCCAACCGCTTTGTCATCAACATCATGCCGGATCAGTCCCAAGCTTTCACCCAGGCGCTGACCGACGCGGGTGTGACCAAGTTCGACTGGTTTCCGATGATTCGTGGGCGGCTGGTCAGCATCAACGGACGTGACGTGACGCCTGATGACTACAGTGATGAGCGGGCGCGCCGGCTGGTAGACCGCGAGTTCAACCTGTCACACAGTGCCCGCCTGCCCACTCAAAACCAGGTGGTGGCGGGGCGCTGGCTGCCCGACGAGCCCGGTGCCATCAGCGTTGAGGATGGCATTGCCAAAACGCTGGGTTTGTCGCTGGGGGACACCCTGAAATTTGATGTCGGTGGCATTCAGACCGAGTCCACCATCACCTCGCTGCGCAAAGTGGACTGGGGTTCGATGCGTGCCAACTTTTTTGCCATGTACCCGGCAGACAAGATGGACAAGCTGCCCGCCACTTACCTGAGCGCCTTTCGGGCCCCCGCCAGCGCCGGATTTGACAGTGCACTGGTGCGCCAGTTTCCCAACATCACCAGTGTGAACATGACCGCCACCATCGCCCAGGTGCAGCGTGTGCTGGACCAGGTCATTGGCGCGGTGGAATTTTTGTTTGCCTTTACCCTGGCCGCCGGCATGGTGGTGCTGTTTGCGGCGGTTTCGGCCACGCGTGACGAGCGCGCGCGCGAGTTCGCCATCATGCGCGCAGTGGGCGCACGTGCCAGCCTGCTACGCCAGGTGCAGCGCGTGGAACTGGCTGGTGTGGGTCTGCTGGCGGGCTTTTTGGCCTCGGTGGTGGCCAGCGTGGTGGGCTGGGCGCTGGCGCGTTATGTCTTTGAGTTTGCCTGGGTCGTGTCGTGGTGGGTGCCGCTGCTCGGCGCTCTGGCCGGCGCCGTGCTGGCGCTGGCGGCAGGCTGGTGGGGTCTGCGCGACGTGTTGCGTCAACCCGTGGTGCAAACCTTGCGGCGGGCCGTGTCGTGAGTTTTTTGCTATCTTTAGCAGAGCTTATAGCACTTAACTGATAAGGGCTAGAGGCCAATTAGACTCTTACTATCAGGGGAAAACCGGTGTTTGACACGCCGTTGCCATGGTATCTGTTCCGGGTATTCATCATGACATTCCTCAGGTGAAGAAGTAGCGGCCCGCGCAAATAGTGACCAGTTTGAGTGCGGTTTTTGGCAATCTTTTTGCGAGAATGCCGCAACCAAATGGAAATGACCGCCATGATCCCGAATTACTTCTCCTTGCTTGAATCCTTGGCGCCGGATCATTCGGTGCAATATGACCACCATCGGGTATTCGCAGATGACGTTTCGGGTTTTGGTCAATCCCTGAATGCGTGGGAACCGCTTGATAAAGAGGCTGCGTTCTCGGCCAAGCTCATTGCCTTTCAATCAGACGATGTGGCACTGGCTGCATTTCTTTTTCCGAAGATTCGCACAGAGGTCGGAGCGAATGAAACACACAACCTTGCTATTCCTTTGCTTGGTCACAACATCAGTCGGACTAAGGGCAAAGAATTTGCATGGGGCAGTAGCACTGGTGCGCTGTACTCTCCAGCTGGCAGCAATATCAAAAGCGAGGAAGGCGGATGTTTAATTGGGGTTAATTTTGATCCGGAGAAGCTGCGCCAGACCATACAGGTCATGCTTTGCCCATCCGAACAGAAAGCAATTGACGTTGATTTCGAGACGACACGTGTCATGCCGAAATCGATCGGCCGCTTGAATCTGACCGAGGCCTTCAAACGAATTTTTCTTCATGCTGGTGAAGCTTCCGCCATTCCTGGTGGGATCAGCAGGATGGGGTGCGATGACATGGTCTATCGACATCTGGCACTCATGTTTTATCCGTCCATCCTTGGGGCGGTCACTGCTGAACCCCCTCCCGCTGACAAGAACCGGAGACGACGGCAGGTTGATGATCTCTGCGATCTCTTGAAATGCAGGCTGGAGGATCGTGTCAGCATCACGGATATGGAGCGCCAGAGTGGCTTGTCAGCAAGGACACTGCAAAGTGCTTTCATGACGCGCTTCGGTGTCAGCCCGATCCAATGGCTGCGACAACAGCGTCTGGATTTTTCTCGCCAAACGCTCTTGCATGCGAATTTGGACACCACGGTGATTCAAGTGGCTCTGTCCAGTGGCTTTGCAAGCCCAGGCAAATTTGCCATGTACTACAAGCAACGTTTCGGGGAATCCCCTTCCGTAACTCTGGCGAAGGCTCTAGCAAATTAATGGTCTGAAGCGTCGGCATAAATTCTGGCCATTTCGTTTTTTGGCTAGCTCGTTTTCGCCAATGGGCGAGAAGATTACTCGGGTTTGATTCAAGATTCCCTGCCCCCAAGAAGGCTTTCTCGGCGGGGTTTCTATACGGAGTCAACCCTTCATGTTTTATCGCTACTTTAAAACTGTGTTTCTGCTTGTGCTGCTTGGCACGCTTCCAGCCTTTGCTGCCCAACAATGTTTTTCTCAGTCCGGAACTTTTGGCGGTTTGACTGTCACGACTGTAGGTGCGTGTGTGCAGTACACGGGCAGTTTCCTGCCTTATAACGGCTTGACGTCGGCCCTGTATTTAAGTCCTCCTAATGCTAGCAACAGTAACCGGAGCGTTACGGACTCTTGCACATTCCAGGTCTCACCATCCGTATCGGCCGCCACGCTGGTCGTCAAACTTCGTGCTCTCACCTGTTTGCAGGATGTGGGTTGTGAACAGACCGAGCTTGAAGTCAATGGAACCCCATTTTTGGTGACGGATTCTGACCTTTCAGATGTTCCTTCAAACGAATCGTCGCCTGTCCCTGCTACACATGTCACGACGGCATCTGGGGCAATTGTTGGTCCAGATAATTTCTCGGAAAGCGGCGGTGCAAATGTGTCATTTGCTAATTCTCCCGCTTCACCCGTTTCTTCTATCAAAATCACCAACCGCATCACACAACTGGCCAATTCAGGTGGCGCCCTGTATCAGGTCTGTGCAGATGACAGTCCAGTTGTTGCAGCACCCACGGTCACTGCCGTGAGTCCGAGCAGTGGCAGTACCGCAGGCGGCACCAGCGTCACCATCACCGGCACCAACCTGACCAGCGCCAGCGCTGTCACCATTGGTGGCAATGCGTGCACACCCTTGAGTGCCAACACATCCACATCGGTGACCTGCACCACATCGGCAGGTTCAGCTGGCACGGCCAGTGTGTTGGTGACCACACCGGGCGGTACTAATACCGCGAACACGCTATTCACTTACGTCACACCAGTGGCTGCCCCCACTGTGACAGCGATCAGCCCCACCAGTGGCACCACAGCAGGCGGCACCAGCGTGACGATCACCGGCACCAACCTGACCAACGCCAGCGCTGTCACCATTGGTGGCAATGCATGCACACCCTTGAGCGCCAACACATCCACATCGGTGACCTGCACCACGCCTGCCGGTTCAGCTGGCACGGCCAGTGTGTTGGTGACCACACCGGGCGGTACTAATACCGCGAACACGCTATTCACTTACGTCACACCAGTGGCTGCCCCCACTGTGACAGCGATCAGCGCCACCAGCGGTAGCACAGCAGGCGGCACCAGTGTCACCATCACCGGCACCAACCTGACCAACGCCAGCGCTGTCACCATTGGTGGCAATGCATGTACACCCTTGAGTGCCAACACATCCACATCGGTGACCTGCACCACATCGGCAGGTTCAGCCGGCACGGCCAGTGTGTTGGTGACCACACCGGGCGGCACCAACTCCGCCAACACACTGTTCACTTACGTCACACCAGTGGCTGCCCCCACTGTGACAGCGATCAGCCCCACCAGTGGCACCACAGCAGGCGGCACCAGCGTGACGTCCCGGCCACTGACAACGCCAGCTGTCTGGAAGCATGTACACCCTGGTGCCAACACATCGGTGACCTGCACCCCATGGCGTCAGCCGGCCGCCAGCGGTCGCCCCCGTGGCACCCCAGGTGGCACCAGCGTCACCATCACCGGCACCAACCTGACCAGCGCCAGCGCTGTCACCATTGGCGGCAATGCATGCACCCCATTGAGCGCCAACACATCAACGTCGGTGACCTGCACCACATCGGCAGGTTCAGCCGGCACGGCCAGCGTATTGGTGACGACTCCAGGTGGCACCAACGCTGCCAACACACTGTTCACTTACGTCACACCGGTGACAGCCCCCACTGTGACAGCAATCAGCCCCACCAGTGGAACCACAGCAGGCGGCATCAGCGTGACGATTACCGGCACCAACCTGACCAGCGCCAGCGCTGTCACCATTGGTGGCAGTGCATGTACACCCTTGAGTGCCAACACATCAACTTCGGTGACCTGTACCACGCCAGCCGAGTCAGTCGGCACAGCCAGTGTGTTGGTGACCACACCGGGCGGCACCAACAGCGCCAACACGCTGTTCACCTACAGCGTCAGCACCAATAGTGCCTGCGGCGGTGCCCAGGGCCAAGCCACTTCCGTGTTGCCCAGCCAGAACCTGTGCAGCATTGGCAGCGCCAGTGGTGTCACGGCAGCGGCAGGCGGCTACAGCTGGAACTGCACCGGCAGCGGTATCCCCGCATCTTGCACCGCACCGGGTACCACCGCACCAGGCACCACTGTCACAACAACCACAGAGCTGGTCAGCAGCGCAGGTTGTCGCCTGAGCAGTGCCTCTCCATTGCTTGCGCCCAATGGTGGCCCCGGTGGCGGTGTGACCCTGCCTTACGGTGTGGTGAACTTCGAACTGTTGGACTGCACCGCCAACGGGCTGGCTAACGTGCGCATGACCTACTCCGGCCCCGTGGGCGGCATGAGTCTGTGGAAGTATGGTCCTTACCCCAACCCCACGGGCGCGTTGCGCTGGTATCAAATGACCGACGGAGTAACCGTCAGCGGCAACACCATTACCTTCACCATTCAGGACCAGGGTCTGGGCGATTCTGACAATCGAGCAGGTGTCATTGCCGACCCGGCTGGCCCTGGCACCAGCCTTGCCGTGGCCGGTTCACCCACCAGTATTCCCACGCTGTCCGAGTGGGGCATGATCCTGATGTCTGGCTTACTGGGGCTGTTTGGCATGGCACAGATGCGCCGGCGGCGCTGAGGTCAATGCAAGGCCAACTCCGGGGCCTTGTCCAGCAAACGGAGAAGCGCCTAGGCAGCACCTGTAGGGCTGCGCTTGCCTTGCTCCCAGTCGCGAATGGTTTCCAGTGAAACCTCAATGCGTTGTACAAACGCGGCTTGGCTTAACCCCAGCCGCTTGCGAACTTGTCGGGCAAGTTGCCCCGCGTCTTGCATGGCCTGCTGAGCATCTGCAGCGGCGTGTCTTGCAATGTCGGCATCTGTGGTGGCGTCTACGCGGGTAGTGTCTACTCGTGGAACAACGGGACGGTGAAAGCTGTATCCCTAACTGCTGAAAGTCCACATCCGGCACCGGCAGGCCCGGCCATTGGTAAATACCGGCCATGGCCTCAACCGTGTTGCTGACCAGGATCGGCATGTTCGCAAATGTCACTACAAATTTAGCAGCTGTGCAAACATTTGGAACAACTGGTGAAGAAGAATTTATGGCCAAACCACCCAAGGAAATCCTGCTTGAACATGAGCGATTCGAGCTGAGACCCAAGTCGGGCGGAGGTCTGCTGAGTTACGAGGTTTGGGTCTATCAGGAGAAAGACAAGACGGTGGTGACCCGCTACAACCTGGCCTAAGTCAACCATTCAATTTGCCATGTTGACAATGGCAGAGTGCTTGGGTTTGACAACGCACATGATTCTCACCACCGACATTGCATGGGCGAGGTCACGGCAGTTGAATTCACCAACTACGAATCAACCTTGGAGAAATTTCAGCAAGAGTGGCTGGAGATTGTCAAGAAAACACACGGAGGGAAATCATGATCAAAGTCGTTATTCGCACCGATGATCTGGACAAGTTTTTCTCGCGCGCGGAAGATGCCGCCCGCAGAGCCGATCAAGCCCAAAAATTTGAAGAGAAAGTGACCCTGTCGTTCGAAGACCCACAGCGCATGTTTACGGTGTTGTCAGAAACCCGGCGTCGACTAATGAGCGAGGTGATGCACGAGGCCAAAACCATTAAGGAGTTGACGACCCGCTTGCATCGCAACCGATCGTCTGTAACAAAGGATGTCGGCATGCTGGAGAAGATGGGACTCATCGTCTCACGTCGGCAGCCCAACCCAGGGCACGGTTTCCAAAAGGTAGTGCAGTCCATCGCTCCCAAGATTGAGATGGTCGCAACTCTTGGCTAAAGGAGTTGACGATGATTTTGACCTTCTATGAGTGAAATGGATGATTGCCGCAATCAAGGCGACGCTGTGGCAAATCGCACACACTGGCGCGAAATTTGAGATTTGTATGAAATATCACCCTAACCCATATACAGAGAGCGCCAGTCACTATCAATAAAATAGCATTACCAACAGCATCTGGAGCCGCATAGGTGTGCACTTGACAACAGACCGAGACACCGCCCGACCCGAACCGGCTAGTGGGCTTTATGACAGGTCAGCCTTAGCAGCACCTCGACCAGATGGTTCAAGTCAAAGGGTTTGCCCACATGGTCGTTCATGCCGGCGGCCAGGCAATCGTCGCGGTCGCTGGCCATGGCGTTGGCGGTCATGGCAATCACGGGCAATTTATCCAGACCCAGTTCGGTGCGGATGGCGCGGGTGGCGGCAAAACCATCCATCACCGGCATCTGGATGTCCATCAACACCGCGTCAAAGGGTGCGTCGTGCACGGCGCGGGTGATGGCGGCCAGGCCCAACGCGCCGTTGTCGGCCATTTCGACCCGGGCACCCTCGCCCACCAGCAGTTCCCGCGCCACCTGCTGGTTGACCAGGTTGTCTTCCACCACCAGCAGGTGGAGACCCTGCAATTGGCCCGGCCGGGGGCTGGCGCTGCGGGCGTGGGTGCGCAAGTTGCCATGGCCAGCCAGCGCTGCACTCACCACGTCGCGCATCATGCAGGCTGTGACCGGCTTGACCAAGTAGGCATTCAGGCTGGCCAGCTCTTGGGCACTGCGGTGCTCCAGCGCGGTGCGGTCATGCGCGGTGACCATCACCGTGATCGGGGTATGCGCCTGCGACAAGGTCTGGCGGATGCGCGCAATGGTCTGCCAGCCGTCCATGTCGGGCATTTCCCAATCGATAAAAATAGCTTGATAGGCCCTCTGCGCATTGGCTACATTGGCTTCGACCAATTCAATGGCTTGTTGCCCGCTGCAGGCAATATCGGCCTGCCAGCCCAGGGCCTCGGCCATCGATGCCAGTAACGCGCGCGCCACCGCGTTGTCGTCGACCATCAGCACGCGCAGGCCGGTGGCAGGGTCGTTGGCTGGGACTGGAGCGGCAGGCGCGGGCTGGCTGACGGTGGCCAGCGTGACAAAAAAATAAAACTCGCTGCCCTGGCCCAGCACACTGTCACAGTGCAGCGAGCCGCCCATCAGGGCCACCAGCCGCTTGCTGATCGACAGACCCAGCCCCGTGCCACCAAAACGCCGGGTGGTGGAGGCCTCGGCCTGCGAAAAGTCTTCAAACAGGTTCTTCTGGTGCTGCGGGTCGATGCCAATACCGCTGTCCTTGACCGCGATGCGCAAGGTGGTGTCGGCGTCAGACTGCACCATGACCCTGATCTGCAATACCACCTCACCCTGCGGCGTGAATTTGATGGCGTTGCCGCACAGGTTGATCAGCACCTGCTGCAGGCGCATGGCATCGCCCACCATGGCGCGGGGCACGGCCGGGTCCACATCAAACAGCACCTCGACGGGTTTTTTGCCCAGGTTGGCCGACAGGATCACCGACAGGTCACGCAGCAGGCGGTCGAGCTCGAAGGTCTGCAACTCCAGCGTCATCTTGCCGGCATCCATTTTGGAGAAATCCAGCACGTCGTTGATCAAACTCAGCAGCGACTGGGCCGCCCCGGCGGCCTTGCTGGCGTAATCGAGCTGCCGGGCGTTCAGGTCAGCGCTGCGCAGCAGCTTGAGCATGCCCATCACCGCGTTCAGGGGAGTGCGGATTTCGTGGCTCATGTTGGCCAGAAACTGGCTCTTGCTCTTCATGGCCTGCTCGGCCTTGTCGCGCGCCTCTTTCAAAGAAGCCTCGTGCTGGATGCGCTCGGTCACGTCGCGGTAGCAAAACACCCGGCCAATGATGCGGTCGCGGTTGCGTGCCGGGTGCGAAAAACACTCGATGACCCGGCCATCTTTGAGGTACAGTGTCTCAAACGTGTCCTCGACCAGATCGGTCGTCAAGCCTATCACCTGGTCCAGCGACGTGGCAGCGCGCTCTAGCCCAGGTGCGTCACGCAGCAGGCTGTCAATCCAGGCCACGATGCCGTGGTCGTCACGCGCATCCAGCAAGGCTTGAGGCAGCGGCCACAGCTCGGAAAAGCGCCGGTTCATGTTCAGAATGGCGCCGTCGGTGTCGGTCAGCAAAATGCAGTCTTCGGTGGCTTCCAGTGTGGCCGCCAGGTGCAGCCCGATGTCGGTCAGCTCTGGCTCAGCGCGCTGTGCACCGCGCATGGGCCGGGCTCGCAGGGCATAAAACTCGCCTTGTGCACCGCAATGACTGACATACTTTCTGACGTCAAGCACCGAACCGTCAAAACACTTGTAGCTGCTGGGTGCCTCCAGCGGAGTGTCGCTGGCGCTCATGTCGTCCCAGAAAAACAGGTCCGACAACGCACATTCCAGCTCACCAATCGGGCTGCCAATCAGGCTGGCCTGCGGGTACCCAAGCTGAACCTGGGCAGCGCTGCTGGCATGCACAATCACCAGCGAACTGGCATCCAGCAGCAGCAGGATCTCGGACGATGCATCCAGCAGCAGCGCTTGGTGGGTCATGGGCTGGCTCCAGCCGTTTCGGTGCTGCCCGCGTCAAAGAAATACGTCACCCGTTTGCGCGGGTTCAGGTAGGCCGCCACCTTGGGCGACAGCAGCGACGGGCGGATTGCCTTCAAAATGCTCAGACCCGGCTCATCTTGCAGGCTAAGGGTGACGGCCTCGTCCTTGGGCACTGATTCGTCGTACACCAGCACCCACGGACGCAGCGGTTTTTTGGGGTTGACCGAGGTCACCACGCCCAGCGACTGGTCCGACAACTGCACCACCGAGCCCGGCGGGTGCACGCCCAGGCTGCGGATCAGCACCTGCAGCGCGTGCCCATCAAACTTGCTACGGCACTGGGCAAACATGTGCGACAGCGCTTCGTGTGGCGTCATGGCGCGCGCCAGATCAGGCGGGTTGCACAGGTTGTCGTAGTAATTGACCAGCGAGACCAGTCGCGCCGCCGGTGTCATGGCAGATTCTTTGAGCCCCAGCGGGTAACCGCTACCATCGACGCATTCATGATGCTGGGCAACCACCGCCAAGGCCTGCGCTGACAGCCCAATGCGCTGCCCAAGCTTGGTGCCCAGATCCACATGGGTGGCGCGCAGGTTGCGCTCGGCCTTGGTCGAATCACTGGCCGGCTTTTTGGTGATGCGGTCTGGAATCTCAAATAAACCGATGTCGTGCAGCATGGCACCCACACCCATTTCGCAGGCCAACTCGGGGCCAAAACCCTGTTCTTTGGCCAGCATCATGGCCAGAATCGTCACGTTCAGGCTGTGAAAATAAATGTCTTCACCGCCGGACTTTTCACTCATCACATGCAAGGTGGCGTCTGGGCAGTTCAAAAAGGCTTCAGCCATGTCGCCAATCAGCGCGCCCATTTCCAGCAGGGTTTCCTGGGGCCGCGCATGAATGTTGCGGTTGAGGTTCTTCATGATCACAGCGGCCTTGGCGAAGGCTTTTTCGACCTGTTCCACATGCTCACGGCGCTGTTGGTTAGATGTTGAGCGACGCTGGCGTTCGTCCAGCGCCGGGTCGGTCACCTGAGGCTGCGGCTCGACCGCGTCTGGGCTGGCTGCTAGTTCGGGCACGACTGAGCTCTGGCCCGGGGCGAGGTCTGACGCCTCAACTGGCAAATCGCTGCGCGCCGGGTCGTAGCGGTAACGTGGCAGGCGCAGGACGCGCAACTCAGTGATTTGCTCGGCGCTGCGAATCTTGAAACTGTTGAGCGTAAAAGAGTGTTTAAACCAAGGCAAATCAAGAATTACAAAGGCACCCACGTGCAATTGATCTGCCGTCAGGTAGGGGGGTTCTGCAATATCGCTGCCACGAGAGGCCATTGAAGTGTTCGTTTTTGGTTGACAGTCGGATGACTGTGGGGTGCCAGGCCAAGTCATTTTAGACACATGCATTTGATAGGATGCGGGCGTCCCACAACCGCGTCGGGGGCGGCACACAAGGCAAAGGCAGCATGGTTTTTTCGAGTTCCGAATCCAGTCGGTTGATCGACCTCAACGAGCGTGGCCGCCACGTGCGTGCCGCCAGCAGCATTGGCCTGGTGGTGGCTTTGTTGTTTTCTGTGCTCAACATTGTCCTGCTGGCGCAGCCGCTGCTGGGCTGGATTGAACTGGCTACATCATTATTGCTGGTGGCGCCCGCCGTAGTGATCAGTCGCCAGCAGCGCTGGGTAAGCCTCGCAGAGTCGTTGCTGTTGTCGTCGTCCGTGGTTATTTTCAGTGCCCTGATCGCACTGGGCGGGGTGGAGGGAACCGGGCTTTTTTGGGTCTACACGCTGCCTTTTCTGGCTTTTTTCTTAAAGGGCCAGCGTTTGGGCTGGATCTTCAGCCTGATTTTTTGGGTTTGGGTTACGCTCTATTTCCTGGTTGTGGAAACATGGACAGACTTGCCACCCGTGCATTCAAACGTTGTGCGCATCCAGTTTTTGTTGTCGCTGGCTTTTTACATTCTGGTCGCCGCCGCTTTTAACCATGTGCGCGGGCGCTTTGAGGCCAGCCTTCAGCAGCGTAAAGACCAGGCTGAGGCCGCCTACCAGGCCAAATCGCGTTTTCTGGCATCTGCCAGCCACGACTTGCGCCAGCCGGCGCATGCGCTGGGCATGTTTGTGGCGCGCCTTTCGCAGCTGCCCTATAACCCGCAGACGCAGGTGTTGGTGGCCGGGGTTGAAGCGTCGGTGAAGGCCTTGCAGGACATGCTGGAGTCATTTTTTGACTACTCCAGGCTGGACGCACCATCGATGCAAGTGCGCGTGCAGGCGTTTGCCGTGAACCTGGTGCTGGCCCAGTTGCGCACCGGTTTTGAGGGTATGGCGGCGCAAAAGGGGTTGCGCTTGCGCATCCGGCCGTCCAGGCTCTGGCTGACCAGCGACCCCATCCTGTTGCACCGGGTGTTGCTCAACCTGGTCAGCAACGCAGTGCAGCACACCCACCGTGGCAGTATTTTGGTGGCGTGTCGGCCCTGTCAGGGTTTTTCACAGGCCCGTATTGAAGTCTGGGACAGTGGCATTGGCATTGCGGCCGAGCACCACAGCATGGTGTTTGAAGAGTTTTTTCAGGTCGGCAATCCCGAGCGAGACCGCGCCAAGGGCCTGGGTTTGGGCCTGAGCATTGTGGCGCGATCCTGCCAATTGCTCAACCACCCGGTCAAGCTGTGCTCGACATTGGGGCGTGGCACTCGTTTTACAGTGCAGGTGCCTTTGGCCACTGAGGCGCCAGCGCCCACGCCGACTGATCTTGAACCAGCGCCCCTGGCCGACTTGAAAGGCCTGCGCGTGATCCTGATCGAAGATGACGTGCTCGGCCGTCAGGCGCTCAGAGGCATGCTGGAGTCCTGGGGTTGCACGGTCCGCACCGCTGAGCATACCCATGCTGCCCGCGACGCACTGACGCAGATGCCGGCACCCGATTTCATCCTGAGTGACTTTCGCCTGCCAGGCCAGTTCAACGGCATCCAGGCCGTGCAGATGCTGCGCCAAGCCCTGGGGCATGAGGTGGCGGCCTGCGTGATCAGCGGCGACACCGACAACACGGTACGCCAGCAAGTTCTGGCAGCAGGCCTGGTGCTGCTGCAAAAGCCGGTGCGTCCGGCCAAGCTGCGTAGCGTCTTGCGTCGGAGCATGATAGTGGGCAGCATGCCGGTGGCAGACCCTCAGGAAACGGAGAAATGACACAAAGCTTGGGCAAGCTTGGGCAGTCCTTTCTATACTTGTGGTCACAATGGCTTAATAATGCGTTGTGAGTCTGACGGGCACCGTGCCCGCCAGTTGGCGAAGGTTTTACATCATGAATCCGTTTGACAAGTCAATGCCACAAAAGACCGAGCGCTTGCTGCTGCTCAAACAACGCGCGCAATCAATATTGGCACAAGCGGATGCAGGTCACGTGGTGGGTGTGCCCGACGACTTGCAAGTCATCAAACTTCTGGAGGACCTGCGTGTTTACCAGGTCGAGCTGGAACTTCAAAACGACGAACTGCGCGCTGCCCAGCAAGAAGCCGACATTGCCCGCAAGCGCTACCAAAACCTGTTTTTTCAAATGCCGATGCCAGCGCTGGTGGTTGATGTCAATGGCATGGTGGATGACTGCAACGAGCTGGCCAACGCTTTTTTGGGCACCTCACGACGAGGCAATACGCTCGATGCGCGCTTGTGGCAAAAGCTCAGCAGCAGCGACCGCATTCGCCTGCATCCTGCGCTGCGCGATGTGGCACCCGGGCAAACCATGCTGGTGCCACGCGTGGTGATTGGTGCTGCCGGTGCCTTGACCCCGGTTTTTGACCTGCACCTGATGGGTTTGACCATTGATTACAAACTTGATCGCCGTATTTTTGTAACACTGGTAGACCGAAGTGCCGAAGCAGCACGTGAACACGACCAAGAGTTTTACTCATCGCTGCTGGACTCCAGCGACAGCTTTGTGTACGCCACCGACAAAGAAGGCCAGGTGCTGGTGGCCAATCAGACGTTTCTGAATTTTTTGGGACTGCGCAGCGACGAGGTGCAGGGACGCAAGCGCGAAGCATTTTTGCCCCTGCATGACGCCATTTTGCACAACGAAACAGATCAAAAGGTATTGATGACCGGTGAGGTGCTGACGCTAGAAGAACAGACCCTTCAGGTCACTCGGCGCGGCATGATGGATTTGCTCACACGCAAATTTCCGCTGCGCAACAGCGCTGGCCATATCTATGGCGTGGGTTGCATTTCGACCGACATCACAGTGCTCAAAGAGCAGCAGCGCCAGGCCATGTTGAGCGAAACCGTGTTCATGGGCGCGCAAGAGGCCATCATCATCACCGACAGCCGCACGCGGATTATCCGGGTCAACCCGGCGTTTGTGCTGCAAACCGGGTTTTCCCCCGACTCGGTGGTGGGACGCAAACCCAGTATTCTCAAATCTGGCCAGCAGGACGCTGATTTCTACCAGACCATGTGGCAAACCATTGCCAGCAAGGGTTGCTGGTCGGGCGAGGTTGTCAACCGGCATGCCGATGGCAGCTTTTACACAGTCTGGAGCACCATCAATGCCATGGCCGGTGACGACGGCGCGCCCTTGCACTACATCGGTGTCAGCACCGACATCACCGAGCGCAAAAAAGCCCAGGCCGAGATGCAGCGCAGCGCGGCCTTGATGCGCAACGCGATAGACACCATTGACGAACCCTTTGTGCTTTTTGACGCCAATGACCTGCTGGTTTACTGCAATGACAAGTACCGCGACCTGTTTCCTGATTTGCCTGACCTGACGTTGCCAGGCGCCAGTTTTGAGAGCATCGTACGCCAGGCCGCCGAGCGCGGCCAGTTTCGCGATGCGCTGGGGCGTGTTGACGACTGGGTGACCGAGCGCATGGCAGCGCACCGCTCTGGTGTGGCCAATATCGAGTTACAACTGCAGGATGGTCGGGTGTTTCGCGTGGTCGAGCGCAAGTTGCCCGACGGGCACACCGTGGGTTTTCGCGTGGACATCACCGGGCTGGTGCGCGCTACCGAAGAAGCACAAGCCGCCAATCTGGCCAAGAGCCGCTTTTTGGCCACCATGAGCCACGAAATCCGCACCCCCATGAATGGCATTCTGGGCATGGCGCAATTGATGCTGCTGCCCAGCCTGACCGACACCGACCGGCGTGACTACGCCCGAACCATTTTCTCCTCGGGACAGACGTTGCTGACGCTGCTGAACGACATTCTGGACCTGTCCAAGATCGAAGCCGGCAAGATCCTGCTTGAAACCAAGGCGTTTGAACCGGCGGTTCTGTTGCGCGAGGTAGGCTCGCTGTTTTCTGGCGCGGCACAAGCCAAACAGTTGCAGTTTGATGCACTTTGGCTGGGTGAGGCCGAGCAGCGCTACCTGGGCGACTCGACCCGGCTGCGTCAGATGCTGACCAATTTGCTGGGAAATGCCGTCAAGTTCACGCAAAAGGGCCAGGTGCACATGACCGGCACTGAAGTTGATCGCGAAGGTGACGTGGCGCAACTTGAGTTTTCGGTCACCGACACCGGCATTGGCGTCGCACCCGACAAACTGGGCTTGTTGTTCAAGCCGTTTTCACAGTCAGACAACTCGACCACGCGTGAATATGGTGGCACCGGGTTGGGGCTGTCCATTGTGCGCACTTTGGCCCGAGCCATGGGCGGTGATGCCGGTGTGCAAAGTGTGGTGGGTAAGGGGTCGCGGTTCTGGTTTCGACTGCCTGCCCAGCGTGTGCAGGCTGGTAAAGAGTGCCGTCAGCTGCCGCGTTCGGCTTCGGGCGATGCCGCAGGTGCCACACCGGAGTTGCAAGGCCGCATTCTGGTGGCTGAGGACAATCCGGTGAACTGCATGGTGATTGAGTCATTATTGGGCAAGCTGGGCATGACGGTGGTTCTGGTCGGCGACGGCCAGCAAGCGCTGGATGTCATTACCGGCAGTAGCCCTGACAGTCAACCGGATCTGATTTTGATGGACTTGCAAATGCCGGTGATGGACGGCTACGCCGCTGCCCTGCAAATCAGGCAGTGGGAGACCCAGCAGCAAAAAGCCCGCTGCCCGATCATTGCCCTGACCGCCGATGCTTTCGAAGAAGACCACCAGCATTGCCTGGCTGTGGGCATGGACGATTTTCTGACCAAGCCGATCTCTCTTGATGTGTTGCAGGCGGCACTGCGCCGATGGTTGCCCGCCGCAACGAGTAAGCCCGCGGATTGACGTCTGCCGATGGCCCGGCCAACTTTGATGCCTTCAGGGTCGGCGCCCGCTGGTGGCGGCAGACGCTGGCGGCTGCGATGACGCTGAGCGGGCTTGACGTGCCTTGTCCAGCGCTTGCCTGATTTTTTCCTGATCTTTGTGCCGCAGCCCGTCAGCCAGCGCGCGTGATGCGTCGGCACGCAAGGCAGCGTAGTTTTGCAGATCTTCAAGCGTTTTGGCCGATGGTGCACCGGCACCCGGGTTAGCCGCGGTGAGCTGCTCAAAACTGTTGTCATACACCGCCGTGACGTTGTCTTCAATGTGTCCGGCCAGTTCATCAAACGACAGGTTGCCGCCGCCGAGCGTGGCCGGGCGTGCGGCCAGCAGCTGGTTCCAACGCTGACTGACGCGCTGGTCGTCGGTTAAAAACTGCCGGATCGCGGCGCGCGCCCGTAGCTCGTCGCCCATCAGGTAGGTCGGCTCGGGAATGTGCGTGACCAGCGCAGCAATGCCAAGCACCAGCGCCAGCGCGGCCAGCCCGCGTTCGCGCTGCAGTGCCGGGCTGCGCGGGCTCCAGCGCCGTGGCAGCAGGCTGCTCAGGCAAGCGCCCGAAATCAACCCACCCAGGTGGGCGGCGTTGTCAATGCCGCTGGCCAGCCAGCCCATGCCCAGCGTCAGCAGGGCAAACACCACCGCCACGCCAAATACCCAGCGGAATTCGCGGCGCTCCACCTGCGCACGTTCGCGCCACAGGCTCACCAGCATGGCTCCATACAAACCAAAAATAGCGCCGGACGCCCCGCCTGATACAGCCTGGTTGCCTTGCACCACCAGCGACAGCAAATTGCCAATCAGGCCGGAACCAGCGTAAAGCAGCGCAAAACGCAGCGGACCCAGCAGGCGCTCCACCAATCGCCCCACGTCCCACAGCGCCCACATGTTCAGCACCAGATGTACCAGGCCAAAGTGCACAAACATGGCTGTTAGCAAGCGCCACCACTGGCCGTCCTGGGTGGCTGGGCCAAAGCTGGCACCCCAGGCCAGCGGCACGCCACTGGCGCTGTGCCACAGCCCCGAGCCAGCCATCAGCATCAGCGCGAACACCGCCAGGTTGATGAGCACCATGGCGCTGGTCAGCGGCACCTGGCGCGGGCCACCCGCCATCAGCGCGGTCAGGCTGACCGGTTTACTTTCTGGAGGCATGGAGGGAGCGTGTGTGTCAGCCATAGTGCGCCGGGGCAAGGGGCTTAAGCGCGCGAGGCCATCAGCAGCACTACCAGCGCGCCGGCACCACCGTCGGCTGGTTTGGCCTGGACAAAGGCCAACACCTCGTTTTTTTGCACCAGCCAGCCGTGCACCCGGCTTTTCAGCACCGGCGCCTTGCCGGGTGAGCCCAGCCCCTTGCCGTGCACCACCCGCACGCAGCGAATGCCGTGTTTGTGCGCCTCGCGGATAAAGTGACTAAGGGCTTCGCGCGCATCGTCACGGCGCAGCCCGTGCAGGTCGATCTGACGCTGGATGCTCCAGTCGCCCCGGCGCAGCTTGCGAGTGACATCGGTGCCAATGCCGGGGCGGCGAAAACTCAGGTGTTCATCGGTGTCGAGCAGCGTGGCCACGTCAAATTCGTCGCTAATGGCTTCTTTGAGCACGGCTTTTTCATCGCGCTGGTACTGCATCGCCAGTGGCATCGTTTGCTCTTTTTTATGCAGCACCAGGCGCTTGTCGGGTATGGGCTGCACTGCTCCAGCTGCCTTGATGAACAGATCGCGGTCGGTGGCTGCCTGCTTGACGGACCGGGTTTTGGCCGAGATTTGCTGCGCCTGCTGGCGGGCCTGCTCGGCAATCGCCCGCTTGACAATTTTCAGGTCGTTGAGCGCCTTCACCTTCACCGGTGCACGCTTGTTGGCCGCTGTGGCGACCGGCGCAACCGTGATCTGAACGCGTTTGGTTTTCACAGCAGCCCTCGCTCGGCCATACTCAGGGCCTCACCGGGTGCCACGACGATGTGGTCCAGCACTCGCACATCAATCAGCGCCAGTGTGGTTCTCAGCGTTTGCGTCAGCATCTCGTCGGCGCGTGACGGCTGCACCGAGCCGCTGGGGTGGTTGTGCGACAGCACCACCGCGCTGGCCTGGTGGTGCAAGGCACGCAACACCACCTCGCGCGGGTACACGCTGGTTTGGGTAAGGGTGCCATGAAACATTTCTTCAAGCGCAATCAGGCGGTTTTGCACGTCCAGAAACAGCACCGCAAACACCTCGTGGCTGCGCGCTGCCAGCTGCAGCTGCAGGTAGTTTTTTACCGCCTCGGGGGTGTCAAACACGGTGCGCTCAACCAGGCGCTGGCGCATGGCGCGCCGGGCCAGTTCCAGCACAGCCACCAGTTCACAGCGTTTGGCCGGGCCCAGTCCCTTGACCCGTTTCAGGTCCTCTGTGGTGGCGTTGAGCAACCCGGCAATGCCATCAAAACCAGCCGCCGCGTCCAGCTTTGGCTTGAGCCGCAGCAACTCATCGGCCATTTGCAGCACGCCCTTGCCCTTGATGCCGGTGCGCAGCAGCAGCGCCAGCAGTTCTACGTCGCTGAGCGCACCCGGGCCCAGCGCCAGCATTTTTTCGCGCGGGCGGGCATCGGGGGGCAGGTCTTTGAGTGGCATAGGGGCAAGGTCGCTAGGGTGAACGTAGGACAAATGTGGAACAAATGTGGGTTTGGGGCGGGCTTTTACAATGCGGGCAGTTTATGCGCAGGCGTGGCAAGCCAAACCAGTGGGGCTTTGTTGCGGTGTCGTCCACCATGGCACCATCGGCTTGTATCACAACCCTATTTTTTTGAGACTTAACCGAATGACCAGCTCTATCGCCACCGTTCAACCCGGCTCTTTTCTAACCCTGCACTACCGCCTGAGCGGCCCCAAGGGTGATGTGATCAACACCTTTGGCGGCACGCCTGCCACGCTGACGCTGGGTACCGGCCAGCTCTCGGGTGCGCTTGAGGCTTATTTGCTGAACCTGCCCGAGGGCAGCCGCACCACCTTTGAGCTACCCGCTGGCGCGGCTTTTGGCCCACGCAGCGCCGACATGCAGCAGTGGATGGCGCGCCAGGAGTTAACTGACATGGGCGCACCCAATGAAAACTATGCTGTGGGTGATGTGTTGCAGTTTCCCACACCCGATGGCAAGGGCCAGTTTGCCGGCAGCATCGTCGACTTCAGGTCGGATGCCAAAGGTGAGGCTGTGTTATTTGACTTCAACCACCCGCTGGCGGGCCAGCCAGTGACGTTTGAGGTGCAGCTGATCGGGGTGTTATGAACAGCAGCGCGCCCCACCCCCCGCGGGGGGGCGACGGCGCCCCCCCGCCCCGGCCCGCGAGGGCCCCCCGGCGCGCGCACACGAAGTGGAAAGCGTGGGGGCGATGAGCAGCGCCGGGCCGCCCCAAGCTGCGAAGGCCCCCTCGGGGGGCAGCGCAGCACACGAAGTGGCAAGCGTGGGGGCTATTCTCCTGGCAGAGCCACGCGGCTTTTGCGCTGGGGTGGATCGGGCCATCGAGATTGTGGAAAAAGCACTGGCCAAGTTTGGCGCACCAATCTACGTGCGCCATGAGATTGTGCACAACACCTATGTGGTCAATGACCTGAAAGCCAAGGGCGCTCTATTTATTGAAGCGCTCGACGCAGTACCAGCGGGGGCTACACTGGTTTTTTCTGCCCATGGCGTGAGCCGTGCCGTGCAGCAGGAAGCGATTGATCGGGGGTTTCAGATTTTTGACGCCACCTGCCCGCTGGTGGCCAAGGTGCATGTGGAGGTGGCCAAACTGGCCAGAGAGGGCTTTGAGTTCATCATGATCGGCCACAAGGGGCACCCCGAGGTGGAAGGCACCATGGGCCAGCTTGACGGCGGCATTCATCTGGTCGAAGAGGTGGCCGACGTGGCCCGCATCCAGCCAGGTCAGACCGACAAACTGGCGGTGGTGACACAAACCACGCTCAGTGTGGATGACGCGGCCTTGATTGCCGCAGCCATCAAAGCGCGTTTTCCCAAGGTGCGTGAGCCCAAGCAGCAAGACATTTGTTACGCCACGCAAAACCGCCAGGACGCTGTCAAGCTGATGAGCCGGCAAGTCGATGTGGTGATCGTCGTGGGCAGCCCGACCAGCTCCAACAGCAACCGGCTGGCCGAGCTGGCGCGCAAACTGGGCACGCCAGGCTACATGGTGGACAGCGCCGATGACTTGCAGCCGAAGTGGTTTGACGGCTGTAGCCGGGTAGGCCTGACGGCGGGTGCCTCGGCACCCGAGATTTTGGTGACGCAGGTGATCGCGCGCATCAAGGCACTGGGCGCTGTGTCGGTGCAGTCCATGGCGGGCCTGCCCGAGACCGTCAAGTTTCCGCTGCCCACAGGCCTGCGCATGGACAATACGCCCTCTGGTGCAACGTCTTCCTGATTAATCCGCGACCTGCTCCGCTGTTAGAACAATTTCAAAAGCTATTTAAAACATAGCTGCTGCCGCTTAGATGACAAGGGCTAGAGCCCATTTTTATATCCATTCACCATGCTAGACATTACCCTGCTGCGCAAAGACCTCAACAGTGCCATCGCCCGCCTGGAAACCCGAAAAAGCCCGCAAGTCTTTTTGAACGTCGAAGCCTTCAGCGCGCTGGAGTCCGAGCGCAAAACCATCCAGATGCGCACCGAAGCGCTGCAAGCGCAGCGCAATACATCGAGCAAACAGATTGGCCAGCTCAAGGCCAAAGGCCCGGCAGGCGCCGCTGAAGTGGATGCGGTGATGGCGCAGGTGGCGGGCATCAAGGACGAGCTGGAGGCGTCGGCCAAGCGGCTTGACCAGATCCAGGCCGAGTTGCAAACCCTGCTGCTGGCCGTGCCCAACTTGCCGCATGAGAGTGTGCCGGTGGGGGCCGACGAACATGCCAATGTGGTGGTGCGCAGTTGGGGGCAGCCCCGGGCTTTTGACTTTGACATCAAGGACCATGTGGATGTGGGCACGCCGCTGGGGCTGGACTTTGAGATGGGCGTCAAGCTGACTGGCGCGCGCTTTACCGTGATGAAAGGGCCGGTGGCGCGTCTGCACCGTGCCTTGACGCAGTTCATGCTGGACGTGCAAACCCAGGAACACGGCTACACCGAGTGTTACACGCCCTACATCGTCAATGGCGAAACCCTGCGCGGCACCGGTCAGTTGCCCAAGTTTGAAGGCGATCTGTTTGCCGCCAAAAAAGGCGGGCAAGAGGGCGAAGAGCAGCCCGACAACACCGCGCTGTACTTGATTCCGACGGCCGAAGTGCCGCTGACCAACTTTGTCCGCGACGTGGTGCTGGCCGAGGCCGACTTGCCGATGTTGCTGACTGGCCACACCCCGTGCTTCCGGTCTGAAGCCGGCAGCGCCGGGCGCGACACCCGGGGCCTGATCCGCCAGCACCAGTTTGACAAGGTCGAGATGGTGCAGATCGTGCACCCCGACAAAAGCTACGAGGCGCTCGAAGTCATGACCGGCCACGCTGAAGCCATTTTGCAAAAGCTGGGCCTGCCCTACCGCGTGATGAGCCTGTGCACCGGCGACATGGGTTTTGGCGCCAGTAAGACCTACGACCTGGAAGTGTGGTTGCCGGCGCAGAACACCTACCGCGAGATCAGCTCGGTGAGCAACTGCGAAGCCTTTCAGGCCCGCCGGCTGCAAGCGCGTTTTAAAAACGCCCAGGGCAAAAATGAGCTGGTGCACACGCTCAACGGCTCGGGTCTGGCGGTGGGCCGCACGCTGGTGGCGGTGCTGGAAAATTACCAGAACGCCGATGGCTCGGTGACCGTGCCCGAAGCCTTGCAGCCCTATCTGGGCGGTCTGACGGTGCTGGTGCCCGCCAAGGCCTGATGGAACTGGTGTTGCTGATCTGTTGCATGTTGTGACTTTTTTGTTGGAATTTATATGCTTAAACGCCTTGTAGCCCTTATATCGTATGCGTTGACAGCTCTTTTATTGATAGTGGTCAGCGGCTGCGCCTACCAGCCCAAAGTGCAGGCGGTGCTGCCGCCTGTGGTGTTTGTGCATGGCGAGGGGGCCTCGGCGGCCTATTGGCAAGACATGGTCTGGCGTTTTGAGTCCAATGGCTGGTCGCGCGCCAGGCTGTTTGCGCTGCAGCAGCCCTACCCGCTGGCGCGCGAGGTCGATGGCAAAGAGCAGCCCGGGCGCAGCTCGGACGCCGAGTTGTTGACTTTTCTGCGCGACGCCGTCGACAAGGTGCTGACCCAAACCGACGCCAAGCAGGTGATGCTGGTGGGCCAGGGCCGAGGTGCGCTGGCGATTCGCAATTACATATTGAATGCGGGCGGCGACCAGACTGTCAGCCATGCGGTGCTGGCGGGTGTCGATGCGCCGTGGACCGGCAAAAACAACAAGCTGACCCTGGTCGACTTTGAGAGCAAAGCACTTAAAGGAGTCAAGACCCTGGTGATTGCCCGTGCCGACCAGCGCGATGGCGCCTTTACCACGGCTGACTTTGAGGCCAGTTACCGCCTGATCACCGACAAGGCGCCGCCATCCCCCACGATCTGGCCGCAATATGAATTGGTGCTGGACGGTCAGGTGACCGGCATGGGCGTGCAATCGGGCGACCGCGCCAGCCCAGACAACGAATTTGCCAACAACCTGCCCGTGCCAAAGGCGGTGGTGGAGGTGTTTGAAGTACAGCGCGGTACCGGCCTGCGCCTGGGGGCAGCGGTGTACCAGAAGGCGGTCGGTGCCGATGGCCGCTGGGGACCGTTTACCGCGCAACAGGGTTCGGCCTATGAGTTTGTGGTGCGCGCGCCGGGTTATGCCGTAACGCACATTTACCGCAGCCCGTTTTTGCGCGGCAGTGCGCTGGTGCACCTGCGGGCCAGCCGGATCAGCGATGCCGATTTGCCGGCGTTTTCCATCACCGAGCTGCAACGCCACAGCGGCCGCTTGGATACCGCTGTGCGCCATATAACCTTTGATGGCCAGTCGCCTCCGCCGGCCAAAGTCACGCTGACCCGGCTGCAATACCGCGCCATCGAGGCCGAAATTCATACCGACCGCATTGAGCGGGTCAGTGGGCGCACCTGGCCGGCCAAAGAGAGCCACGTGGCGCGCCTGGAGCTGACGCAGTAAAACCAACGCAGGGCCGGCGATCACCCGTGTGCGTGTCGGTTGCTCGGGTCAGATGCTGGACCTCAACCAACCATGGGCAAGCCCCGGCTGATTTGTCTGGTTGGTGCTGAATGCACCGGAAAAACCGCGCTGGCACAGGCACTGGCCGAGCACTACAGTGGCTTGGTGGTGCCCGAGTATTTGCGTCTTTTTTGTGAGGCACGGGGCCGAACGCCCACGGAGTTTGAACAACTGCTGATACTGCGCGAGCAATTGGCGTTGCAGGCCCAAGTGCTAGCGCAGCGCCGCGGCCAGGGCGGCCGCTATGTGTTTTGCGACACCTCGGCGTTGCAAACAGCTGTTTACAGCGAACACTATTTTGCCGACCGCTCGCTGTATGCCCAGGCGCTGGCTGAACAGCAAGCTTATGACCTCACGCTGCTGCTGGCTGCCGACCTGCCCTGGCAGGCCGACGGCATGCAGCGTGACGGGTGCCAGGCCCAGGCAACGGTGCAGCGCCTGCTGGAGCAGGCACTGACCAAGGTGCAGCCGGTGGTGACGATTGATGGTGTGGGCACTGCGCGAGTGCTGGCGGCCATCGAGGCGGTGAACAGATTTGCCCACATCGGCTTGCCCTGAACACCGCGCCGCACAAGAAGCCAACTGACAAGCGGTGGTTTTTTAGTTGCGCGTTTGATCGTCAGTACCGCGGCTTTGACGCACATGCCCGGCTGGATCATCGGCGCCACGGCCACCGCTGATGTGCCCGGCGGCGTCATCGGCACCACGACTTTGACGAATATGACCAGGTGCGTCGTCAGCGCTACGGGTGCCGGTGCCAACCCCCGTCGTGCTGCTGGAGTTGCTGCTGGAACCAATACTGTTCGAGCTGTTGCTGGAACTGGAGCTGTTGGAACTGGAATTGCTTGAGCTTGAGCTGGAGCTGCTGGAGCTGTCGCTGGAGCGCCCGGCGCTGCTGGATGAACCCTCTGAGCTTGAGCCACGTGTGCCGCTGGCGCTGCTATTTGACGAGCTGTTGCTGCTGCCCTTGCCGGAGTTGCTACCTTTGGAGCCGCTGCCCGAGTTGCTGCTGGAGCCACTGCCGGAGTTGCCGCCGTTTTTGGCGATAGCGGGGGCGCCGGCCAGGCCCAGTGCGGCCAGGGTGACGATGGTGGCGGCGATGTGATTGAGTTTGAACATGATGCTGATTCCTAAGTTGGGCGGTTGAAGGTGAAGGTCTCTTATGCGTGTGACTTTTTCCCACGCATGTCGGTAGTTTAGTGTGAAATTTTCCCACGTCAATACCTTTTTGAAAAATATTTGTGTAAATTTTTCCCACGTCTGTGTTACATTTATGTCCCTGTAAAGACACCTATGCAAGCCGCATCACCCTCTTCTGCCACGCCGCCCGCATCGCTGGTGCGCGCGTTGCGCCGCGTGCTGCGGCCCATGGTGCGGCTGATGCTGGCCCAAGGTATCACCTATAGCTTTTGCTGCGAACTGCTCAAGGGCCTGTTTGTTGATGTGGCCGACAAAGATTTCCGCATTGACCACAACACCCCCACTGACAGCCGTGTCAGCCTGATTTCGGGGGTGCACCGCAAGGAAGTCAGCCGTTTGCGGCAGGAACTTCGGCACGCCACAGACACCGCGCCCACCGTGGTGTCGCTCGGGGCACAGCTGGTGGCGGTGTGGCTGGGCATGCCCAAATACCTGGACGCAGCCGGTCAGCCCCTGGCGCTGGCGCGGTTTGCCAGCGAAGGGGGTGAGCTGTCTTTTGAGTCGCTGGTGGCAGGTGTCAACAGCGACATCCGCCCGCGCGTGGTGCTGGACGAATGGCTGCGCCTGGGTGTTGTGCGTTTTGACGAGCTGCAGCGCGTGTGCCTGAATGTGGAGGCCTTTGTGCCGGTGGAAGGTTATGACGAAAAGGCGTTTTATCTGGGCCACAACCTGCACGACCATGCTGCCGCTGCCGCGAACAACCTGCTGGGCGTAAACAAGCCGTTTCTTGAACGCAGCGTGCACTATGACGCACTGAGTGCAGCAGCCATCACCGAACTGGCCAAACAGGCCGAGCGGGTGGGCATGAACGCCCTGTTGGCACTGAACAAAACCGCCATGACGCTGGAGCGCACCGATGTGCCCGAACCAGACCAGCGTCAGCGCATGACCTTTGGTGTTTATTTCTACACCGAACCCACGCCACCTACCGAACCTGAATCCGCCGAATTGATGGAGCGCACATGAAGATCCCACGCTTTCAGACAGCCACGAGGCTGACCTTGGCGGCACTGGCCATGACATGGCTGATGTGGAGCCACGTGGCCTTGGCGCAGAACCCGTGTGACGGTGGAGCATCAATGGTCAACCCGGCGCTGGCCACCCCTGGTATTGGTGGAACCGGGGCACCAATGGGTCTGGCCACCCCCGGCATTGGCGGCACCGGCGCGCCTGTGGCGCGCACGCCCGGCATCGGCGGTACCGGTGTGACCGGCGATGACATCGCCAGCACCGGTGTGGTGGGCGTGATTACCGGCTTTGCCAGCATTTGTGTGAACGGCATCGAGCTGCACTACGACAACACCACGCCCGTGACGGCTGACGGTGTGGCCGTTGGTGCCCGGGCACTGGCCGTGGGGCAGGTGGTGTCGGTACAGGCTGCCGGGCTGGGTGATCAGTTGTCAGCGCGCCGCATTGCGGTCTTGCACGCCGCCGTTGGCCCGGTGGGGCGGGTCGACCGGGTGGGTGGCCGGCTGGAGGTGTTGGGGCAAACGGTGGTGGCAGGCAACGCCGCTGCCCTGGGCCAGATCAAGGCCGGCGACTGGGTGCGCGTCAGCGGGCATCGGCTGGCTTCGGGAGAAATTGCCGCCTCACGCCTGGAGTCTGTCGCCCAGCAAGCGCAAGCCAGTTTGTCAGGTGTAGCCGAGCGGGTTGACGGACAAGGTTTTGCGCTGCACGGGGCGCGGGTCCAACTGGCCCATGTGGGCCGCACACCGGGGGTGTCGGCCGGCAATGAGGTTTCGGTGCGTGGCCAATGGGACGGGCAGGTTTTGCATGCCCAGCAAGTCAGCAACGATCCGGTCCAACGTGATCTGAGCCACCTGAAACGTGTGGTGTATGAAGGCTACTTGCATGCCGTGAGCAGTCACCAGGTCAACGTCGGCGGCAAACAGCTGACGCTGGCGCCAGAGGCAAAAATTGGCACAGCCCCAGGCGGCAAGGTCGCCATCAACCAGCGAGTTCAGGTGAGTGGGCGGGTAGACGCCAACCAGCGCGTCACCATTGACAGGATGGTGGTGCGCTCAGGCCCTTCAGACCTGGGGCGCACCCGGGTGGCCCGCAGCAGTGATGACAGAAGCAGTGAAACAGCGAGCGATGATAAAAAGTCCGATGACGTCAGCAAGGACAGCCAATCAGACAGCGATGCGGACGATAGTGGCAAGTCCACAAGCAGTTCATCAAGCAAGTCGACTGATGACAGTTCGGATGACAGATCCGAGTCAAAGTCGGGGTCATCGAGCACGTCTGAAACCTCGGGAACGTCGTCAAACACAGAGTCCAAGACATCAGGCACTTCTGACAACTCTGGCAAAGGTAGCTCCGGGTCTAGTTCCGGGTCTAGTTCCGGCTCTGGGTCATCGGGTTCGTCCGGTTCGTCTGGCTCCTCAGGCTCCTCAGGCTCCTCAGGCTCATCTGGGTCGTCCGGCTCATCGGGTTCGTCTGGCTCCTCAGGCTCGTCCGGTTCGTCCGGTTCGTCCGGTTCATCTGGATCGTCGGGTTCGTCAGGCTCATCTGGATCGTCAGGCTCATCGGGATCGTCAGGATCATCAGGTTCGTCCGGCTCTTCAGGGAAAGGGTCTTCCGGCTCAGGCTCCTCCGGTGGCGGCAAGTCTGGCAGCGGCAAGAAGTAAGTTGGATCAGCGCTGCTGTGCTTGCGCAGTCTCAGGCTCGATCAGCATCAATAATGCCCGCTTGGACTTGATCTGCAGCCGGGTGCCGGCCGGGCCATGCCGCCAGGCCAGTGTGGCCGCCGGCAACGTCAGTATTTCATGATCAAATTGGATGTTAGCCCCCGTATCTATTGCGTAGACCGCTATTATTTTTGAAGTTTTCAAGCAAGTGGTCTGGGATCCGTTCACACGCATCATGAGGGCGCTGGCCTGATCTCGCTGCAGCATCAGGTTAAAGGCCTGTGCCGGACCATCGGTCAAGCGGCAGTCCAGCGGCGTTCCACCATCAAAAGACAGTGGCGCGCTGTGCGGTCTCAGGTCGTACGTGCGTTGGTCCAGCGTCAGACACACGCCAGCGCCATCCAGCACGGCAAACCAGCGCTGCACGCCAACAAAGCATGAAAACGGCCCGTTTTGGTCGATCTGAGCCACCGACATGCGCCACACCCAACGCTCCCCCTTGGGCCAGGTGACCAGTTCATGCGTCACACCGCCGAGGTTGCGCCAGGGGCTTGGTCGCACATCCTTCAAACTGACGATATTCAAGCTCATCGGCCAAGCTCTCGTTCAAATTTCAATGTTGGCACCGGTCAACCAGGCGCGCCCGCAACAACATATTTTTGGTCCGATCCAAGAGACTCGTCGCAAGCGTCTAAGATCGCACAACAAAAACATCCAAAGCCTCTCCATCGTGCAAATCCTTCTGGTGTCTGACCTGCACTACACGCTGCCCCAGCTGGACTGGGTGGTGCGCGTGGCGCCCACCTTTGATCTGGTGGTGCTGGCAGGTGATTCACTGGACATCAGCTCGGCGGTGTCGATTGACGCGCAGTCGGTGGTTATTTTGCGCTATTTGTCGCTGTTGCAGGCAGCCACTCGTGTGGTGGTGAGTTCCGGCAACCACGACCTGACCGGGCCAGATGCGATGGGAGAGCAGTCGGCCTTGTGGTTAAGTCAAGCACGTGCACTGGGGGTGCCCACCGATGGCGAATCGCTGTTGTTGGGCGACACCCTGTTCACCATCTGCCCGTGGTGGGATGGTCCGGCGGGTCGGGCTGCCCTGCAGGCGCAACTGGCAGCGGATGCACTGCGCCGCCCGGCGCGCTGGGTCTGGGTCTATCACTGGCCGCCCATGGGTTCTCCCACCTGCTGGACTGGCCGGCGCCACTATGGTGATGCAGACATTGGTGGCTGGATCGACCAGTTCAAGCCCGACATGGTGCTGACCGGCCATGTGCACGAGCCACCGTTCAAACCCGACGGTGCCTGGGCTGACCGCATTGGCGACACCTGGGTGTTTAATGCCGGTCGCCAGATCGGGCCAGTACCGGCGCACATTGAAATTGACCTAGCTGCGGGTTCGGCGTTGTGGCGCTCAATGATGGGTGACGAATCGCTGCGACTGATCGACCGAGAGCGGCCACAGCGCAGCGTTTTTTAATCTTAGGGTTCGTGAAGTAATACGTTGCACATTTTGAGTGTCAGATTTGAGAGCTAGGCGCTAAACGCGCGGTTTAGCTGCTTTAATCAAACGATTTGCAACGACGCCATGCGCCCAAAGATGGCAAGGGATAAGTATGAGTTTTGCTTGGTGAGCCCTTAGCTAAGCTCCCTGGCTAAAACTTGACGAGTACATCTTCGTCGCGCAAGATCATCTGGCAGGCCAAACGCCACGGCGGAGGAATGTCGTTTGTCTCTGCATCAGCGATTTGCTGGGCAGTGATTTTTCCTGACAGACGCAGCACGGTTTTCTCTTTTTCCGTCAATGCGGTGCCGATCTTGCGGTAATTTGACAGCAAAGAAACCTCGACCTGGCAGGAACCACATTCGCCGTTTTCGCATTCAAAAGCGACTGGCACCTTGTTGGCCTTGGCCACGGCGAGCAGAGTTTTGGTATCACCGGCGACGGCATACACCGTCAAGTCCTTTTTCATTTGCGGTGAGCTAAAGGTTACGTTGGGCATGATGTCCTCGAATGTTCTGAATTGGATGAAAATGCACCGGCGAGGCCTGGGAAAGTCAGTGCCGGCCTCGGCCTGGCGGGTGTGTCAGCGAACAATGTCGTAGCTGTAATCGGTTTTTCCGATCTCCATGGTGTTGGCATCGAGTGCTTCAAAAAACTCGTCAAGCAACATTACCAGCACCCGTAACGAACCACCATAACCCCAGGTGGGGTAACGATGATAGTGGTGGCGGTCATGGATCGGGAACACCAGGCGCACCAGCGGTGTCTTGGTGTCGCGCTCCAAAAACTTGCCGTATGTGTTGCCAATCATGAAATCAACCGGTTCGGTAAACAGCAGCGAGCGCAGGTGCCACAGGTCGCGCTTGGGGTACACCTTGCAGCCTTTGCCGTATGGTGTTGAGTCAAACAGTTCCTGTACCTTGGTGGCCCACTCCTTGCCGCCATTGGTCGCCAGCACATGGGTCGGTTCGGCACCGAGTTCCAGCAAAAAGGCGGCATAACCCAGCATCTGATCCGGGTCACCATACAGGGCAAAGCGCTTGCCATGCAGGTGGGCCTGGCTGTCGGCCATGGCATCGACCAGTTCGCCACGCTCTTTTTCAAGCGCCGCCGGGATCGGCTTGCCGGTCAGGCGCGCGATTTCCATCAAGAACTTGTCGGTGCCGGTCACGCCCATCGGGGCATTCAGCGCCACCACTTCCTGCCCGTGCTCGGCGATGAACTTGATGGTTTTTTCGCAGCAGAATTCCTGGAACACGATGGTCGCCTTGGCATGCAAGGCGGCTACCACCTCTTCTTTGGTGGTACCACCGGCATACATGCGAAACTCGCCGTCGGTGGGCGTATTCCAGCTTTCTGAGGGGTCACAAATGATATTGACCTTGACCTCAAACAGCTCAAAGATGCGGCGGATTTCGCGCATGTTGCCGACCACAAAGCCGTCAAAGCCGCCAATGAAGTTGATGCTGTCATCGGGCACCCGCACCAGCGGCTCGGTGGTCTTGGCCTTGCCGTCCCAGAAGTGCCGCAGCACCCCGAGCAAGGCATTGTCATAACCCGTGATGTGGCTGCCGACAAACGCCGGGGTATGCGCAAATGGCACATCAAAGTCATCCGGCACACTGCCTTTTTGCTTGGCGGTCTTGATGAAAGCATCAATATCGTCGCCAATCACTTCAGCCATGCAGGTGGTGGACACCGCAATCATGTCGGGTTTGTACAGGCTGTAGGCGTTGGACAAACCATCAACCATGTTGTTCAGGCCACCAAACACCGCAGCATCTTCGGTCATGGACGAGCTCACACATGACGTGGGCTCTTTGAAATGACGGGTAAAGTGCGATCGGTAATAGGCCACGCAGCCCTGGCTGCCGTGAACAAAACTGAGCGTTTTGGCAAAACCATTGGCGGCAAACACCGCACCCAGAGGCTGGCACGCCTTGGCCGGATTGACGGTCAGCGCATCGCGCTGGAAGTTCTTTTGTTTGTAGTCTTCGGTCTTGGTCCATTCGACAATCTGCTGGATCGATGCGTCATCATGTTTGAATTCGAAGGCTTTTTTCTTGCTGAAGAGTTCCTGATATTCAGGTTCACGGAACAGCATTTCGTGATCGATGACTTTTTCGGCTACTTGAGGCATGGTGCACTCCTTAAATTTGGTTGCAGGTGAAACCGTTCAAATCGCTTCGCGGTGCCTATGCCAGGACACCCGACAGAGTCGGCATTGCCGGGCTGCTGGGTGCGCCCCTTGAGGGGGAGGCGGCGGCGCGTTGTGAGCAAGCAACGGGGGGGTCAAGTCTTCCAGGGCGCCTTGGTCAAACCCCAGATCGGGCTGGAAATCGCCATGTCCATGTCACGCGCAAAGATGGCAAAGCCGTCATAGCCGTGGTACGGGCCGGAATAGTCCCAACTGTGCATCTGGCGAAATGGCACGCCCATCTTCTGGAACACATACTTTTCCTTGATGCCTGAACCCACCAGATCCGGCTTGACCTTATCGACAAAGTGTTCGAACTCGTAGCCGGTCACGTCGTCATAGATCAGCGTTGCATCCTTGATGTAGTGGGTGGTGCGCTGGTAGTCGTCGTTGTGGCCAAATTCATAACCGGTGCCGACCACCACCATGCCCAAATCTTCATAGGCGCCAATCACATGGCGCGGCCGCAGGCCACCGACATACAGCATGACGGTTTTGCCTTGCAGGCGCGGCTTGTACTTGTCAATCACCGCCTGCATCAGCGGCTTGTATTTGGCAATCACCTCCTCGGTCTTGGCCTTGATGGCATCGTCAAAATGGCTGGCGATTTCGCGCAGGCTGGCCTCGATCTTGGTTGGGCCAAAGAAGTTGTACTCGACCCAGGGGGTGCCGTATTTCTCTTCCATGTGGCGGCTGATGTAGTTCATCGAGCGGTAGCAGTGCAGCACATTGAGCTTGGCCTTGGGCGTGTTTTCAATCTCGGCGATGGTGCCGTCGCCCGACCATTGCGAAATCACCCGCAAGCCCATTTCTTCAAGCAAGATGCGGCTCGACCAGGCATCGCCGCCAATGTTGTAGTCACCAATGATGGCCACGTCGTAGGGGGTCGAAACAAATTCGGCATGTTTGCTGGGGTCGGTCTTGTCAAATACCCAGTCGCGAATCGCATCGTTGGCCAGATGGTGGCCAAGCGACTGGCTGACACCCCGAAAACCCTCGCAGCGCACCGGCACGATGGTTTTGCCCGCGTATTGCTTGCTTTTCTTTTTCGATACCGCTTCGATGTCATCGCCAATCAGGCCAATCGGACACTCGGACTGAATCGAAATACCCTTGTTCAGCGGGAACAGTTCCTGAATTTCGTCAATGATCTTGTCGAGCTTCTTGTCGCCGCCAAAAACAATGTCTTTTTCCTGAAAATCCGAGGTGAACTGCATTGTCACGAAGCTGTCGATGCCGGTCGTGCCAATGTAATAGTTGCGCCGGTTGGCCCAAGAATACTGGCCGCACCCCACCGGGCCGTGGCTGATGTGGACCATGTCCTTGATCGGCCCCCACACCACGCCTTTGGAGCCGGCGTAGGCGCAGCCGCGAATTGTCATTACGCCGGGCAATGACTTGATATTGGATTTGACACCACAGTCGGGCTTGCCGCTCTCAAACGAGCCCAGGTGTTTGGCGCGCCGTTTGGCCATCTTTTCAGGATAGGCTTTCAGCACTTCATCAATCAGGGCCTTGTTGGTGGCCTTGCGCTCTTCAACGGTGGCAGTCATGGGGGAACTCCGGTTTAAGTAAGGGGGGTGATCTGTCAGTTGGCCCTGGCCCGACTGGCTTGCAGTCAAATCAGGCCGGGCAGACTGCCTTTTAAGCGGCGATCAACTCGTCGGCTTTCTTGCCGACAATCGTTTCGTCAATGGTGTCCATGATGCCGAACTCCATCAGCATGTCTTCTAGCTGGTCCATGGTGATGGGGGTCGGAATGGTGCCGTTGCCGACGTTGTCGTGAATCTTGCTGGCCAGCGCGCGGTATTCAGCGGCTTGCTTGGAGTCAGGGGCGTACTCGATCACCGTCATGCGGCGCAGTTCAGCGTGTTGCACGATGTTGTCGCGCGGCACAAAGTGAATCAGCTTGGTACCCAACATGCCGGCCAGCGCGTCGGCCAGTTCTAGCTCTTTGTCGGTCTGACGCTCATTGCAGACCAGCCCGCCAAGCCGCACACCACCCGAGTTGGCATATTTCAGGACACCCTTGGAAATGTTATTGGCCGCATACATGGCCATCATTTCGCCAGACATGACGATGTAGATTTCTTGCGCCTTGTTTTCGCGGATGGGCATGGCAAAACCGCCGCACACCACGTCACCAAGCACGTCGTACGACACATAGTCCATGTTGTCGTATGCACCGTTTTCTTCCAGAAAGTTGATCGAAGTGATGACACCGCGACCAGCGCAGCCAACGCCTGGCTCCGGGCCGCCGGATTCAACGCAGCGGATACCCTTGTAACCAATCTTCATCACGTCTTCAAGTTCCAGGTCCTCTACCGAGCCGGCTTCGGCCGCCAGCGACAAAATCGTGTCCTGAGCCTTGGCGTGCAGGATCAGGCGGGTAGAGTCGGCTTTGGGGTCGCAGCCAACAATCAGGATTTTTTGGCCTAGGTCAGACAAGGCTGCCAGGGTGTTTTGCGAGGTGGTCGATTTGCCGATGCCACCTTTGCCATAAAAGGCGATTTGCCGAAGTTTTGCCATGTCAGTACTCCAATATAAGTAGAGAGGTTAAGAAACAAGCTTGCGTCGCCGCGACTTGTGTCAGCTTTCGTGCCTGTGGGTCTTCTTGGTTTAGGGTCACGTCGGCCGGACTTGTGTCCCGCACCACACTAATTGCAGCTTCCGTGCCATGCCAAAGTGGAGCACTCAAGTGAGCCCAAGCGCATACTTATTTCTTTTTAAATCAATGGGTTACTGAAATTTTTCAGATTGATTTCGGGCTTTGTTGATTTCCCGACAAAATATTTTCCATGTCGGAAATATCCCTGGAAAGGAGGCGGCCCAAACCGCTTTGTGTCGCTTTTGCAGTTTGACATGCCCCGTCAAACACATCGTATTGATGTGAAACGCGCAAGAAGCTGTCCCTTCAATGCCATCTGGTCGCGATGGCAGATCCCGGCTGCTAACCGTCCAGCTGATTTCTGGCCTCTGCCGGCACCGCAGCACGCAAATAGGCGGCCAACGTCTTTCCAGGCTCGTCCTTGAACTGTCCGGTTTTGTCGTCAAGGCGCTGCACCTGCAGCATGCGGTCCAGCCGAAAGCTGCGAAATCCGTTGCGACTTTCGCACCAGGCCGCCAGCGTCCAGACCTTGCCCCAGTAAAAGCAGCCCAGCGGGCGCACTGTGCGTTGCGTCATCTGCTCGCTGGCATCGCGATACGTCATTTGAATCTTGCGGTGCTCTTGTGCTGCTTCGCGCAGGGTTAGCAGCGTGGCTTGCACGGAGGGCTCCAGTCCGCTGGGTGGCGCATAAATCGCCATGCTTTGGGCGGCAGCGCGTGCGGTGGCAGGTAACACCGAGAGTATTTTGCCCAAGGCCACCAAAGAGGCCTGCGCCAGCACCGGGTCTTGCCACACCTGTGCCATGCGCACAGAGGCCACCAGCGCCCGCGCCTCATCTTCAGAAAACATCAGCGGCGGCAAATCAAACCCCTGGCCGAGCCGGTAGCCCACACCTGCCTCACCCTCAAGCGGCACACCCTGACGCTGCAAGTCGGCAATGTCGCGGTACACCGTGCGCTCGGACACTTCCAGGCGTTGGGCCAGATAGGCGGCTGTGCTCAAGCGCCGCCCGCGAATGAGCTGCACAATTTGAAACAGGCGGTCGGCGCGTCGCATTTGGATGGCAATGTTGAGAGCATTTTAGTGCTTTAGCCCTTATCATATATGGGCTGCCAGCTCTCAATAATGAAGCAGCTCAAGGCTGGTTTGAAAAGGCCCAAACCCGCGCATCTTGGCCCGGTTTGCGGGCGAATTTGGTGCTTCACGGCTAGGCGGTGTATCAGTGCCTCGGCTCCTTTGTCCATGCTGATGTCAGAAAAATGGCCCATCTAGTGGGTGGTGCCAAGCTCCGGCGCGCAAATTGCGGCAATAAGCTGTGACACCACCCCGCCCTCGCCACTTTTACGCTTGTTCCAGATTTCGCCCTGCCAAACCTGCTACGTTCGCAACGACTCCGCATCGCTTGAAAAAAAACTGTCATGGCGGTTGGATTTCAGCAAGGCAATGGCTTGCTCAACTACTTCGTGGGCGCTGTAACCGGTCAGCCGGGTAAAGGCCGTATTTACACGCAAAATCATGCCATTGGGGTCGGTTACCACTGCAGTGTTTTGTGATTCAAAGACGGCGGTGGCGATGCGCAACTCGTCTTCGCTGTGTTTACGTTGTGTTTCACGTTCAGTTTGACCCCGGACCAGTTCTTGGCTTTGCGGCTCCACTTCTTGTTGCAGCTGATGCAACTGCTGCTGTAGCGGCAGCATGACCGTTGACGCGGTTAACGTTGACGCAGCCAATGTTGTACGAGGGTGCAACGCATCGCTAGTAGACATGGGGAACCCTGTTTATATTGCCAAATGGCTTTTTATGGCTTGTTCTGCAGCCACCCAGGCTTGCGGCAATTGCGCTGCCAGCCCGGCGCAGTGCAGCGCATCGCCGCCACTGCCGGCGTTGTCGAGTTGCTCACAAAGGTCACCAAATTGCATGGCACCCACGGCGCGCGCACCTGATTTAAGGCTATGCGACAGGTCTGCCAGCAAGGCCAAATCGCCGCTGAAATGGGCTGCGGCCATGGCTGAGAGTTGTTTTGGCGAGCTGGCCAGAAACTTGGTCATGATGTGGCGCTGCAGGTCGGTGTCGTCGCCAAGTATTTCTCTGAACGCCAAGGCATCCCAAACCGGCAGCGCGTTTTGCGCGTCAGGTTGTGCCAGGCTTGGCGTGCCGTCCAGGGGTTCATCGGTGGCACGCGGCAACTTCTTTAACAAAGCTCTGAGTTCGCTCAGGCGCAAAGGCTTGGCAAGGTGGTCGTCAATACCGCTGGCAAGGCAGCGCTTCACATGCTCTTGCAACACATTGGCAGAAATGGCAATGATGGGCAGGTAGGCACCCGGGCCTTCGGCCTGCCGAATCGCTGCGGTGAGCTGCAAGCCGTCCATGTGGGGCATGTGCCAGTCGGTCAGCAGCAGTGCGTAGCGGCCGGTACGCCACATCGCCAGCGCCTGCACGCCATCGTGCGCCACGTCTGCCGCATAACCCAACAACGCCAATTGCGCCTGCAACACATCGCAGTTGGTTTCGTTGTCTTCGGCAACCAGGATCAATTGCCCGGCGCGGTAGGCATCTTCCACGCTGGGTGCCGCCACTGGGTCAGCCGGCTGTTGGCTTGTGGCCGGCGGTCTTCAGCCAGCCTGCGCATGTCAGGTCCGCCCCACCGGTACCATGTCAGGCGGCACTTCAAGCGGCAAATCCACCGTGAACTCAGAGCCCTCACCCAAGGTGCTGCGCACGCTGATCTGCCCGTCCATCATGTCAACCAGCCGCTGTGTGATGGACAGCCCCAGGCCAGTCCCGCCAAAACGGCGCGCCGTGCTTTGGTCCGCCTGGGTAAAGGGCTGAAACAACTGCGCCAGCACTTTGGGGCTCATGCCAATGCCCTTGTCACTGACGCAAAAACGCACACCCACAGTCGCTTGCGCCAAGGTGCAGGCCGTGACCGACAACACCACCTGGTTCGTGACGCTTTTTGTAGGCTCGCTGAACTTGACTGCATTGCCCAGCAAGTTGATCAGTACCTGCCGCAGCCGGTTAGGGTCGCACAGCATCCATTGCGGCAACTCGGGCGCAACCGATACCACCAGTTCCACACCCTTGCCTTGGGCACCCACGGCCATCAGTTGTACTGCGTCCTCGGCCACACCGCGCAAGGACGTGGGTAAGACCTCCATGCGCAGCATGCGAGCCTCAATTTTCGAGAAATCAAGGATGTCGTTCAAAATAACCAGCAGCGCCTGGGCAGACTTGTGAATGGTGTTCAACATGCGGCGCTGCTCGGGCAAGAGCTGGCTCTCCTGCAAAATATCGACCATGCCAATCACACCATTCATCGGTGTGCGAATTTCATGGCTCATGTTGGCCAAAAACTCAGACTTGGCCTGACTGGCCTGCAGGGCTGCCGCCTCGCCATTTTTGCGCTCGGTGATGTCGGTATGCAAAGCAATATATTCAGACAACTGGCCATCCGCACCAGCCAGGGCAGCGATCGTCATATCGACCCAATACAGGTGCCCGTCTTTGGCCCGGTTGCATACCTCGTGCCGCCAGGTGCCACCGCCCGCGATGACGGCATGCATGTCAGCAAAGAAGCCTTTGGGGTGTTGGCCGGAATTCAACAGGGCGTGGTCCTGCCCGATAAACTCTTCGCGTGAAAAGCCGCTCATTTGGAGGAACTTGTCGTTGCAGTAGGTTACACGCCCAAGCAAGTCGGCGCGCGTCACGGCGGCATGCTGATCCAGCACAAATTTTTGTTGTTCCAGGTCGGCCAGTGTGCGCCGGGCAAGTTCCATACTTTGCTGCAGGTCCAGCGTTTTCTGTTGCACGAGCTGCGCCAAATGATCGCGGTGTAGCTGCAGCTCAGCTTCGAAGTTTTTGCGCCGTGTGACGTCGGTGCGGATCACCACGAACTTGATCGGCTTGCCGTCGTCACCCAAAAAGGGGGTAATGGTGGTCTGCAGCCAATACAGGCTCCCATCCCTGGCCCGGTTGCGCAACTCACCATGCCAAACCTTTCCTGCGTGAATGGTCTGGTAAAGCGCAGTAAAAAACGCCTTGGGGTGATACCCGGAATTGAGCAGACGGTGGTCTTGCCCGAGTAATTCATCACGCGTATAGCCGGTGATGTCACACAGCTTGTCGTTCACAAAGGTGATTTTTCCTGACACATCGGTACTCGCCACGATGGCATGGTTGTTCAGTGCGTCAACAAGGTTGTCAAGTTCCTGGTTGACCAGTGCTTCGTTCTTGCGCAACACGCTGGTGGTTCTTTTGCTGGCATCCATAAACACGGCCAATGCCATGCCGACAAAAGTCAGGATGGCGGTAAAAAACCAATAGTCAGACAAGTTGAAGTTGCCATGACCATTGACCCAATAAAAGCCCTGGCCCTGGTAAACCCCGATGATGCCCAATCCAGCCACCAGCAACAGTGCCAGGCTGGTGCCGCGCGAACCCAAGCGCACCGCCGACCAGGTAACGAACAGAAACAACCAGTAGCTCTGCGACACCGCATCTAACCAGGCATGGAGTGCTTCAGGTGCCAGGCTATGCCACCAGTCGAAAAATGTTAGCCCGGCGACAAAGCTGGTGATCCCCAGAATGAGGCAGGCTTCTGCAATCCAGCGTGCTGAAGGTTTGTCATAAGCTTGTCCTGTCTTGGGCCACCAGACCAGGATCACCGGTGTCATCAGCGCCACACCAAGCGCATCACCCATCCACCAAACAATCACGTTTTCCAAAAATTGTTCAGCACTGATGATGCCCCTGCCCCACAGCGTGGCGGCACCCACCAAGGCGCTCAGCAGCGCGCCCACCGCGCCGCCCAGGCCCAGCAGCAGCAAGTCGCGCAGTTGCGCCAGGTTGGTATCAAAATCAGCGTTGCGCTGGATCACCCAGGCCCCAATCCAGGCGGCCAATGCGATGCCAGTGGCGATCAGCAAACTGCTCAGCAGCCCGTGCCCCGACAGCCCGTTGGCCAGGAAGGCACCTAGAAAAATAGCCCAGCCATAGCGGTGCCCACCCAGCAACACAGCAGCCAGGGCCAGGCCACTGGCAAGAAAAAAGATGTTGGCTTCCCCTGTGGGTGCCAGATACCTCTGCAGCACAAAGTTCAGCAGTGCGTAAACCGTGGCAACCCCCAGCAACGGGCGCAGAGTTTGCAGATCAGGCAGCGCCACTATCTTTGCCATGGACCGAAGCCGCTTTTTCAGGCCAGCAACTGTGTCAAGCAGGAAGCCAGCGCTGAGAAGTCCTGCGCGCCACGGCTGCTGGGTGCATAGGCGCGCACCGGTTGGCCGACAGCAAAGGCTTCGGCCAGCTTGATGTCGTTGCGAATGCCAGGCAACACTCTGGGCGCGCCATACTGGCGGCCCACATCGCCGGTGGTGGCCCGGTGCTGACGGATGTTTTCTGCCGCCATGGTGGGCAAAAAACCCAGCAGCTTGAGCCCCGGGTTTTGATTGGACATGACCTTGAACAGCACCCGCATCAATTGCCGTACCCCCTCAAACGACAGCGGGTGCGGCACAAAGGGCACCAGCACCCAATGCGCTGCTGAGAGCGCATTGAGCAACAACAAATCCAGCGAGGGTGGCGTGTCAACAAGCACCAGATCAAAGCGGGCAGCCACCGCCGGGTCAGCCAGGGCACGCGCCAACAGCAACTCGTCACGCACGCCGGTGCCGTGCTCAAACAACTGGTCCGCCGGTGCCAGCCAGAGGTTTTCAAGGCCTGTGTCGCGCACGGTATCGAGCAAACGCGCCTGCGGGTTGGTGAACAGGCTGTGAAGACAGGCAGCGCCAGCTTGGGCTTTCACGCCCAGACCCACCGCGCAGTGACCTTGCGAATCCAGATCCAGCAGCAGCACCCGCCAACCCAGCGCCGCCAGTTCTGCGGCCACATTGACGGACGTGGTGGTCTTGCCGGCACCGCCCTTGCGGTTGCACACGGCGATCACGCGCATCGGGGCGGATGCCAGAATAGTCACCCCAAAACCTCGCGCAGCGCGGCGCTCAGGGCGCTGTGGGCAATCGGTTTGGTCAGCGTGATTTTGACACCCATCAGCTTGGCGGATTCCAGGTTGAAGGCCGCCGTGATGGAGCGCCGCCCGCCAGACATGGCGATCACTGGTGTCTCGTTGCATTGCCGAGATAGCTCGGTGATCAACTCAACACCATCCATGTGGGGCATCAGTATGTCGGTGATGATCACGTCCGGGCGCATCCGCTCCAGCAGGGCCAAGGCCTTGACCCCGTCATGCGCCTCAGTGACTTTGTGTCCGTCTTTTTGCAGCATGTGCAACAAAACATCCCTGAAAAAGTCATCATCATCAATCAGTAAAATATTGGCCATGATCTTTGTCTCTCCTTGAGTTGCGGGCGAAATTGCGTTGGTCTGCAGCGGCCAGGTCAGAACAGCTCGAACTTGAGTTCATTGCTGGTGCCTTCCTCGTGGCGTGCCGAATGTTTGTGTTTCTCTTCTTCGCTCAGGTAAGCATCCAGGATCTGCGTCAGCAGTTCGGGCAGTTGTGCCATGTCTTCCGGTGTCAGGTTCTGCTGCCTCACCACCGTTTGCAAGAAGGCATTGCGCTGACCAATGGCCAAACGCATGCGCTCAACACATTGGCTCACCACATCCTGGTACTGAATGTGGCCCAGCACCTCGGCAATGTCTTTGACCAGGTCTTCGTTGTGTTTGGTCACCACGGCAAAACGGGTCTTGAAGTACTGGCTCATGTCCTCGAAGTTGTCCTCCAACTTCTGGATCGAAACCACCGCGTGCGACACATCCTCAAGCCCTTGGGTTGACTCGGCAATGCTGGTGGACATGCCTGCCTCCACCACGTGCAGTGCCCGCATCAGCCCGGCGTTGATCTGCACCGCTACCTGGTTGGAGTTGGCGGCCAGCAGGCGCATCTCGTCGGCCACCACGCGAAACGCCGCACCGGCTGGCCCGGCACGGCTGCCCTCAATGGCAGCGTTGATGGCCAGCAGGTGCGACTGCATGCTGATGGCCTGCACCGACCCAACCAGGCCGCTGAGTTCCTTGATCTCTTTGACCACACTTTGCACGCTGTTGAGGTCGCGCTTCATCTTGGTGGGCAGTTCCTCAATGAAGGACCCAATTTCCACCAGGTAAGCCACGCTTTCAACGATGTCCTTGCCCAGGTTGTTGGCTTGCGGGCTGGAGCTGTTCAGGTACTGCACCAGCGTGTCGGCTGTGTCGTAAAGGGAGCGGACTTGCCCGATGATGTTCAGCGCCGAGTTTTCGGTGTCAACAATGACTTCTTGAAGTTTTTTGTCGATTTCATGGTCCAGCTGCAAGTGGGCCTCCAGCAGGGCGATGGCGGGTTCAGAAGCCAGACCCTGCCCCGCACTTGTCGAAGCCACGTCACTGGCGCTGGCCTTGCCTCGACCCAAAAACAGCCGGCCCAGCATCAAACGCCCGGCTTTCAGCCCTGATGCGACCGAGAACGCCATCTTCATGCCCCGGGCAATACCTGCTTGATGATGCGCGTCAAGTCAGTACCACTGACGGGCTTGACCAGCCAGCCGGTGGCACCCAACTTTTTCGCATCGTCGCGCTTGGCCTGCTGGCTTTCGGTGGTGAGCACCAAAATTGGGGTAAAGCGAAAACCGCTGACCGCCCGTGCCTTGCCAATGAACTCAATGCCGCCCATGTTGGGCATGTTGATGTCGGTGATGATCAGGTCGGGCTTGCCACCGGCTTTGAGCTGGTTCAGCGCCAACTGTCCGTCGCTGGCAGCCAGCACCTTGAAGCCGGCAATTTCCAGGCTATTTCTCAAACTCATCAGCATGGTGCTGGAGTCGTCAACGATCATGATGGTTTTGGCCATGGTTATTTCCCGTTATTTGTTGTGCAAGGCAGACTCCAGCCAGCCGCGCAGGCCAGGGTCTGTGGGCCAGCTGGCAATGCGGCAGTGCCCGGCCATCAGCACTTGCAGGTTGGCCGGGTGCAGGTGGCTGCAGTCGGTCAGGTCAATCTTGGCCGAGGGCTTGTTTTGCAGCCAGTCGAGCAGGCCTTCGGCATCTTCCACGCTGACGATGTCGCGCAGCCGCGCCTGGTTTTTCTTGTAGTCAATGGGCATCAGACAATCTCCTTGACATTGAGCACCATCAGCACCGAACCATCACCCATCAGGGCTGAGCCGGAATAGGCACTCAACCCGGCCAATACGCCACCCAGTGGTTTTTGAATGATCTCGGCGGTTTCGCGGAAGTCATCCACCATCAAACCCACCGCCGCCCCGCCCACGCGGGCCACCAACACGGCCATTTCGTCGTCGGCATTGGCGCGTGGCTGCGCGCTCAGACCCAGCAGCGTGTTGAGGGCTTTGAGCGGCACAATGCTGCCGCGCAGCACAACGGTTTTGCTGCGCTTGATGGTGCGAATGTCGCGGTGCGGAATGCGCACGGTTTCCACCACATGGTCCATCGGCACACCAAATAGTTGCTGGTCGGCCGCCACAATCATGACCTTGGTCACCGCCATCGACAGCGGCAGCGTGATGCGCAGGCGGGTGCCTTTGCCGACCTCGCTGTCAAGCAACAGCGTGCCGTTGACCTTTTCGACCGCTGTGCGCACCACGTCCATGCCGACACCGCGGCCCGACAGGTCAGACACCACGTCCATGGTTGAAAAGCCCGCCGCAAACACCAGGTTGACGGCTTCGCGATCGCTGATGCGCTCCAGCATGGCCTCGTCGATGAGGCCCTTTTCGTAGGCTTTGCGTTTGATCACCAGCGGGTCAATGCCGCGGCCGTCGTCAATGATGTCAATCAGCACCCGGTCGCCTTCCTGCACCGCCCGGATGGTCAGCGTGCCGGTGACCGCTTTGCCTGCGGCCTTGCGCACCTCGGGGGCTTCAAGCCCGTGGTCAAGGCTGTTGCGCACGATGTGAATCAGCGGGTCAGCCAGCGATTCGATGATGTTTTTGTCGGCCTCGGTGTCTTCGCCTTCCAGCACCAGTTGCACGTCTTTGCCCAGCTTGCGCGAGATGTCGCGCACCAGCCGTGGAAAACGCTGAAACACAAACGACACCGGCATCATGCGCACCTGCATGATGGCATCCTGCATTTCTTCGGCAATGCGGTTGATCACCGCGTATTGCGATTTGATCTCGCGGCTGAGTTCGCGCACGCCGTACTGTTCTTCGGCGCGCTGCGCCAGATACGGCAAGGCGTTTTTGGACACCACCATTTCGCCAATCAGGTTCATCAGGCGGTCAATTTTGCTTTGATCCACCTTCAGGCTCTTCGGGCCCGCCGCAGCGGCACTCGCATCATCGGCGCGGCGGCCAAATTTGGGGCCTTCGTCAGCAGCTTCTTTTTCAATGGCTAAAACGGCCTTAGCCCCCGTCAATAAAGCGCTACCAGCTATATATGCTGTAGCAATAGATTGATTGAATGGCAGCGCGCTCCATGGCGGTCAGCGTGTTGCACCAAGCAACAGGCTCTGACACTGGCTCCGCGTGGCGCTGGCGTTGGTGCCGGTGTTATGGCCGGCTCCGCTGGTGGCTCCAATGTCACGGCCAAGGTCTGGGCGGTCCAGTCTGGCGGGCGCAGGCTGCGCAGTGACTCAATCAGGGTGCGCAAAGCTTGCCTGTCTTGCGGCTGGTGTTCCAGCAGCACCAGCAACCAGCGCAGGGCGGACGACAACCACAGCTCGGGGTTGCTCAGGTGCAGCATGGTCAAGGCCGCCTGCTTGAGAGCCGGCAGATGGTTGGCGGCCAGATGCTGCAGCGCATCAGCCACAAAATCTTCGTACACCGGGCCCCCATTGGGGTCGCCCTGCGGAATGACAAAAAACAAGGGCGCTACCTCGACGATGGCAACCTGGTCTGGCACATAGCGGTATTGCTCCAGCAGCTCGGCGCGCGGCGCTGTGGTGAGCAATTGAAATTCGATCACGCAGCGGTAAGCATCCAGCTCGGCCAGCACCGGCCAGGGCGCATTGGCCACAATGCGACACCACAACATATCCGGGGTTTGGCGCGCGTTAAAAAACGGATCGTCGCCTTGAAAAAAACATTCTTCGATCGGCGTGTAGGCCAGCCAATGCAGGGTGTCACCGGCTTGCGCATGCTTGAAAGCGGCCAAGTCGCACCGCCTCAGGCATGTCGGCCAACGGCAGTTGGGCAGGCGTGGGCGCCGCTGCAAGCAAGGGCACACTGCCTGGTGGCAGTGGGTCAAGGCCTTCGGGCTGGTCTGCTTGCGCCACCGCCTGGGTCACGATCAGCGCGCGCAGCGCTTGGGCCAGTTGCGCGGCATCGGTGGCGCGGCTGGCATCCATGCAGCCGTTGGCTTCAATCTCATCGCACAGCAGGCCGACAAAGTCCATCGCATCGAGCAGTTGGTCCGCCAGCGGCTGTGAATAGGTCACCCGGCCCTGGCGCACCCCATCCATCAGGTCTTCGCCGGCATGCAACACCCGCGTCATTTCCGGAAACTCAAACAGCCCACTGTTGCCCTTCAAGGTGTGCACCAACCTGAACAGCACCACCATCAGCTCGGCATCGTCGGGGGCTTGTTCGAGCTGCATCAGCTTTTCGCCAATGCCTTGCAAAAAGTCGCGCGCTTCGGACAAAAATTGCGCCAGTAAGGGGTTCATGAGCCAAGCTCTCCCAGCAGCACACGCACATGGGTTAACAGTTGCTCGGGTTTGACCGGCTTGGTCAGGTAGCAATTGGCCCCGGCGCGCAAGGCGGCCGCCTGGTCGTCGGTGCTGGATTCGGTGGACACCATGATGGCTGGCGCGTGCGCAATGTCTTCACTGCGCAGTTGGCGCAACAGGCCAAAGCCGTCGAGCTTGGGCATGTTGATGTCCACAATGTAGAGGTCAAAGTGGTCTTGCAGGGCTTTTTCCAGGGCCTCAACACCATTGATGGCCTCGGACACGCGGTAGCCAGCCTCTTCCAGGATGTTGCGGTGGTACATGCGTACCGTGGCAGCATCATCCACAATCAGGATGCGTTTCATCGAGCCTCCGGGGATTTTTGGTAAACAATGGCTTCAGGAAATTTGCGCACTTTGTAGAGCGATGAAATACGGCTCATCGACTCCGAGTGGCCCAGGCAAATGAAGCCCCCGGGTTTGAGCGCATCGTAAAAAGTCTCGGCCGCTGACTTGCGCGACACGTCGTCAAAGTAAATCAGCAAATTGCGGCAAAAGATCACATCAAAATTGCGGTACGGCCGGGTGTCGGACGGCTCGGCCAGGTTGACGCGGGTGAATTCAACTGCCTGGCGAATGTCATCACCAATCTGGTATTCATCACCATGGCGGGTGAAATACTTGGTCAGCCAGGGCGTGGGCACATGCTGCACCGAGCGTGTTGAAAACCGCCCGACGCGGGCCTTGTGCAGGATGCTGGTGTCAATGTCAGACGAGATGATTTCAACATCCCACTTGGCAATACCGGCCCAGCGCTCCATCAGGTACAGCGCGATGGTGTAAGGCTCTTCGCCCGAGGACGATGGAATGCACCAGATCCGGATCGGGCTGTTGCCGGTCTTGTTTTTGACCAGCTCGGGCAGGATCGAGTTCACCAGGCACTGAAACTGGTATTCCTCACGCAAAAAATAAGTCTCGTTGACCGTCATCAGGTTGGTGAGTTGCTGCACCTCGTCACCTGATACCTGAAAACGCAGCATGACAAAGTAGCTGCGAAAGTCAGGGTTGCCGGTGGCCTCAATGCGCTCCACCAGCCGTTTGTCAACAAAATAGCGCTTGGTGGACTCAAAGTTGATGCCGGTTTTGCGGTAAAAATACTCCCGAAACTTTTGAAATTCGTCTTCGGTGATGGTGATGGCGGCCATGTTCGGCTCAGTTCTCGTTGATGCGCCGCAGCGCCAGATTGGCGGCAAACTGCATGTAGGGCTCGTCTTCAAAGTGCGCTTTGAGTTGCTGTAGCGGGGCCAGTGCGGCAGCGCTACCGACTTCACTGAGCAAGTCCACTGCTGTGGCGCAGACGTTGACGTGGGCATCTTGCGTAATCACCTCAATCAGCCACAGCTCGACATCCGGATGACGCAGCGACTCCAGCACGTTGACAGAAAAAATGCGCACATCGGGGTCTGCGTCAGTGAGCAGTCCGTGCATGATGGGGGCCACTTCGTCGGGGAGCTGTTTCATGGCCTCAATGGCTTCGTTGCGCAGCGCGGCATCTTCACTGCGCAAACAATCCACCAGACCGGCCACCGCCGTGGCATCACCCAGGCGGGTCAAGGTGGTCAGAATCACCTCGCGCACCGACAGCTCCGGTTCAAGTTTGAGTTGCGCCACCAGCGCTGCGGCCGCACCGGGGCAGTTGACCAAATCCCGTGCCGCCCAGCGCCGGGTGGTGGCGTTGGGGTCCGCCAGACTCAGCAGCAGGTCAGGGCATTGCCTGGCCAGCTTTCGGTCTTCCTGTTCCACCATCTCGGTGTCTTTGTGCTTGACAAATGCCATGGGTTTCTCCTTCAGCGTGCGGCCCAGAGGGTGAGTTGGTCGGCAATTTTGTCGGCGCCCAGCACCACACTGGCACCGCGTTTTTCAATCAACTCGTGCGGCATGCCAAACACCACCGCCGTCGCTTCAGATTCGGCAATGGTTTGGCCACCCAGTTTTTTGATATCGGTGAAGGCATCCGAGCCGTCGTTGCCCATGCCGGTCAGCATCACGGCGGTGACGCGCGCCGGGTCGCAATGCTCTAGTACTGAGCGGCCCAACAACTCCACCGAGGGGTGCCACAGGTACTGCGAGTTCTCTGGCTTGGGCAATACGGTGAGGCGGCCAGCGCGCATCGCCACCACCATGTCGGCCCCGCCTTTGGCAATGTAGATGGTGCCAGGCAGCACCGGCAGGGGCGAGGCGGCCTCGACCACCTCCAGCGCGCACACCTTGTTGAGTCGCTCGGCAAACGACTTGGTAAAGGCCCCCGGCATGTGTTGCGCCACCAATATCGGCCACGGAAAATTGGCCGCTAACAGGGGCAAGATGTCTTCCAGTGTGCGTGGCCCACCGGTGGACACGCCAATGATCACCAGGCCTGCGCTGCCCACGCCCTGGCGCAGCGCCAACGGGCGGCCAATGACCTTTTGTTTGTCGTCACGCAGGCGCTGCACCAGCCCACCGGCGGAGCCTGGTCTTTTGCCTTTGATGCGGGCGCGGGCGGCGGCACGCACTTTGGCAATCAGCTCATCGGTGATGTCGCCAATTGAGAGCGATATGGTGCCCCCCGGTTTGGCAATGTAGTCCACCGCCCCCAGGTTGAGCGCTTCAAAAGTGGCCAATGCACCCTGTTCGGTGAGCGATGACACCATCACCACCGGTACCGGTCGCTCGGCCATCATCAGCGACAGGGCGGTAATGCCGTCCATCTCAGGCATGTTGATGTCCAGCGTGACCACATCGGGCTGAAAAGTGCGGTTTTGCTCCACCGCGTCCAGGCCATTGCGCGCCTGGCTGATCTCAAAGTCGCCAGCATCTGCAAAAATTTGCGTCAACTGGCGGCGCATCAACGCCGAGTCGTCAACGATCAACAGCTTGATCATGCACTTAAGCCCTTCAAGCGGTCACACCCGAGAGCGACTCCAACTCATCACCTTCAATCAGGTAAGCGGGTTCGAGCAACTGCACCATGCGCTTTTGCTTTTCCATATTGGCCATGCGGGCCAGGATTTTTCCCTGGCTGTTGGACAGGCGGGGCGACGGCTCAATCGCTGCATGGGGAATCTTCAGCACCTCGGTGACCTGGTCAACAATGAAGCCGGTACGCACCTCGGCAATCAAAAACACCATGATGCGCTGGCGGTCAGAGCGCTCCAGCCGGGGTAGCCCCAAACGCATGCGCAGGTCAATCACCGGCAGCACGCTGCCGCGCAGGTTGATCACACCTTCAACAAACGCCGGGGCTTTGGGCACATGGATGAGTTGCTCCGGCACGCGCACAATTTCCTGCACACTGTGAATCGGCACGCCAAACTCTTCTTTGTCGAGATGGAACACCACCACCTGCTCGTCGTCGTCCTGGTCGTCGTCTGCGTCAACCGCTTCCTGACCCATCTCTGTTTTGGCTTCGCTCATGGTTGTCAATGCCTCCTTGATGGCGGAATGGTCAAACAGGTTGCCTACGGTAATGATTGACACCAGGCGCTTGCCGTTGTCGAGCCGGCAAATCTCGGAAATATCGGTCAGATCACCGTCTTTGGCCAACAAGGCTGGCATCGCATCGACACAGCTCTTGGCCACCCGCAGCACTTCACTGACACCGTCAACCGCCACGCCCACCGATGCACTGCCCAAAGACAGCACCACAATGCGGCTTTTTTCGTCCAGCGCTTGTTCAGCCAGGCCAAACATGCGGCGCAGGCATACCAGCGGCAGCAGGCGGTTTCTCAGCGTCATCACCCCCAGCACATGCGACGCAGCGTGCGGCACATGGATGATGGTCTCGGGCACCTGCACGATTTCCTGCACGTCTTCAATGGCAATCGCGTACTCCTGCTCGGCCACGTTGAAGCTGACCAGTTGCAGCTCGTCGCTGAGCGCGTCGTCTTCCACATGGTCAAGATCGGCCGTTGCGGCGCTGCCGACCCCCAGGTTTTGCTGTTGGCTCGCCATTTGGGCAAACTCGCGCCCAATCAGCTTGGCAAAGTCAAGCACCATGATCATTTCGTGGCCCCCCACGCCTTTGATCAGACCCGACAGCAAGTCGGTATCGACCGCGCTGCGAATGGCACCCACGCCCTCAATCTGGTGTGGCTCCACGCCCACCACGCTGGCCACCCGGTCCACCACAAAGCCCAGCGGTTGCCCGACATCGATGATCACCGCACGGGTGGCATCGTCAGGCGCTTGCTCGGCAAAGCCAAACAGGCGCCGCAACGAGATGATGGGCAGCACCTTGCCGCGCAAATTCGCCAGCCCATTGAGCGTGGCGGGGGCCATGGGCACCCGCACCACGTCGGGCATGCGGATGATTTCCTGCACCGGGGCCATGTCAACCGCAAAGACTTCGCCACCTGAGATAAAGGTCACAAATTGGCGCGTTTGAGAGATGCTGTTGTCCAGACCGTCGTCTTGCGGTGGCGACTCAGCCACCCGCTGTTCAAGTGTTTCTGTTGCCATGATGGTGTCTGCTCAGGCTGCGCTTTGCAGTTCGTCAGCCAGCGAGGAAATTTCTTCAATGGCCGAGGCCAGCTCTTCAGCGCCTTTGGACTGCTGCGCCGCTGCCGCTGCCGCCTCATTGGAAGCCTTGTCGGCTTCTTGCGCAGCGGTCGCGATTTGCTCAATGCCCTTTTTGGCTTGCACAATGGCGGTGGCAATTTCCATCGATGCCGCCAGAATTTCTTGCGTGCCCTTGTTCACCACAATCATGTCGGCTTCGATCAAGTCCAGGTTGGTGGTGGAGGTTTTGGCTTGCTCAACCTCGCTGACGGCAGACTTGACGATTTCTTCCAGGTCGGTGCTCACCAGGCTGATCTGGTCTTGCACCGCTTTCACCAGGTCTTTGATGCGGTCAGCGTTCTCGGCCGAGTCACGGGCCAGGTTGCGAATATCGGTCGATACCACCACAAAGCCTTTGCCAAATTCGCCAGCGCGGGCCGCTTCAATCGAGCCATTGACGGCCAGCATATTGGTCTGGATCGACACCGTGGTGATGGCCCCGACAATTTTGTCAATGCGGCGTGACACCTGCTCCAGGTCTTTCACCTGCTTGATGCTGCCCTGCGTGCCTTGCACTGAGGTGGTGATGCCCCGGATCAACTCATCGACCGAGGTCTTGTTGGTGACCAGCAAGGCCTGAATGTTTTGCAGCTTCTCGCCGCTGAACTTGGCGCGTTGTTGCGCCACTTCCACGCCTTTTTCAATCAGATTAACCGCAGCGGACGACTCCTCGCAGGCGGCAGCCTGCACTTGCGCCCCTTTGCGAATTTGCTCAATGGCGGCCATGATCTGAGCGCTGGCACGGTTGATTTCCTGCACTGCAGAAGACAACTCTTCGGCAGACGAAGCCACTTGCTCGGCACTCTTGGCCACATCGGTCGAGTTCTTCAAATCTTCTGCCAGCTCAGACAGGGCTTGCGCTGCCTGCTCTGATTCCGCTAGCGCCTGGGTTTGTTCGGCGACGGTTTTTGTGGTTTCTTCGGCAGCGGCAGATTGCTCCACCGAGGCCGAGGCAATTTCTTCAGAGCCTTTGAGGGCCTGTGCAGCCGCCGCATCCGACTGTTTGGCACCGGTGGCAATCTCGGTAATGCCGCGCACCACTTCAATCACATCGGTGCGAATGACTTCAAGCTGGGCGGTGATGACCTTGCCTTTTTCAACTTCACCTTCAATCGCCTTGGCTGAAGCGTTGATGCCGTCGGCAATGGCTTTGACATCTTGCTGGATTTGACCCACCAGGTCTTGAATCTGCTTGGCGCTTTTCTCGGAGGTTTCGGCCAGGGTGCGAACTTCATCGGCCACCACGGCAAAACCTTTGCCATGTTTGCCGGCGCGGGCGGCCTCAATGGCCGCGTTCAGGGCCAGCAGGTTGGTCTGGTCGGCAATCCGTGCCACCGCCTTGACGATGTCGCCAATGTTGGCGGCTTGCTTTTCCAGCTCAACCACCATCGCCACCGAGGCAATCTGGCGCTGGCCAGCAACCGCCACATTGGAAATCAGGCTGCCAATGTCGATGCCGGTCTTGGCCACCAGCACCTGTGACACTTCCATCTTGGCCTGGCTGATGTCGGCGTTTTGCAATTGGCGCGCAATGGCACCGGTCACCTGGGTAAAGGCAGCGGTGGACTCTTGTGCCGCACCCGAGGCTTCTTCAGCACCGGTGGCAATCTGGTCTGAGGCGCGCTTGAGCTCTTCGGCAGCCGAGGCGGCTTCGTTGATGCCCGACGATAACTGTCCGGTGGCAGTGGCAATGCGCTCGGCCGCTTGTTGCTGTTTGCCAAGGGTGCGTGCCTTTTTTCGCTGCACCTCTGCCTCGCGTGCGGCAGCGGCGCTGGGCTTGCCACTGTCAGAGGTGGATGCTGCGGGGGCTACAGAAAACTTCTTGACCAGCGCCATGGTGCGCTCCTTGTAAATGTGTTGATCGTTCAAACTTCAGTCGTAAACGGACTGACATGCTCGAAGGAAGATCGGGCACACATTCACTGTAGGGCTGCTGCTTCCGGCCGGCTACCGGTAGGCCGGTAATCTGACTACCGGTAATTCGGTAGTCCGGCGGACTATTTTGTTCGGCTGCATCAGCGTGGTGTCATCTTCGTGCTGCCAACGCAGTCGCTGTGCGGCGCTTGATATCACTCTCGCTTCAGTCAATAATGCGTCTTATCAGATCCATTAAGTCACTTAAGTGATCTTGAGAGATATTTAAATGATCACTTTGCCCATTCCTTTACCGGTCGAACGCGCCATTTCCAAACTGGGGCGAGACCTCTCACTGGCGCGCCGACGTCGCCACATCACGCAAGCGTCGTTGGCCGAACGTATTGGTGCCTCATTGGCGACAGTGCGCCGACTTGAAAAGGGCGACCCACGTATTCCAATACATTTCATCGCGCGCACACTGCAGGTCTTTGGTGAACTTGACCGGCTCAACCAGTTGCTTGACACCGGTGAAGACCAGATTGGCTTGAGCCTGATGGACGAGCAGGTGTCCAAACGCGTGCGTACGCGTCAAACGCATGATCAATCGGGGGCCTTATGACGGTGTCTGCGCTCAAGAGCCTGGTGATGGTGTGCATCGGCAAAGAGGCACAGCCCCTTGGACAACTCACCTACGTGAAGGACGGCGCACGGGAATACTCGGCTTTTGCCTATGACAACACCTGGTTGAATGACCCGGCACGCTTCGAGGTGTCCCGACCTGATGCTGATCAAGGGGCACCAGTCCCGGCGTGCGCCCAGCCGTGACGACTCGTGTTTTCACCTGGCCGGCCGACACCGAACCCGATGCCTAGGGACCGCCGCGTGATTGCCAGGGCACGTGCCAAAAGCACGCCAAACCAGCTATCCCCCACTTGAAGGCGCTCAATGCGCTGGATTATCTCAGCGCAGTCGATGAGTTTCAGTCGCATGGGCGCTCTGCGTCTGCAACTTGGCAACAGCAGCTTCGAGAACAGTAGAGGAGAAAGCGTCGCACCCCACCGCTGGTCGATCTGCAGCGCCTGTTTGGGGGCCAGTCCGGGCGGTGGAGGGCGGACATGAAACCACAGAGGAGCCTGACCTACCTACAAGGCAAGGGCACTTCTCTTGGCGGGATGCGGCCCAAGAAGTGCACGGTGCTCGATGTGGATGGCCGCCTGGCGCTCCGGAAAGTTTCCCGGTCTGATGGACGCACGCCAAGTGACCCGAGCCGAGGTGCTGGCGCTGCGCCTGGCGCAACGTGCTGGCATCGATGCGGCACTGGCAAGTGGAATTGGTGGGTGGCACC
>JADKAW010000057.1 GCA_016719055.1 Candidatus Rhodoferax mariagerensis | reverse complement strand
TGCCGAGCAGGCAGGCACCTTTGTCGATGGTGAAGTGGTCGGCCCGCAGGGCCTCGGCGCGCAGCAGTTGCCACACCCATTGGTCAATGGCCGGGCGCAGCGGCTCGATCAGGTCGCTGGCCAGGCTTTCGCGGCCAAAGCTGGGGCGGTGGTAAAAGCCCAGCAGCGGGTCGAGCCCGGCGCTAACGCAGCTTTGCACCGCCTGCAGGTGCGCCATGGTGTAGCTCAAACTCAGGCAGACATTGACCGGGTCGCGCGGTGGGCGGCGGTTGCGCCCGGCAAAGCCCAGCGCTGGCGCAAACACCCCGGCCAGCCCGCCAAAATAGGCGCGCGCCGCGGCCCCTTCCAGGCCACGCAGGCTGGCCAAGGCCAAATGATTTGTGTCGAGTTGGCCTGTAGCGCTTATGGAATATGCGCTGCGCGCTTCTGTTTTTGCAGTGTCTTGCTGGGCCGTTGACGGGCTGGGCAGCAGCAGCTCCAGAATGCCTTGCACGCTGTGGACGGCGTCAAACAGGGGTTTGCGTGCATCTGGGCGGGCGGCTTGCATCAGGCGCAGGGTGCGTATCTGCCGCTGCAGCTTGGCCTGCACCAGAGCCTGCGCCCACTGGCGGCAGGCGGCGTCGTCCATCACACGCTGGGCCTGGGCCAGGCGCACGGCGGCGTCGTTGTGCTGGGTGCCCAGCACCAGCGCCACGCGGCGGTTGCTGCGCGGGCTCATCAGCACAGTGGTGGTGCCAGCCTCGGCCAGCTTCATCAGCACGCCGGTGTCAAGCCGGGTTTGGGCGCCGTGGATCACGCAGCGGTCAATCAGCTTGATGGGCACGGTGCCACGGCGCACGCCAGCCTCGTACAGGGCCAGGGTGTCGCCTTCGGATTTGACTTCGAGCTGGGCGCGGTCGAGGATCAATGTCGGCATGGTTATATGAATAATTGGGCTGTAGCCCTTATGCAGTATGCGCAAGGCGCTATTATTTTGTGGGTATCAACCCACATAAAAGTAGTCCGGGTCGGCCGGCTGCACGGCTTTGCCCAGGGTGTGCACACGGCTGCGCGGGTCCAGCCGCAGCAGCAAAAAACGGTCGGTGCTCAGGTCCAGCAGGGCGCTCATGTCTTCAATCAGGGTAATGCGCTCGGCCACCGTCAAAAACAGCTCGTGCACCGACTTTTGCCCGCCGGTGGCATACACCCGGGCGAGCTTTAGCGCCGCAATCAGGCGGTGCGGCTCGGCGACGTCGTAGCAGGCCAGGTGCAGCAAGCGTTGGGTCATGGCCGCTATTGTTTTGCGGCGCGGCGGGTTTGTGGGGTGCGGCAAGCTTGCCGTGGCTGGCTGGCGTTGACAGGTGTTTGGCGGGCCGGTATTATTACAAGCGTTATAACGTTTAAGGTGAAACACATGTTTACGCTCAAGCTCACGCAAATCGGCAATTCGGTGGGGGTCGTTCTTCCGCGCGAGGCGCTGGCACGGCTCAAGCTGACCAAGGGCGAGTCAGTTTTTTTGACCGAAAGCCCACATGGTTACGTGCTAACGCCCTACGACCCCAGCTTGGAAGAAGAGATTCAGGCGGGCCGTGCGTTCATGCACGAATTTCGTGACACCTTTCACCAGTTGGCCAAATGAGCCAGGTATGGCGGTGGATCAGCAAGCCAGCGCTGACCCTGTTGCACGACGAAAGCCTGGTCGAGCATGGGGGTGGCGAGGGTGTGCGAGATCCGGGGCTACTGGACTCGGCCCTTGCCCGACCGCTCAATGTGGTGGCCTACAGCGACCCGACCAACCCGCCAGATGTCGCTACCCTGGCGGCTAGTTATGGTGTGGGCCTGGCAAAAAACCATCCGTTTGTTGATGGCAACAAACGTGCGGCGTTTTTAGCTGTGGGTCTGTTTTTGGCGCTCAATGGCTGGCGGCTTCAGTGTTCACAATCCGATGCCACACTGACCATGCTGGCGGTAGCCGCCGGCGACATCACCGAGGACGAGTTTGCCGACTGGCTGCGCGCACACACCGTGCCCAGGGTGTAGCCACCCAGCCCCATGCTGGCGTTTTTGCCCACATGCAGCCACTGACCCAGCCACAGCCAAGGGTAAATTTGCGCCAGGGTGTCCGCGTTGCCATGCAGCGCCCAGCGGCCCAGCACGCCACCCAGCGTCATCTCTTGCTGCTGGCGGCTGCTATAGCGGGTCCAGTCAAACCAGCGCAGGTCTTGCGTGTCGCCCAAGTTGTCGCTCAAGTGGCTGATGTGTTTGGCGGCGTCGCCCCAGCCATGTAGCCCGGCATGGAATTCCATCAGCAAGGCGGTGCGCCGGGCAATGGCAGCGATCAGCACACGCGGTGTGAGCTGCCCCACCCCCAGCGGCTTGCCCTGGCTTTGCAGCCGCAGCGGGGTCTGAATGTGCAGCGTGATTTGTGCATCATTTTGGCCTGCAGCCCTTGTTCCACCTGCGCTGGCAGCTTCTGAAGTGATAGCTATTTGTGTTCCATTGTTTGTCGGGGCCGGGCCAACACTTGCCGTGTGCGCCTGCAACACCGGCCGGTCAATGTGCCAGATCAGGTGCGCCTGACCGGTGGCATCCACCCAGTCCACCTGCATCAAGTCAGCCGGCACCCGCGCCTTGGTCAGACCGTGCTGCAGTGCGCGCTGCAGCGCAAACACGATCAGCGCCAGCTGGTCAATGGCGTGGCCGACCAGCACCAGGTGAAACACCAGGTCGTCATCGGCATCCAGCACGCGCGCACCCGGCGTGGGTGGCTCGATGATGTAGGGGTTGGGAATCTGGCTGAAGTCCTGCAGCGCGTGGCTACCTTTGGGTGGCGGTGGCGCTTCAAAAATGCGGGTGTAAGGGCAGGTTTGCACCAGCGGGCAGCCGGGGCAGGTGGGCTGGCGCGTCATGCACGCCACGTGGCGCAGCGCCGCGCCAAACTGGCCGCGCAACAGTGATCCCGCGTAGTCGGGCAGGCTCAGGGGCTGTTGTACGCGGGCGGTTAACGCATAGCGGGCGATGGGTAGGGGTTGCATGAACATGGGTTATGTCAGGCGTGTGCCATGGCAAACTGGATGACCTGAGCGCCAAGCCAAATGCCGTGACTGCGCAATCGTTCAATAGCCTCGGGAATCGATACAGGGTGACCCCGCTGTTTGGCCTTGATGAGCAGGCCAATGGTGCCAGTTAAGTCGAGTCCGCAAAGCCGGGCGATGCGCCGTCCTGCGGCTTCATCGATACAGACCAATGACACACCCATCGTCAAGGCGGTTTGGATGACCGCAGCCTCGCCACGATCAAGCGAGTTTTTCAGAAAGGGCTGTAGATGGACCACTTGCTTCTGAATATCAAGCCAATGTGCATGCTCAAAAACATCGACACCGAATTCAGTCGTGCCTCCGGCACGGATTTCTTCGGCCACTTCAAGTGGAACGATGACCCTGGAAAAAAGAAGTTTCAACACGTCCAGATTGCCTGTCGCGGCCGTCAGGGCAATTAGCGGCGTGGTGTTGGTCACCAGCGTTGGCAAAGGCTCAAGCATTTTGGAGGTCAGATGCCAGCTCTGATGCGTCCAGGTCAATCAGCGCCACCCCAAAGCGTGGCAGCAGCGCCATGAAGGCCACTCGGTCCATTCCCACCAGTGCGGCCGCCATGCCCGATGACAGGCGTTTCATTTCAAACAGCTTGACCGCCATGGCAAATTTGGCTTCTTGTGCGAAGGCCTCTGGCGCGGCGTTTGCAGCGTCAAGGTAAGTTTGTGGTATGTCAACAACGATTTGCATGACGATCCCGGTTGGTGGTGAATCTGTTTGGGTGCGGGGGAGTCTGGCATTTTTGCATAGCGATTACTTTCATTCCCCCTTGGTCAGCCAAAGCCGGCCAATGGCCCCTTTAAGGTCTTTGAGCTGGTTGCCCGACACGATGGCAATGCCGGCCTCTGCGGCGCGCTGGCGGTCAGACTCGCTGCTGCTGAGCTGGCCACGGTAGTCCACCACCATGCCGCGGGTGCGCAGACCCCCGAGCTTGAGCAGTGATTCCATTTTGTACAGTGCCTCGGTAGCCTTGCTGTCGTCGCCCTTGCCGCCCTGGGCCAGATTGGCGGTTTTGCATTCGATCAGGTGCAGCGTGTTGCGGTACAAAAAGGCCACGTCAATTTCGTTTTTGTCGCGCGCCTTGCTGCGCAGGTCGGCCCCGCCAAAGCTCACGCGCGCGCCGATGGCCACGTCGCTTAACGATTCATGTTGCGCGCAGCGACTGCAGCGCCTCATACACATGCGACTCCAGCCAGCCGCCGTTGACGAAGAAGCGCGCCTCTTCGTTCTTGAATACCAGCGCCTGACCGTTTTGGCGCAGCAGGCCGGCATCGGCAAACAGCGCCAGAATGTCGGCCAGCGAGCGCGAGTCGTATTGCGCCGGGTTCAGCTCCACCCTGAGATTCGGCTCGTCACGCGCCGTGCGTGCCAACGCATTGATCGTGCCTAGCGCGCGGCCAGCGCTGGCGACATGGTCAATCAGCCGGGCTGTCAGGTCGCGCAGCTCGCGGCTGATTTGCGGGCGGTCTTGGGTGCTGACGCTGTAGCCGTGGGCGCGCAGCATTTCGTGCACCTTGAGCTTGGCGCGCAGGGGTTGGCTGGTGGCTTTTTCGCCAATCACCAACACGTCGTCGTTTTCAACATTGACATAAAACACCGGCTTGCCCGCGGACCTGAAGACTTCTTGCGCCGCCACCGCCATCAGCTTGGTGCCGCCGGTGACGTTGAGCGCGATGTTGTCATCAGCATGCTCGGCCAGGTAGCTCAAGAAGGTGTCTGACAAGGCGGTGTAGTCATAGGCGTTGGGCAGATTCAGGGTTTCGACCACGGTGCCAGGGCATTTGGGCTGGATCACCGCACGCAGCGCCACAGCCGCGTGCTTCATTTGCGCGCTGCAGGCCAGCACCACTTTTTTGGGGCGCCAGGCCTCGTCCAGCACCGGCAGCATGTTGGGTGTAGCCTGTGCACTGACCAGGCAGAGGTGGGTGGTGTAAGGGTCATGTCATTCCATTTCTAAATCATCCGTGTCGTTGTTATCTCGCCTTGCCTTGCGTCTGCAATGTCTGCGGCTCGATGCCTAGACACGAATGATTTGGAAATGGAATCATTGGGCAGCGGGTCGAAAAGAAACAATCGTCAGGCCCAGGGTATTGGCCAATTTCAGCCAGTCACGGTCGCCGGTCAGCACCTGGTGCTGGCGCAGACGCGCTGTGGCCAGGCAGGCGCGATCGCCCAGCGACAAACCGTGCGCCCGCGTCAGCGGCCGCAGGCGGGCGGTTTCATGGGCAGTTTCTGTTGAAAATGGCTCGGATGCCAGCGCCAGCTTGCCCAAGGCCTGCTGCGCCTCGTCAAAGCTCAAACCCCAATCCAGCAGCTTGCTGATGACTTCAGCCTGATTCACGTGGCTGATGCAGGCCTGGCCCGTCAGCAGTGCGCTTTCAATGAGTTCCTTGCCTGGCTCATTCTTGAGGTAGCCCAGCACGGCAGAGGTATCGAGCAGCATCATTCGGCTTCGTCTTTTGCATTTTCAGCGCGGCGATCAGCGATCAGCTCATCGACCAGCGACACACCGTCAGGCACGTGTTTTCTGACCATGGCCTGCGCTTGCCGGAGTTGCGCCAGTCGCGTGGTCAGGGTGGCGACACCATCGCGAAGCTCCCACAAAACGGTGTCGCCTTCCTTGATTGCCATAAATTGGCGAATTTCAGAAGGTATGACAACTCTTCCGCCATCTGACACCTTCATCTGAATCATCAAAAATCTCCTTTTAATCTAATAAATGTCACTTTATCAAAGATTTGGCATTTTCTGACATTAACGCAAAAATCTGCGCATCCACCCTTTTCAGCAACGCCTCGCGCTCTGCACTGGGCAAAAACGCGTGCACAAAGGCCTGGCGCGTCAGGGCCAGGCATTCCCACATACTCAGACCGCCTTCGGTCATGCGCGCGGCGGCCAGAAATTCACCGGCCAGGGTGGTGCGGCTGATGGCTGGGTTGTCGGTGCACATCGCCACGGCCAAGCCCATGTGCAAAAACTGGCGCAGCGGGTAGGCTGGCAGACCGGCTGACTCAGGGTGTGCCGGGTCGGCAAAGCCCACCACCTCGCGGTTGGAGCTGGGGCACAGTTCCAGGCAAATGCGGCGCTCACGAAAACGTTTGGCCAGTTGCGGGTTGGCAGCCAGCGTCAGGCCGTGGCCAATGCGGTCAGCGTGCAGGTGGTAGGCGGCTTGCCAGATGTGGTCGGCGGCTTCACCCTCGCCGGCATGGATGGTCAGTGGCACGCAGTCGGCAAAGGCGGGGGTGAAGTGCTGCGCGAGCTGCTCTGGGGCGCTGCTGCCCTCATCACCGGCCAGGTCCAGGCCCAGCATGAAATTGGGTGAAATCCCTTTGGCAATCACCGCTTGCTGCACTGTTTTTGCGAGCGTTTTGGGTTGGCGGCGGTCCAGTATCCAGATAAAGCCGATGCGCAGACAATCAGCCCCCGGCTCTGCAGCCCCGGCATCACTCACCTGCGCACCGGCGTGTGCCAGCGACATTTGCAGGTCACACACAAAACCCATCGGGTCAAGCGGCCGATATTTCTGCGGACTGCCGCGCAGCTCCAGGTAGGCCAGACCTTCGGCTCGCGCTTGCGCCACGATGGCTTGCGCATACGGCAACAGCGCCGCCGGGTGCGCCAGCAGCGCCGAGCCACTGAGTTCACCCGGGCGCTCAAACGCCGCAAAGCCGTGGCGGTGGCGGGTTTTGAGGGCGATGCGCGGCTCGGTCACGCCCCACAGGTTGTGCTCTAACTGGGCCATGCTGGCGTGCAGCAGCAACCCGGCGCACAACTCGGCGCGAAACTCAGTGCGAATGGCACCCTTGTGCTGGCTTTTCAAGGTTTGTGGCCAGTCCCACGGCCACTCTGCTTGTGATAGCAGCTCACGCAGTGTTGTCAAGCGCTGGAGCTGGATTTCTTTGCGCAAACTGGTCCAGATACAACGTGCCACCTCGCGTTGCGCCGTCAAATCCAGGCAGCCACCCAGATGCCGGTGCAGGTCTGGCTTTGGGCAGCGCGGCCAGCCAGCCGGCGTGCTCGGGGCCAAGCGGTGTGTGGCGCAGGGCGTCGATCTGCGCAGGCGGCAGGCGGTACAGGCTGCGCCAGTTGTCATGGTGCTCGGTTAACGCCAGTTGCGCCAAAAAGTTGCCCATGAGCTGGCTGCTTTGCGCCTGGCGGCGGGTCAACTCACGGTGCAGTGTGTCGCCTGCCTCGGGCAGCGGCCAGGTCAGTGTGTGCCCCGGTGCTGCCAGCGGCAGCGCAAAGCTGGCCGAGTTGATGCGCTGGCCGTCGATGGTGATGTCAAGCAGCTCATTGCGCTGGCCCAGGCCGGCCACCAGTGGCGTGATGCACATGGACAAATCAGCCGCTAGCGCTTTAGCCATCAGCATTGGCTGCTCTGCTTTTGCGTTGGTGTGTGGGCAAACAGTGGCGCGGGTGAGGGTCGGGCTGACCACATGCAGCCAGGCTTTGGCCCCAAACAACGCACCTGCGCTTTGCGAGTCAGCGCTCATGGTTTTGCGCCCGCCGGCCAGACTCAGCAGCAACCGGCCGCTGCCCGCCTTTCGCTTGCCAGCAAGGTGGTGCGCAAGATCAGCCTCGCGAATGTGCCTCGCACTCGGCCTGGCTGGCCAACTGGTCGGTGCCGGCTGCCGCCCAGATGCGCAGCGGCATGGGCGCGCGCAGCAGCCCACCAGGCCAGCAGTCCGGTCAGGCTGGCCTGGGCTTGCGCGCACCTTGGGTGGTGCAGACCCATAGCTCTTCGGGCGCTTTGAGCTGGTGTTGCTCGCGCACTGCATCAAGTGCTACGCGCTGCGGGTGGTGGGCGTACAAGTCAAGCACGGCGGGTGCCAGCCAGCCCAGAATTTCAGGAATCACCGCCCAGCTTGCCCCTAGCGTGCAGAGCAGGATGTTTTTGGGAGGCATCGGGTGGACGCGTGCTGGGGTGTTGCATCAATGGGGCAAGTTCCGCGCAGCGCAGTCCATCAGGTGCTGCGCTGCCAACCGGCTCCATCGCTCGAATTGGGCGTTGTTGGCAACGGTGTTGGCTGGCCGGAAACCCAAACCATGCAGCGCGCTTCACCGGCCACTGGTTGCGGCAGTTGTACAGGCAGCCACCGGGCGGTAAACAGCACGCCCAGATGGACTCGACCCACGGGTGACAAGCCCTCAAAGATCAGGCCATGAAAGGTGATTGGGCCAGATCGGCCGCTGTGGCACCCAGGTCTTCGGCCACCTCGCGCAGCAGGGCGTGTTGCAGTGTGGCCTGCGGGTTGATGGATGAAATAGGCTTGTAGCCCTTGTCGGGTATGCGCTGGCAGCTATCAATAGATTGTTCAAGCGCAGGCCGGGCATCTTGCCAATCACCATGGCCGCCGACACCGCAGCTACAGCGCCCGTCCAGCCGCGTGTCACCACCGCTGCGCTGGTAACACCAGAGTTGGCCGCTGGCATTCATCAGCAGCAGGTAGGGGATGGGTTGCAAAGGCCTCGTCGTGCTCGGCGTTGGCGCGGGTTTGCCAGACGGCTTGCCGCAAAAGTCGAGGTTTTGCACTGGCCAGCAGCCGGTTTCTGGCAAAGTCGGGGCTTGGGCGCGAGGGACGGTGAGGATGTGGGGCATGGGTGTTATCGGTCAGCCACAAGATGGGGGGTGCGGGCTGATCTTTGCAGGCATACGCCATAGCGTTCAATCCGGTCGCGCAAAGACGATGGAAGGTCATTGGCATCGCTGATGTCAACGCGCCAGGGCAGTGGGCATTCTTCCAGATCGGCGCGCAAATTCGCCAAGGCGATGTCGATCGGCGGGTCGCAGTCCCCATAGGGCCGCGTCAAGGTCAGAGTAGGGCTTGGGGTTCAGGCCAAATTGCCAACCCGCCACGCGAGACCCGAAAGCGATGGCGTTCACCTGAGGCAAGCGGTGCGCCAACAGGCGTTGAATCAATTGTTGCTGCGCTGGGTCGAGTTCAAGCATCGTCACTGCTTCTGGCTTGCAGTTGCGCCAGCAGCGCCACGGCGTGCTGCACAAAGGTGGGAATGACTGCCGCCACGTCTGCCGCTTTGAGGGCGTTGTGGCAGGTGCGAGGTGATGTTGCGCTTGTCCCGAAACACCATCCAGGCATCGACATCTTGCAGCAGACCACGTTCACCACCGCTGCGCATCAGTTCGCGAAAACTCATCGCATCCACGCTCTGGCTGTCGGGCAGATCTAGTTCCAGCCGGCGTTTGAGCATTTTCCAACTCAGCTCAAAGGTGTACTTCAAAGTGCCGCCGGATGGTGTCATCCCGCAGTTCTTCGTCCTGTACAGCAGCGCCCCCGCCACCGGTTCACAGCGTTGCAGGGATGCCAGGGCATGGCAAAGGAGGCCAGTCCAAGGCTTGGAAGCGGTGGGCATGGCGGCATTTGGGTTGATTTGGTTGGCGGCAGGCAAAGCGTTGTTATTTTGCGGTGTTTGTCATCTGTTGGCACGCAGGACGCGAACATTTTCAGCCATTGCGCCATTGGAGCGAACTGGGGGCCGTCTTTGTCCAGCAAATCCAGCCGATCTCGTCAGAGACGGTGCTTTATGCAGCGCCGCAGCAGCCGGGGTGGTGTAGCGGTGGTAGCCAGACCCGGGCCGCCCAGCGATGGCGTTCCGGATGTTGTACTCGTCGCCAATCCAGCCGGCGGCAATAGGCGTCTTCGCTGATTTCCAGCTCATGCGATCGAACAGGTCGTATTGGTCGTCGGTGAGGTGCGGGTAGGCTCGGGGAAGGGGTAGATGCTGTCCGGCACGGGCACATTCAGCGCACCGTTTGGGGGCATGGGCATCAGGGCAGGGGTTGGGAACTCATCGTCAGGCGAACATCAAACGACTGCCACGGGCTTGGGGCACGCTTCGGCCCATGCTTTGCGCGGTGTCCAACCACAGTTGCATGGTTTGCTTGACTGCTGCTAGCGCCGCCTCATGCGACTCGCCATGCGCCAAGTAACCGGGCAACCTGGCACTTCGGCGACAAAACAATGGTCTTCGTCACTCCAGAAGATGATGATTTCAAAACGATCCATGGTTACACCTCCAACTTGTATTTAACAATGACCTGGCGCACTTGCTTGACTTGATAGGGGTTTTGCGTTCGCACCATCGCGCTGTGGTTGATCAACTCAGCAACACCTAGTTTGGAGAATACATGGTGACTGCCGCGCGTGTGCATCTGGAAACCAAGGTGCGCCAACAGACCACACAATTCCTGAAAGCCAATGCTGTTGTCTGATGTGCCGCGCAGTAGGCGCAGCAAAAGCTTTTCAAATTGGCTCATGGCTCGACCTTCAACAAGATCTTGCCTTCAACGGTAGCCGTGGCCTTGACGAACTCGTTGCGCCGGATTTTGGTTTGAAGTACGGCGGGTAACGCACTGAGGAGTAATTCACCAGTCGGCGATATGGCACTGGCCTGTTTGCCATCATGATCTACAGTGAGCGTGCCGTTGGCGCGGTTGAATTTGATACGGGCCGCAGTCCAAACGTATTTTTCCGCGACTTTTGCCGACTGCTGATTTTCTGGTGCACCTCAAGCTTTGTGTCAAAAGCCCTTTGACCATGTCTGCACCATTTCTGAAACGACGGGCTCATCTTGTGTTGGATCAATTTCTACCAGAGCCCAATCCAAAAGGAGCAGATGTTTGTTAGGCCTTATCGCTTTCAGCTGCCAGCCAGACGGTTTGTGTGGCTTTGGAGAATGAAAAACTTGTTTTTTACCGTTCTGGCTCCTTTTGCCTTCCATGATTTTGATTTGTGCCACACCATCGCCGTGAAAGTGTTTGCCTCAGCGCCGCCGTACCGTCCCAGTCGCACCAATGACTTTGCCGGTTGAAAGTAAGGCACAAGGTCAGTTGAAATCAGTTTGGTCACCGATTCCATCCAATGCGGGTTGACAAACCCCGCCTTACTAAGGAATTAAGCCCGCCACCGACGTGGCAGGTAGGCGTTTCTTTCTTACCAATGGTCAGTAAATCAGTCTGGCGAAGTGCAGTTGTTGGTACTGCCGTTTTTTGGGACTCTGCACCAAGCACCGGCAGCGTTACATCTGCGGTAAGAGAGCGAAACCGTGCCGCCTGAATGCACTCTTTGCGAGTTGTTGCACTTTCGGCAATAACAACTCGCCGTGTTTGTTTTTTACAGGTTGCCTTTCAGGTTGACGGTATACCAAATCTTGCGATTCAGGTTGTCGGTTGGCATGAAATCAGAAACTTTCAGCAAACGCAGCGGGCTGGTTTTGAAGTCACCTCTGAATAAACGAGTTTCCATGGCTGGGTTGATTTCGCTTCACCGTTAAATTTGAACTGCGACATCGCCGGGCTGTTGTCCGCTGTAGCGTCCAGCCATGCCGTGTGAACTGCACCTTTGAAACTACTGCCTGGAATATAGGGCTGCTTTTCGGGTCCCGTGTATTCGTGTCGCTCAATGAAAATTGATTGATGACAGGCTTTCCGTTGTGTTCGACATTGGCAGCCCGTCCGAGGTTATTAATAAGGAGACCAGCATATTCATCTTTGATGCCTGCGCACAGAGGAATTTTTACATTGGCAATTTTGAGAAAGTTTTGGATTGCTTTGAAAAACGTTGAACGGCCAGAGGGTCTGTACCAGAGCTGGCTTGCCTAGTGCTTCCAGTTGTCTGGCATCCAGAATCGCCCTGCCCGGGTCAAACCCATGTAGAGTCCCATCGTCAATCACATAGTTGGTTCGGCTCAAAGTCTTCGCCGCAGCGATGAATTGGCGACAGCGGGAGTCAGCGCCAGTTTGTAGGTTTTCAAGAACGTGTTCATGCGTTTGTCTCCACAGGCCGAGCGATGTGATGACCGGGGGCGTAGCCTTGTTGCACCAGTTTCCGGGCATGGCCAGCGCCACTGGGCTGGCCGCACCGCCCAAGCCTTTGGCCAAGAAAGAAGCGTGAGTGTCCAGCGTTTCAGGCCAAAACACGCCCACCGGCCTTGGCCAACAGCACCGGTCGTTTAAAAGGTTGGCCCGATTGCACAGCGGCATCACCGTGTCGACCAAACGTAAAGCGTAGCTACCTGGTAGCTGCTGCGTACCGGGCAAAAACCCAGACCTTGTGGTGCATTGGGACCGTGTCAGAAAACAAAGCTGATGCAGGCTGAAAGGGCGCGGCGATCTCGCCGCGAAGGCCGCTCAATACAGCATCGCCCAGCAGCTCAAACCTGCCCAGCCCAATGCCGGCATCGCGGCCAAAGCCGATATGACCCATGTATTCCAGCGCGGCTGTCATTTCGGCCAGACTCAGACGGGTGATCAATCCAGCACCACAACCAGATCAAAGAGGTACGTCCGGGTGAAACCAGATTTGTGGCATGGCGTAGGGCGCAAACTGGCCCTCGCCCGTGGTGCCGGTCTGGCGGTTGATGGTGTTGTGGGGCTGGGCGCGCTGATCGGCGTGGCAAACTCTTGCGGTGCCAGATCAGCATCACTTTTAGCCAGGCTTTGCCATTGCTCAAAGGGGTGGCCAGATCGTGCAACCGGCAGCCATTTTTTTTGAGTGCCTTGCGGTCTGGCGCACCCGCAGCGGTGGACTTCGCCACATTTCAGACGGTACGTGTGGCAAAGGCACATGGCCTGTTGGCAACGCGTCTGGACAGCACCGGCAAACGGTTGGCCGCTGGTGAGCCGTGCAGCAATTCGCTCAGCCGGGCATTACCCAACTGATGGCGCAGCGTCCGCGCCAGTTGACCGTGCGGCGGGTGTCGCCGGCCAGCGGTGTACCAAAGGCGCTCAAGGGGCGCAGCGTGAAGCAGTAAGTCGTGCATGTGGTTAGCGCCCCGATTCGCTGTAATAGGCACAACTGTTGCACGCAATAGGCGCGGCTGTCCTCACTCGGGCGACCGATGATTTTGATGACCCCGCTTTTCGCTAAACGAATACACCGTGTCGGTTTTGACCTAACTGGCCAGAGGGGCAGCGTTCCACCCAACGCCATTGGGCCGGGAGGGGTAATGCTGGCGTGGCTGAGGTTGGCTGGTCAGTGGTATCGCGACAAATCTACCTTGGTGATCGGGTTGCGTCAGCATCAGGACCGGCGGCGCTTTTGGCTGACGACATCGCCTGAACGGAAACGGTATCAAAAACAACGGTACCCGCTTTACATGATTCCAGGCCCCGTCTGCTTCGTTGTCCCACATGGTTCATTGAATCTTGTTGTGCTGCTTTGCAAGTCGCGATGCTCGGCCAGTTTTTTGCCGGGTACAAGAAATAGATGAAGTCCAGCACTCCCTGGCGGCCTGCACGTCTGGCAGGGCTTGGGCTGCCTGGTAGATGGTTTGAGCCATCAGGGTTGCTCATGGTTCAGCCTCCAAACGCTTTGTACCGCATCCAGGCGCGCCTGGGTCTCCGCGCCTTGATTTGCAGGCTGGACAAACTTCACCTTGAGTGTAGCTGCGCGAGCCTGAGCCGCCCACACTGTCGAGTTCCAGCAGTTTAACAGGCCCGGCAGCACGGTGGTCGGCAAGTCATCGCCATCACCGGCGTTTTTTGACCGACAGGCGAAAGTCGAATTGCGTGCCCCGGCGGGTACACGCTCGGTCTGGCGCGGGGTGCCGGCCACGCCTGAAATGCGGTTAATGCGGTTTTCGCTTTTGACTTCGGTCAGCGAGAAGTTGTCTTCGTGGGCTTGGCCTCCCATTCTTTTTCAGATTGCAGTCCCAAAACGAGATGCGCGTTGGGCCGATGGTGGTGGATGTCTTCCACCCCCAGCTTGGCATCGCCACTGATGCCGGAAAGTTGCAGGACGCGTTTGACCTCGGCCCGGTAACGTGCTGTCGCTGGCTTTTTTGATATTCATCCCAGCCCAAAGCGGGTTTTCTTTGACTTCACCGCTGCGCATTCCAGCAGGCGGCGCATCTTGCCCTTTGAGGCTGGAGCCGGGAATGTAGGGCGACCGGGTGTGCGGGTGCTTGATGACGGAGTTTCGACCCCGCCAATGCACTTCGCCGTCGCCTGCACCAATGCGTTAGCCGGTGACCAGTTCGAGCGTGGCGGTGATGGTGGTGATGGCGCTGAGGTGCTGGTGCGTCATGGCTTATTTCTCCTGGTGTGTAGCTCCCTTGGGCGAAGGCTTCCCCATAAAACAGTTTGGCGTGTTTGAGGTGTCTGGGCTGTCGATCTGGCGAATGAGGTGGCTGAACATCTGCTCAAAGCACTCATCCACATGAGTACGCCCTCGCGCGTAGGCGACCTTGTAATCATCATCTTGATAAATGGAGCTACCTCAG
>JADKAW010000056.1 GCA_016719055.1 Candidatus Rhodoferax mariagerensis | reverse complement strand
CATACTCAGACCGCCTTCGGTCATGCGCGCGGCAGCCAGAAATTCACCGGCCAGGGGTGGTGCGGCTGATGGCTGGGTTGTCGGTGCACATCGCCACAGCCAAATACATGTGCAAAAACTGGCGCAGCGGGTAGGCTGGCAGACCGGCTGACTCAGGAGGTGTGCCAGGTCAGCCAAAGCCCACCACCTCGCGGTTGGAGCTGGGGCGCAGTTCCGGGCATAGTACGGCGCTCACGAAAACGTTTGGCCAGTTGCGGGTTGGCAGCCAGCGTGAGCCGTGGTAATGCCCGGTCAGCGTGCAGGTGGTAGGCGGCTTGCCAGATGTGGTCGGCGGCTTCACCCTCGCCGGCATGGATGGTCAGTGGCACGCAGTCGGCAAAGGCGGGGGTGAAGTGCTGCGCGAGCTGCTCTGGGGCGCTGCTGCCCTCATCACCGGCCAGGTCCAGGCCCAGCATGAAATTAGGTGAAATCCTTTGGCAATCACCGCTTGCTGCACTGTTTTTGCGGGCGTTTTGGGTTGGCGGCGGTCCAGTATCCAGATAAAGCCGATGCGCAGACAATCAGCCCCGGCTCTGCAGCCCCGGCATCACTCACCTGCGCACCGGCGTGTGCCAGCGACATTTGCAGGTCACACACAAAACCCATCGGGTCAAGCGGCCGATATTTTGCGGATTGCCGCGCAGCTCCAGGTAGGCCAGACCTTCGGCTCGCGCTTGCGCCACGATGGCTTGCGCATGGTCGGCAACAGCGCCGCCGGGTGCGCCAGCAGCGCTGACCACTGAGTTCACCGGGCGCTCAAACGCCGCAAGCCAAGTGGCGGCGGCGGGTTTTGAGGGCGATGCGCGCTTTGGTCACGCCCCCACAGGTTGTGCTCTAACTGGGCCATGCTGGCGTGCAGCAGCAACCCGGCGCACAACTCCGGCGCGAAACTCCAGTGCGAATGGCGGCACCCTTGTGCTGGCTTTTCAGGTTGTAGGCCAGTCCCACGGCCACTCTGCTTGTGATAGCCCGGCTCACTCAGTGTTGTCAAGCGCTGGAGCTGGGATTTCTTTGCGCAAACTGGTCCAGATACAACGTGCCACGGCGCGTTGCGCCGTCAAATCCAGGCAGCCACCCAGATGCCGGTGCAGGTCGGCTTTGGGCAGCGCGGCCAGCCAGCCGGCGTGCTCGGGGCCAAGCGGTGTGTGGCGCAGGGCGTCGATCTGCGCAGGCGGCAGGCGGTACAGGCTGCGCCAGTTGTCATGGTGCTCGGTTAACGCCAGTTGCGCCAAAAGTTGCCCATGAGCTGGCTACTTTGCGCCTGGCGGTGGGTCAACTCACGGTGCAGTGTGTCGCCTGCCTCGGGCGGCGGCCAGGTCAGTGTGCCCCGGTGCTGCCAGCGGCAGCGCAAAGCTGGCCGAGTTGATGCGCTGGCCGTCGATGGTGATGTCAAGCAGCTCATTGCGCTGGCCCAGGCCGGCCACCAGTGGCGTGATGCACATGGACAAATCAGCCGCTAGCGCTTTAGCCATCAGCATTGGCTGCTCTGCTTTTTGCGTTGGTGTGCGGGCAAACAGTGGCGCGGGTGAGGGTTCGGGGCTGACCACATGCAGCCAGGCTTTGGCCCCAAACAACGCACCTGCGCTTTGCAAGTCAGCGCTCATGGTTTTGCGCCCGCCGGCCAGACTCAGCAGCAACTGGCCGCTGCCCGCCTTTTCGCTTGCCAGCAAGGTGGTGCGCAAGATCAGCTCGCGAATGTGCTCGCACTCGGCCTGGCTGGCCAACTGGTCGGTGCCGGCTGCCGCCCAGATGCGCAGCGGCATGGGCGCGCGCAGCAATTGCCACCAGGCCAGCAGTCCGGTCAGGCTGGCCTGGGCTTGCGCACCTTGGGTGGTGCAGACCCATAGCTCTTCGGGCGCTTTGAGCTGGTGTTGCTCGCGCAGCGCATCAAGTGCGGCGCGCTGTGGGTGGTGGGCGTACAGGTCCAACACCTGCGGGGCCAGCCAGCCCAGAATTTCAGGGATGACGGCCCAACTGGCACCCAGGGTGCAGAGCAGGATGTTTTTGGGAGGCATCGGGTGTGGACGCGTGCTGGGGTGTTGCATCAATGGGGGCAGTTCCGCGCAGCGCAGTCCATCAGGTGCTGCGCTGCCAACCGGCTCCATCGCTCGAATTGGGCGTTGTTGGCAACGGTGTTGGCTGGCCGGAAACCCAAACCATGCAGCGCTTCACCGGCCACTGGTTGCGGCAGTTGTACAGGCAGCCACCGGGCGGTAAACAGCACGCCCAGATGGACTCGACCCACGGGTGACAAGCCCTCAAAGATCAGGCCATGAAAGGTGATTGGGCCCAGATCGGCCGCTGTGGCACCCAGCTCTTCGGCCACCTCGCGCAGCAGGGCGTGTTGCAGTGTGGCCTGTGGGTTGATGGATGAAATAGGCTTGTAGCCCTTGTCGGGTATGCGCTGGCAGCTATCAATAATAGATTGTTCAAGCGGTGGCCGGGCATCTTGCCAATCACCATGGCCGCCGACACCGCAGCTACAGCGCCCGTCCAGCCGCGTGTCACCACCGCTGCGCTGGTAACACCAGAGTTGGCCGCTGGCATTCATCAGCAGCAGGTAGGGGATGGGTTGCAAAAAGGCCTCGTCGTGCTCGGCGCTGGCGCGGGTTTGCCAGACGGCTTGCTGCAAAAAGTCCAGGTTTTGCACTGGCCAGCAGCCGGTTTCAGGCAGCGCCGGGGCTTGGGCGCGAGGGACGGTGAGGATGTGGGGCATGGGTGTTATCGGTCAGCCACAAGATGGGGTGCGGGCTGATCTTGCAGGCATACGCCATAGCGTTCAATCCGGTCGCGCAAAGACGATGGAAGGTCATTGGCATCGCTGATGTCAACGCGCCAGGGCAGTGGGCATTCTTCCAGATCGGCGCGCAAATTCGCCAAGGCGATGTCGTCGGCGGGTCGCAGTCCCCATAGGGCCATGTCAAGGTCAGAGTAGGGCTTGGGGTTCAGGCCAAATTGCCAACCCGCCACGCGAGACCCGAAAGCGATGGCCGTCACCTGAGGCAAGCGATGCGCCAACAGGCGTTGAATCAATTGCTGCTGCGCTGGGTCAAGTTCAAGCATCGTCACTGCTTCTGGCTTGCAGTTGCGCCAGCAGCTCCGCTGCGTGCTGCACAAAGGTGGGAATGACTGCCGCCACGTCTGCCGCTTTGAGGGCGTTGTAGGTATGCGAGGTGATGTTGCGCTTGTCCCGAAACACCATCCAGGCATCGACATCTTGCAGCAGACCACGTTCACCACCGCTGCGCATCAGTTCGCGAAAACTCATCGCATCCACGCTCTGGCTGTCGGGCAGATCTAGTTCCAGCCGGCGTTTGAGCATTTTCCAACTCAGCTCAAAGGTGTACTCAAAGCGCTGGATGCAGGCATCCCGCAGTTCTTCGTCCTGTACAGCAGCGCCCTGCCACCGGTTCACAGCGCGTTGCAGGGATGCCAGGGCATGGCAAAAGGAGGTCAGGTCAAGGCTTGGGTAAGCGGTGGGCATGGCGGCATTTGGGTTGATTTGGTTGGCGGCAGGCAGCGTTGTTATTTTGCGGTGTTTGTCATCTGTTGGCACCAGGACGCGAACATTTTCAGCCATTGCGCCATTGGCGCGAACTGGGGGCCGTCTTTTGTCCAGCAAATCCAGCCGCCGATCTCGTCAGAGAGTTTTTTGCAGCGCCGCAGCAGCCGGGGGTTGGTGTAGCGGTAGCCAGACTCCGGGCTGCCCAGCGTGATGGCGTTCCAGATGTTGTACTCGTTGTCGCCAATCCAGCCGGCGCAATAGGCGTCTTCGCTGATTTCGCTCATGCGATCGAACAGGTCGTATTGGTCGTCGGTGAGGTGCGGGTAGGGCTCGGGGAAGGGGTAGATGCTGTCCGGCACGGGCACATTCAGCGCACCGTTTGGGGCATGGGCATCAGGCAGGGGTTGGGAACTCATCGTCAGGCGAACATCAAACGACTGCCACGGGCTTGGGGCACGCTTCGGCCCATGCTTTGCGCGGTGTCCAACCACAGTTGCATGGCTTGCTTGACCGCTGCTAGCGCCGCCTCATGCGACTCGCCATGCGCCATGCAACCGGGCAACTCCGGCACGTCGGCGACAAAACAATGGTCTTCGTCGCTCCAGAAGATGATGATTTCAAAACGATTCATGCTTACACCTCCAACTTGTATTTGACAATGACCTGGCGCACTTGCTTGACTTGATAGGGTTTTGCGTTCGCACCATCGCGCTGCAGGTTGATCAACTCAGCAACACCTAGTTTGGAGAATACATGGTGACTGCCGCGCGTGTGCATCTGGAAACCAAGGTGCGCCAACAGACCACACAATTCCTGAAAGCCAATGCTGTTGTCTGATGTGCCGCGCAGTAGGCGCAGCAAAAGCTTTTCAAATTGGCTCATGGCTCGACCTTCAACAAGATCTTGCCTTCAACGGTAGCCGTGGCCTTGACGAACTCGTTGCGCCGGATTTTGGTTTGAAGTACGGCGGGTAACGCACTGAGGAGTAATTCACCAGTCGGCGATATGGCACTGGCCTGTTTGCCATCATGATCTACAGTGAGCGTGCCGTTGGCGCGGTTGAATTTGATACGGGCCGCAGTCCAAACGTATTTTTCCGCGACTTTTGCCGACTGCTGATTTTCTGGTGACTCCAAGTTTTGTGTCAAAAGCCCTTTTGACCATGTTTTGCACCATTCGAAAATGACGGGCTCATCTTGTGTTGGATCAATTTCTACCAGAGCCCAACCAAAAGGGAGCAGATGTTTGTTAGCCTTATCGTTTTCAGCTGCCAGCCAGACGGTTTTTGTGTGGCTTTGGAATGAAAACTTGTTTTTACCGTCGGCTCCTTTGCCTTCCATGATTTTGATTTGTGCCACACCATCGCCGGAAAGTGTTTTGCTCTCAGCGCCGCCGTATCGTCCCAGTCGCACCAATAATACTTTGCCGGTTGAAAGCAAGGCATGAAGGTCAGTTGAAATCAGTTTGGTCACCGATTCCATCCAATGCGGGTTGACAAACCCCCGCTCACTAAGGGGATTAAGCTCCGCCATCAGACGTGGCAGGTGGTAGTCGTTTACTTTCTTACCAATGGTCAGTAAATCAGTCTGGCGAAGTGCAGTTGCTGGTACCTCGCCGCTTTTGGCAGACTCTGCACCAAGCACTGGCAGCGTTACATCTGCGGTAAGAGAGCGAAACTGTGCCGCCTGAATGCACTCTTTGCGAGTTGTTGCACCTTTCGGCACGACCAACTCGCCGTGTCGGTTTTTTACAGGTTGCCTTTTCAGGTTGACGGCATACCAAATCTTGCGATTCAGGTTGTCGGTTGGCATGAAATCAGAAACTTTCAGCAAACGCAGCGGGCTGGTTTTGAAGTCACCTCTGAATAAACGAGTTTCCATGGCTACGGTTGATTTCGCTTCACCGTTAAATTTGAACTGGACATCGCCGGGCTGTTGCTTGCCGTTTAGCGCGTCCAGCCATGCCGTGCGAACTGCACCTTTGAAACTACTGCCTGGAATATAGGGCTGCTTTTCGGGTCCCGTGTATTCGTGTCGCTCAATGAAAAATTGATTGATGACAGGCTTTCCGTTGCGTTCGACATTGGCAGCCTGTCCGAGACCAGCATATTCATCTTTGATGCCTGCGCACACAGGAATTTTTACATTGGCAATTTTGAGAAAAGTTTTGGTATTGCTTTTGAAAAAACGTTGAATGGCCAGAGGGTCTGTTCCAGAGCTGGCTTTGCCTAGTGCTTCCAGTTGTCTGGCATCCAGAATCGCCCTGCTCGGGTCAAACCCATGTAGAGTCCCATCGTCAATCACATAGTTGGTCGGCTCAAAGTCTTCGCCGCAGCCGATGTGAATTGGCGACAGCGGGGTCAGCGCCAGTTTGTAGGTTTTCAAGAACGTGTTCATGCGTTTGTCTCCACAGGCCGAGCGATGGCGATGACCGGGGCGTAGCCTTGTTGCACCGTTTCGGGCATGGCCAGCGACACTGGGTTGGCCGCACCGCCCAAGCCTTGGCCAAGAAAGAAGCGTGATGCGTCCAGCGTTTCAGGCCAAAACACGCCACCGGCCTTGGCCAACAGCACCGGTCGTTTAAAAGGCTGGCCCGATTGCACAGCGGCATCACCGTGTCGACCAAAACGCGTAGCTACCTGGTAGCTGCTGCGTACCGGGCAAAAACCCAGACCTTGTGGTGCACACGGACCAAGTGTCAGAAAACAGTTGATGGCGGCCGTTGTGGGCGCGGCGATCTCGCCGCGAAGGCTGCTCAATACAGCATCGCCCAGCAGCTCAAACTTGCCCAGCCCAATGCTGGCATCGCGGCCAAAGCCGACATGACCCATGTATTCCAGCGCGGCTGTCATTTCGGCCAGACTCAGACGGGCATCATCCAGCACCACAACCAGATCAAAGAGCATGTCCGGGTGAAACCAGATTTGCGGCATGGCGTAGGGCGCAAACTGGCCTTCACCGGTGGTGCCGGTCTGGCGGTTGATGGTGTTGTGGGGCTGGGCGCGCTCGATCGGCGTGGCAACCTGCGGTGCCACATCAGCATCACTTTTAGCCAGGCTTTGCCATTGCTCAAAGGGGTTGGCCAGATCGGCAACCGGCAGCCATTTCTTTTTTTTGAGTGCCTTGCGGTCTGGCGCACCCGCAGCGGTGGACTTTTGCCACATTTCAGACGGTACGTGTGGCAAAGGCACATGGCCTGCTGGCAACGCGTCTGACAGCACGGCAAACGGCTGGCCGCTGGTGTAGCCGTGCAGCAATTCGTTCAGCCGGGCATTGCCCAACTGGTGGCGCAGCGTCCAGCAGAGTTGGCCAAACAAGGTGTCACCGGCCAGCGGTGTACCAAAGGCGCTCAAGGGGCGCAGCGTGAAGCAGTAAGTTTGCATGGTTAGCGCCCCCGATTCAGGTACAGGCACAACTGTTGCACGCAATAGGCGCGGCTGTCCTCACTCAGGCGACCGATGATTTTGATGACCCGCTTCTCGCTAAGCGAATACACCGTGTCAGTTTTGACCCAACTGGCCAGAGGCAGCGTTCCACCCAACGCCATTGGGCCGGGTAAAAGCGGTAATGCTGGCGTAGGCTGAGGTTGGCTGGTCAGTGGCATGCCGACAAATTCACCTTGGTGATCGGGTTGCGTCAGCATCAGGACCGGCCGGCGCTTGTTGGCTGACGCATCACTGAACGGAAACGGCATCAAAACAACGGTACCTGCTTCATACATGATTCCAGGCCTCGTCTGCTTCGTTGTCCCACACATGGTTCATTGAATCTTGTTGTGCTGCTTGCAAGTCGCGATGCTCGGCCAGTTCTTGCCGGGTACGCAAGAAATAGATGAAGTCCAGCACTTCGGCGGCCTGCACGTCTGGCAGGGCTTGGGCTGCCTGGTAGATGGTTTGAGCCAGCATAGGGTTGCTCATGGTTCAGCCTCCAAACGCTTTGACCGCATCCAGGCGCGCCTGGGCATCTGCGCCGTCGATTTGCAGGTTGACAAACTTCACCTTGCCGTAGCCGCGCGAGCCGGAGCCGCCAACGCTGTCAAGCTCCAGCAGTTTCAGCCCTTGCAGTACGGTGGCCAGCAGGTCGTCGCCGTCACCGGCGAGTTTTTTGACCGACAGGCGAAAGTCGAATTGCGCGCCGGCGGGTACACGCTCGGTTTGGCGCGGGTGCTCGGCCACGCCTGAAATGCGGTTAATGCGGTTTTCGCTTTTGACTTCGGTCAGCGAGAAGTTGTCTTCGCGGGCTTGGGCCTCCCATTCTTTTTTCAGATTGCAGTCCCAAAACGAGATGCGCGTTGGGCCGATGGTGGTGATGTCTTCCACGCCCAGCTTGGCATCGCCACTGATGCCGAAAAGTTGCAGGATGCGTTTGACCTCGGCCTGCACGCTGCCGCTGGCTTTTTGATATTCATCCCAGCCCAAAGCGTTTTCTTTGACTGCACCGCTGCGCCATTCCAGCAGGCTGCGCATCTTGCCCTTGAGGCTGGAGCCGGGAATGTAGGGTGACTGGGTGTGCGGATGCTTGATGACGGTGTTATCGACACCGCCGATATGCATTTCGCTGTCGCCTGCGCCTATGCGCAGGCCGGTCACGAGTTCAAGCGTGGCGGTGATGGTGGTGATGGCGGTGAGGTGCTGTTGCGTCATGGCTTATTTCTCCTGGGCTTTGTAGAAGCCCATGAAGGCTTCCATAAACAGTTTGGCGTGTTTGAGGGTGTCTGGGCTGTCGATCTGGCGAATGAGGTGGCTGAACATCTGCTCAAAGCACTCATCCACATGAGTACGCCCTCGTGCGTAGGCGACCTTTGCAATCATCATCTTGATAAATGGAGCTACCTCAGCATATTTGCCAACCTTGTCCACTTTCGTTCGCTCGTGATGAACCTTATCAAACCACATTACCAACTCGTCATAAAACTTGCGTAGCTGGGTTGACTCGTTAATTTTTCTGCCGCGTTTTGCATCAAAAATTAATGCGGCCTTTTCTTGGGCTATGTCCGCAAACAAGTCCACTGGCAGCGCGGCCCCGAGCTTGATGTCACTGACTGAAATGGTGGGTGCGGGTGGCGTGCTAAAGCGGTCGTTGCCATAACCGCCCTGACCGGGACCGCCCGAGCGTTGGCCGAAGCCACCTCCCTGATTCGTTGCCATGCTTGTTGCTCCTTAACGTTGACGGTAAAAATGATTGAAAAGTGGAATGCGGTAGCGCGTGCCGAGGTCTTCAATGCCTTGCTTGCCCAGTGCCACCGAAAGTTCGGTTTGTGCGCGTTGCCGCCGCTCTGGCTCGCGGATTTTGTCCACCACATAACGCCGCGTGCGGTAGGCAAAACGGCTGCGCCACATGGCATGCTCGGGGTTTACTGGCTCGCTGGCCAGGTCAATGAGTTGCATCAGGCCATAAACATAGCCAGTGGACAGGTCGTAACTGTCGCGCACCCGCTCCAGTTGGTCTTGCGCTGCCTGCACTTTTGGCCAGTCGGGCCAGCGTACCCGCTCGCCATACAGCACCAGGGCATTTTTGTCGCTGCCCTTGGCCGCGCTCAAGGCTTCTTCTGCTTGGGTGGCCAGGGTGTGGATCGGCTGGCCGGGCTTGGTCATCACCATACCGGCTGAAAACGTGATGCCGGGGTTGTCGGCCACATAGGTTTTGAAAGCCTCAGCCATGCGCGCTGCCAGCTTCTGGGTGCTGTGCCAGGGACCGATCAAAAAGAAGTCGTCACCGCCCGCGAACACGGTGTAGGTGTTGGGGAACTCGGTGCGGCACAAAGCCGGCAGCCAGATGGCAAAAAACGCATTCATCTGCCGCGACAGCGCAGCCATCTTGGCAAAAGTGGGCTCAGTCAAGCCTTGCTGAAAAATGGTGCCTAGGTTGTCGACATCGCCCTTGAGCGTCATCAGCGCCACCTGGCCCTGCCAGCCCTCGCGGTCATGGCGTGGCTGACGGTCCTCGCAGGCGATGTGGTTGAGGGTTTTGCCAGCAAAGCGGGCTTTGTCAAAATCCACATCTTCGGCATGACCTGCGTACTTGTCAGATGCCCAGGCATCGACCTCGGTAAACCTGGGCACATAGGCGTTGATAAAGCGCCGCGCATAGCCGTTCCACAGGGTGTCAGTCAGGTTTTCGGGCAGGCTGAAATCCCAGCAGCGTTGCAGGTTGCCGTCTTTCGCCAGCGCACCAAATTTGCCGGTGATGTCTTCGCTTTTAGTAAAGGCCACCCCAAATCCAAATACCGGGACTTCCAGCATGGTCAGGCTATTGCCGGACAGGGCTGCGGGGTCGCGCACGATCAACAGGCGGTCTTGGTGCGTCAGGCCGCTGCCCAGCTTGATCTGGTCACGTGACAGCGCAGCGCTGGCCTTGTTATTGCCCTCGGGCTTGTCGGCTGGCAACTTGTCGTTGTATTGGCAAGCACCATGCGGGTAGGCCACGTCAAACACCGGGTTGCCAGGCGCGGTGAGGTCAAAGCGCTGTAATTTGGCTTTTTCCAGGGCTGCAAACAGGCTTTGCATCAAGTTCTTGAAATTGCCTTTGAGTAAATCGTTACAACTGGCGGGCTTGCCAACCAGCCCCAGGCCAGCCAGGCCAAAGCTGTGCGCCAGAAACCACTGGTTGATGTCTGCACGCACTTGCACCAATTGGGCACGCACCTCGGCTGTGTTGGGTGCCACGATCAAAAACTTGCCCGCTGCGTTGGTGATCTGGCTGGTGGGTGGCAGGCTCAAAGCGTCCAACACTTTGAGCGCGGCCAGTTCTGTGAACAACGAGATCTGAAACGAGCGACCGCGCAGCAGCTTGGCAGCAGCCTTGTTGGTCTGGCTGCCCTCGGCAAAGATGAAGTCCTGAATGCCAAAAAAGTCACCCTGGATTAACAGCAGTTTGTCGATATGGACATCTTGTCCAAAGTTTCCTTTAGCCAGCGCCTGCGCCGCAACGCCATCTGTTTTACCTTCAGCCTCGTGCCAGCGCCAAAGCGCAGTGGCCAGTGCAGCGGTGGTTTTGCTGTGGTCATAAAGCGATACCTCGGGCTTGGCACCAAATGCGGTAGCTGAGGGAATGGCGTGGGTGAAGGTCAGCCAGGCGGTGTCGAAGTGGTCCAGCCACAAAGTCCAGTTGCTGCGGTGCGAGGCCGGGATACTTTTCAGAGCCGTCAGGAATTGCATCCAAAGTTGCTTGTACTGCTCCTGAGCCAGTTCATCGTCAGCAGGTTCACAGTCTTTGCGTGGCTGCGGAAAAATGGACTTCGGGGACAGTTCTTGCAGCGGATAGCGCCAGTTCAGGTCTTTGGCGGTGATCTTTTGTGTTTTGCCAATTTGCTCCAGCAGTGAGAGCTGGCGCGCCTGGTAATGGTTACGGCCAGTTTGCGCCTCGGTGTTTTCGTCCTTGGCAGTGTTGTATTTTTCAAACTCATCCCGCTCGAATCCACTGGCCACACGGTCCGCCGTCGCAATCACCCATTGCAAAAATGTATCGGGCCGGTGGTGGGCTGCGGCCGCGTTAACCAGCGAGTCGGTGGCCTGACTATGATCAGCTTGCAGTTGGCCGCGGTTGACAAAGGGGTACATGTCGCCCTGTATCAAGTCGGGGGCGGTTTGTTCCACCAAGTCAAATGCCAGGCCGGTGTAGGCAGCGTGAATGTGCGAGTGATAGCCGTTTTTGCCACCTTTGTCGGTGGTGTGAAACGGGCAGTATTGGGTTTTGTGCACGTCCAGCGCGTCTTTGGGAACGTCAATGCGGGCACGTTCGGCAAATTTGCCCAAGTCATGCAGGTAGGCTGCCAGGGCGATGCGGCAGGATGCCGCCAATAAATCGGAATTGCGCATGGTCATCAGTTTCCCTCCTTGAATGCCACATCTGCCACGAATCGTACTGCATCAGGTTTCAGGGTTAACCCGTAGCGCCGGGGCCGTGCGCCGCCGTCGTGAATGCGGTAGGCCTCCGCAGCCGGACCCAGCGCGGTTTTCAGGCGCTTTTCCAGCTTGGATTTGCGTGCTGAAAAATACTCGCCATCCATGCCGCTTTTCAGGGCGCGCTCGGTGGCCTCGATGTCACCCAGGCTGCCGGTCACCCGCCGGTATTCGCGCAGATAGCGCTTGGCCCAAGCTGGGTCGGGCACCCCTTTGGTAGGGGCGGCAAGGGGTTCGTTGCCGGCTAGCCTTTCGCGCGCAAACACCGCCAGCAGCGCCAGCTCCGCCGGTGGCAGGGCGATCTCGCGGCCACCGGCCAGAATGCGCTGGCGCGCCATGTCAATCGTCAATTGCGCTGGGGCCAATGCTGCGCGGGCCGCTGCCACGGTGTCGTTAAAACTGGCCACGCCTGCCAGCAAATTGGTGGGCAAGCCATGACGCAAGCTGACAAAGGGGATTTCAGCCAACGTGACCTGCGCCATGGCGGTGTCAGCCAACTGGCCATCACGCGTTTGCAGCACCCGGCTGTAGGGCGTGGGGTAGAAAAAGTCATAACTCGACTCAAATGGCTCGCTGACCAGCACATGGCTCAGGCGGTCTTGCGGGCGGCCAAACAGGCTCAGGGCATAACCCAGATAGAAGCCCATGGTTTTGCGACCGCCTGCAATCGAGGCGTGCAGGGCGCAGTCGGCATCGGCGGTGATGGCGCGCACCTGGGCGGTAATAAAGTCAGCCGCAGCGCGGTTGTCCGCGGGTGAGCGAATGTCGTTCATGGGCTGGCCGTGGGCGTCACGCATGACGTGGATATGGCTGCGGTCAAACCTGACGCCGGGCAGGTGGTAGTCGGCACACAGTTTGTGAAACCAGCCCAGGTCGTCGCTCAGCAAGGAGAGTTCAGCCCGGCGCGCACCTTCGGCGCTGGTGATCAGGTGCACTTCGGTCGGCACAAACGGCGCAAACTCGTCAGCGGCCAGCGCGTAGAGTGTTTCTGTGACGATCTGGGGGGTGAGCCCGCTGACTGCCAGCAAGATGCGGCGCGAAAATTCAGCAGGTTTGATCGCGGCTGCTGTGGGGTGGATGCGCGGTGGGTTCATGCCACACAGTTTAGGCGGCTTGGCTGATTCAGTGTGGGTGCGGCAAGCTTGCCATGCATCAAATAGGCTTCTATCCCTTGCAGAACATACTCTGTCCGCTATGTTTTTTGAAAATCTTCACAATTCTGAATTGGCTGGCCAGGCGACGGATGACCTGCAACAAGCTTTTGACTCTGCACTTTAGTTTAGGGATGCAGAAATCACAAATATCCCATTTCTGGCGGCTCAGACGGGTGCATTGCGTCGTTGCCATCCGCGCGTTTAGCTTAGCGGCTATCGACAAGCGGTTCCTCGCGCCCGCCAGAGCCGCAAACAACGGACTACCAGTATTCATGAGCGTCACTACATGACGAATGTGTGATGAAATCAATGTCAAACTTGGCCTGCCCCAGATGACAACGCTACCTTTACCCACCCCTGCGCCAGCCAAACAGGCACACAACCCGCTGCATGGTGTTACGCTTGAATCCATGGTGACTGCGCTGTCAAGCCACTACGGTTGGCCAGGTCTGGGTGAGCGCATTGCACTGCGCTGTTTCACCCATGAGCCTAGCGTGGGCTCAAGCCTGAAGTTTTTGCGCAAAACACCCTGGGCGCGTGACAAGGTTGAGAGTCTGTACCTGTATATGTTGCGTGAACAACAGCGCCAGTCACAACGTCGCTAGGGACGTGCACCGGCCGTTTTTTGCTTTTTTATTGATAGCGCTTAGCCCTTACCAGTCAACGGATTGGTTAGCATTTTTTGCAGAGAACAAGGCTGTCGTCCAAGCATCAGGCGGTTAGGGGATGAACTTCAAACTGGGCCTCAAATCAGCCCGGCTGGCGGGATCGGGCTTAAACTGAAATCTGCCATGAACCACGCTCAATCATCCCCCAACAGCGCATTGAACCAGGCTTTGACACGTCAACGCAACGCCTACTTTGCCAACCCTGTGCCCTTATTCGGGGAACGCAAGGCTGACCTGCTCACCCTGAAGCGCTTTATCCGCGAACATCAAGAGGCGCTGTGCGACGCCATCAGCGCCGACTACGGCCACCGCTCGCGCCACGAGACGCTGCTAGCCGAGGTGTATCCGGCCGTCAGCGGCATTGACCACATTCTGGGCCATTTACGCGGCTGGATGCGCCCGCAGCGCCGCTCGGTCGACTGGCGAAGCTTTTTTGGCGCCAGCAACCGGGTGATGGCGCAGCCGCTGGGCGTGGTGGGTGTCATCGTGCCGTGGAACTTTCCGCTCAACCTGAGCCTGGTGCCCTTGAGCTACATCTTTGCCGCCGGCAACCGCGCCATGGTCAAGATGAGCGAGAACTCGCGCCATCTGGCGGCCTACCTGATCACCCACATGCCGGCTTACTTTCCGCCTGAGAAGCTGCAGTTTTTTGACGAAACCGGCGCTGTGGGCATCGCGTTTTCGAAACTCAAATTTGATCACCTGCTGTTCACCGGGTCCGGGCAGACGGGCAAAGCGGTGATGGCGGCTGCGGCGCAAAACCTGTGCCCGGTCACACTGGAACTTGGCGGCAAGGCACCCGCCATTGTGTGCGACGACTTTCCACTCAAGACCGCGGTTGAGCGTATTTTGTTTGTCAAGCTGCTCAATGCCGGGCAGATTTGCACCAGTGTCGACCACGCCTGGTTGCCAGCGGGCAAGGTCGATGCCTTTGTTGACCTGGCGCGCAGCCTGGCGGCAACGCGTTACCCCCGGCTCGATTCGCCGGACTACACCTCGATCATTGACCAGCGCGCGTTTGAGCGCCTGCTGGCCGCCCTCGACGACGCCCGCAGCCGGGGTGCGCGCGTTCTATGCCTGCTTGACGGTCCGGCCTTTGACGCCGCCACGCGCAAGATCGCCCCACATATCGTGCTCGACGCGCCGCCAGACAGCGTGCTGATGCAGCGCGAAATTTTTGGCCCGATCCTGCCGCTGCGCACCTACAGCGCTTTGGACGAAGTCATTTCAAGCATTAATTCGGGCCCTCGCCCTTTAGCAGTCTACCCTTTCAGCTATCAAAACGATACTGTTCAATACCTCATCGACCATGTCATGAGCGGCGGCGTCTCGGTCAACGATGCGCTGTTTCATGTCGGCCAGCATGACCTGCCCTTTGGCGGGGTGGGCGACTCGGGCATGGGGCATTACCACGGGCATGAGGGTTTTGAGACGTTCTCAAAAATGCGCCCGGTGTTCTACCAGACGCGCCTGAGTTCCATGCGGTTCCTGTGGCCGCCGTATGGCAAGTTTGCTGAAGGCGTCTTGAAGTTCCTGATCCGCTAGTTTTGGGTCGGGCTGGTGCTTTGGGCCGCCAGCAGCTTCTCAAATTCAGCCAGCGGCACCGGCCGGCTGAACAGGTAGCCCTGGCAGTCGTCGCAGCCAAAGCCAGCCAGCGCCGCGCGTTGTGCCTCGGTTTCCACGCCCTCGGCAATCACCCCCAGGTCCAGACTTCGGGCCAGCGCCACAATGGTCCTGGCGATGGATGCGTCGTTGGCGTCCACCATGATGTTGCGCACAAATGAGGCGTCGATCTTGAGCTGGTCCAGCGGCAGCAGCTTGAGGTAAGACAGGGACGAATAACCGGTACCAAAGTCGTCCAGCGAAAACGCCACACCGCGCTGCTTCAGGGCCGACATCTTTTCGATCACCTGCTCGACATCCTGCACCAGCAGGCTCTCGGTCAGCTCCAGCTTCAGGCACCGCGGATTGGCACCGCTGGTCGTGATCGCTTCAAGCACCAGATCAACAAAATTGGCCTGGCGGAATTGACGTGCACTGACGTTGACGGCAATGCTGAGGTGGCTCGTGGCCGGCAGCGTGGCCCAGCGCGCCAGCTGGGTACAGGCCTCTTGCAGGACCCATTGGCCAACCGGCAAAATCATCCCGTTGTCTTCGGCCAGCGGGATGAAATCCAGCGGCGACACCATGCCACGCTCGGGGTGTTGCCAGCGGATCAGCACCTCGGCGCCAGTAACCTGGCTGTTGCCTTTGACCTGCGCCTGGAAGTACAGCAAAAACTGCTGTTGGCTCAGCGCCTGGCGCAGGTCGCGCTCAAGCGCGGCGCGCTCTTTCACGGCAGACTCCATGCGGGGGTCAAAAAAGCGCCAAGCGTTGCGCCCCGCTTCCTTGGACTTGTACATGGCAATTTCGGCCTGCTTCATCAGCTCTTCGGGACTGACGAGGTGGCCCTTGAGCATCGCGATTCCGACGCTGGCCGAGCTGTGGTGGGTGAGCTCACCAAGCTGGTAACTGCGGTTGAGTGCCACCAGAATCTTGTGGGCCAGGGTTTCGATCTTTGCTGCACTGGTGGCTTCGTCCTGGGTAAAGCCATGCAGGACCAGCACAAACTCGTCTCCACCAAGCCGGGCCACGGTGTCACCTGCACGAACCAGTTGCGTCAGTCGCTCAGACACCTGGCGCAATAGTTGGTCGCCGACCTCATGGCCCAGCGTGTCGTTGATGGTTTTGAACCGGTCCAGATCGACAAACAGCAGCGCACCCACGGTGTCGGTGCGGGTGCTGGCTGCCATGGCTTGCTTCAGGCGGTCCATCAGCAGGATGCGGTTGGGCAGGCCGGTCAGCTGGTCAAAGTTGGCCAGTGCGTTGATGGTGAGCTCGGCCTTTTTGCGCTCGGTGATGTCAACCATCGACGCCATCATGCAAAACGCCTTGCCTTGCTCGTTAAGCACCATGTTGGTCGCCAATTGCACGTCGGCGGTGCTGCCGTCTTTGCGGCGTGCCACCAGTTCGCCCTCCCAGCGGCCTACTTGCCGCAAGGCCTGCAGCACCGGGATCAGGGCCGTGGCGTCGTCCCAGAAGGTGCGAATCGGCCGCCCCAGCCCCTCTTGGGTGCTGGCCAGATGCCATAGGTCCGCGCAAGCCTGGTTCATGTAGGTGACCCGGGTGTCCAGGCCAGCGATGGCAATGGCGTTAAGCGCCGATGCCATGGCGCTGTCTTTGGTGCGCAAGTCTTCGACCTGCGCCAGCAAGGCTTGTTGCTGCTGGCGCAGGCGCTCGCGCATGTTGTTCAGCGCTGCAACCAGTTCGGAAAACTCGTCGCCCACCCGGGGCTCCCGGCGCTCGAGTTTGAGTGGGCCGGTACTCTGGTCTTCGGCCACTTTGCCTGCGTGGCGCGCCACCTGCACGATGTGCCGCCCAATCATCTGGTAGAACAGGCTGAAAACGAAGACCACCACAAACAAGGTCTTGAGCATGTTGGCACCCAGAGAGAACACCAGGCGGTTGACCGTGCGCCGGTAAACCTCTTGGTAGCTGGCCGCCACCCGCAGTTCGCCAATCAGCAGCTTTTGACCACGGTGCTCACGCCACAACGGAAAAATTCGCTGCATACCATCGCCTTTGACCTCCTGGCCGCGACGCAGCAGTGTTTTGCCCTCCACACGGATTTCGGCCAGGCTGAAGTTCGGCAAGCGGGTAATACCCAGCAGCAGCGTGCCCAGCCGATCATGGTCAACGACCCACACATTTTCAATGAAGCTGGGCAGATAGGCATCTTCAATCTGGTCCATCTGGCTGTCGATGGTGCGCAGGTCACGCCGGTACTCGATCGACAACTCCACCACGGTAATCCCCAGCGCCAGCACCGAGCTGAACAGCACGATCAACGCCGCCAGCTTCTGTGCCAGCTGACCGGGATAGCGCAAGCGCCAAAAACCCATCGGTAGCTCCGCCGGGTTATTTGACCAGTGATGTCAGCGTGGCATCAAAAATACGCTGGTAGCTGCCATTGGCCTTCATGCGGGCCAGTGCCTGGGCCACGCGCGGCACCAGCGCCTCGTGTTTCTTGTGCAGGTAGATGAACATGTCGGTGCGCGCCAGGGGCGGCTCCAGCGCGTGTGCCTTGAGCCCCAGGTCTCGGACCCGTTGCAAACCCTGCCAGCGCTCATACAGGGCCAGGTCGACGCGGCCATTGGCCAACAGCCCAAATAGCTGGTCGGCATCGCGCACCTGGGTCACTTCTTTGGCGTTGCGCACGTTGTTCTCAAAGATTTTCCAGCCAATCATGTAGCTGACCACATACGGCTCCAGCGATTTCCAGTCGGGGGTGGCGGTTTTGACGTGGGTGGCATAGGCCACAAAGTCGTTGGAAATCAGCGCCTCTGGCACGCGGATCAGGTTGGGGTATTGTTTCTCAAGCCCGGCGATGCGCATGGCCTCGCCATCGTCGATGCCAGCGTCGGCGTTGAGCAGGGTGCGCGCTGTGGCGCTGGAGAAGACTTGCAGCTCGGCCTCGAGTCCGGCTTCGCGAAACACCGCAGCAATCATCTGGTCCAGAAAACCCTTGCGATCTGGGGTGGTGTAAGGTGCCAGAACACCGGTGGTAAGCACCAGCTTGTCGGCGGCCTGCGCGCCGCCACCCAGGGCCAGTACACACATCAGAGCCACCTTGCACAGCCCAAGCCATTGCTTGGGCGCACGGGTCCAGGTGCTTGCGGGAAGAAAAGCCGAGTCAAAAAACAGGTTGCCGGTGCACATGCTGTCGCTTTCAAAAACCACTCGCCAGGACCAAGTTTGCTCTTGATTCAAGGCGTTTGCCCCTCTGGCGGATTGTCGCACTGCAGACTTCCTGAAATTGGCTTTTTTTTCCGGGTGATTCGAGCTGGTTTGATGACTATTTTTAAAGCAGTCGTTCAAACTCTGCCAGCGGCACGGGTCGGCTAAACAGATAGCCCTGGAAGGTCTTGCAGCCGTGCTGCAGCAAAAAGTCAAGCTGGGCCTGGGTTTCCACGCCTTCGGCGATGACGTTAAGACCCAGCGTATGGCCCATGGTGATGATGGTTTGCACGATCGCAGCGTCGTTGGGGTCCTGGCTGATGTCGCGCACAAACGACTGGTCAATCTTGAGCTGGTCCAGCGGCAGGCGTTTGAGGTAGGCCAGCGACGAGTAGCCGGTGCCAAAGTCGTCCATCGAGAAATGCAGGCCCAACGATTTGAGCTGGTGCATTTTTTCGATGGTGTCGGCGACGTTGTTGATGACGATGCTTTCGGTCAGCTCAAGCTTCAGGCAACTGGGGTTGATGCCGCTCTGGTCAACGATATTTTTGGTCATCGCCACAAAGTCGGCCTGCCTGAACTGGCGCGCGCTCACGTTGACGGCCAGTTTCAGGTCGCGGCTGGCGGGGTGTTTTTCCCATTCCTTGAGCTGCGCGCACGCGGTTTCGAGCACCCAGGTGCCAATCGGCAGAATCAGCCCTGAGTCTTCGGCCAGCGGGATGAACTGCACCGGCGACACCAGCCCACGTTGCGGATGCTCCCAGCGTATCAGCGCCTCAGCGCTTACCACCTTGCCAACGCTGTCAACCTGCGCCTGGTAGTACAGCCGCAGTTCCCGGCCGGGCAGCGCGCGGCGCAGTTCGGCTTCGAGCTTGATGCGGTTTTCCAATGCCGCCTGCATCGCCGGATCAAAAAAGCGCACGGTGTTGCGGCCATCGGCCTTGGCGCGGTGCATGGCGGTGTCAGCGCGCTTGAGGATTTCTTCGGCGCTGTCGGCAGAGTCGCGGAAGGTGGCAATGCCAATGCTGGCCTGGCTGTGGTGCTCAATCACCCCCAGTTGGAAGGTTTCGCGCAGCGACTGCATGATTCTTTCGGCCACCAACTCGGCGCGGGTTGCGGCGGCTTGCAAGTCTGGCCCCATGTCTTCGAGGATGACGATGAATTCGTCGCCGCCCTGATGCGCCAGGCTGTCCTGGTCACGCACACAGGTTTTCAGGCGCCGCGCCACCTCCACCAGCAGTTGATCACCGGCTTCATGGCCTTCGGTGTCGTTGATCAGCTTGAAGTTGTCCAGGTCGATCAGCAACACCGTGCCCCAAGTCTTGCGCCGGGCGCCGGCCGCCAGCGCGCGGTGCAGGCGGTCAAGCAGCAAGCGCCGGTTGGGCAACTGGGTTAGCGGATCAAAAAACGCCAGGTTATGGATTTTGGCCTGCGCTTCCTTGAGTTGTGAGATATCCGTGAGGGTGGAAACATGGTGACTGACCTTGCCTGCCGCATCAAGAATCGATGAAATGGTCATCCATTGCGCGCAGTCTTCACCGGTTTTGCGGCGGTTGGTGATCTCGCCTTTCCAATGCCCCTGGCGTGCCAGACCCTTGTGGATCGTGGCAAACAGAGCGGTGTCCTGATGTGGTGAATTCAGAATCGCCGGCATTTGACCCAGCGCGTCCTGTTCGGTGTAGCCAGTCAGGTTGGTAAAAGCCCGGTTGACCCGCACGATGGTGTTGTTGGTGTCGGTGATCATCATGCCTTCCTGGGTGTTTTCAAACACCGCAGCGGCTTGTTGCAACAGACTCTCGGCGCGTTTGCGCTCGCTGATGTCGCGGATGAACACAAAGTGACGGTCTTGCTCTGGCCAGTAGTTGGCGCTGACCTCTGCGTGCCAAAGCTCGCCGTTTTTGCGTCGGTGCTGGGTCTCGAAAATTTCGCCCCCACTGGCCTTGAGCCGTTGGCTCCGGCTGGCAACCACAGCGGAAGACTCCACAGCGTCAAGCTCGGCAATGTTCATGTGCAGCAGCTCGTCATGGCTATAGCCCGACATACGGCCGTAAGCGTTGTTGGCCTCCAGCAGCTGACCTTGCCGGTCGGAAATCCAGAAGCCGTCCTGGCCCGTGGTCAAAATGGCCCGGTAGGTTTCATCCCGCGCTTTCAGTGCCTCTTGTGCCTGGAATCCCGCGGTGATGTCGCGGCTGATGCCCAGCACCCCAATCGGCTCGCCCTGTTCGTTTGCGAAAGGAGTTTTGGTGGTGCTCAGCAAGACTTGATGGCCGTCGGGGTAGGCCACCCATTCTTCGTTTTGGCAGGTCTCGCCTCGACTTAGCATTTGCTGGTCCTGCTCGCGGAAGAAACTGGCTGTCTTGTGGTCAAAAAAATCAAAGTCGGTCTTGCCGATCTGGGCTTGCTCGTCGCGCCCGGCAAAGACCTCAAACGCCTTGTTACAGCCCAGGTAGTGGCCACTGGCATCCTTGAAAAAGATCAGGTCGGGGATGCTGTCAATCACCCGGCGCAGCAGGACGCGCTCGCGCTTGAGTTCCACTTCAGCCAGCCGTCGCGCGGAGATGTCGAGTGTCATCACGGCAAATTGGCCAGGCCGAATACGAAAAGCCCGCACGTCAAAATGTTTGTTCAGGTCAGCGCTGAAATCTTCGAAGGCTGCAGGTTCACCGGTCACCACCACCTGGCCATAACGTTCGATCCAGACAGGTTCCAGCGCCGGAAACACCTCCAGGACGCGTTTGCCAAGCACCGTGGCAGCGCACAGGCCGGTCATTTCTTCAAACGCCGGATTCATGGCCACAAAGCGGTAGTCCAGCGGTGCGCCAGACGCGTCAAAAATCATCTCGTGCACGGCAAAGCCGCTGCGCATTTCGGTGAACAAGGTGCGAAAGTCGGCCTCGTTCTGGGCCAGTTTGGTCCGTTCAGCCACCAGGGTGTCAAGCATCGCGTTAAAGCCGGTGGCAATGCCCTGCAGTTCGCTGATGCGGCCAACTGACGCCAGTGGAATACGGCGCTGCAGGTCGCCGTCGCGCACGGCCTGCGTCACGGCCGCGCCGATCTGGATGGGTTGCACCGCATAACGTCGCACCAGCCACAGCATCAACGCCATGAAGAGGATAGCGCCGCCAAACAGCGCGTAGGCCTGGCGCCGCGCCTGCGCCAGGTCGGCGTCCATGGCTCCCGTGGGAATGCCGACCGAGACAATCCAGCGAGTCCCCTCTACCGGCACCACGGCGTACAGGCGGTGAATGCCGTCGGTTGCCGAGGTGACTTGAAAAAAGCCCTGGCGCTGTTTCATGGCCTGACTGGCCTGTGGAAAGGCTCTGCGGTTGGTGCCAACCCATTTTTCTGGATCACGCGAGCGCGCCAGCACCATGCCGTCATCGTCAAACAGCGTGGCGACAGTGTCTTGAGGCATGCGGTTGAGGGTGCTTTCGTTGAGCGGGCTCAAACGTGTTAAGTGAATCCAGGCGGCGATGTGACCTTGCACGCCGCCCGTGTCGTCCGTCAAGGGCAGGCTCAGGGGCAGCACCGCAAGGCCTGACAGAAAACCTTTTTGCGCCCGACCCAACTGAAACTGCGGTGCCCCGCCGCTGGTGGGTAGGCTCAAGGGAGCGCTAAGTGCGGGGCGATTGGATGCAGCACCCAGCGAACTGCAAACCAGTGTACCGTCGGGTTTGGTGGTGGTCAGTGCCGTAAACCCCGGGTGCGACTTCTGAAAATCGCCAAAAACCGGGTCACAACGGGCGATGTCAAGCGCCCGAACATTGGCGCGAGCGGTCAGGGTGCGCAGAAACTGTTGTGTGTCGCTAAGCTGGCGCTCCAGGGAATGGGCCGAAATCTGCGCCAGGTTCATGGCAGCCGACTCGGTACGAACGCGGATGCGCTCGCCCTCGTTTTGCACCCCGAGCAGCACAAAAACCAGCAAGGGCAGCAGCAACAGCAGCGACACGGTGGTGAGAACGGTGCCAATGCGCCAGAGTGTGGGTAGTGTGGATGTGCTCATAGCGTCGTCGTTGAACTCTCGTCGTGAAATCGCACCTGGTTGCGCCCGGCATCCTTGGCGCTGTACATGGCGGCATCGGCCCACTTCAGCACATTTGCCTGGCTGTTGTCGTGGTTGACAAACAGGGCAACCCCCAGGCTGGCCGAGCAATGGTGCTCGACGCTGATATCGGGCAGACCGTCGCGGCGCAGCGTCAGGCTGTAGGGCTGGGCCAGGGCCTGGCGCACTTTTTCGGCAATCACACCCGCTTGCACGCGCGATTCATTGCGTTCGGACTTGAGCTCGCTGAGCATCACCACAAACTCGTCACCGCCCAAGCGCACCACCGTGTCCATTTCGCGCACGCAGGCCTTGAGCCGCTGCGCCACCTCGATCAGCAGCAGGTCGCCAGCGTCGTGGCCATGGCTGTCATTGAGGGGCTTGAAGTTGTCCAGGTCAAGAAAGATCAAGGCGCCAAACCGGCCGGTGCGGTTGCTGCTGGCCATGGTTTGTTTGAGACGGTCGTCGAGCAAGCGCCGGTTTGGCAGCTTGGTCAGCGGGTCAAAAAAGGCCAGTTGACGCACCTGGTCTTCCATTTCTTTTCGCTCGGTCAGGTCAATGTCCAGACAAAACAGCTCAACGGGTCCCTGCACGGACTTGACCAGCACATGGCTTGAAAAGACCGGAATCGGTGCCCCAGTCTTGGTCTTGAGCATTAATTCACCCGCTGGAATCGACACGCCAGTTGTTGCCATGTCAGCCATCGAGGCGGCAACCGCTTCGCGCATCTCTTTCGGAATGATCAAGTCCAGCAGGTTGGCGCCCATGGCCTCGTGGGCGCTGTAGCCGTACAGCCGCTCAGAGGCGTGGTTCCTGAAGGTCACGGTACCGTCCATCGCGTAACCTTGCACCGCCACACCGGCCACGTCTTCCATCATGCTGCGAAAACGCGCTTCGCTGTCGCGAAGCAACTGCACCCACTGGTGTTTCTCGATGGCAATGCTGGCCAGACGTGCCGCCTGCTCAATGCGGCTGATGTCGAGCGCCGCAGGTGCATGTGGCGTGGGGTGGTACACGGCAAACGTACCCAGCACCTGGCCGCTGGCAGAAAAGATTGGTTGCGACCAGCATGAGCCTAGTGCGGCGCTGCGGGCCAGGTCCTGGTAAGGTGCCCAATAGGGATGTGTGGCAATGTCCTCCACCACCACTCGCTCGCCAGTGAACGCGGCTGTTCCACACGAACCGACCCCAGCGCCAATATCTACCCCTTCTAGCGCGGCGTTGAAGGCGGCGGGCAAACTTGGCCCAATGGCATGTTCAAGACGACGGCCGTCGCTGCTGAGCAACACAATGCTGCAATAGGCACTGGACTGAAGTTGCTCAACACCCAATACCAGCTGTTCAAGAATGCTCACCAGCGGCTGGTCGCTGGTCAGCAGCTCAAGAATGTGATTGCGCAGATGCTCGTCTTGTGCAGCCTGCTTCAATGCAGTGATGTCGGTGTGGGTGATGACAGCCCCATCATGCACGTCCTGCCCAAGCGGCACCACGGTCATGGCAAACCAGCGCTTTTGTTGCGGCGAATGGCATGGGTATTCCATGCTGAAATGGGGCAGACGCCCCTCCAGCACAGCACGGATGCCCTCTTGAGCGTCGTAACTGCCTGTGGATTCGGGTCGACTGGGGGCTGCGCAGGCCGTCAGGTAATTGGCACCAACGCCAATCGATGCCATTTGCGCGCTTGGCCCGCCTGTGTTGTCCTGCAGGAAGCGCTTCCAGCCCTCATTCACGGTCTGAATAATGCCCTGACCGTCAATCACGGCAATTTCGGCGGTGAGTGAATTGAGGATGGTGTTCTTGAAGGCCTCGCTTTTTGCCAGGGCGACCTCGACCTGCTTGCGCTGGCTGATGTCGCTGAATGTGACGACGACCTGTTGCAGGCTACCATTCGGTTGAAACTGGGGTATGGCCGTGACCAGCAACCATACCCGGCTTTGCGTGGTGGGCCGAAAAACGCCCATCACAACATGCTCTACGGGTTGACCCGAGGCAATGGAGCGTGGTGCCGGGTGCGTGTCGCCGGGGAAGTCCGAGCCGTCCTCATGGATCACGTCCCAGCAGGGGTCGAGCGAGGTTTTGCCCAGCAACTGGTCTTGCGACACACCCAGCAGCTCCAGCGCCAGCTGGTTGCTCATGACGACCTCCAGGCTGGGCCCGTGAATCACCACACCAACCGCCAGGTCATCCACCAGTTGGTGGTAGCGCTTGACACTGTCGGTCACTGTGACTTCGCGCTGCGCCAAGGTTTGCAGCAGCCGGTTAAAGCCGGCGACCAGGTCGCCTAGCTCGTCCTGGCGGTGCACCGCCAGCGCCTGGGGTGTCTGACCACTGTTGGCAAGCTTGACCAGTGCTTGCAGGGTGGCCTGCATCGGTGCCAACTGACCTCGCAGCATCCACCAGGTGAGCGCACCGGCCACAAATGTAAAAAGTAAGGTTGCCAGAAGCAGGCGCATTTGTAGCGTGCGAATGGGGGCAAAGGCTTCCTCGGTGGGTAGCGTCGCCGCCACGATCCAGCCGACATCGGGCATGCCTTTGTCAGACACCAGCACCTCTACCTGGCGCGGATTAATGAAAACGGCAGTTCCATCGTAGCCATCAAGAAATTGATCGAGCGTGGCGTTGAACCCGCGCGGCGGGAGCTGTTCCATGATGCGGGACTTGTCGGTGGCCGTCACGATGAGCCGCTGTTTTGGCGCAACCAGTAGATAGCCACCAGTTTGCCCATAGTGGTTGCCGAAGACGTTGTCGAGAAAGCTCGGTTTGCCCAGGTCGATGACCCCAGACAGGGCACCCACCACCTTGCCTTGGGCGTTGCGGATTGGCGCGGTCATGCCAAAGACCGGCGCGCGCAGCACTTTGCCCAGATGAACGTCGCTGAGCGTGGTTCGGCCCTCTCTGAGTGCCGCGACCACTGTGGGGTTGTCGAGGTAGTTTTTGCCGATGCGGCCGGCCGAGCGAGGCACTTCGACCAAAGCGGTGCCGTCTGCGTCATAGGCCAGCACACCGAAGTTAAACATGTCGGTCAGCGTGGTGTTCAGCGCCAAATGGGCCTGCAGGGCTGCTGGACCGCTGCCGAGCGCCTGTGCCGAGACATTGGCAAACTTCTCAAGCGCCTCACGGCGAAGCTCAAAATCGTGATTGAGTTCCCCGGCCACCAATGAAACCGTGGCAAACTGTTGCTGGCCCAGCACTTGCGCCAAGTCGTCGCGCAGCATCCGCGAAGCGTAAAGCGACAAAGACCACAAACTAATCAAAAAGATGACCAGCGTGAACAAGGTGACCCGGCTTTTGATGGACAGCCGCTGAAAGAAGCTCAAGCTCATGGGGAATATGTGCGTTGGCATTGACTCTATCAGCTTCGCCGTGTGCCGTCACTGCAAATTTGATGGGCTGGATCAGTCTGGCAGCAAACAGTGTCGCTTCTTTCAGTTGAGGAGGAAGTGCGCCTATGGCACAAATTTTTTTGCGTAATTTTAGTCGTTAGCCCATATATCCATTATGTTTATTGCTATACATTTTGTATCTGGTTAGTAGTCGGGCAGGCAAGTGCTCTTTGGGTGGCACCAACTTTTTATGGACTCTGACTACCCCAGACATGAGAGCTAATTCACGTTAACGCTGACTTTTAGAGCATTTTTACAGCATGGCATAAGTGCTCTATGACCCGGCTCTGCTGGTCCTCGCTCAGGTTGGAGCCGGATGGCAGACAGATGCCTGAAGAAAACAATCGGGCTGACACATCGTGGTCAGCCAAGTGGGAAAAATAAGGTGTACCCGCGAACACTGGCTGCATCTGCATAGGTTTCCAAACCGGCCTTGCCTCTATCTGGTGACGCTCCAGCGTTTTCAGGATGCGATCACAAAGCGCCGGGGCATCAGGCATGTCGAGCGTGAAGCAGCTTAACCAGCGGGTCGACCTGAACCCTGGCGGCTCGGGCATCCATTTGACTTGAGGCAAATCTGCCAGTTCGGACTGGTAACGCTTGAACACGGCACGTCGCTGTTCAACACGTTGTGGCAACACCTTCAACTGCCCCCGGCCGATGCCCGCCAGGACGTTGCTCATGCGGTAGTTGAATCCGACCTCGGTGTGTTCGTAGTGGCGCGCAGGTTCGCGGGCCTGGGTCGAGAGTTTGCGGGCGCGGGCCACCAGATCGCCGTCATTTGAGAGCAGCATGCCGCCGCCCGATGTGGTGATGATTTTGTTGCCATTGAACGAGTAAACTGCAACGTGGCCAAAAGTACCGCTGTTTTTGTTTTTGTAGCTGGCTCCCAGTGATTCTGCTGCGTCTTCCAGCACTCCAACGCCATAGCGCTGGCAAATTGGAAGCAGTGCATCCATGTCAGCACTCTGACCGTAGAGGTTGACAATAATGACGCAGCGCGGCATGCGACCTTCGCGGCGAGCCCATTCCAGCGCACGCTCCAGTGCTGTGGGCGACATGTTCCAGGTCTGCGGCTCGGCATCAATAAACACCGGTCGTGCACCACAGTAAAGGATGGGGGTGGCGCTTCCTACGAAGGTCAGCGATGAACAAAACACCGTGTCGCCGGGCACCACACCCTGCAGAATCAGCCCCAGGTGAATGGCTGCAGTTCCCGAATTGAGCGCTGCTGCATGTCCCATGCTCACGTGGACGGCCAATTCGCGCTCAAAGCCATCCACATGCGGCCCGAGCGGTGCAATCCAGTTGGTCTTGAAAGCATCATCGACAAACGCTGCTTCTTCAGCCCCCAGGTGTGGCGAAGACAGCCAAATGCGCTGGGACAATTCACGTCGGGTGATCAGATCGACTGGCTGTCCAGCCATGTTGACCACAGGAACATGATCGATCTGATGCAAGTTCATCAGGGCAAGAACCGCAGAAGCGTCTGCTTCATCGCCGGCAGTGATGGGTGCTTGCTCAAGCAGCACGCTAAGCGGCGTATCCGTCGGCAAATGGTCCAGTATGGCCCGGCGCAAATCGCCATCAGTCACTGTCCGCGCGAGCGATGTGTCAGAACGCACGATAAGTAAGATGCCCCGCGCAGTTTGATCCATCCGCAACAGAGCCTCACGCAAGGTAACGGTCGGCAAAACACAAATAGATTGAATTTCAGCAGGAATCATTTCAACCTTCTGGCAGGTACACCCACATAGGTTCCAGGCTCCAATAAATCACTTCGCACAACAGCACCGGCTCCGATAACCACATCATCTGTCACTCTCATACCTGGCAGGATATTGACACCGGCTCCCACCATGACGCGTTGGCCCAAAATGACCTCGCCACCCAAGGTCGCTAGCGGTGCCACGTGGCAGAAAGCGCCTAACTGCGCATCGTGATCCACGACAGCACCATGGTTGACAATGCAAGCCATGCCAACCTGCGCACCGGTGGCCAGCACCGCACCAGCAGCAACAAAACAACCCGCTCCTAGTTGGGAAAATTGAGACACTGATGCAAACGGGTGAAGCACTGAAACGAGATGACACGTTGGGAAGCATGATGCCTCCCATTCGCGAGCCGCATTGTCGCCAATGGCGATGTGTACGCTGACAGTCAAGGATCTCGCGATGGCTAGGTCGATCCGGTCAACCCCTTGTAAAAACGGTCCAACACACCGTGCGGGATCCCTGTCAGAGACAACAATTGTTGACCAAGACTTTGTTAACAGTGCTGCATCTGCCACCACACGCCCATGCCCACCCGCACCAAACAGCAGCAAGACAGGCGATGCCGGATCGGAACGAAGCGAGTGAGTAAGGGTCAAAACTAATTCCTGGCAGCGATGGTTGAAATGCAGCTCTTTTTAATAGGTGTTAACTTTTTCAAGCACACTCGTATCAATCGACAACGTGCTCACAAAATGAGCAATGCGCTCACCTGCCCGGCCATCCCCGTAAACATTCTGACGAGGCCAAGACCCATGAGCAATGCAAGACTGTACGGCATCGCGAACGGCATCTGCGGCAGCAGGCGCATCCACCACATTCGCGTTGCGTTCGCGCAAGTGCTGACGCTGGCCAACGTTCACCACCGGTGTGCCCAGTGTCGCCGCCTCAATGATGCCCGCAGACGAGTTGCCAACCATGACGGCACAGTAGCGCATCGCGGCACAAAACAGGGGACGGCTCAGGTGCCCGATCCGCAAGGAACCCGCAGGCAAGGGGCACACGTCCAAGGCCCGCAGCACATCCAGTGAGCCGGCGTCACTATTGGGTGCCAACCAGACCACCGGCAGGCCAACCGCCTGCAAGGCAAGGCAGATGGCCGAAGTCTGTGTGTAAGCGTCAACCGCTTGCTGGACAACAGGATGAAATAGAACAAGAACAAAGGCTTGTGCCATCGGCAATGCATGTAAGACATTTGGAACCAGCAAGCCAAGTGCGTGCAAACAGTGTTCTTTTGGCATGGCGGCTAGTTCGATCAGTCCATCCAGGCCTGGCGCACCCGTGACGACGATATTCGCTGGGTTCTCCCCCATAAGCTCCAAGCGCTTGCGTGAACCCGGAGTGGCAACGCAGTGGTAGAGGCTCAACTTGCTGATGGCATGGCGCATCGGTTCGTCCACTGTGCCAGAGCGCTCGCCACCATGAATATGAACACAGACAATGCCCAGGTGCAGAGCGGCAATGGCCCCCGCAAGCATCTCACCCCGGTCACCCAGCAGGAGCAGCACATCTGGCTTTTCCCTGGTGAGCAATTCAGTCAGGCCCCGCAAACATGTCCCCAGCGCCTGCGCCATACCTTGACCGGTGCGGGTCGTTACATTCACGGGAATTTCACCGCACACACGGATGCCAGCGCCATGAATTTCATTGATGGTATGCCCAAACCCCACATCCAGGTGCGTGCCAGTCACTGCCACACTCAGGTCAAGCAGATTGCCCAGACACTGCAATGTGGATTGCATCAGCCCGAAGTCGGCACGCGTGCCACTCAGGTAAATCACTTTGCGTCGGCTGCCAGGCAGGTGCGTCATTAGGTGGCACCACCTTCAACATGATCCCATTGCAATGGGTCACCCGTTGCCAAATCCTGCAGAACGCGTCGCCCGATCAAGCGCAGCAGGTCACGCGGCGCAATGCCGCTTGCGGGTCGTCGGCAGGTCAACATGTCTGCCGTCAACACCGTGCCGGAGCAAATAGCCTGCGTGGTCACTACACTGCGCCGCGCCACGCGCGCTGTTTCAAGTTCATCGGCACGGGGAGCCTTGATGCCATCGCCCAACATGGCACTGACGCGGCGAATGCCCTGCACCATGCGCAAAAAGCCATCGGGTTCCAAAGACGCGCGGTGGTCTGGGCCAGACATGGCGCAGTCTAGCGTGAGATGCTTTTCTATGACCGTCGCACCCAGTGCCACGGCTGCCAGTGGTGCTTCAATGCCCAGGCTGTGATCAGAGTATCCAATCGGCAAACCCAACACGTCAGCGATCTGGCGCATGGCCCGAAGGTTGAGCGTCGCGTCAAGTGCCGGATAAGACGAGGTGCAGTGAAGCACAACAACCTCACGCAGGTGTCCTCGCACGGCCCTGATCCAGTCAACAGCTTCGACGATTTCGTCCATCGTGGCCATACCAGTGGATACCAGCAGGGGCAATGATTGGACCGCAGCGTGCTCCACCAGCGCTCGGTGCGTGAGTTCACCGGATGAAAGCTTGAGCCGCCGCACACCCAGCTCAACCAAAAAGTCCACAGCATCCAGCGAAAACGGGGTTGAGAAAAATTCTATTCCGATAGTGTCGCAATGGGCTTTGATGTAACGGTGCTGTGCCTCTGACAATTCCAGTCTTTGCAAAGGTTGAATTGATCAAGGTCGCCGGTTTGGGCTGCCTGGTAATGGGCCGTCGGTGCACCCGGCACAACCAGGTCCTCTGCCCGAAAGGTCTGAAATTTGACCGCATCGGCTCCCGCGGCGCTGGCGGCATCGCACAGGCGCAACGCCAGATCCAGGTTGCCGTTATGGTTGACACCGGCTTCAGCGATGATGAACACAGGTGACACAATTGAATTCACGGTGTCACCCCTACGTGACGGGGGTACAGCCAGAGCGCCGCAAGCTCAAAGTCCTCCAAATCGTCGATATCGACGGATTTCCAGCTTGGCATGACATAAGGTGCGATATGGACACTCCAGAGGCCGTGGACCGCCGCATGGGCCAGCGCCGTGCGCTGCCAGACATAGATGGAACCATTCAAGGCGTACACCGCAGGTGCATCCTGGCGTCGTGTACTACCCTGCCCTTTGCTCAGGTACACCCAGCCGTCCTCGCCTTGCTCCACCAAGTTGAAATAAGGATTGTCCACCGCATCTCTTTACACTGACCACGAGATCGGCTTCAGGATGTGCCCGAAGCGCTTCAGAAATATCAGCGGCATCACGCAGCGGTGAGGTCGGTTGCAGATCCACCACACGGAATATAGTTTGCCCCTGCTGCTCAAGATAGCCCACCAGATGCTCGATCACCGGCAATTTCGGCGCGGTGTCACCGGCAAGTTCGGGCGGCCGCAAATATGGAACAGTGGCACCGGCAGCAAGCGCGACAGCGGCAATGGCTTCGTCATCGGTCGAAACGTACACCGCATCAATCTCCGGACACGCCAGCGCCTGCACGATCGAATGGACAATCAGCGGCTTGCCGGCGAAGTCACGGATGTTTTTGCCAGGCAACCCCTTGCTGCCGCCCCGTGCGCAAATAGTGGCGATGGTCTGGGATACAGGCATGGACGCGCTCACAGTGACAGAAACTGGCGGAGTATCCTCAGCCCCGCCTCGGCGCTGCGCTCGATGAAACTGGCAACCGTAGATGTGATCGCGCGCTACGGCTGCGCAGATGCGCACGCCGTCGTAGTTCGTTTCCGCGAGCCAGTGTGCCTCGTGCGTGGGCACGGGCGCATAGGAATGCACGAAGTACACGGACTCGCCGGGTTGCACCGCATCCAGAATGCTACCGTCCCACGACGCGCGCGCGCGCGGGAGCACCAGGCCGCTCCAGCCGATGTGCGGCACACGCAGCGACCTCCCGGCCGGGTCGATCACCGGCACCTGCTGAACCCGGCCGGGAATCAGCCCGAGGCCGGCGTGCTCGCCATACTCTTCTCCCACCTCGAACAGCAGTTGTGCACCCACGCAGATTCCCAGAAAAGGGCGACCTGTATCAACATAACGTTTGACCAGGTCATCGAAGCCCCGCAAACACAATTCGGCCATGGCATCCGCGAAGGCGCCCACGCCGGGCAGCACCAGCCGGTCCGGTAAGGTCGTCATCTTCGCAGCCTGCTCGACTACCTGCACCGTGGCACCGCAATGTTCCAGCGCCCGCACCACGTTGAGCATATTGCCGATGCCGTAGTCGATCACGGTGACAGGACGGGCGCTCACCATCGCACCTCCACGCCCAGCGCCCGCGCCTGCTGCTTGATCTCGGGCACCGTCATGCGGCCCCAGTGCAGGGCATCGGCAATGGCCACGCCGGACGCACCCGCCTCGCTGGCGCGCTGCAGGTCCGGCAGTTCCCCGAAGCCGCCGCTGATGATGACGGGTACGTTTACGTGCGTTGACCACACGCAGCAGCTCAATGTCCAGCCCCTTGCGCGTGCCCTCTGGTCCACGGCCGTCAACAGAATCTCGCCCGCTCCGAGTTCCACGGCCCGGGCAACCCAATCGATCACGTCCAGGCCTGTGTGTTCGCGACCATTGTCGGTATAGGCTTCCCAACGGCCAGGGGCGGTGCGCTTGGCCTCGACCGACAGCACCATGCATTGCGAACCGAAGCGGCGCGCCACCTCGGAGATCAACGCCGGACGCGCAACGGCGGCAGTGTTGATGGCGACCTTTGTCCGCCCCGGAGCTCAACATGTCCTGAACATCGTTGAGCGACCGGATGCCACCGCCCACGGTGATCGGAATGTAGACGCGGTCGGCAGCCCGGCTGATGATGTCGGACAGGCTGTTGCGTTGGTAGAGGCTGGCCACAATATCCATGAATACCAGCTCGTCGGCACCCTGCTCGTAGTACCTGAGCGCAAATTCGTGTGGATCACCCACGACACGCAGTCCTTCCAGCCGGATGCCCTTGATCAGATTAGGCCCTTGATGTCGAGCCGGGGATGAAACGCAAACCCGCCATGGCTGCATTTCAGACGCCGTCAAACACGGTGTGGCGCAGCTTCCACCGACCGCTCTCGCGTTTCCAGAGATGCGGGGATCGGAAAGTGTCGGCCAGGCGCATGAAATAGTCGCGATCCATGACTGGCGTCTCAAACCTCTTGCTGGCGCGCCCGAATTCCCTCTCAGGGATGCTTAGGTAGCGGAAAATCTCCTCGGAAAATCGCTCTGGAAACTCGCCGTCATAACGCCGCACCAGCGCCACACCCTCGTCGCGGTTAATGTCGCCCGAGCGGATCTCCTGCGCCGCGTCGTAAGTAGCCCGGCCGATACCGAACTTGGTGAAGGTGGTGTAGTAATGAAAGTCGTCGATGCGGTCGTCGATGCTGTTGTACTTGCTGTAGGTGCCGGGCGTGCGCTCCGGCGAAGCCTCGAAGCCGCCATGCTCCACCGCGTAGTAGTAGCAACTTGCGGGTGCCACTTGAGGTAGTATCCCAGGTAATGCACTTCGACGTGCTTGCGCTGCATCAGCGCCGGGTCGGCGGGTAAATGGGGCAGTAGATCCTGGTTCTTCCAGACCGAAATCGTCATACAGGGTTTGCACCGAGGTGCCGCCCACGTAGATCTCGGCCTTGTTGGTCGACGTAAGTACGACCAGTCGCGCTGGGCGCTGCTGGTATCGCCGATCGGGTTGCCGTATTCGGCCTCGTTCTCGCCATACACCACAAACGGAATGTCGTGCAGCAAGGCCATCTTGGGCGCCAGGGATTTCTGGCCGAACATGAATGCCTGGAAGGGGTGGAACAGGTTGTCCACCGCCAAACGGGTCAGCAGGCGGTGCACCCGGCCGTTGGGCGTCATGAGGTAGTTGTCAAAACCTGCATGTAGCCACGACTGAAAATTCTTCCAACCCCATTCCGTGTGTACATGGGGCGCCCAGGTCACTGTCAGCGGATGCATGCCAAAGCGCGTCTTGAGGATGTGCGAGGCGTAGAAACTATCTTTTCCGCCAGAGCCCGGCAGCAGGCAGTCATAACCCGACTTGCTGCGAAACTTGTCGCACAGGATCGCCAACTGGTCTTCCCGATCCTTCCAGTTGATGGTGCCGTGCTTCTGCTCGGCAAAGCGACAGGCATCGCAGATGCCATCGTCATCGAACGCAATCGTGGCTTTTTTGCTGGCCTTGGTGTGCTGGTACTCGACCGCCGAATTGGGCCGTTGGTTGGAGATCACGCACTTCTTGCAAAAATGCACATAGCGCGGCAGGCCAGACATCACGCGGGCATCGTCGTCGCTGGCATCAAAAGCCAAAAAATCAACGGATACGGGGTTGGGGATGAGTGACATTCGACTTTGAGGAAGGACGGTGGAGAAGGAGAGGTGAGGACTTCCAGCGTTCCTGAATGTCCATCCCAGGATTATAGGAATTTGCCCATGACGGCCAGCACCCGCTGCGTGGCTGTAGCCTGCCCCTGCATGGCAAGACGCGGGGCATCGACCCAACAGTCCAGCGCCTGGGCGATTGCATCCACCTGAACGGTCGCGTCGGCAATGCCATAACGCGCCAGCGGCATGGCATTATCGAAGACCGAGCCCAGCACCTGAATCAGCCGGCAACCGGCCAGATGACCCTCCAGCCCAACGGTCGAAGTGAGAGTAACCACCAGGTCAGTGGCATGCAACAACGGCGCCAGTGGCCAGTCCTGGCCCGTGAGCGCGATGCGGGGTGGCGGGGGCTGCCAGCAAGGCCTCACCCGGGCGCGAACGGATGCACAGCACGCAGTCCGTGCGGGCAAGCACCCACTGCATCACTGCGGCCAGTGCCCGCTCCGGCAGGGAGGGGTCGCCCGCGCGACCGTCAAACGGGTGAAAAGACGGCTCGACCTGGGTGGGCCATAGGATCACGCGCCGGTCCAGCCAACCATGCTGCTCGCGAATCTGACGCCCCTGGGACAGTGCAGCCGGGTTATTGATCGCGTCGAACCCGGGATTTCCGGTCACGACCACCTGGTCTTCCGACCGTCCCGCCGCCACCAAAAATTGCCGCACCGAGTCGTTCAACACACAGACGTAGTCCGCATAATCCGGCTCGCCAATCCACTTGACTTCGTCAATCGCAAAAAGATCCACCAGGCATACCGATGGAATGCCAAGCTTGCGGGCGCCCATGAGGGCCGCCCTCTCCGCGCGCGGCGCGTTGGTGGCCACCACCAAATCCGGCTTGACGCTGCGCAGAATTCGCTCCAATGTGCGCAAGGGCAGGAACGACTGTCGGCCAAGCCTGGCGAATGCATCTTCCGCTTCCTGCCTGCCCGAATCGTGGATCAGATCATCCATGGACAAGCCTAGGTACGCGACTGTCTCCTCGGGGTCAGCCACAGGACCCGGCAAGCCCTGCATCAGCTGACGACCCCGTTCAAGCGTGGGCGCATCGGCTTCGGTCACGAAATCCTTGAACTGAATGACCTTCAGCCCTGCAGCGCGGTGCCACAGGCGCTGCGGTGGTCAGCGTGCAAGCACCACGCATTCAATGTCCGGCCGGGCGGACAGGGCCTGTGCCAGCGGGACCATCATCTTGACGTGGCCTGCCACCATAACCCACGAAAAGCACCTTGACGGGCACAGCGCGCGTCACGAGTCCAGCCTCCGCCCGAACAGGCGCAGGCCTGGCCACTCCACAAGCAGGTAATACAGACAGCCGCCGACCAGCGCCAAAACCGCCACTAGCAGCCTGTCGGACTTAGCGATTCAAAATTTGAAATTTCCAATCTGCTCAAAATATAGGCAGTTTGGTATTGATTTTGCGAATTTTTGAGCCTTCTCAAAGCATTTTCTCCCTTATCCAACTTTTTGACGCAATACTGCCATGCGCTTGACATTCCAGGCCAGGCAAACCAGATTCCATTCACCAGTGACTTTGCTCAATCCGCGCAAGGAGAACTGCCTGAACCTCATCACCGACTTGATGATGCCAAACACCGGCTCCACCGTTTGCTTGCGAACAGCGTAAGCCGCTCTGCCCGCCAACGTTGCCCAAACGATGTGCCATCGCCTCTATCGGTGTGGCATCTGCCTTCAGGGCGCGGGCTCTGTAAACGTTCGCTCCAGTGCGGGTGATGGTCTTGGCGGGCCACGGCAATCAAAGGCACGATCTTGGCCACCTCACAGGCGTTGACGTTGTTTTCACTGCAATAGCCGGTGTCAGCAACCAGGGTGGTGGCAGTGCCGAGCTTGGCTTGCTGCTCTTGCAGAACTTTGAGCATCGGCTGGACTTCTCTCTTGTCATTGGGCGCTTGTGTCAAGGTGGTGGCCACCACCAGCATCGTGTCGGCATCCACCCCGGCCGTGCGTTGTAGCACTGCTCAAAACCGCCACCGGCCACCGGCATGATGCGCGACTCTTCGTCAGTCAGGTTGATCTGATCACTGTCACGCACACCCGGCTGAGGGGCTGTGGGTGTCTTGCCGCGTGGCTTTTTGCCCGTCTCATCAGCTTTGGCTTGGCGCTTGCCCATCTTCTCGTCAAATTCGGCCTTCTCGCGGGCGTAGCGCCTTTGCGCACGCTGAGCGATCTTGGTCTTGGCTGTCGGCCATGGCAGCGAGGCGGTCTTCGCGTCAGCTTGAGTTTTTTGGGCAGGCCACGCCGTCAGGGACATTGGCTGTGTCGGCGGCCTGTTCAGCCAGGGCCAGCAGTTCCTGGGCTCTGCCTCGAGTTGTTTCAAGCTGACGATGTGGCCGCGAGAGTGCACTGTGGCGCGAGGCGTTGGCGTGGATCTTGGGCCATCCAGACAGACCTGTACCCATCTTGAGTAGGTTCCCATCTCGCGGGCCATCTCCAGCACTTGCACAAACAGGCCAGCGAGTTCATCGATAAAGCGACGACGAAAGGTGGCTAAGGTGTCATGGTCGGGGTGGCTGCCTGCGCCAATGTAGCGAAAGGCCAGAGTCGTAGGTGGCCATTTCCAGCTTGCGGCTGGAGAACACCCTGCTGAATAACCGTAAACCAAATGGCCAGCAAGGTCGCTGGATGGTGTGCCTTTGAGCCGCGACCGGCATATTGGCGAGCCCGATTGGAGAGATCGAGGCTATCGATGACTTCTACGACAAAGCGCGTGCCAGATGGTCCTGGGTGAGCCAATCGTCTACCGATGGGGGCAGCAGGTAGTCGGTCTTGCGGTCAGTCAGAATGAAGTTCGACATGTTGGTATAAATCCTTCTTAAGCCAGGTTCATTATAACTTTATTACTACACTATCAATAGCAAAAGAAGAATTTTTCAGTGGCGTTTATAGTCCGACAGGTCAGTTAGCATGAAAAGTGGCGTGGTTTGCGGCGTTGCCCAGGAAGCGCCTGGCCAGCATGCACACCACCACCAGCAGCGGGTAGTGAACCAGATAGATCGAGTACGACCTGTTGCCCAGCGGTCGGATCCAGCTGGCCGGCCGACTCAAAAAAAGCCCAGCACCAGCAGGAACGACGCAACGAAGAAGGCCGCCATGAAGTACACGC
>JADKAW010000055.1 GCA_016719055.1 Candidatus Rhodoferax mariagerensis | reverse complement strand
GCGGCGATCATCGCGTCAGCGATTTCGGCGGCCTTCATCCACGGGCGCTGCTCAAACGGTTTCCCACGCGTCGCTGGGTACCTCTTGCGGGTCTCGCCGTCAGGTTTGTTGGAGCGGTTGCCGTTCCAGAATAGGTCACGTGCCCGAAATTTCTGCGTCTCGGGCGGGCAAACTGTGTCAAACCCGCCTTGCTGAACCACTCGCCGAAGTTGTCCATGATGGCCGGCGGGAGGTCACCAGAAATCGCGGGCAGTTGCAGGTCGCCGTCATGCCTGTATGCCGGCATAGGTCACGGCGGGGATACGCCCGGTCAAACGGCTGAAGTCCGCCTCGACAAAGGCGCGGGTAGATCTCGATGGCGCGGTCACCCCGGAAGTTGTAGAACTGCTGAATCGCCGTCCTCAATGGTGCCAATCGGCTGGCCATTGTCAGCAATTACAAACTCGGGCAAATCCTGGTCAATGGTGCCGGGATGGCTGGCGCGCAGGCCATTCACTGCCGCGGTGGCGTTGGCCGCGGCCTTTGGCCGAGCACATGGGTTTTCAGCCCTTTTCAACCATCGGCCAGTTGGCATCGGCGGTCCATGGTGATGTTCTGGCGGCCTCCGCCCGAGCAATGCGGGCATCAAAACCGTCGGTGCTGAGCTCGGCCAGAGGTCTCAAACGGCAACTGTACTCTGGTTGGTCTGGGCACATCGCGGCCGTCCAGCAGAGCGTGAATGCGCACGGTCTTGACGCCTTCAAGCTTGGCCTGGGCGACCATGGCTTTGGGGTGGTCGATGTGGCTGTGCACGTTGCCGTCAGAAAACAGACCGATGGAAATGGATCACGCCACGGCCGGCCTTGGCGCCTGCCACAATTTCTTGCCAGGCCTGTCCTTGCCAGATCGAGCCATCGGCAATCGCATTGGCCACCAGCGCCGCGCCCCTGGCTGTACACCTGCCCAGCGCCAATGGCGTTGTGCCAACTTCGGAGTTGCCCATGTCGTCGTCAGGGCATGCCCACGGCCGTGCCGTGGGCGCGCAGGCTGATATGCGGCGCTGTAGCGAAAGGGCGGTCGAGCGTGGGTTTGCGGGCAGCAGCAATGGCGCTACCCACGTCCAGCCGGGCAGGCCGTAGCCGTCCGTGACGATGACAACAACCGGGCCGGGCACGCCGGCAAAGGCAGAAAATTTTTGAAGCATGGTGGTTTGAATGTGAAGTGCAGGACCTCAATTTTGCGCCACATCACACGCCACCTGCAGAACCGCCACCGTGAGCCATAAAATACCAAAGACGACACTTTTCACCACGCCAGTACCGCACCGTGGCGCTGGCAAGCCTAGGAGCCCCTGGGAGGCTGTCGGAATTAGGATCGTCGGCTGCAGAATCGGCCTAGCGGTCCATTTTGGCTTCGCCGCTCTTCGAGAACCTATCGGCACGCTAAGTCCCTGACAGCCTCCCAGGAGCGCAAGCAAAGCCACTGGGACTTTCACGGTTTTTTTCTTTAGAGCATTTCAAGCGCCACAGCGGTGGCCTCGCCGCCGCCAATGCACGGTGTAGCGACACCCTTTTTTAATCCACGTGCCTTGGGGGCGTATCAGCGTGACCATGATGCGTGCGCCCGATGCCCCAATCGGATGCCCAGCGCACAGGCACCTCCGTTCACATTGACGACCTCGTGGCTCAGGTTGGGTCATGCATCAGTGCCATGGCCACCACTGCAAAGGCTTCATTGACCTCCCACAGGTCCACACGTCTGAAACCGACCAGCCCGCACGTGCCAGCACTTTGCGCACGGAGCCCACAGGCGCGGTGGCAACCAGGCGGGTTCTTGTGCGTGCACTGCATGCGCCACGAGTCGCGCCAGTGGCTGGCAGCCAATTTGGCTGCCGTGAGCTGCGCATCAGCACCATGGCCGCCGCCCCGTCGTTGATGCTGGAGCTGCTGACTGCGGTGATGGTGCCGTCTTTTTGAACGCGGGTTTGAGCGTTGAGATTTTTTGTCGAGCTTGATGCGCCCCAGGCCTTCGTCGATGCTGACCTTGTCACCGGCGCGACGCCAGACGGTGTCCGGGGTGATTTCTGCCGCAAAAGGTGCCCGACGCTGTGGCAGTTTGGGCTCGCGTCACGCTGGTGATGGCAAATTGGTCCTGTTGCGCGCGGGTAAAGCCAAATTTGGCTGCACAGTCTTCACCAAACGTGCCCATGGAGCGGCCACCTGACAGGCGTCTTCCAGGCCATCGAGCATCATGTGGTCAAAAATGCGGTCATGACCAATGCGGTAGCCTCCACGGCCTTTTGCAGTAAATAGGGTGCATTGGTCATGCTCTCCATGCCGCCGGTCACCAGCACATCGGCGCTGCCGGCCAGCAACATGTCATGGCCAAACATGGCGCTGCGCATGCCAGAGCCGCATATTTTGACAACGTGACCGCGCCAGCGCGGTCGGCAGGCCGGCTTTGAGCGCGGCCTGGCGCGCCAGTGCCTGGCCCTGGCCTGCTGAAGAGTACATTGCCAAACAACACTTCGTCCACAGATCGGGCGCAATGCCGGCGCTCAATCACAGCGCGATTGCCGCTGCACCCAGGTCGTGCGCGGCCAGTGATGAAAAGTCGCTTGAAAACTCCCCATCGGGGTGCAGGCGGCCTTGCGATCACAATGGCTTGAGTCATATCATTCCTTATCAATAAAAGTGCCTCCAGCCCTTATAGAACAAACGCTGGCAGCTATGCTAAAAATAGTGAATCAGGCGGTCGCAGCGTGTCCGAGCTGATTCGCTGCTGACGAAACCGCTTGCCTTGTTCATATGGCGCACGTCAAACAAGTGGCCCGCCAGAATGCTGTCCTTGTTCTTTTGCCAATAGGCTGCATCGAGCAGATTGGCGTGATGTTTCATGAACATCTCGCGCACCATCGGGTTGCCCAGCAAAAACGGGCCAAAGGTCTCGGGAAACACATCCTTGGGGCCAACCGTGTACCAGACCTCACCCGACATTTCGTCTTCTTCACAGCGAGGAGCGGGCACCTTGCGAAAGATGCAGTCGGTGATGTACTCGATCTCGTCGTAGTCGTAAAACACCACCTTGCCGTGGCGCGTGACACCAAAGTTTTCCACAACATGTCGCCTGGAAGATATTGGCGGCGATCAGGTCTTTCAGGGCGTTACCGTATTCGATCACGCCGCGCTCAAGCTGTTCACGTGCATAGAGTGCCCCGGACTGAGTGTTGTTGAGGTCAGCGCCACCCGCATCAAAGGCTTCTTGCAAGTAGATGTTGAGCGGAATCATGCGCCGCTCGATATAGACGTGCTGCAGGATGACTTCAGTCTGGCCATCCCGGTCACGCTCGCTGATCTCGATCTGGCTGGGGGCAAATTTCTGGATTTCGGCAATCAGCTCGTCGGTAAAGCGGTGGCGCGGAAATGCCACCAGGCTGTACTCAGCGTATCGGCCATGCGCCCGACCCGGTCGTGTTGCTTTGACCAGCAGGTACTTGCCCTTGATTTGTTCACGGCTGGTTTCTTTGGGTGGCGGATAAAAGTCCTTGATGAGCTTGAACACATAGGGGTAGCTGGGCAGGTCAAACACCAGCATCACCATGCCCTTGATGCCGGGCGAAATGCGGAATTTGTCACGCGAATGGCGCAGGTGGTGCAAAAAGTCACGGTAAAACAGCGTCTTGCCCTGTTTGGCCAGCCCGAGCGCGTTGTAAATTTCATTGCGCGGCTTAAGCGGCATGGCGCGGTGCAAAAACTGCACGTAGGCGCTGGGAATTTCCATGTCGACCAAAAAATAGGCATGGGCAAAACCAAACAACATGTGCAGTTCGTCGGCACCACAACATGGCGTCAATCACCAGTTGCTTGTCGCCCGGGGTATACAACAGCGGCAACGCAAACGGGTATTCATTGAAGCCGTTGATCATGTTGCCAACAATGTAGGCCCCCTTGTTGCGAAAAAACAGGCTGGTCAGCACCTGGAACTGGCAATTGGTTTGCAGCTTGAACTTGCCTACCAGGCCGTGAATCACACCCATCACCAGCGTCACATCGCGCGCCAGGTCTTCAAATTCGCATTTCAGATCAAAGTCCCGGACGATCTGCACTGCATCTGCGGGCTGGTCGGGTAATAGGCGCGGTAGGTCGGGTAGGCTTCCGGCTCGCCGTTTTCGATGTACTCGGTGCTGACTGCAGGGCGAATGAAAATGAAATCGTTGTGAAAATAGCTGCTGTGCAGGATTCGGGTAGTGACCGAGTTGAAAAATGACTCGGCCAGGTCGGGCTGATGGTGGTCCACCAGCAGGCCGATGTAATGCAGCTTGACCTGTTGCCAGATGTCCATCGGCTGCTCGCCAGCCTTGAAATCCTGCTCCAGGCGGGTCAGGCATTCACGCACCCTTAGGTCGTAAAACTCGATGCGGTTGCGCTGTGCGCGCTGCTGGCCGGCCCAGTCTGCCGCCTCAAATCGCTGCTTGGCACGCCCCGATGCGGTTCTGAACAACTGGTAATGCCGGTTAAAGCCGTCCATCATGGCTTTGGCAATGTCATAGGCAACGCTGGAGTCAAGGCGGGTAGGAAACATCTGCTTGCTTTCTGCTGGGTTGCGGACTGAGTTAACCAGGCACTCGCCTGGCAAAGATCGTCCCGTAAAACCTCATATTGTGCCGCGTGGGTAACGCTTGAAGGCTTGGCGAAAGACATTGACTACCTCGTCGCTGCCTTGCATGCTGACCCCGAGGTCTTTCACCAAACCGTCTTTCAGGCCATAACACCAGCCATGCACCGTCACCTGCTGACCGCGGCGCCAGGCATCTTGCATCACATTGCTCATAGCAACGTTGCCGACCTGCTCGATCACATTCATCTCGCGCAACCCATCTTCCTGCGCCGCCACCGTCAGGTGATCAAGCCGGTAGCGATGGCGCAGCTTGACATCATGCACATGGCGCAGCCAGTTGTCAGCCAGGCCAACCCGGGTGCCGCGCAAGGCCGCCAGCACGCCGCCGCAGCCATAATGCCCGACCACCATGATGTGCTCGACCTTGAGGTGATCGACTGCATACTGAATGACCGACAGCGCGTTCAGGTCGGAATGCACCACCACGTTGGCAATGTTGCGGTGAACAAACACCTCGCCCGGGTCCAGCCCGGTGATCTCGTTGGCTGGCACGCGGCTGTCGGCGCAGCCGATCCACAGATATTTGGGGGATTGCTGACGCGCCAGGTGGCTGAAAAAGCCGGGGCGCAGCTGCTCGATGTGCTTGGCCCAGGCGCGGTTGTTGTCAAGCAGATTTTGAACGGAACTGGTCATGCAAAATGTCCAAAAAAGCCTACTGTAGCCGAAAAAATCCGCTCCATGTTCGCCACCCGCAGGCGCCGCCAGGTTTGCTCATCACCGGCGGCAAAGAGGTCAAGCCAGGTCAAAATCAGGCTTCTTCATCCGTTAAACTGGACCGGCTCAGACGCTTGGTGGCCGCTACAGCGGGCCAGCAAATGCAAGAGTAATTCTTATCAGCGAAAGGTCGAAAAATGGCCCACACCATGTCAACATTCCAGTATTACCGCAGCAATTTCGGCAAGGACGCGCTGGCCTCGGTGGTCGTTTTTCTGGTCGCCTTGCCGCTGTGCATGGGGATTTCGATTGCCTCCGGCGTGCCGCCCACGGCCGGGCTGATTACCGGCATCATTGGCGGCATTGTGGTCGGCTGGCTGGCCGGCTCGCCGCTGCAGGTGAGCGGCCCGGCCGCCGGCCTGACGGTGCTGGTGTGGCAAATCGTGCAGCAATATGGTCTGGCGATGATGGGCGTGATTGTTTTGCTGGCCGGCCTGCTGCAACTCGCTGCCGGCCTGCTCAAGCTGGGCCAGTGGTTTCGGGCGGTGTCACCGGCGGTGATTCACGGCATGCTGGCGGGCATTGGCGTGCTGATCTTTACCTCGCAGTTTCATGTGATGCTCGATGGCAAGCCGATTGGCTCTGGCATTGACAACCTGCTTGGCCTGCCCGGTGCCTTTTCGCACGCCGTGGCAGATGGCGGTGCGCCACAGGCCGCTTTGGGCATTGGCATTCTGACGATCGCCGTGATTGCCCTGTGGACCAGTTTTGCACCCAAAAAGCTCAAGATGCTACCGGCCCCGCTGGTGGCCATCATCGTTGCCGTGGTTACTGCCTCTGCCTTGCAGCTCAAAATCAAGTACATCCCGGATTTGTTAGCCAACCCAAGTGACATCAACCACATCTGGTCGGTGATCCAGTTTCCGACGCTGGATAATCTGAAGAACATTTTTCACAGCGGGGTGCTGATCGCTGCTGCGTCAGTGGCTTTTATTGCCAGCGCTGAAACCCTGCTATGCGCTAGCGCGGTTGATCAGATGCACCAAGGCCCGCGAACCAAATACGACAAGGAACTCGCCGCCCAGGGTGTCGGAAATGCCTTGTGCGGGCTGCTCGGCGTGCTGCCGCTGACCGGCGTGATCGTGCGCTCCAGTGCCAATGTCGATGCGGGCGGCCAAACCCGCAGTTCTGCCATCCTGCACGGTGTCTGGCTGCTGCTGTTTGCGGCGGTGTTGCCGTTCACGCTGGCCTATATTCCGGTGGCCAGCCTGGCCGGCCTGCTGGTGTTTACCGGCTACAAGCTGGCCTATCCCAAAATTGTGCCCAAACTGCTGCAGTATGGCGGCACCGAGGCGGCCATATACTTTTCTACCATCATCGTCATCGTCTCGACCGATTTGCTCAAGGGTGTGCTGTTTGGCCTGGCGTTGTCGATTCTCAAGTTGTTGTACATTTTCTCGCACTTGGAAATCCGCTGGGAAGACGACAAGGTCAACAACCGCCTGAACATGTATCTGAAAGGCTCGGCGACGCTGATTCGCCTACCCTTGCTGGCAGCCGAACTCGAAGGGGTGCGCCCGGGGGCAGAGTTGCATGTTCATTTTGAAGAACTCGACTACATCGACCATGCCTGCCTGGACCTGATCACCAATTGGGAAAAGCAGCATGAGGCCTCGGGCGGCATGCTGGTGATCGAATGGGAAGAGTTGTCCTGGAAATACCACCAGCGCCGGTCTGGCGCGCAAAAGGCAGCCGCCTGAGTGGCATCCGACAATC
>JADKAW010000054.1 GCA_016719055.1 Candidatus Rhodoferax mariagerensis | reverse complement strand
TGCCGGTCATCAATGAAAACGACACGGCGGTCAATGACGAGACTGTTTTGGCGACAATGACACGCTGGGTGCACTGGTGGCCAATCTGGTGGAGGCCGATGCGCTAGTCATTTTGACGGACCAGAAAGGCCTCTACACCGCTGATCCGCGCAAAGACCCGGCTGCGCAGTTTGTGCACGTGGCGCAAGCTGGCAACCCGGCCCTTGAAGCCATGGCCGGTGGCGCCGGTTCCAGCCTGGGCCGGGGTGGCATGATCACCAAGATACTGGCTGCCAAACGGGCGGCAGGGTCTGGGGCCTCTACCGTGATTGCCTGGGGGCGCGAACCCGATGCGTTGCTGCGCCTAAGCCAGGGTGAGTCGATTGGCACACTGCTGGTGGCACCCACCCAGAAAACCCAGGCACGCAAGCAGTGGATGGTCGATCATCTGCAGATGCGTGGTTCGGTCAGTGTGGATGCTGGCGCCGTGCAAAAACTGCGTAGCGGGGGCTCCAGCCTGCTGCCGATTGGTATGACCGCCGTTGATGGCGACTTTTCTCGTGGCGATGTGATCGCTATTCGGTCTGAGGACGGGGTTGAAGTGGCGCGTGGCCTGGCCAACTATGCCAGCGCCGAGGCCCGTCTGCTGTGCCGTAAGCCCTCAAATACCTTTGAAAAGTTGCTGGGATACATGGCCGAGCCCGAAATGGTGCACCGTGACAACCTAGTGCTCAGTCGCTGAAGCGCGCTGGTCAATTGCCCAGCAAACCTTATTTTTTCATGGCCCGGATGATTTCCTGGGCAGAGCTGGCAGCTACGGCACGCCCCTCGCAGGCACCTTGCCTGGCAAATACCCAGGCGTGTTTTGATGGCTGGTTGTCGCTCAGGCCACGCCATTGGGCGTCTTTGATTATCGTCCAGGTACCAGTGTTGCTGGCACGAGCGTAGGTTTTGACCTCGCCGGTGCCGCAGCGAATGCCTTCGTAAAACGCATTGACAGAGCCGCTTGTGCTGCTGGCAACCACCACATAACGAACAATGCCATCCGGCGCCACGGAGATCGTTGCTGGGTCAATGCCAAACTGCAAGGTCACATAGATGGGCATGTTCAGGGGCAGCAACTTGTCGCGGCTGAAAACAGGCGGCGGCGGCACGTCGGCTTCTTGCCAGTCCGGATCAAAAGGCACAAGTTCGGCGTGAGCCGCAGCGCCGATGATCAGCAGACAAAAAAGGCCGAACCGCTGCAGGAACTTGCCAGCCAATGAATCACACATGCTCGGCACCGGTTTGTGGGTCAGGTTCAAAGGTGGCCCCAGGAGGCATGTCAAACGCGGCATCGGGCATGTCGCCATAGCTTTGGTCGGCTTCCAGCGGCCGAATTCCCTGGCGCAAAAACCGGTTGCGGTGGTCGTTGCGTGGCACGTAGCGCGACAGCTCGGTCAGCGCCGTCACATACACCTCGCGCTTGAATTCCACCACGGCTTCGAGCGGCACCCAATAGTCGTTCCAGCGCCAGGCGTCGAACTCGGGGTGGTTGGTGGCGCGCAGGTTCAGATCCCAGTCATGCCCCACCAACTGCAGCAAAAACCAGATTTGTTTCTGGCCCTTGTAAAAACCGCGAGAATCGCGGCGGATAAAACGGTCCGGCACCTCATAGCGCAACCAGTCACGGGTGCGGGCCACAATGCGAATGTGTTCGCGTTGCAGCCCAACTTCTTCGTGCAGTTCCCGAATCATGGCTTGCTCAGGGGTTTCACCCCGGTCAATACCACCCTGCGGAAACTGCCAGGAGTGCGTCCGAATACGCTTACCCCAAAACACCTGATTTTTCTGGTTGAGCAGGACGATGCCGACGTTCGGCCTAAAGCCGTCTCGGTCAAGCATAATCAAACCCCAAATTTCTAAATTGTGTCCATTATGCACAGCGTTTGCTCTGCAGCAAGAGCGACAACCCTGACTTATTCCCGAATACCCGCCATGAAAGCCTCTCAATTCTTTATTTCCACCCTCAAAGAGGCGCCGGCCGACGCCGAAGTGGTCAGCCACAAGCTCATGATGCGCGCCGGCATGATCAAAAAGCTCGGTGCCGGCATCTACACCCTGATGCCCATGGGCTTGCGAGTGGTGCAAAAGGTCGAGGCCATCGTGCGCCAGGAGATGAACCGCGCCGGTGCCGTCGAGCTGTCGATGCCGGTGGTGCAGCCTGCCGAACTGTGGCAGGAAACCGGTCGCTTCGAAAAAATGGGCCCCGAGCTGCTGCGTATTGCCGATCGCCACGGCAATGACTTTGTGGTTCAGCCCACCAGTGAAGAAGTGATCACCGACATCGCCCGCCAGGAAATCCGCAGCTACAAGCAGCTGCCGAAAAACTTTTACCAGATTCAAACCAAGTTCCGTGACGAACGCCGACCGCGTTTTGGCTTGATGCGTGGGCGCGAGTTCATCATGAAAGACGCCTACAGCTTTGACCGCGACCAGGCCAGTGCCAAAGCCAGCTATCAGGTCATGGCCAAGGCCTACCGCGCGATTTTTGACCGTTTTGGCCTGACCTATCGCGCCGTGGCGGCCGACAGCGGTGCCATTGGTGGTGATCTGAGCGAAGAATTCCAGGTGATTGCCGCCACCGGCGAGGATGCCATCGTTTATTGCCCGGGCAGCGACTACGCTGCCAACCTGGAAAAAGCTGAAGCTATGGCACCTGCGGGCCTGCGCCCAGCCGCCAGCAAGCCCATAACCAAAACCCCGACACCGGGTAAAAGCACTTGCGCCGATGTGGCCGAGCTGCTGGGCGTGCCGTTGCAAAACACCGTCAAGTCGCTGGTGCTGGCCACCGATACACTCAGTGACAAGGGCGAAGTGCTCAAAACCCAGGTCTGGTTGTTACTACTGCGAGGGGACCATGACATGAACGAGGTCAAGGTTGGCAAGCTGCCCGGTCTGGGTGCTTTCCGTTTTGCCACCGTGCCAGAAATCGAAGACCACTTTGGCTGCAAGCCGGGCTACCTCGGACCTTTGAACCTGCAAAAACCCGTCAAACTGGTGGTGGACCGCGAAGTAGCGGTGATGAACGATTGGATTTGTGGTGCCAATGTGCCCGACTTTCACATCACCGGCGTGAACTGGGGCCGCGACCTGCCCGAGCCCGGCATGGTGGCTGACCTGCGCAATGTGCTGGCGGGTGATGCCTCGCCAGACGGCAAGGGTGTGCTGGCGATTGAGCGCGGCATTGAGGTGGGTCACGTGTTTTACCTGGGCACCAAATATAGCCAGGCCATGAAGGCCACCTTTTTGGACCAGAACGGCAAGCCGCAGCTGATGGAAATGGGTTGTTACGGCATCGGCATCACCCGCCTGCCTGCCGCTGCCATTGAACAAAATCACGACGAGCGCGGCATCATCTGGCCGGATTCTCTGGCACCGTTTACGGTGGTGATCTGCCCGATCAATGCCGAACGCTCACCCGAGGTCAAGGCCGCGTCTGAATCGCTCTACGCCGAGTTGTTGGTCGCCGGGGTTGATGTCATGCTGGACGACCGCGGCGAGCGCCCCGGTGCCATGTTTGCCGACTGGGAACTGATTGGCGTGCCCCACCGTGTCAACATTGGTGACCGGGCGTTGAAAGAAGGCAACGTGGAATACCAGCATCGCCGCGACACTGCAGCCACCGCCGTACCGCTGGCAGACATTGCCAGTGTGTTGCTGACCAAGCTCAAGGCATAAGCGCGTGAGTTTGTTTGCTGACTCGGCGGGCGGCCTCAGCCGCAGCCTGCTTGAGTAGTTTTGGCCTTCAGCCCTTATCCATCGGGCTTGGTGCGCTATTATTTCAAAAGCACGCTACAGCCGGCAAGCAAATGGAAGAGCCGCTGATCGATTCGGTACGCACCGCCTTGAGCTCGGCCATTGCCAACCACGCCCCGCCCGTGCCCGAATTTGCCGACACCGAATCGCGTCTGGTGTATTTGCGCTGGCTCGGCAGCATGAGTCAGCGGACTGGGCGAAAAAAGCCCGACTTCACGGTGCGCAAAGAGTTTTTGCAAACCGTCTGGTATGAAAGCAAGCGCGCCGGGTTGGAGGTTTCTTTGGTGCTGGGGCTGATTCAGGTGGAGAGCAATTTCCGCAAATTTGCCGTCAGCAGCGCCGGTGCCCGTGGCTACATGCAGGTCATGCCGTTCTGGACCCGGGTGCTGGGCGACGGCGATGCGGGCAAGCTGTTTCACATGCAGACCAACTTGCGCTTTGGCTGCGTGATCTTGCGCCACTATCTGGAGCGTGAACGTGGCGACCTGTTTCTGGCGCTGGGCCGCTACAACGGTTCGCG
>JADKAW010000053.1 GCA_016719055.1 Candidatus Rhodoferax mariagerensis | reverse complement strand
GGCATGTCGCCATAGCTTTGGTCGGCCCAGCGGCCGAATTCCTGGCGCAGAAAGCGGTTGCGGTGGTCATTGCGCGGCACATACCGGGCCAGTTCAGTCAGGGCAGTGACATAAACCTCGCGTTTGAACTCGACGACAGCCTCTAGTGGAACCCAATAGTCGTTCCATCGCCAGGCATCGAACTCCGGGTGGCTGGTGGCGCGCAGGTTCAGATCCCAGTCATGCCCTACCAACTGCAACAAGAACCAGATCTGCTTCTGGCCCTTGTAAAAGCCGCGAGAATCGCGGCGAATGAAACGGTCCGGCACCTCATAGCGCAACCAGTCACGGGTGCGGGCAACAATACGAACATGCTCGCGCTGCAGCCCAACCTCTTCGTGCAACTCCCGAATCATGGCTTGCTCAGGGGTTTCACCCCGGTCAATACCACCTTGCGGAAACTGCCAGGAGTGCGTACGAATACGCTTGCCCCAAAACACCTGATTTTTCTGGTTGAGCAGGACGATGCCGACGTTCGGCCTAAAGCCGTCTCGGTCAAGCATAATCAAACCCCAAATTTTAAATTGTGTCCATTATGCACAGCGTTTGCTTTGCAGCAAGAGCGACAACCCTGACTTATTCCCGGATACCCGCCATGAAAGCCTCCCAATTCTTTATTTCAACCCTCAAAGAGGCCCCGGCCGATGCCGAAGTGGTCAGCCACAAGCTGATGCTGCGCGCCGGCATGATCAAAAAGCTTGGAGCCGGCATTTACACCCTGATGCCGATGGGCTTGCGTGTCGTGCAAAAAGTAGAGCGCATCGTGCGCGAGGAAATGAACCGTGCCGGTGCGGTGGAGCTGTCGATGCCAGTGGTGCAACCCGCCGAACTGTGGATGGAGACTGGCCGGTTCGAAAAAATGGGATCCGAATTGCTGCGCATCAAAGACCGCCACGGCAACGACTTTGTGGTGCAACCCACCAGCGAAGAAGTGATCACCGACATCGCCCGGCAGGAAATACGCAGTTACAAACAATTACCAAAGAATTTCTACCAGATTCAGACCAAGTTCCGTGACGAGCGCCGGCCCCGCTTTGGCCTGATGCGCGGACGCGAGTTCATCATGAAAGACGCCTATAGCTTTGACCGCGACCAGGCCAGTGCCAAGGCCAGCTATCAGGTCATGGCCAAGGCCTATCGGCGCATATTTGACCGCTTTGGCTTGACCTACCGCGCCGTGGCGGCCGACAGCGGCGCCATTGGTGGCGACCTGAGCGAAGAGTTTCAGGTGATTGCCGCCACGGGTGAGGACGCCATCGTTTATTGTCCGGGCAGCGCTTACGCCGCCAACCTGGAAAAAGCCGAGGCCATGGCGCCGGCGAGTCCGCGCCCAGCCGTCACAAAACCCATGACCCACACCCCGACCCCAGGCAAAAGCACTTGCGCCGATGTGGCTGAACTGCTGGGTGCCACTGCAAACCACCGTCAAGTCACTGGTTCTGGCTACCGACACCGTGAGTGACAAGGGTGAGGTGCTCAAAACCCAGGTCTGGCTGCTGCTGCTGCGCGGCGACCACGACATGAACGAGGTCAAGGTCGGCAAATTGCCCGGCCTCACCGCCTTCCGTTTTGCCAGCGTGCCCGAGATTGAAGACCACTTTGGCTGCAAACCAGGCTACCTCGGGCCACTTAATCTGCAAAAACCCGTCACGCTGGTGGTGGACCGCGAGGTAGCGGTGATGAGCGACTGGATTTGCGGTGCCAATGTGCCCGACTTTCACGTCACCGGCGTAAACTGGGGCCGCGATCTGCCCGAACCTGACAGAGTGGCTGATTTGCGCAATGTGCTGGCGGGTGACGCTTCGCCAGACGGCCAGGGCCTGCTGACGATTGAGCGCGGCATCGAGGTAGGCCACGTGTTTTACCTGGGCACAAAATACAGCGCCGCCATGAAAGCCACCTTTCTGGATCAGAATGGTAAGCCGCAGCTGATGGAAATGGGCTGCTACGGCATTGGCATTACCCGCCTGCCGGCTGCCGCCATTGAACAAAACCACGATGAGCGCGGCATCATCTGGCCGGATGCGCTGGCACCGTTTACCGTGGTGATCTGCCCGATCAATTCCGAACGCTCACCGGAGGTCAAGGCAATTTCTGCATCGCTCTACGCTGAGTTGCTGGCCGGCGGGGTTGATGTGATGCTGGACGATCGCGGCGAGCGCCCGGGTGCCATGTTTGCCGACTGGGAACTGATCGGCGTGCCTCACCGTGTCAACATTGGTGATCGGGCGCTGAAAGAAGGCAATGTGGAATACCAGCACCGCCGCGACGTTGCCGCCAGCGCCGTGCCATTGGCAGACATCGCCAACCTGCTGCTGGGCAAGCTCAAGGCATGAGCGTGTGAGTTTGTCCGCTGGCTTGAGTGAGCTGATGTACAGCAAGGTGAAGCGTGTCAAGTCTGCCACGACTTGCTGATGTCGTTGCAAATGCTCGGCTTGCGTGCTTGCGCCTAATCCTGCAAGCGCCGGACGATTCTCGGAGTAACGCAGACTTATGCAACTAAACACTAGCATGAATCAACCGTGGCATGTTGGCTCGGCGGGCGGCCTGACGCGCCGCACCATGCTCGTGAGTGGTTTTGGTCCCCAGCCCTTATTCATCGGGCTTGGTTTGCTATGTTTTCAGAATTTCGCAGCGGCCGGCACACAAATGGAAGAGCCGCTGATCGATTCGGTACGCACCGCCTTGAGCTCGGCCATTGCCAACCACGCCCCGCCCGTGCCCGAATTTGCCGACACCGAATCGCGTCTGGTGTATTTGCGCTGGCTCGGCAGCATGAGCCAGCGGCTGATCAAGAAAAAGCCCGACTTCACGGTGCGCAAAGAGTTTTTGCAAACCGTCTGGTATGAGAGCAAGCGCGCCGGGCTTGAAGTGTCGTTGGTGCTGGGGCTGATCCAGGTGGAGAGCAATTTCCGCAAATTTGCCGTCAGCAGCGCCGGTGCCCGTGGCTACATGCAGGTCATGCCGTTCTGGACCCGGGTGCTGGGTGATGGTGATGCCAGCCGGCTGTTTCACATGCAGACCAACTTGCGTTTTGGCTGCGTCATCTTGCGCCATTACCTGGAGCGTGAGCGCGGTGACCTGTTTCTGGCGCTGGGCCGGTACAACGGCTCGCGTGGGCAGTCACCGTACCCGAATGCCGTGCTGGGTGCGCAAAGGCTATGGGAAATTGGCAGCTCACCCCTGAAATGAAAAAACCGACCCGACCAGCACTGGCGGGGTCGGCTCACAGTGGCTGAGTTGCTGATCAGGCAGCGGGGGTACCCAGCAGGGCTTGCAACTCGCCGCTTTCGTACATCTCCATCATGATGTCCGACCCGCCAATGAACTCGCCCTTTAGATAAAACTGCGGAATGGTCGGCCAGTTGCTGTAGTCCTTGATGGCAGCGCGAATTTCGTCGTCTTCCAGCACGTTGACGGTTTTAATGGCTTTGGGGTCAACGCCGCAGGCCTTCAGTACTTGCACCGCCCGGCCAGAGAACCCGCATTGCGGAAAGCTGGCGCTGCCTTTCATGAACAGCAGGATGTCGTTTTGCTTGACCAGATCGTCGATGCGTTGTTGGGTGTCGCTCATGCTCAAAATTCCTTTTTGAAAAAACAGGCTGGATTATTTCACCTTCACGATTGCTTTGTGCCGTGTGACCCTGAAACCGATAGGGGTGCTGCGCGACGATCATGGTTGTGCGGCGGGTCGGTGTTGCGCAGCAGCCGGACAGGGCAGCCCCTCATGCTGGAGCACCAGAAATCGGGGCCGCCCTGTCCGACTGCTGCGCCGGTGCGGTTGAGCGTGCGCAAGGGCTGTTTGAATACCGCAAGCGATGCGTCGATGAGCGTTTACTGGATTGGGATGGCTGGTGTCGTGCTGGCTGCGTGGCACTTGTATGTCGAAATGGCCTGTAGCCCCCATTTCGTGTGCGCTGTTAGCTCTCTATATTAGAGCAAAAAAGCTTTGCTTCTTGAATAGATGTGGCCGCCGGCGCGAACATGTCGAATTTCAGCCGGTTTCAAAATGTTGGCGCCTTTGATGCCAAAAGCATAGCAAGATAATGAATTGAGGGTGCGCAGTGGTGAGCGCAGCGAGAGCATCAAAGCTCGACCTGATCCTTGGAGCGGTAGCTTCTTCCTCAATGACAACGGTCTGTGCGTGGTGCAGCAGGCGGTCGAGCAACGCAGAGGTCAGTACCGCATCGTTGTTGAAGATGGCCGGCCACTGCTTGTAGACGCGGTTGGTGGTGATCAAGGTGGCACTGCGCTCATAGCGGTGACTGATGATCTGAAACAGGCAATCGGCACCGAACTTGTCGATGGGCAAATAACCCAACTCATCAATACACAACACCTGCGGTTTGACGTAATGTGCCAAGGCCCGCTTGACGGGTGCCGGTGGTGTGAGCCAAAGCCAGGTTATTGATGATCTCGATGGCCCCGGTAAACAGCACCGAGTGCCCTTTCAGACAAGCCGCATGTCCCAAGGCCGTCATCAAATGACTCTTGCCCAAGCCGGTGCCGGCGATCAACACCACATTGGCTCTCTGGCGGACAAAATCCAGATGAAACAAGTTTTGCACCAGCAACTGATTGATTTTGGTGGGCCACTGCTAATCAAACTGATCCATCGACTTGAGCACGGGAAAGCGCGCCTGCGCCACCAAGCGGGCCACACGCCGGTCAGCATGCGCCGCTGCCTCGCCACTGGCCAACTCCGTGAGGTAATGCAGATGCGACCACTGCTTATCGGCTGCGACCTGCGCAAAGGGCTGATGATTGGCCAGCATGAAGGGCAGCTTCAACGCACTCACCCCAGTCCACCTGGGCAGCTTCGCCCGGTAGGAACGAGAGTTTGAGAAAGGCCTGCACCGGGCGTGGCCGGATGCGCTGCACATAGTCCTTGACGATGGTGATGCCACCGTCGAAACCCACTTCGCGCAGACGCTGGTAAATTTGCTGCCCACTGTAGGGGTGGGTGTCGAGCCAGCGCACGATCTGGCCTTTAAAGGCATCGAGCTTACTCACCCGAGGTGTATTGCAGGCGCGTGGCTGAAACTGCTCGACTACGGCCCATTTGGCCACGGTACGCGCATCCATGCCCAACGCTCGGGCGGTTTGAGCGATGGTGAGGTTTTGGCGGTCCAGGTGGTCACGGATCTTGCAATAGGTCTCATAGTCGAGCATGACTGCGCTCCAGTTCAATGAGCTGTGCCAGGCTCATGGGGCCGGCATTGACCTGTCGGGTTGGAGCCGGTGCCAGTGCCCCGGTTGACAGCAACGCTGGTGGGGCTGCTCTGGGTGTGCGAGCACAGGCCGTTTGAGTGCCAGGCAAAGCCAACACTTGGTACAGCGGGGCCTGGTAGGCAATCAGTGCGAGTTCAATGAGTTGCTGGCGCGCCAGGGCCAATTCGTCAGCACTGAGATGCAGGCGTGCACCCAGTGTGGCGCTGGCGTAGTAGCTCAGGCCTTGTGCGTCAGCCACGGTGATGAGAAACAGGTACAGCGCGGCGCTGCGACTGTCGCAGCGGTCGATGAGGTGGTGCTGCACCAGGGCCTGGTCAACCCAACTGAATTGCTCGGGAGTCTCGCGTACGCGATCAGGGCGAAGCACTGCTTTGATGATCTTCATGGTGGCTACGGCGGTTGATGTCGAGGCCCAGTTGTATCAATCGGTGGGTAGCCTGGTCGATGTCATCTTGTAACGTCAGTGAGAACAAATGGGCGATCAGCCCAGTCAGTATTGGGTTGGCGGGGTGAAGCAATCTTGTAACGCAGGCAGCGCAGGCATCTCACCACGATGGGCTGTTTCCTCATTGGAATCAGTTACTTGTACGGGCAAGGGATCTTGTAACGCCACAGATGTCTTGGCCCGCTTGCGGCTGTACCCTGGGTGTGCAGCACGCCAGGCTTGCACGCGGCTCACATGCGAGGGGTCGCGGAAGTAGTCGCTGTTGGCGGGTTTGGCCAGCCATGCCGCTTGGGCTGCGGCCTTGCTGGCATGGCGGCATTCGGGCTTGGTGCAGTAGTGCTGGCGGTCCCGGTTGCGATGGTCAGGGGCAAAAAACTCCCCGCAATTCAAGCACTTGCGTTGTCCGCATTGGGCCATGCCAACTCCTCGATCAGGTCGAGAAGATCAGCCACTATGGCCGCCTGCACGACTTCAACCGAAGTGTGAAGAAGTCACCCAACAGCCAGAAGAAGACGCGTTAAAAACTATCTTTCGAAGAAGCCGGACGCCGAAGAAAATGCAGGTTCAGTCCGGCTGAAAACATGCAGTTTCGGCTCGGCGGTCACAAATAGATGATGGCGGACTTCTTGAGACCCATAGCCGAAGGTCACTGACTTTCCGGTAATCGGATGCTTCCATTTCGTTGCCGAAAGTGACTTCAGTTTTGCGCTAAGTTGACCACCCTCGACGTCCCTGAAAATGAGCTGTCCAACGACCGCGAGACGGAACTCTGCCCATCGGCGTGAAGCATCACTGCCAGCCTCATCGACGAGTTCAGGCTGCTCTTGGTTCGTAGGTTTTGTATCGACAGCTTCCTTCATATTGGCGGGAACCGATTGCTGGCCGCAATTGATGCTCAGCTTTTTGATCCCATTGCCCATGCATCTTCAGCGGTGCTTCGACGCTTATCGTTAGCGTACACAATACTTCAGAAGTCTTATCGAATTTCGATCACGGCCTCACCGGCGGCCAACATATCGCGCAGCGCTGGCAGTATTCTCGAAAACGCCTCCAGTAACACCGCCTTCCGACAATTGCCAAGACGAACCCAGACAACCTGTGGTGGGATGCTGCCTTGCCTATTGGCAAGTGCCTGAAAATCTTCGTCTTTGGTGACAATGGCCATGCCATGCTCTTTGGCGTACTGCCAGATTATCGTGTCTGCCGCTGCACCTAGTCCAATGTCCTGCACATGAGCGCATTCCCAACCATTGGCAGCAAGATAGCGAGCCAGAGCCACTGGCAGTTGATTATCGACCAATAATGTCATGCAGCAATGAGGATGGCATGGTCCGTTTGGGCTGCGGCATACTCGAGCGCCGCCAGAATGTCGTCTTCTTCGAGAATCGGGTAATCTTCAAGAATTTCCTGATGGGAAGCCCCCGCGCCAAGTAGCCCCAGAATATCCGTGACGCGAATGCGGATGCTGCGAATACACGGACGCCCGCCACATTTACCGGGTTCGATGGTAATTCGATCAAGCAGACTAGATGTCATGATTCTTCCGAACGAAATGAAAGCTTAATTGTAAGTACGTTCTTTTAGCACCTGATTGGCAATGGAATACGGTCTGCACCATAGCTTTGCTGATAATAGGGCCGGAGGTCCGCATCGTTGCCAAGAGTTGCGGTACGCGAATGCCTGCATTGGAGAACTTCAAATGGGGCGAATAGTGCCTCACCGAACGGCCGCATTGGAGAATATCGACCGACCGGAATGGGCACTTGCCGAAGTTGGCCAAGGTCAGCTTTACTGCCGGCGAAAGCCTTCGCTTGCACTTTCCTGCCGTCGGCTCACAGTTGGACTCCCTCAATCAATCAGGAGTCCATCATGGAAAAGTCATCTGAACACGTTCAGCACGCACCTTGGAACAAGGGTGTGATCGTCGGGCAAAAATCTCCGTTCAAATTGAAAGAGATTTGGGCGATTCGGGTCAGACTCCAGCTTCAACACCGCGTTCGTGAACTTGCCATGTTCGACTTGGGTCTCGACAGCAAGCTGCGAGCCTGCGACTTGGTCAAGATGCGTGTGTGCGACATTTGCCATGGCGAACATGTTTCGCCCCGTGCCACCGTGATGCAGCAAAAAACCTCACGACCTGTCCAGTTCGAGATTACCCAACCGACCCGCGATGCAGTCAGCGAGTGGATTAAGGAGGCCAAACTTGGGCAGGACGACTACTTGTTCCCCAGTCGCATCCATGACTCACCTCACATCGGAACCCGCCAATACGCACGTATCGTGGACTCTTGGGTCACTGAGATTGGGCTAAATCCGTCCGAATATGGCACCCATTCGATGCGGCGAACCAAGGCTTATTTAATCTACCGGCGCACAAAAAACTTGCGTGCCGTGCAGTTGCTTCTTGGTCACACCAAATTGGAGAGCACCGTGCGCTACCTGGGCATTGAGGTTGATGACGCGTTGGAAATGGCGGAGCAGACCGAGATTTGATTAACCAGCAGCTTTAAGCCGCGACCGAGTGCGCAGACAGGCTTACCTGTAGCCGTTCGCGCACTGCTCGAAAAATGGCCGCCAGATTGTCCATACTGGGATTGCCCGATGGCGACAACATTCGGTGCAAACTCTTGCTTGGCTTGGCGGTTAGCGTTGCGAGTTGCTCGAAACCGATGGTGGCGTTCACCAGGTCACGCAAAATTAGTCGGGCAGTTTCTGGCTCACCATTGAGAAATAGTGTCGCAGCCTCATCAAGCAGCGCTTGCGCAAATGACGCGTCACTTTGAACATGCTCGATGACGGTTTCTTTGAAATTTCTGGTCAATGCCATTTGTAACCCCTTGTGTTTACTGCCTGGTTTGGCGGTCATCGCCTTTTTTCGTTCTTTGTACTCAACCAACAATGCCTTGGCTTTGTCGATATCGCGTTGCTGGCCGCCTTTGGTGCCGCCACCGAACAGGACGATCAGCGTGTCGCCATCCTTGGCGAGGTAAATCCGATAACCTGGACCCCAGTCGATGACGCATTCGCCCATGCCGTCAAACCACTTGATGCTGGACGTATTGCCCAATGCCATTCGAAGTTTGGCAACGGTCACCTTGGCGGCAGCCTGCGCTGACAGGCTGTCAAACCATTGCTTGTAAGGGTTGGATGCATCCTCACGGATGTACTCTTCGACTTTGATTGTCATACGTTATGGTAACACATGTGTTACTTTTGACATGGAGGCGATCTTGATGCGGGGGACCCTTGAGGTTAGCTGCGATGGTTAAAACTGGACTGCCGTATAGCTGCCGGTCGTCAATACCCGCTTGCGCTGCACAGCGGCTATTGGCGGCGCGTCATACGACCAAATCTGCGCCAGACGGGACGGGACGACGTTGTGATGGTCAAGGGTTACCTAATAGTGCGGCGGCAATTCATCACGCGGGTTTCTGGGCGGGGCGTTGTCCTGGTTGGGCGCTGGCTGGCTCAGGCGCAGCACTTCACGGGTCAGTCGGTCGATCTGGTCTTGCTGGCGGATGATGATCTCATCCAGCTTGTCGAGCAAGTCTTCAGTAAAGCTAGCCTTGATCTCCAGATTGGTCAGGCGCTCGTCAATGTCAATGGTCGGGTTCATGGGGTGTGGCGGATCGTGCAAACAATGGGTGGGGCTATGGCACTGTCGTAGCGGCTTTTGGCCGCCGCTGCAGCGTTCGATACCGGCCAGGTCGTAGCGGGACTGTACCTGGTCAAACCCTTGGCTTGTCAACAGTTCACGCACCGCTTCGGCTTGGTTATAGCCATGTTCCAGCAGCAGCCAGCCGCCAGGTTTGAGGTGCGGCTTGGCGTTGGCAGTGATCTGGCACAAGTCGTCCAGCCCATCGATACCGCTGGTCAGGGCCTGTGGTGGCTCAAAGTTGAGGGCGTCCAGATGTTCATCCTGGTCTGCGATATAGGGCGGGTTCGACACGATGACAGCGAACTGTTGTGTGCCGCCGTGGGCCGGGGCGGGCAGGGCGGCAAACCAGGCACCCTGGCTGAACTGCACATCCAACTGCAGGTGTTGTGCATTGGCTTGTGCCACAGCTAGCGCTGCCGCGCTCAGGTCGGTGGCCCACACCTGAAGGTCGGGGCGGGTCGCCTTGATGGCCAATGCGATGGCACCGCTGCCGGTGCCCAGATCCAGCACATCAACCTGTTTGGCTTCTGGGGCGGGGCTGGTATCGGCGGCGGTGCCAGCCGGGCAGGGTGGCGGCGCAGGTTTGAGTTGATGACGCGACATTTTGGACAAGACCTCCAGCGCCCAGTCCACCAGCGTTTCGGTGTCAGACCTTGGCACCAGCACGTCGGCGTTGACTTGCAGGTTCAGGCCGTAAAACGACTTGCTGCCGGTCAGGTAAGCCAATGGTTCGCCCGCCAGGCGGCGATGCGCCAGGGTACTGAGCGCTTCCGCACAACCGGCGGGGAGCAGGTCGGTGTCGTGCGCCAGCAGCCAGCCGCGCTGCGCATCACTTTTGCCCAGCACATGCAGTAGCAGCAGTTGCGCGTCCAGCCGGTCCAGGCCGCTGGCTTGCAGCGCGGTCAGGTTGTTGGCCAAGGTCTGATTGGCGCTCAAGAGGATGGTCATTTGCTTTAAAAAACAGAGCTGTCAGCGCATATTGCATAAGGGATAGAGGCCATTTTGATGCATAAGAACATCACGAGTTGAGCTCCAGCGCAGCCAGCTGCGTGGCGGCCTCGTGGGCTTGAAGGGCGTGGACCACGTCGTCCAGATCACCTTCCATGATGGTCAGCAGCTTGTACAGCGTGAGGTTGATGCGGTGGTCGGTCAGGCGGCCTTGTGGAAAGTTGTAGGTGCGGATGCGGTCGCTGCGGTCGCCGCTGCCGACCAGGCTTTTGCGCTCGGCCGACTCTTTGGCGGCACGCTCGCTGCGGTCTTTTTCCTGAATGCGGGCGGTCAGCACCTTGAGTGCCTGCGCTTTGTTGCTGTGCTGGCTGCGCCCGTCCTGGCATTCGGCCACGATGCCGGTGGGCAGGTGAGTAATACGCACCGCCGAATCCGTTTTGTTGATGTGCTGGCCGCCAGCACCGCTGGCGCGGTAGGTGTCAATGCGCAGGTCGCTTGGGTTGATTTTGATCGCCTCGGCTTCGTCGGGCTCGGCCATCACGGCGATGGTGCAGGCGCTGGTGTGGATGCGGCCCTGGGTTTCGGTGACGGGCACACGCTGCACGCGGTGGCCGCCGGACTCGAACTTGAGCGCGCCGTACACCTGTTCTCCCTCAATGCGCAGCACCAGCTCTTTGTAGCCACCCAGCTCGCTGGCCGATTCGCTGATGATCTCGTGTTTCCAGCCCTTGCGGTCGCAGTAGCGCAGGTACATGCGTGCCAGGTCGGCAGCAAACAGGGCCGACTCATCGCCGCCTGTTCCAGCGCGGATTTCAACAAACGCCGGGCGCGCGTCATCAGGGTCTTTGGGCAGCAGCATGCGCTGCAGCTCGGCCTCCAACTGTTGCAGCTCGGCGTTGGCGGCGTCCAGTTCTTCTTGCGCCATCTGGGCCATGTCGGCGTCATCTGCTGCGTCGTTGAGCAGTTCGGTGGCAGCAGTGATGTCGGCCTCCCGCTGCTGAAAGCGTGCCCAACGACCCGCCACGGCGGCCACGTCGGTGTGTTCACGCGACAGCTTCAGAAACTGCTCCATGTCGCTCATGATGTCCTGGCGTGACAGCAAAAATTCGAGTTCACCCAGGCGGTCGGCGTAGCGGGCAAGTTGTTGGCGGAGAAAGGGTTTCATGGGTAACTTTGGCGAACAGGCAATTGAAGATGGGTAAGCAGCAATTCAAAACAACATCGGATCATGGGTTTTGGAGACAGATCTCGGCGATTTACAGCTAGGGGGGCGGATGGAGCGCTGTCGGTAGCGGATTTGGCGAAACCCCAAGTCCAGGGGTCGGATCCCAATTCGGCTCATCGCGGCAAGTATCGCTAGCAGTACATCTCCGAATTGGGCTCTGACCCCAATTCTGCGGGCCACGACAACAGGGGGGAAACGCGCAACGACAACGAGGCAACAGAAGCAGATCAGCCCAGCTAACGCTCTTTGCGCAAAAAGAAATGTTGCACCGCGGTGCTGGCACGTTCACGCGCGGCGGCATCGCCAGCGCGCAATTCAGCCAACGCACCATGCAACATCTTTTGGGTCAGCCCACGCGACAAGGCTTCCATCACAGCTTCAACATCCTCGCCCTTGGCCAGCAGCTTGCGGGCGCGGGCGATTTCAAGGGCGCGCCACTCATCCGCCTGGGCGTTAAGCTGCTGAATCAGCGGCACGCTGTTGCGCTGCTCCAGCCAGTGCAAAAAGTTTTGTACCCCGGCGTCCACAATGGCTTCAGCCTGCGCCACGGCGGCCTGGCGGTTGGCCTGGGCGGTTTGCACCACGCTGGCCAGGTCATCGACGGTGTACAGGTAAATGTCTTCGAGCGCTTTGACCTCTATTTCGATGTCGCGCGGCACGGCCAGGTCCACCATGAACATCGGGCGGCGGCGGCGGCGCTTCAGGGCCCGCTCTACTGACCCCAGACCAATGATGGGCAGCGTGCTGGCGGTGCAACTGATCACCGCGTCAAACTCGTGCAGGCGGTCAGGCAACTCGCCCAGGCGCATCACCTCGGCGCCAAATTTGCAGGCCAGTTCTTCACCACGCGCCAGGGTGCGGTTGGCAATGGCCATGCTTTTGGGTTTTTTGCCGCAAAGTGGGTGGCGCACAGGTCAATCATCTCGCCAGCGCCCACAAACAGCACCTTGACCTGGCCCAGGTCTTCAAACAGCTGGCCGGCCAGCCGCACCGCTGCGGCAGCCATGCTGATGGAGTGCGCACCTATCTCGGTGGATGTGCGCACCTCTTTGGCCACGGCAAACGAGCGCTGAAAAAGCTGGCTTAGCGTGCTCCCCAGGCTGCCAGCGGCCTCGGCAGCGCGCACGGCATCCTTGATCTGGCCCAAAATTTGGGGCTCACCCAGCACCATTGAATCCAGCCCACTGGCCACCCGAAAGGCATGGCGGGCGGCTGGGCCATCCTGCAGGGTGTAAGAGTGGGCGCGCAGCAACTCGGGTGACACGCCGCCGCTGTGCGCCAGCCAGTCCAGCGTGTGCTGCAACTGGGGCTGCTCACAGGCGCAATAGATTTCGGTGCGGTTGCAGGTGGAGATCAGCGCCGCTTCGGGCTGGCGCGTCAGGGCACCGCGCAGGGCGTGCAAGGTAGGCTCAATCTGGTCCATGGCGAACGCAAACCGAGCACGCAGATCGAGCGGTGCGGTCGTGTGATTGATACCTAATGCCCAGACTGCCATGACTGAATTATAAAATCAGCGCCCATGCGCTTTGATCCAAATCATTATTTCTCACGACAGGCTTGTTTTTAATGGGTGCTCTGGCACTGCTCAACCATGCCATCAATTTTTTGGCCCCCGCGCTTTGGCTGGCCTTGCTGGTACCCTTGCTGGCCAGGGTATTTAGGAAAAAAAGGCCTGCAGCCCATACGCTGTCTGCGCAAGTAGCTATCAATTTTGTAGTGTGTTGCGGGGTGCTGATCGCCGGTTTGGTGCTGTTTGGGCGCGATGGCAAGATGCTCACCTACCTGGGCCTGGTGGTCATGGCGGCCAGCACCCAGTGGTGGCTGCAACGCCGCTGACCTGCCCGGCAGCGCTTAGCTGGCTGGCGCAAACAGGTCCACCCGGTCGGTGATGATGCCGTCGGTTTGTAGGTCGAGTAGCCGCTGGGCTGCTGCTTCGTCATTGACGGTGTAACTCAGGGTGCGCAAACCGGCGGTTTTGGCCTGGGTCACGCTGGCGCTGTCCCACAACACATGGTCACACACCACGGCCACGCAGCCCAGTCGTACGGCGGTTTCTAGCCAGCCGGGTGACAAGGTTTCTAGCAGCAGGCCACGTGGCAATTCAGGCCTGGCTTGCAGGGCGCCTTCAAGGGCGGGCACGTCAAACGAAGTCAGCAACGGCGGCACCGGTGCACCCTGCCACAAGCGCGCTGCGTGTGTCGCCACCGCCCGACCGGTCTCCAATTCGGTGCCCTGCGTGGGTTTGATCTCAATGTTCAAAAAGTAGTGGTTATGCAGGCAATAACGCGCAATCGCCTCAAAAGTCGGCAGCGGCTCACCTGCAAAGGCGCGTGAATGCCAGCTTCCGGCATCCAGCAGCACCAGCGTGCCCCAGGGGTGTTCGCCGGCTACATCGCTCAGGTCGGGGTCCAGCGCATCGTTAGCGTTGGTGGTGCGTTGCAAAGTGGCGTCGTGCAGCAAAAACGGCACGCCGTCCAGGCTGAGTTTGACGTCGCATTCAAACATGCGGTAGCCATGCGCGGCACCAGTGCGAAAGGCGGCCAACGTGTTTTCCGGGGCTAGTTTGCCAGCCCCACGGTGCGCAATCCAGCGCGGGTAGGGCCAGGCGTGGGTTCGAAGGCATGCCGTGGTCATTGAGCGAGTTCCTTGCGTTTTTGGGTGGTCGCATCAAAGTGGTGAATGCGATGGGGACGGGGTGTGACGCAAATGGTGCTGCCCACCACCGCCGCCACATTGGATTCTTCGGTGCGGATGATGACCATCTCGTCCGCGTTGCCATGCGTCCAGCGGCCATAAGTCAGGCGCTCAGCGCCCAGCATTTCAACAGCCTCCACGCGCAGGCCCCAGCCCGTGGGTGTGATGTCAAGATGCTCGGGCCGCACGCCCACAATGGTGTTGGGTGGGGCATCGGGCGCGTTTTTCAGCAGGTTCATCGGCGGCGAGCCCATGAAACCCGCTACAAAGGTGGTGGCAGGGCGGTTATAGACCTCTTCAGGCGTGCCAAACTGCTCCATCACGCCGGCATTCATCACCATCATGCGCTGCGCCAGGGTCATGGCCTCGACCTGGTCGTGCGTGACAAACAGCGAGGTAATGCCGAGTTCGCGGTGCAATTTCTGGATTTCAAGGCGGGTCTGGGCGCGCAGCTTGGCATCCAGATTGGACAGCGGCTCATCAAACAAAAACACCTGCGGCTGGCGCACGATGGCGCGCCCCATGGCCACGCGCTGGCGTTGCCCGCCCGAGAGTTCGCGCGGCTTGCGCGTCAGAAACGGACCAATTTCCAGAATTTTGGCCGCCTTGTCAACCCGCGTCCGAATCTCATCGGTGGGTACTTTGGCAATTTTCAGGCCATAGGCCATGTTGTCAAACACGCTCATGTGTGGGTACAGCGCGTAGTTCTGAAACACCATGGCGATGTCGCGCTCGGAAGGTTCGAGGTTGTTGACCACCCGGTTGCCAATTGAGATTTCACCTTCGGTGATCTCTTCAAGACCGGCAACCATGCGTAACAGCGTCGACTTACCGCAGCCAGAAGGCCCGACGATGACGACAAATTCACCGTCGTAAATGTCGGCATCCACCCCGTGAATGACCTGGTTGGCTGTTTTGCCAGCGCCGTAGCGCTTGATGACCTTGTTGAGTTGGATGGAAGCCATAGGGCAATTGTCTGTAAGTCGTCGAACAAGTGTGAGCAGGGCGCCCCGGCCGGGCGTTGTGCGCGGGCAAACGCTCGGATGAAACAACCTTCAGTTGGGGACAGAGCGACATGCTGCTTCGCAGGTATGTCGATCTGTCCCGCAAACATGTTATTTTTCAGTATCCACCAGCCCTTTCACAAACCACTTCTGCATCAACATCACCACCAGCGCTGGCGGCAACATGGCCAGCACGGCGGTGGCCATGACGATGTTCCACTGCATTTCAGAGTCGCCCCCGGAAATCATGCGCTTGATACCAATCACCACCGGGTACATGTCCTCGCTGGTGGTCACCAGCAGCGGCCACAGGTACTGGTTCCAGCCGTAAATGAACTGGATCACAAACAGCGCGGCAATCGAGGTTTTGGACAACGGCACCAGCACATCCCAAAAGAACCGCATCGGCCCGGCACCATCGATGCGGGCAGCCTCCACCAGTTCTTCAGGTACGGTCAAAAAAAACTGCCGAAACAAAAAAGTCGCGGTGGCCGAGGCAATCAGCGGAATCGTCAGCCCGGCATAGGTGTTAAGCATGCCCAGATCAGACACCACCTTGTAGGTCGGGCCAATACGCACCTCCACCGGCAGCATCAGGGTGATAAAAATCGCCCAGAAGAAAAACATCCGAAACGGAAACCGGAAATACACAATGGCAAAGGCCGACAACAGCGAAATGGCAATCTTGCCCAAAGAGATGACCAGCGCCGAGATCAGGCTGACCATCATCATCTGACCCACCGGCGCTTTGGAGCCCGAGCCACCGCCGGTGCCATTCCAGGCCGCGCTGTAGTTTTCCAGAAAATGCCCGCCGGGCAGCAGCGGCATGGGCGACTGCACAATGGCCTGCGAGGTCTGGGTGGACGCCACAAAGGTCAGGTAGAGCGGAAATGCCACCACCAGCACACCCAGAATCAGCACGGCGTGCGACAAAAATGTCAACCACGGGCGGCGCTCAACCATCAGTAGTTCACTTTCTTCTCGACAAAGCGGAATTGCACCACGGTGAGTGCCACCACAATCACCATCAGCACCACCGACTGCGCCGCCGAGCCACCCAGGTCCATGGCTTTGAAGCCGTCAAAGTACACCTTGTAAACCAGAATGGCGGTTTCTTTGCCAGGGCCGCCTTGGGTAGCGGCATCAATGATGGCAAAGGTGTCAAAAAAAGCATAAACGATATTGATCACCAGCAAAAAGAAGGTGGTGGGTGACAGCAGCGGGAACACGATGGTCCAGAAACGTCGCCAAGGCCGGGCGCCATCAATGGCAGCGGCCTCGATCAGTGATTTGGGGATGCTTTGCAGCCCTGCCAAAAAGAACAAAAAGTTGTACGAAATCTGCTTCCACACCGCTGCCATCACCACCAGGGTCATGGCATGTTTGCCGTTGAGCAGGTGATTCCACTCAAACCCGAGCGCTCGTAGCGCATACGACACAACGCCCACGCTGGGTGCAAACATGAACAACCACAGCACCCCCGCCACCGCCGGTGCCACCGCATACGGCCAGATCAACAGGGTCTTGTAAGCCAGTGCACCTTTCACGATGCGGTCGGCAAACACGGCCAGCATCAACGAGACACTGATACCGACCACCGCCACAAGGCTTGAGAAAATCGCGGTCGTGTAGAAAGAGGCCAGGTAGGTTTCGTCGTTCCACAGGTTGCGGAAGTTCTCCAGACCGACCCACTCGACCGAGGTGCCAAAAGCATCCGACTGCTGCACCGACTGCAACAAGGCCTGCGCCGCTGGCCAGAAAAAAAAAAGATGATGATCGCCACCTGGGGCGCAATCAGCACCCAAGGCAGCCAGCTTGAGCGGAAAAACGCGCTTTTCCATCGCGTTTTAAGCAGGTGATCAGCCTTTTTTGTTGGTTTTTTCAAACCGTTCCAGCAACTCGTTGCCGCGCTTGACAATCGAGTCGAGCGCCTCTTTGGCGGTCTTCTTGCCGCCCCAGACCTGTTCGAGCTCTTCGTCCTCGATGGTGCGGATCTGTACATAGTTGCCCAAGCGAATACCGCGAGACTTGTCGGTGACCTTGCGGATCATCTGCGTCGGCGCCACGTCGGTGCCCGGGTTTTCCTTGTAAAAGCCGGATTTTTCAGTCAACTCGAAGGCCGCCGTGGTGATCGGCAGGTAGCCGGTGCGTTTGTGGCTGGCCGATTGCACTTCGGGGCTGGAGACAAAGTTGAAAAATGCTGCCACGCCTTTGTACTCTTCGGCCTTTTTGCCAGCCATGACCCACAGGCTGGCACCACCGATGACCGTATTTTGCGGCGCGCCGGGCACATCCGGGTAGTAGGGCAGGGGAGACAGACCAAAGGCGAACTTGGCGTTCTTTTTGACATTGCCGTAAAAACCGCTGGAGGTGGTGATCATGGCGCATTCACCCGACACAAAAGTGGCTTCGGGCACGTTGGCACGACCTTTGTACACAAACAGACCTTGCTTGGCCATGTTGGACAGGTTGTCAATATGGCGCACGTGCAGGGGCGAATCCACCTTCATGCGCGCATCCAGGCCGGCCAGCCCATTTGATTTGGTGGCAAATTCAACGTTGTGCCAGGCCGAGAAGCTCTCCAGCTGCGTCCAGCCTTGCCAGGCGACCGTGAGCGGGCATTTGTGGCCACTGGCCTTGAGCTTGGCGGCGGCCAGCGCCACTTCAGGCCAGCTGCTTGGAGCCTTGCTGGTGTCAATGCCAGCGGCCTTGAAGGCGTCTTTGTTGAAGTAAAACACCGTGGTGGAACTGTTGAACGGAAAACTCAGCATCTCACCGCTGGGTGCGGTGTAGTAGCCGGCCACCGCTGAAATGTAGGCTTTGGGGTCAAATTTTTGCCCGGCGTCTTTCATGACCTTGCCTACTGGCACGATGGCATTCTTGCTGGCCATCATGGTGGCGGTGCCGACTTCGAACACTTGCAGGATGTGCGGCGCATTGCCGGCTCGAAACGCTGCCACGGCAGACGTCATGGACTCATCGTAGGTGCCCTTGTAGGTGGGCACAATTTTGAAGTCACTTTGCTTGGCGTTGAACTCTTTGGCCAGGTCATTGACCCATTCGCCATTCACGGCGGTCATCGAATGCCACCACTGGACTTCCGTCACGGCCTGGGCTGACAGGGCAAAAGTTGCGGCAACGGCCACGGCTGCAAGTTTGAATTTCATACGATCTCCTTGAGTTGAGTGGGCAGAGCATAGTCAACAAATATGAATTATTTGCGACAGTCACAAGACAATCTGCACAGTCTTTGATTAAACGCAGAAAATAAGTCATCACTTATCAGGGTTTCCATCAGGGTCCAACCGCTGTGCAAGGAGCCAGCCTAGGGCAATGCTGCGCTGCGGTAACATCGCGGACCTCGCCAGGGGTGCGTCTTTTTGACAAGGCTCCATTGACCCGCCACGGCTGCAATCCCGCAATCCCATGAACGCTCCCACCCAGTCCAGCCAATTTCTGCCTGCCGCCGCCCCTGTGCCGCATGAGCAGGAGCGCATTCGCGAAATACCCTACAACTACACCTCGTTTTCTGACCGCGAAATTGTCATTCGTCTGTTGGGTAGCTCGGCCTGGGGTTGGCTCAACCGCCTGCGCGATGAGCGCCGGACTGGCCGTTCGGCGCGCATGTTGTACGAGGTGCTGGGGGACATCTGGGTGGTGCAGCGCAACCCCTATTTGCAGGATGACCTGCTGCACAACCCGAAGCGCCGGGTGCTGCTGGTAGAGGCCTTGCGGCACCGCCTGGGTGAAGTACAGAAGCGCCGCTCGCCCGAGACGGACCAAGAGCGCGACACGCTGGTGGGGCAGTTGCTGCAGGCTGCCGATCGGGCGGTGCTGGCCTTTGATGCCTCGTTTGTCGAAACCGCCGTGTTGCGGCGCAAGGCGCAGCGCCTGCTGGTCAAACTCACGGCTCGTGACAACATCAAGTTTGATGGCCTGAGCCGCGTCAGCCATGTGACCGATGCCACCGACTGGCGTGTGGAATACCCGTTTGTGGTGCTCACACCTGACACCGAAGCCGAGATGGCCGGGCTGGTCAAGGGCTGTATCGAACTGGGTCTGACGATCATTCCGCGCGGTGGCGGCACCGGTTACACCGGTGGGGCAATTCCGCTGACCTGGAAAAGTGTGGTGATCAACACCGAAAAACTCGAAGCCATGACCGAAGTTGAAATGCGCAAGCTGCCCGGCCTGGATTTTGAGGTTGGCACGATCTGGTCGGAGGCGGGTGTAGTCACCAACCGCGTGGCGCAGGCGGCCGAGCGCGCTGGTTTTGTCTTTGCTGTCGATCCCACCTCGTCCGAAGCCTCATGCATCGGCGGCAATATCGCCATGAACGCGGGCGGCAAAAAAGCCGTGTTGTGGGGCACCGCGCTGGACAACCTGGCCAGCTGGCGCATGGTGACACCCCAGGCGCAGTGGCTGGAGGTGACCCGCATCAATCACAACATGGGCAAGATCCACGATGTGGACGTGGCCAGTTTTATTCTGGAGTATTTCACGGCCGACGGCAAAACCCGGATTCGCAGCGAGCGCCTGGATATTCCAGGCAAATCATTCCGCAAGGAAGGTTTGGGCAAGGATGTGACCGACAAGTTTTTGAGCGGCCTGCCCGGCATACAAAAAGAAGGCTGCGACGGCCTGATCACCAGTGCGCGCTGGGTGGTGCACCGCATGCCCCAGCACACCCGCACCGTGTGCCTGGAATTTTTTGGCAACGCCAAAGATGCAGTGCCCAGCATCGTCGAAATCAAGGACTTCATGTTTGCTGAAAGCAAGCGCAGTGGCGTGTTGCTGGCCGGGCTGGAGCATCTGGACGACCGCTACCTGCGCGCTGTCGGTTACGCGACCAAATCCAAGCGGGGCGCTCAGGCGCAGCCGGGCTCCAGCATCACGGTGCCCAAAATGGTGCTGTTTGGTGACATATCCGGCGACGATGCCGATGCCGTGGCGCGCGTCACCAGTGAGGTGGTGCGCATCGCCAATTCGCGCAATGGCGAGGGGTTTATTGCCATCAGCCCCGAGGCGCGCAAAAAGTTCTGGCTTGATCGCAAACGCACGGCAGCGATAAGCAAACACACCAACGCATTCAAGATCAACGAAGACGTGGTGATTCCACTGCCACGCATGGCTGAGTACACCGACGGCATTGAGCGGATCAACATCGAATTGAGCCTGCACAACAAGCTGGCATTGTGTGATGCGTTATCAAATTTCTTCAAACAGGGCAGATTGCCGCTGGGCCGCCAGGACGATGCCGGTGAGATTTCAGCTACCGAATTGTTGGAAGACCGCGTGGCCCAGGCCATGGCGCTGCTGGCTGACGTGCACATCTTGTGGTCGGGCTGGTTGCGCGATGTAGCGCCGTTGTTTGCCAAGTTGCAGGACCACAGCTTGCGGGCCAGCTGGAAGACGCAGATTCGCCAGCCGCTGCAGCAGATTTTCAGCGGTGCAGCGTTTGAACCAATCCTGCAAGAGTGCGCCGCCATCCATCAGCGCGTGCTCAAAGGCCGGGTTTGGGTGGCGTTGCACATGCACGCAGGGGACGGCAATGTGCACACCAACATCCCCGTCAACAGTGACGATTACGACATGCTGCAGACCGCCCACGGCGCCGTCAAGCGCATCATGGTGCTGGCGCGCAGCCTGGATGGTGTGATTTCGGGTGAACACGGCATCGGCATCACCAAGCTCGAGTTTTTGAGCGACGCCGAGTTGCAACCCTTTACCGATTACAAAGCCAGGATTGACCCCGAAGGACGTTTCAACAAGGGCAAGCTGCTACGAAATAAAGAGCTATCTGCGCAGGAAGGACGGGGGCTAGAGGTCGATTTTGCACTTAAATCTGACCTGACCAATGCCTACACGCCAAGTTTTGGCCTGATGGGGCACGAGTCGCTGATCATGCAGCAAAGCGACATTGGCGCCATTGCCGACAGCGTGAAAGACTGCCTGCGCTGCGGCAAGTGCAAGCCCGTGTGCGCCACCCATGTGCCGCGTGCCAACCTGCTGTACAGCCCGCGCAACAAGATTCTGGCCACCTCGCTGCTGGTGGAGGCTTTTCTGTATGAAGAGCAAACCCGCCGCGGTGTGTCCATCAAGCACTGGGAAGAGTTCGAAGACGTGGCCGACCATTGCACGGTGTGCCACAAGTGCCTGTCGCCCTGCCCGGTCAAGATCGACTTTGGCGATGTGTCGATGAACATGCGCAACCTGCTGCGCAAGATGGGGCGAAAAAGCTTTCGGCCAGCAGGCGCAGCAGCCATGTTCATGCTCAACGCCACCAACCCCGAAACCATCAAGGCAGCGCGTTCCGTCATGGTCAATGTGGCGATCAAATCGCAACGCCTGGCGGCAGATTTTCTGAAGGTGATTGCGCGCAAGCAGACCCAGGCACCACCGGCCACGCTGGGCCCGGCCCCTGTCAAGGAACAGCTCATCCACTTCATCAACAAGAAGTTGCCCGGTGGTTTGCCGAAAAGAACTGCCCGCGCCTTGCTCGATATGGAAGACCGGGACTACGTGCCGATCATCCGGAACCCGAAAACCACCACTTCTGAGACCGAAGCAGTTTTTTATTTTCCGGGTTGTGGCTCTGAGCGTCTGTTCAGCCAGGTTGGGCTGGCAACCCAGGCCATGTTGTGGCACGCCGGCGTGCAGACGGTTTTGCCGCCTGGCTACCTGTGTTGTGGTTACCCGCAGCGGGGTGCCGGCCAGTTCGACAAGGCCGAGAAGATGATCACCGACAACCGGGTATTGTTCCACCGGGTCGCCAACACACTGAACTACCTCGACATCAAAACCGTGGTGGTGAGTTGTGGCACTTGTTACGACCAGTTGCAGGGTTACGAATTTGACAAGATCTTCGCGGGTTGCCGCATCATCGACATTCACGAATATTTGCTGGAAAAAGGCATTACCCTGGCTAATGCCGGGGCCTTTTTGTTCCATGACCCGTGCCACAGTCCGATGAAATTGCAGGAACCGCTCAAGACGGTGAAAGCCTTGCTCGGTGACCAGATCATTCAGTCAGAACGCTGCTGCGGCGAGTCGGGTACCCTGGCGCTGAACCGGCCTGACATTTCGACCCAGGTGCGATTTCGCAAAGAAGAAGAAATTCTCAAGGGTGAGGCGCAGCTTCGGGCTGACGGCGCTTTGGGCTTGAATGACAACGTCAAGATTCTGACCTCTTGCCCGGCCTGCCTGCAGGGCTTGAGCCGTTATGGAGAAGACCTGCAAATTGGTCTGCTGCAAGCCGATTACATTGTGGTGGAAATGGCCAATCAGATCCTGGGCACGCAATGGATGCCAAATTACGTCAAACTCGCCAATGACGGCGGCATCGAACGGGTGTTGGTCTGAACTTGTGGCGACTGTTGAATATTTAATCAATGAAGGAAAATTTTTATGGCAGGTTTGCAATCCGGGGCACCCAGCCCGCAGGACATCACGGTACATAGCCAGTCACGGGTGCTGGAAATCAGTTTTTCGGACGGTGCCAAGTTTCGTATTCCGTTTGAGTTGATGCGGGTCTATTCACCCTCAGCCGAGGTGCAGGGACACGGTCCTGGGCAGGAAACCCTGCAAACCGGCAAGCGAAATGTTGAGTTGAATTCCCTGGAGCCGGTTGGCAACTATGCGGTTCAGCCGACATTTTCTGATGGCCACAACACCGGCATTTTTAGCTGGGATTACCTGTATTTCCTGGGCTCGCAGCAGGACAAGCTTTGGCAAGATTACACCGAGCGCTTAACGGCAGTCGGCGTTGACCGCAATGCGCCTATGCCTGACAAAGCTTCCAGCAGCTGTGCCGCACACTGAGACTGAATCATGAGAAGCACCCATTTTGGATACCAAAGCGTCGATGAGACTGAAAAAGCTGGGCATGTCAAAGGTGTCTTTGATTCGGTTGCGCCTAAATATGACCTGATGAATGACCTGATGTCAATGGGCATGCACCGTTTGTGGAAGGCCTACACCGTGACTGTGGCCAATCTGCACGACGGCGACCAGGTGCTTGACATTGCGGGCGGGACCGGTGACTTGGCGATGGCGTTTGCCGCCAAAGTGGGCAATAGTGGGCAAGTTGTGCATACCGACATCAATGAGACCATGCTGCGCACCGGACGCGACCGCCTGGTGGACGCCGGTGTCGTGTTGCCAAGCCTGGTTTGCGATGCTGAGAAACTGCCATTTCCCGACAATCAATTTGATCTGGTCAGCGTCGCCTTCGGGCTGCGCAACATGACGCACAAGGACGAGGCGCTCAAAGAAATGTACCGCGTGCTGCGCCCGGGCGGGCGGCTGCTGGTGCTGGAGTTTTCCAAAGTCGCCAAGCCCTTGGAAAAGGTGTACGACTGGTACTCGTTCAAGATATTGCCCCGACTTGGCCAGATGGTGGCCAAAGACTCGGCCAGCTACCAATATTTGGCAGAGTCCATTCGGATGCATCCAAGCCAGGAAGAACTCAAAACCCTGATGAAATCTAATGGCTTTGGTCATGTCGATTACCACAACATGAGCGGTGGTCTGGTAGCCTTGCACCTAGGAATCAAGTGCTGATGAAATGCAGCTTTTAGTTTTCAACTTTTAAAAATACACAACCAGGAGACGCCGTGAAACGATGGCTTTGGATAATCTCGATCAGCGTGATGCTGTTTGCCGGTCAGGCTGATGCAGCCAAGCGTTTTGGCGGGGGCAAATCCTTTGGGCAGCAGTCCTCTAATGTGACGCAACGTCAGGCTGCGCCCGCACCTGCAGCGCCTCAGCAGGGCGCCGCCAACACGGCCGCCAAAAATCCGGCTGCAGCAGTTCCACAGCCTGCACCCAAGAAGCCTTGGGGTGCCATGCTGGGAGGCCTGGCGGCTGGGTTGGGGTTGGCGTGGTTGGCGAGTTCGCTGGGATTCGGTGAGGCCATGGGACAGTTCATGATGTTTGCATTAGTTGCGCTGGTAATCATGGTCGCGGTGGGCTGGTTTATGCGCTCGCGCAAGTCAACCGTTGCGGCGACCAATGCTCCGTTTGCGTTTCAGGGTGCAGGCTCGGTCGGCCAGACTGCCACACCTGCTAGTTATCTCCCTGAAAACGTTGGCAACGATGCCTCGGCTCGCCCGTGGGAGCGCAGCACCACGGCCTTTGATGCTTCGCCCTCAATGGCGGGCGGAGTTGGCGCATCGGGCTCCATGATTGGATCTGACCTGACCGGCTCTCAGACCTGGGGCATCCCGGAAGGATTTGACTCTGAGGGGTTCATCAAGTCAGCCAAAGCCAACTTTGTGTCGCTGCAAGCGGCGTGGGACAAAGCGGATATTGGTGCGCTACGGGTGATGATGACCGACACCATGCTGAAAGAAATCCAGGCGCAGCTGGCTGATCGGGAAGCACACACGGGTGGCCCGGTCAACATGACCGATGTGGTCATGATTGAGGCCCATCTGCTGGGTATTGAAGACCTGGGTGATGATTACATGGCAAGTGTCGAGTTTTCCGGGATGATCCGTGAGGAGCCTTCGGCTGGTGCGAGCCCGTTCCGTGAAGTCTGGAACATGATCAAACCTAAAAATGGACGCAGCGGCTGGCTGGTCGCAGGGGTACAAGCTCTGCAGTAAAGAAATCTTCAGCATTTCAGGGAATAATCGGGGACTATGTCAACACAGTCCCCTTTTTCATTCTTGGAGGGTTTCCTCCAGAAGCTCCCGCTTCCTAGCCTTCAACCGCCCGCCTGGGCTGTGAGCGAGGCGCAGCGGCGTATTGTTTTAACGCTCAACCACGTGTTGATGCAGGAGACCGAAGCCACGGCTCGGCTGGCGCGGCAAAAAGACCGCGTCATGTTGGTGCAATGGCGATCGTTCAACTTCAAGCTGATTGCTACCCCGGCGGGGCTGCTGGATTTGGCAGCGCCTGAAGCAACGCCTGATTTAGTGTTGACGGTCACTGACGAGTCCCCCCTGGTTTTGGCACAAATTGCCTTGCGTGGCGACAAACCGGGTGTACGCATTGAGGGCGATGTGCAACTGGCCGCCGAAGTGAGCTGGTTGACCGAGAACGTCCGCTGGGACATGGAAGAAGATCTGTCTCGCTTCATGGGCGATGTGCCGGCGCACACTCTGGCGCAGATGGCGCAAGGCTTGGTGGGTGGACTGCGTCAGTTTGTTGCCAAGGCAGCCAGCTTCATTCCGGGCAAATCCGCATAATGTCGCGCCTTTTTCGTGGCGTGTTCATCGTTTGGGTGATGTTGCGTCACGGGCTTGATGAATTGGTTCTGACAAGTTTCAACAAACCCTGGCTGTTGCAAATTGCCCGGATCATCACTATTGGACGCAAGCTGGAGGCACCGCGTGGTCAGCGAATTCGCCAGGCGCTGGAGAGCCTGGGTCCGATATTTGTCAAGTTTGGCCAGGTGCTGTCAACCCGGCGTGATTTGTTACCGGTGGACATTGCGGATGAACTGGCTCTTTTGCAAGACCGGGTGCCGCCTTTTCCAAGCGAAGTCGCCATCGCCATCATCGAAAAAGCCTTCAAGAAGAAGGTTGACGATATTTTTGTGTCGTTCGAACGCCAGCCGGTGGCCAGCGCGTCGATCGCGCAGGTCCATTTCGCAGTGCTGAAAGAGCGCAGTGGTCGCCACCGTGATGTTGCGGTCAAGGTGCTGCGCCCAGGCATGCTCGATGTGATCGACAAGGATCTGGACCTGTTGCGCATGATGGCTGGCTGGTTGGAAAGTCTGTCAGAAGACGGCAAACGTCTCAAACCACGTGAGGTCGTTGCTGAATTTGACAAATACCTGCATGACGAACTTGATCTGGTGCGTGAGGCGTCTAGTGCAGCGCAACTGCGACGTAACATGGCTGAGCTGGACTTGGTGCTGATTCCAGAAATTTTCTGGGACTACTGTATGCCTGATGTGATGGTGATGGAACGCATGAAAGGCGTTCCCATCAACCAGATTGAGCGCTTGCGGGCGGCTGGCGTTGATATTCCCAAACTCGCGCGCGACGGTGTCACCATTTTTTTCACCCAGGTGTTTCGTGACGGTTTTTTCCACGCTGATATGCATCCAGGCAACATCCAGGTGAGCCTTGATCCGGCAACTTTTGGGCGCTACATCTCGCTTGACTTTGGCATCGTGGGTACCTTGACCGAGGTTGACAAGGAGTATCTGGCGCAGAACTTCACCGCATTTTTCCGTCGCGATTACAAACGTGTCGCCGAGCTCCACATCGAGTCAGGTTGGGTGCCGGCCACCACCCGTGTTGATGAGCTTGAAGCGGCGGTGCGCACAGTGTGCGAGCCCTACTTTGATCGGCCATTGAAGGAGTTGTCGCTGGGCATGGTACTAATGCGCTTGTTTCAGACTTCAAGACGTTTTCAAGTTGAAATTCAACCTCAGTTGGTGTTGTTACAAAAAACATTGCTCAATATTGAAGGTCTGGGACGGCAGCTTGATCCTGATCTGGATTTGTGGAACACCGCCAAACCGTTCCTTGAAAAATGGATGATGAACCAGATTGGCCCTAAAAAGCTGTTTGACGAGTTACGCAATGAAGGACCGCGATACGCCAAGCTCTTGCCTGAACTGCCGCGTTTGTTGTTTGATTTCTTGCAAAACAATTCACGTGGGCGGGGCAACGGGCTTGAGGCCTTGTTGCTGGAGCAGAAAAAAACCAACCGATTGTTGTCTGCCATTGTTTTTGGTGGCGTTGGATTTGTGCTCGGCCTGATTGTGATGCAAGTGATGGTGCGGGTTCGCCTGTTTTAGTGCCTTTGCAGTTTTGCTGCCTGACAAGCGCGACTTTATAATCACAGGCTTTGCAGCTATTTTCTCAACGGGACACCATGCCAATTTACGCCTACAAATGCGAAGCCTGCGGGTTTGCCAAAGATGTGTTGCAAAAAATCTCTGATCCGCTGCTTAAGGGCTGTCCAGCCTGTGGTAAAGCATCGTTTTCCAAGCAATTGACCGCTGCTGGGTTCCAGCTCAAAGGTTCGGGTTGGTATGCCACAGATTTCAAGGGCAATGGCAGTCCGGCTGCCGCAACAGCAGCGCCGGCGGCACCCTCAACAGAACCCGCGACAGCGACACCCGCAGCAACGCCTGTCGCCAAATCAGAGGTCGCTACTGCTACACCTGCTTCCCGATGCAGCGGCGGTTGCGCTTGCCACAGCTGATATTTGATTGAAACTTTCTGTGCCGCTAAAAAAATACCTGATAACTGGCCTGTTGGTCTGGTTGCCCACAGCGATCACCATCTGGGTGCTGCTGTGGCTGATGAATTTGCTTGACGGCATTTTTATGGGGTTTCTGACTGCTGTTCAGGCCGTGTCACCAGAATCAGTGGCGGTGTTTTGGGAGCAGTTCAAACACATTCCCGGCTTAGGTGTGCTGCTGGTTTTTGGGGGGTTGCTGCTAACCGGTGCCCTGGTCTCCAATGTGGCTGGACGATGGTGGCTGAACCACTGGCACAACTTATTGGCCAAAATTCCGGTCTTCAAGTCCATCTATAACAGTGTCAAAAAGGTGTCCGACACTCTTTTTTCCAGCAACGGCAATGCTTTTCGCACCGCCTTGCTGGTGCAGTATCCACACCAAGGCTGCTGGACCATCGCATTTCAGACGGGTACTCCTGCTGGTGAGGTGTCTACCCACCTGGGTGATGATTTTGTCAGCGTCTACGTGCCCACCACACCCAACCCGACCAGCGGGTTTTTTCTGATGCTGCCCCGAGCCGATGTGGTCGAGCTCAAAATGAGCGTCGACGAGGCGCTTACCTACGTGATTTCCATGGGTTCGGTGGCCCCCACGGTGGCTACCACCGGCAAGCACCATTGATCTTTTGACAACCTTGCCACCCCAAGGGTGGCCTCTGAAAGCAGTTTATGGCAATGCGTTCTCATTATTGTGGTTTGGTTACTGAAGCCCTGCTCGGCCAAAATGTCACCCTGTGCGGGTGGGTCAACCGCCGGCGTGACCACGGCGGCGTGATTTTTGTCGATGTGCGCGACCGTGAAGGTTATGTGCAGCTGGTGTGTGACCCCGATCGGGCCGACATGTTCAAGGTGGCGGAGGACCTGCGCAACGAGTTTTGTATTCAGGTCAAAGGCTTGGTGCGGGCACGTCCGCAAGGCACGGCCAATGACAGTCTCAAGAGCGGCAAGATCGAAGTGTTGTGCCATGAGCTCAACGTGCTCAACCCCTCGGTGACACCACCGTTTCAGCTTGATGAAGAAAATCTGTCCGAAACCACCCGCCTGACGCATCGTGTGCTGGACTTACGCCGCCCCTACATGCAAAACAACCTGATGCTGCGCCACCGTGTGGCGATGGAGGTGCGAAAGTTCCTTGATGCCAATGGCTTTGTCGACATTGAAACCCCGATGCTGACCAAAAGCACGCCAGAAGGGGCGCGAGATTACCTGGTCCCTAGCCGGATACACGACGGCCATTTTTTTGCATTGCCGCAAAGTCCGCAGTTGTTCAAGCAGTTGCTGATGGTGGCCGGTTTTGACCGTTATTACCAGATTACCAAGTGCTTTCGCGACGAAGACCTGCGTGCTGACCGCCAGCCTGAGTTCACTCAGATCGATATTGAAACGTCTTTCATGGAGGAGCAGGACATTCGAGACTTGTTCCAACAAATGATTAAAGCGGTGTTCAAGACCACCATCAATGTGGATCTGGGCGAGTTTCCCGCTATGACCTATCAGGAGGCTGCACTGCGCTATGGGTCTGACAAGCCTGATTTGCGCGTCAAACTCGAATTCACCGAACTGACCGATGTTATGAGTGATGTCGACTTCAAAGTGTTTTCGGGGGCCGCCAATATGAAGGGTGGCCGGGTAGTGGCATTGCGGGTACCGGGTGGAGCGCGTGAAGGCGCTGGCCTGTCCCGAGGCGAAATTGACGGTTATGGCGAATTTGTCAAGATTTATGGTGCCAAAGGCTTGGCCTGGATCAAGGTGAATGATCTGACAAAGGGCCGCGAAGGTTTGCAAAGTCCTATCGTCAAGAATCTGCATGACAACGCCATAGCTGCAGTGCTGGGCCGCACCGGCGCGCAAGACGGTGACCTGCTGTTTTTTGGTGCTGACAAGGAAAAAATCGTCAACGATGCCATTGGTGCACTGCGCATCAAGGTAGGGCATAGCGAATTTGGCAAGAAAAACGGTCTGTTTGAAGACCGCTGGGCACCGCTGTGGGTGGTTGATTTCCCGATGTTTGAGTACGACGAGGAATCCCAGCGTTACACAGCGGTTCATCACCCGTTCACCGCACCCAAAGACGGTCATGAAGACTGGATGGTCACGGCTCCCGAGAAATGTGTTTCCAAGGGTTATGACATGGTGCTCAATGGCTGGGAGATGGGCGGCGGCTCCGTGCGCATCCACCGTGCCGATGTGCAGCAAAAAGTATTTGATGCGCTCAAGATCAGCCCGGAAGAAGCCCAGCAAAAATTTGGTTTTCTGCTCGATGCGTTGCAGTATGGGGCGCCTCCGCATGGTGGCCTGGCCTTTGGTTTGGACCGCATTGTGACCATGATGACCGGTGCCGAGTCCATTCGTGATGTGATTGCCTTCCCGAAAACCCAACGCGCCCAGTGCCTGTTGACGCAAGCGCCTTCGCCCGTTGATGAAAAGCAACTTCGAGAACTGCATATTCGCTTGCGCAACGCTGACCTCGTGAAAGCTGGATGAGGGGTCCGTTTGGCGACAGGTTGGCAGTGCTTGAGGCGGTGACCTGTCGTGGCTGAAACTGCTGTAACTTACAAAATTCCACAGTCCGTGCTGGTGGTGATTTACACCCCGGTGTTACGAGTTTTGCTAATCAAACGAGCGGATGCTGAATGTTATTGGCAGTCGGTCACTGGTGCCAAAGATGCTCCAGACGAATCGTTTGAACAAACTGCCCGGCGCGAGGTGTTTGAAGAAACCGGCATTGACTGCTCACCAGGGTCTGCCCTGGAGGGCTGCCTGAACGATTGGCAGCTAGAAAATATCTATGAAATTTACCCCCAATGGCGCCATCGCTATGCGCCGGGCGTGGTCAAAAATACGGAGCACCTGTTCGGACTGATGGTGCCAGCAAACACTCAGGTGCGTCTAAGTGCACGGGAACATACGCACTACCAATGGCTGCCCTATGTGCATGCGGCAGAGGCGTGTTTTTCACCCTCAAACGCAGAAGCTTGCCTGCTGTTGCCACGCTTTGCCGTTTGACGATGGTTGCATGAAAACCCTGAGGGTTGTCACCTACAACATTCACAAAGGCGTACAGGGTATTGGGCCCGCGCGGCGCCTGGAGATCCACAATCTCGCGCAGGCTGTGGCATCGCTGGGTGCTGATGTGGTCTGCTTGCAAGAGGTGCGGCATAACAACCGGCAGGAAGAGAACCATTTTGAACATTGGCCGCAGCAAGGTCAAGCCGATTTTTTGGCACCACCGGGGTACACGGCGGTGTACCGGACCAATGCTGTCACACGACACGGTGAGCACGGCAATGCCGTGTTGTCGCGCTGGCCGGTGCTGTCGTCCCAGCATGAAGATATGTCGGACCATCGCCTGGAGCAGCGTGGCCTGCTGCATGTTGAATTGCAAGTGGATGCGCGTATCGTGCATGTGCTGGTGGTGCACCTGGGGTTGATTCGGTCCAGCCGGGTACGACAAATTGCGCAGCTCAAGCGATATCTATCGCGTGAAGTACCCCTCGATGCTCCCTTGTTGCTGGCGGGAGACTTCAACGACTGGCGCCCAGACACCCAAAAGGCTTTCATGGACGTGGGCTTGCACACCAGCCAGGTTGCTCGTCAGCCAACTTTTCCATCACGCTTGCCGCTGGCGCAGTTGGATCACGTCTTTGCTCGTGGCTTGGAGCCACTCAGCGTTGCGGTGCCCCGAGGGCAAATGTGGTGGAGAATGTCAGATCACCTCCCCCTGATTGCCGATTTTCAAATGCCGGGTTGAGCGCTGTTGCACATGGCTGGAATCAAGTCAGGTCATCACCTAAAGCTGCTGTGCGGCGCTCAAGCCTTTTTTGACGAACTCGTCGCCGCCATTGATGCCAGCGTGCAAGAGGTCCTGCTTGAAACCTACATTTTCAACCTGGAGGCTTCGGGCGCGCGGGTCGCGCTGTCACTGAGCGAAGCGGCTCAGCGGGGCGTGGTCATACACCTTGTGGTTGATGGTGTAGGCACGCCATTCCTGCCCGAACCCTGGCCGCAACGCCTGCGTACAGCGGGCGTTCAGTGGCGCATTTACGCGCCTCTGGGGCGGTTGGGCTTGTTGGTGCCCAGCCGCTGGCGTCGCCTGCACCGTAAGCTGTGTGTGGTGGATGGCAGTGTGGCATTTTGCGGCGGAATTAATGTGCTTGACGACTTGTTTGATCCAAACCACGGGACGCTTGGGGCACCGCGCTTTGACTTTGCAGTGCGCGTGGTGGGTCCTTTGGTGCAGGATGTGCATTTGGCCATGGCGCAATTTTGGTGGCGCCAGCAGGCTGTTCAAAGTGCCCAGCAGGTGAATTGGCTGGACGCCTGGCAGGCCTTGCAACGCGCTGTACAGAGCCATCGTTCTGACAGGAAGGATTCGTTCATGGCGTTAGGTGGTGCCAAGGCTATGCTGGTGCTTCGAGACAATTTGCTGAATCGCTCACGCATCGAACGGGCTTACAGATTGGCGCTGGGGGCGGCGCGCCAGGAGATCATTCTGGCTAACGCCTACTTTTTGCCGGGTCGCAAGATTCGCAACAGCCTGATCCATGCCGCCCGGCGCGGGGTGCGGGTGCGTTTGTTGTTGCAAGGGCGTTATGAGTATTTCATGCAGCACCATGCAACGCGTGCCTTGTATCGGCGTCTGCTGGCGGCGGGTGTGGAAATTTATGAATACAACGCCAGCTTTCTGCATGCCAAGGTGGCAGTGGTGGATGGCCGATGGGCCACGGTGGGCTCTTCCAACATGGACCCCTTGAGTTTGCTGCTCGCGCGTGAGGCCAATGTGGTGATCGAAGATGGCCCTTTTGCCCAGGACTTGGGGCTTGAACTGGTGCACGCTATAAACACCCGTTCCCGGCGCGTCGACCAGCTAAAGCACGCTCAGCGGCCCATGCGGCAGAAGTTGCTGGACCACGCAGCCTTGCTGCTGATGCGCCTGATGATCTTCATTTATGGCAAACGCTATTAGAGTAATAGCGTTTAACTCAATCTATAAAAGGGCTTGATGCCAATAACCTTGTTGGTAAAACGCTGCTACGGTGATCCCTTGATGTTTTACACCCATGCACACCATGAATTCAGTTGACCCAGACGAAGGTACGCCGGTATCTGTGAAGATACGTGCGCGTATCAAAGCGGCACGCAAGCGCTTTAATGCCAACGACAACATTGCCGAATTTGTCAGGCCAGGCGAGATTGAATCCCTGCTTGATGAAGTCGAAGAAAAAATGAAGAGTGTGCTCAGTAGTCTGGTGATTGACACTGACAACGATCACAACACCGACGACACCGCGCGGCGTGTGGCCAAGATGTACCTCAAGGAAGTGTTTCAGGGGCGTTATGTTGCTGCGCCTGAGATAACCGAATTCCCCAACGCCGAACATTTGAACGAACTGATGATTGTGGGCCCGATTACGGTTCGCAGCGCCTGCAGCCACCACTTTTGCCCAATCATGGGAAAAATCTGGATTGGTGTGCTGCCCAACGAGCACACCAATGTGATTGGCCTGTCGAAGTACGCTCGTTTGGCTGAATGGGTGATGGGCCGGCCACAGATCCAGGAGGAAGCGGTGGTACAACTGGCTGACCTGATCCAGCAAAAAACCCAGCCTGATGGCCTGGCCATTGTGATGGAAGCGAGTCACTTCTGTATGAGTTGGCGCGGTGTCAAAGATGTCGACAGCAAAATGATCAATTCCGTGATGCGTGGCAGTTTTTTGAAAGATGCCAATCTGCGACGTGAATTTTTGTCACTTATACCTCGGAAAGGCTAATCATGTTGGTACGTTTGCTATATGCCAGTCGTGCGGTGGATGTTAATGCCGACGCCATCGAGTCCATCCTGCACCAGTCACGGGCCCACAACCCCGGCAGTGGCGTGACTGGTGTGTTGTGTTACGGCGGGGGTATTTTTTTACAGGCGCTCGAAGGTGGTCGCATGACGGTCAGTGAACTTTATGGTCACATCCAGCGCGATCCGCGTCACAAAGATGTGGTGCTGCTGCAATACGAAGAAATCTCTGAGCGCCGGTTTTCAGGTTGGACAATGGGTGAGGTCAACATGACGCGCATCAATGCCTCCATCTTGCTCAAGTATGCTGAAAAGCCCGAGCTTGACCCGTATTCGGTGTCGGGCAAGGTCTCGCTCGCCCTGCTTGAAGAACTGATGGCCACCGCCTCGATCATCGGGCGGGCATGAGCCCGTTGGCAAACGTCGCGAGCCCGGCCCTGGTGGGATGCGACTTCTCGAGCGCACCTTCGCGCAGAAAACCGATTGTTTTAGCCCTTGGAGCATTATCCAGCGAGTGCGTACAGCTATCATCTTTAGCATATTTCGCAAGCCTTGCTGAATTCTCCCAATGGCTTGCGGCGCCAACGGCCTGGGTGGGTGCGTTTGACCTGCCTTTTGGTCTACCGCGCGAGCTGGTGCAGCACTTGGGCTGGCCGCTGGATTGGCTGGCCTGCATGCATCATTACGCAAGCCTCTCTCGCGCCGACATTCGGGCGCAGTTTGCCGCCTTTTGTGCCGCCCGCACTCCAGGGGGCAAATTTGCCCACCGTGCCACCGATCGACCCGCGGGCGCCAGCCCCAGCATGAAGTGGGTCAATCCACCTGTGGCGTACATGCTGCACGCCGGTGTGCAGCTGCTGCTGCAGTCGGGGGTTAGCCTGCCTGGCTTACACACCACTACGCCCTCCCTACCCCACGACATGCAACGCATCGCGCTCGAAGCCTACCCCGGCATGCTGGCGCGCGAGGTGTTGGGGCGGCGCAGCTACAAAAGTGATAGGCTTGCGGGACATACGGCAGACCGCCTGATTGCCCGCAAAGATCTGATCACCGCGCTGGAGGATGACAATACCCGGTTCGGGCCAGGGCTGCGCCTCAAACTCAGCCACGCCCAGCGCGATCTGCTCGCCGATGACGCCCGGGGTGACCGGCTTGACGCCGTGTTGTGCCTGATGCAAGCTGCATGGGCACAGCAAAAGTTCGAGCAGGGAGACAAAAACTACGGACTGCCAGCCGACATGGACCCGCTGGAGGGCTGGATTGTGGGCGCTTGAACCCGCCGACTAACTTGCATGAATTCCGAGCGACGCCCCGGATGATGAAAGAAACTCTGGGTTGGAGGAGCTGCGGATAGAAGCAGAGAAAACTCTTTGGAAGCTTGGACTGCCGATGTCTAACTTGGTTCGCCTGTGCCGACTCGTACCCCGAATTGACTCCCAGGCGCGCAGCCTAAAGATATCACGATAAAAAGCGCTGCTGACTGCAAAGTTGGACAAGCAATTTCGCCGGGGCAAGCGCTGGCACCTCCAGCTTTGAAGTTTACCCATGAACTGGAGGATTACGATGGAACTGAACTAACCCCGATCTATAAACCAATTTTCCTCAGTTACCCTCAAGCGAAATGGCGCAAGCGTATATTTTGTAAAGGTTTTCAGCTAATTTGAGTGACACCAAATGGTGTGAAGAGGATTTTGCGCAAAGTTTGACTTATCAAGCCTGCAAAGAGGTCATTGATGGATACGAGAAATTGATTGATGAGTCCTTGCGGGTCAAGACCCTTGGTGGGGTCTATGAAGTGCAGTGGAACGCCCAAGGCAAAGCTACAGCGATGGGGCAGCTGGCGTTCTTTGCAGAATTTTTGGAAGCCAGTGGTTTGTTTGAGAACTGGGTGAATAGTTGCCCACTGCGCTACACCAGCCCCAACGCACCCGAAGTGAAAGATGTTCTGGGCACGTGGCTGCTGGGCATCATGGATGGTCAACAGCGCTACGCCCACATTGGCAGACTGCGCGGCGACGGTGTATCACCGGAAGTACTGGGCATGAACCACATCATCGCAGATGACAGCCTGCGCCGAGCCCTGCAGGCCATCGCACCCGCACCCAAAGCCCGCCACAACGCAGAGCAACGCGCAGCCCAACAAGCCCAGGCCCTCAAAGCCGAACAATGGATGCAGGCGCAATTGCGCCACAGCATTGCCCAGGCCACCAAGACCGGCTGGATACTGGACTGCGACACCACCGTCAAAGTACTCTACGGCCACCAAGACGGCGCGGTGGTGAGCTACAACCCGCACAAAGCCGGGCAGGCCCAGCCACGTCATCCACACCTACTGGATAGGTAACCTGCGTTTGGTACTGGATGCGCAGTTGCAAGCGGGCAACCGACACAGCCCCTGCTACGGGCGCCCTAGCCTGAAGGCACTCATCGAGAGTTTTTCTGCAGATGAACGCCCCCCACTGGTACGGGGCGACTGTGCCTATGGCGTTGATGGCGAAATGCTCCAACTCGAAGAGCTTGTCCAAGCCTACCTGTTCAAGCTACGCAAAAGCGTTGGAGTCAAGCAACTCATCAAACGCCAGTGGCAGCGCCAGAATTGGAGCGACATGGGCCAGGGCTAGAGTGGCTGCGAAGACGAATTGCGTTTAAGCGGCTTGAGCGGCAAACGCCGCGTCATCATCATGCGCCGCGAGCGCAAAGTTGACTTGGTACTGGAGAAGAAAAGCAAGACCGGCAAAGCTCAAATCGAGCTGCACTTCATTGATGAAAATGAACCCATCAAGAGCTGGGTGTATGCGGTATTGGTGACCAATTCGAAGTATGAGTTGATGCAAATTGGCCAACTCTACCGTGACCGGGCAGACTGTGAGAACGGCTTTGACGAGATCAAAAACCAATGGGGCTGGGGTGGCTACAGCACCCACGATATTGAGCGCTGTGCGTTAAGCGCCAGGGCGGTGGCCCTGATTTACAACTGGTGGAGTTGGTATGTGCGTCTGGCCAACCCGAAATCCAGGCTGGAGGCCAAAACCAGTCGACCCCAATCGCTCAGTGCAGTCGGGCCCTGACCCGTGCGGCGATCAGGCCAGCGCGCAAACCACCCTGTACGCCGTACTCTGATGCGAGTTCTGCCAGTGTCTTGGACCCTGACAAGGCCGCCATCGCCACTTCAGCCTTGAATTGCGCGCTGTGCTGTTTGCGCTTTGTTCCCATGGTTCACGCTCCTTTCAACCGGTCAGCTTTAGCTTAGCCGATTGTCCGAAAAAACGTGACCACCGCAATTGGGCATGGCAGAGAGTTTCAAGGCCAAAGTGTTCAAGCACCTGCGCTAGCGTGGCCAAACCACGAGAAAAAATCGCTATATAAAAATTAGTTGTCAGATCAATGATCTGTATGGACTAGATGTCAATTTAATTAACGTTTTTGAAATTTGCAGATCTTTTTCGGCCCACAACTGATTGACCCAGAGATGGCAGGCGTCGCGCAGCCACTGTTCGGAGCGTTGTGCCGGCAAGGCTTGCAATGGCGGAACTGGCAGCGTTCTCGCCTGCACAATGACTTTTGGAACATTGCCTTGTAAAAACTCCCAGAAATTGGGGATTCCAGCCGGGTAAATCAGGGTGATGTCGAGCACTGCTCCAAATTTTTCACCCATTGCCTCCAAAGCCAGCGTCACACCGCCGGCTTTGGGTTTCAGTAGATGCTGGTAGGGCGACTGTTGGTGTTGTTGTTTTGCTGGTGTGCAACGTGTGCCCTCCAGAAAATTCATCACACTGGTGGGAATCAGCGCATATTTTTCGCAGGCGGCGCGTGTGGTGGCGGCGTCCTTGCCACGTTCTTCGGGATGTTGCTTCAGATAAGCTTCACTGCGCCGGCGCATGAAAGGAAATTCAAGTGCCCACCAGGCCAGCCCCATGATTGGTACCCAGATCAGCTCTTTTTTCAGAAAGAACTTCAACAGCGGAATACGTCGGTTCAAGACATGTTGCAGCACCAGAATGTCGACCCATGACTGGTGGTTGCAAACCACCAAATACCACTGTTGCCGGCTCAAGGTGTCGATGCCGCTGATCTCCCAATTGAGTTGTTGTGTCAGGCGCATCCAACCACTGTTGCCGGCAATCCAGGCTTCTGCGATACGTAGCAACTGCGGGTCAATCAGCAGGCGAACGCGTTTAAACGGCAGTAGCAGTTTGATGGTTGACACCAGCAGCAGAATTGGTACCCACAACAGGATGTTGAGCAGCATCAAAATGCTGGCGATGGCACCAATCAGTGGTGCTGGTAAAAAGTGAAGCATGATGAAGATCCAACGAACTAAATGACGCAACCCCAAATGGGTGTGTAGCCCAATTTTCAGTACAAAACACCGCTTGGACTGGCCATTGTTGATCCATAGACTGATGGACGGCCACGCTGAAATTGACGGGAATCATCGGGAAGACCATGAAAAGCGTTTTAACACAGGCGCATGAAAAGTTTGACTATTTCCTTCTGCCTGGTCAGGGAATCGGCTTAGAATCGCGGCCTGCTTCTGCAAACCCCGATTTTGACGACAGGCGTTTAGACAGGCAGCTGGCCCAACAGGCCATTAAAATTATTTTTTACCCCTAGCGCTATTTTTTTGTCTGAGGTTTTTCGTGAATAAAACAGAATTGATTGACCACATTGCAGAGAATGCCGACATTTCAAAAGCTGCAGCGGCGCGGGCGCTTGAAGCCGCCATCGCGGCGGTGCAGCTGACGCTGAAAAAAGGCGGTGCCGTGTCGTTGGTTGGTTTTGGTACCTTTGCAGTTGGCAAGCGTGCGGCGCGCGTCGGGCGCAATCCTCGCACTGGCGCGTCGATCAAAATTAAAGCCGCCAAGGTTCCAAAGTTTCGTCCGGGCAAGGCATTGAAAGATGCCCTGAATTGAGAACCGGTTTTCGGTGGGGTGATTAGCTCAGTTGGTAGAGCGGCGCCCTTACAAGGCGTAGGTCGGCGGTTCGAGCCCGTCATCACCCACCACAAAAAACCTCGGTAAATCAATAACTTAGATTCAAATTTAAAGCCCGCCATATTGCAGGCTTTTCTTTTGAAAGTGCACAGGAAGTGCAACCTTGAGCTAATGTTGCACTTCGGAGATTGAATTTAGGGGTGGGCGCAAAAGTATCTGTAGCTGCATCTTTGCGCCAGTCCGGGGAAACAAACCTTCAAAACCGATATAACCTATTTTCAGAATAGCGTCAGCACATACCCGACTTGCCGGGTATCCGGGTTTAGGTGATACCACCATTCACGGTATCTATGGGCAAATCCCATGAATGGCAGTTTCGTAACAGTCACGAAAACTCATTACCGGGTAATGATCGTCAGCCCCTCTCTCGCGTGCGCGGAGACGACTTCAGAGTGTCCCATTTTCTCGTTTTGGGACACTTTTGGACTCGTCAATTGACAAGTTTTTGTCCGCAATTGCGGACATTCAGAGTAACCCATTTCGGCATTTTGGGTTACTTTCGGAGATGCCAATTTTTGCGTTTTTGGCATCATCGGTGTGTACGGTTTTTGCGTTTTTCGTTCACATTGCAGCGAAACAATTGTTTCGGGAAAAGCCCCAGTTTGTGCCACCCTCGCGCGCGCGGAGACGACTGATAAAAGGTAGGTATCATTACCTATGTTTTCGTCAACCCCTCGCGTGCGCGGAGACGACATGGGGTGGCGATTCACCACCCCACGGCAATGCTGTCAACCCCTCGCGCGGAGATGACTTCAACCAGCGCAACTTTGCGCGGGTTGCCTCACCCAATTTTTGGGTCAGTCTGACCGTCAAAAACATCAGGTTGGCCAGTCACCTCCGCGGTTGTCGCCCAAAAGGGCGTAAACCCCCAATCTGATTCGCCCAGAGGCGACCCAAAACCCAGAAATGGGTCGCCTAGAAACGGTGGCTCACGTTGCGCCACTTCAAGATTGATAGCACTTTCATCCTTTTCAGGGTCATCATTCGGATCAAATGGCATCACCACACCAACATGCCGGGCGGGTGCCACCAGAACGGCTCAGGCTGCGTTTATTCGGCTGGCTGGTGCCTATGTGCCAGCGCCACCAGCAAAAGCGGTGCATGGGCTTTGCAGGCTTATAGCGTGAAACTATGAAAATAGCATGGCACAGAATATGCAACCCGCAATAACCGTGCCTGATAGTGTCAGCCTATAAACCTGCATGCTTCACTTTTGATAGCGCCTGCATTTTGCTGGGTGTAGGCTGGTGCCAGCCGTTGACCAGGTGCACCATTCAGCCGGTAGAAGCGCACCCGGTGCGCACCTACAAAAAGCCTGAGTTTGCCTGCTGAATCACCCCTTGCGATAGCCCCTCAAGATCAACAGGTCAACCCACAGGGCGAACCGTCGCCACAGGCAGGCCAGCGCACCAGCGAGGCGCTTACGTCGAACCTGGGTGATTCTGGCGAAAAAAAAGCCCGGACATTGCCGGCGGTATAGGTGCCAGCTTTTGAGTCGATCAGGAGAAAACCGACTACCCCGGCTGGCGTGTGGCAGAGACCCAGCTGCGAAGTCCTGCCACGGGGATTTTTAAGAGCTCACACTGCGATACAGGCCCCGGTAATCAATCACTCCTGCGGCAAAGTCGAGACGAACCTTGAATGAAACCGCGTCCACAGCGAATTCGGTGTTTTCCTCCAAGTATGGTCGGGGTTGTCCAGACAGGTATGCGCGGAGCACGCCTTCGATTTGCCGTGGATCAGCGCTCAAGTACCAGGCGGTCGTGCTGTTTCCGTCCAAACGCGGATCAGCCACCAAGGTGAGCCCTCGGATAAATTCGCTGTTGGGTGTTGCGTTTGATTTTGACGGATCAACCAAGCTCGCAAGCAATTGTTCAGCGGCGGTTTCCAAAGCCACAGGGACCACCAGATAGCGTGGCTGGGGGTCAAGGTACTGCAGGCCAGCGACACCCTTTTGCAGGCGCATGGCAGAACGTGCACTTGCCAGGCCAGCCACAGTCAGCGCCAGGGCTGAACCTTGGTTTGCATGGGCAGCTGAAAACAGTGCATTGCCATCGCTCAGGGTTGGGTTGCTGGTCAAGATGCTGAAGGTCATGTCGGCTTCAAGGCGGCGGGCAGCGGCCCCCATTGAGCGGGGCAGGCTGGTGAAGGCGGTCAGATCGTCATTGATCAGGGCTTGGCGGCTGATGCGCAGAATCTTGCCGAATGTCGCCAGTTCAAATGTGGTTGCGGAGTCGTTCAGCGAACCATGCACGTATTCCCCGAGCTCGTGCACTTTTTCAAGGGCGGGCGCTTCGGACAGGCTCACCAGGGTGTTTGTTTTGAAGTCGGGTACTTCGCGCTCAGCGGTGAAAACCGCATGGCCGGCTGGTGCTTCTGCGTAGCCGATTGTCAAAGACTTGTTGCTGACATTGCTCAAAAGTTGCACAAAATCACTTGTCCCTAACGCTGCTGAAATGGCACCAGCGGAGCTCATATCCAGGCGGCGGTGGCCGGTCATGCTCAAAACTGATTCAGCCATCGCAGAGATAGACATGCGCTGCAGGTCGCGGGCGCCAGGGTGCACCTCATCGAGTTTGATGCCCGAGCGGGCCAAGAGCACATCGCGGGCGGCGGCTTTGAATTCAGCCACACGGTCAACGCCTGTGCTCACGCGGGCGTAAGAGCCAATCGGATTTAGCGGCTCAACTTCGCGGCCAATTTGAGTCAGCAGCCGGGTGGACGCCTCATCAGCGGAGCAGGCGCGGTCGGCAAGGCAGGACGCCATCAGCGCAGGTTCTTGTTTTGCGAATTTGCCAAAGCGGGCGGTAATTTCGGCGCGGCGGTTTTGGTCGGCAGCGGCTTCTATGGTGGTGTCTTGGATCATGATTTTTGCGTAAAGTGAAGGGATTTTGTGAAGGCAAGCACTGGCATTCGCTGGTGCAGCGCGGTTGGGGGACTCAATGATTCGGGTGGCCAGGCCAGCGGCTAGTGCTTCATCGGCACTGAACCAGTGATCGGTGCCATCCAGCCATTGTTTGACGGTGGCGGCTCGTTGGCCGGTGGCTTGGTAGGCGCTCTGCATGGTGACTGCAACCCGGTCAAGCAGCGCGGCGCGGTCTCGCAATTCGATAGCGTTGCCGGTGCTTGTCGTCCAGGGTGCGTGCACCATCACCAAGCTGTTTTGATGTACAGCGCGCTCTTGCCCGGCCATCAGGATCAGGCTGGCAATGGACAAAGCCCAGCCGACAACCTCGGTTTTGCAGCCACCAGGCCATGCAGACAGGTGGTTGTAAATAGCAATGCCAGCGTCAACGGCACCACCATCTGAATTGAGCTCAATCGTCAACGGCAGGGCGCTATCCAGGCGGTCGGTTTGCGCCTTGACTTGGTCGAATGTCTCAGCCGTTATAGGCCCTGATATGGTGATTTTTTGCATGGTGTCAGAGTAAATTTGCAAGGATTTTGGAACCGCACTCGTTTTGTGAAAAGCCCCCAGCCTGCAAAACAATTGCCCGGATACGGGTGGCGCTTGTTGGCAACTGCAAATCAGTCGAACAGGCCAGCCACAGGGATTTTTTGAAGGCTGGCCAGTCCGGGTCAGGCGCTGCCAGGCGGCGGGTTCTGGGCCAGATGATTTGTGAAAACCGCCGGGCTTCGCTGGCCAGTCGCTTGCACTTTTGCCAATCCGTCACGCGGCCATCAAGGGCAACAGATTGGCATGCCCTCACCAAATGGGCATCACGCCTGATCATTTGAATTCGGCGGTGCAGCGTCGGTTTGCCCGGCCCGGACAACCCCAGACTTTCATCCAGCGGTTGATCCCTGCGCACGGCCGCCACGATGCCATTGATCAGCCAATTTCGCACCGTGGGCGATAGCGGCCCTCCACCCAGGCAGGCTGCCAACAGATCGCCTAAAAGTTCGTCAGAGCCCATCAATGAACCTGTGCTGGCGGTGGGTTGCGCAAGTTGGCACTGAACAGGTGTTGCCCCGCTTTGTTGCCGTGCGAGTGGTACATGCCCTCGATGGTCATGCCGGATTTGTTAAAGACAACCTCGCACTTGACGAAGGCTTTTCCGTCCTCGATCTTCTGCAACGCTGCCAGAGCACCGTGCTTGCCGCCATCACTCAGCAGGGCTTTCAGCGCCAGGCCAAACAAGCTGGTGCAGGCGCTTGCGGTCAGGGTTTCGTTTTGTTCTAGATCAGTTTGTGTGTTCATGGTGGGGTTCCTTTTGTGGGGGTTGGTCATGCTTCGGATTTGTGCGCGGTGGCTGGCACATTCAGCGGGTTGTTTTCGATCTCAATCTTCAGGGTGGTGCGCAACTGTTGGCTGAAGCTGGCCAGGGCGGCGCGGTGTTCGCGGTCAATCACGGCCTCGCATTCGTCAGCGGTGGCCAGGCCAGCCACCTCCGCACCGATACGCCTTGCGCAGTTGGTCAGGGTGTCGCGCAACATGCGCCCGGCGTTGAACAGGTAGCGCTCGAAGTCGTCCTTGATCAGGTACGTGCCACGCAGCGCAGCCTCTTGAATTTCAATCAGGTTGGCAGCGGCGATCTTTTCGCGGGTGCGGGCGGCGTCAAATGACTCATCACCAGGGCGGGTGTGGATTGGCTCACGCAAGAGCGGCGCGGCGGTCTCAATGGCGGCGGCTGGGGTGGTTGGGCGCGGGGTGGGGTGTGGCGTCGTCTGGGGTGGGCGGCCGGTGTGGTTCGTAAACTTGTCAAACCTCGAACCCTTGCGGCGGGCTGGGTCGAGGTTGGCTTGCATCCATGCGCGGGCGTCTTCTACCGAGTTCACTGGCATGCCGCGGGATCGGTGTTTGGACACCATCGCGCCTGGAAAGTCCAAGCAGCTGGCTGGCCAAGGTGGTTTTGACTTCTGGGGATTGTTTCCATAGATAAAGCCTATTAATTAATAGTTAATGATAACTTTAACCTATTGGCAAAGCTGGCCACTAGCGAATTTGCGCGAGTCTGCGCACCCTTGTGGTGCACCTCGCGGGAGTAATTTTTTCCCAAACAAGGCCAAGCAGCAAGGTGATGACGGGTTATGACGGGTTTACTGAAGGACACGTTCGCGTGCGCGCGCGTGCGCGCGTGAACGGTAGGAACCGGAAACCCGTCACCACCCGTCACCTCCACTATTCGCCCCTGCTTTGTTCGGCATAACTACCCCCTGTTGAGTAGGCTTTCAGGATCAGACCTTGAAACGCTTTGCCGTGCTTCGTGGTCTTTTTGCTGAACATGCGCTCCAAGCGTTGAGAGAATGCCTTGTTGCTGGGTGCGTGCTCACCCTGTGCTGATTTCCACTCGCTGAAACTTCTATACAGGTCACCCGACAATGCGCTTGCATCACGCAACTGAGTGCAGCAGTCGGTCAACCACAAATCCAGGTCGTTGTTTTCGCTCATGTAGTCCCGGCTGGCGGTTGCCACCGACTCGGGTATTGCCAGGCCGGACGCTGCCCACTTGCGTGCTCCTTCAACAAACCAGGCCAGGATGCCCGGATACTCAGCTTTGAGCTTCTGGGGTAGGTTGTTATCCCGATTGGCGCCCTCAAACCGTTGCGTGAATGGAACCAGTACCATGCGGCGCACCATTGCAAAGTCGTCACCCTTGAGTCGCGGTTTGAAGTTGCCAGCGATCAGGTGCTTGTGAGTAACGCGAAAGGTGAAAAAATCCTTGTTCATGAATCTGGCGGTCAAGGTTTCGTCTCCGGTCATGGCCTTGAGCCGTGATTCAGCCCAATGCGCCGATTCCTCAATCTCGCTTGAGATGGCCAGGCGCTTACCATGCAGGCTGGCGAACATCGTTGGGTGCCCCTCGTTGCGAGACGTCATCAGAGCTTCAGAGGGTAGGTTGTGGGCGTACTTGCCGGCCAGGGCGCGGAGCACGTCCAGAAAAACGCTTTTGCCGTTGGCACCAACTCCATGCAGAAAAAATAGCTTTTGCTCTTTAATCGAACCCGTCAGCGAGTAGCCCCCGAGACGTTGCATGAACTCCACCATTTCCAGGTCGCCCGCGAAAACTTCGGAGATGAACTTGTCCCATATCGGCGTTGCCGTCCTTGCGGGTGCGACGGCGGTCACTTGCGTGAACAGTAGCCCCTCACGGCTCACAGCTTTACCTGTCTCAAGGTCGATCGCGTCACCCGGCGTATTGAGCACCATCGGGTGCCGGTCCCATTCGCTAACGGGCGTCACAATGCCCACATTGCTGCGTGCCAAACTCAGCAAAGCGTTGACGGTATTGGCTGCGCAGATTTTGGATTTGACTTTGTCGTTATCGAGCACGCTGGCGGTGTGCCGACAGACGGATTTAGCCTCGGTGTAGCGCCTCAGCAGCTCGTCACGCTCCCAGTGCGTGCCGTGGTTGGTCATCCAATCCAGGCCAGGACTCCAGCGCAGTTTGCCCGCGGCGCTTACAGCAAATCCATCAGCAAGAGCTTGCTCTGAACCGAATGGCAGTGGTGCGTCATCTTCAGGTGGTGCATCATCTTCAGGCTGAAAATTCGCGTCCATCTCAGGAACCCAGGGTTTGCCGGAAAATGCGCTGCGAACGGCTAGCTCCTCTGGCGTAAATTGAAAATCGGCTTCAGTTGCTTGACGCATAAATCCCCCCTGCCAAATCGTTTATATCGTTTTTTTCTTGGTAGGAAACCTGTGCAAAGCGCCCGGCCTGATGCCACCTTTCGGCACAAGCTGATGCTGATTTGATGCCAGCCTGATCGTTGTCGCGTGCCATCAAAATCTGAGTGACTCCCAGAAGAACCGGGAATCGTTCGAGGTGCCCGGCATCGATACATGCCCACACTGGCTGCACGGCATGCGCCATGCTCAAGGCGGTTTCGATGCCCTCCGCAATTCCGAGTGTGTGACCAACATCTTCATCCGGCCAGAGCTTGATAACTCCGTTTTTGATAGCGTGATTTGCCAACAGCAGGCGCGGCGGGGATACATCAGCTTTGCCCGTTGCGGTGATCCAGGTACGGTGTAGGCTCAATGGCTTATTGCTGTGAGTGTCGGAAATCAGCGCCACCAGGCACGGCCCCGGTGTAGCCGGTGGGGTGTCTCAGTGCAGAATGCCAGCGCAGAGCACCATAGGCGGGCGGCATCACGCAATGGCGGTGCTCAAGATAGGCCACAGCCACACCAGAAAGCTCCTGGGCAGACTGCCATAGCTCCCGGCCCCAATCGCTTAACGTGGTGCGTTTTGGCTCGTTTTGGCTGGGTGCATGGACGCGCGGCGCTCTGCGTACTGGAGTGGCTTTTGTCTCGAAAGGTTTCGACATAGCTGCACTTGAAACAGTGAAGAACCGCTCCATCAGTGTCCACCTTCAACCCGGCATTTTTGGTGCGCTTGTTGCTGCCACATGCCGGGCAAACAATACGGTGATCGCCGATTGCAAAATCTTGCCAGTTGAACGGCTCAATCATGGCTGGCCCCACTGCCGGGCGAACCTGATCAGGCACGCAAGATCAGGGCAAACCCTTTGTCTGGCCCCAGCGCGACACCAGAAACCCGGTTTCGAGTTTGTGGACGACGTGGGCCAGCCAGCGCCATTTGTGCTGTGATGGTTGCCAGACGCTTGTTTTCAGCTTATCATCAGCAGGTGTTTTTGGTAGTTTTGACGGGTTGACTTCGCGAGAGTCCAGCCCGTTTTCATTGGCGGCGATCATGCTGCCGCCTGTGCCATCTTGCGCTGCACCAAGTTTTGAAGCTCTTGGTCGGTGATCAGGCGGCGCTTGCCGATTTTGAATGACCGCAGTTCGCCGGTGGCGATGGCGGTGTACACAGCCCGGGTGCTGATGCCGATGCGCTGTGCAGCGCTGTCTGGCGAATGTGCCAGCGGTTCAAGTTTGGTTGGTTTCTCATGCATGCCTTCGTGGTGCATGCAACTGGTGTAGCGGTGAATCTGTTACTTGCCACTGCATGCGCTTTGGGCACGCAGTGACTTTGCCTAGATGTTTGTGCAAAATCTTAAAAAATTGCACTGTTTTTAAATTTAGGTGTAATATGGTTTTCGACTACAAGGGCAAAAATGGGTGATGCGAAGACAAGCGAGAAAAAAAACCAGGTAGCCGCTGTTTTGGTTGTTGTCGCTGTTACTGCTGTATATTTTTTCTACCCAGTGTTTGGCAGTTACAAGCTAAAACCTGGTTATGTAGCGTGCCCCACAAAAGATGCGATCACAGAGCACCGTGGCGCGCGGCTTATTTATGGATCGATCGGGGCCGCTGTTGTTGCTTTTAAAAACAAGTGCATCAACGATAAAAGCAAAATCAAAATCATTTATAGATCAACCATGTTTGATCTTCAGCATCGAATCAGCATCAATGGTCGCACCATGTATGCTGACCATGACGCACTAGAGGAATTTTGATTTTTATTTGCGCGGCTTGCGCGCGAGAATTGAGTAAACCATGCGACGGCTGATTCCAAACATTTTCATGATTTGAATGGTGTTGTATTTTCTATCGGATGCGTCCCATACCTCTTTGTCTCTTTCGTCTTTGTCGCTTCTGCGTTTTGGCACATAGCGCCCGCCAATCAATGGCCCAAGGCGACGGGCTATGTGGGTAGCCAGTTCGTTCAGCGCTGCACGGGTGGCCCCGGGCATAAATACACCGTCACCAAGGCGATCACGGTGGCATTGCAGCAAAACGCAAACAACATCGTGATCAAGGCTTTCATCTAGTTTAATTTCGTCGTTCAAAATTCCATCCTTCATCGGTTTGCGCTTGCGGCTTCTTTGAGGTGAGGGGCTGTCTTGTTGGTGTTTTTGGCGTTTGATCTGATACAGGCTGGTGCAAACTTGTGGTTTGAATTTGTGCTGGCGGATCAATCGCCAGCACGGCTGCGTCGGTGGAAAACAGGCTGATCTGGTTGGGGTTGAGTGCGCCAGCCAGCTTGTCCCAATGGGCATCAGTGAGTTTGTGAAGTCCGAGGTATTGCGCGGCGGCGGTGTTGTAGACAAACAGGTCAAGCACTTCGTTTCGGTCGGCCTGCTTTTTCTCCCAGCGGCTGATGCGGTGGCCATGCCGCCAGACTGTCACGCGGTATTCGGCGGTGATCTGGTGGTAAAAGTCGTCTGACAACTGGCTGCTGAAGTGGATTTGACCGGGGCCTGACTTGGCGCGCCAGCGGTTGGCCAGGTAGTCTTTGGCGGTGTCGGTGCCAACAAACCACAGGTCGGCCCCGTGGGGTGCAACCCGGCCATTCCAGCGCACCTCGACCTTGCTGGGTTTGCTGCTGAGTATCGGGCGGCCAGGCCTGCTTGCGCCTTTGATGGCGTAAATGTGGCGGTGGCGCTTGGTGCGGGTGTAGTTGTAGACCTCTTGCGTAGCGTTGCCGCCCGAGTCGACAAACGCGGCGGCTATGGGCAGCGTCTGGCCGTAGGCGTGGGGGTAGCGGGTTTGCAATAAAGCGTCGAGACTATCCCATGTTTGCTGGTCTGCCGGGTCGCCACGGATGACCTGATAGTCAACGACCCAGGCTTCAAGGCCACGGCCCCAGCCTATGACCAGCATTTCAAGCCGGTCGGCCTGGGTGTCTACGGAGGCTGTGAGTTTGATGACACCGGGCTGGCAGGTGCCGAGCTTGTAGGGTTCGGCGCGGGCCATCAGTTCTTCGGCTTTGGTTTGCTCTTTTTGGCGCTCCCAGCTTTTGGCCAGGCGGGTGTTGTAGAAGGCGATCATGGCTTCTTCGCTGCCTTCGTCCAGCTTGGCTTTGGCTTTTTCGTACTCGCGCTTCAGGGCGATCCAGGGCAGCCAGCCGTAGGGCAGGAACATGCCGCTGATGGTGAAGCTCTCGGTTTCGCCATCACCACCTACACCGTCTGACCATGCGCCCTTGGCAAACATGCGGGGTTTATCGCTCTCGGTGTGGACGGCTCCGCAGTGCATGCAGGGGTACAGCGCGCCCTGGCCGTCATCAGTCATGATCAGGCGGTCAAAGTCAAGCGGCTGCAGCTCACCACAGTGCAGGCATTCGGCTAAGGCGTGGCGCTGGGTGCCGCGCAAGTACAGGCGCTCTACGATTGATTCGTCCTTGATTGTGGGGCTGCTTGGGAAGTAGCTTTTGCGGTTGCGCTCAAAAGTTGTTTGGCGGGCCTCGGCCAGGGCTACCGGGTCGCCTTCGCCGTTGACGTTGAGTTCAGCACGGTCCACTTCGTCAAACAGCACGCGGCGGGCGGGCACTTCGGACAGGTTGGCGGCGGCCCCGGCGGTGACAATAAACAGGCTGCCGCCGATGTACTCTTTTGTGTCTAGGGTGTTGACACTGTCGCGGCTGCGGGGTGGGGCCACGCGCTCGGCCACCTCGGGCACGGCGGCAATGTTTTTGGCAATGCGGGTGCTGGCACGCTTGGCCAGCTTGCCGGTGGGCAGTATCCACAAAAAGTTGGCCGGGCTTTGGTGAATGCTGGCCATCAGCCAGTTGAGGCCGGTTTGTGTTTTGAGCATTTGGCTAGCGCCCATCAGCACCACACGTTTGCAGGGGTGGTGATCACTCAGGGCCTGCATGACGCCGCGGGCATGCGGGGTGCGGCTGGTGCGGAATTTGCCGTATTCGTTGGCTCCTGAGTCTTTGGGGATGACCTGGTAAGTGTCCGCCCACACGTCTACCGGCAGGTCTGGGTCTGGGGCCAGGCTGTCGGCTAGGGTGGTGAGCGGGTCAAGGGTCATGCCTGCGGCGCATTCAGCGGGTTGTTTTCGATCTCGATCTTGAGCGTGGTTCGCAGTTGCTGGCTGAAGCTGGCCAGCGCGGCGCGGTGTTCGCGGTCAATCACGGCCTCGCATTCGTCAGCGGTGGCCAGTCCTGCCACCTCGGCACCGATACGCCTTGCGCAGTTGGTCAGGGTGTCCCGCCACACGCGCACGGCGTTGAACAGGTAGCGCCCGAAGTCGTCCTTGATCAGCTACGTGCCACGCAGCGCAGCCTCTTGAATTTCAATCAGGTTGGCAGCGGCGATCTTTTCGCGGGTGCGGGCGGCGTCAAATGACTCATCACCAGGGCGGGTGTGGATTGGCTCACGCATGCGCGGCGCGGCGGTCTCAATGGCGGCGGCTGGGGTGGTTGGGCGCGGGGTGGGGGTGGCGTCGTCTGGGGTGGGCGGCCGGTGTGGTTCGTAAAACTTGTCAAACCTCGAACCCTTGCGGCGGGCTGGGTCGAGGTTGGCTTGCATCCATGCGCGGGCGTCTTCTACCGAGTTCACTGGCATGCCGCGGGATCGGTGTTTGGACACCATCGCGCCTGAAAGTCCAAGCAGCTGGCCAAGGTGGTTTTGACTTCTGGGGATTGTTTCCATAGATAAAGCCTATTAATTAATAGTTAATGATAACTTTAACCTATTGGCAAAGCTGGCCACTAGCGAATTTGCGCGAGTCTGCGCACCCTTGTGGTGCACCTCGCGGGAGTACCTTTTTTTTCCCAAACAAGGCCAAGCAGCAAGGTGATGACGGGTTATGACGGGTTTACTGAAGGACACGTTCGCGTGCGCGCGCGTGCGCGCGTGAACGGTAGGAACCGGAAACCCGTCACCACCCGTCACCTCCACTATTCGCCCCTGCTTTGTTCGGCATAACTACCCCCTGTTGAGTAGGCTTTCAGGATCAGACCTTGAAACGCTTTGCCGTGCTTCGTGGTCTTTTTGCTGAACATGCGCTCCAAGCGTTGAGAGAATGCCTTGTTGCTGGGTGCGTGCTCACCCTGTGCTGATTTCCACTCGCTGAAACTTCTATACAGGTCACCCGACAATGCGCCGAGGTGCCCGGCATCGATACATGCCCACACTGGCTGCACGGCATGCGCCATGCTCAAGGCGGTTTCGATGCCCTCCGCAATTCCGAGTGTGTGACCAACATCTTCATCCGGCCAGAGCTTGATAACTCCGTTTTTGATAGCGTGATTTGCCAACAGCAGGCGCGGCGGGGATACATCAGCTTTGCCCGTTGCGGTGATCCAGGTACGGTGTAGGCTCAATGGCTTATTGCTGTGAGTGTCGGAAATCAGCGCCACCAGGCACGGCCCGGTGTAGCCGGTGGGGTGTCTCAGTGCAGAATGCCAGCGCAGAGCACCATAGGCGGGCGGCATCACGCAATGGCGGTGCTCAAGATAGGCCACAGCCACACCAGAAAGCTCCTGGGCAGACTGCCATAGCTCCCGGCCCCAATCGCTTAACGTGGTGCGTTTTGGCTCGTTTTGGCTGGGTGCATGGACGCGCGGCGCTCTGCGTACTGAGTGGCTTTTGTCTCGAAAGGTTTCGACATAGCTGCACTTGAAACAGTGAAGAACCGCTCCATCAGTGTCCACCTTCAACCCGGCATTTTTGGTGCGCTTGTTGTTGCCACATGCCGGGCAAACAATACGGTGATCGCCGATTGCAAAATCTTGCCAGTTGAACGGCTCAATCATGGCTGGCCCCCACTCGCCGGGCGAACCCGATCAGGCACGCAAGATCAGGGCAAACCCTTGTCTGGCCCCAGCGCGACACCAGAAACCCGGTTTCGAGTTTGTGGACGACGTGGCCAGCCAGCGCCATTTGTGCTGTGATGGTTGCCAGACGCTTGTTTTCTAGCTTATCATCAGCAGGTGTTTTTTGGTAAGTTTTGACGGGTTGGACTTCGCGAGAGTCCAGCCCGTTTTCATTGGCGGCGATCATGCTGCCGCCTGTGCCATCTTGCGCTGCACCAAGTTTTGAAGCTCTTGGTCGGTGATCAGGCGGCGCTTGCCGATTTTGAATGACCGCAGTTCGCCGGTGGCGATGGCGGTGTACACAGCCCGGGTGCTGATGCCGATGCGCTGTGCAGCGCTGTCTGGCGAATGTGCCAGCGGTTCAAGTTTGGTTGGGTTTCTCATGCATGCCTTTCGTGGTGCATGCAACTGGTGTAGCGGTGAATCCGTTACTTGCCACTGCATGCGCTTTGGTGCACGCAGTGACTTTGCCTAGGTGTTTGTGCAAAATCTTAAAAAATTGCACTGTTTTTTTGTTTTTGAATAATTTGTTTTTTTACAACACTGATCGCAAAAACGGTATAAACAGTTTGTACGGTTTACGGCATTGCGCCGGGCCTCATAGCAGCCCCACAGCATCAGCCAGCGTTGACGGGGCCAGCTTCGCATAACGTTGGGTCATCCGACTATTGGCGTGCCCCAGCAACTTTTGCACAGTGAACAAGGGCGCTCCCTTCATTACAAGTTGCGATGCAAAGTCATGCCGAAGGTCATGCCAGCGCAAGTCGGGCAAGGCGGCGGCTTTTGCAATCTCTGCCCAGGCTTTTTTGACGTTATCAAATCGGGCACCAGTTACCGGCGATTTGAATACCAACCCCTTTGCCACGTCTGGCTTGATGGTGGTCAGTACCGTATGCGCTTCAACATTTAACGGAATGACGCGGGTATTGTTGCCCTTGCTGTGACTGGCCAGGACTGTGATGGTCTTTAGGCTCAAGTCCACGTTTTCCCACGCCAGCGAAAACAGTTCACCTTGCCGCATGCCTGTATTGAGCGACAGCAACACCATCGGGGTCATGTGGTCACAGTAGCCCTTAATCTCCAGCATTGCCTCTTTGCCTCGAACAGCGCGCCACTTGTTTGCGCTCAGGCGTGCGGTTGCGGCTTCTGCGTCACGATCAGCCAGCGCCTGCCTGAGACGTTTTGATTCATCGGGCAGCAAGTAGCGAACCGTTTCATCGTCCGCAACTTGAAGTGCTTCTAACTCAGCCAGCGGATGTACGCTACCTTCGTTGTTTTTTGCCCAATGGCTCAAAACGCCAGACAGGGCAGACACATCACGGTTAACGGTCGCAGGCGCCACGCCTGCATTGATGCGCTTGTCCCTGAATTTATCAATTTCTCGGGCGGTCAGGTCACTAAGTCGCTTGTTTAGAAACTTCTGCCAAACCGATTTGACGCGATCAATCGATTTTTGCCCATTTTTCAGCTTTGCAAGTGCATGGTCGCTGTAGTGCTGAGTGATGTATTCATCCAGACTGAGTGCCGACGCCTTTTTTCTAACCGCCAGTTCTGGATTAATTGTGATTTCTTTGGCGCGCTCCTCAGCTTGCCGTAGCGTGTAGGTCCCAGCGGGGCCAATTTTGACGCGCTGCCCACGCGCAACCTGTACATAGTAGGTTCGTAGACCGCTTGGCAGTATCCGCAACAGCAACCCCCGCACGCGGTCAGATCGGACGTCAACTGGCTTATCGGGTTTACTTTTTTCTTGCGCTGCCTTGGCAATACTTGATCGCTCAATGGGTGATGACATTGGATTACCTCTCAGAACTTGCAGCGCACCGAAAGTGCACAGGAAGTGCAAATTTTAACCCGCAGTTGCATGTAACCGCACGCAATAGCACAAACAAGGTCGGAGATTCTCCAATGAAAACGTGTTTTTCATAGCGAGGTCGGAAGTGCAGGGTTTGCCCTTACAAGGCGTAGGTCGGCGGTTCGAGCCCGTCATCACCCACCACTTAAATCCTAAGCAAATCAAAGGCTTAAGCGCTAATTTGAGGCTTGCATCATTGCAGGCCTTTTTTCTGCTAGGTGCACAGTAAGCGTTAACCATTTCAACGAGTCAGGTGAACGACATTTTGACATAACGCTGTAGGGTTCACTTGGAGCAGTATTGTGGTGGATGACGAGCGAAAGGCGTGATGTAGATCATGGATAATTCGGAGATTGTTTTTTGAACTGACGACAGACTTATGTCGTCAGACTTGGTACTGTGATGATTTGTATGGATCTCCTACATCGTCACAATCCCACACAAAGGCGAACAAAGAGTTCGCCAATTTTTTTGTTGCTGTTGCTATAGGAGTTTCTGCGGATGTTCGATTTCGTTCGAAAACACACCAAGATCATGATGATGTTGATGTTTTTGCTGATTATTCCGTCGTTTATATTGTTTGGTATGGATAATTACAGCCAGATGGGCGACACTGACGAGGTAGTCGCTGTCGTGGGGGGCACCGACATCACACAATCGCAATGGGACCGGGCGCACAAGTCAGAGGTCGACCGCTTGAGGGCCTCTCAACCCAACCTTGACCCAAAATTGCTGGATTCTGCCGAGGCTCGATATGCCACTTTGGAGCGACTGATCCGGGAACAAGTTCTTTCGACGTCAGCCAAAAACACCAATTTGACAACCAGCGATGCGCGCCTTGCGCGGTTTTTGCAAGAAGACCCGGGCATTTCGGCGCTTCGAAAGCCTGATGGCAAGCTGGATATGGATCGGTATCGCCAATTGGCTGCTAGCCAGGGCATGACGCCGGAGGGCTTTGAACAAACCGTTCGTCAGGATATTTCAAAACAACAGGTTGAGCTCGGTGTACGCACTTCTGGATTTGCGACGCCGGCACCCGCTGACATTGCGTTGAATGCCTTTTTTGAAAAGCGCGAGATTCAAGTGGTGAATTTTCAGGCTTCTGACTATGTGGCAAAGATCAGCCCGACCGACGCAGAACTACAAGCCTTTTATCAGTCCAACCAAAATTTGTTTCAAGCACCGGAACAAGCCAGGATTGAGTATGTGGTGCTTGACCTGGAAACCGTCAAAAACAGCATCCAGATTTCAGAGGCAGACCTAAGGTCGTATTTTGATCAAAATGTCGCCCGCCTGAGTGGCAGCGAGGAGCGGCGGGCCAGCCATATCCTGCTCAATGCGCCCAAGTCTGCGCCGCAGGTCGATCGTCAAAAAGCCAAAGAGACTGCGCTGGACATACTCAGGCAGGTGCGTGCCGCGCCAGAAAAATTTGCTGATCTGGCGAAGTTGAAATCTCAGGATACCGGCTCTGCAATCAAGGGGGGTGACCTCGATTTTTTCCCGCGTGGTGCGATGGTCAAGCCCTTTGAAGAGGCTGTCTTTTCCATGAAGAAAGGTGATATCAGTGATGTTGTGGAGTCGGACTTTGGCTTTCACATCATCAAGCTGGCCGACATCAAGACGCCTAAACAGCGCAGCTTTGACGAACTTCGAACGACCCTTGAAAATGACCTCAAAACCCAGCAGGCACAGCGAAAATACGCTGAAGTTGCCGAAATGTTCACCAACATGGTGTTTGAGCAGTCTGACAGCCTGAAACCGGTTGCTGACAAGCTCAAACTGGAGGTCAAGGTCGCGGACAAGCTGCCGCGTCAAGCCATACCCGAGGCGAAAGGCGTGCTTGCCAATGAAAAGTTTCTAAGCGCCGTTTTTTCACCAGAAACGGTAGAAAAAAAGAGAAATACCGAGGCAATTGAAACCGCAGTGAATCAGTTGGCGGCGGGTCACGTGGTAGCACACAGCCCCGCGCGCATACTCCCTCTGGCGGAGGTTGGGCAACAGGTACGTGAGCGGGTGATCGTAGTGCGCGCAGCAGAACTGGCCAGGAAAGAGGGCAACGAAAAGCTAGCGTTGTGGAAGTCTCAGCCTGACAAAGCTGCCTTGCCGGCTGCCATTGTGGTGTCGCGCGACCAAGCGCAAGGGGTGACGGTACCCATCATTAACGCTGCTTTGCATGCAGATCCTTCCAAACTGCCGGCCTGGCTGGGTGTTGATTCAGGGGCAAAGGGCTACTCGGTCATTCGTGTTAACAAAATTCTGCCGAGGCCTGAGTCAGCCCAGGCTACGACAAAGCAAGATCGGGGACAGTATGCACAATGGTGGACCTCTGCTGAGTCGCAAGCTTATTTTGCACTTCTCAAAGAACGTTTGAATGTACAAATTCTGGTTGCGTCACCCACCAAAGAACTGTTAGCTGCCGGGAAATCTGCTGCAACTACTGTGACACAATCCGCATCGCAGTGAGTGTGAGACAGTTTTTTTAACCAATGCTGGCCTCTCGTTCTGAATTCCTCGGGAGTTGCGCTGAGTTGGGTTCACGCTCGTCGCGCGTCCAGCGACTTGGCCAAACTGATCTCCACGGGCAACGGCTCTGCGCCCATGCGTGCAACCAGAAGTTCAGCACACAACACTGCAAAGCATAAGCCCCGGGAGCCCATCCCGGCGCATATCCAAAGGCTTGGATCGTCGCCACCGTCGAGAGCTCCAACCAGTGGCATTCTGTCAGAAGTGACGCAGCGGGTGCCTTTCCAGCTTTGGAGTGTTTGGTCAGCAAACGCGGGCTGTAATTGGTTGGCCAATTCGGGCAGCAACTGGCACAGATGCTCGTAGTTCAGTGAATGATTGTCCTGATCGGACCGCTCTGACTGATTTCCAGGCTGGTAAGACGATCCCATGAACCAACCCACGCCATTGGCCATCGGTATCTGCGAGATCAGGCTGCCAGAACCATTCACTGGAAAATGCGGGAAAGCCAGATTTGACGGGACCGAACGGGTGTGCATCGCCCAACTTAGCAAGCCTCGCATGCTATAGGTAGTTGGCAAATGGTAAAGCTGGTCTCGCAGGTCGGGTTGGTGCATCTCGAGCCAGCGGATGATGTCTTGAGCACCGCATGCATTGGCGACCACGACACGCTCTGCAACACCCAGCATGGCACCGCTGCTATCCAGCACATGCCACACCCCGCTGCGGCGTTTTAAGGCGCAGACCTCGGCATCGCCCTGAAACGTCACACCCGGTTGGTCAAGTGCGGCACGAACCCATTGTGAGGGTTTGATCCAGGCGCCCGTTGGGTGCCACAAGCCCTTGCCCAAGCGACCTACAAGTGGATCATCGGGCTGGGCAGCTTTAGACCATTCTTTGCCACTATCGGTCCATTGTGCCGGCAACTGAGGCGTGTCGTTGATCTGCCGCTCCAGTACACCGCTCGGCGCCCAATGCACACCTTCCTTGAGATGCTGACGGGCGGTTTGCAACATCAGCCGAACACCTGCACGTGACAGCTTTGACAAATTGCAGTCATCGCTTGACACATGGGGCACCAACAAACCCACGGGCAAGCCAGAAGCCCCCATCGATGGCTGAGCCGCGCGGTCCAGCACTTGCACTTGCCAACCTCGGCGTGCCAAGGCGGCGGCTACACTGGCACCGGCCAGGCCTGCACCAATCACGACACAACGCTCAATCGGCAATCCGACCAGTGGCATGGAGTGGCGGCTGTTTTTCAGTGTCCAAGTTGGGTCATAGGTGCCGTTGCTGCAATTCAGGCCAAGCTGCTGCAATTGGATGCGCAAATCTTCGGTATCAGACGCAGCAATATTTTTGAAACGAAGTGTGGTTCCACGTCTGCAGCAGCGAACCAATGCTTTGAGTGTCCAATTCGTCCATGGTTCACCGCGCTGGCGAAGGCAGGCATTTGGCCCTGCGCAAACAACCACGGCGTCCGCATGAAACTGTTGCTGGCGCAGCAGTTGCACCGTTTCGCCCAGGCAGAGCGTCAGGATGACCCGGCCTTGTGCCAACAAAAAGCGGTGAAAGCCGGGCAGCAAACCAAACCATTGTGCAGCCAGTTCATGCGCCATTGGCAATAATGCAGGTTCGTTGGCAAAGCGCGTCGTCAGGTCGGCTGGTGTTGCCAACGTGTGACCTAAGGCAACATAGTGCAGAATTTGAGGTCGTTGGGCGTCCGCAGACCACACGTTCCATGTTTTGAAAAATTCCAGACCATCACCAAAACTTGTGTCGAGCACCCGCCAGCACGGCAAGTTTTGCCAGGAGGACGGGACATCAGCCAAGTTCAGGCTAGCAGTGCCGCTACTTGGCACCGTGATCAAGATTTTGGCGGTACATAGCCTTGCGCAGCGTCAGCACCGCTGCCAAAAAAATGGTTTTCCATTTGACGCGCCAAGTACTGCCTGGCTCGCGCGTCGGCGAGATTCAGACGATTTTCATTGACCAGCATGGTTTGATGTTTGAGCCATTGTGCCCAGGCTTCCTTGCTCACGTTTTCCCACAGGCGCTTGCCCATGTCGCCAGGATAGGGCGGAAAGTCCAAGCCCTCGGCTTCAATACCCAGTTTGATGCAATTGACAGTGCGCGCCATAATGAACCTCTTTACTTGCCTTGAATAAACCACCAACTTTAGCAAGCTTTTGGTAAAGTGCGCGCTCTGCGGTAAAATCCACCCCTATGGCAAAAGCAGATACCAAAACCAAAATCGTGGCCGATGGCCTGCGTTACAAATCCAAAGTGTCGGGTTCGCCTTTCACGGCTGCCACGTCCTTTGGCGCAGCCACCATGTCTTGCTTCTTGTGTGGCAAACACCGGGCACGATCCCAGATGGTCTCCAAAAAGATTTTGGGCAAGTCGCAGGCAGTCTGTTCACCGTCTTGCAAGGCACTGGACGAAGCAAATAAGTAATCAATGGGGCCTGTTTTTCTGTCATGGCTGGATAACGCAACATGTCGTGTTTTTGCTGCCTTGAGCATTATGTGCTTTGCCATGTTGGCGTTTGGCATTTACCTACAGCACAGTTCCGGACTTGAGCCCTGCCCAATGTGCATTGTGCAGCGGTATGCTTTTATTTTTATAGCAAGCGTCGCAGCACTGGCAGCAGCGAGTGCCAAAAAATCCGTTCATTTGACGGGTTCAGTGCTGCTTATACTGGGAGCCGGTTTTGGTGTGTTTGTGGCAGCACGCCAGAGCTGGTTGCAATGGTATCCGCCCCAGATGTCCACCTGTGGACGTGACTTCTATGGCATGATCGAAAGCTTTCCGCTGAACCGTGCCATCCCCATGATATTCAAGGGCAGTGGCGATTGTTCTGCAGTGGATTGGACCTTTCTGGGTGGATCAATTGCCAACTGGGCGTTTGTTACTTTCACGTTGATCACGCTGTTGGCTTTGCTGGTCATCTGGCGCATAGTCATACGCCACGGCGTTTAACCGAGATTGTCCGTTGAACTAAACCGCTGACGCGGTGGCTGGTCGCAGAGGCTGCCACTGCGTTTTTTATTGCACCTGACTTGCGCACACGGCCGATAAGGACAAGCCTTCTGGCTGGGGAATATTCCCAGGTTTTGAAGGAGGCTTGCCATGACACCGTTACGTCAACGCATGATCGATGCGATGGTACTGCGCGGTTTTAGTCCACGCACGCAGGAGAGTTACACCGATGCCATTTACGGCATGGCCAAGCACTATCGACGCGACCCAGCCCAGTACAGCGCTCCGGAGGTCGAGGCCTATTTGCTGCACATGATCAACGAGCGCCACCTGTCCTACAGCACCATGAACCAGGCCGCCTGTGCGGCACGCTTTCTGTACGAGAAAGTCTTGGGACGCGAGCGCGAACTCTTTCCCCATCGCCATGGCCAAAGTGCCGTCCAAGCAACCAGAGCTGCTCGCGCGTGAGGAGATCGCCCGACTGTTTGCCAGCTGCGCTCACCCGGTACAGCGCATGCTGCTGCAAACCATGTACGCCAAGCGCTCCTCAAAGCTCATGCCTGTCATGCAAGCCTGGGCGAGTTGCTCTTGCAAGCCAGTGGCCATACCAGTGAGTTTGAGGCTGTGCAGTTGTTGCAGG
>JADKAW010000052.1 GCA_016719055.1 Candidatus Rhodoferax mariagerensis | reverse complement strand
GTCAGCGCCGATTGAATGTTGAGCCACCCTGCCGGCTATTCAATATTGACCGGCGGGCGTGTTGCCGAATTTCGAATTGGCAACTGTGGATAAGTGTGCAGAATTTCTGGTTTTGGCTGCCCCCTGACTTCGGTTTTCTGGATTGAGTTTATGGCGCAAGGGGAAAGGAGCGAAGGGCGTAGCCGTGTGGTTCCTTCTCGCGTTGCCTCAGAACGAGTCGTCTGGCTCTTGTGCTGGCGGCGCAGATTGACTGCCCTTACGTTCGCTCTCCTGGCCTTGATGCGTCTTCGCGGCCATCGTGCTGTGCCTGAACCGGTAGGACTCATTGCCCGTCTCTACGATGTGGCAGTGGTGGGTGAGCCGATCAAGCAGGGCCGTGGTCATCTTGGCATCAATGAACGCTGGACCACTCCGAGAAGCTCAAATTGGTAGTCATCACCACGCTGGTGTTGCTCGTGCGACGGAAGCGGGTGAAACAACAAGGCACCACCGGCTTGGCTGAACAGCAAATACCCCAGCTCATCGAGGATGACCAAGTCCATGCGCATCAGTGCCAGCGCGATGCGCCCGGCCTTGTCCTGGCGCTTTTCCTTCTCCAACTCATTGACCAAATCGACCGTGGAATAAAAAGCGCCTCGCTTGCTGCACTGCAGTAATACCCAGCTACCCCAATGGCTGTGGCCAGGTGCGTCTTACCGGTGCCTGGCCTGCATGAACAACGTTTTGTGCCCTGTCAGTGAAGTCCAATGTGCTGGGTTGGTTGACCAACTTCTTATCCAACCCTGGTGCTCTCAAAGTCAAACCCTCCCAGGTCACGGTGCAGCGGGAACTTGAGCCGCTTTCATCTGGTGGCGCACCGGAGGCAAACGCCCGTTGCTCGTGTTCGGCTTGCAACAAATGCTCGATCAACCAGCGCGATGTTTGTATACCCACATCGTTGGGTTTGCCCTCGTGGGTTGTCAGTTCATCCCACGCCTGCGCCACCGTGCAGACGCAGCTCCGTGAGTTCGGTGCTGATCTCCCGACGCAGGAGTTGAGCTCCAGCAGGCTGGCGGCTTCATGGTTGACATCAGCTGTGTTGCCGTGACGCAAGCTGTCATAGCGCCCTGTATTGGCCACTGGCAGTTCGCCCAGGGCAAGCTACTTTGAACCGATTCAGGCACAGGTGCGGCGTTCAGGCGGGCCAATAGGTTGAGGACGTGTTCGGTACTGAGCGCCCCCGATTCAATGACCCCAATTCCCCACCGCCACCAACACCGCTTCGAGGCCGGTGGCTGGAACCAGATTGAGTACCTGCGCCATGGTTTTGTCACCACCATCATGGCGCATCAGCCCTTGGCGCAAACGTAGCAATAGCGCCGGCATGTCGGCAAATGGAGCGCCGTTGCGCAGGGCACCGGGCTTGCGCTGTATCAGCGCAATGTGGTGCTGCCAGTCGCAGCAGATGTGGCCTCGGTCTGACGGTCGCGCGTGGCTGGCAACGATGCCCTCATCGGTGGCAATTTCCAGCGGCTGGGGTACAGCCGGGTGCTCACGCGCTGACGGCCAGCTCACACGGCACCGAGTAGCGGTTGCGCGCCACCGCCACCAAGCAGGTGCTTGATACCTTGGCTGAGCGCTCGACGTAACCATCAAACACGGTGGGCATGGGCATCAGTTCGGTGCGTTCTTGCTCCAGCATTTCCAAAACGCTGAATTGCTGGAATTCGGGGTGACGCTACCTCAGCCCACGGGCGCGACAGCGCTCGCCCAGCCACGCGTTGAGTTCCTCAAAGCTGTGCCATTTGCGGCTCTGTGCATCGATCCAGATCCGCCTGCGGCTGTCTGCACATTCTTCTCGACGACACCTTTCTCCCAGCCGCTGGCAACGTTTGCAGAAGTCAGCATCGAAGAGGTAGTGCGCGCACATGACGGCAAAGCGGGCATTGACAGTGCGACCCTTGCCTTTCTTTACTTTATCGACCGCTGTCTTCATGTTGTCGTAGATACCCCGCCGGGCAACTCCGCCAAGTGCACAGAAGGAGCGGGTGTGGGCATCAAACAGCATTTCGTGGTCCTGGCTGGGGTAGGCCACCAGCCAGAAGGCGCGACTGGCGCACGGCTTCATGTGGGAGACTTGCATGCGGTGATAGATGCCACCGATCACCATGCCTTCTTCGCTCCAGTCAAACTGGAACGCCTCACCCAGCTCAAACTTCAAGGGCACGAAGGCTTTGATGTCTTTGCCAGCGTTGGCCCGCCAGGCGCGGATGTAGTCGGTGACACGGGTGTAGCCTCCTGCGTAGCCACTGGCCTTGATTTGCGCAAACAGGGCGCGTGCTGTGCGCCATCTCCTTTGGGGCGCAGCGCGTCGGCTTTGAGGATTGCTCCAGTTCGTCAGTAAAGTCACCAAGTTTATTTGAAACCCTTAGCCCGGACGTACTTGGGTGCTTGAACTTCTTCTGGGGTTTGAAGCCATTTTGTGCACGGTGTTGCGCGATAAGCCCTTGCGTTTTGCTATTGCTCGCTCTGAGAGTTTGTCGCGCACTTGCATGCGCCTTATCTTGCCTAAAAATTCCATGGTGATCACCTTGTTTGCTCCTGCCTAAAAAGTAGGCAGCGCTAGTAAAACACCTGGCTCAGTTTTGGGTCGGCATACCCTCTATTTGTGGCTCAGTTTTCGGTCGGCGGCAACAATGCTGGCCATTCACTGAATCGGCATTTGTGTAAAAACATCGATTGCGATCAGCAAGGCACCTTTTCCAGCCCGAGCACCTTGCAAGACACTGAGCGCGTGCATACGCCACCCTGCGTGGTGGACCGGGTCATGACCGCTGCCCCCGCTGGCTGCGATACTTGAGCCCATGAAATTGCGCCTCTGCCCATCACCCGAACCGACTGCCACCCACCCACAAGCCTTGAAAAACCTCCCTGGACGCCTCGCTGCGCTCAGCGGGTAATCTTGCAGGGGCAAGTTTTGGCAAGTTTTCGCACCCTGTTGCTGTGCCTCGCCATCAGCGTCTTTGGCACAACCCTTGGCTTGGCCCAGAGCGCGCCACCGACCGATGCATTTGACGCTTTTTTGGCAAATTGCCCGCAAAGCCAGGTGCATGCGTCCGTTGGCGCGGTCCCTTTGCCCGCCAGCGCCAACCCGCTGCCACCCGCGTACCCTGGCGTGGCACGTATTGGTGTGTGGGGCGACAGCCATACCGCCTCGGGCCATTTTGTCGACGCCCTGCTGACCGCCTGGGGTTTTGGCACCGCCAAAGCGCTGCCCGCCACCTTTCCACCGGCCTTTGGCATGGTCGGCCTGCGTTTGCCGCTGCGCGACCATTGCCAGAGCAGCGGCTGGAAACAGCAAATCGCACACCGTGCCAGCCCCAACCAGGGGGGTTTTAGCGCCAGCCTGATGCACCTGTCGGCCAGTTCGCCGGGCGAGGCGTTGTGGCTGGACTTTGGTGATGGGCCCGGCCAGCGGGGCCTGCAGGCGTTGCACCTGCGCTTTGGCAAAACCGACCCCAAGCGGGCGCTGGTGCTGGGGCTGTCGGTCAATCACGCTGCCGAGACGCTGCTTAGCCTGACCGACCCGACACGCAGCGCCTTGCAGATTCGCCCGCCCACCGGGCCATTGACCAGCGTGCGCCTGCGTTTGGTGACCGGGCAGATGACCCTGCACGCGCTGGACCTCGTCTATCAAAATCCGCCCAATGTGCTGGTGGATGTGTTCAGCACACCGGGGGCGCTGGCCAGCGGCTGGAACCAGCCAGGCCTTGGCGCGCTGCCCGGGGCACGTTATGACCTGGTGATTTTTCAGTATGGCACCAACGACGCCATCGGCACCGAATTTGACCCCGAGGGTTACACCCAAAGCTTGCGGCAGAGCCTGACGCGTTTTCGCGCAGTGGTCGGCAACGCACGTTGCATCCTGATCGGCCCGCCCGACCGGGTCAGCCACCCTGCCGTCAACCCGCCCTACGGTTTGCGCCATCTGGTTATCAGCCGCATTCAGGACACCTTGAGCCGCGAATTCAAATGCCAGTTCTGGAACTGGCAAACCGCCATGGGTGGCAACATTCAGCGCTGGGCCAGCGCCAGCCCGCCACTGGCACAGGCCGACCTGACGCACCTGACCGGCACCGGCTACGCACAGAGTGCGCGTCTGTTTGCCACGGCCCAGCCCTGGCTGGCGGCCAACAAACCCTGACACCCCTGGGCGACAAGTGACTGATTCAGCCTTGCCCACCACACAGGCACCAGCGCCCGGTGCCAACCCCGATGCCGCCCGCCTGCCCGGCCTGGACGCGGTGCGGGCACTGGCCATTGCTGCCGTGCTGGCCTACCACCTGAACGTGCCCGGGCTGTTCAACGCCGGCTTTCTGGGCGTGGATGTGTTCTTTAACCTGTCGGGTTTTTTGATCACCTCACTGCTGCTGCGCGAGTTTTTCAAGCACGGGCAAGTGGACATCGGGCGTTATTTCTGGCGCCGTTTTGTGCGGCTGATGCCCGCGGTGGCGGCGCTGTTGTTGCTGACCTACGCCTTGGTGCCGCTGCTGATGCCGGGCGCTGCGCGGCGCCTGCTGGCCGACCTGCCCTGGGCCGCAGCCTACCTGGCCAACTGGTGGCAGATCTGTTCGGCGCAGTCGTATTTTGAAAACTTTGGCAACCCGCCGCTGCTGCGCCACCTGTGGTCGCTGGGTGTGGAGATGCAGTTTTACCTGCTGTGGCCCTGGCTGCTGCTCGGGCTGCTGCGGCTGTGGGGCGTGCGCGCGGTGTTGTTGACGAGCCTGCTGCTGGCGCTGGCCAGCAGCGCCTGGATGGGCGAGTTGTTTGCCCTGCACCCAGACCAACCCAGTCGCGCCTATCTGGGTGCCGACAGCCACAGCGTGGGCTTGTTCCTTGGCTCGGCAATGGCTTGCCTGTGGAGCCCTTTGCACCCGGTGGCGCTGATCACCCGAGCATTGCCCTGGCGACTGCGACTGGCACTGGGCAGCACGGCCGTGGTGATGCTGGTTGGGCTGATGTGGTTCGGCAACGAAGCCCAGCCGCTGCTGTACCAGGGTGGTTTTTTGCTGACGGCGCTGGCCAGTGTGATGCTGCTGGCGTGCTGCGCCGACCTGGGGCTGGGCCAGCGCTCAGCCTGGTTATGGCGGCTTGCCGGGGCAATGGTGCAGTGGCTGGGCACCCGCTCGTACTCCATTTACCTGTGGCATTGGCCGGTGTTCATTTACCTGAAAGGGGACAGCACGCCCGATTTGGAGATGGTGGCGCAGTGTCTGCTATGGAGCGCCCTGGCGGCAGAGATCTCCTACCGCTGGGTTGAGGGCGCACTGACCTTTACCACGCGGCAATGGCCACCAGTCAAGCAGCGCGCTGCCGGTTATGCAATGCTGGGTGCGCTGCTGGCCGGCGGGCTGTTTGTGGTGGATGGGTTTCCGTGCCAGAGCACGACGCCACCGGTCAACGCAGCGAGCAGCGTCGGGGCCGCCTCAACCCCAGGCGTTACGGAATTGGCCGACCACCAGCTAGATGCCAGCGCTTTACCGACGGCAGAGCCGGTGATGGCGGCAGACTCTGACTTGCTGGCGATTGGCGACTCGGTGATGCTGGGGGCGCGCCACCGAATGTTGCGCAGCCTGCCTGGTGCCACAGTGGATGCCCAGGTGGGCCGCCAGATGCGCCAAACCGTCACGCTGGTTCAGCGCTATCTGGAACAAAAACCCGATCTCAAACACGCTGTGGTACACCTTGGCACCAATGGCTACATCCTGAAGTCCGATTTGCGGCGCTTGCTCACCCTGCTACAGGACGCGCAACAGGTGGTGCTGATCAACAACTTTGCCGATCGCCGCTGGAGTGATGCCAATAACCAGATCCTTGCACAAATTGCCCCCGAGTTCAGCAACGTGCGGCTCATGGACTGGCATGCCGCAGCGCAAGGCAACCGGCATTATTTTGTACAGGATGGGATTCATCTCTCAAGCGACGGCATCACAGCCTTCATCCGCGGCATCGCCAGCCATCTGGGCATTATTCCGCTAGAGCTTCCGCCCAACCGCCCGCATCTGCACCCACCGGTGCTGGCCCGGCCCAATGAGGCCACTGCCAGCGCATCCGCCCCGCCATCAGCCAGCGCTTCGGTGCCCGCACCACCGTTTGCGCCTGCATCACAGCCTGCTTCTGCCCCAGAGTCACCGGCAATCAAGCACGACACAGCAGAACCAGCACAAGAAGCCACGCCAGCCCTTACCCCATCCAACGATGCGTTGCCGCCCCTGAAGGAGACTCCATGAGATTCACGTACTTGCTTAACTTGAGCGGACTGCTGGTGCTGTTGGGCAGTGCTTTGTCCCCCACACACGCCGGCGGATTGAACACCCGACAGCTGAGCGTGCAGGCACTAGCCAACGCCCCCGACCTGATCTGCCCGACAACGCCTGCCAAACCCAAAAAACCAAAGCCAAGCCCCCAGGCAGATGCGCCAGAGGGCCCGCTGGGAATTCCTGAACCCCAAGAGGTGCTGCAAGCGCTGGCTGAGGCCGATTTACCAGGCATGGTGTCGCCAGCATCCAAGCAAAGCTTGCCTGCCTGGTCAGCGGTAGCCGCCAACCAGACGTTTCGAGTCGCATTCTGGGGCGACAGTCACCTTGCCGCCGGTTTTTTTACCCAGGAACTGGGCCGCCGCGCCGGGCTGGAGCCCGACCAGGTTCACAGTGCGTTCGTCGGCGCCACCCTGACCCGAGCCGGCGTGCGTTTGCCGGTGCGCAAAGCCTGTGCTTCCGCTGAATGGCGCCATGAATCGGCCCATGCCGTGCCAGCCGCTGCACAGGCACCTGGGCCGGCATTGGTCAACCAGTTTGCCAGCAAGGCAGATGCCAGCCTGGCGTGGGACCTGCGCAACGCCCAGCGCATGCCAGTGCATCACAGCCTGCGGTTTTTGTTTCAGCAGACCGACAGCCCGATCCGGATTGCCATCCGGGTGGACGGCAGCGCCGAGCAGGAACTGCAGCTCGACGGCAGCGCAGGCCCGGCGGCGCTTGATCTGCAAGCCGATGCACCGCTGTCGACCTTGCATCTGCGGCTGCTGGCGGGCAGCTTGCGCAGCCACGGCCTGGCGTTGCCGGTGGCGTCATCGGCGCGCCTGCAACTGGACTTGTTTGCGCTGCCCGGAGCCACCGTCAGGGGCTGGCAATACGCCAATCTGGACTACCTGCGCAGGTGGTTTGCCGATGCGCCGCCCTACCAGTTGGTGGCCTTGGCGTATGGTACCAACGAGGGCAATGAAAAACCGTTTGACGCAGCGGCCTACACCCAAACCCTGCGCCAGAGCGTGACCCAGCTGCGCCAAGTGTTCCCGCAAGTGGCCTGCATGTTGATCGGGCCAGGTGACCGGGGCCTGCTGGTGCCGCGTCAACGCCCGGCCAAAACCACTGCCAAGAAGCCCAAACCGGCCGTCAACCTGCTGAAGTATTCAAGCATCCACACCCAGATCACGCGCATTCAGCACACCGTGGGCACTGAGCTGGGCTGCCAGACCTGGAGCATGATGCAGGCCATGGGCGGCAAGGCCAGCAGTTATGCCTGGGCGCGTCAGCGTCCCGCGCTGATGGCCCATGACCTGATCCACTTCACCGTGCCCGGTTACCAGCGGCTGGCCCAGACCTTTGCTGACGACATGGGCTGGACGCCCCAAACGCTATGGCTTGCGCCCTGAGCAGCGTTATCGGCTGCTGGGGAAGCTGAACACCGCCCCTTCCCGCACGCCGGCACTTGGCCAGCGCTGGGTGATGGTTTTGCGCTTGGTATAAAAGCGCACGGCATCCGGCCCATAGCCGTGCAAATCGCCAAACAGGCTGCGTTTCCAGCCGCCAAACGAGTGATACGCCACCGGCACCGGCAGCGGCACGTTCACACCGACCATGCCGACCAGAATGTTGTCGGTGAAGTAGCGTGCCGCTTCGCCGTCGCGGGTGAAGATGCAGGTGCCATTGCCATACTCGTGGGCGTCGATCATGTCCATGGCTTCCTGCAGCGTCTTGACCCGCACCACCCCCAGCACCGGACCAAAAATCTCTTCCTTGTAGGTCACCATACCGGGTTTGACATTGTCAAACAGGCAGGCGCCCAAAAAATAGCCGCCCTCATGGCCTTCGACCTTGACGCCACGGCCATCCACCACCAGCGTGGCACCTTCTTTCACGCCTTGGTCCACGTAGCCCTTGACCTTCTCAAAGTGCGCCTTGGTCACCAGCGGTCCCATGTCGCAGCTGGATTCGGTACCTGGGCCGACCTTCATCTTGGCAATCTCGACCTTCAGGCCGGCCACCACTGCATCAGCGGTGGCATCGCCTACCGCCACCACCAGCGGAATCGCCATGCAGCGTTCACCACACGAGCCATAGGCCGCACCCATCAACGGCGCTGACGGCGTTGGGGATGTCGGCGTCGGGCATCACCACGGCATGGTTCTTTGCACCACCCAGCGCCTGCACACGTTTGCCATGGGCGCAACCGGTCGCGTAGATGTATTCGGCAATTGGCGTGGAGCCAACAAAACTGATGGCCTTAACGCTCGGGTCGGTCAGCAGCGTGTCCACCGCCTCTTTGTCGCCATGCACCACATTGAGCACGCCCGGTGGCAGGCCAGCCTGCAGCGCCAGCTCAGCCACACGCAAGGCGCTGCTGGGGTCGCGCTCGGACGGTTTCAAAATAAAGGTGTTGCCACAGGCCACTGCCATTGGCCACATCCACAGCGGCACCATCACGGGGAAGTTAAACGGGGTGATGCCAGCGGTGACGCCCAACGCCTGGAATTCGCTCCATGAATCCATGCCCGGGCCGACGTTTTTGCTGTGCTCACCCTTGAGTAGTTCGGGCGCGTAAGACGCGTATTCGACGTTTTCAATGCCACGCTGCAATTCACCTGATGAATCGGCCAGCACCTTGCCGTGCTCAGCAGTGACCAGCGCGCACAGCTCGTCGGCATGTTGCTCCAGCAGCACTTTCAGTTGGCTCATGACGCGGGCGCGCTTGAGCGGCGGTGTGTTGCGCCAGGCCGGGTAGGCCGCTTGGGCGTTGGCAATCGCTGCCTCCACCGTGAGTTTATCGGCCAGCAACACGCGCTTTTCAGCCAGGCCGGTGGCGGGGTTGAACACATCAGCGCTGCGGTTGCCACCGGCCACGCGCTGGCCGCCGATCAGGTGAGGAATGGTAGGTAATGGGCTGGTCATGGTGAGTCCGAGTGTTTGATGCAAAAATGCATGCTAGCCCTTATTAAATAAGCGCTGGCAGCTATAAATATGATGGCAGGTAGCAACTCAGGCGGTGGCGTTGAAACTCTCGCCCAGCGCGTTGACCAGACTGTCGATCTGCTCAGGCGTGCTGATAAACGGCGGCGCCAGTTGAATGGTGTCACCGCCGTAACGCACATAAAAGCCTTTTTTCAGCATCGCCATGGCAATCTCATAGGGTCGTTTGGCCGGCTCGCCGGGCAGTGCAGCAACGGTAAAACCGGCGGCCAGGCCGTAGTTGCGGATGTCGGCCACATGTTTGGCGCCTTTGAGCGAATGCACGGCGTTCTCAAAAATCGGTGCCAGGGCCTTGACTTTGTCCACCATGTTCTCGCGCACCAGAATGTCCAGCGTGGCCAGACCCACGGCGCAGGGCACCGGGTGGGCTGAATAGGTGTAGCCGTGGGCAAATTCGAGCATGTAGTCGGGTCCGCCTTGCGCCATGAAGGTGTCGTAAATTTCCTTGCTGGCCAGCACCGCGCCCAGGGGTTGGGCACCGTTGGTGATCTGTTTGGCGCAGTTCATGATGTCAGGGGTCACGCCAAAGGCCTCGGCCCCGCTGTAGGCCCCCATGCGGCCAAAACCGGTGATGACCTCGTCAAAAATCAGCAGGATGTTGTGGGCGGTGCAGATGTCGCGCAGGCGCTGCAGGTAACCTTTGGGCGGGATGATGACGCCGGCCGAGCCCGACATGGGCTCGACAATCACCGCGGCGATATTGCTGGCGTCGTGCAGCGTGATCAGGCGCAGCAGGTCGTCGGCCAGCTCAGCGCCGGTCTCGGGCATGCCACGGACAAAGGTGTTGCCGGGCAACTGGGTGTGCGGCAGGTGGTCGGCCTCAATGCCCTGACCAAAGGTTTTGCGGTTGCCCACCATGCCGCCGACCGAAATGCCGCCATAGTTGACACCGTGGTAACCCTTTTCGCGGCCAATCAGGCGGGTTTTGGTGCCCTGGCCTTTGGCACGCCAGTAGGCTCGCGCCATTTTGAGCGAGGTGTCGGCCGACTCCGAGCCCGATCCGGTAAAAAACACGTAGTCCAGCCCGGTAGGGGTCAATTCCTTGATCTTGTTGGCCAGCGCAAACGACAGCGGGTGGCCAAACTGGAAGGCCGGTGAATAGTCGAGCGTGGCGAGTTGATGGCGTGCCGCCTCGACAATCTCGGCACGGCCATGGCCCAGGCCGCAGCACCACAAGCCCGAGAGGCCGTCAAAAATCTTGCGGCCATCGATATCAGTGTAATAACAGCCTTCGGCGCTGGCCATCATGCGCGGATTCGCCTTGAAGTTGCGGTTGCCGGTAAAGGGCATCCAGTGCGCGTCGAGCCAGGCGGCGTCGGTTCTGGGTTGGGCGAGTACTTTGGCGTCGGTCAGGTTCATGGGTGGTCTCCAGTGGGCGCAGCGGTGCCCGGTTGAGCGGAAATGGCGAAACCGCGATTGTGCGGGGTGTCAATACTCTTATGATTGCTTAACTATCAATGCTTGGTTGCTGATCTATGCAAGTAAAAACCCGTGCTGCCCTGGGCCAGTTGAGCGACATGGACATCCGCCTGCTACGGGTGTTCAAAACCGTGGTGGACTGCGGTGGCATGGCAGCAGCCGAACTCGAACTCAACATTGGTACCAGCACGGTCAGCCGACATATCAAGGACCTGGAAACCCGCCTGAGCCTGACCCTGTGCCGACGGGGCCGGGCCGGCTTTGCGCTGACGCCGGAGGGCGAGCAGATTTATGCCGAAACCCTGCGGCTGCTGGCTGGCGTGGACGAATTCCGCAGCCGGGTGGACGAGATTCATCAGCGCATGGGGGGTGAGCTGCACCTGGGCGTATTTGACAAAACCGCCAGCAACCCGCAAGCCCATATTGGCGAGGCGATTGCGCGGTTTCAGGCGCAGGCCCCGGCGGTCAGCCTGCATTTGCATGTGGCACCGCTGAACGTGATCGAGCGCGGCGTGCTCGACGGGCAGTTTCAGGTCGGCATCATCCCCGGCCACCGCAGCGCCGACGCACTGGCTTATGACCACTTGTTTGACGAGACCATGTACCTGTACTGCGCCCCCGCGCACCCGCTGTTCGACGCTATTCCGGCGCAGGAACCCGCCGACTGGGCCGCGCTGCAGCAGCACCGATTTGCAGGGCTAGGTTATCACTCGCCCAATATGGAGCTGGCGCAGCAAGTGCGGCTGGTGCGCCAGGCCACCGGCTACGACCAGGAATCGATTGCCACGCTGATCCTGTCGGGCCAGTTTCTGGGCTTTTTGCCCGACCACTACGCCGAGAGTTTTGTGCGTCAGGGCCGCATGCGTGCCTTGCAAGCGCAGGTGTTCAGTTACCGCTGCAGTTTTTTCAGCATCGTGCGCGCATCGCCCCATAGCGCCCGGGTCACGCGGGCGTTTCAGGCCTGTTTGCGTGATGCGCATGTTTTGCCTGAGGCCCTTGGCGAATGACCTGACAATCAAGCCGTGAATCTCCTCCAGATTCCCTGGCTTACCCAGCTGCAGGCCAGTGTTAACCAGCCCCCGCTTGCGCCCAGAGCTGCGCTGTATTGCGGTGCATATCAAAGACCAATTTTGCGCGCGATGAAATGGCTTGCGGTTGCGGCCGATGCGGCTATCAACAAATTGCCATGTCATGAATATCGCCATCGCAGGCACAGGCTACATCGGGTTCGGGCGCGGGTGGGGCGGTCTTTGCTTGCAATATCACCCCGGCTGAGTGTCAGTTGATCAAATTGTGGTTCAAGTCCACGGCGAGCACAGTGTGACCGGGTGTCAATCGCCATCAGTTTTACACAACTTTACGGGTAAACCTGTCATCACAACCAGGCCTGGAGTCGTTACATTGACGTGGATTTTCCACTCTATCAATTGTTCAGGAGCACGATATGAAATTTAAGGGTTTGATTTCCGCGCTGGCACTGGTGGTCAGTAGCGCTGTCTTTGCGCAGGCCAACGCACCAGTGACACCGGTGCTTGATCAAAAGCAGGCGAACCAGCAGCAGCGTATTGACCAGGGCGTGGCCTCCGGTCAATTGAACAAACGGGAAGCCAGGCGCCTCCAGGCGCGGGAAGACAAGCTCGCTGCTCAAGAGGCAGCTGCCAAGTCGGACGGTGTGGTCACCAAAAAAGAGCGTGTGCGGCTGAACGCGGAGGCCAATCGAGACAGCAGAGCCATCTACAGGCAAAAGCATGACCGCCAAAAAGTGAAAGTGGCACCCTGAGTCAGTGACGCGGCATCTGTCTGGCACATAGCGCACCGCTGCAGCTTTTATTGGCATCGTGCGCGCGTCGCCCCATAGCGACCGGGTCACGCGGGCGTTTCAGACCTGCCTGCGTGGTGTGCATGTTGGGGACGCGGAAATCACAAACATCCCATTTGCAATTTCTGCGTCCCTTGAGACTGGGACCCCAGTGAATGCCGTGAAAATCAAACCATGAATCTCGTGCACTCGCCCTGGTTTGTCCAGTTGCAGGCCAACGTCAACCAGCCCCCGCTTTCACCAAGAGCTACGCTGTATTGCGACGCACACGCTATTGGATCGGTCGAGCCAGCGGCATTTGCCGCACTGCTGGCACAGACGCAAATGGCTGGCATCGTGCAGACCCAAGCCGCAGGGTCTGACGAAATGCCCGGCTGGACAATCACCAGCCAACCCAATGCCGTGCTGGCCGAGCTGGCCCAGGCCATGCGCACCCAGGACTACGCCCAGGTGGCGCGCTTGTGGCGCGATGAACTGCTGGCCGTGCGCAATGCCAGCGGGCAGCAGCTGGCCACGGTCGAGCGTGGCGCGGTGCGGGCGCTGGGCATTGCCACACACGGCGTGCATTTGAACGGCACAAGCGCACACCAGCAGGTGTGGATACAACAGCGCGCCCTGGCCAAAAAGACCGATGCTGGCCGCTGGGACACGCTGATGGGTGGCATGGTGTCGGCCGCTGACACGCTGGCGTCGGCCTTGCAGCGTGAGACTCTGGAGGAAGCCGGGCTGGAACCGCCACAACTGCATGACTTGCGCTGGGTGGGGCAGTTCACCATGCGCTGCCCCAATGCACCCGACAACGCGCTGGAATATGTGGTGGAGCGCATCGACTGGTTTACCGCACAGCTGCCCGCCGGGGTGGTGCCGGTCAATCAAGACGGCGAGGTGCAACAGTTCAGGCGGGTGGCGTTGGCTGAGCTCCAGACGATGCTGCTACAACATGCGTTCACCACCGAGGCGTCTTTGATTTTGGCGCATCACTGCGCCGAAATGAATGAAAAATCACCCTCCAGCCCTTATTCATAAAGCGCATACAGCTAGCTTTTTAGTAGCTAACCAACTTGTCTTTCTCAGTCAGGGTCATTCAGCTGGCGCGGTCAGGCATGCACTGAATGGACTGCTTTCAGCACGGTTGGAAATTCAGGCACATGGCCTGAAAGAAAAATGATGCAGGAGCACCAGATTGCGATTTGCGGCGAATGAATAGACCCTGCCCCCACCTGCACCTGAGTGGCGGCAAGGCGATCAATCAGCGCCAGCGGTGTGGGTGTGATCTTGTCTGCCTGGATCGCCGCCGCGCAGCAGGTGCCACAAGTCAAAGCCAAGCGCAACCCGCCCGTGGCGGTGCTGGCGTCGGCTGACTATTTCGAGCAATGCCAGGCAGCCATCAAGCCCGCAGCCGACACTTTTTAGAGCCAGCTTATTCAATTGCGCGAAACCTATGCGCCCGATGACGAGGTCGGGCTGGCAACGCCCGGTGCTGCCACCGAGGACCGCCAGCCGGCCTGGACCCGCGCCAGCCTGCCGGCATTCTGCGGGGTCAGTTCCAGGCCCAGGGCATCATCCGCAGCACCCTGGACATGTTGATCGCAGCGACTGCGCAAGAGCATGGCCTGGTGATTGCCACCCGCAATGCGCAAGATTTTTTGGCTTGTGGCGTGCAGGTCATCAACCCATTTAAAGGAAGGTGCCAAGTTTGGCATTCCCAATGACCCGACCAACGGCGGGCGGGTGCTGCTGGTGTTGCAGGACAAGGGTCTGATCAAACTCAAACCTGAAGCTGGCCTGAAGGCCACACCGCTGGATGTGATCGACAACCCGAAGAAGCTGAAGTTTGTTGAACTGGATGCTGCGCAGTTACCGCGCTCGCTGGACGATCTGGATGCCTCGGCCGTCAACACCAACTACGCCTTGTCAGCCGGCCTGAACCCCGCGCGCGACGCAATCGCCCAGGAAGCCGCCAAGAGCCCTTATGTCAATCTGATCGCCGTGCGTGAGCAGGACAAGCCCTGGGTGGCCAAACTGGTCAAGGCTTACCAGTCCGAGAAAATTCGCAAGTTCATTCAGACCGAGTTCAAGGGGGCGGTGCTGGCCGGGTTTTAACGACCTTTTTGGCTGGAGCGCTTACGCAGCAAACGTCAGTAGCTATGTTTTATATAGTAACGCAGCAGCATCCCTTTCTTTAATTCACCCCACTGAAGGAGTTCCCCATGTCCGCATCCTGGAAATTTGAAACCCAATCCGTTCACGCCGGTTACTCGCCGGACCCGACTACCAAGGCCGTTGCGGTTCCGATTTACCAAACTGCGGCTTACGCCTTTGACAACGCCCAGCACGGGGCTGACCTGTTTGACCTGAAGGTGCCGGGAAACATTTACACCCGCATCATGAACCCGACGCAAGACGTGCTGGAGCAGCGCGTGGCGGCCCTGGAGGGCGGCATTGCCGCACTGGCATTGGCCTCGGGACAGGCGGCGGTCACCTACGCGATCCAGACGATTGCCGAAACCGGCGACAACATCGTGGCTTCAACTGCGCTGTATGGCGGCACCTACAACCTGCTGGCCCATACCTTGCCGCTCTCTGGCATCACCACGCGTTTTGCCGACCCGCGCAACCCGGCCAGTTTCGAGCCGCTGATTGACGACAAGACCAAAGCCGTTTATGTGGAGTCCCTGAGCAACCCACAGGGCACGGTGGTGGACATTGCGGCCATTGCCGAAATCGCCCACCGTCACGGTGTGCCGCTGATTGTGGACAACACAGTGGCCACGCCTTACCTGCTGCGCCCGTTTGAGCATGGGGCCGACATCGTGGTGCATTCACTCACCAAGTACCTGGGCGGGCACGGCACCAGCATCGGGGGCGCGATAGTTGATTCGGGCAAGTTTCCGTGGGCGCAGCACAAGGTGTGCTTCAAACGCCTGAACGAACCCGATCAAAGCTACCACGGTGTGATCTATACCGAAGCCCTGGGCCCGGCGGCCTACATTGGGCGTGCCCGAGTGGTGCCGCTGCGCAACAACGGTACCGCCATTTCACCGTTCAACGCGTTCCTGATTATGCAAGGCATCGAAACCCTGGCGCTGCGCATGGACCGGATCAACGACAACACGCTGGCGGTGGCGAAGTTTTTGCAACAGCAGGGGCAGGTGTCATGGGTCAACTATGTGGGGCTCAGCGATCACCCGGATCACACCCTGGCGCAAAAATACCTTGGCGGAAAAGGTTCTGGTTTGCTGACCTTTGGCGTCAAGTCAGCCCCCGGTGAGGGGCGCAAAGCGGGAGCGGCTTTTCTGGATGCGCTCAAGCTTTTTACCCGGCTGGTCAATATTGGTGATGCCAAATCGCTCGCAACGCACCCGGCATCAACCACACATCGACAGTTGTCGCCTGAAGAACTGGTGAAAGCCGGTGTCTCTGAAGATGCCGTGCGCCTGTCTATCGGCATTGAGCACATTCACGACTTGCTGGCTGACTTGGCGCAGGCGCTGGCACAGGTTCAGGTTTGAGCCTGACGTGAAAGCAGTTGCAAGGGTCAGCACCCTCTCGCCTGCCTCAGGGCGCTCTTAGACGTTTTTGGCATATAGAACTGAAAATTCGATCTTTTGAGTTTTGATCCATCTCCCTTACAGTCGTCCAAGTGTTCCTGACTGCGTGGTTATTTGCGAGTGTTTGCAGTCATCAGTCTGAGGGCTGAGCGACCAAGCCAGGTGCACGATCAAATGAAACACACATGAACTTCCAGCAACTTCGATATATCCGTGAGGCCGTGCGCTGTGGCTTCAACCTGACGGATGTGGCCGCCACACTGCACACCTCGCAACCCGGGGTGAGCCGGCAGGTGCGCGAACTAGAAGAGGAGTTGGGCATTGAAATTTTTTCGCGCGCCGGCAAACGCCTGACCGGACTGACCCCGCCAGGTGCTGCGCTGCTGCCCTACGTCAATCGCTTGCTGCAAGAAGCAGACAACATCAAACGTGCCAGCCATGAACTCCAGGGTCGTGAGGATGGCAAACTGTCGATCGCAGCAACCCATTCACAGGCGCGCTACGCATTGCCGCAGGTGGTCAAGGAGTTTCGCCAGCGCTACCCGCGTGTGTCATTGCACTTGCATCAGGGGTCTCCCAAACAATTGGCCGAAATGCTGCTGTGTGGCGAAGCCGATATTGCGGTCGCCACCGAGGCCCTGGCCAGCTACGAAGCGCTGGCCACACTGCCTTGTTATCGCTGGACGCACAGCATTGTTGTGCCACCTGACCATCCGCTGTTGGCGCTAGACCGCCCCGTGACCCTGAAGGACCTGGCGGCCTATCCGCTGATCACCTACGAGCTGGGTTATACCGGGCGTTCGCATATTGACGATGCCTTTGCCAGTGCGGGTTTGCCTTACGAGGTGGTCATGACGGCGATGGACGCCGATGTGATCAAGACCTATGTCGAGCTTGAAATGGGCGTGGGCATCGTGGCGTCGATTGCTGTGGACCCCGACCGCGACCGTCAGTTACGCATCCTCGATGCCGGTCATCTGTTTCAGATCAACGTCACACGCCTGGGGTTGCGCAAAGGGCAGTGGCTACCCAAGTACGCCTTTGCCTTCATCGAAATGTTTGTCCCGACTCTGAACCAGGTTGTGGTGACGCAAGCGCTCAATGGTTGACAACTGGATAACTTCAAAATGCAGGGCTTTATAGCCGCTGGATATATCGAACTGAAAAATCAATCGTTTGAGATTGGTTCGGCAAACTGTAAAGTTCAATTCGTTGCCCACGACCGATCAGATCAGATTTGGCACGCTGAATCTCAAGCACTCCCCAGATAACTAAAGGACTTTCACCATGGCACTTTTTTACGCAGACAACTCCCTTTCAATCGGCCATACACCACTGGTCAAACTTAACCGCGTCAGCGACGGCGCAGGTGCCACTGTGCTGGCCAAAATCGAAGGTCGCAACCCCGCTTACTCTGTCAAATGCCGTATTGGAGCCGCCATGGTGTGGGACGCCGAAAAACGTGGCCTGCTAGGCCCTGGCAAAGAAATTGTCGAGCCCACCAGCGGCAATACCGGCATTGCGCTGGCGTTTGTAGCCGCTGCACGCGGCATACCGATCACCCTGACCATGCCTGACACCATGAGTGTTGAGCGGCGCAAACTGCTGCTGGCCTACGGTGCACGGCTGGTGCTGACCGAGGGCACCAAAGGCATGAAAGGGGCCATTGCCAGGGCTGAAGAAATTGCCGCCAGTGACCCTAAATATGTGCTGCTGCAACAATTCAAAAACCCGGCGAATCCAGCCATTCATGAAGCCACCACTGGCCCCGAGATCTGGCAGGACACCGACGGCACCATTGACATTCTGGTGTCGGGTGTCGGTACCGGTGGCACCATCACCGGCATCTCGCGCTACATCAAGAACACGCAGGGCAAGGCCATCACCTCGGTCGCAGTGGAGCCAATCACCAGCCCCGTGCTGACACAAGCGCGCGCGGGTGAGGAAATCAAACCAGCACCGCACAAAATTCAGGGCATTGGCGCCGGTTTTGTGCCCGATGTGCTGGACCTGTCTTTGGTCGATGACATCGAGCAGGTCAGCAATGAAGAAGCGGTGGCTTTTGCCCGTCGTCTGGCGCGAGAGGAAGGCATTCTGGCAGGCATTTCATGCGGCGCGGCCACGGCGGTGGCGGTGCGGCTAGCCAAGCGCCCTGAAAACGCCGGCAAAACCATTGTGGTGATCCTGCCCGACTCGGGCGAGCGGTATTTAAGCTCCGTCCTGTTCGAAGGGCTGTTTGATGCATCCGGTTTGCCAATCGCGCCTGCGCCTGCTGCTGCGCCATGAGTGTGGTTGCGCGGCGGTCTGTCGTTACGCGGTGTGGGTGTACTCGATTTCTATAGAACCATTTTGTTATTAGCTAACGACAAAACGGTATTTTGTGTTCTAAGGCTTTCTTTTGACAATGGTGCATCTGAATCAAAAGAGCCTTGGAAACGCACATGAATTTCAAACAAAAAACCACTCTAGCCCTCGCCAGTATTGCGCTAACAGCTACTCAATTGGTAGCAGCCCAAACCACCTTGCTCAACGCCTCCTACGACGTCTCGCGTGAGTTTTACAAAGACTACAACACTGCGTTTGCCGCCCACTACAAAAAGTCCACCGGCAAAGACGTCAAGATCGATCAGGCCCATGGCGGCTCCAGCGCGCAGGCACGCGCTGTCAATGACGGACTCGACGCCGATGTGGTCACCATGAACACCACCACCGATGTTGAGTTTCTGGCCAATGGCGGCCTGGTGGCCAAGGACTGGGCCAAAAAATTCCCCCACAGCGCCGCGCCCACCACTTCCACCATGCTGTTTCTGACCCGCAACGGCAACCCCAAGGGCATCAAGGACTGGAATGACCTGGTCAAGCCCGATGTCAAGGTGATTGTGGTCAACCCCAAGACCGGTGGCAACGGCCGCATGGCCTATCTGGCGGCCTGGGGCTATGTGCGCAAAACCGGCGGCACCGATGCCCAGGCGGCCGAGTTTGTGACCAAGCTGTTTAAGAACGTGCCGGTACTGGCCAAGGGTGGGCGCGATGCCACCACGATCTTTTTGCAGCGCAACATTGGCGACGTGCTGATCACCTTTGAGTCTGAAGTGGTGTCGGTGGACCGTGAATTTGGTGCCGGCAAGGTCGATGCCGTGCATCCGTCCATCAGCATCATTGCCGAAAACCCGGTGGCCGTGGTGGAACGCACCGTGGCCAAGAAGGGCACGGGTGAGCTGGCCCGCGCCTACCTGGACTATCTGTACTCGGAAGAAGCCCAGGAGATTGCCGCCAAACACGGCATCCGCCCGAGCAACCCCAAGATACTGGCCAAATACGCCAGCACCTTCAAACCGCTGCAGCTGTTCGCCGTGAGCGACTACTTTGGCTCCCTGTCTGAAGCGCAAAAGGTGCACTTTAACGACGGTGGCCAGTTTGACAAAATATATACCGTCAAATAAACCACCACACCGCTGGTTCACCTTTTCTTGAATTCGCCTTGCGTGGCACACCAAGCTAGCAGAGTGCGTCGGGTATCTGACGCAGCCAAATCAAGGAGGAGGCTCGGGCGAAGCCCGAGCTGGGGGACATTCGCGGAGTTGGATACCCGGCGTGCGCTGCGTGCCAAACCGGTGAACTACTGAAACTTCTGACATCCATTCATGACCCCTGCTGTTCTCTCTTCCCCACTAGCTACGGCCGGGTTAAGCCCCAAACGCGCGCCCAGGCGAGTGCTACCCGGCTTCAACCTGACGCTGGGCTACGCGCTGTTTTACCTGTGCCTGATTGTGCTGATCCCACTGTCAGCGCTGCTGCTCAAAACCTTCACCCTGAGCTGGGACCAGTTTGCCGCAGCAGTGACCAGCCCACGCGTGCTGGCTTCGTATCGGCTGACTTTTGGCGCATCGTTTGTGGCTGCGCTGGTCAATGTGTTTGCCGGTCTGCTGCTGGCCTGGGTGCTGGTGCGCTACGAATTCCCGGGAAAGAAAATCATCGACGCGCTGGTGGACCTGCCCTTTGCTCTGCCGACTGCCGTGGCGGGCATCTCACTCACAGCCCTGCTGGCCGGCAATGGCTGGATCGGTCAGTATCTGGAACCACACGGCATTCAGCTGGCGTTCAACCGCAACGGCATTGTGATCGCGCTGATCTTCATCGGCCTGCCCTTTGTGGTGCGCACGGTGCAGCCGGTGCTCGAAGACGCCGAGAAAGAGCTTGAAGAGGCCGCAACGTGCCTGGGTGCCTCAAGGCTTCAGACCTTTTGGTATGTGATATTCCCAACCATCGCACCGGCCCTGCTGACCGGCTTTGCCATGGCCTTTGCCAGAGCGGTTGGTGAATACGGCTCGGTGATCTTCATCGCCGGCAACATGCCCATGGTCTCGGAAATCACCCCGCTGATCATCATTGGCAAGCTGGAGCAATATGACTATGCCGGTGCCACCGCCGTGGCCACCGTGATGCTGGGCATCTCGTTTGTGCTGCTGCTGGTGATCAACGCGCTGCAAAGCTGGCAGCGTAGCCGCTCCGGGGGCAAATCATGAGCACACGAGCGCTGGGCCGGGTTGCTGCCGGCACCACCGAACCCACCTGGGTGCGCCGCACGCTGATTGGTCTGGCACTGGGTTTTGTGTTTTTGTTCCTGCTGCTGCCGCTGGCCGCGGTGTTTACCGAAGCCCTGCGCAAGGGACTGCCGGCGGCGCTAGAGGCATTGAGAGAGCCTGACGCCTGGAGCGCGATCCGGCTGACCCTGATCACCGCCGCGGTGGCGGTACCACTGAACCTGGTGTTTGGCGTGGCCGCAGCCTGGGCGGTGGCCAAGTATGAGTTCAAGGGCAAGGCCTTTTTGACGACCTTGATTGACCTGCCGTTCTCAGTCTCGCCGGTGGTGGCGGGACTGATCTACGTGCTGATGTTTGGTGCGCAGGGCTGGTTTGGCCCCTGGCTGGCGGAACATGACATCAAAATTGTGTTTGCCGTGCCGGGCATCATTCTGGCGACCATCTTTGTCACCTTTCCGTTCATCGCCCGCGAGCTGATCCCGCTGATGCAGGCGCAAGGCACCGACGAGGAGCAGGCGGCCATGGTGCTGGGCGCCACCGGCTGGCAAACTTTCTGGCATGTGACGCTGCCCAACATCAAGTGGGGGCTGGTGTATGGCGTGATCCTGTGCAACGCCCGCGCCATGGGGGAATTTGGCGCGGTGTCGGTGGTGTCAGGCCATATACGTGGGCAGACCAACACGCTGCCGCTGCATGTCGAGATTTTGTACAACGAATACCAATCTGTAGCGGCTTTTGCCGTGGCGTCCCTGCTGGCGCTGCTGGCACTGCTCACTTTATTGATCAAATCGGTGGTCGAGTGGCAGTTTGAACAGGACCAGAAAGCCGCCGCCAGCCTGCCGCCTGAGCGACCAGTCCCATGAGGCACACCCCATGGCACTCGCGCACTGCGTGTCGCGATGCCCCTATTGCAGGTGCAGCCCAAGTGGCCCGGCAAAGCCGGTTTCACGGTGTTCCGGGCTTGGCAACGCCCAATACGTTAACGCACTAAGACTTTAAAAAAATCATCATGAGCATTGAAATCCGTAACGTCTGCAAAGACTTTGGCAGCTTCCAGGCGCTGCGCGACGTGTCACTGGACATCGAGTCGGGTGAACTGGTTGCCCTGCTGGGACCGTCTGGCTGCGGCAAAACCACGCTGCTGCGCATCATTGCCGGGCTTGAGACGGCTGATCGAGGCAACATCCTGTTCAACGGCGCAGACACCACCGACAAACATGTGCGCGAACGCAATGTGGGCTTTGTGTTTCAGCATTACGCGCTGTTTCGCCACATGAGTGTGCTTGACAACGTGGCCTTTGGCCTGCGCATGAAACCCAAGGCGACGCGCCCTACTGAGGCGGTGATCAAGCAGAAGGTGCATGATCTGCTGAATCTGGTGCAGTTGGACTGGCTGGCGGACCGTTACCCGTCGCAACTCTCGGGCGGGCAGCGCCAGCGTATTGCCCTGGCCCGGGCGCTGGCTGTAGAGCCGCAGGTGCTGCTGCTCGATGAACCCTTTGGTGCGCTGGATGCCAAGGTGCGCAAGGAGTTGCGCCGCTGGCTGCGTCGCCTGCACGATGATTTGCATGTGACCAGCATTTTTGTCACCCACGACCAGGAAGAAGCGCTGGAGGTGGCCGACCGGGTGGTGCTGATGAACAGCGGCCAGGTCGAGCAGATTGGCTCGCCACAAGATGTCTGGGACCATCCCGCCAGCCCGTTTGTTTATGGGTTCTTAGGCGATGTAAACCTGTTTCATGGCCGCGCGCATGAGGGCGAGATGCTGATTGGTGAAGACCACCAGGGCTTGCGTCTGGCCACGCCAGAGCACAGCGAGGTGCAGGACAGCAAGGCCTTTGCCTATGTGCGCCCGCACGACCTGGATGTGCAACGGTATGTGGCCGGTGCCAGCGCGGCCGATCAACCGCGTGGCATTGTGGCCAAGCTGACCCGCGCCATGGTGGTGGGGCCAATTGCCCGGCTTGAACTGCTGCCGCTGGACGCCAGCACCAGTGGCAGCGGCGACATCATTGAGGCGCAGGTGCCAGCCCAGCACTACCGCGATCTTGGACTCAACGAGGGCGAAACGGTGGTGCTGACACCGCGTCGGGCCAGAGTGTTTGTGGCATAGCGATGCGTAGCAACCGGTCCATGATTGAAAACAGGCAGCGGCCCCAACATGGAAAAAGAACGTATGGACAGTCGTCATTTTGTAGAAAAAACTAAGTGACTGCGGTAGCACAAGCACTGGCGATGCGCGCCGGAGATTGGTTTCGCCTGCCAAGCGGTCACAATTGTGAGCAATCCTTAAACCGTTCAGCCTAAGTTTGTCGATCACGCCAATCGTCACCCCATGCCTTCATCCAAGTTCACTTACGCCCAAACATCCGACACACCGAGTCACACCATCAGGGAAGAACAGGTTGAGTACGGCTTCATCGGCAAGCTGCAGGGCCTGAAGTACGAGTACCGCCCAGACATCCGCGACCGGGCCGCGCTGGAGCGCAACTTCCGCGAGAAGTTTGAGGCGCTGAACCGGGTCAAGCTGTCAGATGGCGAGTTTGCCGCTGCTGGTCAAGCGTTCGCAAGGGCGTGAGATTTCGGGATTGAGTGCGTATGAGTAAGCGGCCACTGAAGACACAAAGGAAACACCATGGTCTTAGGCAACAAACTTCACATTGCCAGCCAGGTTGAACTCAACCGGGTTGAAGAAAAACTGAGCAAGCAAAAAGCCAAACAGCTGTTTGAAAGCAGAGACATCACCCAAGTGGAAGTGGGCACCTTTGCAGGCTTGGCCACCATCCACGCCTATTTGTTTGGTGAGGTGTATGACTTTGCAGGGCAAGTACGTGACGTGAATTTGGCAAAAGGCAACTTCCGGTTTGCACCGGTGATGTATTTGCAGCAGTCGCTGGCGCACATCAGCGCCATGCCGCAGCAAAACTTTGAGCAAATCATTGAGAAATATGTAGAAATGAACGTTGCCCACCCGTTTCGCGAGGGCAACGGGCGTGCCACACGCATCTGGCTGGACTTGATGCTCAAAAAAGAATTGCAGCGCGTTATTGACTGGAATGCGGTGGACAAGGCCGAGTATTTGTCAGCCATGGAGCGCAGCGTGGTGAAAGACCTGGAAATCAAACACCTGCTCCAAAGCGCCTTGACCGACCAAATCAACGACCGCGAGCTGTACATGAAGGGCATCGACGTGAGCTACTACTACGAAGGCTACAGCGAATATCGGGTTGAGGATTTGTGAGCCAAGGCATCAGCAAGGAAGTGGCAAAGTGAACGCCCAAGGCTCATCACCCCAGGCGACCGCGCCGGGCTGCGCCCCTTACCTGGAGTTGCTGGATACGCTTTCTGCAGCCATTGCCCCGCTGCAGGCACTCCACCAGCTGGCCATCGATGCGCTGGAACCCACTGTCCAAGACATCTTGCGCAGCGGCAGCCGGGATGCCGAGTGGATAGAGCGCATCCTCTCCACCATCGTCACGCTGGACAACCAGGAACCCCGCACGGGTGTGAAGCAGCGCTTGGAAAGCGTGATGGACTTTGCCTGCGGCTCGGGCTCACTGCTGCTGAATGTGCGCAAACGCATGGGCTCGCATGGCATTGGCAAGATTTACGGGCAAGAAAAGAACATCACCACCTACAACCTGGCGCGCATGAACATGCTGCTGCACGGGGTGAAGGACACGGAGTTTGAAATCTTTCACGGCGACACGTTGACCAACGACTGGGACATCTTGCGCGAGCTGAACCCAGCCAAAAAACCGACGTTTGACGCCATCGTGGCGAACCCGCCGTTCAGCTACCGCTGGGACACTTCTGATGCGCTGGCGGATGACGTGCGCTTTAAAAACCATGGCCTGGCCCCGAAATCGGCGGCGGACTTTGCCTTTTTGCTGCATGGCTTTCACTTCCTGAAAGATGAGGGCGTGATGGCCATCATCCTGCCGCACGGGGTGCTGTTCCGTGGCGGGGCAGAGGAGCGCATCCGCACCAAGCTGCTGAAAGACGGCCACATCGACACGGTGATTGGGCTGCCATCCAACCTGTTTTACTCCACCGGTATTCCGGTGTGTATTCTGGTCCTCAAGAACTGCAAAAAGCCGGACGACGTGCTGTTCATCAACGCCGCAGAACACTTTGTCAAAGGCAAGCGCCAGAACCAGCTGACAGACGCGAACATCGCCAAAATCATCAAGACCTACCAGTACCGCGAGGAAGAGGCTCGCTATTCACGCCGGGTGGGAATGGCCGAGATTGAGAAGAACGATTTCAACCTGAACATATCGCGCTACATCAGTACTGCCATTTCAGACCAGGAGGTTAAGTTGGGAGAAGTGCACCGCCGACTCATTGCTATCGAAGCAGAAATCACCAAAGCGAAGGATAAGCACAACGCTTTTCTACAGGAATTGGGGTTGGCACCGCTGCCGTAATGGGCTTCCCACAAAGCCCCATGACTTTGAGAATTGAGTCGTTTCAGTCTCGGCACAAGTCCGAGGGCGCAGTATTACTCTTGCTTGCCAGCACAGTAAGCTACTGGTTTTTTTAACAAATATGCCTGCAGCCCATGCTGTTATTGCGCTGAAAGCTCTGTTTTATATAGCAAAATAGCCTGGTGGTTTGTGTGGTATCAGCAGCATGGCTGGCCAGCGGCCAAAATCAGCGCCCTCAACATGGAAAAAGAACCTATGGACAGTCGTCATTTTGTAGAAAAAACCAGCTGGCTGCGGCCGTACACCCGTTGGGCCACACGTGTTTCGCTGAATTCGCCGCAATGGCTGCCCAGCGCACTGCGCAACGCCCCGCTCAAGCTGTCGTCACTGATCCTGCGCAGCTACCACCGTGCACTGCGCTAAGGGCTCGTCCGTGAATAACTTGCACCATTGTCGCGCTGGCTTTGGGCGCATAGCGTCGTTGCAAATCGCTTGTTTAGCGGTGCCAAACGGCGCGCTTTGCGCCTAGCTCTGCATCCCAAATCCAACGGCCAATTGCACAACTTATTTCCGGACGAACCCTAAAAAACCCAGGGCACAAAGCGTTTGCAGCGCGCGCAGTACCCAGCGTACTGCGGATGATGCTCGCGCAGCCAGTGTTCTTCAAGCATGGACTTGGCCAGCAAGGCGCCCAGCAGTGCCAGCCACAACAACCAGCCCGGCCAATGATGCGGCACGCTGGCCAAAGCAGCCGCGCCCAGCAACACGGTGCTGTACATCGGGTGGCGCATCAACCGGTAGGGGCCACTGGTGACGAGCACGCCGTGGGCCTTGGGCTCTGGGTGAATATTGAAATTACCCAGCCGGTTATGCAGCAAGGTCCAGCCTCCCAGCAAGCCTGACAGTGCCAGCAGCACCCAGCTGACCGGCGCGACCTGGCCTTGCAACACCAGCGGCAGCGCCAAAACGCCTAGCGCCGTCAAGAGCCCGAACTGCAGCAGCACCAGCATGGAACCGGTGCGTGCGCGCAGTTGGGGCGAAAACAGGAACATGGCGGCATGTCATGAAGAATCGAAAGTGGGGCATTGTGACTGACTGCTGCCTCATGGTTAACCCCCGATCAGGCCGGCAAATTGGCATGAAACTCGCTTCAACCCCTAGAATTAGTTGACCAACTGGTTAGTTTCTTGTCGGCAAAGCTACATTTTGGTGCAACTCGTCCTTTTTTTGTACCCATGAACCACCCTGAAGATTCGCCCATTCTGTCCAAGTTGGTCCCACCCGCAGGGGGACGTCTGGCTGTGGACATTCGCAACGCCAGCGTGGTGTACCAAACCGCTGACACGCCGGTGCATGCGCTGGAGAACATTGACCTGACGATCCATGAAGGTGAGTTTGTCTCCCTCATCGGCCCCTCGGGTTGTGGCAAGACTACGCTGGTGCGAGTGATTGCCGACCTGGAGCAGATCAGCGCCGGCCAGGTGCTGGTCAACGGGGTAACCCCCCATGAGGCACGGCTGGCGCGCGCTTATGGTTATGTGTTTCAAGCCCCGGCCTTGTTCCCGTGGCGCACTGTTTTAGCCAATGTCACGTTGCCGCTGCAGATTCAGGGGCGCCCCAAATCCGATGCCAAAGCCATCGCCCAGGAGCACCTGGAGCGGGTGGGCCTGACCGGTTTTGAGGGCAAATACCCCTGGCAGCTCTCGGGTGGCATGCAGCAACGGGTGTCGATTGCCCGTGCCCTGTCGTTTGAGCCCAAGATCTTGATGATGGACGAGCCGTTTGGCGCGTTGGATGAAATCACCCGCGACCGCTTGAATGAACAGCTTCAGCAACTCTGGCAAAAAGAGCGCCGTACCGTGGTGTTTGTCACCCATTCCATTGCCGAGGCGGTCTACCTGTCCACCAAGATCGTCATCATGTCACCGCGGCCCGGGCGCATTGTCAAAGTGATTGAGTCACCGCTACCCGACGACCGGCATCTGGCCATGCGCGACACCAGCGCCTTCATTCAGGTGGCGCATGAAGTGCGCGAGGCGCTCGCTGATGGCCACCGCGACTAAGCCTGCCCCGCTAAATGTCTGGCAGCGCATCGGGCGCGACGGTGTGCCCGTGGCCACCATGCTGCTGGGGGCACTGGTGCTCTGGTACCTGGGTGCCATCTGGATGAACGCCGCCGGGGCGATTGAGCGGGTGCTGCCGACTGATACGCCCTGGACCTGGCAGCAACTGGTGGCCGCCACCATGGACATGCAGCGCCCGGTGGTGCCCACGCCGCACCAGGTGGCGTTTGATTTCTGGAACAGTCTGGTGGACTGGCCACTTGATTCACCGCGCAACCTGCTGTTTCATGTGGCGGTTACGGCCGAGTCCACGCTGTGGGGTTTTGTGCTGGGCACTGCGCTGGGGCTGGCGCTGGCGGTGCTGATCGTGCATTCACGCACACTCGACAAAGCCCTGTTGCCGTGGATCGTGGCGTCGCAAACCGTGCCGGTGCTGGCGATTGCACCGATTGTGCTGGTGATTCTGGGCAGCCTGGGGTTTTCGGGGGTGGCGCCCAAGGCGGTGATTGCCATGTATTTGTGCTTTTTTCCGGTGACGGTGGCGATGGTGCAGGGGCTGCGCTCGCCACAGCGTATTGAGACCGAAATGATGCACACCTACGCTGCCAACTGGTGGCAGTCGTTGTGGCTGCTGCGGCTGCCGGCTTCGCTGCCGTTTTTGTTTCCGGCCTTGCGCGTTGGTATTGCAGCCGGACTGGTGGGCGCGATGGTGGCCGAATTGCCGACCGGCGCGGTGGCCGGCCTGGGCGCGCGGCTGCTGACCGGCTCGTATTACGGCAACACCGTGCAAATCTGGTCGGCGCTGGTGATGTCTGCATTGCTGGGCCTGACGCTGACCATGGCGGTGGCCGGTATCGAGCGGCTGGTGCTGAGCCGCCGTGGGGGGCAGAGATGACCACCCGTCCTCACGACGACCCCGCTCACCCGCATGCAGGGAGATGGTCTTGAACCGCCAACTCGCCAAGCCCTTGTTGTTCGCGCTGACCTGCCTAGTGGCTGCCGCCGTTTTGATGCTGCAGCCGGCCGCCGTGGGCCAATTGCCAGAAGGCACCACGCCCAGTGCACTGTTTTGGTTGGCCACTGCCGGGTTGGGCGCGCTGGCCGTGCAATCCGTTCGCCTGATGGCCGCGCTGGACGGTGGCCGCGCGGTCGGAATGGCCACCGCCGCTTTGTTCGGCTTGTGGATTGTCTATTTTTGGCAACTGCTGGTGGTGGCGTTTGAGGTGCCACGCGTGTTGCTGCCGCCACCCAGCCTGATCGTGGCGGCCATCGCCAGCCACAGCACGGTGCTTTGGGGCGACTTTGTGCAAACCGTGCTCAAAGCGGTGCTGATTGGTTGGGCGCTGGGTTCGGGGCTTGGGTTTGCCGTGGCGGTGGCAATTGACCGGCAACCGTTTTTACAGCGTGGCCTGCTGCCGTTGGCGTCACTGACCAGCACCATCCCGCTGGTGGCGGTGGCACCGATTGCGGTGATGTGGTTTGGTTTTGAGTGGCCGTCCAAAGCCGCTGTGGTGGTGCTGATGACGTTTTTTCCAATGCTGGTGTCCACGCTGGCCGGGCTCAAGGCCTCAGGCAAACTTGAACGCGAGCTGATGTACAGCTACGCCGCCAGTTACACGCGCACCCTGCTGGCGCTGAGGTTGCCTTCGGCGCTGCCGTTTATCTTTGGCGCGCTCAAGGTCAATGCCACGCTGGCGTTGATCGGGGCCATCGTGGCCGAGTTTTTTGGCTCACCCACCTCTGGCCTGGGTTTTCGGATTTCGACCGAAGCCTCACGCATGAACATGCCGCTGGTGTGGAGCGCGATTGTGGTGGCGGCCGTTACAGGATCGGTGGCTTACGCGATTCTTGTACAGTTTGAGCGGCGCGCAGCGTTTTGGCACCCGTCGGTGCGAGGTAGCTAGTTTGTTAGTCAGTTGGGGACAGAGCTCGCTAACGCTCGGTCTGTCCCGCAAGGAAATTTTTTCAACCCCAAAGGAGCTTTCCCATGATTCGTTCTTCCAAGTTCACCAGCAGCCTGATGGCTGCCGTGCTGGCCGTGTGTGGTGTGACTGCCAGCATGAGCGCCAGTGCGGCCGACAAGGTCACCGTGCAGCTCAAGTGGCTGCCACAAGCGCAGTTTGCTGGCTACTATGTGGCGCAAAGCAAGGGTTATTACAAAGAAGCCGGTCTTGACGTGACCATCAAACCCGGTGGCCCCGACATTTCGCCGGTACAGGTGATTGCCGGTAACGGCGCTGATGTGGTGGTGAACTGGATGCCAGACGCGCTGGCCGCGCGTGAAGCCGGTGTGCCGCTGGTCAATATTGCCCAGGTGTTCAACCAGTCGGGCCTGATGTTGACCTGCAAAAAAGCCAGCGGTGTCACCAGCCCCAAAGACTTCAAGGGCAAGACCCTGGGCGTCTGGTACGGTGGCAACGAGTACCCGTTCCTGAACTGGATGGCCAAGCTGGGCCTGAAAACCGACACCGACATCAAGATCCTCAAACAAGGCTTTAATGTTGACCCGCTGCTACAAAACCAGGCCGCCTGTATTTCAACCATGATCTACAACGAATACTGGCAAGTGGTGGACGCCGGTGTCAAAGAGAGCGACCTGGTCACCTTCTTCTATGAAAAGGAAGGCGTGGCGTCGCTGGAAGACGGCCTGTATGTGCTGGAGAGCAAGCTCAAAGACCCGGCTTTTGTGGCACGCATGGGCAAGTTCCTCAAGGCCACTTTCAAGGGCTGGAACGACGCGGTCAAAGACCCGGCGGGTGCTGCCAAGATTGTGGTGGCCGCAGACGCCTCCGGCAGTGCCACTGAAAAAGTTCAAAAGCGCCAGATGGAAAACGTGGCCAAACTCATCACCAACGCCGGCACCCCCAAAATCGGTTACCTGGAACCCGCCGCATATGAACGCACGGTCAAGGTTCTGCTGGCAGCCGGCAGCTCACCCGTGATCAAAAAAGATCCGGGCAAAGCGGCTTATTCACACGTGGTGTGGGAAGCGTCGTCTAAATAAGTGCATGGCAGCGCCGGCTGCTCACCGCGCCAGCCCCGGGGCTGGCGCGGAGTCATCAAGGTGGCTAAATTTTTATATCAAATCGGCTTCTAGCCCTTATAGAGTCTGCGTGAGTAGCTCTCTTTTTCGAAGTAATGTCAGCCCCTGAGACACCTGCTACCGACGAAACCGGCAAAAGCCAGATCCGCCAGGCCAACGAGGCGCGCATTCTGGCGGCGGCCGAGCGGGTGTTTGCTGGTGCCGGTTTTGCTGGCGCCACCATGGCCGCGATTGCCGAGGTGGCAGGTTTGCCCAAAGCCAATCTGCACTACTACTTCGGTGCCAAGCAGGACCTTTACTGCGCGGTGCTGGCCCAAACCCTGCAAGACTGGCTGGCGCCGACCCAGGTCATCACCCCTGAAGCTGACCCCAAGGCGGCCATTGAGGACTACATCCGCGCCAAGATGGCCCTGTCGGTGCAGCGCCCGCATGCGTCACGCGTGTTTGCCAACGAGTTGCTGCACGGTGCACCCGTGGTCAAAACCTTGCTGCTGACCGATTTGCGGGAACTGGTGCTGGCCAAATCCGCCGTGATCGCGCGCTGGATTTCTGAGGGCCGCATGGCACCGGTGAACCCGGTGCACCTGTTTTTCACCATCTGGGCGGCCACCCAAACCTACGCCGACTTTGAAGTGCAGGTGTGTGCCGTGCTGGGCAGCCAAGAGCTTACCGAGCAAGACCAAAGCCGCGCGACTGAGCATGTGGTGTCATTGATCTTGCGCGGCTGCGGTTTTGCCTGAACAATCCAGCCTTTGCTGGAGTAACGCTGAATGCTGATGCAATCTGTGGCCTGGTTTGCGGCGGGCCTGGTGTTTTTGTCTTTTTTCATGAAAACCATTGTTCCGTTGCGCACCATCGCCATCGGCAGCAATGTGGTGTTCATCGTCTATGCGCTGCTGGGTATTTACTATGACGTGTTTGACAAGGTGCTGCCCATTTTGGTGCTGCACCTGGCGCTGCTGCCGCTGAATCTGCACCGGCTGCAACAGGTCAAGGCCACCATCAAAAGCCTGCATGACATCAAGAGCAACCAGCAATCCATTGAATCTTTGGTGCCGTATATGAAAAATGAGCGGGTACCACAGGGTCAACGCCTTTTTAGCAAGGGGGATGCGGCCAACTGCCTCTATCTGATTCGCAGCGGAACGCTTGAACTACCGGAAATCAGCAAAACCTTGGGTGCGGGATCTGTTTTGGGCGAGGTGGGGGTTTTTTCGAGGGAAGCGCGTCGCACCACCTCGGCGGTTTGTGTGGAAGACTGTGAGCTGTTCAGCATCACTGCCGAAAAAGTCATGGAGCTTTTTTACCAGGAGCCGCGCTTCGGGTTTTACATCGTCCGGCTGCTGTCGCAGCATCTGACAGACCAGACCAGTTTCCCAGGTGTTCCCAGCAGTCGGCGTGATGACCCGACACAGCCCGCCCATGAACAATAACGAAGCGACACGCCCGGATTGCGTGGTAAAAACCCCCATGCAGCTTGATTTTTTCAATGACAGCCACAGCGTCGCCCTGCGCAACGATGTCATTCTGGCGCTGCTGCGCTGCGATGTGCCGGCGTCAAAGCGTGCCTGGGAAACCCTGAGCAAGCATCACCCCCAGGAAGACTGCCTGGAGGACTTGATGCTGCTGATCAAAGCGCTGACTGAACGCACGCCGTCACCGTTTCAAACCCATGCTGCGTTGCGCAACGAGCGCCTGGCGCTGCAAAACAAAATCACACCCAGCGCTTTGCACGGTCTGGGCCGCACCGAGGCCCTACCTTGGCTGGGCCAACGTTGGCAAGATCTGGCCCAGCGCGCCACGGCGCTGCCCTACCGCGCCGAACATCCGCAGGATCACGCCGCACCGCTGTGGCTGCAGGCCAGGCAGTGGCAGGCTGCGGCGGATGCAGTGGCTGGCATTGAATCGTGGCGGCGCATTCCGGCACCACTGTCGTGGATGCTGCACGCCCGCCTGAAATTGCAGGGTCTTCAAGCCAACTGGGGTTTGCTGGCCGAACTGGCCTGGTTATCGCCACAGCGACTGGCCGATGTCATGGCGCAAGTGGTCGACCCGATCCTGCAAACCCTGGCAACTCAGTTTGAGCAAGACTTTGACGGTACCGGCGACACCAGTGATCTGGCCTGGCTCCCAGCCTGGGTGCTGACGCAGCGGCCAGCGCTGGCCAGTGCGCTGACCCAGGCGCAAGCTTCACAACACACCGAGCCCGAGCAAGCTCTGCGCGTGTTGCTTGAGCTGCTGGGGCTGGAGCGCCAGGGCCGTCAGCGCGATGTGATTGAGCGCCGAATAATCTTGCGCGGCCTGCATGCGGGCTTGTATTCGGCTTACATGGCCAGCCGGTGAGGTTTTTTCATCACCCTGTGCAGCTTGGTCACTGATGGCTAACTTTCGGTGCTCAAGCCGCACAGGGTAAAAGTTGACCCAAGACCAGGTTGAGACGCCACCGTGATGTCACAGCCCAGGTAGCTGGCCTGCGCCTTGGCGATCGCCAGGCCCAGGCCATGGCTTTCGCTGTTTTTGCGGTCATCAAAGCTGCGATAGGCATCGAACAGCAAGGGGATCAACTCTGGCGCGATACCCACGCCGCTGTCGCGAACCTCAATGCAAAGTTGTTGCCCTGCCAGATAGCTGGTGCGCAGGCGCGTGCCAACGTATACGCTGCCTTGGCTGGTCTGCTTCACGGCGTTGCTGATCAGGTTTTCCAGGATGGACTCCAGCATGCCTGGGTCCGTCAGCACACGCTGATGGCGGCGCAGCTGCACCGACGCAAATTGCAGGCGAATGCCTTTGGCTTGTGCCTGCCCTGCAAAGAGGTTTTCGGCGCGGGCAAACACGGCTTCCAGCGCTACCGCCTGCGTGTTGAGCGCCACGGTGCCAGACTCCAGCCTGGCCAACTCCAGCAAACGGCTGATTTGGCCGTGGATGGCAGCCACTGCAAGGTCAATTTTTGTCACGGTTTGCGCTACCACATCAGGTACCTCACCCTGTGCTGCGCCATGGCGCAAAAACCCGGTGTACATGGCGATGGCACGAATGGGCTGCTTGAGATCGTGGCTGATGCCCGCCAGAAACAGGCTCTTGGTGCGTGAGGCGTTTTCGGCATCTGCCGTGCGAGCTTCCAGGTCGGCCACCAGCTTTTGATTTTCATAGCGTAAACGGATCGATTCACGGTGCAGGCGATGGGTCAGGTGGGCATAACCCGACATGGAAAACAAAAAAAACACACTGAGGCCGGCCAGCACCACATGTTCTTGCGTGCCCGAGGCCACCAGTAGAAACAACTGCGGCATCAGCGCCGGCAACACAAACAGGTAAAAAGCAGGCAAGTAGATCGACAGGGGCGTGAGCGCGCCACCAATATGCCCGGCCAGATAGCTGCCGACCATCAGAACCGACAGTGGCTTGGCAGCGTCAAAGTAAAGCCAGACGAAGGCGCCCCAAGTCAGCCCTAAAAAAAAGACGACAGCGCAAACCCCCGCAGCACCGTGGTGTAGCCGCGACCCTGGGCCAGCGCCGGCTTGATGTACACCACAAAACCCTCACGCAGCAGATTCAGCAGGCTGCCTGCAATGAACCAGACGGCGATATGCCAGGTTGGCACATGCCCGTACATCAGCCAGGCAGCCACCAGCGACACGATGGTGATGCTGATGTAGGGGTAGTGGATGTCATTGACAAAGTAGAGCGCAATCGCCCGCTTCTCATACGCTTGCAGCGAATCCGTCGGCTGATGCATGGCCATGACCTTGTCCTTTTATCTGCGACACAATGCTGCACTATGCCACCGACCCAGATTCTCATCGCCGAAGACCATGCGCTTTTGGCCGATGCGCTCCAAATGCTGCTCAATGTGCAGACAGACATGCGCTGTATCGGGGTAGCCAAAGATGGTGAACAGGCGTTGCAGCGAACACTGGCAGCGGTGCCAGACGTATTACTGCTTGACCTGGGTCTGCCCAAACTTGACGGCCTGGGCGTGATGGATGCACTTAACCGTGCAAATTTGTCCACGCGGGTTCTGGTGGTCACCGCACGGCAGGACGAGGCCTCCATTCGCGCCGCCCTGTCCCTGGGCGCTGCCGGCTACCTGCCAAAAAATCAAAACAGTGACGAGCTGCTGCTGGCCATTCGGCAAGTCAGCCAGGGCCGGCGTTACATCAGCGCCGATATTGCCCTGCTGTTTATGCCCGATACCAGGTCGATCAGCGCCAGCAAGCTCACGCCCAGTGAATCCACCGTGCTGCAACTGGTCGGCACCGGCTTGTCCAGCAAAGAGATCAGCCGCAAGCTCGACATCAGCGAAGCCACCGCACGCAAGCACCGCGAAAACATCCGGCGCAAGCTGGGCATTCGTAACAGCGCCGAAATGGCCGCCTACGCCATCCGGCTGCAAAGCACTGACGCGCCTTTACCGTGATTTAAGTGCCCCGGCATACGCAATTGGGCGTAGTGAAACGACAGCTTCTACGCATTTGAGCGCATTGCTCAAGGCTTTCCTGCGCTGGAAAATTTCCCTGTCAGGCCGCGGTCGGACCCCGGCGCCCGACTCGACCAGCCTTATTCCATGCGCCCCCAACCGATCAGGAGCAAAAATGCAATTTTCCTTCCTCTTATCCTTCAACAGACTAACCAAGGTCGCCCCACCAAGGGGAACGAATTCTCTGAGAAGGTTTAGCCTCTTAGTTGTCCCGCTCCTAGCTGCTGTTGGTACACATGCGGCAACGGTACAGAACGGCGACTTCGAATCCGGGACATTCGACAACTGGAGCCAGAGCGGAAACGTTCATGTTGTTTCCGATACGGTTCTCAACCAAAACAGTTTCCCAGGTGATTTCGCTAGCGGGAACTACGCAGCGATATTCGGCACAGCCAACAGGGAGAACAACGGCGTACTTTCACAATCCTTCACTACGACGCAAGCACAGCTTTATCAAGTCTCCTTTCAGTATGGAAAACTGTCATCCGGTCAATTCGAGCAGTCAGTAGAAGTGACAATTCGAGACGTTTCATCAAATACTGTATTGGCCACCTTCCGCGCAGCAGACAACACGGGCGAAAGCATCATCGGCCAAGTCATGTCGCCCTTCACTTTCAACTTCGCAGCGATCAGCTCCCAGTCTACTATCTCGTTTCGGGACTCCAGTCTAGGCACAATCGAGGCCGACGGACTGCTCGATCGCGTCTCAGTTTCCGCGGTGTCATCCGTTCCGGAACCCGAAACCTACGCCATGATGCTGGCAGGTCTGGGCCTGATCGGCACCATTGCCCGGCGCCGCAGGGCCAAGCAGGCCTGACTTCCCGCCAATGGGGTCAGCTCATCGGTTCTGGTGCAGGAAGGAAGCTGCACTGTTGTTCCCCAGAGGCTGCATCTGCCCCCCGAAACGCCAAGATGATTGCACGCTGGACCAGGACGATGACTCAGGTGAATCCGCAGTTCACGAATTGCAGTTCACCCGCATCGCCACACCGGCGCTCGCTCCTGCGATTGGTCTGGGTGAGCGTTGATTGGCGCTAAATTTATAAGATAATTTGCATCTAGCCCTTTAGCAGCAAGGGCTATTAGCTATTATTAGTAGAGCATTTTGAGTCACTGAGTGCGCTCTACGCTGAAGTTTGAGACGAAAGTTTTCCAACAGTGACACGATGCTCGCCATCGAACATTTGTCCAAGCAGGTGTTGGTAGTCACCGCACGGCAAGACGATGTCCCCATTCGCGCTGCCCTGTCCTTGGGCGCTGCTGGCTACCTGCCAAAAAATCAAAACAGCGACGAGTTGCTGCTGGCCATCCGGCAAGTCAGCCAGGGCCGGCGCTACATCAGCGCCGATATTGCCCTGCTTTTTATGCCCGATACCAGGTCGATCAGCGCCAGCAAGCTCACGCCCAGTGAATCCACCGTGCTGCAACTGGTCGGCACCGGCTTGTCCAGCAAAGAGATCAGCCGCAAGCTCGACATCAGCGAAGCCACCGCACGCAAGCACCGCGAAAACATCCGGCGCAAACTGGGCATTCGCAACAGCGCCGAAATGGCCGCCCACGCCATACGACTGCAAGGCACTGACGGACCCTCTACCGTGATTTAGCTAAGTCGGCATACGCAATTGGGCGTATGGAAATGACGGTTTCTACGCATTTGAGCGCATTGCTTAAGGCTTGCCTGCGCTGGAAAATTTCTTGAGATCAAGATTCGTCATATTGATCCAGCCTTCGAACGAAAAAGTCTATCTCAAACAGGAGAAAACCATGAAATTGTGTGATTTACGTAACGTTGTTGCAGGCGGCCTTGTGCTGCTAGTTGGGTTAACCAGCACTGAAGTTTCGGCTAGTGTGCTGTTTCAAAACCAATGGTCAGGGCCATCGAAATCAGGCAACGCCTCGTTCATCTACTATATTGGTGCCGAGAATTTTTCCTTGACAAACGCGTACAGCATCGAATCGTTGACCTTTGAAGCCTTGACAGAAGGACCGATATACAACTACTGGAGCAGCAGCGAATACTTGGCAAAACCTATCGATAGAGACAGTCTAATGATCGACTGGAGCATATGGGCAAGCGGTGGTGATAAACCCAGTGGAACCACAGCACTTTTTTCGGGTTCTATGGCTCCGTCTTTGACGGATATGGGAAATTGCACAACTTGCTACAAAAGAATTGAGTACTTGCTGGATGTACCAGATTTCAATCTTGCTGCTGGCGACTACTGGGTCGGCTTTCACGTCACTCGTGGTTTTGAAGGACTTTATTGGGCCCAAACCGCCAATGGAGATACCAAGACGGCAAGCGGATACGTTTCAAATTCAGGCACAGCGTGGTATCCAGGTCATCCAAATTCCAGTAACTATCCCCCCGAAGCTTATGTTTTTTCAGTTCGTGGTTCTGCCGCTAGCGTATCCAGCGTACCAGAGCCCGAGACCTACACCATGGTCTTGGCAGGTTTGGGCCTGATCGGCGCCATTGCCCGGCGCCGCAGAGCCAGTCGTGCCTGACCACACACGGGGCGCAACCACGGCACTTGAAACAGCCCCGCCAGGCATCAGAGACGCTCGGTTGACCCAGGCCGCTCCCAGCAAACTTTTCAAGCGGGCTATATACTGGTTTTGACGGGGGTGTCACCTTCCCGTCAACCTACCGGTATGCCGTCATGCCACAAAAACCTTCTCTGTGTGCATTCACTTGTTGTCTGTTAGTGGCCGCCATTTCCCTGGGATCGGCGGCCTTCTCTATCTCGCACACCACTGGACACCATCGTGGCTGCGCCTGAATTGCCTGCGCCAACACTGGCACCCTTGGTGAAGACACAGATCACACAAGGCTCAGCAGATTCTGCTGCGCATTGGGTGAATACCGCCCTGGCACTGCAGCAGCTATGACCCCTTTGACGCTGCGCCTGCTCTGGAAAACGTTGTTTTGGACCTTGGTACTGGCCACCTTGTGGTTGTCGCTGATCCCGGGGGATCAGGTGCCGCAGCCGTTGCATTTTTGGGACAAGGCCCAGCACGCACTGAGTTTTGCGGCGCTGGCTTTTCTGGGACTGCTGTCTTACCGGAGCTACAACAAGCCATTGATCATAGGGCTGATGCTGTTGGGTGCCGGGATTGAATGCACCCAATGGCTCACCGGTTGGCGTCAGGGCGACTGGCTGGACTGGCTGGCAGACTGTGTCGGGCTGGCGGTGGGTGGCTGGGTCTGGGTTGCAGTGGTGCCACGAGACCGTTGCCGGACCTGATCAGCGCCTGAATTTTTGTGCTGGCTGGTGTTTTCCTCAATGGTCAAGCCGCTTGCTGCGCGTTAATCTAGCAGCATGAGCCAATTTCCACCCGAAGAACCACCCACACCCTACATACCACCGCCATCCGAGGAACCGCCCAAAGAGATTGTTACTCTGACCTGGAGCGAGCCCCTGCGTTGGCTGAACCTGGGCTGGCGTGACTTGCTGGCGTACCCAGGCATCGGTTTGTTTTATGGCGTTGCGTTTTGGGGCATGGCGCTGGTTTTGGGCATGGTGTTTCGCAGCAAGCCTGAATTCACCATGACCATGGCGTCTGGCTGCCTGCTGCTGGGGCCGTTTCTGGCGATGGGTCTGTACGACGTCAGCCGCAGCCGCGAGCTCGGACTGCCGGCCAGCTTCGCGGCGTCGGCCACCTGCTGGCGCAGTCACCTGCGCAGCATGGGCATGCTGGTGGGTGTGCTGATTGTGCTGGAACTGCTCTGGGGGCGGGCATCGCTGGTGGTGATAGCGGTGTTTTTCAACACTGGCATGCCGTCGTCGGTGGGGGTGATGCAGGCAGTTTTTAACCCTGAAAACATTGACTTTGTGGTGGCCTACACGCTGGTGGGTGGTGCTTTTGCCACGCTGGCCTATGCTATTGCGGCAGTGTCGATCCCGATGATTCTTGACCGCGACACCGATGCCATTTCAGCCGCCATCACCAGCCTGTCCGTCGTGGTGAACAACACCGGTGTCATGCTGCTGTGGGGCGCACTGGTTGCCGCACTGACGGCCCTCTCGATGCTGCTGCCCTGGGCTTTCGGGCTGCTATTGGTCGGGCCGTTGCTGGGGCACGCCAGTTGGCATGCCTATCGCGGTTCAGTGCGCTGGCTTTAAAGGCTCGTTTGTTGAATGCCCGACAGCGCCCAGCCGCTGTTGCCCTGGCGTGACTTTGTCAAATGCCAGACTTCGTCAAATGATTCGTCGGGGTCACCGCTGTTGTCACGGATCACGCCGGTGAAACGCACGCTCACCAGATAGCGCTGTGCATCTTCGTCCACCTCAATCACCTCGGCATTGATGCTGATCACGTCGGTTTTCTGGGTAGACTGGCCGCGTTCGGCCATTTCCAGCTGCAGTTCGGCAAACATTTCAGGGGTGGTGAACTGACGGATGTCATCAAGATCACCAGCATCATTGGCCGCCTGCAAGCGGATGAAGTTGACCTTGGCATGGCGCTCAAACCCGGCCACGTCGAAGTCATCCGGAATCCGCTTGGCACTGGTTGCGCCAGCACCCGTGGCCAAGCCAATGCCTGAACCAATCGCCGTGCCTCCCCCCGCAGGCATGGCCACCTCGTAGGCTGGTGTCCGTGGCCCGGTCGGAGCAGCGCCAACTGGGGTGTATTGCATGCCACCTGCGCGCGCGCTGCCTTGCTGCTGCGCCGCTGCGCGCTTACGCAGGAAAAAGCCGATGGCCACCATGACGGCTGCCGCCAGCAAGCCGATCATCAGCATGGAGGCCAATTCATCACCGAAACCCAGGTGCGACGCCAAAGCGGCCAGCCCAAGGCCTGCTGCGAGCCCGGCAACTGGCCCCATCCATGAACGTGAAGGTGCAGCGGCAGCAGCACCTGCGGCGGCAGGGGTAGCAGCAGCGGACGGTGTGGTGGGTGCCTTGTCTGGCGTAGCCTGGCGCTGCGTGCCCATGGACTTGCCCGAACCCATGCGCTTGGCAGCCTCAGCATCCATGGCGACGGTTGACAGGCCGAGGGTAAAAACCACGGCCAGCATTGAAAGCAATTTCTTCATCCGAATATCTCCTGTGAAATGAAAGAACGGGTCAAGAATAGGTTGAACAACATTTATATAAAAGCAGAGTTTTAGAGAAAAATAGTTCGAAAAATACAGATGCTTTTGAGCTAGATCAAACCCTCACCGGTATCTGCGCCGCTTGATGATGACGCGCAAACGCCAGACCAGTTTGACGCTCAAATACCCTGCTGCAGCGCCACCCATGGCAAACATGCCCATGCCCAATACGGTTGGCCAGCCAAACTCCGCCACCCAGGCCAATGTGCCGGTGCCGGGTGACTCAGCCGCAACCATCGGTTCGCCCAGCACAAAAACACCCGATTGATATGCCAGCCATAGCCAAAATCCAATGGTGAGCGGATTGGTCACCATGGTCATGGCGACAGCGGCCGGTATATTGGCCCGCCACCAGGTGCAGTGGGCGGTTGCCACCACAATTTGCGCGACCGGGATCACAAATGCCCAAAAGGTTCCGACGGCGACACCGCGCGCCACTGATTCATGCTGCAGCCGCCAAAGATGTGGATCGAGCAGCCGGGTGGCGATGGGTTGCAGCCAGGGGTGCGTCGTCACCGCAGTGCGACTGGGAAGCAGCTTGCGCAGCCGGTCGGCCCAATCTGCGGTACTGCCATTCATGCCCGTGCCGTCCGGTGTGTGGCCCAAATCAGCGCATGCCCAACGGCCGCCACCGACGCAAAAACGAGCAATCCGATGGCCCACACAGCCCAGGCCAGTGGCGACAGCCAACTGGCAGCACTGGGTAACATTGCCAGGGCCGATTCAAACCAAGGCAGCAGGCTTGACCAGGCAGTTTTGAAAGTGAGCAACCACTCAGGCGGCAGCCAAGCCGACAGCCAACCCGGCACGACCAGATTTTCAAGGCGTTGCGCTTGACCGGTCAGCACACCGGCACCCGATATCGACCAAGCCAGCAGCGCATGCAGTACCCAGACACCAGTTGACCAAATGGCAAGCAATACCAGCAGCACAGCCCAGAAAACTGAATAGAGCATTGAACGTTCACCAAATTGAATTGAGATGGCGCGATGTTGCCGCGTAGCTGTTCCCTCAAAAAGCAGGTAAAAACGACCTATTGTTCCATTTTTTACGAAGTAAATTTACATATGCATCAGATTAAACATGGTGACTTTCACATAGACTAACGTGACTGTGTTGGGTGGCAACATGAACTTGCCGCCAAATCTTGCAACTGGTAAAGCTTGCTTTACTTCAAACCTGAGAACTTTTTATGCAAACAATTGCTCCGCTATGGCTGTGGGCCACATTTGTCGGCATCGTGCTGGTGTCGCTGTTCATTGACTTTGTCGTGCTCAAAAAGCAGGGCTCGCACGACATTGGTGTGAAAGAAGCCTTGAATTGGTCGATGGTCTGGATCGGTTTAAGCTTTTTGTTCAACGGCTTGTTCTGGTGGGCGGTGAAAGACACCACCGGTTCGAGCGAGATGGCCAACACCAAATCGCTCGAGTTTCTGACCGGCTACCTGATTGAGAAATCGTTGGCGGTGGACAACATCTTTGTCTTCCTGATGATCTTTACCTACTTTGCGGTGCCCACCCACCACCAGAAACGGGTGCTGATGATCGGCATCATCGGTGCCATCGTGCTACGCACCATCATGATTCTGGTGGGTGGCTGGTTGCTGGCGGAGTTTCACTGGATCTTGTATGTGTTCGGTGCTTTCCTGATCCTCACAGGCGTGAAGATGTGGTGGGCGGCTGGCAAGGAGCCTGACCTGAACGACAATCCGGCTTTGAAGCTGCTGCGCAAATGGCTGCCGGTCAGCAAAAACTACGACGGCGAGAACTTCTGGACGGTGGAAAACGGCAGAAGAATCGCTACACCGCTGTTGATGGTGATATGCCTGATTGCCCTCACCGATGTGATCTTTGCGGTGGACTCCATCCCTGCCATTTTTGCCATCACCAGCGACCCCTTCATTGTGCTCACCAGCAATGTGTTTGCGATTTTGGGCTTGCGCGCCATGTACTTTTTGCTGGCTGCGGTGGCCAATAAGTTTCACCTGCTCAACTACGGCCTGGCGGTGATTCTGGTGTTTATCGGTACCAAGATGTGCCTGATTGATGTTTACAAAATTCCGGTGCTGTTCTCGCTGGGGGTAGTGGTGGGCATTTTGGCCCTGACCATGCTGTTGAGCGTGCGCACGGCCAAGCCTGAGCCCAAGGCTTAAGCTTTTGGGCAGAGCTGTTGAACAATGTGAACGGACCTACGCAGTTGCGGTGAAAACAAGGCAGCGCTTTCGGTAGCGACTTAGCTGGGCCCTACTGATACGCGTCAAGTCAGCGTGACTTGGTGCGTGGCTTTAGGGCTGATTTTTGTGGTTCGCTCACAAACAGTGCAGCACGCAATTGGGCAATGGTCTGGGTGTGCAGTTGCGATATGCGTGCTTCGCTCAAACCCAGTGCAGTACCAATCTGGTGCATTTTCAGGTCCTCTTCGTAATAGAGTTGCAGTACCAGTTGCATTTGCTCGGGCAACTGCTCTATGGCTTGAATCAGGGTTTTGCGCAAGTCTGCACGCTCCAGCACAATGAGCGGGTCGAGTTGGCTGGTTGCGCATTGCTCCAAATAGAAGTCGCTGTTTTCCTCACCGCTCAGGTCATCCAGCGAGATCAGTACATAACCATCCACATCCTGCAGGATACGCTGGTAGTCGGCAATATCCATGTTCATGGACCGCGCCACTTCGGCTTCCGTGGGGCTGCGCCCCAGCGTGTGACCCAGCATTTGAATCGCCTGCTCGATCTGGCGCATTTCTTTGCGACGCTGGCGCGAGCCACTGTCAATGGCGCGCAGCCCGTCGATCATGGCACCCCGGGCGCGCTGCGATACATAGTTTTCAAAGTGCTGACCGGTGGTGGCGCGCGTCCAGCGCAGCAGGGCGTTGATGAGGCCGAGCATGCCGTCTTGCACCAGATCATCACGCTCCACATGGGCGGGCAAGCGCCTTACCATGCGCTGGGCAATTCGCTCAACCACTGGAGCCTGCGCCTCAATGAGGCGCTGCAGTTGGGGGTTGGCACTGACGAGCGGTGTGGACATCACAGTTAATAACAATGTGCAGTCGATTCTCCCGCACCCGCGCCGGTTTGTCAGCCAGGAGTGGCGGGAAAGGCGCAGCTATTTGGGCTTTATTTTCGGAACGGGTCGCAGCAAACAGCAACTGTCCAGAAGCCAAATTAGCACACTTGGAATGCCCGGAAGCTATCTGTGGTGAACGACTCCTACGTTGCGCTCCGGTCGCCCCTATTGGCCCAGATCAGGAAACGCAATGAACCCCCATTGCGACCGTTGCCCGTCTGAAAAAAATGTCTCAATATAGCGTTCTAGCCCAATAGCCATAAGCGATGATCGCTCTAATTTAAAGAGCAACTACAGCGCCGGCTGCAGCAGGCGCTGCACCAGCGGATGCTGCACCTTTTTCTCAGTGCCAATGGCAAAAAAGTGTTCGGTCACCCCCTCGCAGGGGCCAAGGCGCTGCACTGCGTAATGGGCCAATAGATTTTCATGCACCCACTCGGCGGCCGGAAACACACCCATGCCGCTGGCACCAAAGGTTTTCAGCAGGGCACCGTCTTCAAATTCGCCCACCACGCGTGGGCGGATGCCCCGTTGCTCAAACCATTGGTCCAGCCTGGCGCGCACCGCCGTATGGGCAGTGGGCATCAACACGGGGACTTGCTCCAGGCTTTGTGGAAAGTTGCTCTGCGCCGCTTGCGCCATGGCCGCCGTGCCATACCAGGCAATCGTTGACGACCCCATCGGATGGCTGTAGAGCTTGATGTTCGGGTTGACCGGTGCGGGCCGGTCTGACAACACCACATCCAGCCGGTGCAGGGCCAGGTCGCCCAACAGGTCGGTCAATTCGCGCTCGTGGCACAACAGACGCAAAGTGGGCTCACTGATGACCGGTAGCAAGAGCCGGTGTACCACCAGTTTGGGTAGTGCGTCGCAAATGCCAACTGCCAGGCGCATGGTGGGCGTGCTGGCGGCATCGCGCACCCGCGCCGGCAAGCTCTCGCCCAGCTGAAAAATCAGGTCAGCCTGCTGCATGGCAGCTTGCCCCGCGTCGGTCAGCACCAGCCCCCGCCCCGCCGGCTTGAGCAGCGCGTAGCCCAGCGAGCGCTCCAGCTCCCGCACTTGGGCGCTGACGGTTTGCACCGCCATGTCGAGTTTGTCAGCCGCTTTGGAAATGCCACCCTCTTTGGCGACGACCCAAAAGTAATACAAATGTTTGTAGTTGAAAGGCGTGCTCATGGTCAGGTTATTGAAGATAAACGATGTGAAATTATCTGCTTTTCAAGTAATTTTCAGCAGCTGACCAGCCGCCACGCCAGTAAAGCACCCAGCACCGCATTGCCAATGGCAAATCCCACCATGAGCCAAAAAAATGGGCTCTAGCCCTTAACAATATTGCGCTGTCAGCTATCAATTTTTTTAGCAACGTAAAACCCGTAGCTGAAGAATGCGCGGCATTTTTCATAAAGCGCGATCTCGGTTTCCTCTTGCGCCACGATGGCGCGGGCAGCTTCACTGTGGTTGTGCTGACGCAAAAATCCCGCAAAGCGCTGCTGCATCGGCCGGTAGTAAGCCTCCAGCCAACACGCTTCATCGAGCACAAAGTAGGCCACCGGGCTGTAGCCATGGCGCTCTAGCACGGTCATTTTTTGCGCCGCCGTGCCGACCTCTGGGTATTGCGCGTGCCAATATGTCTGCAGCTCGGCCGGTCGCTCGGCACTCAGCCAGGTCAACTCTGACACCGCCAGCACGCCGCCTGGCTTGAGAAAACGCTTCCACGCCTGCACCCCGCTCTCAAAGCCAATGTTGTAAATCGCGCCTTCAGACCAGATGGCATCCAGCGAGCCTGGTGCAAAGTCCAGCGCCTGCATCGAGGCCGCCTGGCAAGTGATGCGCCCGCCCAGCCCGGCCAGGGCAGCGCGCTGTTGCAGTTCGGTCAAAAATTCAGGCAAAAAATCAACCGCTGTCAGATCAGCATCCAGCGCCTGTGCCAGCACCAGGGTCGAGGCCCCGGTGCCACAACCGAGGTCGGCCACCTTCAACTGCTGGCGCTGCGCCAGGCCCGACAGCGCCAAGGCGCGCAAGGTGTGCGCGGTATTGCCCGGGCCCTGGCGCTGCGCCGGGCGATGCAAGTCAATCAACAAGCGCATATCGTCCATGGCAACTCTCTCCCAAAAAACTTGTCAGCAACTGTTCAGAAGGGGCCAAAATGCGTCGCTCTCTGTTGCTGACTGCAGATTGGCGTTTGCGTCATATCAAATAACATAGCTGTAAACCTTTGTTCTACGAGGCCTGGAGGCATATTTTATTCAGAACTCTGATGTGCATGGGCTGCAGCAGCGCTGGGATGGGAATACTGGCTGGCTGCCGGCCTGCTTGCCCCCACCGTTTTAGCCGGTGTTGCGAATCCCCCCGGCAATCGCGTTGACGGTTAAAAACAGCCGCCCCAGCAGTTTGTCGGCGCTTTCGCCAGTGACAGGGCTGCTGGCATCGCTGGAGCCATCGCTGCTCTGCGCCAGCCGCCATTGCCGCAGCAAGTCAATCTGTTGCCGATGCAAGGCGGCCAGTGGTCGCTGGCGCAGGTGCAGGGCGGCCAATTGGGTTGGCCGCCGCTGCGCCAGCGGCTGCTTGAACAGGTGTTGCAAATAGGTGCGGGTCAAGGCAAATTCCGCGTCAATCTGACCCAGAAAACGGTCTCGAACAGCCGGGTCTTCCACCAGCATTGCGTACCCGTGCATGACTTCCTGGTCAGCCTGCAACACCGCCAGTTCAATGTTCATGAAAACATAGCGCAGCAGCGGAAAGCGGCTGATATCGGCACACAGCCCTTCAAAAGGCGCTGGCTCCGCTTGCTGCAGCCGTTGCAGCGCGGTGCCTGCGCCATACCAGCTTGGCAGCATGTAGCGCGACTGGTTCCAGCTAAACACCCACGGAATGGCGCGCAAGTCGGCCAGCGTGCGGTGCCCGGTGCGCCGGGCCGGGCGCGAGCCGATGCGCAGTTGTTCCATGACATCAATCGGTGTCGCCTGGGCAAAGAAGTCCATGAACCCCTCGCCGGTGATCAGCTGCTGGTACTTGGCCATGCTGGAATTGACCAACTGTTCCATGATCCGGGGCAACTCTGGCGCCTCTTGAGGATACATTGCAGCGCGCGCCGTCATGCCCAACACCCCTGCCAGTTGCGACTCCAGGTTGTAGCTGGCGGTCAGCAGGTTGGAATACTTCTGCGAGATGGTCTCGCCCTGTTCGGTCATGCGAAACGCACCGCGCAGCGAACCATGTGGCAGCGCCTCCAGAAAACGGTGCGTGGGGCCGGCACCACGGCCAATCGAGCCGCCGCGCCCGTGAAAGAAGCACAGGTCAACCCCGCAGGCATCGCCCACTTGGGTGAGTTCGAGTTGCGCCCGGTACAGCGCCCCCTGGCTGGCCAGAATGCCACCGTCCTTGCAGCTGTCGCTGTAACCCACCATCACCTGCTGCTGCGGTTTGCGCCCGCTGGCAGTGGTAGCCAGGGTGCAGACGGTGACCGGATGCACCAAAAATGGATGCAATATTTTTGCTGCACCCAGCAGATCGTTGATGGTTTCAAACAGCGGCACCACCCGCAGCAGGCAACGACAGCCTGAGGGCTCATACACCAGCAGCCCGGCTTCGCGCGCCAGCAAATACACCGTCAGCAGGTCCGAACAACTGCGGGTCATGCTGACGATGAGCGAGCCAATGCCATCCGCGCCATAGGCCTGGATATGCCGCGCCAGCACACGGTAGCAGTCCAGCACCGCATCGGCCTCGGCACCCACGCGCAAACCCGGCAGTAAGAACGGTCGCGGGCAAGCCAGCTCGGTGCTCAGAAACGCCAGGCGCTTGGGTTCTGGCCAATCGGCAAAGTCGGTGTCGGGCAGGCCGGCGGCAGTCAGCATCTGCGTCACGGCACGATCATGGAAAGCACTGTTCTGGCGGACATCGAGCACCGCCAGATGAAAGCCGATGGTGTCGACCAGCCGCCTGACGTTGAACACCTCCATATTGGCCACCCGGTGTGCGCCAACCTCGCGCAGCGACTGGTCGAGCAGGGCCAGATCAGCCGACAGCTCAACGGGTGTGTGATAGCCACCCGGTGCGTCGTCCAGGGTTGCCACATGATCGCGCACCACGGTCAAGGGCAGGCTGGCAGTCATCAGATTGAGGGCTTGGCGCCAGGGTTCGATCGGGTTGCGCGCCAGTGCCTCTGCGCCCGTGACACCCAGGCGGGCCGCCCGTTCGCCAAGCCACTGCCGCAGGCCATGCGGACTGGCCGCTAGCTGATCCGACAGACTGAGATTGGCGGCCAGATCGACCAGGCGACGATAAATGACGGCCAAGGCATTGAGGCGCAAATCCTGCAGAGATTCGGCGGTGATCTCGGCGGTGACCAACGCATGGCCATCCCGGTCGCCACCCACCCAGGTACCAAACCCGAGTTTTGGAAACTGGCTTTTTTGCAAGCTGCCCTGCGAAAATCCCTGATTCAGCCAGGCCGCTTTCAGCCGGTTGTCAAGCAAGGGCAGGGTTTGCGGGAAGACATTTTTCAGGTAGTGGATGACATTTCGCCGCTCCGAGCGCAGCTCTGGCTTGTCAAGATAAATGTTGCCAGTGCGCCAGAGCAGTTCGAGCAGCTCCTTGATCTCATCGCGGTTTTGCAGTCGTTCTGACGGGGTCAGTATCGGGTTTTCTTTTTTGACCAACAGCAGGTAAATGGCGCGGTGCTTGGCTATCACCGAGGAGCGCTTGGCCTCGGTCGGGTGAGCGGTCAAGACCGGTTCGACATGCACCGCAGCCAGACTGGCGGCGATGGCGCTTTCGTCAAACCCATCGGCCTTGAGCCGCATCAGCGTGTTGCCCCAAAGCCCCCGCTCGTGGGACGGGCCGTTGGCTGTCTCCATCATCCGGCGCAGTTGAACCGCCGCGTTTTCTTCAACCATGCCCAGCAGCTGAAAGGCAATCGAGTGAAGCTGGCAGGCCTGTTCCACCGACACCGACTGCACCGCAGGCACGGCATCTTCGCGCCAGGGGATGTGGGCGGCGACAGAATGCTCGCCGAGCTCGTGCAGCACTTCGTTCAGGCAGGCCAGCAGGAATCGCAGGTCTTTGTTGATTTTGTCCTGTAGCAAAGCGCTGACATCGATCATGGCGTTTTCTCCGTTTTGGTGGGGTTGAAAGAGGGTGGTCGATTTCATCGTTCGGGGTGGCTGCAAGTCGATTCTTCCGAACTTGAACCGACCCGACACCGCGAGCCGGCTTGCGGGCCAGACTTTGCTGAAACAGGCAAGGCGACGGCAGGAGTGCTGCCAACTGCGTGAAATTTATATGCCAAATTGGCCTCCATCCCTTTAAAAATATGCGCCGAAAGCTACATTTAGAATAGCATTCAAAGTCATGTTTCTTGCACGTTCAGGTAGCGCGACTGCACCGCTTGCACGGCCTGGTCAATCACCAAGTCGAGTTCAGGGCCGGATTTCAGCGCGGTTTGCAAGTCGTGCAGGCGGCCATCCTGCAGGCCGTATATCCAGCCATGCAGCACCAGTGCCTGCCCGCGCTTCCAGGCATCGGCGACCAGCGTGGTGCGGGCCACATTGCGCACCTGCTCGATGACATTGATCTCACACATGGCGCGCCAGCGGGTGGCATCGTCAGGCAGCGCGTTGAGAAAATCGCGATGCCGGTCGCGCGCATCCTGAATATGGCGCAACCAGTTGTCAATCAGCCCCAGCGCCGGGCCTTCCAGGGCGGCCCGGACACCGCCGCAACCGTAATGGCCGCAAACGATGATGTGCTGAACTTTGAGCACGTCAATCGCATAGTGCATTACCGACAGGCAGTTGAGGTCGGTATGCACCATCAGATTGGCGACATTGCGGTGCACAAACACCTCGCCCGGCCTCAATCCGGTGATCTGGTTGGCCGGCACACGGCTGTCAGAGCAGCCAATCCACAGGTAAGCCGGGCTTTGCAATGCCGCCAGGCCGGCAAAGAAGTCGGGATCGGCGGCGCGCATGTCGTCCGACCAGCGAGCATTGGCGGCAAAAAGTTCGGGCAGGTATCGCATAGGCAAGTTCTCTGGTTTTTCTAGCAGCCTGTCGGACTATAAACGCCCGAAAACCCCCCCCCCCCCCCCCCCCCCCCCCCCCCCCCCCCCCCCCCCCCCCCCCCCCCCCCCCCCCCCCCCCCCCCCCCCCCCCCCCCCCCCCCCCCCCCCCCCCCCCCCCCGCCCCCCCCCCCCCCCCCCCCCCCCCCCCCCCCGCCCCCCCCCCCCCCCCCCCCCGCGCCCCCCCCCCCCCCCCCCCCCCCCCGGCCGGGGCCCCCCCCGGCGGCGCCCCCCCGGGCGCCCCCCCCCCCCCCCCCCCCCCCCGCGGGGCCCGGCCGCGCCCCCCCCCCCCCGGGCGGCGCGGGGCCGCGCCGGGGGGCCCCCCCCCCGCCCGCCGCCCGCCCCGCCCCCCGCCCCCCGGCGGGGCCGGCCCCCCCCCCCCGGCCCCCCCCCCCCCCCCCGGGGCCCGGCCGCCCGCCGCCGCCCCGCCCCCCCCCGCCCCCCCCCGGGCGCGGCCCCGCCCCCCCCCCCGCCGCCCCCCCCCCCGGCCCCCCGCGCCCCCCCCCCCCGCCCGCCCCCCCCCCCCCCCGCCCCCCGCCGCCGGCCCCCCCCCCCCCCCCCCCCCCCCCCCCCCCCCGGCCCCGGCCCCCGCCCCCCCCGCGCCCCCGCCCCCCCCCCGCCCCCGCGGCGCGCGCCCCCGCCCGCGGCGCGCGGGGCCGGGGCCGCCCCCCCCGGCGCCGCGGGCGGGGCCGGCGCCGCCCCCCCCGGGGGCGGCGCCCGCCCCCCCCCCGCGCCCGGCCCCCCCCCCCGGCCCCCCGCGCGCCCCCCGGGCGGCCCCGGGCGCGCCCCGCGGGGGGGGGGGGCCCGCCGGGGGGCCCCCCCCCCGCCCCCCCCCCCCCCCCCCCCCTCCGGCGGGGGGGGACCCAGCCGGACGCCGCGGCCTGCTAGTCAACTCAACATGAATCAACAATTGGGTAAGAGCGCAGTATTGATTACCAATTTTTTGACGAGGTCTTCAATGGACACCTCTGTTTGCAAGGCAATCATCGGCCGCCGCCAGGTTCCACCATTGCTTGGCGGCCCATCCCCGACTTGCGTCAGTCGCCGGTCGGTTGCAGCGTGCTACCGTGCGGGTCACGCAGACCAGTGGGAGTATGGCAAGAACGGCCAGCGCCTCAATCCCCAGGATTCCGTAAAACATTTCAAGTCCAAAACTTTATTGTTGACATGCTTATATGTTGCCGGTCCTGAAACCAAATGAAAAGCAGGAAAACTCATTCAAACACTCTTGTTTTTACGAAGGAAAAAAGCCTAATATTCAGAGTAACCATGATTGACGTTGACTGCGATGAAACAACTTTGAAGGGAATTGGCTACAGGTGGCGCACCTGATGAAAATTAAGCAGCATATCCAGGCTCAGGGATAGGCCGCCACCGTCTTGATCGCGCAACCCGCCAACGTCATGACCTGAAACAAGGTAAACGCACAGCGACTCAAGTCACCAAACTGCGCGGGAAATTGCGATTCAAAGACTTGGGTCGCGATGACCGCGCTGCACGAATCGGTGACGAAACCAATTGCCTGCGGTTCAGGCTGGCATCGACGGCAAGCGAGATTGTTTGCGGGGCATGGGCATCGTGACCATCTAGGAGTCCACGGTGATGGCTGGGGCGGCGGCGCGCGCTTCCAGCATGTCGATGATCATGGCAGCAGTTTGCTCGATGGAGCGGTTGGTCACGTCGATGACCGGCCAGTCATGCAGATTGAACAAGCGCCGCGCCGCCAATAACTCTCTGCGCAAGGCATCAAAGTCGCTGTAATCGGTGTTCTCGTTTTGATGCAGTGATGTCAAACGGGCTGATCGAATCAACGACAGTCGTGCCGGGTCAACAATCAGCCCCACGATCAGCGGTGCCTGCGGGCTCACCAGGGCCGGTGGAATTTGTACTCCGGGCACCAGTGGCACATTGGCCGCCTTGATGCCGCGCGAGGCCAGGTACATGCAGGTCGGTGTCTTGGTTGCGCGCGACACACCGAGAATGATCACGTCGGCGTCGGCCAGATCGTCGCTGGCAACGCCATCGTCATGGGCCAGCGTGTATTTCATGGCCTCAACGCGCAGGTAATAGTCCTCGTCAAAGACGTTGCCAGAACTGGCGTGAAGCTGTACCGATGTGTTGGTGTAGCTGGCAAGTCGACTGACCAGCGGCTCCAGCGCAAACTGGCACGGTACACCGAGTCGGGCACAGGCCGCCTCGATGGCCTCCCGGATATCGGTATCGCTGATGCTGTGCAGGACAAAGCCAGGCGAATCCGCTACCGCCGCCAGTATCTCCGGAAGCTGGCCCATGCGACGAACCCGCTTCCACAACTTGCGCTCAAGATGAACGCCTTCAAGCTGAGCCACGGCGTTGCGCGCAAGCATCTCGATCAATTCACCGGATGCATGCGAAATAAGATGAAAAACCAGGGTCTTTTTCACCGCTGCTCCCTGATGTTCAAGAAAAAAGTTGCGCCAGCTCAGCGGTGATAACCGCCATCGAGGCGCAGCACGGTGCCGTTGATCATGACATTGTGCAGGATATGAATCACCAGCATGGCGAACTCGGCAGCATCGCCAAACCGGTGCGGAAACGGAATCTGGTTGGCAATCCGTGAGTCGAGGTTTTTTTCCATGTTGAACAGCGTCTGCGTGCCAAACAACCCGGGCGCGATGCCCACGACACGAATGCCAAGGGGTCCGAGTTCGCGCGCGGCCGGCAGAATCATGCTGATGACGCCACCCTTGGAGCCTGAATAGGCGGCCTCGCCGCTCTGCCCTTCGTAAGCCGAAACCGAGGCGGTTGACAAGATGACGCCACGCTCGCCGTTCTCCATGGGATCGAGTTGTGCCATGTCAGCGGCGGCGAGGCGCATCATGTTGAAGGTTGAAATCAGGTTGACTTCAACCAGTTGGCGAAAGTCCTCCAAGGGCATCGGGCCATTCGGGCCAACGATGGGTGCGGAATGGCCACGACCCACGCAATGCACCAGCACCCGGGCTGCGCCATGAGCCTGGCGTGCGGTGGCCAGAGCATGTTCCAGCGAAAGGGCGTCAGCCACATCGCAATGAACGGCAAGGCCGCCGATTTCGTCGGCAATTTTCTGCACGCCGTCACCGTCGATGTCGATTACCGTGACTTTGGCCCCCGCCTCGGCAAGGTAGCGGGCCGTTTCTGCCCCCAAACCAGACGCAGCACCGGTCACCACGGCCGAGCATTCCCAAATATCCATCAATCACTCCTGTTCGGGCCTTTTTTACAACTTAAAGCCACATACCCATCAGACTTCGTCAAGACCCAATTGCCGCAGCCCACGCCGCACTTAAAGCCATTGCCTCAAGACAGGCTGCGCCGCGCCGAAAAGTCGGCGCTGCCATCTATGTCGGGTCATGGGTGCCACGGCGAAAAGCATACGGCGTGTTTATACCTTGTTTCGCGATGCAAGACATTCAAATCCCAAAGCCATAACCCTGTCGCCTACGCCGGTGAGAAGTCGGAGTCGCCCAAAGTTTCCAATAAAAGCGATATAGAACGCCGCAACATTTGTGTATCAGCCGTCAAGCGTCGTCAGGCTGCCTGCCGCTTGCTTCGCGCTCTGATATTGAGCGCCTCCACCCCCAGCGAAAACAGCATTGCTGTGTAAACATAGGCTTTTGGCACATGCACGTCAAACGCTTCAGCGATGAGCAGGGTTCCCACCATTGTCAAGAATGCCAACGCCAGCACTTTGATCGACGGATGGCGGTCTACAAATTCCCCAATGGGCTTGGCCGCAAACATCATCACGGCTACCGAGGCAATCACGGCGGCCACCATCACGCTGATGTTGTCTACCATGCCAACTGCCGTGATGACCGAGTCCAGCGAAAAAACGATGTCGACGACGCCGATTTGTACGATCGTTCCCCAGAACAGGGTGGTACCGGTTTTGACGGGACCAGCCCCCGCTGCTGTCTCTTTGGTCGGCTGCGCTTCCACCTCCATAAAGATTTCATGCGAGGCCTTGTACAGCAAGAACAGTCCGCCAAACAGCAGGATCAGGTCCCGACCGCTGATTTCGTGACCGATCACCGAAAAAAGAGGGCTGGTCAGCGTCATGACCCAAGCCAGGCTAAACAGCAGCGCGATACGCGAGACCATCGCAAATCCCAGTCCAAGGCGGCGCGCCAGATCACGCTTTTCGGCTGGCAATCGTCCGACCAGGATGCTGATAAAAATGATGTTGTCGATACCCAGTACGATCTCAAGGGCTGCCAGCATCAAGAAAGCAATCCAGACATTCGGGTCAGTGAGTAGTTCCATGTTGGCCTCAGTAAAGATAAAGGGCGCGAGTCTACCCGCTGATCAACGAAAATTACCTTGAATCAGGCCTTGACCAATCGCCACATCAGGTAGATACCCAAAATCGCATTGCCAATGGCAAACACAACAATCACCAAGCTGACAACCGCCCCAGGCGAATAGCTACGTGCCACCCATCCCAAAACCATGGACAGCAGGTTCAATGTCAACATCAACCAAAAAAGTGGACTGCGTGGCTGGTACAAGCGGCTGAGATTGATGGGCATGTTGGCGGTATTTGGGGCGCAGAGAAAACCGCGACAAGGCAATTTGCACCTAGAAACCGAGCAGGCTACGCCACTTTCACCTTCTTCGCAACTGCCGCCCGCACCCTCTTCACCGGTGCTTTGCCCATTGCAGTTTTAGCCCGCGCCACCAGCGCCAGCTCGCGCACTTTTTCAATGTCCTCGTCGCTGAACGGCCCGTTCACGCCGCTGATGGCGGCCAGTTTCATGCCGTGTTTCAGGCCCAGCTTGTAAATCTCGCGCACCTTTTCCCATTCAATGGCGCGGCCCACGGTGAAGTTTTCAAACCGTCCCTCCAGCGCCAGCACAATGGTCTCGGCCAGGCAGGCATAAGCCACACCCTTGGGCAGGCCAATGTTTTTCATTTGCACTTTGTCGCCGGGTAGCTGGATCTCGCCCGATTCAATCACCAGCACATCAGGCCGCTTGGCTACTTCAGAGGCGGGCAGGTCCAACGGCCGCGCCACGTCGGTGATCACGCAGCCGGGCTTCACGTTCATGATGTCGAGCACCTTTTTGCCAGCGCCCGAGGTGGCGGTCACGATCATGTCCATGTCGGCAATGTCCTTGTCGGCCTTGGCAGACAAAAACAGTTTGGCATCGGGCGTTTCCAGCAGGATCGACTCTTTCAGCGACAGCAGCTTGGCCGTCTCGGGCGACACCAGGTAAACCTCTTCGGCCACCTTGGCAATCAGGCGTGCACACACCGAGCCAATGGCTCCGGTAGCGCCCACCACCATGGCCTTGAACTTGGCACGCTGGCGGCCCTTGGGTGCTGGCACCAGTTGCATGCGCAGCATGGCGTCATGCGCGGCCCACAGCGCGCCCGATGCGCTGTAACTGTTGCCGGTGGTGATCGGCAGCGGCGAGCGCTTGGCGACTGTGACCCCAGCATCACCCACCACCTTGGTAAAGGCACCCAGGCCCATGATTTGTGCGCCCAGGCGTTTGGACATGGCCGCCGCATCCAGCAGGCGGCGGTAGGTGAACTCGGGGCTGTGACGCATGATCTCTTTGGGGGTGCCGCCCACCGAAATCAACCAGCCCTCGACCTCCACCCCGGTGGGCGACCGGATGCCGCTCACATGCGAATAAACAAACGGCGGCGCATAGGCCATTATTTTTTCCAGCGAATTCATCAGCACCGGCGGCGACACCTGCGACAGCAGGTCAATCGGTTTGACCTTTTTGAAGTATTCCTGCGACAACGGGTGGATCACAAAGGCAAAGCGGTTCATGCGCTTGAAGCCATTGGGGTACAAAATGCGCGGCTCCAGCTGCAGCGCGGTAATGATTTCTAGGTAGTCGTCTTCGTGGATCTGCTGCGGCTCTTTTTCGGTGGCGGCCACCACCATGGCGTCAAACAAATCCGGCCCGAGCGTGTGGCCTTGCAGCACCGGCGCACCGTCAATCACCATGTGCACGCCCTTGGACTGTAGCAACGCCAGACGCTCGTCACTCACGGTCGAGGTGATGATGGTTTTGCCGGCCAGTTCCTCCAGACCAAATTCGTCCAGCTCGTGCACAGGAGCCACGATCACGCTGGCCTTTTGCATGGCCTTGCGCAGCAAGAAGCGGGTCCATTCCTTCACCGGGCCTGAAGACAAGGCGTCGGGCAGCGTCCAGTCTTTGACGTAATGCGCACCGCTGGCGTAGAGCTGCAACGCCTGCAGGCTGGTCAGCAGCTTGGGCACACCCAGCTGGATCAGCGGGTCGGCAAATTTGAGGTTGTCGGTGTACTCGGCCATCGACATCGCCAGCTTGTAGTTTTTCAGGCCCGAGAAAAACAGCACCCGCGCATTGTTGAAGTAATGCCCCAGCGACACCTGGGCGTGGCGCAGCGCCCACTCTTGCAAAATGTCGCCCAGCTGGCCGCCAAAGGTTACCGGGGCTTTGGTCGCCACGTCTTTGAGTCGGGCGCTGTCTTTGTCAATAAACCGGTGCGCACCCGCCTTGTAGCTGTCTTTCAGCACCCCCAGGCCAATGGCGTCGGCGCGTTTGTCCCAGTACTTGAGCAATTTGCCGGCCTTGGGCAGGCTGCCGTCGGTGCCCAGGCGCTTGACCTGTAGTGGCACGCCGGCGATGGTGGCGTTCATTTCAAAATCGTGGGCGCTGGCCCCCAGGCTGATACCGATCACTGTTTTCATAAAAAATCCGCTTGCTGTCAATGCTGTTTTGGAGAGAGGCTACTACAAGATTTTCGCCGGCCGGTGCATCATGCCAGCTTGTGTTGCCAACGGGTAGTGCGCTGGCCAAAAAATCAAAGGAAATGTATGTTGTTTGCAAATGTGCTCACAGGTATGGTGCGTTCGGTCGGCTTGTCAACAGTGATGCGGGCCGCAGGGGTGGTCACGCGTTTGCTGCCAATTCCACAGCCCACCATGATGGTCGGACCCGGCTCCAGTGCACGACTGGGCCAGGCCATCAACGACTTTGGTCACACGCGGGTGCTGATCGTGACCGACCCGCTGGTGGCCAAACTCGGACTGATGGCACCCATGCTGCAGGCCCTGAAGGCGGGTGGCACCGACTACCTGGTGTTTGATGAAATCACGCCAGACGCGCCCATTGCGCTGATCGAAAAAGGTGTGGCGGTATTCAAAAAAAATGCTTGTGATGCCATTGTGGCCTTTGGCGGGGGCTCGGCCATCGACGCCGCCAAGGCCATCGGGCTGGCTGCCGCCAACCACAAACATCCGGCCCAGCTGGTGGGTTATTTCAAGGGGCGGCGTGCGCCAGCGCCCATTTACGCCGTGCCCACCACGGCCGGCACCGGCTCTGAAGTCACCGTGGCCGCTGTCATTTCAGACCCCGACACCCACCGCAAGCTGGTGATTGCCGACACCCGCATCGTGCCGCGCATGGCCGCGCTGGACCCGAGCCTGATGGTGGGCTTGCCGCCCGACATCACGGCCGCTACGGGCATGGACGCGCTGACCCATGCTGTCGAGGCCTATATCGGCCACTGGGGCACGGCGTTCACCGACCGCATGGCGCTGTCGGCTGTGAGCATGATTTTTGAGAACCTGCCGGTGGCGCATGTGAACGGGCAAGACCTGGCCGCACGGGAAAAAATGGCGCTGGCGTCCAACTACGCCGGCCAGGCTTTTACCCGGGCCAACGTGGGTTATGTGCACGCCATCGCGCACCAGCTCGGCGGGCTGTACCACACGCCACATGGGTTGGCCAATGCCATCATGCTGCCTGCGGTGCTACGTTTTCTCAGCCCAGCGATCCAGACCAAACTGGCGGTGCTGGCCTTGCGTGCCAAAGTTGGCAAGAAAACTGATTCTGAGGCGGTGCTGGCGCAAAAATTTATGGATGCCGTGGACGCCATGAACACCCGCTTAGGCATACCCGCCACGCTGGCAGCGCTGCGAGAGGCCGACATCCCCGCTCTGGCGCGGGCCGCCTGCCGCGAAGCCGATGCCAATTACCCGGTGCCGCTGTACATGACGCAGGCCATCTGCGAGCAGGTGATTCGTCAGGTGTTGCCGCAGCCAGAGGCGGTCAAAATCTCCGCTGCGCGCCCGAGGGCAGCCAAAAAAACACCTGCCAGGCCCAAGGTTTTGGCTGCCTGAATGGCGCTGCGCCATCGCTGTCCGTGCCATAACAAACAAGCCAGGATGTCAGATTTGCTTCATAAAGATGAGCTATCCATGCTTATTCGATAAGGGCTAGAAGCTGATTTGTTGTGAAAATCAGTGCTCAGTCAAGCAGCAGCATGCTCAAGGCAGCCAGCGCTGCAGTTTCAGCGCGCAGCACACGCGGGCCCAATGTGACAGGCGCATATCCTGCGGTCAAAGCGGCGCTTTCTTCGGTCAGGCTCAAACCGCCTTCGGGGCCAGATAAAAATGTGACATCCGGTAGCTCTTTGCCGCCCGGCGCAGGCAGTGCGTTGGCGGTGGTGTGGGTGCTGGCATTGGTGCTGTCGCTGCCGAGCAAAGCGCTGCCCAGTGTAAGTCTGGCCAATTGCGCTGGTCTTACCACCGCATCACGCAGGCTCTGCGATTCCTGGCGCAAGGTCAGCAGCAGGCGAGTTCGTGGCAATGGCACAGCAGGCATTTTGAGCCAATCGGCCAGCGTCATCACCGGGTGAACCTGCGGCACACGGTTGCCACCACATTGTTCGCAGGCAGCCACCGCCACGCTGTGCCAGTGCGCCACCTTTTTCTCAGCCCGCTCGGCGCTCAGACGCAACACCGTGCGTTCGGTCATCAGCGGCTGAATGCTGGTCACACCCAGTTCGGTGGCCTTTTCAACCAGCCAGTCCATGCGCTCATTGGCCGGCATGCCCAGCGCCAGGTGCACACGCAGCCGCGGCTCGCGCTCGACAGGAACAAAGTTGCTCACTTGCACCTGCACGCTGCTGCGGCCCATGTGGATGACGGTGGCGCTGAATTCGCCCGAGCTTGTGCCATCAAACAGCGTGATGAGGTCGCCCGGCTGCAAGCGCAGCACCTGCACATGGCGCGCCACACCCGCTGGCAAATCAAGCAGCGCGCCGGCTACCAAGGCGCTGGGGCAGTGAAAGCGTGGCATCTGGATGGCAGCAAGAATTGCTATTGACAATGTAGCGCTTTGCGCTTGTTGCAAAAGGGCTGGATGGCAATTTTGCTTAAACGCCAAGGAGTTTCACCCCTGCCTCGCGTCGATGCATCAAATGATTCAAATTTCATAGCTGTCAGCGCTTTTTGCATAAGGTCTAGAGGCCAATTCGTTCATGATTGTCGACCAAACCCAAAGACTTCCGGCTCAACATACCCCTCCGCTTGCTCCACCAGGCGCAGCAGTGGTTTGAGTTCACGGTAGCGGGCGCAGGTGTTGCGGATGTAGGTGGCAAAGCGAGGGGTGTCCGCCAGGTAATGCGGCTTGCCGTCACGCAGCGTCAGGCGGGCGAAAATGCCGGCCACTTTCAGATGGCGCTGCAGGCCCATCCACTCCACACCACGGTAAAACTCGCCAAAGTCGTCACCCACCGGCAAACCCGCCTGACGCGCCTTCTGCCAGTAACGCACCGTGACATCCAGGCAAAAAGCCTCGTCCCAGCTTAAAAACGCATCACGCATCAGGCTGGCAATGTCGTAGGTGATCGGCCCGTAAACCGCATCCTGAAAATCCAGCACACCCAGTGCCCTGGCCCCCTCGGGGGGCCGCTCGCTGGGCACGGGGGCCATCAGATTTCGGGGCATAAAGTCCCGGTGCACAAACACACTGGGTTGTGCCAGATTGGTGGCAATGATCTGTGCAAATGCCTTGTCCAGCGTCAGGCGCATCTCGCCAGCCACCGTCAGCCCCTTGTGCCGGCCTAGATACCACTCGGGAAACAGTTCCAGCTCGCGGCGCAGCAGCGCTTCGTCATAAGGCGGCAGCACATCGGGACTGGAGCTCAGTTGCCAGGTGATCAACGCATCCACTGCCTGCAGATACAACGGCAGGTTGGCACCTGGGTTGTCCTTGTCGATGACCTGCATCATTGTTTTGTTGCCCAGATCGGTCAGCAGCATAAAGCCCAGCGGCTCGTCCCAGGCCAACACTTCAGGTGCCCGCAGACCCGCTTTGGTCATCAACTGGGCCACTTTGACAAACGGCTGGCAGTTTTCCAGCTGGGGGGGTGCGTCCATGATGATGCAGCTGCCTTGGCTTGAATCGATGCGGAAATAACGTCTGAAGCTGGCATCGGCGCTGGCCAGTCGCAGGGTTTGCGGGTGCAGCGCGTGTTGTGGGGCTACTTGGGTTAGCCAGGTGCTGAAGCGGGCAGCGCGTTCGGGATCGGACCAGGCAATGTCAGGACTGGTGCTGGCGTGGGGGGTGTGGGCTTGGCTCATGGATAATCCATTCTACAAACCCGCCCTGACCGGCCGGGACGTTCATGTTGGCTGATTTTTCCACCCGATTGACACACTACTTGCGCCATGCGTTTCTTGATGCTTGACTCTATCGTCAGAGTGGGTGGGCGCGCGCCAGGCTTTTGGGCCCTGGTCATGGCGCTGCTGCCGCTGGCGGGTCAGGCCCAGCCCGACAACGCTGCGGCCGACGTGGATGCACAGCCGCTCAAGGACAGCGCCCTGTTGCAAGAGCGCATTGAGCCGGCTGCGCGCAAGGGTTTGCCAAGTTTCATCACCGGCCAACAGATCTCTGGCAACACTGACCTTGAAACCGTGGTGGAAGGCAACGCCATGCTGCGCAAGGGCGACATGGTCATCAAGGCTGACCGGCTGCAATACAACAAGCCCACTGATCTGGCCCGTGCCAGCGGCAATGTGCGCATCAATCGCGCCGGCAATGTTTACGAGGGCCCGCTGCTGGAGCTGCGCGTGGATGCTTTTGAAGGGTTTTTCAACCAGCCCAGCTACGAGTTTTTGCGCAACAAGGCCCATGGCCAGGCTGACCGGGTCGATTTTCTGGATGACCAGCGTGCTGTCATCCACAACGCCAACTTCACCACCTGCCGGCGCTTGCCCGGCCCGGACTGGTTGCCGGACTGGATTCTGAAGGCCACCACCATCAGCATTAACAACGCAGAAGACACCGGCACGGCCGAGGGTGCTTTGCTAAGCTTTAAAGGCGTGCCGCTGTTGCCGATTCCGTACCTGAGTTTCCCCTTGAGTGACCAGCGTAAATCAGGATTTTTGCCGCCCACGCTGGGCTTGGACAACGTCAACGGCACCGAATTTTCACAGCCCTACTACTGGAACATCGCCCCGAACCGCGATGCCACTTTGACGCCGGCGCTGATGAGCAAGCGCGGGCTCAACCTCGGCAGCGAGTTTCGCTATCTTGAGCCCAGCTACGGCGGCACGGCGCGACTGGACTGGATGCCGGTGGACACCCTGCGAGACCGCAGCCGCTGGGGCCTGAATCTGAACCATCAGGCGCGGCTTGCCCAGGCCTGGACGGACAACGGCATGGCCCTGAACCTGAGCCTGAACCGCGTCAGCGACGACGACTATTGGCGCGATTTCACCCGCACCAATGGTTCACTGACACAGCGCCTGCTGGCCAACGATGCCACGCTGGCGTGGACCAACGGGCCGTTTGCCAGCAGCTTGCGCACGCTGAAATGGCAGACCCTGCAGGATATCAGCGCGCCCATCATTCCGCCCTACGACCGTCTGCCACAGTTGTCTACCCGTTATGCCAGCAGAACGGCACAAGGTCTGAATGTGGCGATGGAGGCGGACTTCACGCGTTTTGAGTCAGACAGCACCCTGACCGGCCAACCCAATGCGCGGCGGGTGTTTTCGATGCTGCAGCTGAGTCGCCCATGGGTGGCTGCGGCGGGTTTTGTCACGCCCAAATTGCAGTTGCATGCCAGCAACTATCAGTTTGACGCGCCGCTTGCCGATGGCCAGAGCCAAGCCACCCGGATGCTGCCCACGCTGAGCATTGACAGCGGCCTGGTGTTCGAGCGCGACACCGCCCTGTTTGGCCGCGAGCTGCGTCAAACACTAGAGCCCCGTGTGTTTTATGTCAACACGCCTTACCGTGATCAAAGCATGCTGCCCAATTACGACTCAGGTGCCAATGACTTCAACCTGGCCACCATTTTTTCTGAAAATGCCTTCGTTGGCAACGACCGCATTTCTGACAGCAACTTGCTCACCCTGGGTGTCACCACTCGATATTTGAGCCCGACCACCGGTGCTGAAGTGGTACGCATGGGGGTGGCCCAGCGCCTGCGTTTTCAGGATCAGCGGGTGACGCTGCCGGGGGGGGCGCCGGTGCTTGACCGCCTCAGTGACCTGTTGCTGGGTGGTTCCATCCGCTGGGACCCACGCTGGGGCTTTGATGGCACGGTGCAGTTCAACCCCGACACCGAACAGTCGGTGCGCTCCACCTTGAGCGCCCGTTACAACCCGGGCAGCTACCGCACGGTCAGCGCAGCCTACCGCTTTCAGCGTGGTTCCAGCGAGCAAATCGACATTGGCTGGCAATGGCCGGTCAACGACCTGTGGTCTGACCGTGGCCAGAATCTTGGCACCGGCCAGGGGCAGGGTGAGGGCCGCTGGTACAGCGTCGGGCGTCTGAACTACAGCATGACCGACGGCAAGCTGGTCGATTCGGTGCTGGGCTTTGAGTACGACGCCGGTTGCTGGCTGGGCCGCATGGTGTGGGAGCGCCTGCAAACCAGTACCGTGACGGCCACGCAGCGCATTTTGTTTCAGCTTGAGTTTGTCGGGTTTTCCCGGCTGGGTGTGAACCCGCTCAAGTCACTCAAGGCCAACATTCCCAATTACCAAAACTTGCGTGAACCCACGGGCACACCAAGTCGATTCAGCAACTACGATTGACCACCATGACCTATCGTCTCAACACCCTGGCCTTGGCCGCGCTGATGTTTGTGGCCGGTGCACCGGTGCAGGCCCAGGGCCTGCGTCTGCAAAACGACCCCGAGCGGGCCACCATCATGCCTGTCAAGCCTCAGGTGCAGGCCGATTTCATTGTGGCGGTGGTCAACTCAGAGCCCATCACCGGCGCTGATGTGCGCCGTGAGATGAACCGTGTGATCCAGCAACTAGCCCAGCAAAATCGTCCCAGGCCCGACATCAGGACCCTCGCGCCCGAAGTGCTGGACAACCTGATCAACCTACGGGCCCAGTTGCATTTTGCCCGCGAGACGGGCATGAAGGTCGAGGAGTCGGCGATTGACCAGGCCGAGCAAACGATCGCCCTGCAAAACAAGTTTGATGTGGCCGAACTGCACCGCCGTGTGGTTCGCGACGGGCAGACCGTCAAGCAATTCCGTGCAGAACTCGCCGACCAGATTTTGTTGCAGCGCGTGCGTGAACGCGATGTCGAACCCAAAGTGCGGGTGACCGACCAGGAGCTTGCACAGTTTCTGCGTGATCAGCCGGCCTCGCAAAACCTGGCAGATATGCAGATGAACCTGGCCCATATTCTGGTGGCGGTACCAGACGGTGCCACGACCGACCAAGTGGCAGCCCTGCAGGCCCGTGCCCAGCAGGCACTGACGCGCGCCCGAGCTGGCGAGGATTTCACAGTGTTGGTGCGCGAGTACTCCAATGCGTCCAACATTGCCAATGGCGGCCAGCTGGGTCTGCGCACGGCTGACCGGTATCCGGAGTCGTTTGTGCAGGCCACCCTGGCGTTGTCGGTGGGCGAGGTAGCGGCGCTGGTTCGCTCGCCGGCCGGCTTTCATGTGCTTAAGGTGCTCGAAAAAAGCAACCGCAGCCTGACCCCGGCAACATTCGTACAAAGCCATGCCCGGCATATTCTTCTGGTGCCCAGTGCCCGGCTAAGCGAAGCTCAGGCGCGCGACAAATTATTGGACTTCAAAAAACGCGTGCTGGCCAAGCAGGCTGACTTTGCCACGCTGGCGCGCGAAAACTCGCAGGACGGAAGCGCCGCAAAAGGTGGTGACCTGGGCTGGGCCAACCCGGGCATGTTTGTACCCGAGTTTGAAGAAGTCCTGAATCGCCTGGCACCCGGTGAGGTCAGCGACCCGTTGGCATCACGATTTGGTTTGCACCTGATCGAGCTGATTGAGCGTCGCCAGGCCACCCTGACACCCGAACAACAGCGCGAGTCGGTGCGGGCTTCGCTGCGCGAAAAGAAGCTGGCCGAGGCCTACCTGGTCTGGGCGCAGGACATTCGGGCCCGCGCCTATGTCGAGCTGCGCGAGCCGCCGCTTTGAAAGTCGTGATTTGAAGGCTGGCAAACACATTGCCCGCAAGCGCTTTGGCCAGCATTTTCTGGCAGATGGCGGCATCATCGATGCCATCGTGCTTGCCATTGATCCGCTTCCGGGGCAGACCATGGTCGAGATTGGGCCGGGCTTGGCAGCACTGACGCAACCGCTGGTGGAACGCCTGGGTGCCTTGACGGTGATTGAGCTTGACCGCGATCTGGCCCGGCAGCTGCGCGAACATGCGCAACTCAAGGTGATTGAGTCTGATGTATTAAAAGTGGACTTTTCCCAGGTACAGCAAGCGCTAGGCGCTATTAAAATTAGAGTGGTGGGCAACCTGCCCTACAACATTTCAACGCCGATCCTGTTTCACCTGTTGCAGTACGTTGCTGTGATTGAAGACCAACATTTCATGTTGCAAAAAGAAGTGGTTGACCGCATGGTGGCTCGTCCAGCCACCGCGGCCTATGGGCGCCTGAGCGTGATGCTGCAGTGGCGCTATGCCATGGACAAGGTGATGATTGTGCCGCCTGAGAGTTTTGACCCACCGCCACGGGTGGACAGTGCCGTGGTACGCATGGTGCCGCGTCCAGACCCGGTGGCGCTGGATGAGCACCTGTTGAGTCAGCTGGTTCAGGTGGCTTTCAGCCAGCGCCGCAAACTGTTGCGCCATACGCTGGGCCGCTGGCTCGACGCAAAAAACTGTGGCGAGCTGTTCGATGTGCAGCGCCGCGCTGAAGAGGTGCCGGTTGATGACTACCTGGCACTGGCACAGGTGGTGCAAACGGCGCAAGTGCTGGGCGAAAAAAAAGCCTGATGACTCAGGCTTTTTAAGGCTGTGTGCAACGCAGACTAGGCGCTAGTCCAATAACCCGCGTTAAACGGGCTGCTCATGCGCAATGCCTGTGGCGAAATGTCCAACAGTTTGTCGGTGGGCATTCTTTCGCCGTTTTCGGTCAGCAACTCAATGTGATGCGCTGCATCGCCGTGGGTGCCGTTAGCCTCGTTCGCCCGTTCTGCTTGGCTGGTGTGTGCAGAACGGGCTACAGAAAAGAATAAAAACATCTGAAGGGTATTTTTCGGTCCCCCCAATAATCTGCCGTGTCACGGAAGATATCAAGCAACTGCTCACGCGCTTCTTTGTCAAACTTGGTATTGGCAGGAATATGCTCCAGCACCGAGATAAAACCGGGTTGTGGGCCCGACTTGTGCACCGGATCGGTCATGCTGTCATACAGCGAATCAAAGTTTTTGCCAACTGCCACGGTCAGCATGAACTGCTGGCCGATCATGTCAAGAATGTCCTGTTTGGTTTGCGCCTCAGCGAGGTTGGCATACAGAAAATGGTGTCCCAAAACCTGGGCTGCTTCTTGCAAATCGTGCACCCGAAAGGCGCGAATCGACTGAACGATGTTGGGTCGAATACCGCGCAAGGGCAAATCAGCAGTGTCTGGCGGCGCACTGCGTGTCGATTGATCAAGTGGCATATTCATTTACTCATTTCTATTCAAAAACAACAATCTGAACTCATGGCACGATCTTGCGAAAACTCTCGTAGTGATCGGCCGTGAAGTAACACACATCTGGCAGCCTGGGCTGCCCACCACAAACAATTCTTTTGACACCCCGGTGACGTGCGCCAGGTGTCGGTACCGTGTATTCGAGGTAATAACCCGCTTTTTTGCCGGCAGCAAACGCTCCCGATTTCCAAAACCGTGCCATCTCTTTCACTGGCAAACGGGCCACCCTGATGAATCAATGCGTAAACCTGCTCGCCTTGCTTTGGCAAATCTGCCAGTCTGACGGTGGCTTGAACATCCACCTGAACAGGCACTCTGGCTTGGGCCAAACCCAACGCCAGCGCAGCAGTTAACAATAAGCCAGTGACTACCAACTTCGCGGTTGCAGATTGCGACATGACAGGTGTTTCCAATTAGGCATCGGGTAAACCCGCACTTTCAAGGGCGCAAGTGTCGTTGATTTGACAGAAAAACGCAAGCTTAGTCGTCATTGATCCACGCCAAGCCCGGGAATTCCAGCCCCTGCCAGCGTAACCTGGTGCCAGAGGTACCGCAGATCATGCCGTTCACGACGTCCTGGTGCAGCAACATGGTGCCGCGCACAATCCGGTGGGCATAATGAACTTTTGAACCGAACCTGAGTGAAGTCACGCATGTCACATTTTCAGATCAATTTGCATGAAGCCATTTACTCACTGTCGGACGCGCTTGACCTGGTCGGGGTCACGCACATTCACCATGGCAAGCGGGTGGCCTTTATGGCGGCCGAGTGCGGCAAATATCTGAATTGGCCCCGGCCGCAGCTCGACGAGTTGTTTCAGGCCGCCATCCTGCACGATTGCGGCGTGTCAAAAACCGCCGTGCACGCCAAACTGGCGCAGCTGGAATGGGAGCTTGAGGGTGAGCATTGTGATATTGGTGCCTCGCTGCTGGCCAGCTGTGCCCTGCTACGCGGCCTGGCGCCCATCGTGCGACATCACCACACCCATTGGTCGGCCTTGCAACAGCTCGACCTGCCACCCGAGCTCAAGCTGGCTGCCAATTGCATTTACCTGGTGGACCGGGTCGACATCCTGACCCTGAAGTTTGTCACCTCGGGCACCGACATCCTGCTTGGCAAAGACGACATTCGCGAGCAAATCCATCAACACCGGGGGTGACTGGTTTTGCCCGCAGCTGGTCGATGCCTTTATCGACGTTTCAGATTCCGGAGGCATTCTGGTTCATGCTGGAAAGTGATCATGTCAGTGGTTATGTGGCCACCTGGCTGGCTTCAGACCAGCCAGCAAAGCATGGCGTTTGAAGACCTGAGCAGCCTGATGCACATTTTTTCGAGCATCGTCGATGCCAAAAGCAGCTTTACCAAAGAACACTCCGACGGTGTTGCCAGCCTGGCACGCTACTTGGGCCGCCAGTTGCAAATCAGCGAAGACCGTTGCGACATGCTGGAGCTGGCCGGCCTGCTGCATGACATTGGCAAACTGCGCGTGCCTGACGAACTGCTGGAAAAAACCGGCCCCTTGACCGACGTCGAAAAACGCACCATGAGCCGCCACAGTTTTGACACCTACAACATTCTGCGCAACATCAAGGGGCTGGAACAGGTGGCACTGTGGGCGGCGCAGCACCACGAGCGCGTGAATGGCACCGGTTACCCCTACCACAACCGGGCTGGCGGCATTTCACTGGAGGCCCGCATCATTGCCGTGGCCGACGTGTTTCAGGCGCTGGCGCAGCGCAGACCCTACCGTGCGCCGCTGGAGCCGCCAGGCATCCTGCAAGTGCTGCACCAGCAAGTCGGCAACGGCAAGCTTGATGCCCAGGTGGTGGCTTGCGTCACCGACAATTTGCAGGCCTGCTGGCAAGCTGCCATGCAGGTCCGTCCCAACACTGAAATAACAACGCCCACATGACCGATACCCCCACCACTGACGGCGTTTTTCCGCCGATTGAACCCTACCGCAACGGCTACCTGCCGGTGGATGACCTGCATACCCTGTACTGGGAAGAGTGCGGCAACCCCAATGGCATGCCGGTGCTGTTTTTGCACGGCGGCCCGGGTGCCGGCCTGTCGCCCAAACACCGGCAGTTTTTTGACCCCAAGCATTACCGCATTGTGCTGTTTGACCAGCGCGGTGCCGGCCAGTCCAGGCCCTTGGGCGAGGTCCGCCAGAACACCACCCAGTTGCTGATCGCCGACATTGAGCAACTGCGCCAATCACTGGGTATTGCCCAATGGCTGGTATTTGGCGGCTCCTGGGGCTCAACGCTGGCGCTGGCTTATGGGCAGACGCACCCGCAGCAATGCACCGGCTTTGTGCTGCGCGGCATTTTCCTGTGTACCCGCGCTGAAATCGACTGGTTTTTCAACGGCATCCAGTGGTTTTTTCCAAAAGAGTTTGACCAGTTTGTGGCAGACATCCCGACGGCTGAACGCGCCAACCTGCTGCAGGCCTATGCCAAACGCCTGTTTGGCAGCGACCCGGCGCAAAGCCTGCAGGCGGCGCGCACCTGGAGCCGTTTTGAGGGCAGCTGCCCGCAATTTGCTGCAGCACCCCGAGGTGGCCGATCAGTTTGGCACCGATGCGGTAGCACTCGGTGTTGGCCGGCTGGAAGCGCACTATTTTTTGCAAGATGCGTTTCTGACCGACGACCAGCTGATTGGCAACATCGATCGCATTCGCCATCTTCCTGCCGCCATCATTCAGGGACGCTACGACGTGGTTTGCCCGATCCGCTCAGCCTGGCGGCTGCACCAGGCCTGGCCCGAGGCCAGTTTTCAGATCATCGAGGACGCCGGCCACGCCGCCTTTGAGCCGGGCATTGCCAGCGCTTTGGTGGCAGCTACCGAGCGCTTTCGGCGCCAGGGCAAGTTTTAGCGCAGTGCTGACGCTTTTCTCATTGCATCTGAAGATGCATTGGGCGGACAAGGCGAAGCAACAACGACACGGACGATTTTGAAGTGGAATTACACCTGGGGTAGCAAAAAGCGTCGCTCCCAGGCACTGACTTCGGCCAGAAAATGCTCGTATTCAAGCGCCTTCACCGCACAATAGCCTGTCACAAAATCATCCCCCAGCGCTTGTCTGGCAAGCGTACTGTGCTGCATTTTTTCTAGCGCCGCGTCCAGGGTTCGCGGCAAGCCATGTGCGGCGTCGTAGCCATTGGTAGCGAGTGGCGCAGAGGCGCTGATCTGCTGCTGCAGGCCCGCCAGACCAGCCGCCAGCGAGGCGGCAATGGCCAGGTAGGGGTTGGCGTCGGCCCCCGCCACGCGGTTTTCCACCCGTCGTGCTACTGGCGCGCTGGCCGGTACGCGCAGCCCGGTGGTGCGGTTGTCGTAGCCCCATTCCATGTTGGTGGGGGCCTGGCTGCCTGACACATAACGCCGGTAGGCGTTGACATTGGGCGCAAACATCAGCATCAGCTCAGGGCCAAAAGTTTGCAGCCCGCCCAGAAAGTGGCCAAAACGCGGGCTCTCGGTGCCATCGCCCAAGCTGAAGATGTTGTTGCCCTGGTCATCCACCACGCTGATGTGCAGGTGCATCGAGCTGCCGGCGCTGCCGGCAATCGGCTTGGCCATGAAGACCGCATTCAGCCCATGCTTGAGGGCGATTTCGCGCGCCGCATACTTGAACAAAAATGCCTGGTCGGCTACCGCCACGGCGTTGCCGTATCAGGTTGATCTGTATTGGGGGGGGGCTGACCTCATGGATCCAGGTGTCGGCGTTGATACCAAGGGTGACCAGCGCTACCCGGAACTCGTCCCAGAACGGTGCCAGCTCGTTAAGCATGTTCAAGCTAAATGCGCTACTGCCCACCTCGGCACGGCCGCCGCGCACAGCAGGTGGCACCAACACCAGCGCCGGGTCGATATTGGCTGCAGTCAGGTAAAACTCGATCTCTGGGGCGACGACCGGGCCAGCCCAGCGCAGCATAGTCGGCCAACACCCGTTTGAGGGTGCTGCGTGGCGCAAACTGGCATAACTCGCCATTGAGTTCCAGGCAGTCGTGCACTGCCACGGCGCGCGGCACACTGGCCCAGGGTGCCAGCGTGAGTGTGGTGTAGTCGGGCACCATCCGCACATCCGGGTCACTGTCGGGAAACACCGGGTTGTACGAATACTCGCCCGTCACCGCCTGCATCGGAATCGCCTGGCAGATGCGCAGCTCGCCGCCTGCGGCAAAACTGCTTGCGGGCATCAGCTTGCCACGCGGATAGCCGGAAATGTCGGCAAAGATACATTCCACGTCTCGCACGCCATGCTGGGTAAAAACGCTGTGACGTCCCCGGTACCGGTGAGCCTGCTAGCTGTTGGCTGGTGGGTGGCGTGAGGCAGAGCATGGGGGGCATGGCACCGGGTTGCAAAGTAAAGAAGCACCAAGTTTAAGTCACGCCCTCCGTGCAACCCAGGCTTGACCGCCCCGGGCTGGTGGCGGCAGTTGGCCGCTATTGGCCGTTACGGTGCGGTGCTGGCCACGGTGGTGACAGTTTCCTGCGCCGGTAGCACAGCCGGTGCCGTTTGCGTTTGCTTTCCAAAGCCACGGCTGGCGAGCTCAAGGTGCATGGCGCGTACGCGCGCCATGTCTTGCGGGCTGCCACTGCGCCGGTACTGTGCTTGGGCCTGATGGGTCAGCTGAATCAGGGTGGCAATTTCATGCGTCATGACCGGTGCCACCGGTTTGGCGACAGCTACCAAGACGGTATCGTCGGCCAAGGCATTGCCAACAGCGCCCAGCGACAACAGGGCAGCCAACGCGAGTAAAGGGGTGGATTTCATAAAGGGGTCCCAGCTTGGAAAATTAAGGTTCGGATCAACCATCCGGCGAAAGTCAGTGTCAACCACACCGAAGTGACCCGAAGTTAACCGACCCATCGCCCCTTGTCTGCCAAACGTAACCGCCACACCCCTGGCGTTGACATTCTTACATGCTGTTACCGAGTCAGTGACTCAGTGATACATCAACATGCGTTTCCAGGCGTGTCAGCTCGTCATGATCGAGCAGGCCTTGCACCACTTGCAGCCTCAGGTGCCAGCAGACGTTGGCACCAGGCAGTCACCACATCGGCGGGCACCGGGTGCGGCGGAAAGTGGATGTGCGACGTGACCTGCGCCACTGCGCGGCCGGGAACACCGGCTGCCAGCAGCGCAGACGCGAAGCGGGCGGCCGAGTCGCCCTTGCGAAAAGCGTGGAGGTTGGCGTTGACGATGCGATCACCCTTGCGCTCAAACAGCCACCAACCGGGGTGCCGGAAAACAGCACCCGGTACACCTCGTCCATGGCGGGATAGTTGGTCACGTTCAGCATCGGTGTGATGTCACTGACGATCCAGCCGTCGGGTTTGAGCAACGGGGTGTAATGCAGTGCCTCCAGCGGTTGACTGACAGCAGCAGGCTGGCGCGGCCTTTACCGATCAGGTCGCTGGCCAACGGCTTGTCCGACATGCGCATAAACGCCGACACGGCACCACCGCGCTGCGCCATGCCATGCACCTCAGACTGTTTGACAACAGGCCGGCCTCGTGCGCCGCGCGGTCCAGCACGGCGGCAATGGTCACGACCCCCTAGCCCACCCACACCCGCAATCACCAGGTCAAAGTTCATGCGGCCACCACCGCGATGTCGAGTTTGTGCGCCTTGATTTCCTTGATCTCCTTGGCATAGGTGACACAGGCGCGCGCGCCACGATCACTGACAGGCCGGTGTGCGCCAGCTCTTCACGGATGGTGGCCATGGTCTGGTGTTTTTTGTGCGCTGTGGGTTCCACAATGCGAATGTGTTTGCGGGATACCCCCAGCCCGGCCACCAGGTCGACCACCTCTTCGTCGGTGGCCATGGTGGGCTGGCCACCGGTCATGGCCACAATGCTGTTGTCCAGAATGAACACCTTGATGTTGCTGTTTTCACGCGCCGCGTCGAGCAGCGGGGCCATGCCCGAATGGGTAAAGGTGCCGTCGCCAATCACACACAGACTCGGGTTCATGCCCGCATGCGCCGCACCAATGGCCATGCCAATCGACGAGCCCATGCACAGGCACGAGTGAATCGCCTGGTGCGGCTCCAGGTATCCCAGTGAATAACAACCAATGTCACCCATCACACGCACACCGGCACCCAGCTCGGCAATCACTTCCTTGATGGCAATGTAAGCATCGCTGTGCGGGCACTTGTCACACAGCCGTGGCGGGCGGGCCACCAGCACATCAGCCAGACCGTCCAGTTGCAAGGACGGCTCGACAGCAAGGCCAAAGCAGGGTCGGATGGCGTCCTGGCTCAGCTCGCCCATGCGCGGCAGATCACCGGTGAGCTTGCCGCGAATGCGCCGCTCGGTCATCAGGCCCAGCGCGCTGATGTAACGCTCGATGAACGGGTAGCCTTCTTCGACCACAAACACCTCGCTGCTGGCATCAAGCAACTGGCGGATTTTTTTCACTGGCAGCGGGTAGGTGGCAATACGCAGCAGGTTGTAGTTGTGAATGGCATCGCCCAGCGCTTCGTTCAGGTAGTTCCAGGCCAGGCCGCTGACCAGAATGCCGGGCTTGCCTGTGCCCTGAATCGTCAGGGCATTGACCGGGTGTGCCTCGCTGTAGGCTTGCAGGGCGGTTTGTTTGTCAATCAGCTGGGCGTAGGCGCGCCGCGCATTGGCCGGTATCAGCGTGAAACGCGCCGGGTCGTCCACATAGTGCGGCTTGTTTTGCGGCCGCGGCGGTGCCAGTTTGACCTGCGAGCGGCTGTGCGCCAGGCGCGTGACCAGGTGCAGCAGCACCGGCACCTTGAGCTGCTCTGACAGCTCAAACGCCTCGCGCGTCATGTCATAACACTGCTGCTGATTGGCGGGTTCCAGGCAGGGCACCATGGCAAAGTCGGCAAAGTAGCGCGAGTCCTGCTCGTTTTGCGAGCTGTGCATGGAAGGGTCATCGGCCACCACAATCACCAGACCACCATGCGCGCCCGAAACCGCCACGTTCATGAACGGGTCAGCCGCCACGTTCAGCCCCACGTGTTTCATCGACACGATGGCACGGCAACCAGCGTAGGACACACCGACGCCTTCTTCCAGCGCCACTTTTTCATTGGTGGACCAGAAACCCTTGACCGGCAGGCCGTGCTTTTTGGCATGGTCTTCGATCGCCTGGTAAATCTCGGTCGAGGGTGTGCCGGGAAGGCGTAGGCGGCGGTGATGCCAGCATCAATGGCGGCGCGGGCAACCGCCTCATCGCCTAGCAAAATCAGGTCAGACATGTGAATTCCAGTTCAGAGAGGGGCAATGATAAATCCGGCGTGTCTGGGTTTTCAAAACAACCCTGACGCAATGTTGATCGTTACCGCAAGCATCAAACAGGCTTCGTTTTGCTGCATGGGTTGATGCGACGGCAGGAACTTTAAGGTTTTCATGAAATGATATGCAACTCATTGCAACGACCGCCGAACCTCCGGTAACTTCTCGATCAGTTCCGGCAACGCCGTTTGAATCGTTTCCCAAACCGTGTCTAGGTTGATTTCAAAGTAGCCGTGCGATGCGGTTACGCATGCCTTTCATGCTACGCCAGGGTATCTGCGGGTGCAGGTTAGCAAAGCTCTCATCATCCTTGAGCACTTTGGTAGCTTCCTCGCCAACAAGAATCAAATTGAGAATGACTGCCTGCTGAGTTCTTTTGTCTGCCTCAAAGTCCTCTCTTGATAGTCCCTCAACATAGGCACAAGCCTGCAAAGCAGCTTCCAGCATGTGGTCCAGGCATTCAGCGATCGATCTGGGATTCATACGGGACGTGCCTCTGCAAGCACCTGCGCTCTGAATTTGGTTGGCAAATCTCCGGGTGTGAGTAAGTCTACCGGCACACCTAGCAGACTCTCAAGTTCAACTTGAAGCCCACCAAGATCAAACAATGTAGTGCCGGCAGCGTGTCAACCAACAAATCCAAATCGCTACCGTCAGTGTCATCGCCATGCAGGACTGAGCCAAAAACACGGGGGTTGACGGTGCGAAAGCGCGATGCTGCATCGCGCACAGCATAGCGTTGTCGTTCCAGAGATTCTGATGGTTTCATGATGGACAAACTCAAATGTTGCCAGAAATGTTGATTGTCCGCGCTTGATTCAGTGCCAGCAGGCGCTTGAGGATTTCATCGTCGGGCAAGCCAGCGCTGTAGTCGGTCCAGCCATAGGCGGTGGCTACTGCTGCGTCAAGCTGCTGGTGCGCCAGGGTTAGCCAGGCGGGGCGGGCGTTGTACAGGTTGGTCAGGGTGCGCTTTTGTAGGGCCTTCAGGTCTTGTTCGCTGAGGCCAGGTTTGGGTTCGATGCGGTCGGGGTAAGGCGAATGGGTCATGCCAAGCGGCGTGACTTCGGGTACCTTGTGCGTCCACTCGGGTGGGTTGAGCCAGGCTTCTCTGAGGTCATTGAGTTTTTTGGCGGTGGTGGCGATGGCGATGGCGTTGTTGCGCACGGTGTTCTTGGGCGGTGTGTGCTCCGGGCGCTTGGGCGGCAAAGCGTTCTGCTCCGTGTCCCCCGCCCGCTTTGCGGGCTCCTCCTTGACCTGCGCAGAACCCTTTGCCGCCCAGCCGCCCTCCGGGTCAGAGCGTGAGGGCATCACTGTCGCTGCGTTTTTAGTAGCTGCTTGCGCATATTGGACGGGGGCTAGAGGCGTATTTTGCTCTGAAAGATGGGCTGGAATCTGGGTGCCGTCTGGCAAGGTTTCAGTGTGCTGGTGGGCGGTGTCGGCGGGGGTCAAGCCGGTGGGGAAAGGGAAGGTTTCGAAGCAGGACTTGGCGTTGTAAGTGGGGTCGTTGCCGACGCCATGCATGGATGCCTGCGCCAGCGACCAGACTTCGTGGATGCGGGAACTCAGGATGCCAAAGGTGGTGTCGTCGGCGCGAGTTACTGCGTAGAGGCGCGAATCGGGCCATACCTGCGAAGGCAACCACACGAAATAGCGGTACTTGGCCACCCGCGGTGTAGCGATGTACCGCTGTATCAGCCTCAGACGCACTCCGGTAATCGTCGCCTGTACGCCCATGAATCCACCAGTTACGCTTTCGACTGACATCATTTTGAGCCTCTCGCTGCGGCTTAATATGAAGATGGGCATGGGCAAATGGGGCTTCGAACATTGATGCCTCAATTTCAGACATAGAAGCTCCAAAGTCGATGATCCATGTGTCGCTGGGGCGCTTTGCAATATCCTGTCCGTTTGCCCATGGTCGCAGCACCAGTGCGTTGGACTTACCGTTGACATTTGGCAGTCTCAGCCAGCCACGGGCTATCACGCCAGAAACATCAAATGCACCTACTTTGACTGGGCCTTGAAATGCCATGGAGGCATTGGTGACAAGGGGTCTTGCAAGTGTCAGGTCCAGTCCATTTGCGTAAGCTGACAAATCCGCAGCGATATGCGAAACCATGGAACCATTTAACTCAGCGCGTTCTTCGCCAACCCCAAAACACACCAGCGACACCCGCACGGCAGCACCTTCGTTCACCCAAGCCTCGTCAGCCCAGGCGTTGAAGATGGAAATTGGGGGTGTATTTAAAAGAAGGTCTTGAGCACCAGCGACATGACGCCAGCGATCATCAAGCCCATCATCCACTTGAGCACCGCCAGATCGGTGCGCAGGGGTGTCAGTGCAGCCTCCAGACCCTGCTGGGTCACCAAGCTGTCCTGACTTTTGGCAATAACTTTCACCACTGCCTCGGCTTGTTCCTGAGAAATGCCCGCAGAGCGCAGTTGCTCCACCAGTTGCAGTGTGTCGAAAGTTACTGTTGCCATGGTCGCAATTATGTTCTGAAAATGAATTTTCAAGCAAATGGGCAAGCACCACCCGGTTAGACCCTGATCGGATCGACTGCGTGGCGACCAGTCCAGCGGATTGAAGTTTTCCAGATTGAATTTGCAACCGTGCCTTGTCAAACCAGTAACACACCAGGTCCGCACCGCCGGGCACGCGGCCAAAAATACGCGGTCGAGCGCTTCAAAGTAGGCATCGCCCAGCTCGCGGCGCTTTTGCCGCCACCCAGAAACGGCGGGTTACCGATGACCACATCGGCTGTGGGCCAGGTCGCCTCACGGACACCGCCAGAAACGGGTCAGAGCCCAATTCGGGGCTGCCATCGTGACGAGGCGGTAGGTGTTGGGCCGAATTGGGATCTGACCCCATTTCTGGCTCAGCGACCGTGCCTGGTGTTCTGGACGCATCGTTCACGGTGAAGCCGTCAGGACAGTCCCGGCATTTGAACGCGCGTCGAGATGGATCAAGGCAGCGGCTTGCCGTTGACCCATCTCGTCAAGTGCGCGCAGAGGTGTGGGTGGGGCGGATGTCGGGGCCGATTTCAAAAAGCGAAGCGTATGAGGCACCGGCATCTGCCCCGCCCGCGCCCCGGACTCGGCAGGGGAAGCAAGCCTGTCCTTTTCCAGCTCAAGGGCATCGGACAAATCGGGGTCAGAGCCCGAGTTTCTCTGCGCGAAATGGCAAAACCCCAAGTCCACGGGTTCTGAACCCAATTTGTCCGCAACCTCCGGCCAGCTCAGCAGCGCATCGCGGCACTCAATGTGGTTCAGCGGCTCCAGCACCGGGTTCAGCTTGAACTCGTAACCATGCGCCAGTCGCCATTGCAGTTCACCAATCCACACCGTCACGCGCGCCAGCTCGGCGGCGTAGCCGTTGAGGCTCGATGCCCAGCACGTTGTGCGGGCCGGTCACCATATCGGTTTGGCGGTCCAGCCCCAGGTCGGCGGCTTGCAGGTGGCTTTGCAGCTCGATGTCTTTCAGGCACTTGAGCGCCAGAAACAAAGTTGCCGCTGCCAGGCCGGGTCCAGCACGCGGTAGCGTCAGAAAGTCCAGCCACCGATGAACAGATGGCTGGCTTCCTGCTGGTGTTTGTCATTTCTTTTGGTACTTTTGGCCTGCAGCCCTTGTATGGATTGTGCTACCAGCTCCCATTTTTGTAGTAACGGGCGGCGCATCACGGGGTCGATGATGCGGTCAATGGTGGCGGTGTCGGTGTAGTGGGCACCGAGCTGGCTGCGTTTGGTCGGGTCCAGACCGCGCTCAAACAGGGTGCCAAAGATCGACATATCGATGGCGCTCCAGTTCAGGTCGGCGGCATTGCGCAGTTCGGTCACGTCCAGAATTGACAGTGCCGGCACGTCAATGCGCTGGAACAGGCCGCCGTTAAACCAGGGAATGTCGTCTGCACCAAACATGCCACCGCCGGCCATGGTCTTGAACAGGTCGGTCAGGCCCCTGGGTCAGCCGGGCCGGGGTGATCTGGCGGTTGCCCACCAGGCGCTCGAACATGCGCCCGGGCAGCAGGCCCACGTCTTCGGCAAAGAAGCAGAACAGGCATTGCGTCAGAAAGTGGGGCCACGCGGTTGGCGGTGGTTTCTGAAGTTGCCGGAACAAGGGGTCAGAGCTCGGGCGAGGGATCACCGGCGGCGCAAGTCTCGGCCAGGGTGGCAAAACTTTGGCGGCGGCTTCGGTGATGTCGCGGTTGGTGACCTTGGGCTTGAAGCTCTCGGGCGCAGTCCAGATGCGGCGCAGCAAAGCCAGCTTGTCGGGCTGGTCCAGCTCGTCGATGCCGATGCTGTGGGTCTGGCTCGGGTGGCCGGTGAACTGGGTGTGGATGCGGATGGTGAGGCGGTCAGACACCACCAGAAGCGGCGGGTTGCTCAGGGGCCAGGCTGTAGGTCAGCAATTGTTTAAGCGCGGAATCGAGGTTTTTGCCAGGGGCCTTGTTCTCCCAGGCAAACACGCCGCGCATGAAGACATCGGCATAACCGGTCTTGCCACCGATGATGGTGCTTTTTTCTTCAAACAGATAGCCCTCGGCACTGCCGGGTTTTGGGCACGCCCAGCAATTCACACAGGTCCAGAAAATGGCTTTGCGCGCCTTGCTCTTCGTTCAGCGCATAGGCCGGCCGGGCACACCAGCGGGCGCGCCCCCATTTGGCGATGAAGTCTGCGGGGTCATGGCAACATGGTTCTGTTTCCTCTCCCGCACCATCGCCATCAACGCGGCAACCCGACAAACACACCCCCCCGTGAGGCGGTTAAATCGCCTTCATCACGGCGGCGCGCTGTAAATAGACCGAGAGCTTGGCGCCTGAGGCCGCATAGACAAAATACCAGCTGACTTCAATGACCGAGAAGGTGGCGAGCAAGATGACAAACTGCGGGACATTGGGCAAGTCCGGGTTGATGAACTGTGGAAAGAAGGCCGCTGCAAACAAAATTGCCTTGGGGTTGCTGGCCGCCACCAACAAGCCTTGCCGGTAAAGGGCTGCCGGTTGGGCCGCCGAATGCGTCGGGCGGGGTGATCCCGGGGCCAGCGCTTGCACCGGTGCGCACCAGCTTTTGACGCCCAGATAGGCCAGGTAAGCCGCCCCACCCAGCCGAAGCGCATCAAAAACCGCTGGAAACGCATGCAACAAAGCTCCCCAGGCCAGCGGCCGACAGGCTCATCATGGCCAGCAAGGCCGTCATGCAGCCCGCCATCGTGATCACCGCGTTGCGCAAACCGTGGCGGGCGCTGTTGCTCATCACCAACATCATGTTGGGGCCAGGCGTGGCTGACACCACAAACGTCATTGCGACAAACAACCACCAGGTACTCAAACTCATGTGTAGTCTTTCAGGTTATGGGCGCTGATGGTGACACAAATGCTTCGGTCTTGACTTCAGCCGCTGCGCGGCATCATGGCCCCGCAGTTCCAGCACTGCTCAAAACCACCTTCCACCAGTTCACCACAGGCGCAGGCCCACCGCCGCTGTGGTGTGCGGCGCAGCACGTTCAGCAGCTCAAGCGCCTGAGGTACTTGCAGCGGGTCGTCAATCCATACCTCGGGCAGGCATTGATCAGGTGGCAACTCGCCAGAGGCACCCCGGAGGTATTCGCGCTGAACGCTGGCGGCAATCCCGTCGGCCTCAAGCCAACCCACCCACAGCGTAGCCAGGACCAGGTTGGGAGCTTGCATGAGGCGTGGCATAGGGCGCTATTGTGTCGTGGGCGCACTGTGCAGATCGACAAATATCGCCATTGAACGGGGTGCGATTCAAAGTGATGTGGACTTCTCTCGAATGAGACCCACCTGGCACGCAGGCGGTCATGGAGCCTGGGCAGGCCGCGCACGGGTGGTGGCATCAACCCCGGGCGATGCGCTTTGCTTCGTGTCCCCCGACCGCTACGCGGTCTCCTCCTTGACCTACGCAAAGCGTATCACCCGACTGATTGTGTGAGCTGTTGACAAG
>JADKAW010000051.1 GCA_016719055.1 Candidatus Rhodoferax mariagerensis | reverse complement strand
AATTCGCTTAAACTCCAAGGAGTTTCACCCTTGGGTTCCCGCGTCGATGCGTCAAATGATTCAAATTTCATAGCTGTCAGCGCTTTTTGCATATGGGCTAGAGGCCAATTCGTTCATGATTGTCGACCAAACCTAAAGACTTCCGGCTCAACATACCCCTCCGCTTGCTCCACCAGGCGCAGCAGTGGTTTGTTCACGATAGCGGGCGCAGGTGTTGCGGATGTAGGTGACAAAGCGAGGGTAAACCGCCAGGTAATGCGGCTTGCTGTCACGCGGGGTCAGGCGGGCGAAAATGCCGGCCACTTTCAGATGGCGCTGCAGGCCCATCCACTCCACACCACGGTAAAACTCGCCAAAGTCGTCACCCACCGGCAAACCCGCCTGACGCGCCTTCTGCCAGTAACGTACCGTGACATCCAGGCAAAAAGCCTCGTCCCAGCTTAAAAACGCATCACGCATCAGGCTGGCAATGTCGTAGGTGATCGGCCCAAACTCGCATCCTGAAAATCCAGCACACCCAGTGCCCTGTTCGCCTCGGGGGCTGCCGCTGGGCACGGGGCCATCAGATTTCGGGGCATAAAGTCCCGGGTGCACAAACACACTGGTTGTGCCAGATTGCGGCAATGATCTCGTGCAATGCCTTGTCCAGCGTCAGGCGCATCTCGCCAGCCACCGTCAGCCCCTTTGTGCCGGCCTAGATACCATACTCGGGAAACAGTTCCAGCCTGCGGCGCAGCAGCGCTTCGTCAAGGCGGCAGCACATCGGGATTGAGCTCAGTTGCCAGGTGATCAACGCATCCACCGCCTGCAGATACAACGGCAGGTTGGCACCTGGGTTGTCCTTGTCGATGACCCGCATCATTGTTTTGTTGCCCAGATCGGTCAGCAGCATAAAGCCCAGCGGCTCGTCCCAGGCCAACACTTCAGGGTGCCCGCAAGACCCGCTTTGGTCATCAACTGGGCCACTTTGACAAACGGCTGGCAGTTTTCCAGCGGGGGTGCGTCCATGATGATGCAGCTGCCTTGGCTTGAATCGATGCGGAAATAACGTCTGAAGCTGGCATCGGCGCTGGCCAGTCGCAGGGTTTGCGGGTGCAGCGCGTGTTGTGGGGCTACTTGGGTTAGCCAGGTGCTGAAGCGGGCAGCGCGTTCGGGATCGGACCAGGCAATGTCAGGACTGGTGCTGGCGTGGGGGTGTGTGGGCTTGGCTCATGGATAATCCATTCTACAAACCCGCCCGGGACCGGCCGGGACGTTACCATGTTGGCTGATTTTTTCCACCCGATTGACACACTACTTGCGCCATGCGTTTCTCGATGCTTGACTCTATCGTCAGAGTGGGTGGGCGCGCCCAGGCTTTTGGCCCTGGTCATGGCGCGTGCTGCCTTTGGCGGGTCAGGCCCAGCCCGACAACGCTGCGGCCGACGTGGATACACAGCCGCTCAAGGACAGCGCCCCCTGTTGCAAGAGCGCATTGAGCCGGCTGCGCGCAAGGTTTGCCAGGATTTCATCACCGGCCAACAGATCTCTGGCAACACTGACCTTGAAACCGTGGTGGAAGGCAACGCCATGCTGCGCAAGGGCGACATGGTCATCAAGGCTGACCGGCTGCAATACAACAAGCCCACTGATCTGGCCCGTGCCAGCGGCAATGTGCGCATCAATCGCGCCGGCAATGTTTACGAGGGCCCGCTGCTGGAGCTGCGCGTGGATGCTTTTGAAGGGTTTTTCAACCAGCCCAGCTACGAGTTTTTTGCGCAACAAGGCCCATAGGCCGGGCTGACCGGGTCGATTTTCTGGATGACCAGCGTGCTGTCATCCACACCGCTTCACCACCTGCCGGCGCTTGCCCGGCCTGGACTGGTTGCCGGACTGGATTCTGAAGGCCACCACCATCAGCATTAACAACGCAGAAGACACCGGCACGGCCGAGGGTGCTGCTAAGCTTTAAAGGCGTGCCGCTGTTGCCGATTCCGTACCTGAGTTTCCCTTGAGGTGACCAGCGTAAATCAGGATTTTGCCGCCCACGCTGGGCTTGGACAACGTCAACGGCACCGAATTTTCACAGCCCTACTACTGGAACATCGCCCCGAACCGCGATGCCACGTTGACGCCGGCGCTGATGAGCAAGCGCAGGCTCAACCTCGGCAGCGAGTTTCGCTATCTTGAGCCCAGCTACGGCGGCACGGCGCGACTGGACTGGATGCCGGTGGACACCCTGCGAGACCGCAGCCGGGGCCTGAATCTGAACCATCAGGCGCGGCTTGCCCAGGCCTGGACGGACAACGGCATGGCCCCTGAACCTGAGCTGAACCGCGTCAGCGACGACGACTATTGGCGCGATTTCACCCGCACCAATGGTTCACTGGACACAGCGCCTGCTGGCCAACGATGCCACGCTGGCGTGGACCAACGGGCCGTTTGCCAGCAGCTTGCGCACGCTGAAATGGCAGACCCTGCAGGATATCAGCGCGCCCATCATTCCGCCCTACGACCGTCTGCCACAGTTGTCTACCCGTTATGCCAGCAGAACGGCACAAGGTCTGAATGTGGCGATGGAGGCCGGACTTCACGCGTTTTGAGTCAGACCAGCACCTGACCGGCCAACCCAATGCGCGGCGGGTGTTTTTCGATGCTGCAGCTGAGTCGCCCATGGGTGGCTGCGGCGGGTTTTGTCACGCCCAATTGCAGTTGCATGCCAACAACTATCAGTTTGACGCGCCGCTTGCCGATGGCCAGAGCCAAGCCACCCGGATGCTGCCCACGCTGAGCATTGACAGCGGCCTGGTGTTCGAGCGCGACACCGCCCTGTTTGGCCGCGAGCTGCGTCAAACACTAGAGCCCCGTGTGTTTTATGTCAACACGCCTTACCGTGATCAAAGCATGCTGCTTAATTACGACTCAGGTGCCAATGACTTCAACCTGGCCACCATTTTTCTGAAAATGCCTTCGTTGGCAACGACCGCATTTCTGACAGCAACTTGCTCACCCTGGGTGTCACCACTCGATATTTGAGCCCGACCACCGGTGCTGAAGTGGTACGCATGGGGGTGGCCTCCAGCGCCTGCGTTTTCGGGGATCAGCGGGTGACGCTGCCGGGGGCGCGCGGTGTGACCGCCTCAGTGACCTGTTGCTGGGTGGTTCCATCCGTGGGACCCCTGCTGGGGCTTTGATGGCACGGTGCAGTTCAACCCCGACACCGAACAGTCGGTGCGCTCCACCTTGAGCGCCCGTTAACCCGGGCAGCTACCGCACGGTCAGCGCAGCCTACCGCTTTCAGCGTGGTTCCAGCGAGCAAATCGACATTGGCTGGCAATGGCCGGTCAACGACCTGTGGTCTGACCGTGGCCAGAATCTTGGCACCGGCCAGGGGCAGGGTGAGGGCCGCTGGTACAGCGTCGGGCGTCTGAACTACAGCATGACCGACGGCAAGCTGGTCGATTCGGTGCTGGGCTTTGAGTACGACGCCGGTTGCTGGCTGGGCCGCATGGTGTGGGAGCGCCCGCAAAACCAGTACCGTGACGGCCACTGCAGCGCATTTTGTTTCAGCTTGAGTTTGTCGGGTTTTCCCGGCTGGGTGTGAACCCGCTCAAGTCGCTCAAGGCCAACATTCCCAATTACCAAAACTTGCGTGAACCCACGGGCACGACCCAAGTCGATTCAGCAACTACGATTGACCACCATGACCTATCGTCTCAACACCTGGCCTTGGCCGCGCTGATGTTTTAGGCCCGGTGCCGCGGTGCAGGCCCAGGGCCTGCGTCTGCAAAACGACCCCGAGCGGGCCACCATCATGCCTGTCAAGCCTCGGGTGCAGGCCGATTTCATTGTGGCGGTGGTCGACTCAGAGCCCCATCACCGGCGCTGATGTGCGCCGTGAAGATGAACCGTGTGATCCAGCAACTAGCCCAGCAAAATCGTCCCAGGCCCGACATCAGGACCCTCGCGCCCGAAGTGCTGGACAACCTGATCAACCTACGGGCCCCAGTTGCATTTGCCCGCGAGACGGGCATGAAGGTCGAGGAGTCGGCGATTGACCAGGCCGAGCAAACGATCGCCCTGCAAAACAAGTTTGATGTGGCCGAACTGCCGCCGTGTGGTTCGCGACGGGCAGACCGTCAGCAATTCCGTGCAGAACTCGCCGACCAGATTTTGTTGCAGCGCGTGCGTGAACGCGATGTCGAACCCAAAGTGCGGGTGACCGACCAGGAACTTGCACAGTTTCTGCGTGATCAGCCGGCTGTCGCAAAACCTGGCAGATATGCAGATGAACCTGGCCCATATTCTGGTGGCGGTACCAGACGGTGCCACGACCGACCAAGTGGCAGCCCTGCAGGCCCGTGCCCAGCAGGCACTGACGGCGCGCCGAGCTGGCGAGGATTTCACAGTGTTGGTGCGCGAGTACTCAATGCGTCCAACATTGCCAATGGCGGCCAGCTGGGTCTGCGCACGGCTGACCGGTATCCGGGAGTTTGTGCAGGCCACCCTGGCGTTGTCGGTGGGCGAGGTAGCGGCGCTGGTTCGCTCGCCGGCCGGTTTTCGTGTGCTTAAGGTGCTCGAAAAAGCAACCGCAGCCTGACCCGGCAACATTCGTACAAAGCCATGCCCGGCATATTCTTCTGGTGCCCAGTGCCCGGCTAAGCGAAGCTCAGGCGCGCGACAAATTATTGGACTTCAAAAAACGCGTGCTGGCCAAGCAGGCTGACTATGCCACGCTGGCGCGCGAAAACTCGCGGGACGGAAGCGCCGCAAAGGTGGTGACCTGGCTGGGGCCAACCCGGGCATGTTTGTACCCGAGTTTGAAGAAGTCCTGAATCGCCCTGGCACCCGGTGAGGTCAGCGACCGTTGGCATCACGATTTGGTTTGCACCTGATCGAGCTGATTGAGCGTCGCCAGGCCACCCTGACACCCGAACAACAGCGCGAGTCGGTGCGGGCTTCGCTGCGCGAAAAGAAGCTGGCCGAGGCCTACCTGGTCTGGGCGCAAGACATTCGGGCCCGCGCCTATGTCGAGCTGCGCGAGCCGCCGCTTTGAAAGTCGTGATTTGAAGGCTGGCAAACACATTGCCCGCAAGCGCTTTGGCCAGCATTTTCTGGCAGATGGCGGCATCATCGATGCCATCGTGCTTGCCATTGATCCGCTTCCGGGGCAGACCATGGTCGAGATTGGGCCGGGCTTGGCAGCACTGACGCAACCGCTGGTGGAACGCCTGGGTGCCTTGACGGTGATTGAGCTTGACCGCGATCTGGCCCGGCAGCTGCGCGAACATGCGCAACTCAAGGTGATTGAGTCTGATGTATTAAAAGTGGACTTTTCCCAGGTACAGCAAGCGCTAGGCGCTATTAAAATTAGGGTGAGTGGCAACCTGCCCTACAACATTCAACGCCGATCCTGTTTCACCTGTTGCAGTACGTTGCTGTGATTGAAGACCAACATTTCATGTTGCAAAAAGAAGTGGTTGACCGCATGGTGGCTCGTCCAGCCACCGCGGCCTATGGGCGCCTGAGCGTGATGCTGCAGTGGCGCTATGCCATGGACAAGGTGATGATTGTGCCGCCTGAGAGTTTTGACCCACCGCCACGGGTGGACAGTGCCGTGGTACGCATGGTGCCGCGCCCAGACCCGGTGGCGCTGAATGAGCACCTGTTGAGTCAGCTGGTTCAAGTGGCTTTCAGCCAGCGCCGCAAACTGTTGCGCCACACACTGGGTCGCTGGCTCGATGCAAAAAACTGTGGCGAGCTGTTCGATGTGCAGCGCCGCGCTGAAGAGGTGCCGGTTGATGACTACCTGGCACTGGCACAGGTGGTGCAAACGGCACAGGTGCTGGGCGAAAAAAAAGCCTGATGACTCAGGCTTTTTTAAGGCTGTGTGCAACGCAAACTAGGCGCTAGTCCAATAACCCGCGTTAAACGGGCTGCTCATGCGCAATGCCTGTGGCGAAATGTCCAACAGTTTGTCGGTGGGCATTCTTTCGCCGTTTTCGGTCAGCAACTCAATGTGATGCGCTGCATCGCCGTGGGTGCCGTTAGCCTCGTTCGCCCGTTCTGCTTGGCTGGTGTGTGCAGAACGGGCTACAGAAAAGAATAAAAACATCTGAAGGGTATTTTTCGGTCCCCCCAATAATCTGCCGTGTCACGGAAGATATCAAGCAACTGCTCACGCGCTTCTTTGTCAAACTTGGTATTGGCAGGAATATGCTCCAGCACCGAGATAAAACCGGGTTGTGGGCCCGACTTGTGCACCGGATCGGTCATGCTGTCATACAGCGAATCAAAGTTTTTGCCAACTGCCACGGTCAGCATGAACTGCTGGCCGATCATGTCAAGAATGTCCTGTTTGGTTTGCGCCTCAGCCAGGTTGGCATACAGAAAATGGTGTCCCAAAACCTGGGCTGCTTCTTGCAAATCGTGCACCCGAAAGGCGCGAATCGACTGAACGATGTTGGGTCGAATACCGCGCAAGGGCAAATCAGCAGTGTCTGGCGGCGCACTGAGTGTCGATTGATCAAGTGGCATATTCATTTACTCATTTCTATTCAAAAACAACAATTCGAACTCATGGCACGATCTTGCGAAAACTCTCGTAGTGATCGGCCGTGAAGTAACACACATCTGGCAGCCTGGGCTGCCCACCACAAACAATTCTTTTGACACCCCGGTGACGTGCGCCAGGTGTCGGTACCGTGTATTCGAGGTAATAACCCCGCTTTTTTGCCGGCAGCAAACGCTCCCGATTTCCAAAAACCGTGCCATCTCTTTCACTGGCAAACGGGCCACCCTGATGAATCAATGCGTAAACCTGCTCGCCTTGCTTTGGCAAATCTGCCAGTCTGACGGTGGCTTGAACATCCACCTGAACAGGCACTCTGGCTTGGGCCAAACCCAACGCCAGACAGCAGTTAACAATAAGCCAGTGACTACCAACTTCGCGGTTGCAGATTGCGACATGACAGGTGTTTCCAATAGGCATCGGGTAAACCCGCACTTTCAAGGGCGCAAGTGTCGTTGATTTGACAGAAAACGCAAGCTTAGTCGTCATTGATCCACGCCAAGCCCGGGAATTCCAGCCCCTGCCAGCGTAACCTGGTGCCAGAGGTACCGCAGATCATGCCGTTCACGACGTCCTGGTGCAGCAACATGGTGCCGCGCACAATCCGGTGGGCATAATGAACTTTGAACCGAACCTGAGTGAAGTCTCGCATGTCACATTTTCAGATCAATTTGCATGAAGCCATTTACTCACTGTCGGACGCGCTTGACCTGGTCGGGGTCACGCACATTCACCATGGCAAGCGGGTGGCCTTTATGGCGGCCGAGTGCGGCAAATATCTGAATTGGCCCCGGCCGCAGCTCGACGAGTTGTTTCAGGCCGCCATCCTGCACGATTGCGGCGTGTCAAAAACCGCCGTGCACGCCAAACTGGCGCAGCTGGAATGGGAGCTTGAGGGGTGAGCATTGCGAGATTGGTGCCTCGCTGCTGGCCAGCTGTGCCCTGCTGCGCGGTCTGGCACCCATTGTGCGTCATCACCATACCCACTGGTCCACCCTGCAGCAGCTGGACCTGCCACCCGAGCTCAAGCTGGCTGCCAATTGCATTTACCTGGTGGACCGGGTCGACATCCTGACCCTGAAGTTTGTCACCTCGGGCACCGACATCCTGCTTGGCAAAGACGACATTCGCGAGCAAATCCATCAACACCGGGGTGACTGGTTTTGCCCGCAGCTGGTCGATGCCTTTATCGACGTTTCAGATTCCGAGGCATTCTGGTTCATGCTGGAAAGTGATCATGTCAGTGGTTATGTGGCCACCTGGCTGGCTCAGACCAGCCAGCAAAGCATGGCGTTTGAAGACCTGAGCAGCCTGATGCACATTTTTTCGAGCATCGTCGATGCCAAGAGCAGCTTTACCAAAGAACACTCTGACGGTGTTGCCAGCCTGGCACGCTACTTGGGCCGCCAGTTGCAAATCAGCGAAGACCGTTGCGACATGCTGGAGCTGGCCGGCCTGCTGCATGACATTGGCAAACTGCGCGTGCCTGACGAACTGCTGGAAAAAACGGCCCCTTGACCGACGTCGAAAACGCACCATGAGCCGCCACAGTTTTGACACCTACAACATTCTGCGCAACATCAAGGGGCTGGAACAGGTGGCACTGTGGGCGGCGCAGCACCACGAGCGCGTGAATGGCACCGGTTACCCCTACCACAACCGGGCTGGCGGCATTTCACTGAGGCCCGCATCATTGCCGTGGCTGACGTGTTTCAGGCGCTGGCGCAGCGCAGACCCTACCGTGCGCCGCTGGAGCCGCCAGGCATCCTGCAAGTGCTGCACCAGCAAGTCGGCAACGGCAAGCTTGATGCCCAGGTGGTGGCTTGCGTCACCGACAATTTGCAGGCCTGCTGGCAAGCTGCCATGCAGGTCCGTCCCAACACTGGAAATAACAACGCCCACATGACCGATACCCCACCACTGACGGCGTTTTTCCGCCGATTGAACCCTACCGCAACGGCTACCTGCGGGTGGATGACCTGCATACCCTGTACTGGGAAGAGTGCGGCAACCCCAATGGCATGCCGGTGCTGTTTTTGCACGGCGGCCCAGGTGCCGGCCTGTCGCCCAAGCACCGGCAGTTTTTGACCCCAAGCATTACCGCATTGTGCTGTTTGACCAGCGCGGTGCCGGCCAGTCCAGGCCCTTGGGCGAGGTCCGCCAGAACACCACCCAGTTGCTGATCGCCGACATTGAGCAACTGCGCCAATCACTGGGTATTGCCCAATGGCTGGTATTTGGCGGCCCTGGGGCTCAACGCTGGCGCTGGCTTATGGGCAGACGCACCCGCAGCAATGCACCGGCTTTGTGCTGCGCGGCATTTTTTTGTGTACCCGCGCTGAAATCGACTGGTTTTTCAACGGCATCCAGTGGTTTTTTCCAAAAGAGTTTGACCAGTTTGTGGCAGACATCCCGACGGCTGAACGCGCCAACCTGCTGCAGGCCTATGCCAAACGCCTGTTTGGCAGCGACCCGGCGCAAAGCCTGCAGGCGGCGCGCACCTGGAGCCGTTTTGAGGGCAGTTGCCTGCACCTGCTGCAGCACCCCGAGGTGGCCGATCAGTTTGGCACCGATGCGGTAGCACTCGGTGTTGGCCGGCTGGAAGCGCACTATTTTTTGCAAGATGCGTTTCTGACCGACGACCAGCTGATTGGCAACATCGATCGCATTCGCCATCTTCCTGCCGCCATCATTCAGGGGACGCTACGACGTGGTTTGCCCGATCCGCTCAGCCTGGCGGCTGCACCAGGCCTGGCCCGAGGCCAGTTTTCAGATCATCGAGGACGCCGGCCACGCCGCCTTTGAGCCGGGCATTGCCAGCGCTTTGGTGGCAGCTACCGAGCGCTTTCGGCGCCAGGGCAAGTTTTAGCGCAGTGCTGACGCTTTTCTCATTGCATCTGAAGATGCATTGGGCGGACAAGGCGAAGCAACAACGACACGGACGATTTTGAAGTGGAATTACACCTGGGGTAGCAAAAAGCGTCGCTCCCAGGCGCTGACTTCGGCCAGAAAATGCTCGTATTCAAGCGCCTTCACCGCACAATAGCCTGTCACAAAATCATCCCCAGCGCTTGTCTGGCAAGCGTACTGTGCTGCATTTTTCTAGCGCCGCGTCCAGGGTTCGCGGCAAGCCATGTGCGGCGTCGTAGCCATTGGTAGCGAGTGGCGCAGAGGCGCTGATCTGCTGCTGCAGGCCCGCCAGACCAGCCGCCAGCGAGGCGGCAATGGCCAGGTAGGGGTTGGCGTCGGCCCCCGCCACGCGGTTTTCCACCCGCCGCGCCACTGGTGCGCTGGCCGGTACGCGCAGCCCGGTGGTGCGGTTGTCGTAGCCCCATTCCATGTTGGTCGGTGCCTGGCTGCCTGACACATAACGCCGGTAGGCGTTGACATTGGGCGCAAACATCAGCATCAGCTCAGGGCCAAAAGTTTGCAGTCCGCCCAGAAAGTGGCCAAAGCGCGGGCTCTCGGTGCCATCGCCCAAGCTGAAGATGTTGTTGCCCTGGTCATCCACCACGCTGATGTGCAGGTGCATCGAGCTGCCGGCGCTGCCGGCAATCGGTTTGGCCATGAACACCGCGTTCAGCCCATGCTTGAGGGCAATCTCGCGCGCCGCGTACTTGAACAAAAACGCCTGGTCGGCTACCGCCACAGCGTTGCCATGCAACAGGTTGATCTCGTATTGGGTGGGGCCGACCTCATGAATCCAGGTGTCGGCATTGATACCAAGGGTGACCAGCGCTACCCGGAACTCGTCCCAGAACGGTGCCAGCTCGTTAAGCATGTTCAAGCTAAATGCGCTACTGCCCACCTCGGCACGGCCGCCGCGCACAGCAGGTGGCACCAACACCAGCGCCGGGTCGATATTGGCTGCAGTCAGGTAAAACTCGATCTCTGGGGCGACGACCGGGTGCCAGCCCAGCGCAGCATAGTCGGCCAACACCCGTTTGAGGGTGCTGCGTGGCGCAAACTGGCATAACTCGCCATTGAGTTCCAGGCAGTCGTGCACTGCCACGGCGCGCGGCACACTGGCCCAGGGTGCCAGCGTGAGTGTGGTGTAGTCGGGCACCATCCGCACATCGGGGTCGCTGTCTGGAAACACCGGGTTGTAGGAATATTCACCGGTGACTGCCTGCATGGGAATGGCCTGGCAGATGCGCAGTTCGCCGCCGGCGGCAAAGCTACTCGCGGGCATCAGCTTGCCGCGCGGGTAGCCGGAAATGTCGGCAAAAATACATTCCACGTCCCGCACGCCATGCTGGGTAAAAAAAGCGCTGATCTGCTCGGGGCTATGCGGGTGGGTCATGGCGGCTGCCTGGGATAGTAGGAAAATCGGGCTCCAGCCCTTATGATATAAGCGCAGACAGCTACTACAACAGTAGCGTCAAGGGTTTGTCAGCGGGTGGGTTGGCAGCAGGGTATCGAGCCGCACCAACTCCTCGTGCTGCTGCAGTTGCGCCAGCAGCGCCTGCGCGTCGCTGGGCAATGTCAGGTGCTGACACCAGTCGGCCACCACATCAGCAGGCACCGGGTGCGGCGGAAAGTGAATGTGCGAGGTAAGCTGCGCTACCGTCTTGCCAGGAACGTCAGCTGCCAGCAGCGCAGACGCGAAGCGGGCGGCCGAGTCGCCCTTGCGAAAAGCGTGCAGGTTGGCGTTGACGATGCGATCACCCTTGCGCTCAAACAGCGCGCGAATCTGCGCCTCGATCAGTTCCGTGGGCAGCGGCAGGTACATGGCGGCGGCACCGAGCGCCACCACGTTCTGCGCCTTGATGGTGCCGGCCTTTTGCGCCAGCCGCGTGGCATCCAGCGCCACCAACCGGGGTGCCGAAAACAGCACCCGGTACACCTCGTCCATGGCGGGATAGTTGGTCACGTTCAGCATCGGTGTGATGTCACTGACGATCCAGCCGTCGGGTTTGAGCAACGGGGTGTAACGCAGTGCCTCCAGCGGTTCGATCGACAGCAGCAGGCTGGCGCGGCCTTTACCGATCAGGTCGCTGGCCACCGGCTGGTCCGACATGCGCACAAACGCCGACACGGCACCACCGCGCTGCGCCATGCCATGCACCTCAGACTGTTTGACAAACAGGCCGGCCTCGTGCGCCGCGCGGTCCAGCACGGCGGCAATGGTCAGCACCCCCTGGCCACCCACACCCGCAATCACCAGGTCAAAGTTCATGCGGCCACCACCGCGATGTCGAGTTTATGCGCCTTGATTTCCTTGATCTCCTTGGCATAGGTGACACAGGCGCGCCGCGCCACGATCACCGACAGGCCGGTGTGCGCCAGCTCTTCACGGATGGTGGCCATGGTCTGGTGTTTTTTGTGCGCGGTGGGCTCCACAATGCGGATGTGTTTGCGCGACACGCCCAGCCCGGCCACCAGGTCGACCACCTCTTCGTCCGTGGCCATGGTGGGCTGGCCACCGGTCATGGCCACAATGCTGTTGTCCAGAATAAACACCTTGATGTTGCTGTTTTCACGCGCGGCGTCCAGCAGCGGGGCCATGCCCGAGTGGGTAAAGGTGCCGTCGCCAATCACGCACAGGCTCGGGTTCATGCCGGCATGAGCTGCACCAATCGCCATGCCAATCGACGAGCCCATGCACAGGCACGAGTGAATCGCCTGGTGTGGCTCCAGGTATCCCAGTGAATAACAGCCAATGTCACCCATCACACGCACACCGGCACCCAGCTCGGCAATCACTTCCTTGATGGCAATGTAAGCATCGCTGTGCGGGCATTTGTCACACAGCCGTGGCGGGCGGGCCACCAGCACATCAGCCAGACCGTCCAGTTGCAAGGACGGCTCGACAGCAAGGCCAAAACAGGGTCGGATGGCGTCCTGGCTCAATTCACCCATACGCGGCAGGTCACCGGTGAGCTTGCCGCGAATGCGCCGCTCGGTCATCAGGCCCAGCGCGCTGATATAGCGCTCGATGAACGGATAACCTTCTTCGACCACAAACACCTCGCTGCTGGCATCAAGCAACTGGCGGATTTTTTCACCGGCAATGGGTAGGTGGCAATACGCAGCAGGTTGTAGTCATGGATGGCATCACCCAGCGCTTCATTCAAATAGTTCCAGGCCAGGCCGCTGACCAGAATGCCGGGCTTGCCTGTGCCCTGAATCGTCAGGGCATTGACCGGATGCGCCTCGCTGTAGGCTTGCAGGGCGGTTTGTTTGTCAATCAGCTGGGCATAGGCGCGCCGGGCATTGGCCGGAATCAGCGTAAAACGCGCCGGGTCGTCCACATAGTGCGGCTTGTTTTGCGCCCGCGGCGGTGCCAGTTTGACCTGCGAGCGGCTGTGCGCCAGGCGCGTGACCAGGCGCAGCAGCACCGGCACCTTGAGCTGCTCGGACAGCTCAAACGCCTCGCGTGTCATGTCATAACACTGCTGCTGACTGGCGGGCTCCAGACAGGGCACCATGGCAAAGTCGGCAAAGTAGCGCGAATCCTGCTCGTTTTGCGAGCTGTGCATGCCGGGGTCGTCGGCCACCACAATCACCAGGCCGCCATGCGCGCCAGACACCGCCACGTTCATGAACGGGTCAGCCGCCACGTTCAGCCCCACGTGTTTCATCGACACGATGGCGCGGCAACCAGCGTAGGACACGCCGACGCCTTCTTCAAGCGCGACCTTTTCATTGGTGGACCAGAAACCCTTGACCGGCAGGCCGTGCTTTTTGGCATGGTCTTCGATGGCCTGGTAAATCTCGGTCGAGGGTGTGCCGGGGTAGGCGTAGGCGGCGGTGATGCCAGCATCAATGGCGGCGCGGGCAACCGCCTCATCGCCTAGCAAAATCAGGTCAGACATGTGTGATCCAGTTCAGAGTCAGGAGTGAATGATAAATCCAGTATGAAGGCTTGTAGCGGTTGGTCAGCGCGTGATTTACTACATATTAAATAGCTGTCAACACTTATTTTATAAGGGCTAGAGGCACTATTTAGCGCGATGTAGCGGCCAAATTCAACGCCAGCAGGCGCTTGAGGATTTCATCGTCGGGCAGGGCGGCGCTGTAGTCGGTCCAGCCATAGGCGGCGGCTACTGCTGCGTCAAGCTGCTGGTGCGCCAGGGTTAGCCAGGCGGGACGGGCGTTGTACAGGTTGGTCAGGGTGCGCTTTTGTAGGGCCTTCAGGTCTGGCTCGCTGAGGCCAGGTTTGGGTTCGATTCGGTCGGGGTAAGGCGACCGTGTCATGCCAAGCGGCGTGACTTCGGGCACCTTGTGCGTCCACTCGGGTGGGTTGAGCCAGGTTTCTCTGAGGTCGTTGAGTTTTTTGGCGGCGGTGGCGATGGCGATGGCGTTGTTGCGCACGGTGTTCTTGGGCGGTGTGTGCTCCGGGCGCTTGGGCGGCAAAGGGTTCTGCTCCGGGTCAGAGCGTGACGGTATCTGTGACGCTACGTTGTTAGTAGCTGCTTGCGCATATTTGACGTGGGCTAGAGGCGTATTTTGCTCTGAAAGATGGGCTGGGATCAGGGTGCCGTCTGGCAAGGTTTCAGTGTGCTGGTGGGCGGTGTCGGCGGGGGTCAGGCCGGTGGGGAAAGGGAAGGTTTCGAAACAGGACTTGGCGTTGTAAGTGGGGTCGTTGCCGACGCCATGCATGGATGCCTGCGCCAGCGACCAGACTTCGTGGATGCGGGAACTCAGGATGCCAAAGGTGGTGTCGTCGGCGCGAGTGATGACGTTCAGGCGCGTGTCGGCAAGAACGCAAATGTCAAGCCAAACAAAAAATCGGAATTTTGAGACGCGCGGGGTTGCAATGTAACGGTGCACGTTGAGCAAAGCCTTGCGCATGGAAACGCGTGCTTCTTCGTGCAACCACCAAAGCCGTGCCGTTCGTTCTCTGCGTACTTTCAATCGCTCGGCCTTGACATGCTGCAAAACATGATCAAACGGAGCCTCAAAAAGTGCCGCGTCTCCTTCACTCATGGCAACGCCAAAATCAACGATCCAGGTATCGCTGGGCCGTTTGCTCAAATCTTGCCCATTGCGCCAGGGTTTAACAACTTGTGCATTGGACTGGCCGTGCGGATTGGGAAGCCCAAGCCAGCGGCGTGCCATTTCACCAGAAACGTCGAAGTCGCCGTATTTTTTGGTGCCTTCAAAGCTGGCGTTGACGTTGTCAGGCAGCACAGTTGCAAGCGTCAAATCCAGCCCGACACCAGCGGTCAGGTCGGCATGAATGGCGTGAGAGGTCTTTCCATTGAGCTGCACGGTTTGTGCGCCAACCCCAAAACACACCAGCGACACCCGCACGGCAGCACCTTCGTTCACCCAAGACTCATCAGCCCAGGCGTTGAAGATGGAAATTGGGGGTGTATTTAAAAGAAGGTCTTGAGCACCAGCGACATGACGCCAGCGATCATCAAGCCCATCATCCACTTGAGCACCGCCAGATCGGTGCGCAGGGGTGTCAGTGCGACCTCCAGACCCTGCTGGGTCACCAAGCTGTCCTGGCTTTTGGCAATAACTTTCACCACTGCCTCGGCTTGTTCCTAAGAAATGCCCGCAGAGCGCAGTTGCTCCACCAGTTGCAGTGTGTCGAAAGTTGCTGTTGCCATGGTCGCAATTATGTTCTGAAAATGAATTTTCAAGCAAATGGGCAAGCACCACCCGGTTAGACCCTGATCGGATCGACTGCGTGGCGACCAGGCCAGCGGATTGAAGTTTGCCAGATTGGATGTGCACGCGCCTTGTCAAACCAGTAACACACCAGGTCCGCACCGCCGGGCACGCGGCCAGCAAATACGCTGTCGAGCGCTGCAAAGTAGGCATCGCCCAGCTCGCGGCGCTTTTTGCTGCCACCCAGAAACGGCGGGTTACCGATGACCACATCGGCTGTGGGCCAGGTCGCCTCGCGGACACCGCCAGAAACGGGGTCAGAGCCCAATTCGGGGCGGCAATCGTGACGAGGCGAGTCGTGTTGGGCCGAATTGGGATCTGACCCCATTTCTGGCTCAGTGGCGGTGCCTAGAGTGTTCACTTCGGGCGCGACGGTGAACGCATCATGCGGGAGAGTTACGCCACTTTTACGTGCGCCGGGATGGCTCAAGGCAGCGGCTTGCCGTTGACCCATCTCGTCAAGTGCGCGTAGGGGTGTGGGTGGGGCGGATGTCGGTGCCGATTTCAAAAAGCGAAGCGTATGAGGCCCCGGCATCTGCCCCGCCCGCGCCCCGGACTCGGCAGGGGAAGCAAGCCTGTCCTTTTCCAGCTCAAGGGCATCGGACAAACCGGGGTCAGAGCCCGAGTTTCTCTGCGCAAATTGGCAATACGCCAAGTCCATAGGGTTCGACCCCAATATGTCCGCAACCTCCGGCCAGCTCAGCAGCGCATCGCGGCACTCAATGTGGTTGAGCGGCTCCAGCACCGGGTTCAGCTTGAACTCGTAACCATGCGCCAGGCGCCATTGCAGTTCACCAATCCACACCGTCACGCGTGCCAGCTCGGCGGCGTAGCCGTTGAGCTCGATGCCCAGCACGTTGTGCGGGCCAGTCACCATATCGGTTTGGCGGTCCAGCCCCAGGTCGGCGGCTTGCAGGTGGCTTTGCAGCTCGATGTCTTTCAGGCACTTGAGCGCCAGAAACAAAAAGTTGCCGCTGCCACAAGCCGGGTCCAGCACGCGGTAGCGGGTCAGAAAGTCCAGCCACTCGATGAACAGATGGCTGGCTTCCTGCTGGTGCTTGTCATTTCTTTTGGTACTTTTGGCCTGCAGCCCTTGTATGGCTTGCGCTACCAGCTCCCATTTTTGTAGTAACGGGTGGCGCATCACAGGGTCGATGATGCGGTCGATGGTGGCGGTGTCGGTGTAGTGGGCACCGAGCTGACTGCGTTTGGTCGGGTCCAGACCGCGCTCAAACAGGGTGCCAAAGATCGACACATCGATGGCGCTCCAGTTCAGGTCGGCGGCATTGCGCAGTTCGGTCACGTCCAGAATTGACAGCGCCGGCACGTCAATGCGCTGGAACAGGCCGCCGTTGAACCAGGGAATGTCGTCTGCACCAAACATGCCACCGCCGGCCATGGTCTTGAACAAGTCGGTCAGGCCCTGGGTCAGCCGGGCCGGGGTGATGTGGCGGTTGCCCACTAGGCGCTCAAACATGCGCCCGGGCAGCAGGCCCACGTCTTCGGCGAAAAAACAGAACAGGCACTGGGTCAGAAAGTGGGCCACGCGGTTGGCGGTGGCTTCTGAAGTTGCCGGAACAAGGGGGTCAGAGCTCGGGTGCAAGGGATCACTTCGGCGGCGCAAGCCTTCGGCCAGGGTGGCAAAACTTTTGGCAGCGGCTTCGGTGATGTCGCGGTTGGTGACCTTGGGCTTGAAGCTCTCGGGCGCAGTCCAGACGCGGCGCAGCAGGGCCAGTTTGTCGGGCTGGTCCAGCTCCTTGATGCCGATGGTGTGGGTTTGGCTGGGGTGGCCGGTGAACTGGGTGTGGATGCGGATCGTCAGGCGGTCAGACACCACCAGAATCGGCGGGTTGCTCAGGGCCAGGCTGTAGGTCAGCAGTTGTTTTAACGCGGCATCAAGGTTTTTGCCAGGGGCCTTGTTCTCCCAGGCAAACACGCCGCGCATGAAGACATCGGCATAACCGGTCTTGCCACCGATGATGGTGCTTTTTTCCTCAAACAGATAGCCCTCAGCGCTACCAGGCTTGGGCACGCCCAGCAATTCACACAGGTCCAGAAAATGGCTTTGTGCACCTTGCTCTTCGTTCAGCGCATAGGCTGGGCCGGGCACACCAGCGGGCGCGCCCCATTTGGCGATGAAGTCTGCGGGGGTCATGGCAACATGGTTCTGTTTCACTCCCGCACCATCGCCATCAAAGCCGCAAACCCGACAAACACACCCCCCGTGAGGCGGTTAAACGCCTTCATCACGGCGGCGCGCTGTAAATAGACCGAGAGCTTGGCGCCTGAGGCCGCATAGACAAAATACCAGCTGACTTCAATGACCGAGAAGGTGGCGAGCAAGATGACAAACTGCGGGACATTGGGCAAGTCCGGGTTGATGAACTGTGGAAAGAAGGCCGCTGCAAACAAAATTGCCTTGGGGTTGCTGGCCGCCACCAACAAGCCTTGCCGGTAAAGGGCTGCCGGTTGGGCCGCCGAATGCGTCGGGCGGGGTGATCCCGGGGCCAGCGCTTGCACCGGTGCGCACCAGCTTCTGACACCCAGATAGGCCAGGTAAGCGGCCCCACCCAGCCGCAGCGCATCAAAAACCGCTGGAAACGCATGCAACAAAGCCCCCAGGCCAGCGGCCGACAGGCTCATCATGGCCAGCAAGGCCGTCATGCAGCCCGCCATCGTGATCACCGCGTTGCGCAAACCGTGGCGGGCGCTGTTGCTCATCACCAACATCATGTTAGCCAGGCGTGGCTGACACCACAAACGTCATTGCGACAAACAACCACCAGGTACTCAAACTCATGTGTAGTCTTTCAGGTTATGGGCGCTGATGGTGACACAAATGCTTCGGTCTTGACTTCAGCCGCTGCGCGGCATCATGGCCCCGCAGTTCCAGCACTGCTCAAAACCACCTTCCACCAATTCACCACAGGCGCAGGCCCAGCGCCGCTGTGGTGTGCGGCGCAGCACGTTCAGCAGCTCAAGCGCCTGAGGTACTTGCAGCGGGTCGTCAATCCATACCTCGGGCAGGCATTGATCAGGTGGCAACTCGCCAGAGGCACCCCGGAGGTATTCGCGCTGAACGCTGGCGGCAATCCCGTCGGCCTCAAGCCAACCCACCCACAGCGTAGCCAGGACCAGGTTGGGAGCTTGCATGAGGCGTGGCATAGGGCGCTATTGTGTCGTGGGCGCACTGTGCAGATCGACAAATATCGCCATTGAACGGGGTGCGATTCAAAGCGATGTGGACTTCTCTCGAATGAGACCCACCTGGCACGCAGGCGGTCATGGAGCCTGGGCAGGCCGGGTGGTGGTGGCAATCAGCCGGGCGATACGCTTTGCTTCATGTCCCCAATGCACCGGGTCCCTCCTTGACCTACGCAAAGCGTATCACCCGACTGATTGTGTGAGCTGTTGACAAGCCGACAGGTTTTCTCAAATGGGTTGATTGGGTGACGGGTCAGGCCCGGTGATTGGGTCATGTGACTCGGCTTTAGGCGTGCGACAAGGCGCTAACACCGCACGGCCTATCTCGCGTGTGATTTCACCCCAAAACCGCATGCACATGGCCCCATCACCGGGCCGGGTTTGAGCCACCCCACTTGATTGGTAGTGAATCTTTGGTTTTCCACCTTGCCACATCTCTTTGAATTGCACCCCATTGAACGGCGCATATAGACGCAGCAATGCAATTGCATTACCATTTGATTCAGATCACGAACGTCAGAAACCCCATGTCCGCAATTCTTGAAGCAGAGTCCAAACTTACCGAGCGTTATCAAACCACGGTTCCCGAGAGCGTGCGCCGCGCGCTAAAGCTGGGTAAGCGCGACAAGATCCGCTTTACGATTCGCCCAGATGGTGATGTTGTGCTGACTCGATCGGGTCAAGCTGACGATGAGGACCCCGTCATGGGACATTTTTTGAAATTTCTGGCCCATGACATGACGACTCATCCAGAGCGATTAACAGCCATTGATACCAACTTGGTCCATCAAATCGGGTCATTGGTGAGCAACGCCGTTATCGATCTCGATGAACCCTTGTCGGCCGATGATGAATGATGCAACCGACCCTGCCTCCCTGACCGTCAATGGCTGGACCCTCTTTGCGCACCCTTTATTTCTTGATCAGCTTGAGCTGTTGATCCGACAAGTTGAGGGTTTTCGGCAAAAAGACCCTATTGGTTTTGTGAAGAAAAATGCCACAAAGCGCCTGGCCGCCATCGGCAAGCTGGCGTTTGAGGTGATTCCACAAAATCCGGCGCGTGCCGAGTATCGGCAGGGAAACACGCTCGGAGATGACCACAAGCACTGGCTGCGCGCCAGGTTCTTCCAGCAATACCGGCTTCTTTTCCGGTACCACGCCCAAAGCAAGGTGATCGTCCTGGCATGGGCGAATGATGAGGACACCAAGCGCGCCTATGAAAGCGGCGACGATGCCTATCGGGTATTTCGCAAGATGTTGGACAGTGGCCATCCGCCTGACAACTGGGATCTGCTTGTAGGTGGCGCTAGGCAGTAGACAAGCGATTGCAAGACGTCACCGAAAACGACGCTCAGCGCCCCCCTGACCATGGCAACCACCCTGCAGCTTGAACGCGACCCATCCCGGTCGCTGGCCCAACTGGCCAGAAGCCATTGGCTCAAAGAGGCCGAACCCGGCCTGACACCAGGCCCGGCGCTGAAGAACAACCAGGTGGTGGACGTGGCCATCATCGGTGGCGGTTATGTGGGCTTGTGGACGGCCTTGGCCATCAAGGCTGAACGTCCGACGGCCCGCGTCATGGTGCTGGAGCGCGACGTGTGCGGCGGCGGGGCGTCGGGGCGCAATGGCGGCTTTGCCATGTCGTGGTGGCCCAAGATCTCGACGCTGGTGGGCATTGCGGGTCAGGACGCGGCTCTGGCCTGGGCAATGGCCTCAGAAAAAGCGATTGCCGAATCGGCGCTTTTGTGTCCAACATCACATCGACGTCCACTTTACCCAGGGCGGCTGGCTCTGACGGCCACCACGCAAGCACAACAGGATGCCTGGCTGTGTTCCCGCCTCGGTAAAAAGCCTTTCCAGCAGCTTGCCCCGCACGAGGTGGCGCGCCGCGCTGGGTCGGCCATGCATCTGGGCGGCGTGCTAGAGGCCAGCAACGCCACGGTGCAACCCGCACTGCTGGTGCGCGGCATGCGGCGGGTGGCGCTGCAACAAGGCATTGAAGTTTTTGAGAACACGGCGGTCGAGTCGCTGTTCACCGGCAGCCCGGCGTTGTTGACCACCGCGCAGGCGCAAGTGCAGGCATCGGCGGTGGTCATCGCCACCAATGCCTGGGCCATGGCCGTGCCAGAACTGGCACGCTTGATCACGCCGGTGAACAGCGCCATCGTGGTCACCGAACCATTACCCGCGCGCCTGCGCAGCATTGGCTGGACCGGTGGTGAATCCATCACCGATTCACAACTGATGGTGGGCTACTACCGCACCACCCGCGACGGGCGCATTGCCTATGGCAAGGGCACCGGCGTGATTCAGCG
>JADKAW010000050.1 GCA_016719055.1 Candidatus Rhodoferax mariagerensis | reverse complement strand
CTGGCCGCAGCATGCAACGCAACATAGGCGTTGGTATTGCAGGGGTTGCCCACCACCAGTACCTTGCAGTTGGGGTCGGCATGCTCGGCCAATCACCGCACCCTGCACACCGAATATCCTCGGGCGTTGTCGGCCAGCACGTCGAGCCGCTCCATGCCGGCACCAGGGCACGGCGCTCACCAGCAGCGCCAGCTGGGCACCGTTGAACGCCTGCACCGGGTCGTCGGTGGCGTCCAGCCCGCCAGCAGTTCAAAGGCGCAGTCTTGTAACTCCATCAACACGCCCTGCATTTTCTTTTTGGCATGGGGCAAGTCGAACAGGGTCAGCAAAATGGGCTGATCAGGCCCGAGCATGTCGCCGCAGGAGATTCGGAACAACAACGCGTAGGCAACCCGTCCGGCAGCACCGGTAACGGTTACGCGAATTGGGGGCTTTTTCATGAGGCCAGTGTACTCTGGCGTCGATTTTCAACTCAGGATGGGGCCGCAGGTCACGCCCCGTTGGGCTTGGGTCGATCAGCGCGCGCGTTTGAGACGAATCTGGTTGGGTAGCGGCACCGAGCGCTGCAACACATCCAGCCCCAGCCAGAGTGCCGAGCCCCAGGCCCGCTGTGCCACATCCGGCGGCGGCATCTGCTGATAGTCGCCATTCAACGCCGACAGACAGTAGTCACCCCGGTAACCCAGACCATGCAATGCGGCGACCCAGGTGGCCAGTTCGGTGCTGTGTTCACCCTCGCCGGGGAACACCCTGAAATGAGGAGCAAGGGCGTGGATGCTGTCGGCCAGTTGCACCAGAAACAGTTTTTCGCCGTCCAGACAATCGATATCGTCCTGCGATGCACCGCTGGTGAGCATGTCAATCGTGTCCAGGCACAAGCCCAGGTTGGGCATGTCGGCCTCGCAGACCAGGTCCCAGGCCTGCATGAAATGTCTGACCACCGCCCCTTGCGAGCAGGCCTGGTACGCAATTCTGATGTTCATGGGAATGGCCAGCATGGCCAACTGGCGCAGGTTGCGAATCAGCGTGGGGGTGTCGCTGGCGGCGTGGCTAAGGGTTGACGCGCTGGCCACCAGCAAATGGCCATCAACAGCATGACACATTTCCAGCATCGATTTGGCGACACCCATCTTGTAGGCCAGCGACGGGCCCACCAGTCCCTCAAAGTCCGCCAGCGTCTGAAAACCCGACACGCGCAGGCCACTGGCCTTGACGGCCGCCACCGCCGCATCCATGCCGCCAGGGTGGCTGGTCAGGTCAGCGGCAGACAGCATGATCTGGGCAAAGCCGGCTTCGCGGGTGGCCTTTAGCCGGGCTTCCAGCGGTCCGGCCATGCCCCGGCTGTCCATGGCGAAATCATCCATATTGGCGCTGTAGTGGCTCATGGCATTCAGCCCTGCAGGTTGTGAACAATCTCAAAGCTCACACTGCCCAACTGGGTTTTGGTCAAGGCCCCGCGCGCATTGGTTCGCACGCTGGCCGATTCGACAAACTCCACGCCGCGCTGCGACAACTCGGCCACCGTGGCCAGCACATCAGCGCAGCCCAGGCCAATGCGGTGCAGGGCTTCGTCGTCTTCCACGTCCAGCACGCCGGCCTCAGGCTCGATCAATTGAATGTAAAACCGTGACGCCACAGGACACGGGCTGCGCAGGATGCGGCCCTTGGGCAATATGCCAAAACGCTGATCGGGCGGCAGGTCGATAAAGCCAAACAGTTCGCGGTAAAACTCGGTCCAGTCCTCGGTGCGGTCATTGCCGATGTACTGCACCACGCCAAAAAAATGCAGTCCGGCCGTGGCCACAGGATGCTGCTCCACACCCGGGATGGGTGTGAAATCCACGTCGTAAATCGAGAATTCCCTGTGCCGGTCCACAAAGTAAATGCGGCTGGTTCCCACACCATGAATGGCCGGGATGTTGAGCTCCATCACCTCAACCCGTGCCGGCACCGCCCAGGCACCCAGATCAAGGGCGCGCCGGTAGGCGGTGGCGGCATCACGCACACGCAGCGCCATGGCGTTGATGACCGGCTTTTCAAACAGCGCGGTGCCTTTGGCGTGGGCGTTGACGATGATGTTGATCGACCCCTGGCGGTACAGCAAGACCTCGCGCGAGCGATGGCGCGCCACCAGTTTGAACCCCATGGCCTCCAGCACCTGGCCCATCGCCTGCGGCCTGGTCGTGGCGTATTCGATGAACTCGATGCCCTCCAGCCCCAGCGGGTTGGGCGCATCAGGAATGGCTTCGCGGTCGGTGCCGGGCGATAAAGTGCTTGCTGCCATGGTGGTTGCCTAGAAAGTTGGACCCCGGCCATTATGCCGATGCGGTGACCTGTTTCTGTTTACTTGACCCGTAGCCAAGGGTTGGCAGGATCCAGGCTGGCGCGCGATTGCTGGGCACACGTGGCACGCAACCACTGGTTGCCAGGGTCTCGATGAAAGCGCGAATGCCAGTATTGCTTGACCACAATCGAGGGCATGGGAAACGGGCACGAAAAAAGCTGCACCGAGCCGGCGCTGGCCAATGCGGCCGCAATTTGCCCGGGCAGGGTGGTGATCATATCGGTGCAGGCCACAATTTTTGCCACACCCAGGACGCCTTGCAATGTCACCATGACCCGACGTTCGATCTTCTGGCGTTTGAGCTCGCTGTCGATGACTTTGTAAGCGCTGCCATAACCGACCGCGATGTGCAATTCGCGTTGAAAGTCGTCCAGACTCAGGGTGTTCCTGATGCGCGGATGACTGGTGCTTGCCATGCAAACAAAATCCTGCTCGAACAGCGTCTGCTCGTAAAACCCGGCTTCCATGGTCGGTACAAAGCCACCAAAAGCCAGATCGGCTTCGCCACTTTCGAGCATGTGTACCGTTTGTTCATCCACCGGTGGCGCTTCCAGCTGCACCTGGGGCGCACAACTGCGGATGTACTGCAACAGGCAAGGCAGCAGGGTAATTTGTGAGGCGTCGGGCAGACACAGGCGAAAGGTACGCGTTGAGGTAAATGCGTCAAAACTCGCGGGTGCTGCCGTGATCTGATGCAAGGCGTCCAGAATGTCGCGCGCCTTGCGCACCACCACCTCGGCGCGCGGCGTTGGGCACATGCCATCGGAGGTCCGCACAAACAGCGGATCACCAACCTGGTCACGGATGCGCTTTAACCACGAACTCACTGTGGGCTGGGTTTGCCCCAGAAATTCGGCCGCTTTGCTGACACTGCGGGTGCTGTAGATGAGATCAAGCATCTTCAAATCGCGCGCGTTAGGGTAATTGTCGATGTCGCTAGGGTCGTCCATTTTGGCCTCGTTTTTTTTAGTCTCTTTGATCAGGCGTGTTCACCCAGGGCGGCGATTGCAGGGTTAATACCTATTTGGCCAAAGACATACCAACTATTGGATTAGTCGAATTTACACCATAACACCCTGCTCTTATAGTTGCACATCGAAGTTTGGAGCGTGATCATCAAGACAGCGCTTGACGAACTCAGCAGGAGACACAAGTGATCAGCGGCAAAACAAGTTTGCTTCCCCTTTTTGGCTACCCGACCAAGGCGTTCAAGGCTCCACTGATCTACAACCCATGGTTTGAGAAGAAGGGAATTGACGCGGTGGTGGTGCCGATGGGCGTCAAACCTGACGACTTTTCGGGCGTGTTGAAGTCAGTGTTCAAGTTCACCAACATTCCCGGTGCGCTGGTCACCATGCCACACAAGGTGACCACCGTGGGTGTGCTTGACGAGGTGAGCACGGCGGTCAAGATTGCCGGTGCCTGCAACGCCATCCTGAAGCGTCCGGACGGCAGCCTGCTGGGCGATATTTTTGATGGCACCGGATTCACCCGGGGCCTGCAACGCAAGGGTTTTGTTTTTGACGGGGCGAAGTGTCTGGTGGTGGGCGCAGGGGGTGTGGGTTCAGCCATTGCGGCCTCGTTGGCCGAATTGGGGGTGGCTGCCATCACCACTTTTGATACCCATGACGAATCGGCACAGGGCCTGGCCGTGCGGCTTCGCTACCACTACCCGCACCTGGATGCCAGCACCGGCCCCAATCACGCCGCGGGTTACGACCTGGTGGTCAACGCCACGCCGCTGGGTTTGCCTGGTGACCCGCTGCCGATGGACATCACCCACCTGTCATCTGCAACATTTGTGGGTGAAGTGGTGATGAAAACCGAGATGACAGCGCTGCTGCAAGCGGCGCAGGCGCGTGGTTGCCGCTTCCAGATTGGCACCGACATGTTGTTTGAGATGATTCCGGCATATCTGGAATTTTTTGGCTTCGGCAGTGCCACCGCCGACGAGTTGCGCGCCGTAGCCAAGATTGTTTATTGAGTTGATGTGAAGCCAGGCTGACAGAAAACCTGCCGAAATCTTAATAAGAGGAGAACACCATGACCGAACCAGTCAAAGAGACCGACGAGACGACCGGACACCCTGTTGTCGAGTCATCACCGCCCAAGGGTGAATACAAGATGCTGGCGCTGCTGCTGATCATCTGCGGCGCGCTGTTCTATGACTCGTTGCGCAGCGAGGGCCTGGCCCAGGGGGTTAGCAGCGGCCCTGGCAGCATTCCGCAGCTGGTGGCCGGGGCTTTGGTGTTGATGGTGATTTTGCTGGCGATTCAGAGTTTCATGCGCGGTTACAAGGAAGGCTCATTGGCTGAAGCGGTGCATTACCTGTTTGACAAAGAGGTGGTTATTCTGTTGGCGACCATTTCGGTCTATGGCCTGGTGGTTGAAACCATTCACTTTGTTCCCGCCACCTTTTTGTTCCTGGTGGCCACCATGTACTTGCTGGAAAGAAAACATTTCTGGCTGAAGGTGGCGGTGTCAGCCGGTACCGTGGGCGTGTTGTATCTGATCTTCTCGACCCTGTTCCAGGTCGTGCTGCCTTAACCGCCCCCCCAAGGAGACACATTATGTACAACGGCTTGGAGGGATTTCTGGTCCCGTTCATGAGCTTCTCGCTGATTGGGTGGGTTGCGGTCGGCACCTTTGTTGGTTTGTATGTCGGGGCCATTCCCGGTCTGTCTGTCACCATGGCGGTGTCGCTGCTGATCTCGTTCACCTTTACCTGGGAAATCAACCCGGCCCTGGCAATCATGGTCGGCATTTACACCGGTGGCGTGTATGGGGGTGCTCGCTCCGGTATTTTGCTGAATATTCCGGGTGCGCCAGCAGCGGTGGCATCAGGCTTTGACGGCTACCCGTTGGCCAAAATGGGCCTGGCCGGCGAAGCGATGGGCCTGAGCACCACGCAGTCGGTGATTGGTAACTTTTTTGGCATCATCATTCTGGCCCTGTTTGCACCGTTGATTGCCCAACTCGCCTTACTTTTCATGCCACGAGACTACTTCTTGCTGGCGTTCATGGGTCTTTTCCTGGTCGGCAGTTTGTCAGAAGGCAACATGATCAAGGCGCTGATCACCGCGTTCATCGGCATTCTGGTAGGCTTGGTGGGCATGGACCCCGAAACTGGCCAGGGCCGCATGACCTTTGACTCGCTGCAAATGCTGGGTGGCATTCACTTTGTGATTGTGATGATTGGTACCTTTGGTATTTCAGAGGCTCTGGTGCAGTTGCAAACCAAGGTGGTTCCGGTCAAGCAGAAGATCACCCGCATCACCCCAAAATGGGACGTGATCTGGGACAACATGTGGTTGACCTTTCGCTCATCGACCATTGGTGTGGTGATTGGCGCGTTGCCAGGTACCGGTGGTGACATTGCGGCGCTGATGGCTTACGACCATGCCAAACGCACGGTGAAAAACCCCTACCCGAAACCGTTTGGCCAAGGCGCGTATCAAGGCTTGATTGCCCCCGAAGCCGCCTGCAACGCCGCCATTGGTGGCGCCTTTGTGCCGATGATGACGCTGGGCATTCCGGGTGACTCCGTGACGGCGGTGCTGATTGGCGCGCTGATCATCCATGGCTTGCGACCCGGCCCGATGCTGATGCGTGAACAGCCCCAGTTCTTCTGGTTTGTGGTGGGAGCATTGCTGCTGGCCAATGTGTTTCTGTATATCTTTGGCATGACCGGCATTCGCATGTTCAGCAAGATTGTGGAGATACCCAAACCCATCATCATCCCGATCATTGTGGTGCTGACCTTTATCGGCGGCTACTCCATTCAAAACAGTATTGCCGACATTTACTGGATGATTGGGTTTGGCGTTTTGGGTTACTTCATGAAACGCTACAACTACCCGGTGGCGCCGATGGTGCTGGGCGTGATTTTGAGCCCGATCATTGACTCGAACTTCCGCCGTGGCGTGCAAATGCAGCATGGCAGCGCTTTTGATTTCTTCGGCCAGATGCTGCAAAACCGCATACCGCTGATTTTGCTGGCGCTGATGCTGGCCACTGCGGTGGTTTCCAACCCGAAGATGTCGGGCTGGATCAAGCAGCTGTTTGGCAGGAAAGCCTGAGCCGGAGCGTTTGTATGCACCAAAATGATATAAATTTAATAGCTGGTAGCGCAGGTGGTATCTGGGCTACAGGCCGATTTGGCATAAATTTGCCGGCGATTCGCGTGTGCCACAGCGGCAGGATATAAGTTGATGAATATTTCTTGGTTCTTTGGCTTTGGCTGGTGGGTCATTTTGGCCTTTGTGGCTTGCGGTGTTGGCATCAACCAGTCCGAAGGCTTGCTGCGCTGGGCGCTGTATCTGCCGTTTTTGCTGCTGGGCTTGCACATGTCGATCCGGTTCCGGTCGTTCAGCACCCAGCCGTGGCGGCGCCAGCATGCCAAAGTCATGATGGTGTATGGCCCACTGGCGGTGCAGGAATACGCCACGGCTAAAAAAGAAGGCCGTGAATTTGACATCCGGCAACCCTGTCGGGCCTTGGCCAACCAGGTGTTCGGCCCGGAAAAGGCGGCGCAATTTGCCGACTTGCTGGAGTCAGGCCGAAAGCCTTATTACATCAACCTGGTCGGTTCCTACTCGCAGGCCTTTGTTGGGGGCGTTGTACCGGAGCGCCGTGACACTGTTTTGGCCGACATTCGGCGCGATATCGAGGCCAGTGAACTTGGCCCCGACATTGTGATTGCCAAGAAGATGGAGCTGGAACTGGGCGGTCTGGAAGCGGCCCGCTACCTGCAGGCCTTGCTGCTGGGGCGGGTGCGTTAAAAACTTTTTTGTGTCAGGTGTTTTTTTATTTTTTCAACGAAGGAGAAACGTGTGAATTTACTCAAATGGTCCAAACTGATTCTGGCCGCTGGCCTGGTCACAGCCGGTCTAGCCCATGCGGCTGACTATCCTGATCGCCCGATCAACGGGGTGATTGCCTGGGGTGCGGGCGGCGGCACCGACACCGTGTCGCGCCTGATGACGCCGATTGCTGAAAAGATTTTGGGCAAGTCGGTCATCCTGGCCAACAAGACCGGTGCCACCGGCGCCATTGCCGCGCAAGCCGTGCAGTCCGCCCCGGCTGACGGCTACACCGTGATGTTCCACGCCGAAAATCCGCAGTTGTACCAGGTGCTGGGTTTGTCACCGCTAAGTTATGACGACTTTGAGCCAGTGATTTTGTCGGTGCAGGGCTCCACCGTAATCGTGGTGCCGAAAGACTCGCCCTTCAAGACCTACGACGACCTGATCAAGGCCGCCAAGGCCACCCCCGGCAAGCTGTCGGTGGGCATCAGCGGTGTCGGTGGTCAGCCCTGGGTGACCTCGATGTTGCTGAAAAAGGTCGAGGGAGTGACCTTCAACCCGGTCGCTTTTGACGGTGACGGCCCATTGGTGACCGCCATGCTGGGCAAACAGCTTGATGTCAGTGGCCTGGCTGTAGGTGCTGCCGCGCAATACATCAAAAATGGCGACCTGCGTGCGTTGGCCATCATGAAGAGCTCGCCCAACGTGGCGCTGCTGGAAGTGCCGCACATCACCAAGCTCAACCCGGCGTTTACCGATGTCATGAAAGCCTCCGGCTTCTTTTATGGCGTGTTTGTCAAGAAGGGCACGCCACAGCCGATCATCGACAAACTGACCAAAGCGTACACCTTTGCCCTGAACGACACCAAGTTCAAGGACTACGCCAAGCTCAACGGCCTCGATGTCATGGGCATCACCGGCAAGGACGCCCGGGCTTTCATGAACACCTGGCGCTCACAAATGTCGTGGCTGATCTTTGATGCCGGCGCTGGCAAGAACTCGCCTGAGAAGTTTGGCATTCCCAAACCGGCTGGCAAGTAAGGTTCGGCAGAAATAAGCCGTTGGGCCACCGCAGGATGGCCAGACTGTTCAAACCAGGGGCATCACAAGATGCCCTTTTTTTTTGCATTTGGATGCTGCGAAAATTCTGCGTTTGATCGGTCATTGAACATGATCGATCGGTCATTGATGGCATCCAGGCGCAGATGGCCGAAGGTGCCAAAAACAACACACTCGGTTTGAAGCATGCCCGTCACCACAACAGCGCAACAACCAACCGCACCCGGCGCAGTGCTCGACAAGCGCGACTGGATCGCCGGCTTGGAAAAAGGCTTGTCGATCATCGAAGCCTTTGACGACGCCAACCCGCGCATGACCGCCAGCCAGGCCGGTGTGCGCTGCGGCATGACGCGCACCGCCGCGCGGCGTTACCTGCTGACGCTGGCCTACCTGGGCTATGTGGCCACCGACGGCAAACTGTTCTGGCTGACACCACGCGTGCTGCGCCTGGGGCAGTCGTACCTGGAGTCCGCCCGCCTGCCGCGCATCGTGCAGCCGTTTTTGCAGCGCGTGACTTCTGGCACGCAAGAGATTGCCTATGTCAGCGTGATGGACGGTGACGACGTGGTCTATATCGCGCGCAATGGCTCCACACGCAGCATGAACACCGGGGTGGTGCTGGGCTCGCGCGTGCAGGCACAGGTCACGGCTGCCGGCATGCTGATGCTGGCCCTGCGCGACCCCGCGTGGTTCGAGAACTGGCTGACCCACCATGAGCTCAAGGCCTATACCAGCCACACCATCAACAGCAAAGACCGACTGCGCCTTGAATTGGCACGCATTCGCCAGCGCGGCTGGGCAGTGTCGGAGCAGCAGCTTGAGCTGACCTACCGGGGCGTGGCGGTGCCGCTGATCGACCGCCGGGGTGACCTGGTGGGTGCCCTGAATGTCACCATGCCGATGGGCCACGAAAGCACCGACGACGCGGTAGCGCGTGTGCTGCCGGTGTTGCTGGAAACCGCGCGCGCCTTGCGCAGCTTGATTTGATGAGCGCGGTGTTTCCCCAGCCGTCTTCATGGAGAACACTATGTTGAGCGAGACTGACAACACAGTGGGCGGACAATCCATAATATTTACTTCAACCAAAGCAAACATTCCCAATGAGCATCGAAGAGAACTACTCCATTGGATTTGTCGCCGCGTTGGCCCTCCGTGAGAAGCAAATCCAGCAGGTCTACCGCCCAATAATTGCAGTCCACAAGTGGTTTGCCCGCCGGCCCGGAACCCTTTTTAGAGGCTTGATCCTCTCCGAGTTTGCTCAAGTCCCGGTACAGCAAAGCTACTACCAATCCCACGGATTTGAGGGAATCACTGTCGCTGACTGCTTCATGGGCGGAGGATCGCCCCTTCTGGAGGCCAACCGGGTTGGCTGCAACGTCATAGGCACGGACATCAATCCGATGGCGACCTGGATCGTTCGCGAGGAAATTGACGCACTCGACATGGCTGCCTATGAGGCCGCAAGTGTGCAATTGCTGGGTCATCTACAGACGACACTCGGACACCTCTATAAGACCAAGTGCCCGATCAGTGGTCGTGCCGATGCCGATTTGAAATATGGGCTGTGGGTCAAAGTCGGCTCATGTGGCAACTGTGCACGTGACTACGATCTCTTCCAGGAGTATGTGATCGCCGATGACACACGACATCCCGCCTACGTCATCGCCTGCCATAGTTGCGGTGACTTACACGAGGTAAGTGACCCCAAGCAGCTTGGCACATGTCATTGCGGGGCCGTTCTGAGGACCGAAGGCAACGTTAAACGCAGCAAAGCCGTTTGCTCGCACTGCGGCCACGTCAACAGCGCTCCATTCCGCTCAGATGGTCCGCCACGGCATAGACTGTTTGCCATGGAGTACTACAACGGTGATTTGAAAAATAGGCCCGGTCGTTGCTTCAAGAGACCGGACGGAGACGATCTTGCCCGCGTTGCAGAGGCGCAAGCCGAATTGAGCAAACTGAAAGCGATGTTTGTGCCGGACGACGCTATCCCAGGGGGTGATGAGACAGATCGACTGCTTCGCTGGGGCTATCGCCGCTTCAACGAAGTATTCAACGGCCGACAATTGCTTGCATTGGAGATTACCGCCCGTTGGATTTCCAAGGTCGCAGACCCACGCATAAAGCGCGCGTTGGCTACGAATTTCTCTGACCTTATCCGCTATCAAAACATGCTGTGTCGCTACGACACCATGGCGCTAAAGTCTCTGGACATCTTCAGCATCCATGGCTTCCCGGCAAGCTATGTGCAATGCGAAAGCAATTTTCTTGGCATTCGCAATGCGTCAGGTACCACGGTTGGGTCTGGCGGTTGGGTCAACATCACTGAAAAATACGCGAAGGCCAAGCGTTTCTGCACAGCACCCTTTGAGGTCGCTTTTTCTGGCAAAAAGAAGACAACCATTCCCATTCAGGGAGAGTGGATCGGTGAAACCAACCCAGAGCATCCTGACGCGCCTCTTCGCCTGGTCGATATTCGCTGCGGTTCATCCACCGAAATGGAGCTTGAGGCCGCAAGCCTTGATGCCGTGCTAACCGATCCACCCTACTACGGGATGGTCCAGTACGGCGAGTTGATGCATTTTCTCTACATCTGGCTTCGCAAACTGATGGGTGGTGACTTCGTTGGTCTGGAAGCTGAGAGCACGAAGCACGCAGGCGAGCTAACCGGCAACGCGACCGAGGGACGCGGCATTGAGCAGTTCGCGGAAGGTCTGGCGACTGTCTATACGCGGATGTCCGTCGCGCTGAGGCCTGGCGCGCCGTTGGTCTTCACCTACCACCACAACAAGCAGGAAGCCTATCTGGCCGCTGGGATGGCGATTCTTGACGCAGGTCTTACCTGTACGGCTTCGCTCCCGTGTCCGGCTGAGATGGGCGGTTCGATCCACATTAGTGGTACTGGCTCGTCAATCGTCGACACAGTTTTTGTTTGCCGACGCAATGGCGATGTGCCCGCTCAATGGATTTTCAACAACGCCCCCGAGTTGGTGACCATCATGCGCAGCGAGCTAACGCAGTTAAGCAGCGCTGGCATGAAGCCGACTGCAGGCGATATTCGTTGCATCTCTTACGGACACATCACGCGGATGGCGGTAGCGAACCTACGCGCAGGCTGGGATGCGACCCTGCCAACAGGCGAAAAACTCAACGCAATCAAAGCGGCGATGAATGCTATTGCGCTGCTCGATGATGTGAGGGCTGGCCTAGAGGAAACTGCACCAACTACTTCGCAGACATCGCGATGGCCTGCCGTACAACAACCACTGGAATTTCATAATGCCGCAACGCTTTGATGTTGACTACCGCGATCCCTTGCTGTCGTTCGATCCTCTGATAGACGAAGTTTTTGACGAGCTTCATTCCACCTTCATTGAGATGCCCCGTGGTGATGGCTTCACCGACTACCCGACTTTCGAGACTGGTTATCAGGAGCTGAAGCGCGCCACCAATGACTTCACCAACGTCAGTGTTCCGAGTGTTGAGGCCGCTATAGTGGCTACCCCGATTTCGTTTGTCGTCTTCCGCGCGATCCTCGGATTCACGCCACCCGAATGGGCTTACGTGACGACTGAGCGCACCGACGTTAAAATTGATCAAGGTGCCGCTCGGACCATGGATAGAAATGTCCGACTTCAACCATTGACACCACGGGCACCGCTGGGCGACAGCTTGGGTGATCGACGCATGCGCGCGATGATTCGCGCTGGTGTGGATACGCTCGCTGAGGGCATTGCCAATGCAACGCCTGGGCTTGTCCATCGACTAGATAAGGTTGACACCAGTGGTGGTATCCCAAGCGTCCAGCACATAGCCAGTCTTGGTGTGCCATACGCCGTTTTGCTCTACGAACGCATTCTTGGCAGACCTTTCGCTTCGCACCGTGACGCGGTGAGCGAACTGGTTGGTTTGGTTGTGGAAAGTGCGATCAAGGATGTCCTCACAGCGGCACGGGTCAGCTTCCGTGAGACTGGCCGCGCAGAGCGAATCCCGGGGTTTGATCAAGCACCAGACTTCATCGTCCCTGACGAATTCAACCCCGTGGCCCTGATCGAGGCCAAATTGACTGAAGACGACGGCACGGCCCGTGACAAAGTATCGCGCGTTCAGCGACTGCGGACACTTCGCGACGAGAGTGGCAAAACCTACGATGTCATCGCTTGCATTGCCGGTCGAGGCTTCAAGGTGCGGCGTGAAGACATGCGCCGAATGTTGCAGGCAACGGACGGCAAGGTCTTCACGCTTGAGACAATACCTCTTTTGGTTGAGGCAACACGAATCCGCGAGTACCAGGTCCGATACACGGCACGAAGCCGGAGTCTGTGAACGGCGGCTGACCTGCCTCCAAATATGAATTTGAGTAACCTGGAAGCTTACATTGGTGGCCATTGGAAAACGCTGCAATCCAGCTGTTCACCACAACCCGTGACCGGCCCGCAGAACAGTACTTTATAGCTATGAAAAATATAGCTATAAAAGATGCAAATACAAGGGCTAGGGGCCTAAAACGTCATTAACGTTATTGCCGCCCATGGACTTCTGCAAAATGGCCAGCGCAGTGTTCAAGTCTTCGATGGGCACCTGTCCCGGTGCGGACGCTGCGGCGCCCACGGCAAAACTCAGCGACGAGCCAAACACGCCACCCATCATGCGGGTCACAGCACCCAGCGGCCCCATCGACATGCTGATCAGCGGGATGCGCAGCTTTTTGCTGGCTGCGCGGGTGGCAGTCAACAGCGTGAGCACATCGTCCAGATCGCGCGGCATCACCGCCACTTTGGCCACATCGGCACCCAGTTGTTCGGCGCTGAGGAATTTCTGGGTCAAAGTTTCCAGACCCGGCGTGAATGAAAAATTATGGAACGACAGCACCAGCCTGATGTCGTGGGTCTTGGCGGCGGTGCACACACGCACGATGTTGGGCAGCTCATTGGCCAATTCGTAGTCGATCAGGTCAATGGTTTTGCTTTCGCACATGGCTTCGTACAGCGCCAGCACCTGGCCTTCATTCAGGGGAATCCTTTCGCCACCTTCGAGGGTGGAGCGGCGGGTAAACAGCAGGGGAATGCTGCCGCACCTGCTTTTGATGGCCAACGCCGCAGCAATCACGGCGGTGGTATCCCCAATGGGGTCAAAAAAATCAACACGCCATTCCAGTACATCGGGTTTTTTGGGCAGCACCACGTCGAGTTCGGCCAGCAGCCGGTCCAGCGTGCGCCCGACCAGCGGGGTGCAGATCAGCGGAAATTTGCCACCCGCGACGGGCAGGCCTTTGAGGTCAATGGGTTTGGAGGTTTGCATGAGGGTTGTCTTCCGGTCAAAAAATACCTGCTGGCACCAGTTTGGCGCACGGCAGGCACTTTACGTCATCTAAGGCCTTGTTCACAAAATGACATGTACATTTGGCTCGCCAGATTTGGGCGCACTGCGTCGTTGCATATCGCTTGTGCAGCAGCGCTGCACGGCGCGCTTTGCGCCTAGCATTGCATCCCAACTCTGACGGCCAAATGCACAGCTTATTCATGAACAAGTCCTTAGGGACGCAGAAATTACAAATATCCCATTTCTGGCGGCACTGACGGGCGCATTGCGTCGTTGCAATCCGCTCGTTTAGCTGGGCATGTTTTAGCAGGTGCCGGTTATCTCTTCTGCGGTAAAAGAGCCTTCTTCCAGCGCCGGGTCGTAAAAGTCGCCAAACAGTTCCTGGTCAGAGGGCTTGTCTTCCTTGATCGGCACACTCACCCAGGTGGTGTTCATGTAGTGTTTCAGGCTGACGTTTTCGCTGATCACATTGCCACCCCAGGTGCCGCAGCCCAGGCTGCTGGTCATCGGCATGCCGTTGTTGAAGGCACCGGCGTTGGCCTTGCTTTGCGGCTGGCGCACCATCATGCGGCTGACCGGCGCGGCCATGGCGAGCTGGTGAATGTGGTCAGCGTTGAAGGAATAGATGCCGCACGAGTGGCCCTTGCCACCGACGTTGTAAATGCCGCGCATCATGCTCAGGGCTTCGTCAAAGCTGCCGTACTTGTACACCGCCAGCAGCGTGGTGAGTTTCTCGCCCGAATACGGGAATTCTTTGCCAATGCCGTCACCGTGGACGATGATGAACTTGCGGTCGGCAGAAATGGTAAAGCCCGCGGCCTCAGCCAGTTTTTGCGGTGCCACCGCCACGGTGTCTGCCAGACGGTGGTTTTCGTCATCCCACATGGCTTTACGCAAGGCGGCTTTCTCTGCCTCATTGGCGATGTAGCCGCCTTCCTTGACCAGTTGCGCCAGCAGTGCGTCAAAAATGCCTTCTTGAATGATCAGGTTGCCATCAGCCGAGCAGCCCGAGCCAAAGTCAGAGGTTTTGCTCAAGCGCGTGTTCATGGCCGCTTCAGCAATGTTGGCGGTCTCATCAATCACCATGGTCGAATTGCCTGCGCCCACACCATAAGCCGGTGTGCCCGAGCTGTAGGCGGCGCGCACCATCGGCTGGCCGCCGGTGGCAATCACCAGGTCGGCTTCTGCCATCAGCGCTTGCGACATGGGAATGTTGACACGCGTCAGGCATTGCAGCAAATCTGCTGGTGCGCCTTCTTTCTCCAGCGCCTCGCGCATCAGTCGCACGGTCTCAAAGCTGGTTTTCTTGGCGCGCGGGTGCGGCGAGAAGATCACCGCGTCGCGCGCCTTGATGCCGTAAATGGCGTTGCCGGCGGGAGTCAGGTCGGGGTTGGTGGTGGGCACGATACAGGCCACCACACCGGCCGGTTTGCCATATTTGACCAGGCCTTTTTCAGGGATTTCTTCAATGATGCCGACACTTTTCTGGCGCAGTGCATCGCGCAAGATGCCGCGAATCTTCATGCGTTTGCCCATGCGGCTGTCGGGGTCACCCAGACGGCTCTCGGCAATGCCCTCACTCACCAGACGGGTGAAGGTTTTTTTGTTGGACACGGCCCAGGCCACCGCCTGGCACAGGCGGTCCACCCGCGCCTGGTCATAGGTTTCGATGATGGCCAGGGCGGCGCGGGCTTTGGCAAAAGCGGTGTCAAGCTCTTCGCGCTGTTCGGCGTTGATGGCGGTTTTTTGCAGTTCGGGGGGGATGTTGCTCATGCTGCGGTCTCCAGTGGGGTTTTGGTTTGGGGGCTTGGCTCGGTGTCCAGATGGTGTTTGGCGGCGTCCAGGATGTGGCGTGCCCAGCCCTCAAAGCCAATTTCGGCGCAGACCGGGTCGTTGGGAATCTCCAGCACATAGGTCATGTCCTGGGGCATCGCGGTCAGAATGCTCTTCACGTCAAATTGACCTTCGCCCGGCGCCAGACGGTGGCAACGCGCTTCAAATAACGTAGCATCCAGGTCAGCAGGCATGGCGGCCGGGCCATCGCACAGGTGGGCGTAGTTGAACCACTGGCGCGGCAAAGCAGCCAGCGCCTGCAAGCTGGAGTGCGAGCGGTAAAAGTGCAGCATGTCGATCAGCAACCCCGCATTGGGGGCCTGGGTGGCTTCCAGCACGGCGGTGGCAGTGACCAGCTTGCCGGTTTCGGTCCACCACGGGAACTCCAGATTCACCGTGATGCCCAGCGGTGCCGCCAGTTCACACAGGCGGGCAAAGCGGTCATGGGCGCGGGCACGGTCCGGGTCGGGCAACTGGGCGATGATGTGGCGTGCACCCAGCTCAGCCGTGGCTTCCAGCAGCGGCAAGTACATCTCGGGGGTGTGGGTGGGGTCCATGCGGGCCAGCTCCACGTCCCACACCCGCACACCGGTCTGCGCCAGCGCGGCCTTCGTTGCACGCATGGCCGTGCTACTTGCGATGATGGGGTAGAGCGGCTCGGTGTCGGTGACGCGGGTCAGGCGCAGGCCCACGTACTCGTAGCCGGTGCGTGCCGCCACTTCGATCAGATCTACCGGCGGCAGGCTGATGGCGCTCAGGTGTGCCAGGGAATACAGGTGTTTCATGCTCTAGCCCTTGTCCGTATTGCGTATCAAGCTCTGTTTTGCAGAGCACTGGTGTCGGCGTGGTGGACCTTTTTGCCGGGTGAGTAAATGTCCATGATGTTCCAGTGGCCGGCCGTCTCAACCGGGGCGTTTTGCATCGCCACATCAATGACAAACGGGCGATTCGAGGCCATGGCCTTTTCCAGCGCAGGCTTGAACTCGGCAGCCGTTGTCACGCGCACACCCTCTGCGCCGTACGCCCGGGCAATGGCCGCAAAGTCGGCCTGGAACGGTTGGCCGTCCTTGAAGAACAGCGTGCCGGTGGTGGTGCCGTAATGCGCCAGTTGCAAGCCGGCAATGGTGCCAAAGGCGCAGTTGTTCATGATGACCCAGATCACCGGCACATTGCTTTCCACGGCAGTGGCCAGCATGGCCGGGTTTTGACCAAAACCACCATCACCCACCAGCGACACCACAATACGGTCCGGGCAGGCGATCTTGGCACCGATGGCGGCCGGGGCACCAAACCCCATGGTGGCAAAACCGCCGGGGGTCAGGATGCTGCCGGGGGTGAAGATGTCAAACTGCTGGCCCACGCCATTTTTGTTCCAGCCGACATCGGTGGTGATGATCACGTCACGCGGCAGCACGGCGCGGGCATCGGCCAGGATGCGCTCGGGGCGCATCGGGAAGGCATCGCTTTGCTGCGCCGCCACCAGACCGGCTTTGAAGCTGCTGCGGTTGGTTGCCATCTCGGCTTTCAAGGCCTCGTTCTTGAAGCCTGCCGGGTAAAGTTTTTTGGCGACACGGTTCAAGACCTTGAGCGCTTGCTTCAGATCAGCCACGGCGCCAATCTGCACCGGGTAATTGCGGCCAATTTCACTGGGGTCAATATCGATGTGCAGCAACCTGGTTTGGCTGAAGTCAAAGGTGTATTCCTTTTCCCACGAGCTGCAATCGGCCTCGGCAAACCGGGTACCCAGGCCCAGCACCACGTCGGCGCTCAAGCACTTGTCATTGATGAACTTCGTACCCCAGAAGCCGGTCATGCCCAGAACAAACGGGTGGTCATCGGGCAGCACCCCCTTGCCCATCAGGCTGTGCGAGACGGCCAAGCTCATGTGGTCGACAAACTCTTGCAGTTCTGCGGTGGCATCGGCCAGCACAATGCCACCGCCCACATGCAGTTGCGGGCGTTTGGCGGCCACCAGGGCCTCAATGATTTGTGTCGCCACGTCGTCGTCAAGGCTGGGGGTATGCAGCTTTTTGGTGTGCGCCTTGAGTTTGGCAAACAGTTCCACGTCCACTTCTTTTGAGAAGATGTCCATCGGCACACTCACCAGCACCGGGCCGGGGCGACCGGTTTCGGCCAGTTGAAAGGCTTTTTCGATGATTTCAGGGAACAAGTCGGCGCGCTCCACACGCCAGACGCGTTTGCAGAACGGGCGATAAATTTCACTTTGGGAGGCATCGGCGTGCAGGTTGACTTCCTGGTGCGGATGTTTGCCGTAGTAGTGGCTGGGCACGTCGCCGGCAATCACCACCATCGGAATCGAGTCCAGCGCCGCGTTGGCCACACCGGTGGCGGCATTGGTCAGCCCCGGCCCGAGGTGGCTGAGCACCACAGCGGTGGTTTTCTTGGCCCGGGCGTAGCCGTCAGCCGCGTGGGCTGCCACTTGCTCGTGGCGGGTGTTGACGAATTGGATGCTGCTTTTTTCAAGCGCTGTGAGCACCGCGATGTTGGTATGCCCACACAGGCCAAAAATGTGCTCAACGCCGCGGTCTTCAAGGTACTTGACCAGTTGGTGGGAAATCAGATCCTGCATGTTGTCTCCTGATGTTTGTGGGGTTGCTGTCGCCGTGTGCACGAACTTTAGTCACTTTCGCCGACTTTGTTTTAACTATTTCGTACATTATTGTGCGATAAGCGAACATAAATGATCGATGAATAAACGAACTAAGGGATACTACGGATACCGGCGCTTGCGCGAGAATCAGCCCGATGCAATTTTTCAAAGACCTATCCCCCAGCGCCTTCACTGCCGGCTTTGTCGCCGTGCTGGTTGGGTTTACCAGTTCGGTGGCCATCGTGTTTCAGGCCGCACTGGCATTTGGTGCCACACCGGCGCAAATCACCTCGTGGATGTGGGCACTCGGGCTGGGTATGGGGTTTTGCACGCTGGTGCCATCACTGCTGCTGAAAAAGCCGGTGATGGTGGCCTGGAGCACGCCAGGTGCCGCCGTGCTGGCCACTGCTGGCGCAACAGGTGGTTTTGGCATGGCAGAGGCGGTGGGCGCATTCATGGTGTGTGCGGCGCTGATCACGCTGGTGGGCATCACCGGCTGGTTTGAGCGGGTGATGGACCGGCTGCCGCTGGCAATTGCTTCCGGGCTGCTGGCGGGCGTGCTGGCGCGTTTTGGCATGCAGGCCTTTACTGCGGCGCAAACCAATTTGCCGCTGGTGCTACTGATGCTGGCCACCTATCTGGTGGCTAAACGCTGGCTGGCTCGTTATGCCGTGCCATTGACCCTGCTGATAGCTATTTTTTATGTAGCTATCAGCGGCGGATTCACGGGGGATGGCGTGCAATTTGACCTTGCAATGCCGGTGTTTGTCGCGCCGCGTTTCAGCTGGAGCGCGGCAATCAGTCTGGCGCTGCCTTTGTTTGTGGTGACCATGGCCTCGCAAAATCTGCCGGGGGTGGCTGCCATTCATGCGGCGGGCTACAGCCACAGTGCGGCCAAGCCGGGCATTCCGGTGTCGGGCGTGATCACGCTGACTGGTGTGGTCACGCTGCTGCTGGCCCCGTTTGGCGCCTTTGCGCTGAACTTTGCCGCCATCACCGCCGCCATTTGCATGGGCCGCGAGGCACACCCCGACCCCGACAAACGTTACACCGCTGCGGTGTCATGCGGCGTGCTGTACCTGCTGATCGGCCTGTTCGGCACGGCGATTACCGGCGCACTCACGGCGTTTCCCAAAGAACTGATTGCGGCCATTGCCGGGCTGGCCCTGCTGGGCACGATTGGCTCGGCACTCAGCACCGCACTGCGCGACGATTTTCACCGCGAAGCGGCGCTGATCACCTTTTTGGTCACGCTCAGTGGCGTGGTGATTGCCGGCGTTGGCTCGGCTTTTTGGGGGGTCATTGCGGGCGCGCTGGCGCTGCTGGTGCAGCGCAGTGGAAAATCGCACTTTGACCTGCCGCCGCGCTAATCCCACTGCCTTGCATCTGAACCGACATTTGAACCCCTGCCCCTGAAAGCGATTGCCCATGAACCTGTTGTTTGTCGCTGACCCGATTGAGTCCTTCAAGATTTACAAGGACACCACCTTTGTCATGATGCGCGAGGCGCAGCGCCGTGGCCATCAGATCAGTGTTTGCGAGCCGCGCGACCTGCACTGGGCCCGGGGCGGCGTGGTACAGGCACCAAACCGCGCCATCACCCTGACCGGCGAGACCTCGGACTGGTTCAAGGTTGATAGCGCCGCGCTCAATAGCATCAAGGGCTTCGACGCAGTTTTAATGCGAAAAGACCCACCCTTTGACAGCGAATACTTTTATGCCACGCACTTGCTGGAGCAGGCCGAGCGCGAGGGCGCGCGTGTTTTCAACAAGCCGCGGGCACTGCGGGATCATCCTGAAAAACTGGCCATCCTGGAGTTTCCCGAGTTCATCGGCCCCACGCTGGTGTCGCGTGCAGCGCAGCACATCCGCGACTTTCATGCCGAGCACCACGACATCATCCTCAAACCGCTCGACGGCATGGGTGGCATGGGTATTTTTCGTGTCAAGGAAGACGGCCTGAACCTGGGCGGCATCATCGAAACACTCAACCAGGACGGCGCCCAGACCGTGATGGTGCAAAAGTTTTTACCCTCCATTGCCCAGGGCGACAAACGTGTGCTGGTGATTGGTGGCCAGCCGGTGCCCTTTTGCCTGGCGCGTATTCCGCAGGGTGGTGAGGTGCGCGGCAACCTGGCCGCAGGCGGCAAAGGCGTGGCGCAGCCCTTGAGCGCGCGCGACCTTGCCATCGCGCAGGCGCTTGGTCCGGTGCTGTTTCAGCGCGGCTTGCTGCTGATTGGTCTGGACATCATTGGTGACAGCCTGACCGAAATCAACGTCACCAGCCCCACTTGTTTTCAGGAGATCTTCGATCAGACCGGGTTTGATGTGGCGGCCATGTTTGTGCAGGCCCTGGAGGCCGCGCTGGGGCAGGCCTCGGACGCACCGCAAGCCTGCTCGCACTGAGGTGCCGGGCCTTCCGGCACCACCGGCACCGGCCCAAACGGGTCGGTAACGGGCGCCGGGCGGGGTGGCGCGGCGCATTGGCAGCTGCACCTGGCCAGCGTGCCGTCCACAAACACCTTAAGCTCGCCCGGGGCAAAAGGGGTCCAGTCTTCATCGGTGGTGAGCGGCTCGGTGACCACAATGGCCAGCCGGTCTTCGGGGCTGTTGAGCTGTGCCAGGTTCACCGTGACATCGTCGTCTTTCAGGTGCACCTCGTGAAACGGGTGCGCGCGCAGCACATAGCACAGCTTGGTGGTGGCATGCGCCCACAAGGCCTGGCCGTTGCTGAGCAAAAAATTGAAGGTGCCGTGCTTTGAAATCTGCGGGGTCAGCTCTTGCAGGGTGCGTGTGAGTTCATCCACGGTGGGCACATCGGCATGCGACTTGGACAGCTCTTGCATCAGCCAGCAAAAGGCACGCTCGCTGTCGGTATTGCCGACCGGTTTGAAATGGCCATGCAGATAAGGCGCATAGTTTTTCAGGTCGCCATTGTGGGCAAACACCCAGTACCTGCCCCACAGCTCGCGCACAAAAGGGTGGGTGTTTTCGAGCGTGACCTGCCCCACCGTGGCTTTGCGCACATGGGCCACCACGTTGTGGCTTTTGATCGGGTAGCTTTTGAGCATTTGGGCAATGGGCGAAGTGGCAGCGCTGGTTTTGTCCACAAAATGCCGCACGCCCTTGCCGGGGGAGCCGCCGTCGCTCTCAAAAAATGCAATGCCCCAACCGTCGCCATGGTGGTCGGTGCAGCCGCCACGTTGCGAAAATCCGGTAAAGCTCAGCGTCAGGCTGGCGGGCAGACGGCTGTTCATTCCTAATAACTGGCACATGCGGCGTGTTTTCCTGGTGGTCCTGACATGTCAGGCGGATGACAAACTGCTTTGAGCTTAACGATTTCCAGACAAGTTTCAACGCTGCGGGCAAGAAAATCTCATTTCGGGGCTGGCAGCGGGTATGCTGTGAAATGTTTGGCAACAACTGCATCGATAATTTGCCGCTGGGCTGCAGGTGCCAAGTCGCCCAGCCTCTACCCCGGAGTCATGACACTGTGAGAATGCCGTTTTGAAGAGTCGGTTGGTCTTTGTTGCAAGCGCCCTGGCTGTGGCCCTGTTGGGCTTTGCCCAGAGCGGGCATGCGCTCACGCTGGGTGAGCTGCAGGGTGCGGCGGTGCTGGGGCGCACGCTGGATGTAGCGGTTCGGGTTCAATCCGCAAGTGGCGAGGACCTGGCCACCAACTGTTTTTCCACTGAGCTTTTTCACGCCGACACCCGCCAATCGGCCCCCCGGATCTCTGTGACGGTGCAGCCACCTGATGCCGCACTGGTGCGCATTCAGTCCGCGGCGGTGATTGATGAGCCGGTGGTCAGCTTCGATCTCCGCTTCAATTGTGGTTCGGTTACAACGCGTCGGTATGTGCTGCTGGCAGACTTTGCCCCGGTATTTGCGTCACCCGCCGCTGTGGCGGCAGTGGCGCAGCCTGCCCGGGCCGCTGCCGGCCCGTCGGTCGTGGCACCCGAGGCCTTGCCGGTGGTCCCGGCCCCGGCGATCAGCACGGTAGCGATGCCTCCTGGCACGGCCAACACTGGGGCCACAGCGGCCAAAGCCCGCCCGGCGGTGCCCGCCAAAGCCCAAAAAACCGTTAAAACCAGCCCTGAAGTCAATCAGGTGATCAAACCCGCCCCAATGGCAAGGGGCAAGGCCATTCTCAAACTGGATCCATTGGACATTTTGTCTGACCGGGTGGATTCGGTCGATTCACTCATGTTGTTCACCCCAACCGCAGACGCCTTGCTGCACGCCCAGCAAATCACCACGCTCAAGGGCGACCTGCAAAGCATGCAAGCCCAGGCCGCCAAAAACGACGCGCAGCTGCTCAGCCTCAAGGCGCAGCTGCAGTTGGTGCAGTCTCAGCAGGTGCCGGTCACCTGGTTTTACGCGTTGCTGGCCTTGATGCTGATCTGCCTGGCCGGCATTGCCTGGCTGGTGGTCCAGCGGCGCGGCCCAAGCAGCACACAAGCACCGTGGCACGATTCGCTGCAACGGGTCGCCGAGCCGGTCGACCAGATCGCAGCACAGCCTCAAACGCTGCCTGAAACGCCAGCACAGTCCACCGCGGTCGTGCAAGACGCTGCTGCCGCCGAGCCGCCGCGCCAGCCACCCCCCCCTGCCCCCATGGCATTGGCTGATGCGTTGACACCAACCACCTGGGCGTTGAGCCCCGTCGGTGTTGCGCCTGCTGCTGACAACAGGCGATCAACCACCCAGTTGCCTGCCGCCGAACCAGCGCTGCCAGACCTGGGCATTGACAGCATTCACAGCTTCAGTGTTGAACCCATCCTGGACATTCGCCAACAGGCTGAGTTTTTTGTGTCGCTGGGGCAAACGGAGCGGGCGCTGGATATTCTGAAAAAGCAGATTTCCTCCAGTGCAGACCCCAATCCGTTTATCTATCTGGACTTGCTGGCGCTGTTTCATTCACTCGGCATGAAAGCTGATTTTCGAGATTGCCGCCATTTGTTCAACCGGCATTTCGCTGGCGACGTGCCAGATTTCCCGGCCTTTCACCTCGAAGGCAATGACTTGCTGGCCTACGCCAATGAACTGGCGCAGTTGGTCAAAGACTGGCCCAGTGCCAAGTCGCTGGTGTTGCTGGATCGCTGGATTTTCCGCAGCACTCAGGCCCAGCCGCAGCCGACCTTTGAACTGGCCGCGTTTCGCGATCTGCTGATGTTGCATGCCCTGGCAGAAGCCGTGGCCACCGACCTGCCGTGGGACACCGTCTCGCCGTCGCTGGGCCCTGACGTGGTCTTTGGTGCCAAACCAGACGCTGCGCCGCCACTCATGGAAGCCGACATTGCCTCGGGCGGCCGCTTCCCGCAGCGGGCCAGAGCATCGAGCTTGCCCAAAGAATTCCAGGAGCAATCGGTGGAAGTCGACTTTTCCAACTTTGACACCGGTTCAGCCAGCCTTGACCTTGAACTGGACAGCAAGTTGCCGTCGGCAGATTTGCCACGCTCGCGCTGGCCGGTTTCCAGCAAGCCAAACTAATTCTTACCCGCCTTTGGCCCATACTGGCGCCACAGGCGCAAGGCCAGCAACAGCAGTGGCGCGCTGTGCAGGCACAAATCAAAAATATCCAGTGGCCTCCTGAGCTCACCCTGGCTGAGCATGCGGATTTTTTCAATCAGGTGGGGCTCAGGCACGATCGGTGCGACTGCCATCCAGACGGCCAATACCACCAGCAAAACCAGCGGAAATTTGTCCAGCCAGTTCATCCTAGATTCCTCAGTTGACCGCTTGTTTTCATCTGTAAGTCCTTATGTGCATTTACTTTTTTAGCTTCGATGGGGTTCACCCATTGGGTGACAGCGCTACGCACCCGATTGAACCACTGGCAACGCGACTGGGGTCGTTGCTCCTCCTAGCGGGCAGTAGCCCACGTCGTCGTCGCGTCTACCCAGCCGCGCCGCCAGCGGCCCACTCGGGCGCGTTCAACTGAGAAATCTAGGATCATGATTCGCTGGCCTTGACACAGGCCGCGCACAGGCAGGCAACACCCCGCGCCGCCTCAGGAATCTGGTTCAGAAGTTCGGCACTGAAAGTGGTGCGTGCGCACCAGCACGGCCCTGGTTCAGCCCCCGTGCTGCGCGCGATTTCCATGGCGCACTGGTTGGGCTGGCCGCACAGCGGGCAGTGTTGGGGTGGAAAAGAGGGGCTTAGATTCATAAGGTCAGGTCTTGGTCGTGGGTGAGCCGTCGGGAGAACCTGGCGCGAACTATCGCAACCACGGCTCGAACGCCTTGGCCAATTTTTGCAGAACCGCCGGGTCTGGCAGCGGCAGTCGCACACTGGCCTGGCCAGAGACCGGGTCGCGCTCAATCTGAAAAGGCGGCATGGCTGGGCCCGACGCACCCGGGCTGCGGCCGGCGGCCAGGCCTTGCAGCAACGCGGCACCCGCTTCCAGAATGGCAGCCCAGGGGTCAGCAGCAAGCGCTGATGCAAGCGGCGCGGGACCGGCTGGCAAAGCCGCTGGTGCTGGCGATGGCTCTTGCTGCTCTGCCTGCGCTGGCGATTCAGCGGGCAAGGGCCTCAGCGTTTCACCGGTCAACACCTCGTCGGCTGTGGGCTCACCGGGAGGCACGGACACGGGTGCCTGCTCCGCCTGGGCCGCCCCTTTGACGGCAGGGTCAAGATCGTCATCGGTTTGCACCTCGCCCATGCCTTGCGACACTTTTTCGACGCTTTCCATGAACTTGGACAAGCGCGTGCCTTGCATGAAGACCTCGCTTTCGCCACCATCGAGAACACCCGCAAACAACGATTTTTTGAACGCCAGCACGCCCAAAATGCCTTCTTCGATGCTGCCCTGACCGACAAAATTGACAACCTGAACCCCGCGCGACTGCCCCATGCGGTGCACCCGGCCAATGCGTTGTTCCAGCACCGCCGGGTTCCACGGCAAGTCCATGTTGACCACCACTGCAGCGGCATGCTGCAGGTTCAGCCCGACACCGCCGGCGTCGGTGGACAAAAACAGCCGGCAATTGGCATCGGTATGAAACTGCTCCACCAGCGCACCGCGTTTGTCACCCGGCACACTGCCGCTGAACAACACATGACCCCAGCGGCGCTGGGCCAGCCGGCGCTTGATCAGCTCGTGAGTGCCCAGCCATTGGCTGAACACCACGGCTTTGGCGCTGGGGTCTTCAAACAGCTCGTCGAGCAATGTCATCAGCTCATCGACCTTGTTGCCGTGGTCGGTTTCGTGGTCAATCAGATAGGTGCTGTTGCAGGCCATTCGCATGTTTTGCAGCGCACAGTGCAGGCGGCGCTGGTCAGTGTCTGACAGAAATCCGGTCTTACGCCAGCGCGCCACAATGCGTGTCACGATGTCCCCGTTTTCATCATGGTGCAGGCGTTGCTCAGGTGTCAGCGCTACATAAATCCGGTGGTCCACACGCTCGGGCAGTTGCGTCAGCACCTCGGCTTTGCGCCGGCGCAGCATCACCGGCTGAAGTGTTCTGCCCAGATGATCGAGCCCGCAGTAGCCAATCACCCGGCCGGCGTCATCACGCAGTTGGTGCTCGTTGAGCACGCGCCAGGTGGGCCCAAGCCGGTGTTGGTCGACAAACTGCACGATCGAGATCAGCTCTTCGAGGCGGTTTTCCAGGGGTGTGCCTGTCAGCACCAGGCAATAGGGGCTGACGATGCGTTTGAGGGCGCGCGCGGCAATGGTTTGCCAGTTTTTGATGCGCTGGGCCTCGTCGGCAATCACCAGGTCTGGGGCCCAGGCGGCAATCAGATCCGCATCACGTGCCAGCGATTCGTAATGGGTAATTTTGCAAAAGCTGTCCTGCGCATACTGGTGCGCCCGCTTGGTGCGCAGCCCGTGGATCACTTGCGCATCGCGCTCGGTGAACTTGGCAAATTCGCTTTTCCACTGGTGTTTGAGTGATGTCGGGCACACCACCAGCACGCGGCGCACACCAAAATGCTGGGCAAACAATTCGGCCGCGGCAATCGCCTGAATGGTCTTACCCAAACCCATTTCGTCGCCCAACAGACTGCGCCCGGCACGCGCGGCAAACAAAGCGCCCTCTGCCTGGTAGGGGTAAAGCCTGGCCTTGAGCAACTTGGACAAGCCTTTGTCGTCCATGCCCTTGGGGTAAGCCTTGCTCAAAATCGCATCACGCTGTGCGGCATCACGCTTTTGAGCAACAAATTGCCACACATCGTCGTGACAACGCAGGCTGTGACCACTGTCCTGCGCTGCCTGCAGCAGGGTTTGCAATTGGGTGTGGCCGTCTTCTCGCAGCGCCCAATTGGCCTGGACATCAAACAGCGCCTTGGCTTGCGCCAGCACCTGTGGCGGGCAGTCCACCCCCACGCGCAGCCGCACCTGACGCTGGCCGGCGTAGTCGAGCCAGATTTCGCTGAATTCGGGGGTAAATCCTTGTTTCAAAGCAGCTTTGCCACCTCGTTTGGACTGCAGTTTGGCCAGCGTGAACTCAATGTGTTTGCAGGTGCCCAGATCATTGGTGGCAAAGTCCGGGCAGTTGCAAGCGTTTTGCCCCAGCGCCTGGCCACGAATGGCAACCCGGTAAACCATGCGGGTGGCCGGATTGCTGACGGCAAATTCCGAGAATACCGGCTCGGCACCCAGGTTTTTTAGCCCAAAAGTTTGCTCGCGGCCAAACTGGCGGCGCAACGCGGTTTGCCAATCAGCCGTGTCAAGCTCGGGTGGCTTGCGGGTGCGCGACAGGCGCGGTTCTGCAGGTTGGGTGGCGGTGGCGCCTTTGCGTTGGTGGCGAGCGGCAGTTTTCCGTGCAGCGGCAACTTTGGGTTCATTCATGGGTCACGCGACAGTTGAGATGGACAAGGGGCGAGTGGCGATCAAACACCATTGGCTATGGGGTGTGCAAGCGGAACATCGTGGGCAAATAGCTGCTCAGTGTATGCGCTTGACTTAACAATGAAAAACCGTTGTGCTACGACCGATGGGGTATTCAGTGCTTTTTAATAGCTGTCAATCAAACCGCATCGCTACCCTGAAAGCCTGACTACAGCCCCAAAATGGTGCGCGCCCGGGCCTCGAAAATGCCACTGGATACCATGCGGGCCAATGCGTCTTGTAGGCCTTTTTGCAGGCCCTTTTGCAGGCCCTTTTGTTCCCCGCGTTCCTCTGCCGCCTGGATCAGTGTGCGCTCATCGTGCAAGGCGCGTTCGCGCACCAGGGCTCGGTGCTGGGTTTCAGCGTCGGCACTGAGGTCTTTGAGCATGCCCAGTGCTTGCTGCACCGGCGGGTAGGACAACTGATTCATGGCGGACTCCTCGCTCCAGTGTTCAAAAAAAACCACCCAGGCATTCAGGCTTTGCGCAGTGGCGCTGTGCAGCCGGTCGGCTTTGCCGAGTTCGATGATGTTCAATTCTAGTTCCGAGCCCAGTTTGGTGGCAGGCTGCCAGCGGCAAGCGCATCTCAAAGCACCAGTGTGCTTGTTGGCTCTGCTCTGGGTCGGTGAACAGGTCAAAGTCCAGCAGATGGATGCCAATCACAGGTTTCAGGTCGGCATAACTCTGGCCGCTGGCCATCTGCTTAGTCAGTGCGCTGGCCAGGTAATAGGTGCTGCGCGCACTCCAGGGGTCATAACGCTTGACCTGCGTTTCAACATTGATGCGCCTGCCGTGGCGGTCTTTGGCCAGGATGCCCTGCACAATGAACTTGCCCGCCAGGTCCTCGGGGTCAATGCGCGGGTTAAGCACTTCAATCACCTCCAGCGGCTCGTCGTCGCTGCGGACGGCGTTGATCAGCGCCGTCAGCAAATCGGGTGCCACGGCAAACAGGCGCTTGAAGACGTAATCGTTTTTGGGGTCAAGCAGGCGCATGGGGGAAAGCGTCAGGATAGTTGCATGATACCCAGATGGCTGTCGTGATGTTGGGTCAGCAGTTGTTATGAACAATGTAGCGGCTAGCGCATTTTGCATAAGGTCTACAGGCCGATTTCTTGTCAGTCCAGACAAGAATACGGACCCCGATCCTGATGTTGTCGCTGACTTGAGACCCGCGAAAGCCGGTGCCAGCCTATGCGTCACTCTATCTACAAAAATATCCTCTAGCCCTTTCCATCAAAGCGCTAGAAGCTATCAAAAAAATAGTGATTGACGCTATTTAGTTGGCAACCTTTGCCTTGACCTTCTGACGCCAGGCATGCAGCAGTGGTTCGGTGTAACCGCTGGGTTGTACCAGACCCTTGAAGACCAGGTCACAGGCCGCCTGGTAAGCCATAGAGGTATCAAAGTGCCCGGCCATCGGCTGGTACAGCGGGTCACCGGCGTTTTGCCCGTCCACCACCGCCGCCATGCGCTCAAAGGTTTCCTTGATTTGTGCTTCGGTCACGATGCCGTGGTGCAGCCAGTTGGCCATGTGCTGGCTGCTGATACGCAGCGTGGCGCGGTCTTCCATCAGGCCGATGTTGTGAATGTCGGGCACCTTGGAGCAGCCCACCCCCTGGTCGACCCAGCGCACCACATAGCCCAGAATGCCCTGGGCGTTGTTGTCGAGCTCTTGCTGTTTCTCGGCATCGCTCCAGTTGGGTGTGGCAGTCACCGGAATGTTCAGCAGGCCGGTCAGCAACACATCACGTTGCTTGTCGGCGTTGATTTTTTCCATCTCTTTTTGCACATCGCCCACCAGCACCTGGTGGTAGTGCAGCGCGTGCAAAGTGGCCCCGGTCGGACTCGGCACCCAGGCGGTGTTGGCGCCGGCTTTTGGGTGGGCGATCTTTTGCTCCAGCATGGCTTTCATCAAGTCCGGCATGGCCCACATGCCCTTGCCGATTTGTGCTTTGCCACGCAGGCCGCAGCCCAGGCCGACCAGCACATTGTTGCGCTCGTAAGCCTGAATCCAGACGCTGGTCTTCATGTCGCCCTTGCGGATCATCGGGCCGGCCAACATGGCACTGTGCATCTCGTCGCCAGTACGGTCCAGAAAGCCGGTGTTGATAAAGGCGACCCGGCTGCTGGCGGCCTCGATGCAGGCTTTCAGGTTGACACTGGTGCGACGCTCTTCGTCCATGATGCCGAGCTTGACAGTGCTCTCAGGCAGGCCCAGCAGCTGCTCGACGCGGCCAAACAGTTCGCTGGCAAATGCCACCTCAAATGGGCCGTGCATTTTGGGCTTGACGATGTAGACCGAGCCCTTGCGCGAGTTGCGAACGGCATCTTTTTTGGTTTTGGCCAGGTCGTGCATGGCGATGGTGGTGGTCACCACGGCATCCAGAATGCCCTCGGGAATCTCGCGCACATCGCCTTGTTTGTCAGTGTACAAAATGGCCGGGTTGGTCATCAGGTGGCCGACATTGCGCACAAACATCAATGAGCGGCCATGCAGGCGCACGGTTTTCTTGCCGTCTGCTGCGGTGTAGAAGCGATCGGCGTTCAGGCCACGGGTGAAATTGCGGCTGCCTTTGACCACCTCTTCGGTCAACGTGCCTTTCAAAATGCCCAGCCAGTTGCTGTAGGCCAGCACCTTGTCGTCAGCGTCGACCGCCGCCACCGAGTCTTCCAGATCAAGAATGGTGGACAGCGCAGCCTCAAGCACCAGGTCTGACACACCAGCAGGGTCAGCGGCACCGATGGCGGTGCTGCGGTCGATGATCAAGTCCAGATGCAGGCCATTGTGCTCAAACAGCACGCTTGAGGGTGCTTTGGCGTCGCCCTGGAAACCTGCCAGTTGCTTGGCCTCAAGCAGGCTGGTGTTGCTGCCGTCGGCCAGTTTGACGGCCAGCTTGCCACCCTTGACGCTGTAAGCCACCGAGTCCACGTGCGAGCCCTTGCGCAGCGGGGCGCAGCGGTCCAGCACGTGGCGCGCGTACTCAATGACTTTGGCACCGCGTTTGGGGTTGTAGCCGCCATTTTTACCGGCCTTCTCAATACCCTTGGTTTCGGCGATCACGTCGGTGCCATAGAGGGCGTCATACAGGCTGCCCCAGCGGGCGTTGGCGGCATTCAGGGCGTAGCGGGCGTTGAGAATCGGCACCACCAGCTGCGGGCCAGCCTGCTTGGCCAGCTCGGCATCCACGTTTGAGGTGCTGATGCGGGCCTTTTTGGGCACCGGCACCAGGTAGCCGATGCGCTCCAGAAAGGTGCGGTACAGCACCATGTCCTGAATTGGGCCGGGGTTGGCCTGGTGCCAGGCGTCCAGCTCGGTCTGCAGGCGGTCACGCTCGGCCAGCAAGGCGATGTTTTTCGGGGCCAGGTCCGCCACGATGGCATCGACGCCTTTCCAGAATTTGGCCGGCGCCACACCGGTGCCAGGCAGGACCTGGGTTTCAATGAACTGGCACAGGTTGGCAGCCACCTGCAGGCGATTTTTAATGATGCGTTCGGTCATGATGATGCAGCGGGAGTTAAGAAATCGAAACGGAGAGGTCAGGAAAAAAGTCCAGCACATCGCCCAGGCTAGTGCCGGTGCGCGTGGGCTGGATGCCCAGCTCTTCAAAGGGTAGATGGTAACGGTTGACCCACAGGGTGGTGTAACCATGCCAGGTGGCACCCAGTGCGTCCCAGGCGTTAGAGCTGACAAACAAAATCTCTGGTGCCGGCAAACCAAGGGCTTTTTCGCCAAGGGCATAAGCCTCTGGATGGGTTTTAAAGCGGCGCACGGCGTCCACGCTCACCACATGAGCCAGCAACCCCGTCAAGCCGGCGGACTGCACGGCTGCGTGCAACATGGCAGAGTCACCATTGCTCAAAATGCCGGTGGCAATGCCGTGACGCTTGAGGGCTTGCAGCACGGCCAGGTTTTCAGGAAAGGCCTTGAGGCGCTGGTATTGGGCCAGCAATTGCTCGATTTGCGCCCCAAAATTTACAAAGAATTGGCCTGTAGCCCTTTCCGGATAAGCGCCATCAACTATTTTTTTTATAGCAAAAACAAGGGCTGCACGGGTCAGCTCAGAAAACGGCTGGTAATGCGCACCGTGGTTGCAGGTGGTCACCAGCCGCGTGTACTCGATTTGTTTGTCGCGCCAAAGCACACTCAGGACCTGGCCCTGACCCGGAAACAGCGCTTCGGCCAGTTCTGCCACGCTGTAGACATCAAACAAAGTGCCGTAAGCATCAAACAACACAGCGCGGGGCGTGCTGACCCTGGGTAGGGCAAAAGCGGGTGCGACGAGATCTGACATGCGCTGATTTTATAGATGCTGCGCCATCGCTTGAAAAATCGCTTGAATCGGGCAGCCATGCCCGCGCCGCTTTTGCGTAACATGGGCCCCAGCCAACCCGGACTCCTGCCATGAACGCACCCACCGCCCCGACCGCCGCCACCCTCCCCGCTCACCCCTTGCCGCTGGCCGGCCTGCGGGTGGTCGAATTCACCCACATGGTGATGGGGCCCACCTGCGGCATGCTGCTGGCTGACATGGGTGCCGAAGTGATCAAGGTCGAGCCCATCGAAGGCGACCGCACGCGCCACCTGCTTGGTGCCGGTGCCGGCTTTTTCCCCATGTTCAACCGCAACAAAAAAAGCATTGCCATCGACCTGCACCAACCCGCAGGTGCTGCCATCGCACGCCAACTGGCCGCCACTGCCGACGTGGTGCTGGAAAACTTCAAGCCCGGCACCATGGGCAAATACGGGCTGGACTACACCGCCCTGAGCCAGGTCAACCCGCGCCTGATCTATGTCACCCACAAGGGATTTTTGCCCGGCCCTTATGAAAACCGCACCGCGCTGGATGAGGTGGTGCAAATGATGGGCGGCCTAGCCTACATGACCGGGCGCCCGGGCGACCCACTGCGCGCAGGCACCAGCGTCAACGACATCATGGGAGGGCTGTTTGGGGCCATTGGCGCGCTCGGGGCCTTGATTCAGCGGGGTATCACCGGGCGCGGGCAAGAGGTGCAAAGCGCGCTGTTCGAGAACAACGTGTTTCTGGTCGGCCAGCACATGCTGCAATACGCCATGACCGGCCAAGCCGCCGCACCGATGCCGGCGCGCATTTCGCCCTGGGCGGTGTACGACGTGTTCACGGTGAAAGACGGTGAACAGATTTTTTTGTCGGCGGTCAGTGATGCGCAGTGGGCCACCTTTTGCGACGTGCTCGGGCTGGCTGACCTGAAAGCCGACCCGCGTTATGCCAACAACAACGACCGGGTACGCAGCCGCACCACGCTGATACCCGCCCTGCGCGAACGTCTGGCTCACCGCAGCGCCGCCGAGTTGACCGCCATTTTGCTGGCCCATGATCTGCCTTTTGCCCCGATTCGCAGGCCTGAAGAACTGTTTGATGACGAGCACCTGCTAGCCACTGGCGGACTGGCTGATATCACCTTGCCAGACGGCGAGCGCGCTGGCCAAACCGCCCGGGCTGCGCTGCTTCCGTTCACCATGGACGGGCAGCGCCTGGGCGTGCGGCTGAACCCTCCCACCCTGGGTGCCCACACCCGCGAGCTGCTGGCAGGTCTGGGCCTGGACGACGCAGCCATTGCGGGTCTGCTGGCCCAACACGCGGTGGCCTGAGTGCCTGGCAGCCTGCCGTTGCGCCGCTAAACTAGGCTTTGCGTAACCCCGGGTGTCTCGGTTCGCCGCTTTCAAGACCTTTTCAAATCCGTTTCTACCCCTGCCTGCCAGATCGCACTGCCCAAGCCTGCCCACGCCAGTTATTTCATGACCCCCGATCCAACACCAGCCGTTTCCGCCGCCCCCAGCTGGCTGGCTACCCTGAAGGTCTATCTGGAGCCGCCATCGCTGCGCATGCTACTGCTGGGATTTTCGGCCGGCCTGCCGCTGCTGCTGGTGCTGGGCACGCTGAGTTTCTGGCTGCGCGAGGCCGGCATTGACCGCACCACCATTGGTTACCTGAGCTGGGTCGGCTTGGCCTATGCCTTTAAATGGCTGTGGGCCCCGCTGGTGGACCGCCTGCCAATACCTCTGTTGACGCGCCGACTGGGGCGCCGGCGCAGCTGGCTGCTGTTGTCGCAGCTGGCTATTCTGCTGGGCCTGGTGGCGATGTCATTCAACGACCCGCAGGTGGCACTGGCGCCGGTGGTGTGGGGGGCGCTGGCGGTGGCGTTTGGGTCGGCGACACAAGACATTGCGTTGGATGCTTTTCGCATTGAGTCTGCCAACATCGACCGCCAGGCAGCGCTGGCCGCGTCGTACCAGACCGGCTACCGGCTGGCCATGATCTGGGCCGGTGCCGGCGTGCTGTGGATTGCGGCGCGCGCTCAAGGGGCGCAGGCCGGCTACCAGCACGGGGCCTGGCACACCGCCTACCTGGTCATGGCAGCCAGCATGTTGCTCGGGGTGGTCACCGTGCTGTTGTCGCCCGAGCCGCTGCAGCGCCCCATGCCACCGGCCAAAAACGCGCTGGACTGGCTGCACGGCACGCTGATTGCGCCCTTTGCCGATTTTTTGCAGCGTTATGGCTGGCAGGCGCTGCTGGTGCTGGCCCTGATTGGCACCTACCGCATCAGCGACGTGGTGATGGGCATCATGGCCAATCCGTTTTATGTCGACATGGGTTACAGCAAAGACGAGGTAGCCGCCGTGACCAAGATTTACGGCGTCATCATGACCTTGGCCGGTGCTTTTGTCGGTGGTGCACTGGCCATGCGCCTGGGGGTGATGCGGGTGCTGATGCTGGGCGCGGTGCTGAGTGCCGCCAGCAACCTGCTGTTTGCGGCCCTGAGCAGCCGCGGCCACGACCTGACCGGCCTGATTTTTGTGATCTCGGCCGACAACCTGGCCGGCGGCATTGCCTCGGCGGCGTTTATTGCCTACCTGTCAAGCCTGACCAACGTCAACTACTCGGCCACGCAGTATGCGCTGTTCAGCTCCATGATGCTGTTGCTGCCCAAGTTTCTGGCGGGTTACTCGGGCCGTTATGTGGACCTGTTTGGTTACCAGAATTTTTTTGCTGCCACTGCCTTGCTAGGCGTTCCGGTGCTGTTGCTGGTCTGGCTGGCTTCAGGCATCAAATCGTCCTCTAGCCCACATTAGATAAGCACAGCAAGCTATCTAAATTATAGTATTCTGGCTTTTACCTAACTTTACGCGAGCTTCAAGCGCCGGATGTGGCGTGCCACTAGACTCAGATCATGAACCAACATTTGCTGATGATTGAGGACGATGCACGGCTGGCGCACATGGTAGCTGAGTATCTGCGTCAATCGGGCTACCAGGTAGATCACGCTGGTGACGGACAAAGCGGGCTGCAGCGGCTGCAATCGCTGGCACCGCAACTGGTAGTGCTGGACCTGATGCTGCCTGACATGGACGGGCTGGAAGTGTGCCGCCGCATTCGCGCCCTGCCGGGTGCACTGGCAGCCACCCCCATCCTGATGCTGACCGCCAAGGGCGACCCGATGGACCGCATCATTGGCCTGGAAATGGGCGCTGACGACTACTTGCCCAAACCCTTTGAGCCACGTGAACTGCTGGCCCGCATTCGCGCCGTACTGCGCCGGCATGGCGAGGGCGCGCCTGTGGCCAGCAAAAGGCTGCGCTTTGGCACACTGGAGATTGACCGTGACGCACGCCTGGTATCGGTGGCCGGTCAGGCCTGTGAGCTGACCTCTTACCAGTTTGACCTGCTGGTGGCGCTGGCCGAGCGCGCCGGGCGCGTGCTCACGCGTGACCAGATCATGGAAGCGGTGCGCGGGCGCGAGCTGGACGCCTTTGATCGCTCGATCGACGTGCACATGGGCCGCATCCGCGCCGCCATCGAAATGGATGCCAAAACCCCCAAACGCATCCTGACGGTGCGCGGCGTGGGTTATGTGTTTGCGCGCCAGCAAGATTGAGCCCTGACACTGGGGTCGCGCCATGCTCAACAAACTCTATGTCCGCATCTGGCTGGCTGTGGTGCTGACGGTGGCGGTGCTGATTTTGCTGGTGGGCTGGATCTGGCACCTGGCAGCCGAGCCGCCCCTGCGTGATGTGGTGCTGCGTAACGAGGCGGGGCAAGAGATTGGCCGCGGACGGCCACGACTGATGCCTGGCGACATGGATGAGCGACCTGACCGGAGCGCGATGTCACCCGGTCAACGTCGGCGCGCACCCCATCGCGAGGCCTCACAGCCCGGTGCGGCGTCAGATATGCAGCCCGAGCCGGACCGCCCGGGTGGCCCGGAGTTCATGGTGCGCATGCACGATGGCCAGACCATGCGCATGCGCCTGATGCGCGCGCCGCCCTCGATCTGGAGCCGCCCACCGTTTGGTTTTGTCTGGATGTTGGTGTGGGTGGGTCTGGCTGTGGCGCTGGCCACCTACCCGATTGTGCGCACGCTGACACGCCGGCTTGAGCGTCTGCAAGACGGGGTGCAGCAGTGGGGTGAAGGCAACTTGTCGGTCCGGGTGCCCGACACTGGTCAGGATGAAGTGGCCTTTTTGGCCAAGCGCTTCAACGGCGCTGCTGAGCGGGTACAGACCCTGGTGCAATCCCATGAGGTGTTGCTGGCATCGCAAAAGTCCTTGCTGGCCAACGCGTCGCACGAGTTGCGCTCGCCGCTGGCGCGCATCCGCATGGGGCTGGAGCTGCTTGGCCCAGCAGCTTCGCCAGCATTCAAAAGCGAAATTGCGCGCAACATCAACGAACTTGACCAACTGATTGAAGAAATCTTGCTGGCCAGCCGGCTCGACGCGCGCGAGGCCGACATGGGCACGGTCGAATCGGTGGACCTGATCGGGCTGGCCGCTGAAGAATGCGCCCGTGTTGATGCCGAACTGGTCCTGCAACCGGCCCCGGGTGCCGCCCCAGACGACCCGATGAGCACCGAGCTGGCCGTCCAGGGTGTGGCCAAATTGCTGCGCCGGGCAGTGCGCAACCTGCTGGAGAATGCGCGGCGCCACGGTGCCGGCGACATCACGCTGAGCCTGTGCCCGCAGGGCTCGCAGGTCGAAATCCGTGTGGCGGACCGTGGCCCCGGCGTTCCGGCGGACCTGAGAGAACGCATTTTTGAGCCGTTTTACCGCCTGCCGGGGGCCACCGAGCGCGATGGCGGTGTCGGTTTGGGTCTGGCATTGGTAAAAGCCATCGCTTTGCGCCATGGTGGTCGGGTTTTTTGCGAAAACCGGGATGGCGGCGGTGCCTGTTTTGTCATTGAACTGCCATTGGTGCCTCAAAAAACGGTTTAACGCCGTAAATTTTTGAAATTTTTTTCAAAAAAAGCCCAAATATCCCCCAAATGGGGGATACCCAAAAAAGAACCAGCCCGCTAAAGTTCATCCAGCTGCTGTCACAGCCTTGAAGCAAAAAATATTGGATGGGGTCAAAACGAAAGTTGTTGATCAATGAGTTTCCAACGACGGCTCCCTTCGGGGGGCCTTTATAAGCGACCTTAGGGTCGCTTTTTTTTGCCTGTGTGTGATCTCGCACAGACGTTGGGGTTTGGCAAGTCCAGAGTGGGTGTTCCATCCACCGGAGTACCTCATGACCATTTCCCCACGATTGATTCGGCACCTTGCCCTGACCGCAACACTGTGTCTGCTGTTGCCAGCCGCTGCTCTGGCGGCAAATGCCAGCCTGGCAGCTGATGCCAAAGCGCGTTACCGGCAAGAAATGGCCGTGTGCGACAGCGGCAGCTCTCAGCAAGACCTGGCCAGCTGCCGCCTTGAAGCCCGCAACGCTCTGGCTGAGGCCCTGCACGGAGGCTTCACCGACCAGGGTGACTCGTACCAGCAAAACGCCTTGAAGCGCTGTAATGCCTACCAGGGCGAAGACCGTAACGACTGCATCACGCGCATGGGCAACGAGGGCAACCTCGAAGGCAGTGTCGGCAGTGGCGGGATTCTGCGCAGCAGCATCACCATCGTTCCGGCCAACTGACGCTATTGCCCACGATGCCTGGGGCAGCGTGTTCCAGCGAACAGACCTTGAAAAAGTTCGCGCCTATAACTGATGACATCAAGCGTGATTCTGCTCTTGATGAACAGTTACAGGAGTGACATGATGACAAATAATTCAAGACGCTGGTTTGCAGTCTTTTGCGGCTCTGCTGCCATTTTTGCGGTGGGTTGCACCAGTTTAAAAACCCCGGCCACGGCCGATGTGGCCGTATCCAAAGCAGCGGTTGACAACGCCGCAGGCGCCGGTGGTGCGCAGTTTGCACCGGTTGAGATGACCGCCGCACGTGAAAAACTCGCACTCGCCAACAAGGCCATGGTGGCCAAAGATTACAAACTGGCACGCGACATGGCCAGCCAGGCGCAGGTTGACGCCAAGCTCGCACAGGGCAAAGCTGATTCGGCCAAAGCCCAGGCAGCTGCCGATGCGCTGCAAGACGACATTCGCGTGCTGCGCGAAGAGTTAGAGCGCAATCTGTAATTCAACCCATCCCTACAAGATTCGATCATGAAAAACAAATACCTTACCCCTTCTTGCCTGGCCATCGCCGTGTTGCTTGCTGCCTGCGGCTCCGCGCCGAAAACGACCACGTTGCTCAACGAGATTCACAGCGAGTACCGGGTCGCACAAAACAACCCCAATGTTGCGACACATGCCCCCCTTGAGATGAAACAAGCCACTGACGCCATGGCACAAGTTGACGCGATGGCCAACGACCGGGGCAGCGATGAAGCCATTGACAAACTGGCTTACCTGGCACGGCAAAAAATCGCCCTGACGCAAGAAGTCACCAAGCGAAAGATGGCCGAAGCAGATGTGGCGAACGCCGGCAAGGTGCGCAACCAGATGCTCATTGACCAGCGCACCAACGAGGCCAATGCCGCCAAGATCAAGGCAGACCAGGCCAGACAATCGGCCCTGTTGGCTCAAAACGATGCTGCCCGCGCCATGCAGCAAACCCAGGTTGCGCAAGTTGATGCCGCCAATGCCCAGCGCACGGCGCAAGATGCTCAAGCGCGAAATGCCCTGCTGGAGGCTCAGCTTGCAGACCTGGCGGCCAAAAAGACCGAACGCGGCATGGTGATCACCCTGGGTGATGTGTTGTTTGGCACAGATCTTTCGCGCCTGACCAGTAACGGTGTCGCGACGGTACAAAAGCTGGCCAAGGTTCTGGAACTCAATCCGCAACGCAAAGTGTTGATTGAAGGCTTTACCGACAGCACCGGCACCACCGCGCACAACCAGGACCTGTCTGACCGCCGCGCTGGGGCGGTGCAAACAGCCCTGGAGGAGATGGGTGTTGGGCGCAACCGGGTCGCCGTTCGGGGTTTTGGCGAGTCGTATCCGGTGGCTGCCAACGACACCGCCGAAAACCGGCAGCTGAACCGCCGCGTCGAAATTGTGCTGTCTGACGATGGTGGCAACCTGATGGCTCGCTGATCCGGGGCGCACCAGCGTCCCTACCGGCGACGTCTTTGACTTTTACTTTGATCTGGTCTTTGTTCATGGTTTTTCCTTGAAGTGAATGAAATGATTGCAAACAAGAGCCTTTTGGGGACTCTCTGGCAAGCTTGAGCAGGGGCCCCGCCCGGGTCTGTGCGTTTGCATCCAAATACCACCATTTTTAGATGTGTGCGCAAGCGTACAGACCAAATTTCAGACCAGAGTTACCGTCAGCAGGCATGTCGAAAACCATGCAGCGGGTGTCTGACGCTCGCCGCCAATATCGGCCCTAAGTTTTTCGAAACAGGAGTTATCACCATGTCAAACAGAGACATCTATGTCGCCAAAATGAAGCTTCAGCTCGACGAGCTGAATCAGCAGATGGGCAAGGCTGAACTGCGTGCTAAAGAGGCCCGGGAAGATGTGCGCGAAAAGTACAGGCAAGAAATGACCAAACTGCATGCTCAGTCGCAACTGGCCATCACCAAGCTTGAAGAACTAAAGACGGCGGGTGAAACCACCTGGGAGTCGATGGTGGCTGAGATGGAGAAAATCCGTGACGCCTTCACCCATTCTTTCAGCTACTTCAAATCCCAGGTGAAATAAGCAGGGTCACAAGGCCAGTGCGTCCACCTCGACGTGCTGCGCCTTTCTGGAGCCCAAGGTATTGGCGTAAACCCAGGTGAACTCAGCGCCCATCAAAAAAACCTGGGCCGAGTAATACACCCACAGCAACACCACCACCAGCGACCCGGCAGCACCAAAGCCAGTGACCAGGCCACTGCTGCCAATCCAGGCACCAATCAGCGACTTGCCCAGGCCAAACAGCAGTGCGGTAAACAACGCACCGGTCCAGACATCGCGCCACGCCACATGAACGCGCGGCATCACCTTGTAGATCAGTGCAAACATGGCAGCGTTCAGCACAAACCCCCCCATCGCGCTTGCGGTGGCGGTCACCAGGTACCAGCCCTCAAACACCGGGCTCCACCAGCGCCCCATCATGGCCAGTGCAGCGCTCAACACCAAAGACACCGTCAGCAAAAATCCGATGGCCAGAATCATCCCGAAAGACAGCAACCGGGCGCGCACCAGGCCCAGCCACCCCGTCGTCTGACCCTGCGCAGGCGCGCGCCAGATCCGGTCGAGTGAATCCTGCAACTCGCCAAACACGGTGGTGGCACCCACCAGCAGCAACGCTACCCCGAGCACGGTTGCTGCCACGCCCTGCGCTGGCTTGTCCACGCTGGTCAGCAAGTCTTGCACCGCGCTGGCACCGCGCACGCCCATCAGTGCCTGCAACTGGACCTGAATCTCACCGCGGGCGGCATCTTCGCCAAACACCAGCCCGGCCACAGACACCACAATCAGCAGCAGCGGTGCCAAAGAAAACAGGGTGTAAAACGCCAAGGCCGCCCCCATGCTGGGCACATAGTCGTCGAGCCAGGAGTTGGCCACCTGCTTGAGCAACTGCCCGTAGAGTCGCGCATCTGGCGGCATGGCGGGGTCAACGCGCCGTTTGTTGCCGCAACACTTCGGCGTGCTTCATCTCAAGATAGGCTGGGCGGTCCATTTCGTGCAGCTGGCGTGGGTACTTCTCAACAGCGGAGAACCAGGTCTGCAGGCGCTGCTCAAGTTGCGCTGCCGACACTGACTGCACCGATTGCATAAAACTGTCAATCGCCAGGTAGTAACGCATGGTGTTGCGTTCCACCAGCCCGCGTATGCCATCAATCAGCTCGGGCTGCCCGCCGCCTGCTTGGTCCACCACGGTAAAACCCACCTTGTCGGCACCAGCGGTCACCAGGTAAGCCTGCATGGCCAGTCGTGCGGCAAAGTTGGTCGAATACGAATAGGTCAGGTGCAAAAATGTTTGGCTGGGTGGCAGCGACACAGCTTCCAGGCGAATGCGGTAGTCACTGGTGCCCAGCGGGCCGTCTTTAGCGTCCAGCAGCACGTCAAAGTACTGCGGGGTTTCTTCTCTGACCTGAAAGTTGAACCTCACGCGCGCAGCCTGCGCCAGTTCCTGGGGTGTCTTGGTGCCGATGTTCACGCTCAAAACCATGCCTGTCGCGCCCCGGGCGGCGTGGCAGTATTTGGTGTTGATGTGCAAGATCATCACGTCACACCACTTGCCAGGATTTTTTAGCGCAGTGCTTACCGTTTCAAAAGGGAAAGACATCAGCGCATAAATGTCGCCTCTGGACCCATGCTGCGTCTCGCTGGACAGCAGTACCAGCGGTTGATGGAACGCGTTGTGCTGAAGCTGCCCTGCCAACAGCGTGTGTTGGTCGATGAGCGCTGCCGCTGACTCTGACCCAGGCTGCGCCAACCCGGACCCCAACTGCAGGGCCGCAGCCAGCGCCGTCAGGCAGCGCCAGCCGCCTGCCACAGTAGAAGCCAAACGATGGCGCATGGTCAATCGGCACACTGGCGAGTCAGGGGTTGCGCGCAATCACGCCGTCGCTGATCTTGACCTTGTCGCCCACCTTGAAGCCAGGCTCGGTGGCAAAACTCACCGTTTGGGCTGAGCCGTTTTGCAGGCGTACCACCACCTCATAGTGGCTGGAGGCGCGCGATTTGCCTTCCAGGGCGCGTCCGGCATAGGCACCGCCCAAGGCTCCGGCAATTTGCGCCGCTGTGCGGCCATTGCCCTGGCCCACCTGGTTGCCCAGAATGGCCCCGACCACACCGCCGCCAATCGCGCCAAGGTATCCCCCTTCACCCTTGACCTGCACCGGATTGACCGACTCGACCAAGCCGCAGTTGTTGCAGATGCGGGTGACGTTCAACGGCGCTGGCGCATTGCCGTCTTGCAGCGCTTTGCCCAAGGTGGCCGTGGTCACGCGCTCACCCAGGCGCATCGTGGCAATGACCGGGCTGCTGCGCACGATGCGGTCACGGCTGCGAATGGTGTAGGTTGTGGCGTACTCACCACTTTTCACCTCAGGCATCAGCACCTTGCCTCTGACACCCTGAATGGCCAGGTCGACCTGACCACCGGGTGTGCCAAACACCGAAAAATACAGATCTTCACCCCCTTTGAGGTCGGCCGCGGGGTCCACATTGAAATGGTCAATTTTGGGCTGTGGCCCCGGTGCCATCTTGGCGCCGTGGTAGCCCACGCCGATTTGCAGCGATTCATTCAACACCAGGGTTTCCACCTGGTTGCCAACGCGCAAGTTTGCGGTGACCGGGCTGCGCGCCGCAATCTTGTCGCGACTGTTGATGGTGTAAGTGCCTTCGTATTGCCCAGTCTCGGTTTCGGTCAGTGTCAGGTTGCGCTGGGCACCCTCAATGTGCAGCGTGACCCATCCGCCAGGTGTGCCAAAGATTTCAAAGTTGAGCTCGGTCCCGGGGATCAGGCGGCGAACCTCATCAACGTTAAAGCCCTCAATTCTTGGCACCATCTGCTCGCGGGCGGACGACTGGGTCTGAGCTTGGGCGTAACCAGATGCCATGGCCAGCGGCAGAAAAACGATCGCAGCGGCCGCTGCGGCCCGCAATTTTTGGGCAATGGTCATGGCCGGGCTACTTGGCAACTTCGTGGCCAATCACGCCACCAACAGCGGCACCGGCGCCGGTGCAGGCCAGGCCGCCGCACAGCACGTTACCCACCACGCCCCCGATGACAGCACCGGTTGCAGTGCTTTTTTCCTGCTGGGTCATGCCAGCACAACCACCCAGACTCAGGGCCGAGACCAACAACACAGCCGACAGGGCGGCAAAGGAACGAGTGTTCAGTTTCATGGAAATTTCTCCAGATCAACAAGGGGAATCAAATCGAGCTGCGGCGGACCGCAGTCACGGGCGAATCCCCATTGTTGGTTGCTGGAGGGCGCAGGTCTGTACGCCTGCGCACACAGCTCAGACAGAATGAGCGCCAAAGTGACGGGCGAACCCGTCCGGCTCAGGTGCCCGACTCAGAGGTGACTGGTTCACGCACCCGCTCGGTGGTGGCAATGCCATACACCTTGCCAGACTCATTGACCAGCGCAGTGGCCGTCAAAGACACATCGAGCAGCACACCGTCCCGGGTCAGCCGCTGCGTCAGATAGGGCTGCAACACCTGCGCCTGGCTGAGCTGCTGCACGCGCTGCTGGGCCTCGTCGCGCAGCGCCGGTGGAATGCGCTCAAGCACGTTGAGTGCCAGCGCCTGCGCTTCGGTCCAGCCATACAGGCGCTCGGCGCCCGGGTTCCAGGCCAAAGTGCGACCCTCCATGTCTTGTACCGTGATGGCGTCAAAGGCGTCACGCACCACCACCGCCAGACGCGCCAGGTGGTTGGCTTGCGCCAGGGCGGCTTCCATGCGTTTAAGGTCGGTGATGTCTGTAAAGGTAATGACAGCGCCCTCAATCACGTTGTCGAGCGTGCGGTAGGGGCGAATGCGCAGCGTGAACCAGGCCCCCAGCAGCGTTTGCACCTGCAGGCCTTTGGGTACCAGGGTGTCGAGCACGGCCTGCACGTCGGGCACTAGGCTGGCGTAACCCGCCAGATTGGAGACGATGTGGCCTACCGGGCGGCCCACGTCGGCGGCAATCAGGTTGATGATCTGCGACGCCGCCGGCGTGAACCGCAGAATGCGCAGCTGGTGGTCCACAAACACTGTGGCAATGCCGGTGCCAGCCAGCAGGTTGTTCATGTCGTTGTTCAGGCGTGACAGGTCTTCCACCTTCAGGCTCAGCTCGTTGTTGACGGTTGACAGCTCTTCATTGACCGACTGCAGCTCTTCCTTGGAGGTTTCCAGCTCTTCGTTGGTGCTTTGCAACTCTTCGTTGACCGACTGCATTTCCTCGTTGCTGGACTTGAGCTCTTCGTTGGAGCTTTCCAGCTCTTCGTGGGTGCTTTGCAGGTACTCGTCCTTGGCACGCAATTCGTCGCGCAGGGCGGTTATTTGGGCGGTGACATCTGCGGTCTGAGGGACTGCGGCCTCGGCGCTGCTTGCAGGCACTGGCGTTGGCCCGGTGTCGCTCATTTCATCCGGCGACTCTTCAAGTATGACCAGGTATAGGCGGGCGTCTGGCGCGCTGGGCGCGACACCGTCAGTACTGGTCTGGCCGTCGGCCGCCACCGGGCGCACGCAAAGGTTCACGCGGGTAAAGTGACCATTGGTCTTAACCCGGATGGCTGGTGTGCGCACGGTCTCGCGGCTGACAGCACAGCGGTGCAGCGCGTTGGCCAGCGCCGGGCGCAAGCCTTCACGGGCCATTTTCAGGACATTGTTGACCCCTGTTTCGCCCGGAGTGGGTTCCAGATACATGCCGGTGCGTCCGTGCAGGTACAAGATGTCGCCCACAGCATTGACCAGTGCGCCCGCTGGCACCAGCTCGGCCAGCATGGTCTGCTCGGTCAGCTCCCGCAGCGGCAGCTTGGCCGCAAAACTGTCTTTGCCAGCAGCACGCTGCAAGGGGGTGTCCTGCGCCGACACCGGTGGCAAAAACCGGCTTGGCAAACTACGCGGTGATGCTGGTTCGGCCGCTTTGCGCTGAAACAGCTTGGCCTTGCGGTCCAGGGTAGCAAACAGCGTCAGAAAGTCACCAATGCCCTCAGAGGTGCCCAAAAACAGCACGCCCTGAGGATTGAGCGCATAGTGAAACAGCGGCATCAAGCGCTTTTGCAGGTCGGCGTTGAGGTAAATCAGCAGGTTGCGGCAGGTGAGCAGGTCGAGCTTGGAAAACGGCGGGTCGCGGGCTAAATCCTGCTCCGAGAACACCAGCATGTCGCGGATGCTTTTATGAATGCGAAAACCCTGCCCATCAGGCTCGGGCGTGAAAAAACGCGCCAGTCGCTGCGGTGACACATCAGCCGCAATGCCCAACGGGTACAGCCCGACGCGCGCGGTGGCGATGGCACGGGCATCAATGTCTGTGGCAAACACCTGCACGGTGTAGCTTTGCTTGAGGACTTCCATGTGCTCTTGCAGCAAAATGGCCAGCGAGTAAGCCTCTTCGCCGGTCGAGCAGCCCGCCACCCAGATCCGCACCACGCCACCGATGGCCGATTTGCCGGCAAACAGCTTGGGAATCACCAGCTCCTCCAGCGCAGCAAAAGCTTCGGTGTCGCGGAAAAACTGCGTCACACCAATCAGCAGGTCATGAAACAGCGCATCCACCTCGGCCGGGGTTTGCTGCAAAAAACGCACGTAGTCATCGATCAGCGCGATCTGATGCACCGACATGCGCCGCTCAATGCGCCGGTGGATGGTGCTGGGCTTGTATTGCGAAAAGTCGTGCCCGGTCTGGGTGCGCAGCAACACAAAGGTCTTTTTCAGCGCACTCTCGCTGATCTGCACCGGCTTGTCGGTGCGCACAGACAGTTGCCCAAAGGCGTATTTCACATAGGTGATGAGTTGTGCGGCCATCTTGTCGGCGTCAAGCTGGTAGTCCACCACCCCGGTTTGAAAGGCGCTGCGCGGCATACCGTCGAATTCGGTGGACTCTGGCGTTTGTGCCATGACCATGCCGCCAACTTCCTTGATGGCGCGCACCCCCAGCGTGCCGTCGCTACCGGTGCCCGAGAGCACGATGCCAATGGCCCGTTCGTGCTGGTCATCGGCCAGCGACCTGAAAAAGAAGTCGATTGGCAAGCGCTGGCCGCGTGGCGCGCTGGGCTCCAACAGTTGCAGACTGCCGCCCAGCAGGGCCAGGTCGTGGTTGGGCACAATGATGTAGATGCTGTTGATCGCCACCACCATGCTGTCTTCCACCTCAAACACCGGCATTCGGGTGTAGCGGCGAATCAGCTCGGCCAGCAGGCTTTTGTGGTCGGGTGCCAGGTGCTGCACCAGCACAAAGGCCATGCCGGGCTCCACGCCCTCGGGCATGCCCGAGAAAAACGCCTCAAAAGCCGCCAAACCACCCGCCGATGCGCCGATCCCGACGATGGGAAAGTTGCCGGGCGCGGCTGTCAAAGGGGGCTGTGGGGCTGCCAGAGGCAATGGTGCTGTCGCAGAAGTTGTCACCGCTGTTGGGATGGCCTTGGCCACTGCTTTTCTGGCCATGTGTTGGCTCCTGTATTGAGCGCCGTCAAGCGCGAGGCGAAGTGGCTCCCGTGCAAAAAGCCCTGTCACAGTGTAGGCTTATTGCTGTGTTATCTAATTGATAGCTGTCGGTGCTGGTTACATAAGGGCTTGAGTCAGTTTAGGCGCTTATGCAGCCATTGCGGGAAAAGCTGCCATGGCATGGCCTGATGCCCCTGGGGCAACAGGCGATTCTCAGCCACGCTACACACCAGCACACCCTGTGGCCAGGCCTCGTCGCCAGCCGTTGTGATGAAGCGCTGCATCGGCATCGCGTGGCCGGCACCCGGTGTGGCGGTGAGCTTGACTTCGATGCTTTGCAATTTGCCCTTGATCATGATCAGCAGGTCCACTTCCAGCCCGTCATTGGAGCGCCAGTAATACAAGTCCGGCTTGCGCCCCAAGGCCATGAACACCTTGACCGCCTCGGTGACCACCCAGCCCTCCAGCATCGCACCGCCCATGGGCCCCGCCAGTGCGGCCGCAGCATCGGGCTGGCGGGTCAGCAAGTTGACCAGGGCTGAGTCCAGAAAGTAAAACTTCGGTGTTTTGACAATGCGTTTGCCGTAATTGCGAAACCACGGCGGCAAGAAACAGGCAATATAAGAGGCCTCCAAAACGCCGCCCCAGGATTTCACCGTGGGTTGCGAGATGCCGAGTTCGCGTGAAAGGTCGGCGGCGTGAAACGCTTGCCCATGCCGGGCTGCAGCCAGGTTGATGAATTGGTTAAAAACCTGCAGGTCGGGAATATTGCGAATCTGGCGCACATCGCGCTCAATGTAGGTGGCCACATAGCTGCGCAACCACATGTCGCGCCTCTCGGGGTTCAGTGCGACAACCGGGTAGCCACCTTGCCAAAGAACATCGTTCAATGCCGGGCGCAAGAATTCTTCATGTGAGAACGGCGGCAACTCCAGAATGGCGATGCGGCCCGCCAATGATTCGCTGACATCACGCATCAAGCCAAACTGTTGCGAACCCGTCAGTAACCAGCGCCCGCATTCTCCTGGAGCCTGGTCTATGCGCATCTTCAGGTGCGACAACAAGTGGGGCACATACTGAATCTCGTCCAGGATCACCGCACGACTGACGAACCGCTGCAAAAACCCTTGCGGATCAAGGCTGGCAAAGTCACGCTCGAGTGGGTCGTCAAAACTGACGTAATCCACCCCGGCACCCGCTTCGTGTTTCAGAAAGGTGGTTTTGCCGGACTGGCGTGGCCCGGTCAGCAAGACGGCAGGAAAGCTGGCCATGGCTTGGCGAAGCACCGGGGCAAGCAGGCGTTGTTGGTACATTTCTTACTAAATTAAAATCCGATTTTAATATCGTATGCCCGCTCTGCGCAGAATGGGGTCGTCAAGCGGGCGTGATGTCCCGCCGAAATGAAGGCTGGCCATGAAACAGAAGGTGCTGTCTACTTCTGGCAGCGAGCAACATCGGCTGCGTATTCAGTCGGCGGCGTTGGTATCAAACTTGTCCCACAACGCCGTCTTGAACCAAGCCGGCATCTGATCTGTCTTGATTTCAATGAGTTCACCATCGGTGACTTGCGCAATCCAGACTCGTTGAAAGCCGGAGTTGTCAAAAATGTAGGCGCGGTTGGAGAACGTCACGGCGTCCGACAACAAATCAAGTGATCGCGAATAACGGCTGATAATTTTTTCTTCTGGCACGGTATGACCGCCAGTACTGACCCGATATTTCACACGCGACACATTGATCTCGGGGTCCTCAGTAGCGACGAAATACAAATAGGTTCTGTAGCCGGCCTGCTGAGCCTTTTGCAAAAATGCCACTTTGTCGGGTGACGACATGACGGTTTCGAAAGTGAATGAAGTCCTGGTTCCCAGCAGTTTGTGACGGATGAAGTCTGCCAATACGGAGGCAAGGTAGGAGTTCACCGGAACTGATCCAAAGTGGATTTCATTGTTGACAAGTTTCAGCTGTGCTGCATCTGCATGCAGGTCCGCTTTGCTCAACAAACTCGCTTGGCGCAAAAAAGCCTGCAGACTCTCGTTGTCAGTTGCGACATCAAATGCCGTCAATGACAGAACACCGGTTTTTTCAGTGACCTTTTCAAGCTCGTCCGCATTGATGTAAACGCCCAGCCAATCAGGCGGCAGCACATCTTTGATGGTGCTTTTGCCGGACCCATTGGGGCCAGCAAACATCCGTAAGCGGGGTACTTGCGCAGTCATGAATGTCGCGACCGCATCCGCCTGCTGCCCATCTCGACTTTTGTTGGCGAAGGCAATTGACGCAGCACTTTTCTGTCCCCGTCAGCAGTGGTTTCTACCAAACTGCCGTCAACTGCCTCAAGTACCCCGGCGCCCGCAGTGAGCGCCTGGTAATAAGCCAGCCTGAAAGCATGACTGGCAAGCTCTGGAATGCACTCCTCCATGACCTGCATGGACTTTTCGCTCAGTAAAACTTTATGGCCCACGATGAACTCCTGATTGGCAAGTGCCGATGTTCATAAGATACCAGAATCCAAAGCAAAGACAGCAACCCCGCACCTTTGTCACTTCAATAACCAGAGCACCCAGTGCAAGCTGCATAAGGGCTAGAGCCCAATTTAGTATAATCTCAGCATCGAGCTACCAGCCCACAGCGCGTAGCGGTGGTGACCACGCACCGCCTCACAGACCAGCAATTCTTTCCTTAAGTGCGCCAGCGCACAGTAGCAACAGGCACGGGCAGTTAGTCTGCCCATTTGGCATTTGCGTGCCAGCAGCGGAAACACACCCAGCAGTCCGTAGCAACAGGCATGGGCAGTTGGTCTGCCCATTTGGCATTTGCCAGCAACAACAGGACCGCAATGACCCATGGGCTCAGCCATTCATGACCCAATCAGCAACTTTCATGCGTCTATCCCAAAAATACACCCGCCAGCCCCTGATGGTGCTGGCTGTCCTGCTATTACTTTTATCAGCAGGCATTGCTTTCACGGCATGGTCATACCTGCAGATCGCGCAGGCTTCCGAGCAGCGGCGTTATTCGCGCAACATCTTGGGCCAAGCCAATGGCTTTTGTCCGGGCTCAAAGACGCTGAAATTGGCCAGCGCGGCTACGCCCTGACCGGCCAGGAAAGTTATCTGCAACCCTACCTGGCAGTGCATATTGACATTGACGATCAACTGAAAACCCTGCAGGCGTTGACCACCGATGCCACCGCCAGCGCACATCTGCTGCGGCTAGCCCCTTTGATCCAGGCCAAGATGGCCGAACTGGCACAGACCATCACCCTGGTGCGCGCCGGCGACAAAGCTGCGGCTCAGCGGCTGATGGACAGTGGTTCTGGCAAACGCCTGATGGACCAGATTCGCACCGAGATGACGGCCTACCTGCTGCGGCAAGACATGGCGCAAACCCTAGCCGACCTGGAATTTGATGCCGCCATGCGCAGGCTGCTGGGCGTCATGGTGGCGTTTGGGCTGCTGGCGGTGTTGCTTTCGGTCACCTTTGCCTACCTGATCTATCAAAAACTGCAGTTGCGGGTGACGCAGCAGGTGCGCCTGCAGACCGAGCGCTTGCTCAGTGACCAAGCGGCCAGCAACCAGCAGCTGGCGCAGGCCAACCGCCACCTGCAAGAAGGCGAGCAAAAACTGGCGGTCACGCTTAACTCGATTGGTGACGCGGTGATTGCCACCGACGCCCAGGCCCGGGTGACGCTGATCAACCCGGTAGCGCAAAAGCTGACCGGCTGGACCCAGGCGCAGGCGCTGGGCCAGCCGGTGGACGCGGTGTTTCGCATCATCAGCAAGGCCACCCGCCAGCCCTCTGCCGTGCCGGTGGCCAAGGTGCTGGCGCTGGGCACCCTGCAGGGCCTGGCCAACCACACCGTGCTGATCAGCCGCGACGGCACCGAATACGACATTGCCGATAGCTGCGCGCCAATTCAGGATGCTGACAGCACCGTGATGGGCGCGGTGCTGGTGTTTCGCAATGTAACGGCCGAATATGCCGCGCAGCAGACCTTGCGCCAGGTCAACGCTTTGCAACACGCCATCTTCAACAGTGCCAATTTCTCCAGCATTGCCACCGACGCACGCGGGGTGATCCAGATTTTTAACGTGGGTGCCGAGCGCATGCTGGGCTACACCGCAGCAGAGGTGATGAACAGCATCACCCCGGCCGACATTTCTGACCCGCAGGAGGTGATTGCCCGCGCCAAGTCACTCAGCCTGGAACTGAACACCCACATTCAGCCCGGCTTTGAAGCGCTGGTTTTCAAGGCGTCGCGCGGCATTGAAGACATTTATGAGCTGACCTACATTCGCAAGGATGGCAGCCGATTCCCCGCCGTGGTGTCGGTCACCGCGCTGCGCGACGAAGGCAACACCATCATTGGTTACCTGCTGATTGGCACCGACAACACCGCCCGGCGCGCCGCCGAAGTGGAGCGCGAGCGGCTTGACCAGGTGTTGCGCGACAAAAACGCCGAGCTTGAGAGTGCGCGGGCGCTGGCCGACAAGGCCAACCAGGCCAAATCAGATTTCTTGTCGGGCATGAGCCACGAGCTGCGCTCGCCACTCAACGCCATTTTGGGCTTTGCCCAGTTGCTGGAGTCGGGCACCCCGCTGCCCACACCCGAGCAAAAGGCCAGCATCCATCAAATTTTGAGTGCCGGCTGGTATTTGCTGGAGCTGATCAATCAGGTGCTGGACCTGGCGCTGATTGAGTCGGGCCGACTGAGCCTGTCGTGCGAACCGGTGCAGTTGTCCGAGGTGCTGCAGGACTGCATGACCCTGATGGAGCCGCTGTCACTCAACAAAGAGTTGCACCTGCATTACCCCAGCTTTGCCGCACCGTGTTTTGTGGCTGCCGACCGCACGCGGCTGAAACAGGTGCTGATCAACCTGCTGTCCAATGCCATCAAGTACAACCGCCAGGGCGGCAGCGTGTTTGTGACCTACAGCGAACGCGCCACGGGCCGCCTGCGCATCTGCGTGCAAGACACCGGCAGCGGCTTGAAGGCAGAAGAACTGGCACAACTGTTTCAGCCATTCAACCGCCTGGGCAAGGAAAACAGCGACGAACAAGGCACCGGCATCGGGTTGCTGGTAAGCAAACGGCTGGTGGAGCAAATGGGCGGCGAGATTGGTGTGGTCAGCACCGTGGGCACCGGCAGCGAGTTCTGGATCGAGCTGGCCCTGGCGGGCGCACCCCAGTTTGACGACGTGGCCACCGAAATGCTGTTGTCGCACATCACGCCCATCGTGGCCGGCCACCCGGTGCGCACCCTGCTGTATGTGGAAGACAACCGCGCCAACATGGCGCTGGTCGAGCAGCTGGTGGCCCGGCGGCCCGACCTGCGGCTGTTTGGTGCCGAAGACGCCATGCGCGGCATTGCGCTGGCACGCGAACACCTGCCCGACCTGATTTTGCTCGACATCAACCTGCCGGGCATCAGCGGCCTGCAGGCCCTCAAAATTTTGCAGGACGACCCGGCCACCCGGCACATACCGGTGCTGGCGCTCAGTGCCAATGCCATGCCGCGTGACATTGAGCGCGGCCTGGCCGCCGGCTTTTTCCGCTACCTGACCAAACCAATCCGGGTGCCGCAATTCATGGACTCACTCGACGCCGGGCTGGAGCTGTCCCACACCCAGCGCGCCAACGCAACCGACCGGAGCCCCTTCGATGCCAGATAACCCAGAGATTCTTGCCGCCCGCATCCTGATTGTGGATGACAAGCAAGCCAACATCTTGCTGTTGCAGCAAATGCTGGAAAGCGCTGGCTACCTGAACATTACCGGCACCTGCGACCCGCTGGCGGTATACGACCTGCACCGCCACCACCGCTACGACCTGATCCTGCTGGACCTGCAAATGCCGGGCATGGACGGGTTTGAGGTGATGGAGGCATTGCAGGGACTTGAGCCCGGGGGTTACCTGCCGGTGCTGGCGATCACGGTTCAGCCAGGCTACAAACTGCGTGCCTTGTCGGGCGGTGCCAAAGACTTCATTGCCAAACCGTTCGATGTGGTTGAGCTCAAAACCCGCATTCACAACATGATCGAAGTGCGGCTAAGGTACAAAAAACTGGCGCATGCGGTCACAGCGCTGGAGTCGGAGGCGCTGCATGACGGGCTGACGGGCTTGCCCAATCGGCGCTTGCTGCTGGACCGGTTGCAGCAGTCAAGGCGGTCCTCGGCGCGCGCCGGCAATCACTGTGCGCTGATGTTTCTGGACCTGGACCATTTCAAGCAGGTCAACGACACGCTCGGCCATGACGCAGGCGACCTGCTGTTGCAGCAGGTGGCCGGGCGCTTGCAGTCGTGTCTGCGTGAAGGCGACAGCGTGGCGCGCTTGGGGGGTGACGAGTTTGTGGTGTTGCAGGATGCCTTGAGCCTTAGCCCGGAAGAGGCTGCCAAGCAGGCCGAGCGTATTGCCAGCAAGATTTTGCTGGCGCTGGATCAAAGCTACAGCCTCAACGGCCACGCCTACAGCAACACGGTCAGCATCGGTATCGTCGTTTTTCGGGGTGACCAGGAACCGATTGGGAGCCTGCTGAAGAAAGCCGATCTGGCCATGTACCGTGCCAAGTCGATAGGCCGCAACCAACTGTGCATTTTTGACCCGGGGATGCGGACACAGGTGCAGGTTCAGGACAGTTTGGCAAGCGACATACATCGCGCCTTGGCTGCCGGCGAATTTGAGTTGTATTACCAGATCCAGGTCGATACCCGGGACCAACTGGTCGGCGCTGAGGCGCTGCTGCGCTGGAACCATCCACAGCATGGCCTGATGGTGCCGAGAGAGTTTTTGCCATTGGCCGAAGAAACCGGCGTGATCCTGCCGCTGGCCGACTGGGTCTTGGAGACCGCCTGCCAGCAGCTAATGGCCTGGGCCAAGGACCCGCAAACGGCGCACTGGACATTGGTGGTGAACGTGGGTGCCTGCCAATTGGCACAGGCCGACTTTGTCGCCAAAGTGATCCGCATCGTGCAAGACAGCGCGGCTCCGGCGCAGCGCCTGACGCTGGAACTGACCGAGGGGACGCTGCTCAACAATGTCGAAGATGTGATCGCCAAGATGACCGCTGTGCGGGTCGCCGGGGTCGGTATTTGTCTGGACAATTTTGGTGCCGGCTTTGCCTCGCTGGCTTACCTCAAGCGCTTGCCGCTGGGGCAGATCAAGGTAGACCAGGCCATGGTGCAGACGGTGTTGAGCGATGCTGGCGCGGCAGTGATTGCGCGGGCCATCGTGGCGCTGGGTGCCAGCCTGGGTTTGCCGGTGATCGTCGAGGGTGTGGAGAGCGCGGCGCAGCGCGACTTTTTTGCCGAGCTGGGCTGCCAGGCCTTTCAGGGCAATTTTTTTGCGCCAGCCTTGCCGGCTTCTGAGCTCAACATGCTTTATAAGACAAATCAGGCTCCAGCCCTTTAACATCATGCACTACAAGCTATATTTTCAGGAGCATTTCAGGGCTGCGGTCGGCACAAACCGTGCACAGCATCAGGCGTTTGGCACGCTGCGGGCCAGTTTGGGCTCACAATGGCTCAACCAGCGAGAGCAGCCATGAGCATACCTGACCGGGACATCCCTGACATCGTGCTGTCGGTCAGCGACCTGCGGTCACTGCGCCGTCGCGCCGAGGACAGTCATCGCATGAAAGTCGAACTGCCGCTGCACATCACCCGCGAGATGAGGCCTGAGGATGCCCAGCTGCTGTTTCATGAGCTGCGCGTGCACCAGGTCGAACTGGAGCTGCAAAACGAGGAACTTCGCCGCGTGCAGGAGGAGCTTGCAATGGCCCGCGAACGCTACTTTGACCTGTACGACATGGCCCCGGTGGGCTACTGTACCGTCAATGAAGAAGGCCTGGTTCTGGAGGCCAACCTGACTGCGGCCACCCTGCTGGGCCTGTCGCGCAGTGCGCTGGTGAAGCGCTCGCTGACCCGCTTCATGCCCAGGGCGCAACAGCTTCTGTACCAGCAGTGCTGCCAGCAGGTGAACGTATCCGGGCAAACCCAGTCCTGTGAATTGCAGATGATCAAAGTCAACCAGGCTCCCATCTGGGTTGGCTTGGCGGTCAATCTGGCGCACGGACCGCAGGGTGCCCGCACGCTGCGTGTCATGTTCAAGGACATCAGCGAACGCAAGCAACTCGACGGCGAGCTTCAGGCGCGCACTGTCGAGCTGGAACGCACCCGCATGGTGGCCGACAAGGCCAACGCCGCCAAGTCTGATTTTCTGGCCAACATGAGCCATGAGCTGCGCTCGCCACTCAATGCCATTTTGGGTTTTGCCCAACTGATGGACGCTGGCACGCCGACCCCAACCCCGGCGCAAAAGTCGTCCATCGACCAAATTTTGCACGGCGGCTGGTATCTGCTGGCGCTGGTCAATGAAATTTTGGACCTGGCGAGCATTGAGGCCAGCACGCCAGCGCTGACCATGGGTGTGGAGTCACTGGCCGAGATGTTGCAGGACTGCCAGACCATGATTGCCCCGCAAGCCGCTAACCGCGGCATCCAGATCAACTTTCCACCCGATGAGCAGGATTGCACGGTGCATGCCGACCGGCGTCGCTTCAAGCAGGTGCTGATCAATCTGCTGAGCAACGCCATCAAATACAACCGGGCGCAGGGCACGGTAGAGGTGGCCTGGAGCCTGCACTCGGCAGCGCGGGTGCGCATCAGCGTCAAGGACAGCGGCCTGGGCTTGGCGCCTGGGCAAGTGGCGCAACTGTTCCAGCCCTTTAACCGGCTGGGCCAGGAAACCGGCCCGCAAGAGGGCACCGGCATTGGCCTGGCGGTCAGCAAACGGCTGGTGGAACTGATGGGCGGCACCATGGGTGTGCACAGCACCGTGGGCGAGGGCAGTGTGTTCTGGTTTGACCTGGCGCTGACCGGCAAGGCGTCATGAGCAGTTTTCCGATCGTTTGTGTGGGTGGCTCGGCGGGTGGGCTCGATGCCTACATTCGGCTGCTGAAACATCTGCCCTGCAACATGGGCGTGGCGATTGTCATCGTCAACCACCTGACCCAGGTGGCAACCCGGTTGCATGAGATATTGCTGCGCTTTTCCAGCATGCCGGTGGCTCTGATCACCGAGGGCCTGGTGGTAGCGCCGAACCAGGTGTACATCATTCCATCCAACCGTGACCTGCATGTTGAAGACGGTTGCTTTCACCTCAGGCCGATCTCCAAACCGCACGGCTGGCCGGACGTGATCACGGTGTTTTTGCGCTCGCTCACCCAGCACTGGGGCGGCCAGGTGGTGGCCGTGATTGTGTCGGGCTATGACGGTGATGGTGCGGCCGCGCTGTGCGGCATCCGCGAGGCGGGCGGCATCAGCATTGCGCAAAAGCTCAGCACTGCCAAACAACCCGACATGCCGGAGAGCGCCATTGAGAGTGGCTGCATTGACTTTGTGCTGTCGCCGGAAGACATTGCCAAACAAATCGTGCGCATTGCCCAGCACCACCCGGATGTCGTTGCAAATTCATAAAAAAATAGACTCCATCCCTTATGAATAAAGGGTTTGATGCTACTATTAAAATAGTAAAAAAGGAAACCCCATGAACCTGTTAGTTGATATTCTTGCCGCCAGCATTCTGATTGTGGATGACCAGGCAGCCAACGTGAAGTTGCTTGAACGGTTGCTGGCCGATGCCGGTTATGAGCATGTCAGTTCCACCATGAAGCCCGAAGAGGTGTGCGCGCTGCACCGAAAAAACAGCTATGACCTGATTCTGCTGGACCTGCAAATGCCGGTGATGGACGGGTTTGCCGTGATGGAGGGGCTTAAAACCAACACCGCCGAGAGTTACCTGCCGGTGATTGTGCTGACCGCCCAGCCCGGGCATAAGCTGCAAGCCTTGCAGGCCGGCGCCAAAGACTTCATCAGCAAGCCGTTTGACTTGGTCGAGGTCAAGATGCGCATTCACAACATGTTAGAGGTGCGCCTGCTGTACAAAAAGCTGGCCAACTACAACCTGGAACTTGAAGCCACCGTGGCTGAGCGCACCGCCGAGCTGCGCGAGAGCGAGGCGCGCTACCGCAGCCTGACCGAGCTGGCCTCTGACTGGTACTGGGAGCAGGACGCCGATGGTCAGTTCACCAAGATGTCTGGCCCGGTACTGGAGATGCTGGGCATGCAGGTTGACCCGCTGCACCAGGACGACGACCCCCAGCTACCGAGCGGTTGGAACGACGCCGAACGGGTGCAGTTGCATAACATCATTGCGCAGCGGCAACCGTTTCTGGACTATTTGTTTCACCGCGTGCGCCCGGACGGCACCCAGCAAACATTTCAGGTCAGCGGCGAGCCGATGTTTGACCGGCTCGGTCGTTTTGTGGGTTATCGGGGCATTGGCCTGGAAATTACCGCCCGATCATGAATGCACCCACCCCCCAAGCTGACGGCCACCTGCCAAGCCAAAACCATTTGCTGGCCGCCCTGCCGACACCAGAGTTCGAGGCGATTGCCGCACAGCTCGAACTGGTGCCGCTGGCGCTGGGCCAGATGCTGTACGAGCCCGGCAGCCAGATGCGTCACGCCTTTTTTCCCATCACGTCGATCGTGTCGCTGCATTACGTGACCGAATCAGGAGCCTCGGCCGAAACCGCTGGCGTGGGCAACGAAGGGGTGGTGGGCATATCCCTGTTCATGGGCGGCGACACCACGTCAAGCTCGGCCGTGGTGCAAACTGCCGGCCATGCCTACCGCCTGGACCGCCATACCCTGAAACAAGAGTTCAACAAGGCCGGCACGCTGCAGCGGCTGCTGCTGCGCTACACGCAAGCCCTGATGACCCAAACCGCGCAAACCGCCGTGTGCAACCGCCACCATTCGGTTGAGCAGCAACTGTGCCGCTGGCTGCTGCTGACGCTGGACCGGGTACCCGCAGCGCACGAACTGGTCATGACGCAGGAACTGGTGGCCAGCATGCTGGGCGTGCGCCGCGAAAGCGTCACTGACGCCGCCGGGCGGCTGCAGGCAGCGGGCTACATTCGTTACCGGCGCGGCCACATTGGTGTGCTGAGCCGCGCCGGCCTTGAGGCAAGCGCCTGTGAGTGTTATGGCGTGGTCAAGAAAGAGCTGGACCGGTTGCTGAGCGACGTGCACCGTCGCTAGTGTTTTACCCTGTCCGGACCAGGCTTTACTTTTTGACACTCATGTCGTTGCCGACTTTGGTCACGCCTTCAATGGCGCGGGCCACTTCCACGGCGCGGTCAATCTGACCCTGGTTGTTGACAAACCCGCTCAACTGGACCTCGCCCTTACGGGTCACCACCATGACGTCCAGGCTTTTGATGCTGGCGTCTGCCAGCAGGGCGGTCTTGACCCGGGTAGTGATGACGCTGTCGTCGAGCTTGTTGCCCACAGTGGTTGCGCCATCTTTCAGGATGATCTTGTTGTCGAGCGACTTGACGCCTTCGATGGTGCGCGTCAGCGTTGTGGCGCGGTCCATCTGGGTCTGGTTGTCGACAAAACCACTTAGCATGACTTCGCCCTTGCGGGTTTCTACCTTGATGTCAAAACTCTTGATGTCGGCGTCTTCCAGCATGGCAGATTTGACGCGTGTGGTAACCACGCTGTCGTCAATTTCGGTGCCCACGGTGATGTTGGGGGCCGGCGCGCCGGTGCTGTCGGCGGGCTTGTTGCAGGCGACCATTGAGATGGTCATGACCCCCGCGATGGTGGTGGTCAGAATTCGCAGGCCCAGGGGGTTGTTCATTAAAAATTCTCCAGTTAAAAAGCCCCGGCCGGGCCCCCCCCCCCGCCCCCCCCCCCCCCCCCCCCCCCCCCCCCCCCCCCCCCCCCCCCCCCCCCCCCCCGGCCCCCCCGCCCGCGCCCCGGCCAACACACCAAAACCAGAAGCTAGGAAACGCTGACTGTGCGCTGGTGTGGCGCAAGCGTCTGTGCGATGGCGAACCAACACGCCTGGGCTAGAGCCAGCGCGCCAGCAGCTGGGCCAGCCATTCCCTGAGCTTGAAGTGCAGCGGCCGCTGCGGCCAGGTGAGGGGTTCAATGGCTTGTGATGCGGCCATGTCCCGGGCGAACATGGTGGTCATTTGCATGGCAAAGTCGCGCCCAAGAAGCACCGCGTTGACCTCATCGTTGTCCATGAAACTGCGCCAGTCCAGGTTGGCGGACCCCACGGTGGACCAGACCCCGTCAATCACCGCGGTCTTGGCATGCAAAAACGCTCCTTGTCGCTCATAAATGTGCACGCCACCCGCCAGCAAACCGCCATAGTGGGCGCGCCCGGCATGAAACACCAGCGACGAATCACTGTGGCTGGGCAGCACCAGGCGCACATCCACACCACGAGCAGCCGCATCAGTCAGTGCCTTGAGCAATTGCGGGTCTGGCACAAAGTAGGCATTGGTCAAAAACACCTGCTTCTCGGCGTTGCCAATGGCGGACAGCAGCGTCAGATAGATCAGGCTATAGGGGTCGTCCGGCGTGCTGCCGATGGTGCGAATGATGTCGTTGCCAATGCGGTCAAGCTTTGGAAAATAGTTTTTTTCCGCCAGCGGCTGGCCATGTTGTTTTTCCCAGGTTTGCAGAAAGAGTTTTTGGAACTCAGCCACCACCGGGCCTTCAATCTGAAGGTCGGTGTCGCGCCAGGAGCTGTTGGTCACCCGTGCTTTTGACGCCCGCCGGATGATCGAGCCCGACGAGTAAACGCTGCTGATGTTGATGCCCCCAATGAACGCGATGCGCCCATCCACAATCAGCAGCTTGCGATGGTCCCGGTTGTTGATCAGCCACGGCCCGCGTGCTGCCAGAGGGTTCACCGGGTTGAACTCCAGCACCGCCACGCCGGCTTGTGTCAGGCGGTCAAAAAACAGCCTGGGGGTGTTGAAGCCGCCCACGCTGTCATAAATCAGGTTGACCTGAACGCCCCGGCGCTGTTGCGCCAGCAGCAGCTCTGAAAACTCCCGGCCCACGGCATCGTCTTCAATGATGTAGGACTCCAGATTGATGTGGTCCTGCGCCTGGCCAATAGCGCCAAACATGGCAGCATAGGTGCTTGGGCCGTCTTGCAGCAGGGTGGCCTTGTTGCCCAGCGTCAGCGGGCTGTCGTTGATGGCCTGCTCCAGCGCTATCTGCTTTTCCAGGATGTCGATGTCGCCAGAGCGGCGCTTGAGTTCGGCCAGGACAGCGGCGCTTTTTTGCAATGAGAGCGGGCCGCGGGCGTTTTCAAAGCGCGCGGCCTGGGCGGTATGACGCTGCAAAATCGCCTGGGTGTCGGGCAGGTCGGCACAACCCGCAGTGCCAAACAGGCACCAAGCTGCCAGGGCAATGGCGTGGGGCTGCAGGAAAAGGTGTGACATGGCATGCGCTGTAGTACGCATTGAGCCTAGTGGGGAGTTCAGTCTGGTTCAGTGTGCTGGCGTACCGACGGCGGCTGACGCCACTGCGAACATGGCAGCACTCACACAACCTAAAGGTCTCTATGAAACTCAGTCGTCTGGCTCAAGGCCTGTTGCTTTCTTTGTCACTGGCCGCTGGCACTGCGTCGCTAGCGCAGGTCCGCTTCAGCATCAACGTTGGACCGCCGGCACCAATTTATGAGCCAGTGCCTGCGCTGCAGCAAGGCTTCGTCTGGGCACCCGGTTACTGGGCCTGGAACCACGACCAGCACATCTGGATTCGCGGGCGCTCAGTGATGCAGCGCACCGGCTACCGCTGGGAGCCCGACCGTTGGGAACAGCGTGGCAACAGCTATTACCGCCAGCCGGGAAGCTGGGCGCGCGACAACGCCGCCAGGCAACCTCAAACGCAAAAATTTCAGAAAGCAAAGAAGCCTCATGCCATGTCGCCACCGCGTGGCCCCTGGGACGAACAGCCCGGCAAGGGCCCACGCCCTTGATGCAGGCAATCTACAGATTTGTCTTTTGACGCCGGGCGGTGGCTGACGAGCGCCACCGTCCTTTTTTTTGGTGTGTGGTGCTGTCCAGCATCAAATTTTCCACCCCATTGGCTCACGTCAGGATGCACGATCTGACACGGCTGTGTTGGCTGATCAAAGTGGCGCGGGCTGGACCACAGGTGATTTGAAACAAGGGAGCACCGATGAACTGGTTGCTTGGTATCGGAATCGGGGCGGGTCTGCTGGGACTCGCCATTTTGGGTCTGTCCAGGTATGGGGCCTGCCGGTGGAAAGCGCGCACGCGAGTGCTGACGCGCAAGTTAGACGCAGCACGCACGATCAGCTCGGCGGCGGGCTCGGCGCGTTTTGACGCGCGCGAGCTGGTGGGTTTGCCCGCTCCGGTGCAACGCTATTTTCTTGCAGTGTTGAAAGTGGACCAGCCCATCATCACGGCGGCCACGCTTGAACTCTGTGGCCGCATCAACCTGTCGGCCACTGCTCAACGCTGGAAACCATTCATCTCACGCCAGCGCGTTGTCACCCACCGTCCGGGTTTTGTGTGGGATGCCCTGGTGTTCATGTTTCCTAGCGTGACAGCCAGCGTGGTTGACAGCTATGTCGCAGGCCGGGGCCTGCTGCACGCCGCGGTATTGGGCGTGTTTCCGGTTGCGAACATGAGTGGCGGAGGCGAGATTGCGCGCGGCGAATTCATGCGCTTTTTTGCAGAAGCCGCGTGGTACCCCAGCGCGCTGCTGCCCAGCCAGGGCGTGCAATGGGCAGCAGTGGACGACAGTTCTGCCATCGCAACACTTGCGGATGGCCCGATCACGCTCACGCTGCTGTTCAAGTTTAGCGCTGCCGGCTTGATCGATTCGTTTCACGCCGAAGCCCGGGGTGCAGGCTCGGGCAAAGACATGGTGATGCTGCCGTGGGAGGGCCGCTGGTCCAACTATCAAGTGCGCGAGGGCATCCTGGTGCCCCTGACTGGCGAGGTGGCGTGGGTGCACCCTGATGGGCGCAGGCCCTACTTTCATGGCACCGTGACATCGCTGAAATACGAGTGGGCGCAGTGAATTGCGCTTCGGTCAAAGCAAAAAAGAAACCCCGTGATCCGATAGGCGAATCCGGGGCAACAACCTTTTAAGCCAAGGTCAGGCGAAGCTGGGTGCAGTCACTGCTTTGCTTCGGGTGCGGTGCAAACTTAAGCAAAACGCTCAAGGACGAACAGCAATCTCATTTTTGACCAGCTTGACATTGTTGACACCGCGGGCAATGCGTTCAGCTTCGCTTTTCTCGGTGCTGCTTTTGGCAAAACCTGACAGCATCACAGTGCCGTTGAGGGTCTCGACGCTGATCGACGTGGCGCTGACAAGTTTGCTTTCGGCCATGCGTGTTTTGACCAGCGTGGTGATGCCTGCGTCATCCACGTAGGCCCCCACGGTTTCCTGACCGCGACTGACGGCGCAGCCCGAGGCAGCAAGCACAACGATGGCTGTCAAGGCAATAGCGAGGGTGGTTCGAATGGACATAAAGTTCTCCGGTGGATGTTGATGGTGAAAGCCCCACCATCTTTGGGCGAATAACCGGGACATTCCCAGTTGTTGGGTGAACTTTAAAAGTTGGCCGCACTGGTGTCAGTGCGCTGGCACACCAACTCTGGATCTTTGGTTGAGGTTGCCACGCTTGCGGCCATTGGGGCCAGCAAGGGGATGACAAAGCAGCTTGGCTGCGCCAGGTTTTGCCAGTCCAGCAACTGCCCGGGCAGCAGCAGCTGTGCCTGCCACTGGGCGGTTTGGGCCAGGGCCTCGGCTGCGCTGGCGCGCAGCAAGATAAATCGCATGCTGTGGCCGCCTCGCACCAGGCTCAGCTCGGCCTGCTGCCAGTGGCTGGGCAGGCAGGGCCTGAAGCAAAGTGTCTGGGCACGCTGCTGCAAGCCAAACATCGCCTCAACCACTGCGCGGTGCATCCAGGCCGCCGCCCCGGTGTACCAGCTCCAGCCGCCGCGCCCGACATAAGGCGGCTGGCTGTACACGTCGGCCGCCATCACATAGGGCTCCAGGCCATAGGCCGGCCCACGTGTGGGGTGGCTGGCGCGGTGCGCCGGGCTCAGATAGGTGGCATAGCGGTAAACGGTGTCGCCCATGCTGCGGTCCCCTGCGCCACCGTGCAGACCTGGACCGGTGTTGGTCGCCAGCTCGGCTTGTGCCATCAGCGCCCAGATGCCGGCATGGTTGTACTGCCCGCCGTTTTCACGAACCCCGGGTGGATAGGCCTGGATATAACCGGCGCTAGGCTCGGCATGAACCAGCGGCGGGTTCAGCAAGTGGATCAAACCTGCCACCGGGTCAACCAGCTGGGCATCAACAGCGGCCATGGCCTGGCGCTGCAGGTCGGGCGGCGCAGCGTGAGACAGCACCGACCAGGCCTGGGCAATCAGGTCAATGCGACCCTCGGGATTGTCAGCCGAGCCCAAGGCCTGACCATCATCAAAATAGGCGCGTTTGAACCATAACCCGTCCCACGCCGTGCCCACCAGGGCCTGTTGCAGGCTGGTGGCACAACGCTCCCAGCGCAGCGCGCGCTGGGTGTCGTTGCGGGCGTGCGCCAGCGGGGCAAAGTCGGTGATCAGTCGATACAAAAACCAGCCCAGCCAGACCGATTCACCACGGCCTTCGGCGCCGACCCGGTTCATGCCGTCGTTCCAGTCACCGCTGCCCATCAGCGGCAGACCGTGGCTGCCCACACCCAGGCTGCGGTCAATGGCGCGTGCGGCATGTTCGTAGACCGAGGCCAGTTGCGTGCTGACCGTGGGCGAGTAATAGGCGTCCTCTGCGCCGGGGGCGATGGCGTTGCCTTCCAGAAATGGCACCTGCTCATCGAGCAAGGTGGCATCCCCGGTGGCCTGCAGGTATCGCACACAGGCATGGGCCAGCCACAGCAGGTCGTCAGAAAAATGGGTGCGAACGCCCACGCCCAAAGGCTCGTGCCACCAGTGCTGCACATCGCCCTGAACAAACTGGCGCGAGGCGTTTAAAACAATCTGGGCGCGCAGCATCTCTGGGGCGGCCCAGGCCAGTGCCATGGCGTCCTGCAGTTGATCCCGAAAGCCGGTGGCACCGCCAGCCTGGTAAAAGCCCGATTTCGCCCACATTCGGCACGACACCGCCTGGTACAGCAGCCAGCGGTTGGTCAACACGTCGAGCAGCGGGTCGGGGGTGCTGACCGTGGTGGCACCCAGCAGGCGGTTCCAACCGGCACAGACTTGCTCAAGCCGGGTGCTGGCGGGCACACTGGCTGCCTGCAACAGCAACTGTCTGGCGCTGGCCACGTCGCTGGCGTAACCCAGCAAAAAACATCTTTGGGCCGACTGCCCGCTGCCCAGTACCAGGCGGGTGGACAGGGCGGCGCAGGGGTCAAGGCCGTCGCCACTGATCTGGCCAAAAAAGTCGGGCACCACCAGGCGGCCCCGCGCGTCGAAACACTCGCGCCGGTCACAGGTCCAGTCTTCGGTGTGGCTACCGGTGTCGGTCACACCCAAAAAAGCCGTGCCATCGCCAAACCCGGCGGCGCGATCACGTTGGGTGCACAGCAGGGCCGTGAGTGCGGGTTCGTGCAACGAGGCGGTGCGCACGGTGTTGCGGTCGCTGCGATTGGCCCCCATCAGCCACTCGGCCATGCCAATCAGGCGCAGGTGCAGGGTTTTGTGGCCGTGGTTGACCAGTGTCAGATGCACCTGCTTGACGGACGTTTGGTCGTCCACGCACCAGGTGGCGTTGACTTCCAACTCGCCGCGCTGGTGATGGATGGTGGTGAACCCCTGCCCGTGTGTGACGCGGTAGGTGATTGCCCTGTCAGCGCCCGCTGTGGGTGCAATGGGCCAGAGTTCTTTGGTTTTGCTGTTTTGCAGCAAAAACCACTCGGACGGGGGGTCGGCCACGGGGTCGTTGGACCACGCGGTAAGCTGGTTGAGCCGGCTGTTGATGGCCCAGGTGTAGCCGCCACCTGCTTCGGACAACTGCGCACCAAAGCCCGGATTGGCCAACACGTTGATCCACGGCCGCTGCGGACGCAGCGTGGTGTTGACATCAAAGCTGAACTCGCCGGAGCGGGTGGCAAAGTCACCCGTGCAAGGGCGGGTGACGCCACTGTCGGCGGGTACCAGCCGCAGGGCAGTGGTGGAGGTTTCATGGCGGTGTTCGCGCGCCAGCTCGTACAGTTGCAACCATTCCTGCACGTGGTGCATCAGGGGTCGTCCGTCGGCGTGCAGCACGACCCGGGCCAAGCTGTGCAGCGTGTTGAGCTCGGGGTGGGAGAGGTCGTCGGCGCGCAGCAGGTGCATGCGCGCCAGCGCGGCACCGGGCTTGGCCGTGCAGTCTGCCGCATGGCGGTCACGCAAGGCGGCTATTTCATGGTCCAGCGTCATCAGGTAAGAAGCCGGCTCGGCATTGATCACCACCAGATCACAGGCAATATTGCCCCATAACCAGAGGTTCAGGGCCTGGGACAAGGCGCGCAGTAAACCCAGGCCTTGGGTGACGCTGGCCAGCACCAGAATGATGGGGCGGTCACCCGATACATCAAAACGCCAGAGCAAGCGCCGGTCGCAGACCTCGGTGGCGGCGCCCTCGGGTCGCACGGCGCGGGCTTGCGGGCGTGTCAGGCTCATGACCAGGGCGCTGGTCAGTATCTGCATGGCGGTGAAAGTCTCGGCATTCATGCGCAGCGCACGCAGCCGAATGCCCGACAGGGTGGTGGACATCAGTGAGGCGCGCTGGACATTGCTGGTCTGGCGGTACTTGTCAATCACGCCGCGCAGGGTGTCGGCGCTGGTCGACGCCGTGGTGGCAAAGGTCAGCCGGGCTTTGCTGCCTGGTGCAATGTGCAGCGTGACAGACAGGGCACAGACCGGGTCAAGCCCGGTGTCAAGTATGGCGGGCGTGTCGCTGGCTGTTTCAAAATGGGCCAGCGGCTGGCTCGGGCCACGGTTGCGGCCCTGCCAGCGTTGCCGATCAGTAGCCACCCGCACACTCGTAACCTGCGTGCTGGCATCGGTCAAAAAATGGGCCATTCTGAGGCCAGGCTCGGTGTCCAGGCGTGGCTTGCGGGTCATTATCAAGGCCTGATGGGAGGCCAGCCACTCGGCGCTGACAAACATGTTCATGAAGGCCGGGTGCGCTTCGTCGGCACGTGGCTCTGACAGCGTGACCTCAAACGCCGAAATCAACTCGACCTGCAAGGCCCGGTCGCTTTGGTTGCGCAGTTCGACCTGGCGAAACTCAATGTCGTCCTCGGGGCTGACCCAGACCGTGGTGTGGGCTTGCACCTCGTCCCAGTCGGCGTCAAAACAGACACGATCGGCATGAAAAACGCTGCTGTACTGCGCCGCCGGGTCAGGTGCCGGATGCTGGGTAATGGAACAAGGCTGCGGCTGCCGGTCCCAGCGTAGGTAAAAAAAGCTGCCCCGGTCGTCGCGCAGCAGGTCGTCGCGCTGGCGTGTGATGCCACTTTGCTCCCAACTGCTGCTGCCCGCGCCATTGGCACGCAGCAAAACGCTGTAGCGACCGTTGGACAGCACATGGGTGGGCTCAATGGCGCTGACACCCGGCAGCACCTCTCGCAGCAGCCCCAACGGCTGGCGGCGCCGTGTCTGCGGCTGCAAGGTGGCAACCGGCGCATACAGGCTGGACACTTCACGCGGTACCCGTTCGTGCAGCAGGGACGACACCGCCTGTACATGCGCATTGGCCATGCCCCAGCGTTGCGCGGCATTGCCCAGCAGCACGTTGGCCAGGGCCACAATGGTCATGCCCTGGTGGTGGGCCATGAAGGTACTCACCGGCACAAAGGCCTCGGGGCCAATGCGCCGGGCCACTGAGTAGTCAAGCGCCTCAATGAATCCGTAACGTGTGCGGGCACCGAGTTTTTCGAGGCTCGCAAAGTTCAGGGCGGCAGTGTGCGGCGCAACCAGCGCCGCCAAGGCGGTGGCATACGGCGCAATCACCAGCTCGTCCGGGGGTGTGCGGCGCAGCGCCAACCGCGCCACACCCTGGGGAGCGTACTGGTAGGCCAGGGTGTGGTCACTGCCCGCATAGGCAGACTCTGAAATGCCCCAGGGCACCCGCTGGCTGGCAGCAAATGCCAGTTGCTCGCGCAGTGCGGCGCGGCAGGCATCAAACAGCACGCTGCCATTGGGCTCGGTTAGCACCAGGCTGGGCATCAGGTATTCAAACATCGAGCCGGTCCACGAGCGCAAACCAGCGACTGTGCCCACCGCAAAAAAGGGCCGCCCCAGGTGAGCCCAGTGGCGCACCGGCAGGTCGCCCCGGGCAATGCCGAGCAGGCTGGTCAGGCGCGACTCAGAGGCCAGCAGGTCATAAAAACCGGCATCGCGCTGGTGCTCAGCCACGCGGTAACCAATGTGCAGCAAATGGCGCTTGCTGCTGTACAAAAACCGGAACTCGGCTTGCCAGGCCAGCGCTTTGAAAGACTGCGCCAGGGACTGCAAACGCAGCTGGGTGTGGTTGACGCCGTTGCTGGCAACCCGGGCGGACCGTTCAAGTTCGTCCAGACGGGCTGAGTTCCGCGTGGCCCGGCGGTCTGCCAGCAGCCACTTGAGCTCGGCGCGTGCTGCCACTGACAGGACGGCCCGTTGCGCCAGCAAAGGTGCCAGTCGCTGTCTGGCGCTGTGTAGGGCGCGCTGGCAAACCTGGCCGTTACCGGGCTGCTGCACCGCTTCAAGGCAGGCCTGGGCCACCGCCAGCAAATGGGCGCTGAGGTTGCCGCTGTCTACAGTAGAGACATACATCGGCAGCAGCGGGGCGCAGGTCTGGGTGTCATACCAGTTCATGAAGTGCCCGCGGTAACGTTCCAGCCTGAGCAGGGTGGCCAGCGTGGTTTCCAGGCGCGCGAGCATGTCCTGCGTGCCGATCCAGCCAAATTGGCGCGCGCAGGCCGTGCTCAGCAGGTACATGCCAATGTTGGTGGGAGAGGTGCGGTGCGCCACCATGTCCTGCGGTGACACCTGCAGGTTGTCGGGTGGCAGGTGATTGTCTTGGGGGCCGACACAGCGCTCAAACAGACGCCAGGTGTCCCGCGCAATGCCAGCCAGATAGGTCTGGTCGGTAAGCTCCAGCTGTACGTCAGGGCATGCCGGACAGTTGCGACTGACCCACCAGGTCCACAGCGGTGAGGCACCCCACAACAGGCACAAGCCAGAGGCCAGCCAGGGCGTTGGGGTGGGCACATTCCACAGTGCGACCCACAAGATGAACGCCACAACAGGTTCGCTCCAGTGCTGGCGGGCGATGGCCAGCAGCCCGGATTTGGCCTGAGCCTGGGCAGTGGCCGCCGTGGTCCATTGCAACAGGTGGCGATGGCTCACGCGCAGGCGGTACAGCGCCCGCACAATGGCGTCGACGTTCATCAATGACTGTTGCAACAACTGCGCCAGCAACCAGACACCGCCCCAAAGCGCACGCGCCAGGTCAATCAGCGCTTCACGGTAAAAATGGCGTTTGGCAATGTCGTCGCGGCTGGGTGAGAAACCCGCCACGGCGCCCATCAGTGGCCCGCCAGAAAACGCTGCCAGCACCAGCAGCAGCGCGACCCACGGCGACAGGGTCTGCCCGGCCAGCGTCAGCAGCAGCAGCCCGAGCGACATCGGAGCCACCAGAGAGCGGCGCAGGTTGTCAAACATCTTCCAGAGATGGATGGCGCCCAAGCCAAAACGTTTGGGGGCCAGAAAAATCGGCAACAGTTGCCAGTCGCCCCGGGTCCAGCGGTGCACGCGCGAGGCCGCCACATCGGCGTGAAACGGCGCGTCTTCGATCAGGGCAATGTCAGACACAGCCGCACAGCGCGCCATCGAACCTTCGAGCAGGTCATGGCTCAGCACTTGGCCTTCTGGCAGGCGGCCGGCCAGCACCGCATACACGGCCTGCACATGCAGCAGCCCCTTGCCAGTGAAAGACCCTTCGTGGAACAGGTCCTGGTAAACCTCGGAACTGGCGGCGCTGTAGGGGTCAATGCCGCACTGGCCGGCAAACAGCCAGTGGTAAAGCGTCATCTCACGGGTGGCCGGCAGCGGTGTTGCCACCCGGGGTTGCAGAATGCCGTAGCCCGAGACCACGGCTTTACCGCTGGCGTCGAGCTGCGGCAGGTTGTGCGGGTGGGCTGCCACAGCCACCAGTTCGCGCAAGCGCCCCGGTGGCAGCTGGGTGTCGCTGTCCAGGGTGACGATGTACTGCACAGCAGGGGCCATGCGCGAACTGTCGCCCAAGTCCAGGAATGCAGCGCTGGTGTTCGTCGCGAGTGCCGCAACCAGCAGTTCCAGCTTGCCACGTTTGCGCTCCCAGCCAATCCAGCGCTGTTCGGTCTGGCTGAAATGGCGCTTGCGGTGCAGCAGGACAAAGCGAGGCGAGGCGTCGGCACTGACCTGGGCTGGATGGCGCGCGTTGAGCGCCTGAATCAGCCCCACTGCGGTGGCCAGACAGTCTGCATCGTGCGGGCTGTGCTCTGTGTCGGCATCTGCCCAGTCGGTCAGCAGCGCGAACTGTGCCTGGGCTTCTGGGTTGGCCAAATAGTGCAGGTGCAACCGATGCACCAGGTCATGGGCCGCCGCCCGCCCGGTCAGCATGCCCGGTATCACCACCATGACCCGGTGTTCGGCCGGTATGCCGTCCACCAGCGCCAGACGCGGCAAATGCCTTGGAATGGCAGATTCGCTGATCAAGCGGTTAATGACGGCGACCACCGCCTCTGAGGCTGGAAACAGGGCCAGCAAGGCGACTACCAATAACATCCAGCCTGAGGCGACCTGAGGGTCACGCAGCAGCAGCCACAGTACCAAGCCCAGTACTGCGAACAGGGTACCCAAGTAAAGCGGCAGCGCCAGGCGCCGGGTGACAAACAGCCAGGCCTGGGCGGGCCGGGCGCTCAAGCCCAGCGCTCGCAACAAGTCGGGCTGTCCGGACCCGCGCAACCAGTGGGCCGCGACCGAGCCCGCCGGGTTATTGGCAGCGGGATGCTGCATCAGCAGCAGCAACTGCCGCGCCACAGCCACCTCGGTCTGGCCACTGCGCCGGGCCAGGCCTTCTATGGCGTGCAGGCTTTGATCACGGGTGATGTTGTTTTCGGCTTCAAACACCGGTGATGTCAGCATCAGGCGCATCAGTGCGCTGGTACGGGCAATGATGTCGGGCCAGTCGGTGTCGCCGATGGCGCGTAATGAGTTGATCGCGTTGCTGACACTCAGGTTGTCGGCCGCCTGGTCGGCGGCGTGTTGGGTTTGCAGCGCGGCCAGGTCAGGCAAGGCCTGCGCCAGCCAGTTGATCAAGGGTGCTTGCCCGTCTGAATGCTGGTTGTTGAGCCGGTGGTCTTGCAAACGCAGCGCCATCTGCACCAAAAACACCCGTCCGACACCACGCGCATTGAGCAAGCCGAGCAATTGGTCAAGTGCCTCAGGGGTGTAGCTGTCTATCCGGTCGAAACACAGGTTGGCGGCGCTGCGGGCAGCCTTGTTGCTGCCGATTCGCTCGGCCAAGCGGCGCAAGTTTTCGATCAGCACCACCCTCAGCGTGGTGGGCAGCGCCCACATCTCGCTCAGGTTGAGCTCGCGCACCTCTTCGTAGGCCGTCAAATATGCAATGAGCAGCGCTTCATCAAAGGCACCATCGGTGTGGGCCACAAAAGCCCAGGCCACACCATAGATACGTGGCAAGCCGGCCAGTGGCTCGTCTTGCAGCATGGGCAAGGCGCGGAAATAGCTGCGCGGCAAGCCCTCTTTGATTTCCCTGAGCTGGGCCTCCACCAAGTGAAAGTTGTCCAGCAGCCACTCTGCCGCCGGGCTGATGTCATAACCGGTATTGGCCTGCAATCCAATGAACTGGTGCGCCTGGCGCAGCGCGTCAATGTTGCTTTGAATGCGCGGAAAAAAGTTGGCAGCGCCAGACCGGGAGCAGGTGGCGCGGTGGGTCTCAGCCAGGCTACGGCCGTGCTGCGCAAAGCGCTGGGGACCAAAGATTTCAGAGCGAATGGGTGTCTGAACGGCACCGCGTTTGCTGTCGAGAATATCGCACAGCAGGTCAGGCGCGTCGGGCAGCAGGCCGAGCAAGGTGGAGGCCACCGTACGGTTCCTAAAAAATCCAGCTGGTTAGCCCGAGCAGCAGTGCAATGACCACCAGCGTGGTGACAAAACGTGAAGCCACAAAGCCGTGCATGGCATCGGCCGCGCAGTGCAGGGCAAACAGGTGGGGGTGGATGGGCTGACAGGTGCCCAGGTGCTCGCCTAAAGTGGACAGATCGTGAGGCAATGTGCTGGCTGATCCGCCACAGGTGGTGGTGTTCCAGCCCAGTCTTGAAAAAGCCGGCGTGTGAAGGGTGTGACCCAGGGAATTCTTCATTGGATGACCTTTTTTTGGGTTGGGTGGCAGGTGGTATGTAGCCCGCTTGGGCGCTCTGCATCTTGCCGGCGAGTATTGGGCGCGGCGGCAACGGGGTCTGTGCGCTTGCGAACACAACCAGAAACCCCAGGCGTTGCAATTTGGCAATCCAATGATCCATTTGAAAAAAATTGATCCTGCGTCAAGCCACAGCAATGCGGCAAAAACTTTCTCAGAACACAAATTGGCATCTGGACCATACAGAATAAGCGTCATCAGCTATTTATTTTCTAGCAACTTTCTGCCTTGGTGGTCAAGCGCACAGACCACCCCGCCGCACGGGCCTACCGTTGATCTTTTGGAGGACCCATGTCAAACCCTATTCAACTTGATGCAACGGCCTTTCGCCGCTCAGGCACCGCGATGCCACCTTTCGCGGAGCCGCTCCAGTCACCCAGCAACCAGGCTCCTGAGTGGCAGACTGACCAGCAATTCGTGGCCATGCTCAACGCCTATCGCAGCAGCGGCGGGCTGGCCCGGGCGCAACAGGTGGCAGCCCGTTTCAGGCAGCATAGTCTGATTGCGGTCAATCACCTGGCCGAATGGATTGTCAAGCGCCATGTGATCAGTCTGGAATGGGCCGGCAAGATCTCGATGCCCTTGTTTCAGTTCAATCCGGGTTCCATGACGTTGCTGCCGGGGCTGAGTCAGGCCCTGTCTGAGCTGGTGACGGTCTATGACGACTGGGAAGTTGCCCACTGGTTTTCGCAACCCAACCCCTGGCTGGCCGACTGCGCACCGGCCGACCGGATGGCGGCAGGCGCACCCGGCGTCTTGGATGCAGCGCGTGCGGCACGCTTTGTGGTCACCGGGTAAACCTGTCGTGGACTACAAAATAGGTAGCTACCAGCGCTTATTTGATAAGGGCTACATGCCAAAATTCTTCAAAACAAAAGGCACCGGCCATGTTACCCGGGCGGTCCGGGGCTGGCAGCGCTTGCCCGCCTGCTGCGCGCTTGCCGTGACCCTGTGCGCCTGCACGTCAGTGCCGACACACGATGGGCCGACCGCCAGCTTTGCAGTACCTGCGGCCTGGGCGGGCGCTGAGGGCCTGCCAGTAGCTGGCAACCTGCCCTTGGTGGACTGGTGGCTACGATTTGACGATGTGTTATTGAGCCGGTTAATCGGGCAAGCGCTAGCCGCCAACAGCAGCATCCAAAGCGCCCAGGCGGCCTTGCAGCAGGCCCGTGCGCTGCGCGATGGGACAGGCGCGTCGTTGTGGCCAACGCTGGGCAGTTCGGCCTCAGTTCAGCGTAAGCGCAGCGATGACCACACCGGCAACAGTTTTCAGGCCGGTCTGGATGCCAGTTGGGAGCTTGACGTGTTTGGTGGCAAGCGCAGCGCCCTGAGCGCCAGCGAGGCCAGCGCGAATGCCAGCGCTGCCAGTTTGGGCGATGTGCAGGTGTCGATCGCGGCAGAGGTGGCACTGAACTACCTGGCCCTGCGTAGCTTGCAAGAGCGCCTGGCCATTGCCCAAGCCAACCTGGCGAGTCAGCAGGAAACGCTGCAACTCACCGACTGGCGCCTGCAGGCGGGTCTGGTGACGTCGCTCGAAGCCGAGCAGGCGCGCGCGGCGGCTGAACAGACGGCGGCGCAGATTCCCACATTGCAAACCAGTCTGGCGCAAACCAGCCACGCCCTGTCGGTGCTGACCGGCCAGCTACCGGCAGCGTTGTCGGTGCTGCTGGCGGCACCGGTCCCTTTGCCGCAGGCACCCGAGACGTTGGCGCTGGCACTGCCCGTCGACGCCTTGCGCCAGCGCAGCGACGTGCGGGCCGCTGAATTTCGGGTTTTTGCTGCAGCAGCAAGCGTCAGCCAGGCTGATGTGGCGCGCTTGCCCAGTTTCAGGCTTGGCGGCTCGCTCGGCCTGAGTTCCCTGACGCTGGCGGCGCTGACCGATGGTGCATCCATCGCTGCCGGGCTGCTGGCGGGCGTGTCGTGGCCAGTGTTTGACGGGGGTGCCAGCCGGGCACACCTGCGCACCCAGCAAGCTGCGTTTGAGCAAGCCAACTTTGCCTACCAGGCCACGGTGCTGACGGCCTTGACCGAGGTTGAAGACGCGCTGGTGGCACTTCGCGGCGACAAGGAGCGCCTGCGCCGTCTGCAAAACGCCTTTGCCGCAGCCGACGTTGCCGCTACCCTGGCCAGCCAGCGCTACAGCAGCGGGCTGGTGGACTTCCAGACCGTGCTGGAAACCCAGCGTACCCGCCTTGGCACGCAAGACAGTGTGGCCAGCGCTCGCGCCGCCGTCAGCGCTGACCATGTGCGCCTGTACAAGGCGCTCGGTGGTGGCTGGGTGCCAGAGAGTTCTGCGGCCCATCCCAATTCATCCATTGCCCCTGTTTGGACACCCCCAACATGACCACCCAAGACCCCAAAAAACCCACGCCTGCAGTCACTGCCGCGGCAACGCCTGCTGTGGCTGTTGACGCCGGACCCGCTGCCGGCACGGCAGCGCCATCCACTGAGTCGCCACCCACGGCGGCGAAGCCAGCGCCAGCAACGCCTGCAGGTCAGGGTGTTGACCCGGCAACGCTGCTTGATGAGCCGACCAAAGTGGCTTGGTTTCGCCGGCCCATGTTATGGGCGGGCGTTCTGGTGTTGGCACTGGGTGCGGGTGGCCTATGGTGGTGGCTGGCAAGCAAGGCGGCCAATGCAGCGCCCAGCTACAGCACTGAGACGGTAGCGCGCGGCAACCTGACGCTGTCGGTCACTGCCAACGGCACACTGCAGCCCACCAGATCCATCAGCATTGGCAGCGAACTATCCGGCACCGTGCTCAAGGTCAATGTGGACGTGAATGACCAGATCAAAAAAGGCCAGGTGCTGGTAGTGCTTGACACCGCCAAGCTGGGTGACCAGATCTTGCGTTCCAAAGCCACGCTGTCAGCGGCCAGTTCCAAGGTTGAGCAAACCCAGGCCACACTGGCCGAGGCCACGGCCAGTCTGGCGCGTTATGAAGAAGTGGCCAAACTGTCAGGCGGCAAGGTGCCGTCCAAAGCCGAGCTCGACAGCGCCCGCGCCACGCAGGCGCGTGCCCGGGCCGATGAGGCCAGCGCCCGCGCCAGCGTGCGCGACGCGCTGGCGGCCCTGTCCACGGACCAGATCAACCTGTCCAAAGCGTCCATTACCGCGCCGGCCGATGGTGTGGTGCTGACGCGCGCTGTGGACCCCGGCAACGCCGTGGCCGCGTCGCTGCAAGCCGTCACCCTGTTTACCGTGGCTGAAAACCTGAGCAAGCTGCGTCTGTGGGTGTACGTTGATGAGGCCGACGTGGGGGCGGTCAAGGTCGGCCAACAGGCCACCTTTACCGTGAGCGCCTATCTGGCGCGCAAGTTTCCGGCGCGCATCACCCGCGTTGGGTTTGGTTCGACCATCACCGACAACGTGGTCACTTACCTGACCTACCTGGATGTGGACAACGCCGACCTGAACCTTCGCCCCGGCATGACCGCCACCGCCACCATCATTGCCACCCAACGCACCGATGTGCTGCTGGTGCCCAATACCGCGCTGCGCTTTACCCCCACGGTGGCCACCGTTGACGCCAAGGCCAAAACCAGTGTTTTTGCCAACATGGGGCCGCGCATGCCCGGTGGCAATCGCAAATCGGCAGCAGCAGGTGCCAGCACGGCCGATGCCAAACAGGTCTGGGTATTGCCAAGGGAGCCCAAGGATGGCGCGCCGATGGCAGTGGCGGTCACACCCGGCATCAGCGACGGCCACATGACCGAGATCACCGGAGGCGACCTGAAAGTTGGCATGGCGGTCATCACCAATCAGAAGACGGCGGTCAAGTGATGGCTTATCCATTCAATGCCTGCATCGCCCCCGGGCGGGCCGGTTCGCGTGGTGGCATGGTGCTACCTGGGTTGTTGCCATGACCGACGCCCTCATCACCCTGCGCGGTGTTGCCAAACGGTATGGCAGTGGTGCCTCAGAATTGCTGGCACTCAAGGGCATCGACCTGGACATCGTGGCCGGTGAGTTTGTCGCCATCATGGGCCCCAGCGGCTCGGGCAAATCGACCGCCATGAACATTTTGGGCTGCCTTGACACGCCCACCGCCGGGCAATATTTGTTCAAGGGCGCGCATGTGGAAGCACTCACGCGCGATCAGCGGGCGCGCTTGCGCAGGCGCTATCTGGGCTTTGTGTTTCAGGGCTTCAATTTGCTGGCGCGCACCTCGGCGCAAGAAAATGTCGAACTGCCGCTGCTCTACCGCGGCGACAGCGCCAGCGTGCGCCGTGTGGCGGCCACCAAAGCGCTGCAATCGGTGGGACTGGGCGGCTGGGAGCGGCACACCCCGGCCGAGTTGTCGGGTGGCCAGCAGCAGCGGGTGGCGATTGCACGGGCCATCGTCACCGAGCCGGCGGTGGTGCTGGCTGATGAGCCCACCGGTAACCTCGACACCCAGCGCAGCCACGAAATCATGGGCCTGCTGCTGGCGCTGAACCGCGACCATGGCATCACCGTGCTGATGGTCACGCACGAACCCGACATGGCGGCCTATGCCCGGCGCATGGTGCATTTTCTGGATGGCCGCATTGCCCGGGACGAGGTCAACCCGCACCCCATCACTGCGGCACCCGCTGCGCAAGAACCCCAAGAGGCCATCTGATGCTGTACAGCGTATTCATGCTGGCCTTGCGCTCGGTTCAGCGCAATGTGCTGCGCTCGTTTTTGACGGTGTTAGGCATCGTGATTGGCGTCAGCGCGGTGATCACCATGGTGACGCTGGGCAACGGGGCAACGCAAGCGATCGAGACCCAGATCACCAGCCTGGGCACCAATTTGCTGATGGTCAGCCCCGGTCAGCGTTTGGGTGGTGGCGGTGGCGGTGGCGGCGTGCCCCAGTTCACAGAGGCCGACGCACTGGCGATAGCCGCGCAGATTGGCGGGGTGGCAGCGGTGGCGCCGCAGGGGCGCGCCAGTGTCATCGTGGTGGCCAACGGGCGCAACTGGAGCACCAGTGTGACTGGCAGCACCAACGAATGGTTCAAAACCGGCAACTGGCAGCTCGCCAGTGGCCGCATCTTTGCCACCGACGAGCAGTTGGCTGGGTCGGCCGTGTGCCTCATTGGCGAGACCGTGCGGCGCGAGATATTTGGCGGCGCAGTCGGTCAGACCGGGTTGGGCCAGCAGCTGCGCGTGAAGCAGTTTTCGTGCGACATTGTGGGCATTCTGGCCTCCAAGGGTCAGGGCGGCATGGGCGACCAGGATGATACGGTGGTGGTGCCGCTGCACACGCTGCAGCGCCGTGTTACTGGTAGCCGCAAGGTCAGCACGCTGCAGGTGTCGATGGAAGAGGGTAGCGACAGTACACCGCTGAAAGCCAGCCTGCGCCAGCTGCTGCGCGAGCGGCGCAAGCTGTCAGAGGCCGACGACGACAACTTCAACATCTTTGACACCCAGCAACTGGCCGAGACCTTGTCCAGCACCATGGGCGTGCTGACCAACCTGCTGGGTGCAGTGGCCGCCGTGAGCCTGCTGGTGGGTGGTATTGGCATCATGAACATCATGCTGGTGAGCGTGACCGAGCGCACCCGCGAGATCGGCCTGCGCCTGGCCGTGGGCGCTTTGGAGGGCGAAGTGCTGCTGCAGTTTTTGATTGAAGCCGTGGTGCTGTCGGCGCTGGGCGGCGTGGTGGGCGTGGTGATTGCCACTGCGGCGTCATATGGCTTGTCGATCTACATGGCGGTGCCCTACGAGTTTGACCCTTTCATCAATGCACTGGCACTGCTGTTTTCCGCCGGCATCGGTGTGTTGTTTGGCTACTTTCCGGCCCGACGCGCCGCCCGCATGGACCCGATTGAGGCGCTGCGGCACGAGTGAATGTGGTCTGGCTTTCGGTCCAGGCAGGTCTAGGCAGTACGTGAATGTCTGGGGCTGCGATGCTGCGATTATTGAAAGCTGCTAGCCCCGAATCAAACTAACCCGTTGGGCGCAAGCCGGGATGGCTGGTAACGACTTCTTCAATCTCATTGGGAAACACCTTAAGACTCGAGACCATGATGATGGCCTTCTTGCGGTCAGTGATGCGCAAGCTGCCTGCTTGGTTCACCAGCCCCATGTCGCCCGTTTGCCGTCAGCCGTCGCAGGTAAATACCTGTGCCGTCTCATGTTTCAGCCAACCACTTTCCCTATCAATTTCCTTTGTGGCAACCATTGCCAGATTGAAAAACTTGACTGAACCCGGCCTGCGGTTAACCTCAGTCGGGACGAAACTGCCGCCCAACTGCGCTCGCCATCGATCGACCCCCCAATGGCCAATCCGGGGTCATGCTGGCGTGCGAGCGCTGCGGGCACACCTCGTCTGACACATCGCTGTCACACTGAACTTCCTGTACGAGCTCTTGATCACCGGTTTCATTGCGACTGTCATGTGCACTCCAGTGATCGAGCAAACGCCTTATTTCGGCGATGTAAAGGTCTTTCTTTGCCATGGGAAAACTCCTTGTTGGGTATGTCTTGGTTGAGCGCTGAGTGGAAACTGACCTCTGCGAGGTCTGTCAGCTTTCGACGCGCAACAACGATACCCAAAATCAGCATTGCCTTATGTGCGCTGGCACACACAAGGAAAGCATCAGTTGCAAAAGGCCACTATCCGACGAATGTCTCCGCAGTGACCGGCGGCTTGCTGAGCGTCAAGGTGACCACGCCACTGGGGACTGTGACCACCTGGTCGTATCCGATCAGCAATTGGACCCATCGAATCATGGGGCTCATGCCGTGTTGGCCAAACTTGCGCCTCAGGCCTGAACGGCCGGCTGCTAAGAGACATTTGGCCAAGACGACTTGCCGCATTGGATCTGCGCAGCTACGGCGAGACGCATCAAATACTATGTATTTCATAGCTAACAGTGCAAACGTGACAAGCGCTAAAGGTCGATTTTCTCCAAATCTGTCAGCTCATTAGTGGCAAACCTGTAGGCGGACTGATGTGCCGCCTGCAGCAACCCGATTGAAGCACCTCGTTTTGAATAAAAAGTACGTCTAGCCTTTATGAAATAAGCGCTGACAGCTATGAATATTGATGCAAATGAATGGCCCTTTCGCTGTGAAATGTCAGGATTGGGTCCATTGGCTCACTGTTGACAGCCAGCAGTGGCGGCCCAAGGTTCGGTGGCGAACTGACGGGTGACTGATGAAGAAATAGTATCTGCAGACAAACAATGCAGGTAAATCCATGACTTATACAGACACATCCATGACCCACAAGTCGATCGTCACACCACAGATCCTTCATCGCGAGGCGGCTGTGCAGCTGGAGAAAGCCGTCCGGCACCACCGGCAAGCAGCCTTGCTGCACGACACTGGCGACGCCAAGCAGGCAGAGACGCATGGAAGCATCGCTTACAACCACACGGCGCATGCGCTGGAGGTGAGCGGCCGGGCATTGAATGTGTTGCTTTGGTAGCCCGGTGTGCGGTGCGATCGACTTGATTGAGGTGTCACAGCAGAGCGGTCTTTGCGCGCCAGCGCACAGAAGCATCCGTCCAACAAGCGCACATTGGGTACTTCTTTAACCAACCAGGAACGACCATGTTACACAGCACGCAAGAGATGAAAGACTATGCCATCGGAGCCACCGACGGCGAAATCGGCCACGTGGTCGATTTCTTTTTTGACGATCAGTCGTGGGTTATCCGCTATCTGGTGGTGGAAACCGGTTCGTGGCTGATGAGCCGCAAGGTACTGATATCGCCGTTTGCCCTGCAAGATGCCGACTGGATGCACAAACGTCTGCCGGTGCAAATTACCCGGGAGCAAGTCAAACACAGCCCTGACGTTGACACCCAAAAACCGGTCTCAAGGCAGCACGAGATGGCCTATGCCGACTACTATGGCTACCCGTACTACTGGGACGGCAGCGGTCTCTGGGGTGATGGCTTGTATGCGCCGCAGCTCGTTTCACGCAAAGACATGGACATCAGTGACAACCCGCATTCAAGCGCGCCACTGGTGTAAGATTTTCCTGTTGGTGCCACTTTTGATAACAATCTGGCCCGCAAAAATGCACGACATAGTCCTCGGCTTCCATGTCGAAGGCCACAGACAGGGGAATTTCCTTCATGCACACGTTGCAGGCGACGCGCGCCAGTGTGGCCATTGGGGCTTTTGTGCTCATTGGATGATTCATGACGATGGACTCCAGAGGTGAAGAAAATTTAACTGTGCCCCTTTGAAAGCAGGCCCGAAGCATTCAGTGTGCGTCGCGTGAATACACTGCGTCCGTTCGCTGTCGAACTGACTGCCATACCTTGACCGGCTTTAATCCGGCGTGTGCAATAAACCGAAGTCACCGGGGACACATGTGTCGCAACGTTACACCGGCATCGTCTCTATTCGGATATGGTGTTTTTTGCAGCAATTTTTAGCTACTTATTTAATAGCAATAAACGATTGAATAACAAGGGCTAACAGCATATTTTTATGATAAATTGTCAATGACCGCTTGCGCCGTGTGTACGTATCGTCCGACCCAATGCGAACACCGAGTTGGGCACATCGGGATGGATGGACAGCTGAATCGGTTTCTTGAAAACCCCCCGATTTGTTAAAGGTTTTTGCACGATCTTGAAACCCAAAGCCAACTGATCAAGAACCAAACTCTTCAAAGTGACCGACCGAGTGAAATGAATCAACCTGGTGTTCATGGCGTCCCACAGGTCTTGCGTCATGTCTTGCGCTGGTGAAACATCTGGCTGTTTTGTTTTGGGTGGCTCACCTTCAACGGCGCTGAGGATGTCTGCCACCGTGATGCCATCCATCCGGTCACCCAGTGTGTAGCCACCACCCGGACCGCGGATGCTGGCGACCAGTCACTTCAACCGATGAGGCACGGTCATTGAAGCCAACACGCTCGAAATCCCTGATTTGCCGTTGTGTGGCAAATGATCGGCCCCTGAAGTCGTCATGCTCGTAGAAGGTGACCTGGGCGAGCGCCTGGGTGGCAATCACCGCGCCAGCGATGGCAAAGAGACTTTTGGACCGAGTATTCATGGAATGCTCCTATATGAAGTTAGCGGGTTGCGGGTGTATGTTGTGGCCACGGCGTGCGCCTGCAACGGCGCACCCAACGGATAGGCCGTCAATAGCGGTAGCGAACGCTCAGGGTGGTGGCTGCCACATGGTCATTGCGGTCACCGGCAAATTTCATGTCATGCGATTCAAACTGCAGCGCTGCTGACCAATTTCGAGTAAACGCATATTCCACCCCGATCCCATATGACACGCCAAAATCTTGTTCAGAGCCGGCCACCACGCCTGATGTTGGATCAGACGACACATCGGTTCGACTGTAGGTGGTACCGATTTTTCCTAGCAGGTTAAAGGCCGGGTTAAGCGGCAGCTTTCCGACCAAACTGATGTTGATGCCATCGGCTTTGGTGCGACCGCCGCCGCGGCTGCGCAAGCACCTCAACAAGGAAGATGAGGCTCGTGCGCTGGTGCGCGCGCTATTCGTCTCCAGTGGCGACATTGAACCTGACGAGCAGGCTAATACCTTGACTATAAAAATCCATCGCATGGCAACCCCGGCGCATGACAAAGCTCTGGAATTGTTGTTAGCCGACTTGACTTACCACGCGTTCTGTCACCCAGAAACCACCGCAAAAATGATCTTTCGCTTGGTCTGACGTGCCATACACAGTTCCTAGCGGATCAGGAAGTCTGAAATTTGTAGGGCTTGTCCACCACATCGCCTTGAACCACGGAGCCATGGAAAAGCGTCAGGTTGGGCGCCAGGGGTGATGCATGGACAAAACGAACCACCGGGTCAGCCAGGTCAAGCCGGTCAGACGTATCACCGCCGCCACAGGCGACCAGGCCAGCCACAGGCGTCAGGACGAGCATGAGGGTGTTGAGTAGTTTCATGGGGTGCTTTCAGTATTTGAACGAACCCGTTCAGGGGGCAAGCAGGAATAACTTGTGCGCCAATTTAGGGCAACGGCGCATTCACTTCAGTTCGCCATCGCACCCAAAAACCGTTATTTCGGCTATGCCGTTGCAGCAAGGTGGCAAGGGTCTAGCCAGTGCGCCTGCGCCAGGCTTTTTCGATTTCCACCACCACGCCAACCATCGAAGCGGCGGCCAGGCACAGGCCCAGCTCGGCCAGACTCAAAGGCTGGGTTTTAAAGATGGGGTTGAGCACTGGCACATAAATGGTGGCCATCTGCAGCAAAAAGGTCAGCAGCACTGCGCCCAGCAAGGGTCGGTTTGACCCAAGACCCAGTTGCCACAGAGCGTCACGCTCGGAACGGATCGCCATCACATGCACCATTTGCGACAGGGTCAGCACGGTAAACACCATGGTTTGCCAATGGGCATGGCCGGTGGCCAGGGCCCAGGCCTGCACGCCCAAACACAGGCCGCCAATCAGCAAGCCGACGCCCAGAATATGCTGCCACATGCCATTGGCAAACAGGCTCTCTAACGGTGCCCGGGGTGGGCGCTGCATCACACCGCGCTCGGCCGGTTCCGCCGCCAGCGCCAGGCCCGGTAGCCCGTCGGTCACCAGGTTGACCCACAAGATATGAATCGGCAGCAGCGGGATCGGCAGCAACAGCAGCGGTGCCAGAAACAGCGTCCAGATCTCACCCGAATTACCAGTCATGGCGTAGCGGATGAATTTTCGGATATTGTCGTAAATGCGCCGCCCTTCGCGCACTGCTGCGACGATGGTGGCAAAGTTGTCGTCCAGCAGCACCATGCTGGACGCCTCACGCGCCACATCGGTGCCGCCCTTGCCCATGGCGATGCCAATGTCGGCGCGTTTCAGCGCCGGCGCATCGTTGACGCCGTCGCCGGTCATGGCCACGATCTGTCCCTGGCTCTGCAAGGCTTCGACGATGCGGATTTTTTGCGACGGGTCGACCCGGGCATAGACCCGCACCCGGGCCACACGTGCCAGCAAAGCTGCATCGTCCAATGCGGCCAGGTCTTGACCAGTCAGCACCTTTGCCTGGATGTTGTCGACAATACCTAGTCGGTGTGCAATGGCCAGTGCTGTGGCCGGGTGGTCACCCGTGATCATCACTGGCGTGATGCCGGCCGCGATGCAGTCGCGCACCGCGGCAGCCGCCTCAGCACGCGGTGGGTCAATCAGCGCGATCAGTCCTAGAAACTGCAGGTGACTCTCAAGTGTGTCTGGCTTGTCTGACTTGTCAATAGCAGGTGGCTCGGCAAAGTCACGCCGTGCCAATGCCAGCACACGCAGGCCCTGCGCCGCCAGCGAATTGGCCTGCGCCATGACCAATTCTGTGTTCAATGGTGTTGCGCCACCGGGTGTCCATTGTGATTCGCAGCAGGTCAGCACCGATTCTGGTGCGCCCTTGGTGTAGGCAACATACCCCGAGAGGCTGCGGTGCAAGGTGCTCATGCGTTTGCGCTCCGAGTCAAACGGCTGTTCCTGCAGGCGAGGCCACTCGGCATCAAGCTGCAGCTTGTTCAGACCGGCGGCCAGCGCTGCCATGACCAGCGCTGTTTCAGTGGGGTCACCCTGCCAGTCTCGGGAGGTGTCAGCGCCGCTGTTGTAATGCGCATCGTTGCACAAGGCGGCTGCACGCAGCGCTTCAAGGTGTAGCGGGCCGGGCTCGGGTTGGTCTGGCTCCCAGGTCTGGCCACCGGTCCACACCCGCTCGGCATGCATCTTGTTTTGTGTCAAGGTACCGGTTTTGTCAGTGCAGATGGTGGTGACAGAGCCCAGGGTTTCTACCGAGGGCAGGCGCCGCACCAGCGCGTGCACTGCCACCATGCGCCGAGCCCCCAGCGCCAGCAGCACCGTGACCACAGCGGGCAAGGCCTCGGGAATGGCGGCAACTGCCAGGCTGATGGCGGTCAACGCCATCAGCAGCGGGGCCTCACCGCGCCAAACGCCCGCCACAAAAATGAGCACACAGATGCCCATCACGGCCACGGCCAGCCTCTTGCCAAAAGCGGCCAGCCGGTTTTGCAAGGGGGTACTGCGGTCTTCTTGGTCCATTAGCTTTGCCACCTTGCCGAGCTCGGTGCCCATGCCGGTTGCCACAGTGAGCCCGCGTGCACGACCAAGTGTGGCTGTTGTGCCCTTGAAGGCCATGTTGACCTGGTCGCCCAGCGCCAGGTTGACCGCCTCTGGCAGCGCCGCTGTTTGTTTGGCCACAGTGACCGATTCACCGGTCAGGGCTGATTCGTCAACCTGTAACTGTGCGACGTGAATCAGACGCAAATCCGCAGGGATCTGGTTGCCGGCCTCCAGTAACACAATGTCGCCAGGCACCAGGGCGGGCGCTGGCACCACCTGGACCTGCCCACTGCGCAAGACGGTGGCCTGGACGGTGGCCAGCTCTTGCAGCGCTGCCATGGCCCGGTCGGCTCTCCAGCTTTGCACAAAACCAATCACGGCATTGAGCACCACAATCACCAGAATGGCCAGGGTGTCGATCAGGTCGCCAATGATGCCCGACAACGCGGCGGCCGCCAGCAGCACCAGCACCATAAAGTCGGTGAACTGAGCTGCCAGTAAAGCCAGCGGGCCACGCTCGGTCAGGTTTTTTAATTCATTGGGGCCGTGAATTTGCTGGCGCCGCGCCACTTCATCCTGCGACAGTCCTTGGGCCGGGTCGACCGCCTGCTCATCGAATAGCGCTTGCAGCTCACGCTGATGCCAGGTTTGTTGATCCATGACATCTATGGCGTTGGCGGATGACCCATCACAGCCCCCTGCTGGATCGCAGTGGCGTTGGCAGTTGCGCCTGCAACGAATGCACCTGGCGCTCCAGCACCTCGATGCGGTTCAGGCTGCCCAGCAAGATGGCCACGGTAAATATGTCCAGATCAAAGTCAATACGCAATTTGGAAGCATGGCGCAATGGTACAACCCACTGAGCACTGAAGACGCGTTCCTGGTCGCTTGGGGGCAGTGGCACCAGAGCACAGTAGTCCACCAACTCATCGAGTTCGGCCTCGCTCATGCCACAGCAGTTGGCCAGTTCGGCGGACGTGACCGTCTCCCGAGTGTCCAGCCAGCGCCACTCAGTTTGTTCTTGGGTCATACGGGGTTCTCCTTGGGTGCAGGCATGCGCGGATTAAAGGGTGAAATACGGGCCAGTTCCTGGTACAGCGCTCGCTCTGGTTCGGTCAGGGTGGCTGGCACGTCGATGTGAACCAGGGCATAAATATCGCTGTGACCGTCGGCCAGACCACGTCCGCGCAGGCGTAGCTTGCGTCCTGCGCGTGTACCGGCAGGGATGGTCAGCAGCACCGAACCATCGAGCGTGGGCACCTCGACCTCGGCACCCAAAGCAGCTTCCCAGGGTGCCAGTGGTAAATCAAAATACAAGTCCAGCCCGTCTGGTCGAAACACGGCGTGGGGTGCCAGTGCAATGTGCAGGTAAATGTCGCCATCGGACCCGCCGTTGTGGCCCTTGCCACCTTTGCCGCGCAATCGCAGTTTCTGGTCCTGGCGCACGCCCGGCGGAATGGTGACCTGTAGCGTGCGCTCGCCGGCCTCGTCCGCCAGGTTCAGATGGACGGTTGAGCCCCGACGAGCATCGCCCAAGGGGATGGTAATGGCACTTTCGTAGTCACGGCCTTTGGTCGGCATGGCCGCGGCAGAGGCTCCGCGCGGTCCACGCCCCAAGGCGGCCAGCCAATCTGCCAGGTCAAGGTCTTCAAAGGCGGCTCCGTCGGCGGCAAAGTCCTCGCGCCAATGCGGTGGCGGCGCAAATTCGGCGCCTGCTTGTGGTTGACCCAACTCATCGTAGGCCGCGCGCTTGACAGGGTCTTTCAGCGTGGCATAGGCCTCGGCAGCGTCCTTGAAACGCGCCTCAGCGTCCGGCGCTTTGGACATGTCCGGGTGATGCGCGCGTGCCAGTTTGCGATAGGCTTGCTTGATCTGGTCCAGATCGGCATTGCGTGGCACACCCAGCGTCTGGTAGTAGTCTTTATATTTCATGGTGCATGCCGGGTTGCCGGAACGTTTTCCAGGATAGTCGGCGCTTTTTCGGTGATGACCTGTCGCGGGATCACGCCGGTTTGAGTCTCGATGCGGATGTACCACACCGCCATGAACATGGCGGCAATCACTGGCCCGAGCACAAAGCCATTGATGCCAAAAACTGCCATGCCTCCCAGCGTGGTGATCATCACCACATAGTCAGGCATGTGTGTGTCCTTGCCCACCAGAATGGGTCGCAGCAAGTTGTCCACCAACCCGATCACCAGCACGCCATAGGCCACCAATGCCAGACTTTTCCAAAGAGCACCTGCCAGCAGAAAGTAAATCGCCACCGGCACCCAGACCAGCCCGGCACCCACGGCCGGCAGCAACGACAAAAAAGCCATCATCGCCGCCCACAGCAGGGCGCCACTGACGTCCAGCAGCCAAAACCCGACGCCACCCAGCGCCCCCTGAATGGCAGCGACCAGCAGATTGCCCTTGACGGTGGCACGAATGACCGTGGTAAATTTCACCAACAAAGCCTGTTTGTACGCGCCGGCCAGCGGTACGGCCTCCCAAATGGCGTGCACGACGGCATTGCCATCGCGGATCAAAAAAAATGACAGGTAAAGCGTGATAAACACGCTGGCTAAAAATTCAAAGGTGTTCTGCCCCAGGCTGAAGGTCTGGGTGGCAATGAACTGGGTACCTTGCGTCAACGCCGCTGTCAGGCGGTTTTGCAAGGTGCTGAAACTGACCAGTCCAAATCGATCCAGCAGCGCTGTCACCCAGTCAGGCAAAGCGTCATACAGACCGTGAAAATACTGCGCCGGATGGAGGTCACCCGATTGCAACCGTTGGTAAACCATGGCCGCTTCGCGCACCAGTGAGGCCGCAACCAAGGCCAATGGCAGCACCACAATCAGCAGCACGAATAGCAGCGTCACCAGTGCGGCAAGATTGGGCCGATGACTGACATGAGGCAATAACCAACGGTATAGCGGCTTGAACAACAGCGCAATGATCGAACCCCACATGATCGCGCCAAAAAAAGGAAGCAGGATGTAGCACAGCGCAAGAGTCGCCACGGCCAGCATGACTGGCAGCGCCCGATTTTCGCGATGCGCCGGGTCTGGCGCGGGTGGGTGTGTAGGAAACATCCGCTTTACTGATGTTATGAGGGCTTTGGTCGGGCCTGATCTGGGGAAATTCGCAGGACTTCTGCAACAATCTTTGGCAACAATCCACCCATAAGTGCAGACATTGAGATCAAGCGCCAGGGGCGCAAGGCCACCAACGCTGCACCCGACACTGCGGCGATGGCCGCCAGACGAAACGGATGTTTTTGCGCCATTGGCTGCAACGCCCCCTTGGTGGCTTCTGCGGCCAGGCTCATGGCCACGCGCACAGGCTGCTTTGCCCACCAGTCACCCATCAGCATCACCAGCAAATTTGCCCCGGGCACGGCTTTAAACTGCGTCAGCCATTCTGTGGCGAAACTATCTAGACACTCAGGGCGCTCCGCGCTATCCTCTTTTGGCCCTGATCCGACATCGCGCAGAGCATGCTGCAAACGTTCTCTTGACCGTGCCAGCCGCTCACAGGCACTTGGGCCCGAACTCATGATGAACCCACTGCGCGCAGGATGGCCATGTCAGCGCCGATCTGCCTGCACAGGTTTGCAAATGCGTCTTTACGCGCTGCGCGCCTGGCCATCATCAGACAGATAAAAGCCACCAGCAAGGGTGCCAATGGCGTGGTTGGCAAAACCCACTGTGCCTGGGTTGGCAGCACTGGGCAAATGGCCCACAGCATCAGTCCCACGCCGGCAAGCACCGCAGCGACACTCAAGCAACCCAGGGCAACCAGCAGCAGCAGCACCTGCGCTGCCACGATGCACGGGCTAGGTCAAACTCTTCATTGAAAAGTGCCGTGTAAGCCTGTGCATGGTCGACCAGCAATTGTGGCCGGGTTGCGAGCAGGGCAAGCAGGGGGTGCATTGACGACAACTGACAGCGGTCTAACTACGGTTGCGGGAATGGCTGACCAGGCTGATCAACGCCATCAGGGCGGCACCCGTGGCGGCCGCGATCAACACCGATTTCACAGGCTCATGCCGGATGTAATTTGCGGTATTTTCTGAGGCATGCATGGCCTTGACGCGCAACTGGTGCGATGTTTCGCGCACACTGTCCACACCGCGATGTGCGAATGCACTGACGCTGTCGGCCGCGCGCTCCACCACAGGAGTGGCTTGGTGACGCAAGTCCTGCATGGCTTCAGTCAGGGTTTGCAACGCTTCATTGGCGGCTTGCTGGGTCGATTTGATGGCTTGATCAGCAGACTGAGAGGCTTGTTCGATAAGACTACTGGACTGTTCGACAGGTTTGTTGAGAAACATGATGATTCCTTGGAGATGTTGAGATGAAAAGGAGTAACCAACTATTGGGACAAAACGCCCCAAGTCACTGGTTTCAGCGATTTTTGAGCGATCCGAAAATGAAGCTGGCGATTGCCAGAATGGCGAAAACAACAAACAGGATCTTGGCGATACCCACGGCACTGGCGGCGATGCCACCGAAGCCGAACAAGGCAGCAATCAGTGCAATGACAAAAAAACAACAGCGTAGTGCAGCATGGCGGGGCTCCTATTCAAGTTAAGGGGTGATGCCCGTTACAGCTTGCCGAAGTTGCTTTTGGCATCGGCTAGGCAGTTGTCCTTGGCAGTGGATGCAAAGGCATCACATTTTTCTTTTTCAACCTTGTATAACGCAGCACGCTTGTCGGCGGAAGCATCAGCGCGGACCTCCTGACTTCGCTGCTGGCCCGGGCTTGTGCGGCAGCTGTTTTGTCGCTGGCGGTGGTGTTGGCAGCCGAGGTTTTCATTTTCGCTGTGGCGTCCGCCTTGGCTGCTGTCAGCGCGGCTTTGGCTTCCTTGATGCAAACGTCTTTGAGATTGCCAGCCAGGTCGTCGCACTGTTGTTTGGCGACTTCGTAAATGGCCTCGGCTTTGGCAACGCTTAGCTTGTGCTGACTTTTCAGGGTGGGTTTGTAACTGTTGTCAAGCTCTGCCAGCGCCACGTCTTCCTTGCCCTTGGCCTGGGCCACACAAATGTCCTTGGCGTTGCTGGCCAGTGTGGCGCAAGCATTTTTGTCTGCCTTGTATTGCGCCTTGATGCGGGTTTTGCCGGCGCTGAAATCACTTGCCGACACAGTTTGTGCCATGACGTTGACACCAAACAACACACAGGTCGCGACCGCAATTGCACCAAAATTGGTGACTGGCTTTTTCATGATTTTTCCTTTAATTTGAGATTTCGCAAGCAGTTTTTACTGCGAAGTGCTCAGATTAAGGGGCGATGCACAGTCGGTCTGTTCGTTCGCGCACATACCGTTTGAACTGCCTCACAGGAGGCAAGACCTGCCGCCAGGTTTACAACGCACCCTCACTGAACAACAAACCGTCGCCTGTGCTTTTGGGTGTAACGCCCAAATGCCGGTACGCTGCCAGTGTGGCGATGCGCCCACGCGGCGTGCGCTGAAGATAACCCTGCTGAATCAGGTAGGGCTCAATCACGTCTTCAATCGTCTCGCGCTCTTCGCCAATGCTGGCCGCAATGTTGTCGAGCCCGACCGGGCCGCCATCAAAACGGTGAATCACGGCCTCCAGCAGCTTGCGGTCCATCAAATCGAAACCTTGCGGGTCAACATCAAGCATGGCCAGCGCCAGGTTGGCAATGTCCAGCGTGATGGCGCCGGCACCTTTCACGTCAGCATAGTCACGCACCCGGCGCAGCAACCGGTTGGCAATGCGCGGCGTACCGCGTGAGCGTCGCGCGATCTCAAAGCCGCCTTTTTCATCGGTGGGCACATTGAGCAAGCCGGCGCTGCGCTTGACGATCAGCGCCAACTCTTCGGGCGTATAAAACTCCAGCCGCGCCACAATGCCAAAACGGTCACGAAGCGGGTTGGTCAGCATGCCGGCGCGTGTGGTGGCACCCACCAGGGTAAAGGGCTGCAAATCGAGCTTGATGCTGCGTGCGGCCGGGCCCTCACCAATCATGATGTCAATCTTGTAGTCTTCCAGGGCTGGGTACAGAATTTCTTCGACCACCGGGCTTAAGCGGTGTATTTCGTCGATGAACAGCACATCGTTTTTTTCCAGATTGGTCAGCAGCGCGGCCAGGTCCTTGGGTTTTTCAAGCACCGGGCCACTGGTCTGGCGCAAGTTCACGCCGAGTTCATGGGCAATGATGTGGCTCAGCGTGGTTTTACCCAGGCCTGGTGGGCCAAACAGCAGCACGTGGTCGAGCGCCTCGCTGCGCATCTTGGCGGCACTGATGAAAATTTCAAGCTGCTCACGCGCCTTGGCCTGGCCCACGTATTCGTCCATCAGTTTGGGACGCAAGGCACGCTCGATGGCCTCTTCGTTGGGCGAGGCCGGGGCGTTGGACACCACACGCCGGGATGGCGCAGCGGAAAAATCGTCGGTTTGAATGCTCACGGCAGGCTCGGATGCTGGACAAGCTTGGCACTATAGCGCCCGTGATTCAAGCCGGTGCCAGCTTGTGCCGATAAGATGACATAAAAGACTATTTCCGGGACACCTTAGCGTCCTTGTATTGCCATGAAAAATGTTCCCCGCTCTGCTTCGATGGTTTTGCCACATCTCACGACCTGGCTGCGTGAGGGCCTGTCGGTTTGCATGATCGCCGCTCTGGCGCTGTGCGCAAGCTCAGTCAGCCGCGCAGCAACGGTTGACCATAGCGCTGAAGCTGCACCTGCAGCCAGCAAAGCACCCGCCAAAAGTGCCTCCGCGGCAGCGACAACCACAGAAACACAGACTCTGGGGACCGACCTGAAAAAGGCGCTCAAAGACAACCTGATCGACAAAAAGAACCTGAAGCTGGTCATCACCGACAAGCCACCATTCAAACCCGCCGGCAGCGCAGCGGACGGCCATGGCACGGCTGCGGCGGCACCAGCGGCGATGGATCACGCGCCAGCACCGGCCGCCAAGAAAGCGCCGGCTCACACACCAGCTGTGGTCAACCCACGCGCCAGTCGTGATTACATCAAGGCCAAAGCGGCAGCACTGACTGGTCACGAGGCCGGCACGGATGCCCATGGTGGCGAAGTGCATTGGTCTTACGAGGGTGAAACCGGCCCGCAAGCCTGGGGCAAGCTCAAACCCGAGTTCAATGTGTGCGCCATTGGCAAACGTCAGTCTCCCATCAACATTGAAGACTCAGGTACCCTGCACGGCCCGGCAGAGCCCTTGATGTTCAACTACACGCCGTCCAATGGGGTTGTGGTCAACAATGGCCACACGATTCAGGTGGATGTGCAGGGCGAAAACACACTGCGTGTACGTGGCACGGTCTACAAACTGCTGCAGTTTCACTTTCATGCACCCTCTGAGGAGCAGATCAACTACCGCAACGCCGCCATGGTCGCGCATCTGGTGCATAAAAGCAGCGACGGCCAGCTGGCGGTCGTGGCGGTGTTGCTGGACCCCGGTGCCGCCAATGCCCTGATCAACAAGGTCTGGACTTACATGCCGCTGGACGCCAATGACCGGGTGCGTTTGCCCCTGGACATTCTGGACATGAACGAGTTGCTGCCCAAAGACCAGCGCTACTTTCAGTTCATGGGCTCACTGACCACGCCGCCATGCACTGAAGGTGTGTTGTGGATGGTGCTCAAGCAGTCGTCCCAGATCAGCAAAGACCAGATCCGGCTGTTTCAGCAGTTGTATCCCAATAACGCGCGCCCGGTGCAACCCGTCAATGGACGCCCTGTGCGCAATGCCCAATAACGCTATTTTTAACGTAGCTAGCGGCGCATAGCTAACAAGGGCTAGAGGCAATTTAGGCACTAAGCAATCGTCAAACAGCCAGTTGGTGTGCCAGCCATTGACACAAGGGGCTGTCGGCATGCTCAAAACCATGAATCGCCCGATAGTGGTCGGCCTGTGGCAAGGCACTCAACTCTGACCGGTTGCCAACGGCCAGCCAGGCCTGATGAAAGCTGCTAGCCTGCCGGGCGAATTCGGCGCTTTCTTCGTCACCCCAGTTCACCCAGATGGGCGTGGCGCATGGCCGAACGGAAAACAGTGGTGAGTTTCGGCGAATGATGCCTTCATCCAACTGGATCATTGGCTGCAGGTAGCTGTAGCGCAGCGGCGCAATGTCGTAAATGCCGCTCACCAACACCGCTGCTGCCAGCGGATCTTGCGGCAAACCATAATCGTCATGCCAACGGGTTTGCAGGCACATGGCCGTTAGGTGGCCCCCGGCGGAATGTCCACCCAAGGCCACTCGCGCCGGGTTACCCCCAAATTGGGCAATGTTGCGATGCGTCCAGGCCACGGCAGCACGCACCTGCCGGGTGATTTCGTCAATCGTCACCCATGGACACAGCGCATAGTTGACCACGACCGTGATGATGCCCAGCGGTTGCAGGCCAAGGGCAATACAACTGAAATCTTTGGACGACAGCGCCCGCCAGTAGCCCCCATGAAGGAACACAAACACCGGCGCGCCCGGCAGGTCCGCCGGGAAAATATCGAGTGTCTCGGCCAGCGTCGGGCCATACGGCACATCCAGCACGCCACGCAACTGGGCGCGGGCCAGGGCTGACTGCTGCGCGTAATGCCGGCCCGGCGCCGTGATGTCTGGCAGCTTTAGCGCCGGGTTGTATTGGGCGTCAATCTGCGCCTGAGTTTCAAAGTCGCGGTAGAGCGATGGCATGGAAGACCTTTCTGCATAAGCGTGCGGCGGGATTCTGCCCGGCGATGTGCGGGTTGTGAGGCCTGAGCCTGCTCAGACGCCAATATAGCGCTGCCACAAACCCGGGTCAGCCGCCAACTGGGTCGAATTGCCTTGCCACACCACCTGACCACGCTCGATGATGGTGTGCTGATTGGCCAGCTTGATGAGACGCTGCACGTATTTGTCAATCACCAGAATGGTCTGCCCGTGGGCTCGCAACTGGTCGAGACAGTGCCAGATTTCCTCGCGCACCAGGGGCGCCAGGCCTTCAGTGGCTTCATCCAAAATCAGCAAATGCGGGTTGGTCATGAGGGCGCGGCCAATCGCCAGCATTTGCTGCTCGCCACCCGAGAGCTGGTTCCCCATGTTGCGGGCGCGATCCGCCAGACGCGGAAACAGCGCAAACACCGCATCCAGTGTCCAGGGTTGGGCGCAGGCATTGCGGTTGGCTGCGAAGGCTTGCAGGTTTTCTTTCACCGACAGGTTGGGGAAAATCTGGCGACCTTCAGGCACCACCGCCAGCCCCATGCGGGCGATGCGGTCGGGCGTGAGGTGCTCGATACGTTCGCCCCGAAAACGCACGGTACCCGCCAGCGCGCGCGTCAACCCCAAAATGGAACGCACCGTGGTGGTTTTGCCCATGCCGTTGCGCCCCAGCAGCGTGGCGGTCTGGCCTGCCTGCACAGAAAAAGTGATGTCAAACAACACTTGGCTAGCGCCATAAGCCGTCTGCAAGCCTTCAACTTCTAACAGCGCAGTCATGACGTGGCCATTTCGTCGTCGCCCAGGTAAGCCAGGCGCACCTCGGGGTGCGCTCGAATGTCAGCGGGCGTACCACAGGCGATCGCACGGCCATAGACCAGCACCGAAATGCGGTCGGCCAGCCGAAACACCGCGTTCATGTCGTGCTCCACCAGCAGCAGCGTGGTCTCGCCACGCAGGCTTTGCAACAGCTCCAGCATGCGCTCGGACTCATCGGGACCCATGCCGGCCATGGGCTCATCCAGCAACAACAATTTGGGCCGGGTGGCCAGCGCCAGGCCCACTTCAAGCTGGCGCTGCTCGCCGTGCGACAAAGCGCCGGCAATACGGTGCATCTGGGCCGCCAGACCAACACGCGCCACCACGTCGGCCGCCATTTCAAAGCGCTCGGCATCCCGCCGCGCCGGCTGCCAGAAGTTAAAGCTGTTGCCGGCATGGGCCTGCACTGACAAGGCCACGTTGTCGATCACCGACAGGCGTTTGAAAATGCTGGTGATCTGGTAGGAACGCGCCAACCCATGACCAACCCGCGCTGGCATGGGCATGTGGGTGACGTCCATGCCGTCAAAGTGCACCCGACCGGCGCCGGGTGCCAGCGCACCGGAAATCAGGTGAATCAGTGTGGTTTTGCCGGCACCGTTGGGACCAATCAAGGCATGAATCTCACCGGCCAGTACCTCCAGGTGGGCATGGTCAGTGGCCAGCAGACCGCCAAAGCGCTTGACCAGGCCATCGACATGCAGCAAGGTGGCATGCGTCATGGCTTACCCTTTGGTGTCTTGTGTGAGACTCTGCGGCGCAGGCTTAACAGTCCATTGGGTGCCAGCAACACCACGGCCAGCAAGGCGGCACCCAGACCCAGCTGCCAGTGAATGGTATAGGTGCTCATGGCTTCTTCCAGCACCAAAAACACCACGGCACCGACAAACCCGCCGTAAAGATGCCCGACGCCGCCCAGAATCACCATGACCATCAGCATGCCCGACTGGCTCCACTGCATCATGGACGGCCCGACAAACCCGCCCTGATTGGCCAGCAGGGCGCCTGCCAGTCCGGCCAAGGCGCCCGCCAGGGTAAATGCGCTGAGCTTGAACCGGTAGACCGAAAAACCTATGGCTGCCATGCGTGGCTCGTTTTCTCGGATGGCTTGCAGTGCATGACCAAACTGCGAATTGAGCAAGCGTTGCAACATCAGAAACACAGCCACGGCCAGCCCCAGCACCACGTAGTAAAACGTGCTGTCCTGACTCAAATCCAGGCCCACACCGGTGCTGGATCGCCCCGGCAGCGTCAGGCCGTCATCGCCACCGTAGGTCTTGAGCGACACCATCAGGTAATACAGCATCTGCGCAAAGGCCAGCGTGATCATGATGAAGTAAACACCCTGGGTGCGCAGGCTGATGGCCCCGATTAGCAGGGCAAACAAGCCAGCAGCCACAAAAGCCAGCGGCCAGGCCAGCCAGGCCGAGGTCACACCATGCTGCATCAATATGCCCACGGCGTAAGCCCCGACACCCACAAACGCGGCATGGCCAAAGCTGACCATGCCGCCAAAACCCAGAATCAGATTCAGGCTGGTGGCTGCCAGCGCAAAAATAAGAATGCGGCTGGCCACCCCAATGTAAAAGTCTTGCGCCAACGCCAGCGCCAAGGTTGGCAGTAGCAGCAACGCGGTCAGCAACAGCAGCGCGGGTAGCGTGTGCAGCCGGTGGTCGAGCAGGCCTGGCGCGGGAGTAGGTGCGGTTTCGGTCATCAAAGGCGGCATTACAGGGCATCTGTCTGGTGGAATGGCACTGCCCGGCGGCACGGTAGCGGTATGTGCCGGATACGCCAGGTCGCGCTGGGAATCAAATGGGGTATGACGAGCTGTTTATGCATGAAAAGTGGCTTGGGCCCAACATTCATCTACATGAAATGCCTCAAAATTTATAGCATGCAAAGGCAGTGAATGTGCTAGTTTAATGGCGAACGATATGACAAGCAGGTGCCTCAAATCGGTGCATCTGTCGAACGAGGCTGATCAAGTGTCGAACATGATGGGGTGTTGCGGGGGCAGATGACCAGTCGGGTAGTACCAGCTTGAGCGCTCATGACACAGGGGCAAATGTTTCCGCGAATGTCCCCCACCCTTCGCGCTCCCCCTTGATTTGGCAAAACCCCAGTTCCACGCTGCACCATTTACCCCAGTGTCATCAAGTACCGTCAGTGTGGTTATTTAAGGAATGGAAAACCGTTGCCATCACTCAGCCTGTCCGGACGCAGGACGGCGCGGCGCTCAGCGCAGCGGCATCAAGGAGGAGCCCGAAGGGCGGGGGACAGCCGCGGAGCTGAGTGCCGCGCCGTCCTGCGTCCCGTGGCCTAGGCTTGAGTCCCTGCCAAGGACAAGCCGTCATCTTTAAGCTACAAACCGAAAGCTATCGATATCGCAGCGACCAGTGCTTATTCAGCAATGTACAGACGCACTTTTTGCCACCATATGCCCTGCAGGAAAGCTGCATCAAAATGATGGCAGATGCCACCGCATGCACACCTAATTCCCGGGCCAACGCGCGGGATCGCGCCTATAGTTCAGCCAAGCCAGCACAGACACCTGCTCGCCCTCCAGCAATTCAAAGTGCAGCGCATACGGAAATCGCCGCTGCAAGATACGGCGAAATCGGCCAACAGCAGCGGGATAGGCTTGTGGATTGCGGGTGAGTTGCTCTTCTGCCGCTGCGATTGCTCGCAAAAAATCACCACCCAAACCCTAGGACTTTTGTTCGTACCAGTCAAAAGCCTCGGCAATTTCGGCCTGAGCGGGGGCTTCAAAAACGACTTGCCAACTCACAAGCGCACACCGAGCGCTTGGGCAATCTGGACCAGACTCTTACCTTGGCCCGGATGGGTATCGCGCCAATCCACCCGGCGCTGCAACTCTTCAAGAACCTTGGGGCGACTCTCCAGGCCCGCCTCGGCGGCAAACTCATCCCACAGGTCCTCCACCAACTGAAGGCGTTCAAACCTGCCCAAATGCTGGAGGGGTTGAAGAGTGGGGTTCATGCGGCTTCCTTCTGAAAAGTTAATTGGCTACAGTCACCAAATATGCAGGACTTTGAAGTCACTTGGAGAGCAAGTATCGCACCGGCAGTGTTCTTGCGGTGTTCACACTCTTGGTGCAAATGGGCTCCAGATTCGGGTGATTTGGGCTGCGCCGGGCATCGCCAAATCCTGCCCGATGTTGACGATCACACTGGTAGGCCATTTAGTTTGCAGAAATGCATACAACACTCCTCAATACAGAATGGATCAACCGGAGCCGGGGCACAGCGGGTGCACCCACTGAACTCACAACAATTCTGTCCGGACTCAGGACGGCGCGGCGCTCAGCGCAGCGGCATCAAGGAGGAGCCCGAAGGGCGGGGGACAGCCGCGGAGCTGAGTGCCGCGCCGTCCTGCGTCCCGAGAACCGCATCCAGCAACCTAGGCAACTGGCAACTGAGAATTGGCATAAAATTATCAAAATCAATAGCGCCCACCGCACACCTCTCAAGGGCCAGAGGTCAAAATCACCGCAACACCAAGGGAGCCCCATGGACATCAAAACCCTGCAGCATGAATTGCGCAACTTCGCAGCCGCGCGCAACTGGCAGCCGTTTCACACACCCAAAAATCTGAGTTCGGCGCTGATGGTGGAGGCCGCCGAGCTGGTGGAGATCTTTCAGTGGCTCACGCCCGAACAGTCACAAGCCGCGCACCTGTACCCGGCCACCAAAGAGCGCATTGCTGACGAGGTGGCTGATGTACTGCTCTACCTGCTGCAAGTGGCCGACCACTGCGCCATTGACTTGCCTGAAGCGGTGGCGCACAAATGGTTAAAAAACGCCGCCAAACACCTGCCCGCTATTCAGATTGAGCCAGCCCTGACGGTTAGCCCAGAGCCCACCCAGTCCCCAACCCATGTGTTTGTGGACTGGGAAAACGTTCAACCCAAAGACCAGGACATCCTCCAACTCGTGCCCGATGTGACGGACGTCTGGGTGTTCCACGGTCAGAACCAAAAAAACGCGGCAGCCCATCAGGCGTTATGGGGACAGCGCGTCACCCTGGTGCCAATTGAGAGACCGGGTAAAAACGCGCTGGATTTTCATTTGTCGTTTTACATTGGTTACGTGGCGTCACGCAGCCCCAAGGCCCATTTTGTGGTGATTTCCAACGACCTGGGCTACGGGCCGATGCTGGAACACGCCCGCACACTGGGCTTTTCGGTGCAGCAAATCGGCTTTCAAAAAACATCAGCTCCGACTAAAAAGGCCTTAGCCCAAAAGGCAAAAGTGGCACCAGCAGCGCCCGCCAGCAATGCCCAGCCAGCGTCTGCACCACCAAAGCGGCCAGCGGCCAAGAAACTGCCAGTGCCAGCCCAAAAAGCACCCATTTCGCCATTACCCAAACCAAAGGCCTTGCCTGCCGCCTCATTGAAGCCAGTGGGTAAAGGTGCCAGGAAAACACCGACGGTCAAGAAACCCTCGGCAGCCAGCAATGCAGGTGCAGCCCTAAAACTGCCGACTCCGGCCAAGACACCAGCGGCTAAAAAGACCCGCACCACCGCCACCAAAACAGTAAAGCCGGCTACAAGTGCTGTGGTCAAAGCAGCGGATGCCGGCCCAAAGCCCTTAACCAAACAAGACCACGACAAAGCGCTGCGCCATGTGCGCACCAATTTGCAAAAAATGGCCAACAAACCCAACCGCAAGTCCAGCCTTCTAGCCGTCATCAAGTCCTTGCTACAAGGCACCACCACCGACGCCAACATCGTCGGTGAAGTGATTGCCGATCTCGAAAAAACCCAGTTTGTCGTCATCTCCGACAAAGGCCATGTCAGCTTTCCGGCCTGACGCGGTCATATCGTCCACCCAGCGCTCGCAGATAATCATCCCCCATGCAAATTCCGTTTACCAAGATGCAGGGTGCCGGCAACGACTTTGTGGTGCTCGATGAGACCCGTACCCGTTATGGGCTAAGGGCTGAGCACTATCGTTTTTTGGGTGACCGCCACTTTGGCGTGGGTGCGGACCAGATTTTGACGGTGCGCTCATCCGACGCGCCCGGCATTGATTTTTCGTATGTCATCCACAACGCGGACGGCTATGAAGTCGAGCATTGTGGCAACGGCGCGCGTTGCTTCATGGCCTTTGTACGTCGCCAGGGCCTGAGCACCAAAGAATGCGTGACGGTGCAAACCATGAACCGCGTGCTGCAACTGCAGTGGCAGGCGGATGGCCGCGTGACCGTCGATATGGAAGCCCCTGATTTTGAATTGGCACGGCTGCCGTTCGATCCCAATGGCGTTGTGCCTATCCCCACAGGTTTATGGCATCTATGGCCTCTAGCCCTTACAGATAAATCGCAACCTACTATGATTAATGTAGCGCTTGTTTCGATGGGCAACCCCCACGCCGTGACCTTGGTGGACGATGTCGGCACAGCACCGGTGCTGCGCCTGGGTCCGGCCATTCAAAACCTTAGCGCTTTTGCGCGCGGTGTGAATGTTGGCTTTATGCAGGTGGTTGACCGAGGCCATGTGCACCTGCGCGTGTACGAGCGCGGTGCGGGTGAAACACTGGCCTGCGGCACCGGGGCCTGCGCGGCGGTGGTGGCAGGCATCCGGCTTGGCTTGCTTGACGCCTGCGTGGATGTGCAAACGCACGGCGGCACCCTGACGATTGCCTGGCAAGGCGCTGGCAGTCCGGTACTGCTGACCGGCGCGGCCACCCATGTTTTTGACGGTCACATTGAACTCCCCAACCTGGTTTAACCATGCCCAACACACCCACACTTCCCAGCGCTATCGGCAGCCCCATCACCGAAGACGACATTGCCAACTACCTGGCCAACACGCCTGATTTTTTTGTGCGCCACGCCGACTTGCTGTCGGCGGTGCAACTGTCGAGCCCGCACAGCCAACGCACTGTGAGCCTGCAAGAGCGCCAGGCCGGCTTGCTGCGCGACAAGATCCGCATGCTGGAGCAGCGCATCATGGACATGATTCGCAACGTCAATGAAAACATGGTGCTGTCCGACAAGCTGCTGCTGTGGGCGCGCAGTCTGTTTCTCAACACCGACCCGCTGCTACTGCCGCAACTGGTGGCCGACGAGATTGCCGACCAGTTTTCGGTGCCGCAGGTGGGCATCAAGGTCTGGGGTGTGGCACCGGCCTATGCCGGCTGCGACTTTGCCACCGGGGTCAGCAACGACGCCAAGATGTTTGCCACCTCGCTGACCGAGCCGTTTTGCGGTGTCAACACCGGCTTGGAGGCCATCAGCTGGCTGCCTGAGCCGCAGGCGGCCACCTCGCTGGCGATTTTGCCGCTGCGGGCCGTGCAAGCGATGGGTCAACCCGGTGGCGGCATCGTCCCGGCGTTTGGCCTGCTGGTGCTGGCCTCGCCCGATGCCCAACGCTTTGCCAGCACCATGGGTACCGACTTTTTGGGGCGTATTGCCGAGCTGTCCAGTGCTGCGCTGTCGCGGCTGCGTTAGGCTCAGCGGCACCCTGGCTCATTGAATGAACACGCACAACCCTGCTGCGGTCATGCCGGGTCAGCCTTTGAACACAGCCCCCTTCCACGCGCTGGTGCAGCGCTACCTGGACCATGTGCAGTTCGAAAAACGTCTGGCACAGCGCACGCTCGCGCTTTATACCCTTGACCTTGAAAAGCTCAGCCACAACGCAGAGGTGGCCGGTGTCAGCTTGCAGCAGGTACAAAGCAGCCATATCCGGCGCTGGGTGGCGCAGATGCATGCCGGTGGGCGCAGTGGCCGCGGCATCGCCCTGATCCTGTCGGGCTGGCGCGGCTTTTATACCTGGCTGGGCCGCGAGGGCCTGATTGCCTGCAACCCGGTGCTGGACGTGCGCGCACCCAAGGCGGCCAAGCCCCTGCCCAAGGCACTGGGCGTGGATGAAGCCGTGCAGTTGGCCAGTTTTCAGGGTGAGGGCACCAGCGCCTGGCTGGAGGCACGAGATGCGGCCATGGTCGAGCTGCTGTACGGCAGCGGACTACGGCTGGGCGAGCTGACGGGCCTGGACGTGCAAGCCAGTGACGGCGCACGCGGCTGGGTTGACTTGCAGGCTGCTGAGGCGCATGTGCTGGGCAAGGGCAGCAAGCGCCGCATCGTGCCCGTCGGTGCCAAAGCGGTGCAAGCGCTGCAGGCCTGGCTGGCTGTTCGCGATCAAAGTCCGTCAATTGCGAGGCGCGCCTTGACGCCGATCAGTGCTGCCCCAGTAGTGCGGCCAGATCAAATGGCTTTGTTTGTGGGTCAGCGCGGCACCCGGTTGAGTGCGCAGTCAGTCTGGCAGCGCCTGAAACTGCGCAGTTTGCATGCCGGGCTGGCCATGCCCGTGCACCCGCACATGCTGCGCCATTCATTTGCCAGCCATGTGCTGCAATCCAGCAGTGACCTGCGTGGTGTGCAGGAACTGCTGGGTCATGCCAACATCAGCACCACCCAGATTTACACGCGGCTCGACTTTGGGCACCTGGCCAAGGCCTATGATGCGGCGCATCCGCGCGCGCACCTCAAGTCTGGTGGTTCAAAATAGCGGCATGTAGCAATTTTTTAAATGGGTGACTTATGCAAAAACAAATCAGTGTGGTGTTGGACAAGGGTCATGAGTTCTCTTTTCACGTGCCCGACGGTGCGGTGCTGGCGCACGATGCCGCGCGCGCCTGGCTCGATCAGCAGTTCATCACATTCGAATGCGAACCACTGCGTGCCAGTGGCAAAGTGCTAACCGCTGACAAGATTCTGGTGGTCACGCAAGCGGCGGGTGCTGCGCTGTTTGGCGATGCCAAGTGGGCCGCCGAATACGTGGCTGCCGTCAGCGCCGCCCTGGGCAAGCCCATGATCCGGGTTGACGTACCCTCGATGTCCATCACCTATTGAATTTCCTGTTAAGAAGCGCAGCCAGTCAGACCGCGGGCCTGCGCTTGCCTGGGTCGCCATGAAAGTCCTTCGCCTCAAGCCTGCCAAAGAGCGTTCGTTGCTGCGCCGCCACCCCTGGTTGTTCGAGTCAGCCATAGGCCGCGGCGGTGCTGATGTGGGTGAAACGGTGCGGGTGGAGTCGGCTGAGGGTCAGTTTTTGGCTTGGGCGGCCTTCAGTCCCAGCTCCAAAATTCGTGCCAGGGTCTGGAGTTTTGATGAGTTTCAGCGCATTGATGCATCTTTTTTTATAGCGACTTGCGCTTATTCGGTAAGGGCTAGAGCACGATTTAACATAAAAAGCAACGGTGTCAGGCTGGTCCATGGCGAGTCTGACGGACTGCCCGGGCTGGTGGTGGACCGCTATGGCGACACCTTGGTTGCGCAATTTACCTCGGCCGGTGTCGAACGCTGGAAAGAGACGATCGCCGATGCCCTGCTTGAGGCTACCGGGCTGAGCAAACTGTATGAGCGCAGCGACGCCAGCAGTCGGGCACTGGAAGGCTTACCAGAATGCAGCGGCTGGCTGCGTGGCAGGGGCCCGGTTGATTTGCTGCTGCAAGAACACGACTGGCAGCTTGCGCTCAACATCGCCGACGGCCACAAAACCGGCTTTTACCTGGACCAGCGTGACAGCCGCCGGCGTTTTGCGGACTACGCACGGCGCCTGAAGTTTGAGCGTGTGCTCAATTGCTACTGCTACACCGGCGGGTTTACCGTGGCGGCACTCACCGGTGGTGCAGCGCATGTGACCTCGATCGATTCATCCGGCCCGGCCCTTGAGAAAGCAGCAGCCAACGTAGCGCTGAATGGTTTTGCACCAAGCCGGGCCAGGTTCATGGATGCCGACGTCAACGCATCGTTGCGCCAGTTTGTGGAGCAAGGCGACACCTTTGATGCCATCGTGCTCGACCCCCCGAAGTTCGCGCCGACCGTGGCGCATGCCGATCGGGCCGCACGGGCCTACAAAGACATCAACCGCCTGGCCTTCAAATTGCTGGTGCCAGGCGGTGTTTTGTTCACCTACAGCTGTTCAGGCGGCATCAGCGCCGATCTGTTTCACAAAATCGTCGCCTCAGCCGGCTGCGATGCCGGGGTGGACGGCTATATTCATGAGCGCATGGGCGGCGCGCCAGACCATCCGATGACCATCAACTTTCCCGAAGGTGAGTACCTCAAGGGTCTTGTGGTGATGCGCAAGTAAACCTAGAGCGCCGGATCGTTACACTCGCTGCCTTCTATAAAGCACACAAAACATCGACAACGACATTTTGGTGACCGACTCCAAAGAGCAGATCATCCAGATGAGCAACGGTTGCATCTGCTGCACCATTCGCGAAGACCTGCGTGAAGCGCTGCAACTGCTGGCCACCAAAAGCGGCAGGGACTGCTGGACTTTGACCGCGTGGTGATCGAGACCACCGGTGGCCGACCCCGGACCGGTGGCGCAAACGCTTTTCATGGACGATGAGATCGCCGAGAGCTACCTGCTCGACGCCATCCTGACGCTGGTCGATGCAAAACACGCGCAAAAACAGCTCGATGATCGCCAGGAGGCGCGCCGCCAGGTAGGTTTTGCCGACCAGATCTTCATCAGCAAGACTGACCTGGTATCGGCTGAAGATGTGGACGATCTAAAACACCGCCTGAAGCACATGAACCCGCGGGCCCCACAAAAAGCCGTGCATTTTGGTGAAGTTGCACTCAGCGAGGTGTTTGACCTGCGTGGTTTTAACCTCAATACCAAGCTCGACATTGACCCGGATTTTCTCAAGGAAGACGATCACGCCGGGCATGACCATGACCATCATGACCACGCCCCGGGCGAGAGCTGCAACCATCCGTCACACCAGCACGGCCATCATCACGCCCACGACGACGATGTAAAGAGTTTTGTCTTCAGGTCCGACCGTGCCTTCGACCCGGCCAAGCTGGAAGACTTTTTGGGGGCTGTGGTGAATGTTTATGGCCCGCGCATGCTGCGTTACAAAGGTGTTCTTTATATGCAGGGAACGGACCGTAAAGTGATTTTTCAGGGCGTGCACCAGCTGATGGGCAGCGACCTGGGCCCCACTTGGGGCAAGGACGAAAAGCCCTGCAGCAAAATGGTTTTCATTGGCATCGACCTGCCGCAGGATATTTTTCTGCAAGGCATGGCAAAGAGTCTTGCCTAGGCATTAACAAGGACTTGAATGAATCGTGATGTTTGCCTCTCTTTTACAACTGATGGGCCTTGCCCGGCCCGACCCTGTACACTCGCGCGCCGAAGAAATAGCCCCGCCAGAGACTACCCAGCTACCATGCAGCCCACCCCATGAACCGTCCGCGGCCTGACAAGGCATTCAAAATACAAGACAAACCTGCCAGGAGGTCCATCGTGAAAGACAAAGTGATCAAACCCCAAGTGGCGGCTGAAAAACCAAGCACTCGACCAGCGGTAAAAACCAACTGTCGCGGACAAGCCGGCAACCAAACCCAACCCCGGCGAAGTCGCCAGGTCTGCCGCCCCGGCCACCTGAGCCAAAATCCACGCATGGTACACCAGCAAAACCAAGCTGCTTGCACCCGCTGTCCATAAGAAGTCTGAACCCGTGACCACCAAAACACATGCCGAACCCATTGTCAAAGCCACCAAGGCTGCCGCAGCACCCGCCACCTCCCCGGTTGCCAAACCGGCTCCAGCCCCCGTTGGCAGCATTGTCAATACCCCGCAGCTGACCCCGTTGGGTGTACCGGTGCGCTCTGGTCGACCCTCCTCGCGGCTGGCGCACCTCGACCGTGCCCTCCATGGCACAGTCCGTCGCGTCTGACTCCAGGCCAAGTCGTTTACCCAGATGACCACGGTCCAGCCGATCGCGCCGGCCTTGGCTTCAGCCGTCAAGAAAGATCCGGCGCTGATCAGCAATTGGAAAATCAGGCCGGGGCCGAGCTCAGCGATGCTGAATTGATCGCCATGCCCGATGAAGAGTACATGAAACGAAACCCAGCTGGTGCTTTTTCGTCTGAAGCTGGTCGGTCTGAAAACGGAATTTCTCAACAAAGCTGGTGAAACCACCGAGCATTTGCGCGAAGACACTGGTCGTAGTGCCCGATCCAGCAGACCGCGCCACCATTGAAGAAGAGCATGCGACTTGAATTGCCGCACCCGTGATCGCGAGCGCAAGCTGCTGAAGAAGATTGAACAGTCAATTGCGCGCATTGACGCCGGCGACTATGGCTATGGGGATGAAACCGGTGAATCCATTGGCGTCGGGCGCTTGCTGGCGCGACCCACTGCAACGCTGTCACTTGAGGCGCAGCAGCGGCCCGAACTCAGGCAAAAAAATGTTTGAGAATGACGCCTTGTGGCGTCCCATCCAGAGGAGTTACCAAGGTTTTCTTCTGGCAATAGAAGGCAATAGTCCGGGCTTATTGTCAAAGGTCGCCAAATCCGTGCTCAATCCAACGGTCGATTGGGAAGAAAAAGCCGAGTCCGAACGCTCGGGTGATCACGGTAAGCTTGCGCTCAAACAATGATTGAGCGCAAGCAGTATAACGATGCAGCGTAAACGTGGAGTTTGAAAATCTCGCAAATTGCGCCGCGCCATGGCACAGGTCAACTCAGGCGCCACCGGCGCTGCCTTCGCCCTCTTTCCGCTCGGTCACCTGCTGAAACGAAGAGCGTGCCCAGACGCTCAAGAAAATCGATGAAATTGAAGTCCAGATGTCCAAGCAATGGTGGAAGGGCAATGGTGGCCCCAAGACCGGCAGGATAGGCCGCGCGAGCAGGTACACCCCAGCCGGTTCAGCAAGACGGCATTGACAGTGCATTTGCCACCACCTTGCCGTCAGACCCTTATGACAGCGAAACCGCAGGTGCCTACCAGATGGGTTCATCGGTTTCCGCAGGGCAAAGCCGCTTTGACGCACCCACCACGACCGCGCCACCCTCGATACCTGACCACGGTGGCGGGGTATGTTGTCTATGCATCTGGCACCGAGGAGTTCAGGCCGATAAAGATTTGACTGATCCGATGCTGGAAGAGGGCAAGGCTATCCGCTTTGCCAACAGTGATGACGGTGGAGCCGAGGCCGTGTTGTTAAGCGCCCCGCAAACACCTCGGTACGCTTTCCAGGACCAGCCAGACGTGGGTTGTGGCCTTGTTGGATTTGTACCGCGCCACCGATCAGATGGCCAGCCTTTGAACATACGGCCACCGACTATGCCAAGCGCTTTGGCGGCAAGGCACCGGCTTGGCTGCCAGTTGTGCGCAGGGTGTGGAAGCCGGGGTGGCTTACGGTGGTGCGGTTCTGCCGCCGCCCGGTGTACTTTCGCCCGCGGACTCTGGCAGCCCCAGCCGTTCTGGGAGGCTTAACGCGGTACAGCAACTGCAAAACACGGGTGCATGTCAGGGACCGAGCCCTGTCATCTGACTGGCGTGCATTGAGAACACTTTACGCCGGGTGGCTTGGAGGCGCTGTCGGCTGCGCTAAGCCGCTGGTGCGAGCTGCCCTGCTGTTGCAGGCTGGATGGTACGGATGTGCTGGATAACATCCTTCGGCTTCAGACTACCGTGGGTGATAAACACGTTGCGCGGTACTGGTAGCATTTTGTGCTTCGATGCCGCGCATTCAGCGCCTGCCGATGAATTTGATCTGGGGCCTTGTACTTCAGTGTCACCTATGAGGTTCACTTCACCGTCCTGGCGTCCAGCGAAGTGCTGCCATCGGGACGACGGCTTGGTGCTGTCCGTCGATCTGTCTGCCCCAGCCCCTGTTGTCGTCAGGCAACTCGGCCCAAAGTCCGCTGGCCGTGTCTGCGTGAAGTGCGACGCCGCCAGCCGTGTTGGCAGCTTTTGCAGGCGGCACCGTCCAGCGGCAGCCCCCTTTGTGGTTTCCGCGCCAACCTTGGTCCGGGTTGATTTTTCCGCAGGGCAGCATCTTGAACTGGCTGGCCAACGCGCAGTCGTCCGGGGCCAGTGTTGAATTGCAACGATGCGCCGCAGTTGGTGGCGGTAGTTTTCAGCTTGATTGAATTAACGAACATGCGCGGGTCACCGCGCGAACACTTTAGGAATGCTTGGCCTTGTATGGATCAATATCACGGAACCACGATCATCAGCGTGCGTCGCCAGACTCCCGGCGGGATGCAGGTCGCCATTGGCGGCGACGGCCAGGTCAGCCTGGGCAACATTACAGGTCAAGGGCACAGTACGCAAGGTGTGCAAGCTCTATCACGGCAAAGTTTTGGCCGGTTTTGCCGGTGGTTGGCAGATGCCTTTACGCTGTTTGAGTTGCCTTGAGGCCAAACCTGAAAAACACCAGGGTCACCTGGTTCGCGCCGCCATTGAGCTGACCAAAGACCGGCGCACTGACCGCGTGCTGCGCCGCCTGAAGCCTTGCTTGCCGTGGCTGACCCGAGGCATCCTCGACACTACCGGTAACGGCGTGATGTGTTAGAGCCGGAAAACGGCACAGTCAGCCCATCGGATCTGGCGGTGTTGATGCCTGCTAGCGCCAGGCTGCTCAATCACACGGAGTTATCGGCGCAGGACATCGTCAAGCGTTCGCTGGAGATTGCTGGTGAGATTTGTATTTACACCAACATGAACCACACCATTGAAACCCTCTAGCAGCCTGTCGGACTTAGCGATTCAAAATTTGAAATTTCCAATCTGCTCAAAATATAGGCAGTTTGGTATTGACTTTGCGAATTTGAGCCTTCTCAAAGCATTTTTCCCCCTTATCCAACTTTTTGGACGCAATATGTTACATGCGCTTGACATTCCAGGCCAGGCAAACCAGATTCCATTCACCTAAGACTTTGCCTCAATCCGCGCAGCAAGGAGAACTGCGCCTGAACCGTCACCGACTTGATGATGCCAAACACCGGCTCCACCGCTTGCTTGTGAACAGCGTAAGCAGCTCTGCTCGCCAACGTTGCCAAACGATGTGCCATCGCCTTATCGGTGTGGCATCTGCCTTCAGGGGCGCGGGCCTCTTAAACGTTCGCTCCAGTGTGGGTGATGGTCTTGGCGGGCCACGGCAACCGTAAAGGCACGATCTTGGCCACCCCGGCACAGGCGTTGACGTTGTTTTCACTGCAATAGCCGGTGTCAGCAACCAGGGTGGTGGCAGTGCTGAGCTTAGCTTGCTGCTCTTGCAGAACTTGGAGCACGGCTGATTCACTCTTGTCATTGGGCGCTTCTGTCAAGGTGGTAGGCCAATACCAGCATCGTGGTCGGCATCCACCCCCGGCCTGTGCGTTGTAGCACTGCTAACTGCCACCGGCCACCGGCATGATGCGCGACTCTTCGTCAGTCAGGGTTGATCTGATCACCGTCACGCACACCCGGGTGAGGGGCTGTGGGTGTCTGGCCGCGCGGCTTTTGGTCCCGTCTTATCAGCTTTGTGCTTGGCGCTTGCCTATCTTCTCCCGGTCAAATCTGGCCTTTCGCGGGCGCGTAGCGCTTCCGCACGCCAAAGTGATCTGGTCTGGCTGCCGCCATGGCAGCGAGGCGGTCTTCGCGCAGCTTGAGTGCCTTGGGCAGGCCCGCGCCGTCAGGGACATTGGTTGCGTCGTCCGCCCCAGCCAGGGCCAGCAGTTCCATTTCAGCCTTGAGCGCCTTCAAGCTTGACGATGTGGCCATGGGTGAGAGGGCGGTGGGAGGGAGGCGTTGGCGTGGATCTGGTGTCATCCAGACAGACCGTAATTATCTTGAGCAGCTTCATCTCGCGGGCTATTTCCAGCACTTTCCCAAACAGGCCAGCGAGTTCTTACTGATACTGGTCGACGAAAGGTGGCTATGAACCGCGAGTCGGGGTGGCTGCTCTGCGCCAATGGAAGAAAGGCCACAGAGTCGTAGGGCATTTCCAGCTTGCGGTCGGAGAACACCCCCGGTTGAATAACCGTAATCAAAATGGCCAGCAAGGTCGCTGGATGGTGTGCCTTTGAGCCGCGATCGGCAGGTTGGCGAGTCGATTGAGAGATCGAGGCTATCGATGACTTCTCCGACAAAGCGTGCCAGATGGTCCTGGTGAGCCAATCGTTTATTGATGGGGGCAGCAGGTGTCGGTCTTGCGGTCAGTCAAAATGTCGTTCGACACGCTGTATATAAATCCTTCTTATGCGGTTCATTATAACTTTATTACTAAGTACTATCAATAGTTAAAGAAGAATTTTTCAGTGGCGTTTATAGTCCGACAGGCTGCTAGGTCCAGCAATTCCTTTCAAAAATTGCTCAGCAGTGTGGTAACTACGTCCATTGATCGGTACGGCTCTGTCAAAATCGTTTTCTCGAATGTTCAGCCATTGGCCTGAACGTCACCAGATTCATCAATTATGTCCTCTCTTACGCCCCAACAATCGTTGCTGAACTCGACAAACATACCGTTGGTCAGGTACAGGCCAAACGCGCGGTGGCCATTGGACTGCGCAATCGCTGGCGCCGCCAGGCAGGTCGATCTGAGCCCAGTGCGCCGAGATCACGCCCGCTAGAACATCCTGATGGCCCCACCGGTGTCGGCAGCGATTGAAATCGCGCGTGCCGCTTGGCGCGCCTGGCTGATGCGCCTTTTTATCTGGTTCTTCCGAAGCCACCGACATCCACCGAAGTTAGGCGATGTAAGGCATGGACGTATCGCCATCATCCGTGACTATTGACATTGCTGTCAAGCAAACGCGTCAGGCTGAAACCCAGAGCGCACCCGTGTTGAAGATGGCCGAAGACCGTGTGCTCGACATTCTGATCCCGATGCCACGCCAAGAGTTTGGCGTGCT
>JADKAW010000049.1 GCA_016719055.1 Candidatus Rhodoferax mariagerensis | reverse complement strand
GAGCGCTGGCAGCTAGACCGCGAGGCGCACCAGGACAACGCCATGGCGTTGGACATCATGCAGACCACGACCCAGGGGTTGCGCCGTTCTGCCTATGCCGGTGTGATGCGTCGCGCTGATGGTGCCGACACGGATGTGGTGTGGTTGGCCATGCCTTTTTTTGACCGGGGCCAATTTGCCGGCAATTACCTGGCAGCGGTGTCGGTTGAGCGGGCCCTTGATGCCTTGCTGCCAGCCTGGTTTACCCAGGACCACCAGGTGCGTCTGCTGACTTCTGCCCACAGTCAACGTGCCTCCTTCGAGCCTAATGGCAACACCTACCGTGTCGCCCTCAATTTGCCGGGTAGCGATCTGTTTTTGCAGGTTAACCAGACCCAGGCGCAACCGACCACCGTGCCGCGGATTTTCTTTTTGGTGGCATTGTTGTTTTTGCTAGGCATGCTGGTGGCCCTGTTTGCCCTGCGGCGCGACTTTGTCAAACGCCAGCAGGTGCAGGCACTGTTACAGGCGCAGGTGGCGTTGCGCACAGCCATGGAAAGCTCGGTCACCATTGGTTTGCGGGCATGGGATTTGCAGGGCCGCATCCTGTATGTCAATGAAGCGTTTGCGCGCATGGTGGGCTTTCGCCCGGCAGAGTTGACGGGTTTGTCGATGCCGCTGCCGTACTGGCCTTCAGATCAGCAGGCGTCGCTGGTGCAGGTACATGCCGGCATCATTGCGCATGGCACCCCTGACGATGGCATTGAGGTGCAGTACGCGCACCGGGACGGGCATTTGATTGATGTGCTGATTCACGAAGCCCCGCTCAATACCGCTGCAGGTGAGCAAATCGGCTGGATGAGTTCTGTGATGGACATTAGCGAACGCAAGCGCGCCCAGCGCATGGCGGCTCAGCAACAGGAAAAGCTTGAAGCCTCAGGGCGCCTGGTGGCGGTGGGCGAAGTGGCTTCGACACTGGCGCATGAGTTGAATCAGCCCTTGGGGGCCTTAAGCAGTTTTGCCAATGGTCTGCTCAATCGACTGCGCAGCCAAAGCATCAGCTTGCCAGAACTGCTGCCGGTGGTGGAGCGCATGGCCCGACTGGCAGAACGTGCTGGCGGCATCATCCGCCGCGTCAATGACTTCGCCCGGCAGCGTGAACTGAGCCGCCAGCGGCTGGACCTGGTGGCATTGTTGTCGCGGGTGCTTGAGGGCTACGACGACATGGCCAGTCCGCTACCCCAGTGGGTGCCACCGCAACAGTCAATGTGGATTGACGCGGATGAGTTGTTGCTGGAGCATTTGGTCAACAACCTGGTCGGCAATGCCCAGGACTGGGCGGCACTTGGCAGCCAAAGCCCGCAAATCTGGGTTGAGTTGCACCAGAACATGGCCCAGGGTACCGCCGTGTTGTCGGTGTCTGACACCGGCCCCGGCGTCAGCGACGATGCCATGGACACAGTTTTTAACGCCTTTGTCAGCCGTAAAGAGGGTGGCATGGGCATGGGGCTGGCAATTTGCCGCTCAATTGTCGAAGCACACCATGGACGCATTGAGGTCAGTCGCGACCCGGTGCTGAGTGGTGCCCGCTTCACCGTGGTGCTACCCCTGGCCACCCCACCTACCCCAGAGATGGAGGACCTGCAATGACCCGACCCAGTATTCACATTGTTGATGACGACCCCGATATCCGCGACGGCCTGGCCTGGCTGTTTGATTCGCGTGGTTTTCACAGCGCCACCTGGGACGGAGGTCAGACTTTTCTGGATGCCGCGCTGGGCTACCGCAGCGACTGGGGTCATGCGGTGGTGCTGCTCGACGTGCGCATGGCCCCCCTGTCGGGGCTGGTGACCTTTGAGCGGCTCAAGGCGCTGGCATGTCCCTGGCCGGTGCTTTTTTTGACCGGCAACGGCGATGTCGGCATGGCGGTGGCGGCGGTCAAGAATGGTGCCTGGGATTTTCTGGAAAAACCGTTTCACGACAACGAACTGGTGGACCGTGTGCAACTGGCGCTGGCGGCGGCCAGTGCCGCCATCGACGACGACCTTGAGGCGCGTCGCCTGCGCCTGGCGCTGGCCTCCTTGAGTCCGCGCGAGCATGAAGTTCTGGACGAACTGGTCGCGAGGCCAACAACAAGAATATTGCGGACCACTTGGGCATCACCCGCGCACGGTGGAGTTTCACCGGGCCAACATTTTCGAGAAAATGGGGTCAGCTCGGCGACGAGTTGGCCCACGCTTGACGGCTACAACCTATGGGCTGACCTCAAATTATTGGCAAAAATGTGCCTCTAGCCTTTATTAACATCGTTGATAGCTATTTTGCTTATAGTAAAATATTTCCCGTCAGTCACTGGTTTGTCACAGGTCTCACCAAAGCTTGCGGCACAATGCCAACGGGCGCAAAAGCTTAACGATTTCAAAGAGGACATCAGCATGACAAAACCTATCAAACGCATTGCCGTCTGCACTGGCGGTGGCGACGCACCTGGCCTGAACGCAGTGATTCAATCAGTCATGATTGCCGCCGACAACCTGGGCTGGCAGTGCTATGGCATTCGTGATGGCTTTAACGGCATCATGTTTCCCGAGCGTTACCCGGAGGGTGGGGTCTACTGGCTCACGCGCGACAAGGCTCGCGGCATTGGCACCTGGGCGGCACCGTGCTGGGCACCACCAACAAAGGTAATCCGTTGCATTTTCCGGTCAATATGCCCGACGGCAGCATTCGCGAGATTGACCGCTCTGACGAGTTGCTGACTTACTTGCCACCCATGAAATCGATGCATTGGTGTCGATTGGCGGCGACGGCTCGCTGACCATTGCCGATGCGCTGCATCAAAAAGGCCTGAAGGTTGTCGGTGTGCCCAAGACGATTGACAACGACCTTGACAAAACCTACACCACGTTCGGTTTCGATACCGCCGTCGGCTTTGCCACCGAATGCCTGGACCGCCTGCACAGCACCGCTGAGAGCCACCAACGCGTGATGGTGGTGGAGGTCATGGGACGTTACGCCGGATGGATCGCGCTGCATGCGGGTATTGCGGGCAATGCACACGCCATTTTGATTCCTGAAATTGCCTTTGACATTGAAAAGGTGGCTGCCAAAATTCGCGAGCGCGAAGCCAGCGGTCATTTGTACTCGATTGTCGTCGTGGCCGAAGGTGCCACCCCCAAAGACGGTGCGCTCGATGTTGTTGCAGCCGCTGAAGTCGGCCACGCCGAGCGTCTGGGGGGTATCGGCGAACATGTCGCACACGACTTGGGTGCCAGTACGGGCAAGGAAACCCGTGTGGTGGTGTTGGGACACCTGTTGCGCGGTGGCAGCCCGACATCTTTTGATCGCCTGGCTGCGCTGCGTTTTGGTGCGGGGGCCGTTCGGGCGCTGGAGGCCGGACACAGCGGCGTGATGGTGTCGCTGGGTGTGAGCGGCGTGAGTTATGGCGCTTGAAGAGGTTGCCGGGCGCATGCGCAACGCCGCTGGAATGTGACACCCTGCAGACCGGGCGTGACCTGGGGATTTCTTTCGGGGATTAAGGCGGTTTACGGATGATCGGGCCAGCTGCGCCGGTGCTGGTGGTTTGTCTGTGCGCACAATGGTGTCACGTCTGTGAAGACTATCGCAGCCGCTTTGTCAAAGGTGCTGTAAAACGTCCTGGCAGATTTCTTCTGTGCTGGTTTTGTGGCTGGATGTCGAAGACGAGGCTGACTTGCTGGAGCCGCTGGACTGAGAACTTTCCAACGCTTTTGATCACAGTGGCAGGTGCGCCATTTTTTGGCACCATCACGCCGCAGTCGCAAACTCTGGCGCGTCTGGTGCGCGCCACCCCTGCAAGACCCCATGCTTGCGCCACTGGCGGACTGAGCGTGCAGGCACTGACCCAACGCGTTGTTGCTTGGGGTACTGGCCCAGGCTTCTGCAATCGACTGACATATTCGCCCCCAGCCCCGTAAAACCTGCGCCACTAGCTACCTTTTATTGAAGCAAGGCAGACGTCTTTGAGGAATGTCTTCTGGGCACCGTGAGCCGCAGCTCAAGCAACACACGTGTGCCATGGTTTGAAACACTGTCAATAGTTATTTTTGCGCCGAGTTGGCGGGCGCGCTCGGTCATACCCAGCAGCCCGAGCCCGCAACTGACTGCTGGTGCATCTGGCGCAAAACCCTGACCGTCATCACTCGCGCAGACGCAATTGCGCCTGCTGCAAGGCGGCTTCGGTGTGCTTGCGCTCGGTAACGCTCTGGTCAGCACCAGCCGCAGCGTCATCTTGAGCCCTTGGGCCTGCTTAGCAGCAGAGCTGGAGTGACACCCAAAACAGCACAATGGCATCACTATTCATTTGCAGTTCACAAAGTTCGGGTGGCCCTTGCAGTACCTGCCGGAGCCACTGGTAGTGTGTCCTGGTCGCCCTTCTGGACAAAACCGCGACAGTGCCTGTCCGCACAATGCGCTGCGAGACACGCCCAGCAGCCTGGCGACAGAAAGATTGGCCTTCGGGATGAGGCCAGACTCATTGAGCGTACAAAACCTGATTGGTGCCAGGTGGTAAAGATCGAAGTAGTAAGCTGAGCGCTTGTTCCAGCGCCGATCTGGGGTGACACAGTTCCTCGTTTTGCAACTCCAGCTCGATTTGATGCACCCGCAAATCATCTTGCAAAAACTCAGCAAAATGCCAGTTGACTTATCACTGTGGACTCGGCAAGGGCGTTTCGCTGAAATGCATCAACGCCCGTCCGGGACTTGACGCAACGACTCGTCGACTACTTTGACGAACCTCACTCAGGGTCTCTTTGTAGGCTTGACTGGCTATACTTTGTGCAAAATCCTGGTCACCCATTTGCTGTCACCAAGTTATTTAAATGCCTTAACAAAATGGAAGTTTGCGGATTTTGGAGGAGGGCAACTAAGAGGCGCTATAGCCGTAGTTATGGCAACGACGATCAACGACGCATGGCAGAAAAAGACACGATTTCATGTATCGGGATTGGTGAAACGGACTACTAGGACATGAATGGTTCGTCGACCATGGCGTAGCAGGTAATCAATTCAGGCCGTGGCTGATGCCCATCTTGATCAAGTCGGCATTGCTTTTGATATCGAGCTTTTCCATCAAAGTCGGATCTTGTGGGTACTGACAGTCGTGATGTTCAGGCACAGCGCGTCAGCAATATCGCTGACCCGCTGACTGCCGTACAGTCGTGACATCACCTCGCGCCTCGCTTGGTCAAACCGGCATCCCAGGCGGAGTATCGTCACGCTGGCGCTTCACAACGATCACTTCCACCAGGTTGGGATCGAGAAACCACGGCCCTGATGCGCATGGGCGATCGCCTCTGTAATACGTCGATTGAGCGGGCCTTGAGACATAACCTGATGCACCGACCGCAGCGCCGCATTGACGATGTCCGGTTCGTTGTGCATGGTGACCACGATGATGCGAGTGGCTGGCTGACGCTTGAGCACCTGCACAATGAGATCAATACTGATGGCCAGGCTGGCCGATCCGAGGCCCGAGTCGGGCAGCAAGATGTCGAATTCGGTGCTGGGTTGAGCTAACAGTCTGAGCAATTGCTCGCCACTGAGGCCTGGGGCTACCACCTGAAACTGGCGACCGCTACCTCCAGCGTTCGCACCAGTGAAGTGCGGACCATATCGTGGTCATCACAGACGATCAGACGAATCATTTTGGGTTAACTTTTTAGGCACCGAGACGTTTGCTGGCTTCTTTGCTGGACCCGAGTCTAGCTCACATTCAGACGAATACCCAGAGGTGGTCAGAATCCGCCTCAGAAATATTTCTTATAAAAGTAAGAATATTCTTAAAACCGCCTGGGAAATTGATGGCTGAAGTTTCAGATTTGGATGACTGACAGTCTCTTGCTTCTTCAGTAGCATGCGCAGTCTGGAAATTAGTTCAAAAATGATGCCTCTGCGCCAGCATGATGAATAAAAAGCAACCGAATGATTCTGACAATCGAAGACTCCGGGACCTTTCGCAATCTGATCAGGATGACGCTTGAGTTTGAGGGTTTTAAGGTCATCGAGGGCAGCGACGGGCCAAAGTGGTTCGGATTTCCGGGCCTGGCCGCAAACCCCCGGACCTGACTGGTTGACCCGATGATGCCCGGCTTTGCACGGTCGGTAAGTGTGCCAACAGCCTGGCTAGTCCGGGCCTGCAGGCCCTTCGATCGTGCTGCTGTCCTCATCGGATGACTCGACGACATTGAGGCCTGTCTTCAGCATGGCGCAGAGCTACCTGATGAGGCCTTTCGGCCCACGATGCTGAGATCGATGTGGTCTCGCCAGTATCTACCGCCGGCTGACACTTTTGGTGCCTGCAGGCTGATGCCCTTGCCGTTATTCCGGTTCCCAATTTCTACCCATCCTACCATTTAACCCGGGAGTCGTTCATGGCCTTAGTCAAAAAACCAGTTACCAGCAATTCCAGTTCGCCGCAGCAGACGCGGGTGGGGGCGGGTCCGCGCATCGGCCAGCGCCGCGCGTGATGCCGAAGTACAGCGCAAACGCGCCCGCACCCCGGGCCCAGCAGCAACAGGCGGAACGTACGCATTGCCGCAGCCACGGGGCAGATGGCCCGGGTAATGCTGAGGCAGCGTTGGCGGCCGAAGAACTCAAACGCGCCGCTGATCAGATTGCCACCGGTGCCGAAGAGGCCTCGGGCGCTGCACAAGATCCCTGGCAGCTTTCAAACAGGTGGAAGGCTCCATCAACCGCCAGCTGCAAAACGCCGACCTGTCGCGCACCCGCGCTGAAGCCGCGCAGGTTTTGCGGCCGTGCACCAGTGCCGACGTGGCCAACACCATCACCACTGTGGGTATCCCAGCCCAGCGTCAGGCCGCCTCGGTGGGTATGGTCGCCGAACTAGAAAAAGCAGGCTGCCAACATTGGTGATATCGTCAAAGCCGTGGCACGCATTGGACCAGACCAACCTGCTGGCACTCAACGCCGCCATTGAAGCCGGCTCCGCGCCGGCCAGCATGGCAAGTGGTTTTGCCGTGGTGCTGGACGAGGTGCGCACGCTTGCTGAAACCTCCGAGAAAAGCGCCACAGATTCAGGATTTGGTCGCTCAAATTCAGCAAGAGGTCACAGCATCGCCGACGAAGACGCCAATCTGCCAAGACTGTTGAGGTGGAGGTGGAAAAACGGCAAGGTCATCACCCGGCAGCTTGAACAAATTCGTCTGGATGCGATCGAGATCGTCAAGGGCGTGGGCGAAAGGGGCGTGGGTGCCCAGCAGTCGCAAAACTGCCGCGGGTCAGGCGCTCAAAGGTTCTGAAGATACTGCGGCGGCTGCCCAGGAGCAGTCTGCTGCCGCCGAAGAAGCCTCCAAGACCGTGGCTGAGCAAAGCTTCCAGTAGCTGGCGACCAGCGAGCAAACCGCGCAGCACCTGTCAGAGTTGAGTCAGCGACCTGGAAAACTCCGACCGATGTCGCCAAAAGTGCCGAAGAAGTGGCCTCTGCCGCTGAAGAGTTGTCTTCTGCGGTGCAGGAGATCAGCCGCTCCAAGGCTCAGATCATGACCGCCATTGATCAGATTCGCTGCGGTGCTGATGTGCAACGGCTGGCAGTGAAGAGTCTTCAGCCGCTGTCACCCAACGGGAGCGCGGTGCCCAGGTGGCGATGCAGCGCGGCCAGGTCAGCGCTGAAAAAGTGGTTGCCATCCGTGCACCGCTGGCCACCAACAGCATCTCGGTCGATTCCTCATCACCAACGTAAGTTACGTCCCCAGCCGATGCCAGCAAGGTCAGCATCAAACAGGTGAAGGAACCGGGCGCTGGTGTCGCGGCGCATTGACAAAATTGTTGATGCCATCACCACGGTTTCGGTCCAGACCAATATGCTGGCCGTCAACGGCTCGATTGAAGCCGCCCGTGCCATGAATTTGGCAAGGGCTTTGTCGTAGTAGCTACCGACATCCGCAATTCATGCAAGACTCCGGCCGAAAACGCCGACTGCATCAAAGACCTGGTCAAAGCCTGCAAGACCAGATTAGCGTGGTTCTGGTCAAAACCTGGATGAAATTGTGGCCAACCGCCCTGTCCGAGGTTGAAAGCCAAGGCCACCACGGCCAACCTGCGACCATCGAGACCAGCACGGTCGATGCGGAAAAGGAAGCCTGGGAGATTTTGGCGGCCGCCAACGAAATTGGCGCGGCGGTAGCGCAGGTCAAGCGCGGCATTGAGCAAATCTCTGCCGCCGCCCAGGAAGCCGCCAAAGCCTCCGACGAAGCCGCCGTTGCTGCCAAACAGCAATGGCAAGGGGTCGAAGAGCTGGCCACTGCGATTGAAGAAATTTCATCGCTGGCTGATGAGCTGCAAAGCGTCTGGAGTGAGGCCATCCAAATGACAAGCGAAATCCTCAGTTGAGCGGTCCGCGCCGGGTGAAGATAATGTTGTCACCCAGTCGTCGGACACGCGCCAATATGTGACCTTGTGGCTGGCGATGAAGTCTTTGCAGTCGAAATGGCCCCGGTACAAGAGATCATCCGAGTGCCAAGCGTGGTGCGGGTGCCCGTGCTCACCACCGACCCTTGAAGGCCTGGCCAACCTGCGTGGCAAGGTGCTGCCGATTGTGTCGCTGCGCCGCGCGTTGGTTTTACCGAACGGGAGTCTGACGATGCCTCACGCGCGGTGGTGATTGACCTGGGTCAACCGTTGGGTTTTGTGCTGGACCGTGTTGCCAGCGTAGTGGGGGTGGAGGCCAGCAAGATCGAAGGCGTAAGGCATCAGCGGCACCGTCATCACCGAGCTGCTGACCGGCCTGATCATGACATTGGCGGTCACGCCATGGTGATGGTGCTGAACTCTGAAAAACTCATTGCCCAGGAATTTGCCCAGATTGCGGCCATCAGTCGTGCCCAGGGCACAGTCACTGCCAAGGGCATGGTAAGCGCCAAAGCGGACGACACAGTGCGCGCCATAGATGCCGAACTGCATTTGGTGAGTTTTGACGGCAGGCCAAGAGTACGCCATTGCCATTGAAGACGGGCGGAGATTGTTCGCACAGAGCAGATTGTGCAGTGCCGCTACGCCCAAAGCCATGTTTTGGGGTGATGACTCTCCAGCAACTGGCTGCTGCTGGTGGCGCAGGCGCATGTTCAGCCTGGCCGAACAGGGGCGCCAGCGAGCAAAGCCGCATTGGTGGTGGTGGCTATTGGC
>JADKAW010000048.1 GCA_016719055.1 Candidatus Rhodoferax mariagerensis | reverse complement strand
GGGCCAATTTGTGCCGGCAATTACCCGGTAGCGGTGTCGGTTGAGCGTGTCCCTTGATGCCTTGCTGCCAGCCTGGTTTACCTAGGACCACCAGGTGCGTCTGCTGACTCCCGCCCACAGTCAACGTGCCTCCTTCGAGGCTAATGGCAACACCTACCGTGTCGCCCCTTAATTGCCTGGGGGGTAGCGCTATTTTTGGCAGGCCAACCAGACCCAGGCGCAACCGACCAACGTGCCGCGGATTTTCTTTGGCGGCATTGTTGTTTTTGCTAGGCATGTTGTAGTCTCTGTGTTCCGCGGCGCGACTTTGTCAAACGCCAGCAGGTGCAGGCACTGTTACAGGCGCAGGTGGCGTTGCGCACAGCCATGGAAAGCTCGGTCACCATTGGTTTCAGGCCTGGGTTTGGACGGTCCGCATCCCGGTATGTCAATGAAGCGTTTGCGCGCATGGTGGGCTTTCGCCCGGCAGAGTTGACGGGTTTGTCGATGCCGCCGCCGTACTAGCCTTCGATCAGCAGGCGTTTCGGTGGCAGTGGCAATATGGCATCATCTGCGCATGGCACCCTGATGATGCATTGAGGTGCAGACGTGCGCACTGGGACGGGCATTTGATTGATGTGCTGATTCACGAAGCCCCCCTCAATACCGCTGCAGGTGAGCAAATCGGCTGGATGAGTTCTGTGATGGACATTAGCGAACTGCAAGCGCGCCTTCCCAGCGCATGGCGGCTCGGCAACAGGGAAAGCTTGAAGCCCCAGGGGCGCCTGGTGGCGGTGGGCGAAGTGGTTTCTGACACTGCGCATGAGTTGAATCAGCCCTTTGGGGGCCTTAAGCAGTTTTGCCAATGGTCTGCTCAATCGACTGGCAGCCAAAGCATCAGCTTGCCAGAGCTGCTGCCGGTGGTGGAGCGTCTGGCCCGGACTGGCCGAACGTGCTGGCGGCATCATCCGCCGTGTCACCCACTTTGCCCGGCAGCGTGAACCGAGCTGCCAGCGGTTGACCGGTGGCATTGTTGTCGCGGGTGCTTGAGGGCTACGACGACATGGCCAGTCCGCTACCCCGGTGGGTGCCACCGCAACAGTCAATGTGGATTGACGCGGATGAGTTGTTGCTGGAGCATTTGGTCAACAACAACCTGTTTGGTAATGCCCAGGACTGGGCGGCACTTGGCAGCCAAAGCCCGCAAATCTGGGTTGAGTTGCACCAGAACATGGGCCCAGGGTACCGCCGTGTTGTCGGTGTCTGACACCGGTCCCGGCGTCAGCGACGATGCCATGGACACAATTTTTAATGCCTTTGTCAGCCGTAAAGAGGGCGGCATGGGCATGGGGCTGGCAATATGCCGCTCAATTGTCGAAGCACACCATGGGCGCATTGAGGCTGGCGCGACCCGGTGCTGAGTGGTGCCCGCTTCACCGTGGTGCTACCCTGGCCACCCCACCTACCCCAGAGATGGAGGACCTGCAATGACCCGACCCAGTATTCACATTGTTGATGACGACCCCGATATCCGGCGATGGCCTGGCCTGGCTGTTTGATTCGCGTGGTTTTCACAGCGCCACCTGGGACGGAGGTCAGACTTTTCTGGATGCCGCGCTGGGCTACCGCAGCGACTGGGGTCAGGCGGTGGTGCTGCTCGACGTGCGCATGGCCCCCCTGTCGGGGCTGGTGACCTTGAGCGGCCCGCGCTGGCATGTCCCTGGCCGGTGCTTTTTTGACCGGCAACGGCGATGTCGGCATGGCGGTGGCGGCGGTCAAGAATGGTGCCTGGATTTTCTGGAAAAACCGTTTCACGACAACGAACTGGTGGACCGCGTGCAACTGGCGCTGGCGGCGGCCACTGCCGCCATCGACGACGACCTTGAGGCGCGTCGCCTGCGCCTGGCGCTGGCCTCCTTGAGTCCGCGCGAGCATGAAGTTCTGGACGAACTGGTGCGAGGCCACTACAACAAGAATATTGCGGACCACTTGGGCATCACCCCGCGCACGGTGGAGTTTCACCGGGCCAACATTTTCGAGAAAATGGGGGTCAGCTCGGCGATCGAGTTGGCCCACAAGCTTGGACGGCTACAACCGATGGGCTGACCTCAAATTATTGGCAAAAATGGCCTCTAGCCCTTATATAACAAGCGTTGATAGCTATTTTTACTATAGTAAAATATTTCCCGTCAGTCATTGGTTTGTAACATGTCTCACCAAGGCTTGCGGCACAATGCCAACGGCCGCAAAAGCTTAACGATTTCAAAGAGGACATCAGCATGACAAAACCCATCAAACGTATTGCCGTCTGCACTGGCGGTGGCGACGCACCTGGCCTGAACGCAGTGATTCAATCAGTCATGATTGCCGCCGACAACCTGGGTTGGCAGTGCTACGGCATTCGTGATGGCTTTAACGGCATCATGTTTCCCGAGCGTTACCCGGAGGGTGGGGTCTACCGGCTCACGCGCGACAAGGTTCGCGGCATCGGCCACCTGGGTGGCACCGTGCTGGGCACCACCAACAAAGGTAATCCGCTGCATTTTCCGGTCAACATGCCCGACGGCAGCATTCGCGAGATTGACCGCTCTGACGAGTTGCTGACTTACTTTGCCACCCATGAAATCGATGCATTGGTGTCGATTGGCGGCGACGGCTCGCTGACCATTGCCGATGCGCTGCATCAAAAAGGCCTGAAGGTTGTCGGTGTGCCCAAGACGATTGACAACGACCTTGACAAAACCTACACCACGTTCGGTTTCGATACCGCCGTCGGCTTTGCCACCGAGTGCCTGGATCGCCTGCACAGCACCGCTGAGAGCCACCAGCGCGTGATGGTGGTGGAGGTGATGGGGCGTTACGCCGGATGGATCGCCCTGCATGCGGGTATTGCTGGCAACGCACACGCCATTTTGATTCCTGAAATTTCCTTTGACATTGAAAAGGTGGCGGCCAAAATTCGCGAGCGCGAGGCCAGCGGTCATGTGTACTCGATTGTCGTGGCCGAAGGTGCCACCCCCAAAGATGGTGCGCTCGATGTTGTTGCAGCCGCTGAAGTCGGCCACGCCGAGCGTCTGGGTGGTATCGGCGAACATGTCGCACACGACTTGGGTATCAGCACCGGCAAGGAAACCCGTGTGGTGGTTTTGGGACACTTGTTGCGCGGTGGCAGCCCGACCTCTTTTGATCGCCTGGCGGCGCTGCGTTTTGGTGCGGGGGCCGTGCGGGCGCTTGAGGCCGGACACAGCGGCGTGATGGTGTCGCTGGGTGTCAGCGGCGTGAGTTATGTGGCGCTCGAAGAGGTTGCAGGGCGCATGCGCAACGTGCCGCTGGAAGGTGACACCCTGCAGACCGGGCGTGACCTGGGGATTTCTTTCGGGGATTAAGGCGGTTTACGGATGATCGGGCCAGCTGCGCCGGTGCTGGTGGTTTGCCTGTGCGCCCAGTGGTGTCACGTCTGTGAAGACTATCGCAGCCGCTTTGCCCAGGTGCAGCAAAGCGTGCTGGCAGATTTCCCGCAGTGCCGTTTTTTGTGGCTGGATGTCGAAGACGAGGCTGACTTGCTGGAGCCGCTGGACATTGAGAACTTTCCAACGCTTTTGATCACAGTGGCAGGTGCGCCATTTTTTTTTGGCACCATCACGCCGCAGTCGCAAACTCTGGCGCGTCTGGTGCGCGCCACCCTGCAAGACCCCATGCTTGCGCCACTGGCAGACTTGAGCGTGCAGGCACTGACCCAACGCGTTGTTGCTTGGGGTACTGGCCCAGGCTTCACAATCGACTGACATATTCGCCTCAAGCCCCCGTAAAAACTGCGCCACTAGCTACCTTTATTGAAGCAAGGCAGACGTCTTTGAGGAATGTCTTCTGGGCACCGTGAGCCGCAGCTCAAGCAACACACGTGTGCCATGGTTTGAAACACTGTCAATAGTTATTTTTGCGCCGAGTTGGCGGGCGCGCTCGGTCATACCCAGCAGCCCGAGCCCGCAACTGACTGCTGGTGCATCTGGCGCAAAACCCTGACCGTCATCACTCACTTGCAGTGACAACCGACCGGGCGTCACTGCCACACTGAGTTGCACTTCGGTGGCAAAGGCATGCAGCACGGCGTTGGTCAGTGCCTCCTGGGCAATGCGGTAAAGTCCGCGCTCCTCTGAACCGGACAGCACTGGCAAGCGCGGCGGCAAATGTGTTGTGATGCGGATGTTGCTGCGTGTCGAAAACTCCTTGACCAGCGTGGTTAGTGCATGGATCAGTCCCAGTTCCAGCGCAACCGGCCGCAGCGCCCGGCTGATGTCGCGTGTTGACGCCACACCCTGCAATATCATGGCTTGCATTCGCGCCGCCGCTTCGGGCACCTGCGCGCGAATTCCGTCAATTTCCAGCTTCAATGCCGCCAGGGTCTGACCGAGCTGGTCGTGTACATCGCGCGCCAGCTCTATACGCAATGCATCAAATTCCTGCTGTTGGCGCAGTGTGAAATTGCGCAGACGCAATTGCGCCTGCTGCAAGGCGGCTTCGGTGTGCTTGCGCTCGGTAACGTCGGCCAGCACCAGCCGCAGCGTCAGCTTGGAGCCCTTGGGCCTGCTAGCAGCAGAGTTGAGTGACACCCAAAACAGCACACCGGCATCACTATTCATTTGCAGTTCACAAAGTTCGGGTGGCCCCCCTTGCAGCACCTGCCGGAGCCACTGGTAGTAGCGGTCCTGGTCGCCCTTCTGGACAAACCGCGACAGTGCCTGTCCGCACAATGCGCTGCGAGACACGCCCAGCAGCCTGGCGACAGAAAGATTGGCCTCAAGGATGAGGCCAGACTCATTGAGCGTACAAAACCCGATTGGTGCCAGGTGGTAAAGATCGAAGTAGTAGCTGAGCGCTTGTTCCAGCGCCGATCTGGTGCGACACAGTTCCTCGTTTTGCAACTCCAGCTCGATTTGATGCACCCGCAAATCATCTTGCAAAAACTCAGCAAAAAATGCCAGTTGACTTATCACTGTGGACTGGGCAAGGGCGTTTCGCTGAAATGCATCAACGCCCGTCCGGGACTTGACGCGCAACGACTCGTCGACCACTTTGACGAATTCACTAAGGGTCTCTTTGTAGGCTTGACTGGCCATACTTTGTGCAAAATCCTGGTCACCCATTTGCTGTCACCTCAAGTTATTTAAATGCCTTAACAAAATGGAAGTTTGCGGGATTTTGAGTGAGGGCAACTAAGGAGGCGCCATAGCCGTAGTTATGGCAACGACGATCAACGACGCATGGCAGAAAAAGACACGATTTCATGTATCGGGATTGGTGAAACGGACTACTAGGACATGAATGGTTCGTCGACCATGGCGTAGCAGGTAATCAATTCAGGCCGTGGCTGATGCCCATCTTGATCAAGTCGGCATTGCTTTTGATATCGAGCTTTTCCATCAGTCGGATCTTGTGGGTACTGACAGTCTTGATGCTTAGGCACAGCGCGTCAGCAATATCGCTGACCCGCTGACCGTTGCACAGTCGCGCCATCACCTCGCGCTCTCGCTTGGTCAAATCGGCATCCCAGGCGATATCGTCACGCTGGCGCTTCACAACGATCACTTCCACCAGGTTGGGATCGAGAAACCGTCGGCCCTGATGCGCATGGGCGATCGCCTCCTGTAATACGTCGATCGAGCTGGCCTTGGAGACATAACCCAAGGCACCGGACTGCAGCGCCGCATTGACGATGTCTGGTTCGTTGTGCATGGTGACCACGACGATGCGAGTGGCTGGCTGACGCTTGAGCACCTGCACAATGAGATCAATGCTGATGGCCAGGCTGGCCGATCCGAGGCTCAAGTCAAGCAGCAAGATGTCGAATTCGGTGCTGGGTTGAGCCAACAGTCTGAGCAATTGCTCACCACTGGAGGCCTGGGCTACCACCTGAAACTGGCGGCTGCTCTCCAGCGTTCGCACCAGTGAAGTGCGGACCATATCGTGGTCATCACAGACGATCAGACGAATCATTTTGGGTTAACTTTTTAGGCACCGAGACGCTTGCTGGCTTCGTTGACCCGAGTCTAGTCACATTCAGACGAATACCCAGAGGTGGTCAGAATCCGCCTAGAAATATTTCTTATAAAAGTAAGAATATTCTTAAAAACGCTCAGAAATTGATGGCTGAAGTTTCAGATTTGGATGACTGACAGTCTCTTGCTTCTTCAGTAGCATGCGCAGTCTGGTTATTCAAAAAATGATGCCTCTGCGCCAGCATGATGAATAAAAAAAGCAACCGCACGATTCTGACAATCGAAGACTCCGGGACCTTTCGCAATCTGATCAGGATGACGCTTGAGTTTGAGGGTTTCAAGGTCATCGAGGCCAGCGACGGCCAAAGTGGCCTGGATTTGGCCCGCCGCAAAACCCCGGACCTGATTGTGCTGGACCTGATGATGCCTGGCTTGGACGGCTTGCAAGTGTGCCAACAGCTCAAGGCCAGTCCGGGCCTGCAGGCCATTCCCATCGTGCTGCTGTCCTCATCGGATGACTCGGACGACATTGAGGCCTGTCTTCAGCATGGCGCGCAGAGCTACCTGATGAAACCTTTTCGGCCCACGATGCTGATCGATGTGGTCCGCCAGTATCTACCGCCGGCTGACACCTTGGTGCCTGCAGGCTGATGTCTTTGCCGTTATTCCGGTTCCCAATTTCTACCCATCCCACCATTTAACCCAGGAGTCGTTCATGGCCTTAGTCAAAAAACCAGTTACCAGCAATTCCAGTTCTGCCGCAGCAGACGCGGGTGGGGGCGGCGGTCGCGCATCGGCCAGCGCCGCGCGTGATGCCGAAGTACAGCGCAAACGCGCCCGCACCCTGGCCAAGCAGCAACAGGCGGCCGAACGCATTGCCGCAGCCACGGGGCAGATGGCCTCGGGCATTGCTGAGGCAGCGTCGGCGGCCGAAGAACTGAAGCGCGCGGCTGACCAGATTGCCACCGGTGCCGAAGAAGCCTCGGGCGCTGCACAAGAATCCCTGGCAGCTTTCAAACAGGTGGAAGGCTCCATCAACCGCCAGCTGCAAAACGCCGACCTGTCGCGCACCCGCGCCGAAGCCGCGCAGGTTTTGGTGGCCAGCACCAGCGCCGACGTGGCCAACACCATCACCAATGTGGGCATCTCAGCCCAGCGCCAGGCCGCCTCGGTCGGCATGGTCGCCGAACTTGAAAAACAGGCCGCCAACATTGGCGACATTGTCAAAGCCGTGGCGCGTATTGCCGACCAGACCAACCTGCTGGCACTCAACGCCGCCATTGAAGCCGCTCGCGCCGGCCAGCATGGCAAGGGTTTTGCCGTGGTGGCTGACGAGGTGCGCACGCTGGCTGAAACCTCCGAGAAAAGCGCCAAGCAGATTCAGGATTTGGTCGCTCAAATTCAGCAAGAGGTCAAGGTGATCGCCGACGGCATCGGCCAATCTGCCAAGACTGTTGAGGTGGAGGTGGAAAACGGCAAGGTCATCACCCTGCAGCTTGAACAAATTCGTCTGGATGCGATCGAGATCGTCAAGGGCGTGGGCGAAATTGCCGTGGGTGCCCAGCAGTCGCAAACTGCCGCGCGTCAGGCGCTCAAAGGTTCCGAAGACATTGCGGCGGCTGCCCAGGAGCAGTCCGCTGCCGCCGAAGAAGCCGCCAAGACCGTGGCTGAGCAAGCCCAGGCGCTGGCCACCAGCGAGCAAACCGCGCAGCACCTGTCAGAGTTGACTGAAGACCTGAAAAACTCGACCGATGTCGCCAAAAGTGCCGAAGAAGTGGCCTCTGCCGCTGAAGAGTTGTCTTCTGCGGTGCAGGAGATCAGCCGCTCTGGGTCTCAGATCATGACCGCCATTGATCAGATTCGCCGCGGTGCCGATGTGCAATCGGCTGGCAGTGAAGAGTCTTCAGCCGCTGTCACCCAAATTGAGCGCGGTGCCCAGGTGGCGATGCAGCGCGGCCAGGTCAGCGCTGAAAAAGTGGCTGCCATCCGTGCACTGCTGGCCACCAACAAGACCTCGGTCGATTCCCTCATCACCAACGTGTTGTCCTCAGCCGATGCCAGCAAGGTCAGCATCAAACAGGTGAAGGAACTGGCGCTGGTGTCGCGGCGCATTGACAAAATTGTTGATGCCATCACCACGGTGTCAATCCAGACCAATATGCTGGCCGTCAACGGCTCGATTGAAGCCGCCCGTGCCGGCGAATTTGGCAAGGGCTTTGTCGTGGTGGCTACCGACATCCGCAATCTGGCGCAAGACTCGGCCGAAAACGCCGACCGCATCAAAGACCTGGTCAAAGCCGTGCAAGACCAGATTAGCGTGGTCGGCCGTGACCTGGATGAAATTGTGGCCACGGCCCTGTCCGAGGTTGAAAAAGCCAAGGCCACCACGGCCAACCTGGTGACCATCGAGACCAACATTGTCGATGTGGAAAAGGGCGCTTCCGAGATTTTGGCGGCCGCCAACGAAATTGGCGCGGCGGTAGCGCAGGTCAAGCGCGGCATTGAGCAAATCTCTGCCGCCGCCCAGGAAGCCGCCAAAGCCTCCGACGAAGCCGCTGCTGCTGCCAAACAGCAGTCGCAAGGGGCCGAAGAGCTGGCCACTGCGATTGAAGAAATTTCATCGCTGGCTGATGAGCTGCAAAGCGCCTGAGTGAGGGCCATCCAAAATGACAAGCGAAACCTCAGTTGAGCGGTCCGCGCCGGGTGAAGACAATGTTGTCACCCAGTCGTCGGACACGCGCCAATATGTGACCTTTGTGGCTGGCGATGAAGTCTTTGCAGTCGAAATGGCCCCGGTACAAGAGATCATCCGAGTGCCAAGCGTGGTGCGGGTGCCGCTGTCACCACCGACCCTTGAAGGCCTGGCCAACCTGCGTGGCAAGGTGCTGCCGATTGTGTCGCTGCGCCGCGCGCTGGGTTTTACCGAACGTGAGTCTGACGATGCCTCACGCGCGGTGGTGATTGACCTGGGTCAACCGTTGGGTTTTGTAGTGGACCGTGTTGCCAGCGTAGTGGGGGTGGAGGCCAGCAAGATCGAAGGCGTGCAAGGCATCAGCGGCACCGTCAACACCGAGCTGCTGACCGGCCTGATCAAGGACATTGGCGGTCACGCCATGGTGATGGTGCTGAACTTCGAAAAACTCATTGCCCAGGAATTTGCCCAGATTGCGGCCATCAGTCGTGCCCAGGGCACAGTCACTGCCAAGGGCATGGTGCGCGCCGCAGCGGACGACACAGTGCGCGCCATAGATGCCGAACTGCATTTGGTGAGTTTTGACGTGGCAGGCCAAGAGTACGCCATTGCCATTGAAGACGTGCAGGAGATTGTTCAAATACCAGAGCAGGTAGTGCAGGTGCCACATGCCCAAAGCCATGTTTTGGGGGTGATGACCTTGCGCAACCGGCTGCTGCCGCTGGTGGCGCTGCGGCGCATGTTCAGCCTGGCCGAACAGGATGCCAGCGAGCAAAGCCGCATTGTGGTGGTGGCCATTGGCGGGGCCTCGGTGGGCATTGTGGTTGACAGCGTCAACGAGGTGCTGCGCGTGGCGCGCCGCGATGTCGAGCCCATGCCCACCCTGCTGGCACGCGACGGCGACATGACCGACATCACCGACATCTGCCGCCTTGACAAGGGCCAGCGCCTGGTGTCGATTGTTTCCACCGCCAACCTTTTTAGCCACTCCGCCATCAAAGAGGCCTTGACCACCGTGAGCGCAAGCACCGACACCCCTGCTGGCACCCAATCCAGCCACGACACCAGCGGCGATGACGAGCAAGTGGTGGTTTTCCGCCTCGGCGCCGAAGAGTTTGGCGTGCCGATTGACAGCGTGCAGGAAATTGTGCGCGTGCCCGAAAAACTCACCCATGTACCCAAAGCGCCCGCCTCGGTCGAAGGTGTGATCAACCTGCGCGGCAGTGTGCTGCCGGTGGTGTGCCTGCGCCGCCGCCTGGGCCTGGCCACCATTGCCCGCAACGACGGCCAACGTATTGTGGTGCTGCTGATTCGTGGCGTGCGTACCGGATTTATTGTGGATGCAGTGGCCGAGGTGCTGAAGGTGCCGCGCCACGCCATCGAGCCTGCACCCAGCCTGTCGGCCGAGCAATCCACGCTGCTGGCACGCATGGCCAACCTGGAAAAGCAAAAACGCATGCTGCAGTTGATCGACCCGAGCCATCTGCTCGGCGAAGGTGAACTTGCCAGCATGGCCACGCTGGCGGCTTGAAGGGGTACCGGGGGCGACGCGAAATATGATCAAGCTGCTGATTGTTGACGACTCGGCGCTGATGCGCCGCCAACTCACGCTGCTGTTTCAGGCCGAGGGCGACTTTGAGATTCGTCAGGCCCGGAACGGCAAGGAAGCGGTCGATGAAAACCGCCAGTTTCAGCCCGATGTGGTCACGCTCGACATCAACATGCCCGAAATGGACGGCATCACCGCCCTCTCATTGATCATGGCCGAGCGGCCGGTGCCCGTGGTGATGCTGTCGTCGCTGACCGAAAAAGGCGCGCTGGCCACCTTTGAGGCGCTCAATCTGGGCGCGGTGGACTATGTGGCCAAGCCCGGCGGCACCATTTCGCTCACGCTGGACCAGGTTGCGCCTGATCTGCTGGCCAAGGTGCGTGCTGCGGCGCGCGCCAAAATTGGCAAGAGCCGCGCGACCCCGGTGGCCAAAGCTGTCGGTCAGCCTGCAACCAAACCCGCCGGGTCGGCGCAGGGCCTGCGCCAGCGCCTGATTGACGAGCGGGAAAGCGCGCAGCGCGCCTCAGCCGCAACGCCTGCCGTGGGCAGCGAGGGGCTGCTGATCATTGGTGTATCGACTGGAGGGCCGCGCGCGCTGGAGCAAGTGCTGCCAGCCTTGCCGGCCAATTTCCCATGGCCGGTGCTGGTGGCACAGCACATGCCCAGCAGTTTTACCGGGCCTTTTTCGGTCCGGCTCGATGGCTTGTGTGAACTCTCGGTGGTTGAAGCCGTGCGACCCATGGCGGTGCAAGTGGGCACGATCTACATCGGCAAGGGCGGTGCCGACATGGTGCTGACCCGTCGTGGCAGCGTGCTGACCGTTTTGCCGAAACCCGAGTCGTCAGAGCACCTGTGGCACCCCTCGGTAGAGTTGCTGGCACGCAGCGCCCTGGAACACGTGAAACCTGGCAATCTGGTGGCGGTGATGCTGACTGGCATGGGTTTTGACGGCGCCGACGGCTTTGCCGCCATCAAACGAGCGGGTGGCCGCACCATCGCCGAGTCGGAAGAAACAGCGGTGGTGTTTGGCATGCCGGCGGTGCTGATTGAAAAAGGTGGGGCTTCGCTGGTGGTGCCGCTGGACAAAGTGGCAACCCAGGTCAAGGCCTGGGCCTCACGTGGCTAAGTTGGATGGATAAGGAGTTTCAGCATGCCCCTGATCAAGCCCCAGCGTTCACCTGATGCCGCCCCAGCGCGCGAGCTCGAGCGCGACTGTGCCAGCCTGGTGATCAGCCTGAACAACCCCAGCGCAGTCACCCGGCGCTGGGCAGCGCGCGACCTGGCGGACTGTCCGGACAGCTCAGGCGCGTTGGTGGCACGTCTGGGTGAGGAACCGGATGCTTCCGTGCGTGAAGTCATTTTGACGACGCTGACCCGTTTGGGTGATGCTGTCGCCGTAGCCGGCCTGGTTCAGTGCATGCGCAGTGATGATGCTGCGCTGCGCAACGAAGCCATCGAGGCGATGAAGCTCTTGCCCGACGCGGTAGCACCCATCATGCGTGACCTGCTGGCCGATCCCGACAGCGACCTGCGCATTTTTGCGGTGAACATTCTGGAATCGCTTAAACACCCCGATGTGGAGTTGTGGCTGCGTGAGGTGATTGAGCGCGACCCGCACATCAACGTCTGTGCCACGGCGGTTGACCTGCTGGGCGAGGTCGGATCAGCGGCCGCGCTGGACTCGCTGCGCCAGCTCAAAGCCCGCTTTGCCGGCCAGGCCTATATGGCATTTGCGGCGGATCTGGCGATCAAACGAATTCAGCAAGACTGAAACCCTTTATGCCCGCTCCCAGCATCTCCGAGGAAGACTTCCACAAGTTCCGGGAGTATTTTTACCGCAAGACCGGCATTCAGTTTGAGGTCTCGAAGCGCTATTTTGTTGACAAGCGACTGCTCGATCGCATGGAAGCCACCAACAACGCCACGTTCAGAAGCTACTTCACCATGCTGCGCTTTCAGGCTTCTGGCGAAGAGTTGCAGGTGCTGACCAACCTGATGACGGTCAACGAAACCTATTTTTTCCGTGAGGAATACCAGTTCAAGTGCCTTGTCGACTCGATCTTGCCGCATCTGGTGGAGCGTAAGCGCGACCGGACCACCTTGCGCATCTGGGTGATTCCGTCCTCCTCGGGTGAGGAACCGTATTCGATTGCCATTTATCTGCTGGAGCGTTGGGCAGACATTCACAACTTTGACGTGGAAATTATCGCCTCCGACATTGACACCACCATCCTGGCCCAGGCCAGACGCGGCCTGTACTCGGACCGCTCGATCGGGCAGTTGCCCTTGCCACTTTTGCAAAAGTACTTTCGCAGGTCCCGCGACGGCTACCAGATCAGCGACGACCTGCGGGGTGCGGTGGAGTTCACCCGGATCAACCTGTCAGAGCCCGCCGACACCCGACCCTACCGAAACTTTGACGTGGTGTTTTGCCGCAACCTGCTGATTTATTTTGATGACCTGTCGCGCAAGACCGCTGCCGAAACCTTTTACGACGCACTCAAGCCGGGCGGCTTCATATGCCTGGGGCATTCAGAGTCGATGAGCCGCATTTCTTCGCTGTACAAGGTGGTCAAGTTCCCGCAGGCCATCGTCTACCAGAAGCCCACGGAGTGACAAGCATGAAAAGGATACTGATCATTGACGACGCGGCCACCGTGCGGATGTACCACCGCAATATCTTGCAAACGGCTGGCTACGCAGTCGATGAAGCCATCAATGGCATGGAAGCGTTGGAGAAGGCGCTGCAAGCGCGGTTTGACTTGTATCTGGTGGATGTCAACATGCCCAAACTTGACGGTTATGGTTTTTTGCGCGAGCTGCGCAGTCAGGACGTGGCGCAGGCCCCGGCCATCATGATCTCTACTGAGGCGTCTGCTGATGACCGCAAGCGCGCCTATGCGGCAGGAGCTAACTTGTACCTGGTCAAGCCGATACAGCCAGAGCAACTGCTGGCGTCGATTATCCTGTTGCTTGGGGATGCGACACCATGAATGCCTTGCTGGAGCAATTTTTAAGCGAATCGCGTGAGGCACTGCAGGGCATTGGCGAAAAGCTGATGCAGCTTGAAGACGCGCCCGAAGATCAGGAGCTGATGACGCAACTGTTCCGTCTGGTGCACACGCTCAAGGGCAATAGCGGGCTGTTTGAATTTCCCGAGATGACCCGCGTGTTGCACGCCGGCGAAGACCTGATGGACGCGGTGCGAAATGAACGCGTGCATTACTCGCAAGCGCTGGCCGATCATCTGCTAGATGCCATGGACTTCGTCGGCATGCTGTGCGACGACATCGAGGCCGAGCGGCCGATGCCCGCAGGCCTGGCAGCCGATGCCGCCCGGCTGGCGCGCAGCCTGCGCGCCTTGATCATCAGCGCCAATCCTGCAGATGATTCAAAAAATATAGCTGATAACGCAAGCGCAGCAAGCGCTACCGGCAACTTTCACCCTCTCCCTCTGGGAGAGGGCAGGGGTAAGGGCGCTGTGCCGCACACCCGCGCCCTGCAAACCAACCCCACGGCACTGGCCCGCATCCCCGAAGCCATTCGGCTGGCCGCCTGGCAGCAGGCGCAGGCGGGTAGCTCTTTGTACTGGGTGTATTACCAGCCGTCTGAAGAGTGCTTTTTTCAGGGTGAAGACCCGCTGCACCAGGCCAAACTGACCCCTGGCAGGCTGTGGGGCGGCATGGTCGCACGTTCGCCGTGGCCCAAGTTGGCCGAGCTGGACGCCTACCGCTGCATGCTTGACTTTGACCTGCTGGCCGCCGCCAGCCGAGACGACATTGAGCAGCATTACCGGTACGTGCCTGACCAGATCCAGATTCTGGAAGTGCCTGCGCTGGCGCTGGCCTTGCCACAAGGCGACCCCAACGGCGGCCCGGTTTACGAAGACTTTGTGGCCGACGCCTTGGGGTTTCTGGAGCGTGACGATTTCACCGGCCTAGGCCGTGCGGTCCGCAGCATGCTGGAGTTGTCCAACAGTGCTTTGTGGTTGTCGTCTGACTTACGCTGGGTTTCGGCGTTTCTGGAGGCATCGCCAGTCAACCTGCCCGCTGTACGCACGCTGATCGAGTCGCTGCGTACACTTTCAGTGCCAAATTGGTCTCTAGCCCTTACTAATCAAGTGCAAGTAGCTCCGTTTAGCGTAGCAAATCAAGTCCCTGATCTGGCTTCGGCTGTGCCAGCGCCACCAACCACTGCTCTGGCCCATGCACCTGTCAACCTGCAGTCGCAAGCCATTGCGGATGTGCTGGCGGTGCAGCGCGAAGTGCTGGCCCTGCCCGATGATGCGGCGTGGCTGGGCGGGCGCATCAAAGCGGCGCAGGCCTCGCTGCTAGGCTGCCTGCGCGCCAGTGGTCGCCAGGCAGAAGAAGCCACGCTCAACACCGCCGCTGACGCTGCGTTGCGGGCCAACACGGCGGCCCCGCTGGCGCAATGGCTGGACCAGGCGTTTGCGCCAGACGATGGGGCCGGCCCGGCCAACGCCGCAACGCTTTCCACGGGTGCGTTTCAAACGAATGTGCCTGAGCACCAGCCCCCACCCCTGCCCTCCCCCAGCGGGGGAGGGAGTAAAACCATTGGTCAGCCCGTCGCAGCGTCTGCGCCGTCTGGCCAGCCCACGCCCGCCAAAGAGCCAGCTGCAGCCGAGCCGCCCGAATTGGACCTGCGCATGAACCGTCGCGCCGACGACGCCCACAACGCCAAAACGCTCAAGGTCGATCAGGTCAAGGTAGACCGACTGATGAACCTGATTGGGGAAATGGTGGTGGCTAAAAACGCCATTCCTTACCTGGCCAACCGGGCCGAGACGGTGTTTGGCGTGCGCGAACTGTCACGCGAAATCAAGGCGCAATACGCGGTGATCAACCGCATTTCTGAAGAAATGCAGGATGCCATCATGCAGGTGCGCATGATGCCGGTGTCGTTTGTGTTCCAGCGCTTTCCGCGCTTGGTGCGCGACATCTCGCGCAAGCTGGGCAAAGAAGTCAACCTGGTGCTGGAAGGCCAGGAAACCGCCGCTGACAAAAATATCATCGAATCACTCGGTGACCCGCTGATTCACATCGTTCGCAACAGCCTGGACCACGGGCTTGAGATGCCAAATGTGCGTGTAGCCCTTGGCAAGCCTGCGCTGGGTACTCTAAAAATTGTAGCTAAGCAAGAGTCTGACCGGGTCGTGATCGAGATCAGCGACGACGGCAAAGGCATTGACCCGGCCGTCATCAAGCAAAAGGCTTACCAAAAGGGTCTGATTGACGAGACCACGCTGGAGCGCATCACCGACCAAGAGGCCATCAACCTGGTATTTGCAGCGGGCTTTTCCACTGCCGAGGTGGTGTCAGATCTGTCGGGCCGGGGTGTTGGCATGGACGTGGTGCGCACTGCGGTGGAGCGCGTCAACGGCAGTATTGTGCTCAGTAGCGCCCGGGGCCAGGGCACCACACTGCGCCTGTCGTTGCCGCTGTCGATGGCGGTGACCAACGTGATGACGATTGCGTCTGACGGACAGATGTTTGGCGTGCCGATGGACATGGTGGTAGAAACCGTGCGCGTCCCCAGTGCCAACGTGCGCCTGATCAAGCAACGCCAGGCCACCGTATTGCGCGGGCGCATTGTGCCGCTGCTGTCGCTCAATGCTTTGTTGGGGTTGGCAGCACCCCCGTTGACCAATGACAACGATGAACTGGCCACGCTGGTGGTGCGTGTGGGCGACGACAACGTCGGCCTGCTGGTCGATGAATTTCACGGCACGGCCGACATCATCCTGAAGCCGCTACTGGGTGTGCTGAGCAGCCTGCGGGCCTATTCAGGCTCGGCGCTGATGGGCGACGGCTCAGTGCTGATGGTGATCAACCTCAAGGAGTTGCTCTGATGGGTCTGGAATTTCGCAAGAAGACGGCGTTGTTGAGCGACGCGGTGGGCGTTGAAGACGCAGAAAAACTGCTGGAGTGGCTGCAAGGCAAACCGAACGCGAAGGTGGACTTATCGGCCTGCACGCACTTGCACCCGGCCAATATCCAGGTGCTGATGGCCGCGGGCGTGTCAGTCTGCGCCTGGCCGCGTGACGCTGCGCTGAGTGACTGGCTCAAGCCTGCGCTGGTGGACGTTCAATAGTTTGAAACAAAGGCACCTGTATGGCTAAGAAAACGATTTTGATTGTGGACGACTCGGCCACGATGACGCTGAGCGTCAAATCAAGCCTGGAGATGAACGGATTTACCGTTCAAACCGCCAGTGATGGTGTGCAGGCCATGATCAAGCTCAAGGCCGGGCTGAAACCCGACCTGATCATCACCGACATCAACATGCCCAACATGGGCGGGCTTGACCTGATCAAGAACGTCAAGGCACTGCCGGGTTACCGATTTGTACCGATTTTGACGCTGACCACCGAGAGCGACTCCAAGAAGCGCGACGAGGGCAAAAAACTCGGCGCCACCGGCTGGCTGGTCAAGCCGGTGTCGGGGGTGGATCTGGTCAAGGTCATCAAGCAGGTGGTACCGGGTGCATGACTGGGTGGGTCGCCTGAATTTGTTTTGGAGACAGTGATGTTGAAGTCACAACCCAAACCCTTTCCTTCTGTATTTGGTCTGGTTGGCATTGCTGTGACATCGACTTTAATGCTTTGGCTGGCACCCTGGGCACACGAAGAATTTATGCCCTCTTTGCATGTCGATTTGCGCGTGGAAATGGCGGTCGTCCTGTGTGTGGCATTTGGTGGTTCGTCACTCTTGACATTGCTGTTCAAATGGCTGGCCAAAAAGAAGACTTTTGACGACGAATGGTTGATGCTGACCAAACACATGCCGCGTGAGCAAGTGGTGACCGAGGTGCGCGAGGTGGCACCTTATCTGGAAGTGATGAGCAAGCAGTTAGATGGTGCGGTCAAGGAAACCGAGCACGGTGTCATGGGCTTGATCAACTCGCTCAACACCATTCACCAGGTTTCGCAACACCAATTGCAGCGCATCAATGCGTCAGAAGAAAGCGGTACCGAACTGGCTACTGCCCTGCGCGACAAGGTCATGGTAGACAAGCAATTGGGGCTGATTCTGCAAATGTTTGTCGACAAACAGCAGCAAGATGTCGAGATCAACCTCGGGCGTATCAAGCGCCTGCAAGAAATCAAGGGCTTGACCGCGCTGGTGGCCGACATTTCACAGGTGGCCAAGCAAACCAATATCCTGGCCATCAATGCGGCGGTGGAGGCGGCTCGCGCGGGCGATGCCGGGCGTGGCTTTGCTGTGCTGGCAGCAGAAATTCGTGAGCTGTCGAATCGCACCGCTGGGGCTGCGGTGAGCATTTCACTCAAGATAAAAACCGCGACAGAGGGTATTGATGAGGAAATGCACAACGCCACCGAGGTGGAAGAACGCAATTCAGCCACTGGCAGTATGCGCAAGGTGATCGCTGATGTGGATGGCATGCAGCACCGTTTTGCGGCCGCATCTCAACACTTGCTGGAGATCATAGAAGGGGTGAAGGCCGGGCATCAGGATATCGTGCTGGGCTTGTCAGAGGCACTGGGGCAAATCCAGTTTCAGGACGTGATTCGCCAGCGAGTTGAGCAGGTGCAAAAGGCACAGGAAGAGCTCAACGACCATCTGCAAAGCCTGGCCGACCAACTGATCGACAAACCCTGGGACCCGCAAACCATGGTCACGCTGCGACAGCGTCTAGATGATCAGATGTCCAGCTATGTGATGCAAAGCCAGCGCGATACGCATCACGATGTGGTCGGCAAGACGACGCCATCGGCCGATGCGCGTCCCAATATCGAGCTGTTTTGAGCGCCATGGCACGCACCCTGGTTATCAGCAACCGCAAGGGCGGCTCTGGCAAATCATCCACTGCGGTGAATGTGGCCGCTGAACTGGCAGCACAGGGTCAGCGCGTGCTGCTGGTGGACCTTGATACCCAGGGCCATTGCGCCGTGGGATTGGGTGTCAAGCCGCAACGCGACATGCCCACGGTGCATGGTTTTCTGGCTGGCCGCCATGACTTGCGCCAGGCGGTTGTGGCATCAAGCTGGCCGGGGCTGCATTTGATCCCGGCCGACCCGTTGTTTGAGCATGGCGGCGTCGGCGGCAACGAGGCCATGCTGCGCCAGGCCCTGGTCGCCGAGGGCTTGCTGGCAGACTACGACACCGTCGTGCTTGACACCCCGCCTTCACTCGACGGCCTGCTGATCAACGCGCTGTGCGCCGCCGACCGGGTGCTGGTGCCGTTTGTGCCGCATTACCTGTCTGGCGAAGGGGTGCGGCAACTGGCGCGGCTGCTGTTTAGGGTGGCCAGCCGGGGCTTGAACGAGCAGCTCAAGGTGCTGGGCTTTTTGCCGGTGATGGTGGACCTGCGCATTGGTCAGCACCGCGAGGTCAACGCCAGCCTGTCGCACCAGTTTGGCGCAGCGCGCCTGTTGCCGGGCATTCGCAACGACATCAAGGTGGCAGAGGCCTTTGCGGTAGGAAAGCCGGTGCGCGTGCATGCGCCGGGCAGTCGTGCCGCGGCCGATTTCGCGGCAGCAGCCTTGCTGATTGATAAATTCTGGTTGTACGCCAGAAGGAGGCTGACCATGACACCGGTTTCACCTGACGCCTGTTGCGCAACACCAGCGCCTACCCAAACACCGGACGCGAACCCGGCGCAAGCCAGGGATCCGCAAGGCAGCCACCCATATTCGCGGACTTGATGACATTACCCGGGGTGGCTTGCCGCGCGGGCGTGCCACCTTGCTGGCCGGTGGCCCGGGTTGCGGCAAAACCGTGCTGGCCTTGCAAACCCTGGTAAAGGCCGCAGCGACCGGTGAGCCCGGCATTTTTGTGGCATTTGAGGAAGATTCCAGTCGCATCGTGGCAAATGCGGCCAGTTTTGGCTGGAACCTCCCCGAACTGGAAAAAAAGGACTTGTTTTTTCTCGATGCAAAGCCCCGGCCTGACGTGGTTTGTGCTGGTGAGTTTGACCTTTCGAGCCTGCTGGCTGGGCTGAAAATCAAGGCCGAGCAGATGGGTGCCCGGCGCATTGTGTTTGACTCGATCGACGTGCTGTTGACGTTGCTCGACAACCCGCAAGCCGAACGGCGCGAACTGTTTCGGCTCAATGACTGGCTGGTGTCAGGCGGCTTGACCGGCATCATCACCTGCAAGAGCCGGGATTCGGCTCAGTCCAGCCTCAACTACCAGGATTTCATGCAGTACCTGGTCGATTGCGTGATCTTTCTGCGCCACGACCAGGATAACCGGGTGGCGCTGCGCACCTTGCGCATTGTCAAATACCGCGGCTCGGGCTTTTATGCCGGCGAAGTTGCCTTGTCGCTGGGCGACACGGGAGCCGAGGTGATGTCGTTTCCGCAGGCCCCAGCGTTGCCGGTGGCCAGCACCGAGCGCATCTCGTCAGGCGTGGCCCGACTTGACAGCATGCTCTGCGGTGGTTATTACCGCGGCTCGGCAATTCTTCTCAGCGGGGCACCCGGCACGGCCAAGACCACCTTGGCAGGGGCCTTCATCCTCGCGGCCTGTCAGCGTGGTGAACCTGCATTAATGGTTGGTTATGACGAGCCGGCGCAGGAGATTGTGCGCAACCTGCGCTCGGTCGGTATTGATCTTGGGCCGCATGTTGACAGCGGCTTGCTGCGCATTGAGTCGATCCGCAGCAGTCAGACCGGCGCCGAGGAGCACATTGGTGCCCTGCGCAAGCTGCTCGAAGCGCAGCAGCCGCGATGTTTTGTCATCGACCCTCTGTCCGCTATCCTCAACATCGATGCCGATGCCGGTCAGCGGCGCCTGCCCGAACAATTGCTGGAGCTGACCAAGGCCGCAGGGGTCACCCTGCTGTGTACCAGCCTGCTCAGTGGTACCAATGCACTTGACGAGGGCAGCAGCATCCAGGTTTCGACTGTTGCCGACACCTGGATTCATATCAGTTATGCCGTGCTGGCCGGTGAACGCAACCGGGCGCTGACCATCATCAAATCGCGTGGCACCGGGCATTCCAACCAGGTTCGCGAACTGATCCTCGACGCCGGCGGCATCACGTTGGCCGATGTCTATCAAGCCGGTGGCGAGGTTTTGATGGGCACCGCACGCTGGCAAAAAGAGACTGCAGAGCGGGTCGCCGAGGACAAGCTGCAGGCCATGGTGGCCAACAAACGCCGCGAACTGGAGTTGGCGCGTGCCGAGGTCAATGCCCGCATTGCGGTCTTGCAGCGTGAAATGGCCGTCAAAAGTGGCGAGCTTGAGCTGTTTCTGGCATCCGAGGCCAGCCGGCTCCAGGCAGTCGACCAGACACGCGAAGCTTTGTGGCATCTGCGCAGTGGCGACGATCAAAAGCCTTCGGCTGCCCCTTGAGCAAAGCAGCGCGGCAAACCCACCATGGCAACAGTTTCACATCTCAAGCACGCCGACGTTGCGGCATTTGTGTTTCGGCTTTATGTGGCAGGTGAAGCGCCCAACTCCATGCTGGCGCTGCGCAACTTGCATACGCTTTGCCAGGCGCACTATGCTGACAAGTACCACATTGACGTGGTGGATGTACTGCTCTCGCCCGAGCGAGCCTGGGCTGAAGGGGTCATCGTGACCCCCATGGTGGTGCGTGTCGCCCCAACGCCAGCGCTGCAGATCATCGGAAATCTGAGCAATACCGGGCAGGTTTTGACTGCGCTCAGCTTTGGGGCTGAGGATCATGATTGAAGGCGCGGTGCCGGTTCGGGTAGTTGGCCAGGCAGGGATCGCCGCTGGTGTGCAGCAAAAGTTGAGCGCCATCAACGCCGCCCTGGATGACCTGGCCAGTGAGGGAGTTGATGCCCTGGTGACCGCCGAGGGACCGGTGCTGATGGGTGGCGCTCGCGCTGCCGTCACCCAGTCCGAAGCACGCTACCGCCATTTGATCAACCGGATGAGCGCCCTGGTGGCAGAGCTGAGCCCCAACGGTGAAATCATTTACCTCAACGACGCCATCACGTCCATTTGCGGCTTTTCAGCAATGGAACTGACCGGCAGGGATTGGTTTGATCTGCTGTTGCCGCTTGGGGCATCGAAGTCTCTTGCGGGGCTGCGCGAGCTGTTTTTGCAAGGTGGTGAATTGAGCATGTACCGAACCGGCATGCGTTGCCATGACCGGCGGCAAAAAACCATCGCCTGGAATTCTGCCCATGTACGCGACGGGGAGGGTCGACTGACGCGCCTGTTTTTGTTCGGAACCGATGTGATAGCACAGGTGTTGGCCGAAGAGCAACTGCGTGTATCGGCAGTGGCCTTCGAGACGCAAAACGGCATCCTCATCACCAACCCGCAAGGGGTTATCGAACGGATCAATTCGGCCTTTACCCGGCTGACCGGGTTCAGCGCCGAGGAGGCTGTCGGTCAAACCCCCTCCCTGCTCAAATCGGGGCGGCAAGACCCGCTGTTTTATCGCCAGATGTGGGATTCGCTGCTGAACAAAGGCGGCTGGCAGGGGGAAATATGGAACAAGCGCAAAAACGGCGATATTTACGCCGAGATGCTCAGCATCACCGCCATCGTCACGCCTGAGCTGGGCATCACCCATTTTGTCGGGAATTTCTACGACATCACCGCCAGCAAAGTCGCAGAGGCAGAAATTCACCGCCTGGCCTATTACGATTTGCTGACCCAATTGCCAAACCGTCGCCTGCTCTACGATCGCTTGGGGCAAGCGGTGGCCGCGACAGCGCGCAGCAGGCTTTACGGTGCGATGTTCTTCATCGACCTCGACAATTTCAAGGCGCTCAACGACACCCGTGGCCATGATGTGGGTGACCTGCTGCTGACCCTGGTGGCACAGCGCCTGCGCATGGTGGTGCGCGAAGGCGACACGGTGGCACGCCTGGGTGGCGACGAATTTGTCGTGTTGCTGGAAGACTTGGGCACCGGGCTGCATGAGGCAGCGGCACTTGCGCGTCATCTTGGCGACAAGCTGCGCTTGGCAATTGACACGCCTTTTGACCTTCATGGCCATGAATACCATTGCCGGCTGAGCATTGGGGTCGGGCTGTTTCATGCACAAGATACGGTCGAAGATCTGTTCAAGCGGGCCGATCTGGCACTTTATGAAGCCAAGAGCGCCGGGCGCAACAGTTTGCGCTTCTTTGACCCGGCGATGCAGGCGGCGCTTGACACCCGCAGCACCCTGGAAGCCGAACTCAGCGGGGCTATCAACAACGGGCAGTTGTTGCTTTTTTACCAGCCGCAAGTCGATGCCCAGAGCCGGGTCGTGGGTGTTGAGGCCCTACTGCGCTGGCAGCATCCGCAGCGCGGCCTGGTGCCACCAGCCGAATTTATCGGGCTGGCAGAAGAGACCGGCTTGATCCTGCCGATTGGGCTGTGGGTGCTGCAAACCGCCTGCTCCGTGCTCAAGACCTGGGAAAACAATGCGCTTCACGTTGGCAGGCAGATTGCGGTGAATGTCAGTGCACGCCAATTTCAGCAGGCTGGTTTTGTTGCGCAGGTCCAGGCCGTGCTCAACGACAGTGCAGCCAACCCGTCGTGTCTGAAACTCGAATTGACCGAAAGTGTGGTGCTGGAGAACGTTGAGGACGCGATTGTCAAGATGACGGCGATCAAGAAAATGGGAATCCGTTTTTCCATGGACGATTTTGGCACCGGCTATTCATCGCTGTCCTATCTGGCTCGCCTGCCAATTGATCAACTCAAGATTGACCAGTCGTTTGTCGCCAATCTGCCCGGCAAAAACAGTGATGAGACGATTGCCCGCACCATCATCACACTGGGCCGTGAGCTGTCGATGCAGGTGATTGCCGAGGGGGTCGAAACTGAGGCGCAGCGCCTGTTTCTCCAAAAACATGGCTGCCATGCCTACCAGGGTTACCTATACAGCCGACCACTGCGGCTTGATGCACTAAATGAATTTCTGAAGGCACACACGCCCTGCAGGTCGTAAATGGTCCGCTTGTCAAGCAGATACCTTGTCACCGACGGTCAAACTTGACCCCTATGCGCTGTGACGCGCCATACGATCTTCAAGGCTGCGATTTATCCCAGCGCGTCATTCACCTGCTCGTTGAATTCGGCCAGGCTGACAGCCGCATTGACCTCGCGCGGCATGGCGTCGCGCACCGAGAAAACTCCCAGAATCTTGTGGGTGTCTGAGGTGACGACCGGCAGGTGCCTGAAGCCACGCTCAATCATGATCAGCACGGCATCGGCCACCTTGGTTTCGGGGTGAACGCAGTGCGGGCTGCGCGTCATCACTTCACTGACCGGGGTTTGATTGGGGTCCTGGCCTTTGGCCAGGACCCGGGTGATCATGTCGCGCTCGGTCACAATACCCAGCATGGTGTTGGCCGTGTCAATCACCAGCACGCTGCTGCTGTTGTTGCGGGTCATGACGCAGGCGGCGGTATAGACAGTGGCAGTAGGCAGCACACCGATCACGTGGCGCTGTGCCATGGATTGAAAAACGGTACGTTCGGACATGTCGGTTTCCTTGGGGCAGTCTGAATGGGAGGGGTTGGACGCGCAGTGGATTGCCTAGCGCAGCGCAGCGTTGATTTTTTCAAGGGCTTTGACACCCGGGTTAAGCAGTGCGGCATTCATGGTGTTGAGCGGCACCGTCGAGGTGTTCATGGCGGTGTGCAGGTCGGTGGCCAGCGGGTCAATGTAGAGCAGGCCGGTCACCACCTCCCCCTGCGCGGCGTGTGATTGCATGTAATTCATGGCGGCATGGCGGTCGGTGGGGTCATAGTTGGCGTGCAGCTTGCGCAGACGCAGCACCGAGCCATCGTGCTGCTCTACCTCCACCATTTCGCCCGGGGCGTACTGGGCGGTGATTTCGCTACCCGGGGTGATGAAGTCGATACGGCTGACGGCCTCGTTGTGCTGGCGCACATAGTCATAACTCTTGGTGCTGCCGCCGTGGTTGTTGAAGGTCACGCAGGGGCTGATGACATCAATAAAGGCCGCCCCGCCATGGGCCATAGCCCCTTTGATGAGCGGCACCAGTTGCGCTTTGTCACCCGAAAAGCTGCGGGCCACAAAGGTGGCGCCCAACTGCAAGGCAATACCGACCAGATCGACCGGGCTGTCACTGTTGACCACGCCCTTTTTGCTCTTGGAGCCGCGGTCTGCGGTGGCTGAAAACTGGCCTTTGGTCAGACCATAGACGCCATTGTTTTCGACAATGTAGGCCATGCGCACACCGCGGCGCATGGCGTTGGCAAACTGGCCCAGGCCAATCGAGGCCGAGTCGCCGTCACCCGAGATGCCCAGGTAAAGCAAGTCGCGGTTGGCCATGTTGGCACCGGTCAACACGCTGGGCATGCGGCCATGCACCGTGTTGAAGCCGTGCGAGGCACCCAGAAAGTAATCGGGTGTTTTGGAACTGCAGCCAATGCCAGACAGCTTGGCGACGCGGTGGGGTTTAATGTCAAGCTCCCAGCAGGCCTGAATGATGGCGGCAGAAATCGAGTCGTGGCCGCAGCCGGCGCACAGGGTCGAGATGCGCCCTTCATAATCGCGCCGGGTGTAACCAACCTTGTTGGTGTGCAGGGTGGGGTGGTGCAGCCGGGGTTTGGCAATAAAAGTCATACAGTCTCCTTGGCCACACTGTCGTGAATGCTGCGAATAATAAAGCGCGCGGTGATCGGGGTGCCGTCGAAATGCAGCACCCGGATCAGCTTGGCCGGGTTGATTTCAAGCTCGTTGATCAACATGGTGCGCATCTGGCCGTCGCGGTTTTGTTCGGCCACAAACACCTTGTCGTGGGCGGCAATGAACTCTGACACACAGTCAGGGAACGGAAATGCACACAGCCGCATGGCGTCGACATGCACGCCATTGCGTTCGAGCACATCGAGCGCCTCGCGCATGGCTGCTGTGGTAGAGCCGTAATAAATCACGCCCAGCCTGGTGGGCTCTGCAGCCTTGCGGAAAATCGGCTGCGGCACCAGCGTGGCCGCCGTGATGAACTTGCGCAACAGACGCTCCATGTTGTAGATGTAGTCAGGCCCGGCTTCGGAATAGATGGCTTGCGGGTTGCGCGTGGTGCCGCGGGTGAAAAACGCCCCTTTGCTGGGGTGGGTGCCGGGCAGGGTGCGCCACGGAATGCCGTCACCGTCCACGTCGCGGTAGCGGCCAAAGGATTTGCCGGCTTCGAGCTCTTCGGCGGTCATGATCTTGCCACGGTCGTACTCCTTGGCATCGTCCCAGACAAACGGTTTGCACAGGCGCTGGTTCATGCCGATGTCCAGATCGGTCATGACAAAAATTGGTGTTTGCAGACGTTCAGCCAGGTCCAGAGCGGCCGCAGAATGGGTAAAACACTCGTGCGGGTCTTGTGGGAACAGCAGCACATGTTTGGTGTCGCCATGCGAGGCATAGGCGCAGCTCAGCAGGTCAGACTGCTGGGTGCGGGTGGGCATGCCAGTGCTGGGGCCGCCACGCTGCACATTGATGATGGTCACCGGAATCTCGGCAAAGTAGGCCAGTCCAATGAACTCGGTCATCAGCGACACACCGGGGCCTGAGGTGGCAGTAAAGGCGCGTGCACCGTTCCAGCCGGCACCAATCACCATGCCAATCGAGGCCAATTCGTCTTCAGCCTGCACGATGGCAAATTTGTGTTGCCCGGTGGCCGGGTCGACCCGGAATTTTTGACAATACTTCTGGAACGCCTCAGGAATGGAGGTGGACGGCGTGATGGGGTACCAGGCTGCGACCGTGGCGCCGCCATACACCAAGCCCAAGCCGGCGGCGCTGTTGCCGTCGGTAAAGATTTGGTCGCCAACGTTGTCAGCCCGTTGCACCCGAATGCCCAGCGGCGCCTGCATATGCTGCTTGACATAGTCGCGCCCAAGGTGAAGCGCCTGCACGTTCGATTCCAGCAATCTCTCCTTGCCCTTGTATTGCTCGGCAAAGAGCTTTTCAAAGACGGCCGCCTCGACATCCAGCAAGACCGACAGGGCGCCGACATAAATGATGTTTTTGAACAGCTGGCGATGGCGTGGGTCAGTGTAGGCGGCGTTGGCGATTTCAGTGAGCGGCACCCCCATGGTGTGCACATCGTCACGGAATTTGCTGGCCGGCATGGGACGCGTACTGTCATAAAACAGGTAGCCGCCGGTTTCGATCTCGGCAATGTCTGCGTCCCAGGTTTGCGGGTTCATGGCCACCATCATGTCGACCCCGCCTCGGCGGCCGTGGTAACCCTTTTCGCACACCCGGGCTTCGTACCAGGTTGGCATACCCTGAATGTTGCTGGGGAAGATGTTGCGAGGGCTCACTGGCACACCCATGCGCATCACCGCCTTGGCAAACAGCTCATTGGCCGAAGCCGAGCCCGAGCCATTGACATTGGCAAATTTGATGACGAAATCGTTGACGGCTTCAATGCGCTTCATGCGGCCTCCGGGTGGGCAAAGAGGGGGGCAGGCGCTGCAGGTTTGTTGTCGCGACAGCGCGGCCCGGCCTGCGTGGTGTTGAGCAGATATTTCTGCATGTCCCAGGCACCGGTGGGGCAGCGTTCAGCACACAAGCCGCAATGCAGGCAGACATCCTCGTCCTTGACCATGATGCGACCAGTTTTGAGCTCGGCCGATACATACAGGTCTTGCTCCTTGTTCTGGGCCGGTGCCTTAAGCCGGGTGCGCAGGTCGGCCTCATCGCCGTTGGCAGTGAATGTGATGCAGTCCATGGGGCAGATGTCGACACAGGCATCACATTCAATACAGGTGGCACGGTTGAACACGGTTTGCACATCACAGTTCAGGCAGCGACTGGCCTCCTTGAACGCGGTGGCGGCATCAAAGCCCAGTTCCACCTCAATCTTGATGCTGGCCAGTGCGGTCTCGGCAGCGGCCCAGGGCACGACAAAACGCATGTCGTTGGACACGTCGTTGCGGTAACTCCACTCGTGAATGCCCATTTTTTGCGACATCAAGTTGGTCATCGGCGGCGGGCGGCGCGCCACGTCTTCGCCGTTGAGCCAGCGGTCGATCGACACTGCAGCCTCGTGCCCGTGCGCCACCGCGGTGATGATGTTTTTCGGGCCATAAGCCGCATCACCACCAAAAAACACCTTGGGGATGCTTGACTGGAAAGTGCCGTCACCCAGCACCGGCAAGCCCCATTTGTCAAAGGCGATGCCGCAGTCGCGCTCAATCCACGGGAACGAGTTTTCCTGGCCAATTGCCACCAGCACTGTGTCACATTCAACCAGCACATCTGGCTCACCGGTCGGAATCAGGCTGCGCCTACCCTTGGCATCGTACTCGGCACGCACGATCTCAAAGGTCATGCCGGTCAGGCTGCCGTTCACATGCTCGACAGTTTTGGGCACATGGAAGTTCAGAATCGGAATGCCTTCGTGCTGGGCGTCTTCTTTTTCCCAGGGCGAAGCTTTCATTTCCTCAAAGCCGCTGCGCACGATCACTTTCACGTCTTTGCCACCTAGACGCCGCGCCGAACGGCAGCAGTCCATGGCGGTGTTGCCGCCACCCAGCACGATGACGCGCTCGCCCACGCTGGTGACATGCCCGAAGGAAACCGAGGCGAGCCAGTCGATGCCGATGTGGATGTTGGCTGCGGCCTCTTGCCGCCCCGGCACATCAAGCTCGCGCCCACGGGGTGCGCCGCTGCCGACAAACACAGCGTCAAAGTTCTGCGCCAGCAGGGCCTGCATCGACTCAACACGCTGGTTGTTGTTGAACTTGATACCCATGTTCAGGATGTAACCGGTTTCTTCGTCAATCACGGCTTCGGGCAGCCGAAAGCGCGGAATTTGTGAGCGGATAAAACCACCAGCCTTTGCTTCGCCATCAAACACCGTAATCTCGTAACCCAAAGGAGCCAAATCGCGGGCCACTGTCAGTGAGGCGGGTCCGGCCCCGACGCAAACGATCCGCTTGCCGTTGAACGCAGAAATAGCCGGCATGCGTGCCGCCACCGAGTCTTTGTGGTCGGCAGCAACGCGCTTGAGGCGACAAATGGCGACTGGCTCGGGCTTGGTGCCGTTGTTTTCTTCGACCCGGCTGCGTCGACAAGCGGGCTCGCACGGGCGGTCGCAGGTACGACCCAAAATGCCTGGAAAAACGTTGGACACCCAGTTGATCATGTAGGCATCGCTGTAGCGACCCTGACCAATCAGCCGGATGTATTCGGGCACAGGGGTGTGGGCCGGACAGGCCCATTGGCAATCAACGACCTTGTGAAAATAGGCCGGGTTGGCGGTGTTGGTGGCTTGCAACGTTGTCTCCTTGTCCTGCTTGCAGGCACCTCGCACCTGCCACAGGTCGCGTGATGGTAAGCCTTTAACCCATGCTGTCACGATCCGTGTTGTCGATAATCTCTCTTTTATTGATTTACATCAAATGCCATGCTGGATGAAGTAGTGGTGTGGAAAAATGTGCTGGCGATACAGTAGCATCAGCCAACCCATCGATTTCAACCTTGTACAGGAGTAAACCCATGAAGCCAGTTTCCCCACCTGATCGATTCCAGGCGCTGGATGCCTGCCATCAGCAAATTCATTTGCATCTGGGCCAGTTGGCTGAAGTATTGCAACAGATCGAAGCCAGCGCCGACGAGGCCCAATATCGCCAGCAGGCGGGGAAGATTGAGGCTTTTTTTTCCGGCACATCTCGCGATCACCACGCTGAAGAAGAAAAAAATGTTTTCCCAGCCCTGCTCAACAGCGACAACGCCGAGTTGGTGCATGCGGTACGCACCTTGCAGCAAGACCATGGTTGGATTGAACAGAATTGGCTGGAGCTGGCACCCATGTTGCGGGCCATCGCGCAGGGCGAGGACTGGGTCGACATGGCCGAGTTGCAACACACGGTTGAAGTTTTCCTGGCGTTGTGCCACGACCACATCATGCTTGAAGAGACCCTGATTTACCCAGAAGCCAAAGGGCAGTTTGCCGACGAACTGGCACGGCGCACTAGTCGGGCAAAGTAACAGACATTTACATTTTTGCGATTGTTGTTACAATCTTGGCTTTTGATTCTGGCTGATGCCGGAACCGTATGAGGGCAAACCTGCTGAAAGGCAGGGACGCAAAACCTCCGGCCTACAACGCATATGCGTCACGGTAGCGGGGTTGCCAGTGTTTCAGCCGGCTGCATTTTTTGATGTTGTGGCTGCCAGACAAAAACACTGACTTGCGTGACCCTCGTTTTACTTCAAAGCGAAACGGTCATGAAAAACACATCACAGACAGCAAAAAAATCCCTGATTCACAGCTCAGCGCTGGCGATTTGCACAGCCCTTGCGTTGAGCGCCTGCGGTGGCGGCGGTAGTGCTGAACTCGGCGAATTGGACAGTCAGCAGGCCGCGCCGCTTGCCACTGGCACAACGACCCTGCAACTTGAGGTGCAAGCGCTGCCCGATGAAGTAGCGACGCAGATCGCGCAACCGTCATTTCACATCGCTCCCGTGCTTCTGAATGAACCAACCGATGCAGATCGCGCAACAACCAGCATGGCAATGCCCCTGCGTCCGCACCGCCAAAGTGTGGCTGCCGAATTTGAGGGACTCTCAACCAAACAACTGACGCCGCAAATGCTGCAACTGGCGGGTCACATGCCCGCAGCTCAGCGACAAGAAGCCACAACGGCCGAGGCCAGCGTCAGCCCGATGGCCGCTGGCACCGCCGTTTCGACCTATTCACCCGCGCAAATTCGTGCTGCTTATGGTTTGCCTGCCTTGCCCGCAAACGGCGTTGCATTGAGTGCCACACAGGCCGCTCAGTTGGGCGCAGGCCAGACCATTTACATCATCGGTGCCAAGCACAACCCCAACGCCGCAGCAGAGCTGGCGGCATTTAACCAAAAATTTGGCTTGCCCACCTGTTCGACCCAAGCTATTTCGACAACCGCCCAACTGCCCTTGGCTCCAGCATTAACCAGTGCTTGTCAACTGTCGGTGGTTTATAACAATGCCAGCGGCGCGATGGTCAGCACGGCACCCGCTTACGACTCCGGCTGGGCCACTGAAATCGCGCTAGATGTGCAATGGGCGCATGCCACCGCACCCCTGGCCCGCATCATTCTGATCGAAGCGCCAGACGCCTCGATCAACAGCCTGCTGGGCTCGATCAAACTCGCCAACAGCATGGGTCCTGGTGTTGTCTCCATGAGTTTTGGTGCCCTCGAAGGCAGCTGGACGGCATCGGTTGACTCGGTATTTGGCACCAGCAACATGACATACCTTGCCGCCACAGGCGATTCGGGCGCTGCCGTTTCATGGCCTTCGGTGTCGACCAAGGTGGTCGCGGTGGGAGGCACCAGCCTTTCTTACTCTGGCACGGGTGTTCGCTCGGAAACAACCTGGTCGGGCACCGGCGGCGGCATCAGTTTGTACACCGTCGCGCCGGCGTATCAAACAACAACCGTGCCCGGCATGGGCGCTTTTGGACGTCGTGCTGTGGCCGACGTAGCCTTTAATGCAGACCCGGCGACCGGTCAGTACGTCGCCGTCATGAACCCCGGCAGCACCACCGTGAACTGGATCAGTGCGGGTGGCACCAGCTTGTCCACACCGCAATGGGCGGGTCTGTTTGCGGTTGCCAACGCCGCACGCGCGTTGTCAGCCAAGGCTGCACTGGGTGCGCCGCACGCCGTTTTGTACGGCCAGATTGCAACCGTGCCTGGCACTTACGCCAGCGCTTTTTCAGACATCAGCAGGGGTGCCAATGGCAGCTGTGTCACCTGCGCTTCAACTCTTGGCTACGACACCCCGTCGGGTTTGGGCACGCCCAACGTCACCAACCTGATCAACGCACTTTCTGGTGCATCAGCGGCAGTCACTGCGCCGGTGGTGTCTTCAGCCAGTATCGGCGGGCAAGTCGGCACAGCACTGACGTTTACCGCCACCGCAACTGCTGCCAATGCTGTGACTTACAGCCTGACGGGAGCGCCCTCTGGCATGACCATCAGTGCTGCGGGCGTCGTGAGCTGGGCCGCGCCTGTTGCCGGCACCTACAGTGTCAAGGTGACTGCCAAGGACACCAAGACGGGTTTGAGCGGACAAGGTGTTTACGTTGTCACGATCGCGGCTGCAAAAGCGCCAGTGGTTCCCACCACCACGGTGAACGGCAAGGTGGGCACCGCGCTGTCTTTCAGCGCCGCTGCCACCTCGGCCAACCCTGTGAGCTATGCACTAAGCGGCGCGCCCGCAGGCATGGCCATCAACCCAGCAGGCCAGGTCACCTGGGCCACACCTGTAGCAGGCACTTATGCGGTGACCGTCACCGCCAAAGACAGCAAGAGCAGTCTGACCGGCAAGGGCGTCTTGACCATTGTTATTGCCGCCGCAACCGCACCGATAGTGGGCACAGCCACCATCAATGGCAAACCGGGCGCAGCGCTGTCATTCAGCGTGGCGGTGACTGCCTCCAATCCGGTAGTCCACAGCTTGAGTGGTGCACCCAGCGGTATGAGCATTGCCAGCACGGGTCTGATCAGCTGGGCCAGCCCAGTGCTTGGCACCTATACCGTGACAGTGAGTGCCAAAGACAGCAAGACGGGCTTGATCGGCAAGGGTCTTTACACCGTCAAAATAGCCAAAGCCGGCCCGGTCATCACAGCTGCGGCCGCGGTGGGTGTGGTTGGCAAAGCGTTGACAGGCTCTATCAGTATTTCGGATCCTGGCGCTGCCTGGCTGTCGATTTCGCTGTCTGGTGCGCCGTTAGGCATGGGTTTCACTGGCTCAGGCCAAACCATCACCTACACCTGGGCCAGCCCGGTTTTGGGCAGCTACAGCCTGAAGGTAACGGTGCAAGATTCTGCTGGTTTGACCGCGCAGACAACCGTACCGATCACCATCAAGGCCAAGTAAACCAAGCAGGCTGCTCATGGCAGGCCGGTTTGTTACCGGCTGTCTCAACGATGATAGTGTTGTCAGCGGTACCATTCCGTCCTTAGGTGCCAACCAAAGACAGTTCGCCCATCAGCATTCACATTCGCTCATGAAAACCAAACAGAAGGGCACTGAACACGGCATGGCACTGTTACATGACTCTTGGCGCAACAAAGGCAGGCGTTTACCGAGGTCGAGCGCGACACGCTGGGCCTGCACGGCTTGCTGCCGCCGCTGGCCAATACCTGCGAGATGTCAGCACAGATTGCTGTGGCAGTGGCAGAGGTGGCGTTTCAGCGCGGTCTGGCCTCGCGCTCGCAACCAGAAAACATGCTTGATCTGGTGCGTGCGCATGTCTGTCACCACACGACCCGACGTCAATGTGATCAGGTGCCGCGTTCAGCGGTGACCTGAGGGGCGAGCATGGCGTGGCCCTGGACCGTGACCCAGATGCTGGCAACGGCCTTTGTGTGTTTTGGCGGGTATTTTTTCGTGCATGGCCTGGTGCGATTGTTCCGCCGCAATCCTGAGCAGCGCTGGCACCAGGTGCCGGGCAAGATCGTCACCTCAGAGGTCGAATTCACCCGTGAAATTTACCGCGCCAAGATCGGTTACCGCTACCACTTTCAAGGCATGCCGTTTGAAGGCAGCGGCATTGCGCCGATTCAAGCCTGGTCATCGTTCCGATCTACCGCCGCGCACTTTGTTGGCAAGTACCCGGTCGGTCAGGAGGTAACGGTGTATGTCAATCCAGCAAACCCCGGCAACACCGTCCTGGAGCCACAGCAGCAACCGATCGCCGCCATCACCGACATGCTGCTGGGCATTGCCATGGGTGTTTGCGGGTTTTTGGGTTGGCTGACCAGCGGCCCGTAGGGTGGCGTCGGCACCGGTATCGGCATACGCTGCGCTCCAAACCATCGTCAAACATCCCCCATCAGCGACAGTTCATCGCGCCTCCAGTCCTGGAATCCAGTTGGTACCCGCCAGCGGCAAGCGCGCCATGGCGGCGGCTTCTACGGTGAGTGCCACCAGATCTTCGGGCTCCAGGTGGTGCACATCCTGTTTGCCACAGGCGCGCGCCAGAGTGGTGAGTTCCATGGTCAGGGTTTTGAGGTAGTTGCGCACGTGTTTGGCACCCCACTCGGGCTGCAAACGTTGTTCAAGGATCGCGTCCTGCGTGGTCACCCCGACCGGGCATTTGCCGGTGTGGCAGTGGTGGCAAAAGCCCGGCGCGGTGCCCAAGGCGGCGTAGTCGGCCTCGGCGCTGATGGGCAAACCATTCTGAAAATACATCTCGCGGTTGCAGCCCATGGCCATCAGAATGCCCTGGCCCAGCGACACGGCATCAGCGCCCATGGCGATCGCCTTGGCCACGTCGGCGCCTGTGCGGATGCCGCCCGACACAATCAGCTGCACCTTGCCGGTCATGTTCAGGTCGGCCAGCGCGTCTACCGCCTGGCGCACCGCCGCCAGTGTCGGGATGCCCACATGCTCAATAAAGCAGGTTTGGGTGGCGGCAGTGCCGCCCTGCATGCCGTCCACCACCACCACGTCCGCGCCTGAGTGCACAGCCAGCTTCACGTCGTTAAAGACACGGGTGGCACCGACCTTGACGTAAATCGGTTTTTCCCAATCGGTGATTTCGCGCAGCTCCTGGATCTTGATGGCCAGGTCGTCCGGGCCGGTCCAGTCGGGGTGGCGGCAGGCCGAGCGCTGGTCCACACCTTCGGGCAGGGTGCGCATTTTGGCGACGCGCGGGCCGACCTTTTGCCCCAGCAACATGCCGCCGCCGCCGGGTTTGGCGCCCTGGCCAATCACCACTTCAATCGCGTCGGCGCGGCGCACGTCGTCCGGATCAAAGCCGTAACGCGAGGGCAGGCATTGGTAGATCAGGGTTTTGGACGAGTCCCGCTCCTCGCTGGTCATGCCGCCGTCACCGGTGGTGGTGGACGTGCCCATGGATGTGGCGGCTCGGCCCAGCGCCTCTTTGACGTTGGCAGAAAGGGAACCAAAACTCATGCCGGCAATGGTGATGGGAATGTCCAGCTCAATCGGTTTCTTGGCAAAACGCGTGCCCAGCACGGTTTTGGTCACGCAGCGCTCGCGATAGCCCTCCAGCGGGTAACGTGACAGGCTGGCGGCCAAAAACACCAGGTCGTCAAAGTGCGGCAGCTTGCGCTTGGCCCCCAAGCCGCGAATCTCGTACAGGCCGGTGGCCGAGGCGCGCTGGATGTAGTCCTGCACGCTGCGGTCAAAGCCGGCGGATTCTTCGCGTTGCAGGTGTTTGAAATGCAGGGTGTGTTCGGTGGAAGACATGTTTTGTTCCTTAGTATTCTTGGTTCGCGTCCGCATTCCAGTGGTAGAGCGACCGGGCTGAGCCAATGCGTTTGAAACTGTGCGCGTCGTGTTGCAGGCCAGCAGCGGCCAGCAGCTCAGTCACCGCGCTGATGTCGGCATCGGTCATCGGCTCAAACTGCGCATCCGCCCCCAGCGAGGCCACCTCGCCCTGGATGTAGATCACTGCCTCATATAAAGAATCACCCAGCGCATGCCCGGCGTTGCCACAAATCACCATGCGCCCGGCCTGCGCCATGAAGCCGGAAAAACTGCCGACCGAGCCGCCCACCACAATGTCCCCGCCCTTGAGCGAAATACCGCAGCGCAGGCCAGCGTCGCCTTCAATCACCAGCAGGCCACCACGCGCGGTGGCACCGGCGCCGTTGGAGGCAAAACCTTTGACGTGTACCTTGCCACTCATCATGTTCTCGGCCACGCCGGTGCTGGCGCTGCCTTCAATCAGCACCTTGGCAAACTTGTTCATGCCCGCCGCGTAATAACCTGCATGGCCGTGAACGGTGACGCTGATGGGCGCGTTCAGCCCCACGGCAATGTTGTGGGCTCCATCGGAGTTGAGGATGTCGATGTGTTGCCCGGCCAGCACGTCAGACGGGCTGTGCAGGTACTGGTTGACCTCGCGCAGCGGGGTTTGGGTCAAATCGAATGACAGATTTTTCATTGCACGCTCCAGACATACATGTGTTCGGGGGCCGGCTCAAAGACCTTGGCATGTTTGATGCCGGGCAGATGCGCCAGCGAGCGGAACTCCGAGGCAATCGCCACATAGTCATCGGTCTCGGCCACCACGGCGGGTTTGCAGGCAAAGGGGTCGCGAATCAGCGCCAGCTCGGTGGCTGTGCCCATTAAAAAGGTGTAGAAACCGTCCAGCGCCTCAAAACCTTTTTGCAGCGCTTCCTTGAGCGTGTCGCCCTCACGCAGGCGCCATTCCAGAAAACGACAAGCGGCTTCGGTGTCGTTGTCGGTGTCAAAGTGAATGCCATGCGGCTCCAGCATGCGGCGCACGCCGTAGGGGTTGGACAGGGACCCGTTGTGCACCAGGCAAAAGTCTTCGCCAGCGGTGAACGGATGGGCGCGGTCGGGCGTCACGGCCGATTCGGTCGCCATGCGTGTGTGGCCCACCAGGTGCGTGCCGGTCAAGCTCTTGAAGTTGTAGCGGTCTGCCACTTGCGCCGGGGTGCCAATGTCCTTGAACAGGTCAATGGCGCGACCGGTGGACAGCACATGCAGCTTGGGGTGGCGCTCCAGAATCCAGTGGCGCACCACGGACGGCGCCAGCGCGGTGGTCAACACCGCGTGGTTGCCGCTGGCCTGCACGGTGGCGGTGTCGCCCAGCGCGTCGTTGAGCGCATCGGCCAGGCCGGCCCAGTCAAAGTGTTCGCCGTGCGCCATCAGGCCCGAATACAGGCTGATCTTGCGCTTGGTTGCTGCCACCGGCGCGCCAAACACCGCCATGCCCGCCGAGTCCGGCCCGCGCTCGGTCATACCCAGCAACATGGGCACCATGAGCTGGCCCAACTGCGCCTGCAATGCAGGCTTTTTTACCAATAATCCGACAATTCCACACATGGCGTGGCCTTCCTGGTTTTGAGATGAGTTTAAGAATGAAATTGGGCTCTAGCCCTTATGGAATATGCGCTGATAGCTATAATTTACAGAGTGTTTAATGGCGTTTTCAGAAAAACTCCAGATAACTCTTCAGCTCCCAATCCGACACAAAACGCATGTACTCCAGCCACTCGGCGCGTTTCAGCGTTAAAAACTCAGCCGCCACCGGCCCGAGTGCGTCGCAAATCACCTTGTCGGCCTCCAGCGCGTTCAGCGCCTGCTCCAGGTTTTGCGGCAACACCTGAATGCCGCGCTCTTTGAGCTGTTCAGGCGTCAGGGCGTACAGGTTATCGTTGTGCGGCGCGCCGGGGTCCAGCTTGCGGTCAATACCGTCGAGCCCGGCGGCAATCAGCGCGGCGGTGGCCAGGTAGGGGTTGCAGGAGCCGTCGGGCAGGCGCAATTCGAGGCGCCCTTTGGGGATGCGCACCATGGTGGATCGGTTGTTGTCGCCATAACTGATGTAAGCCGGCGCCCAGGTTGAGCCCGTGAGGGAACGGCCGACCACCAGCCGCTTGTAAGAATTTACAGTGGGGCAGGCCAGCGCAGTGAGCGCCGGCGCGTGTGCCAGCAAGCCACCCAAAAAGTTGTAGGCCAACGGCGACAGGTGCAGGCCATTGGGATCGGTGTCGTCCTCAAACAGGTTGCGTTTGCCGTCACCGAGCGACACATGCATGTGCATGCCGTTGCCAGGGCGGTTGCTAAAGGGCTTGGGCATGAAAGAGCAGATCAGCCCCATCTCGTTGGCGATCTCGGTGGCCGCCATCTTGAAAAAAATGAAATGGTCAGCCGAGGTCAGGCCGTCGGCATAGGTGTAGTTCAGTTCAAACTGGCCGTTGGCGTCTTCGTGGTCGATCTGGTACACGTCCAGCCCGGCGGCGCGCATGCAGTCAGAGAGCTTTTCCAGATAGACCCGGGTGCGTGACAGGCCCTTATAGTCATAACAGGGCTTGGCCAGCGTGTCGGTGGCGTCACAGGGCTCAATGCCACCACTGGCAGTGCGTTTGAGCAGCGAAAACTCAGGCTCCAGCCCGGTGAAAATGGTCAGACCCCGCTCGGCCAGGCGGGCGGTCTGCTTCTTGAGCACCACGCGCGAGTCATAAACCCAGGGCTGACCATTCACATGCCCTTCACACACAATGCGCGCCAGCCCCGGCTGCCACGGCACCGGTGCCAGCGTGGCGAGGTCGCCCACCGCCATAAAGTCCGGGCCATTGGGCTCGATGCCCACACCCCAGATGGCAAAGCCGGCAAAACCGGCACCGTCTTTCAGCACCGAGGGCAAATGCTCAACCGGCACCGATTTGGCTTTGGCCACGCCATGGATGTCGACAAACTGGGCCAGCACATATTTGATGCCCTGTTGCGTCAGCCAGGCCTGTGCCTCGCTGGCCGTGGCGAATTTGGGTGGGGAGCCGGAAGCTTTCATAATGGGGGTGTTCCTGTCTAAAAAGTTCTCTATAGGCACATTTGTTTCTACTGATGAAAAATATTAAGCAAATTTCGGACCAAACTGAAACAAATGCTGACACTGCCCCTTTGTTGACCCAGGCGCTGGGCAATGCCATTCGAGAACTGCGCCAGCGCCACAAGCTCACCATTGCCCAGGTGTCCGAGCAGGCCGAGATCAGCCGGGGCATGCTGTCCAAGATAGAAACCGGCCAGATCACGCCTGGCCTGGACTCGCTGAGCCGTATTGCCCGCGCGCTGGGGGTGTCGATGTCGATGCTGTTTCGGCATTACGACGCACCCACCGGCAGCGCTCAACACGTCAAAAAGGGGCAAGGCATGGAGGTGGTGCGCCGCGGCACCAAAAGCGGGCACAGTTACGAGCTGCTGGCCTACGACCAGGGGCCGGTCAAGCTGTTTGAGCCGTTCATGATCAGCATGGACGAACAGTCAGAGAGCTTTCCGACCTTTCAGCACCCCGGCACCGAGTTCATTCACATGATTGAAGGCACGCTGGAATACCGCCACGGCCAGACCGTGTATGTGCTCGAACCCGGCGACACGCTCACGTTTGAGGGTGAAATCACCCATGGCCCCGAGCGCCTGCTCAATAAACCGATCCGTTTTCTCTCCATCATCATCTACGGCAACAATGGCAACTGATGCCGGACACCACAAAAAGGAATTTCATGCAATCGCAAGCCACTCCCTGGCAAACCGTCACCCCCGCCAGCTATGCCCTGGGCGAGTCGCCGTTCTGGCATCCCCGCGAGCAAATGCTGTATTGGGTGGACATTTCGGGCAAACAGATCTTGCGTGCCAACATCTACATGGGCACGGCAGAAGCCTGGGACATGCCCAGCGAGCCCGGTTGCATCGCCCCGGCCGCCAGTGGCGGCCTGGTGATTGCCCTGCGCGATGGTGTGTTTCGCGCGCCCGAGTGGGGCGGCCCACTGACATGGCTGACCACACTGCCCTACGACCCCGCGGACCACCGCGCCAATGATGGCAAATGTGACGCACTGGGTCGTTTTTGGGTCGGCACCCTGGACGAAACCCGCGTGCATGGCAATGCCGCGCTGTACTGCATTGATGCGCGCAACGTGGCAGCAAAAGGCCCGCAACCGCGCGTGGACTGCATGCTGAACCCGGCGGACGTGCCCGCCTTTACCGCCAACGGCCTGGCCTTCAGCCCCGACAACCGCAAGCTGTACTGGGCCGACACCCCCAGCCACACGGTGTGGGCCTGGGACTACGACCTGGGCAGCAACACGCTGACCAACCGAACCGAATTTGCCAGCTTCCGGCCCAAGCTTGACGGCTGGCAAATCGATCCACAAGATGCTGACAACGGTTTGTATCGAGGCCGGCCAGACGGTGCCGCAGTGGACACCCAGGGCAACTACTGGGTCGCCCTGTTTGAGGGCCGGCGCATCGCCCAGTTTGCCCCCGACGGCAGTTTGCTGGCCGAAAACCCGGTGCCGTTGCAATGCCCCACCGCAGTCTGTTTTGGCGGCGAAGACCTCAAAACCCTGTATGTCACCAGCGCCCGCCACCACCGCAGCGCCAAAGAGCTTGAGGCTTTTCCGCTGTCGGGCGCGGTGTTGTCGATGCGGGTTGATGTGACCGGGCTGCCAGTGAATTTTTTCGTAGACAACCCGGCTTGAGCAACCACTTAATTCCGTTTCTAGATCGATGCGACATTAGGCGCGAAGCCGCAGACAGTGCTTTAGCACGGCAAGGTGAAGCAACAACATGTCGGATTGATATGGAAATGGAATAACGTGCCCGCCGCTGGCACTCGCTACCATCGACCCATGAATCTCACGACTTTAGGCACCCCACTGACACGCCAGCGCCGGTGGCTGATCCCCTTGCTGCTGATATTGCTGGCCGTGCTGTTGTGGCTGGGCCTGCGCCCGCACCTGGTAGACGGTGTCACGGTGCAAACCACCCGCCTGGTGCGCAGTGTGCAGTTCTCGGCGCGCGTGGCCACGCTGGCGCGGGTGGAGCTGGGCAGCACCGTCACCGCGCGGGTAGCCCAAGTGCTGGTGCGTGAGGGGGCGCAGGTGCGTGCCGGCGACGCCCTGGTGCGGCTGGAGTCTGATGAACTGCAGGCGGCACTGGCCCAGGCCCAGGCGGCCCAGACCCAGGCGCAGGCCAGACTGCTGGGCTTGCGCTCCACCGGCCGGGCCCAAACCCAGGCCAGCCTGGCGCAAGCGCAGGCCACGGTGCATGCGGCGCAAGCGGATGTGGCGCGCACCCAGCAGCTCGTTGCCCAGGGTTTCGTGAGCCCGGCACGCCTTGATGAAGCGCAACGTGCCCTGAACGTGGCGCAGGCAGCGCAAACTGGTGCCGCAGCTCAGGTGCAGGCCAGCACCGAATCGGGCACCGAGATCAGCCAGGCCCAGGCGCAGTTGGAGGCCGCACGCGCTGCCACACAAGCAGCACAAGCGCGGCTCAACCAGGCGGTGCTGCGCGCGCCAAGTGATGCCCGGGTGCTGACGCGCTCCGTGGAGCCGGGGCAAATCGCGCAACCCGGGCGCGCCCTGCTGAGTCTGGCCCTGGCCGGCCCCACGCAGCTCAAAGCGCAGGTGGACGAACGTTTTCTGGCCGAACTCATGCCGGGGCAGCCCGCCACCGTGGTAGCGGATGCGTTTGCCGGCCAGCGTCTGGCGGCGAAGGTGGCGTTTATCGCCCCAGCGGTGGATGTGCAACGCGGTGCGGTCGAAGTCACGCTGACGCTTGACCAGCCCGCTCCGGCTTTTTTGCGTGAGGACATGACGCTATCGGTCGAAGTGGAAACTGCACGGCGCGACCAGACCTTGACCGTGCCCCTGGCCGCGCTGCGCACGGCACCGGGTGCGACGGATGACGCGGCCGACGTGCTGCTGGCGGTGGACGGCCGGGCACAGCTGCAGCGCATCCGCGTCGGTGTGCGCTCGCTGCAAGCGGTCGAGGTGCTTGACGGGTTAAAGGCCGGTGACACGCTGCTGCTGGGCAACGGCGTGCAAGCCGGTCAAAGGGTGCGAGTGCGCGACGCAGCCGCCCCATTGGCCAGCACCACACCAGCTTCGCCAGGGGCGACCGCGGGTTCCGCAGGTGCAGCCGGTGCCGCGCTAACCAACGCCATGGGGCGCTAATGGGAAAAAGCCTTGGTTTTGAATGGCTGGTGGCGCTGCGCTTTTTGCGCGAGGGGCGCATGCAAACGCTGCTCATCATTGTCGGCGTGGCGGCCGGCGTGGCGGTGGTGGCTTATATCTCGGCACTCATCGCCGGACTGCAAGCCAGCACCCTGAACAAGACGCTCGGCGCCCAGGGCCACATCACGCTGCGCTCGCCCCAAGACGTGGTGCAACCGGCCCGCGCCGTTCAGCCGGGCGAGACCACCTGGTTTGAAACCCAGCCCCGAGCGCAGCGCCTGCGCTCGGTGGTCAACTGGCAGATGCTGGTGCCGGTGCTCGAAGCCATGCCCGAGGTCTCGTCGGTGTCGCCCATGGTGTCGGGCTCTGGTCTGGCGCTGCGTGGTGAAGCCCAGCAGTCGATTGCCCTGCTGGGCGTGGACCTGGACCGCTACGACCGCATTGTTGACCTGCGTGGCAAGGTGGTCAGCGGTGTGGCACGGCTGGCCCCGGGCGAAGGCATTGTCGGGCGCGACCTGGCCGCCGACCTGGGCGTGCGCGTGGGCGACCGCTTTACCGTGCAAACCGGCACCGTCAACGAATCGGTGCGGGTCACCGCGCTGGTGGACCTGGGCGTGCGCGACCTGAACCGGCGCACCGTCATCGTGCCGCTGCGCGCGGCGCAAAACCTGCTGGGGCTGCCCGGCGGTGCGACCAATCTGGACATCACCCTGTTTGACGTGTGGACCGCACAAACCCTGGCCGAAGACCTGCGCACGCGCTACCCCTACAAGGTCGAGAGCTGGCAAGAGAACAACGCGCAACTGGTGTCGGCGCTGAACGCGCAGTCGGTCAGCACCGGCATCATCCGCAGCGTGGTGATGGTGGTGGTGGTGCTGGGCATTGCCAGCGTGCTGGTGGTGTCGGTGGTGCAAAAGGGGCGCGAGATCGGCATCCTGCGCGCCATGGGTACCACACGGGCGCAAATTTTGCGGGTGTTTTTGCTGCAGGGCGCGGTGGTGGGCGTGCTGGGCTCGGTGCTCGGGCTGCTGCTGGCGGTGGCACTGATCTGGGCCTTTACCCATTTTGTGAAAGGCTCGGATGGCTTGCCGCTGTTCAACATCACCTTGCCCTGGCGCGTGGGGCTCAACGTGGCCGTGATCGCCAGTGTGTGCGGCGTGCTGGCGGCCATCGCACCGGCGCGCCGGGCCGCCGCCATGGACCCGGCGCAAGCCATCCGTTTATAAGCTTTTTAGGCCTCTACCCCTTATGCAACAAGCGCAGGCAGCTACACCTTTGATAGTGCTGCGTGACATCCACAAAAGCTACAACCTGGGCCTGCCCAGCCAGACCGAGGTGTTGCACGGCATCGACCTGACCCTGGCACACGGCGAGTTTGTCGCGCTGATGGGGCCGTCTGGCTCAGGCAAAAGCACGCTGCTCAACATCTTGGGGCTGCTGGAGCCTATGACAACCGGCTCATACCTGCTGCAAGGCGAGGAAATGCGCGGTCTGGATGATGCAGGGTTGACGCTGCGCCGGCGCCAAACGCTGGGTTTTGTGTTTCAGTTCCACCACCTGCTGCCGGCCTTTACAGCGCTGGAAAACGTCACCCTGCTGGCGATGATGATCAACGGCCAGGTCAGCGCGCAGCAGTTACAGCACGCGCGTGACCTGCTGGCCGACGTGGGGCTGGCCGGTGCAGAGAACAAACGCCCGGCCGAGCTGTCAGGCGGCATGCAGCAGCGCGTTGCGATTGCACGCGCCGTGATGCTCGACCCACCGCTGGTGCTGGCCGATGAGCCCACCGGCAACCTGGACCAGGCCGCCAGCAGCGAGGTGTTTGTGCTGTTGCGCCGCTTGCACGCCGAGCGTGGCATCACGTTTCTGGTGGTCACCCACGATGCGCATCTGGCCGAGCGTTGCGACCGGCGGCTGGAGCTGGTGGATGGGCGGCTGCATACGGATTCGGGCCAGGGTGGCAACTTGCAAGCAGTTTTTAATCCTATCGCCCTCTAGCCGAACACAAACGTCCAGACGTGATCGAATGGCGTGATGGAACACTTTGTATAGGCATTGGCATGCGTCGAGTTCACGCATCTTCTCTGGCGTGAGCCAGTCATCGCGCACGCCCGGATCACCGTACACAGTCCATCCCCCAGGCGTCTCGACACGCGGGCCTTGACGCTCACCAGTTAGCCCCGGCGCGTTGAACAGCGGCTCCCGCACCGCGTTGCCGATGGCTTGTGCACCATTGGCCAGGACCCGGGATCCAGTGCCGCGGTGCATGAAGATGCGCCCCGACGCGCCTTCAATGGGCCAAGTGACAATGGTGAACCATTCGGCGGCCGAATTCACGGATGTCGAACTTTCGTGCTCGGCAATCGTTACCGGCACACCATCGTGCGTGCCTTCCAGCACCAAACCCCACCTGTGAGCACCCTGCATACTCAGGCGCACCACCAGATCTGCCGCCGACTGCGGCCCCTCGGGCGGCACCGGGAACCGGTGGCTCAAGCCCCGCGGGACAATCCACTTTTCGACGGCAGACGCCCGCCTGCCCTCGCGCAGCAGGAAAAAGCCGAGTATGACCACCAGCAAGACAGCTGTCGAAAGCCATTCATCCTATTTTCCTCAGTTGAAAACGTAAAAACCTACTAAACCATTGTTGCGGTTGAGGATTTCATGTTGATCCGTGAGACCAATTAGGAACTGCGGCGCAGAACCAAAAAACCGCCTGAAACCCGCACCAGTGCTGGGTTTCAGCCCTTTGAGACTTCTATCAACTGAGGAAATTAGGTTCATTCATTGCAGTGACCTTTCTGGGCAAGCATGGGGTCTGTTGAAAAAACTTCCCAATTTTTTAGCAGATATCGCGCCATACAAAGCCCATGCACCCTGATGACTGTGAGGCTCTTGGCAGCGAGACACCAACCGCCTGAACCTAAGGGAAATCACAAATGTCCCATTTCTGGCGGCACTGACGGGCGCATTACGTCGTTGCAATCTGCTCGTTTAGCTGGCTAAACTTCGCGTCTTGCGCCTAGCACTGCATCCCGTCAGCACTCGCCATAAACGGTACATTTGCAATTTCTGCATCCCTCAGGCCAGCGGTTACTGGGTACCTGACTCGTTATCCTTGGCCCGACGGCGTTTTGCCTCTACCTCGATCGCTGCGATCAGACCGGGTTGCATGCCGGCGAGGCGATAGAAGTCCGCAACGTCCAGCACCAGGGTCGTGCACGGCGTGAGCGTCACGACGTCGGCTGAGCGCGGCTTGCGCTCCAGCAGGGCCATTTCACCAAAAAATGCGCCTTCATGCAGAATTTCGGTGCGGGCACCAATCTGCACTCGGACCGAGCCGCTGACCAGAAAGTACATGGCGTCACCCGCTTCTCCCTTGCTGATCACCGTTTGCCCCGCCGAGAAACTGCGCGAACGCAACTGCCCCACAATATCTGCGACCGCGATGGCACCCACATTGGAAAAGAAGTGGACTTTGGCAACCAGGTCCCAGATGCGGATAAATTCTCGCCGGCGCACCTCATCAGCGAATCCGTTGGCCAGAATACCGGCCAACAGGGCAAGTACCGAAATACCGAAAAGCATGACCACCCCGCCGAGTAGCCTGCCCACTGGACTCTGTGGAACAACGTCACCGTACCCTGTGGTGGTCAGGGTCACCACCGCCCACCACAACGAGGATGGAATGCTGCCAAAAAACTGGGGCTGGGTTTCCGCCTCCAGCCAATGTGCAATGGTTGCCGAGGAAAACAGCACGATAGCAAAAAGCGCAGCGACTGCCCCCAGGGCAGAGCGCTGGTTGTGAAGGACGCGCGCAATCAGTGCCACGCCGGGTGCACCGGTGGCAAGTTTAAGAACCCACAAGAGCACGAACACCGAGGCAGACTCGGCACCGAGACGGGCCTCACCCGAGGCGACTGCCAAGGCTGGAATCATCGCCAGAAGATCAATCACGCCGGTGGGCGACAGTGCCCAGCGTAAACGGGCTTGAGCTGTGGTAAGCGTGGAAGGGTGGGGAATCTCTGGCGCAAACCACAAGCGCAAAAGGTATTCGGCCAAAAACAAAGAGGCAACAATGCCGGTCACCAGTGCTGCAAGAGACCGTGCTGATGTAGACATTTCATGGAGCGTGCCGGCAGAAACCGAAACAATTCCTATAAGGTTTACCAGGACTTCAAAAAAGCGCAGCCGGTTGGCACCGCTTTCGTGGTTGGATGGATTGAACAATCGATAGATGTCGGCGCGCCTGGTCATTCGTTTTCCTTTTGGAGTACGGCAGCATCGAATTCTAGGAGGCTGTCGGACGCCGGATTGCCGATTTTGCGAAAGTCTACTGACCCGAGGGGATGTCCTTGATTTTTCCGGTTTCTAAAATTGAAAAGGGCCTCAAAGCCCCAGCAACCAAGCCAAAGCGCTGCGCTGAAGGGGGCAACTGGGCCACGCAGAGCCTCAGTCACTGTCGCCAAACCGATGGGCGATTTCCTCAAACCGTTCATGCAAGCCTTCAAAAACATCAACCAGGCCGGGATCGAATTGCGCGCAGCGCCCGGCGCGGATGATCGCCACCGCTTCCGTGTGCGGCAGGGCGGGTTTGTAAATGCGCGGCGAAATCAGGGCGTCGTAGACATCGGCCACTGCCATGATGCGCGCTGGCAGGGGAATCGCCCCACCGACCAGCGCGTCCGGATAACCCTTGCCATCCCAGCGCTCGTGGTGCCAGCGGGCAATCATGCTGGCCACGACAAGAAACGACAAGCCGGTCCTGTCACCGGCCAACGGTGAATGGTCAGCTTCCACCACCCGGCTGATAGCCACATCGATCGCCTCCCCGCCCATGCGGCTGTGCGTCTGCATGATCGAGAATTCCTCGGCCGTCAGCTTGCCAGGCTTGTTCAGGATGTGGTCGGGAATGCCGACTTTGCCGATATCGTGCAAGGGTGCCGCGCGCACGATCAGCTTGGGCTGTCCCCAGGGCATTTGTGCAGCGTAGTCGGGCTGTTGCCCAAGCGCCTCGACCAGCAGCGCAACGTAAGACTGGGTGCGGCTCAGGTGGTTACCGGTGTCTTTGTCGCGCGTTTCAGCGAGCGACGCCAGCGCATGCAGACTGGCGTCCTGGCTGAGCTCGTTGTCGTGCATGCGCCGTTCCACCTCGGCAGCCAGCCAGGTATTCTGATTTTTCAGCAGGTCACGCGCTTGCTTGTTTTCCAGCTGGGTCAGCACGCGGGCAAGCACGATCGCCGGGCGGATTGGTTTGGTGATGTAGTCGGCCGCACCAAGCTTCAGGCCGTGTTCCTCGTCGAGCTCGGCATCGCGCCCGGTGACGAAGATCACCGGAATGTCATGCGTCGCCGGGTCTGCGCGCAGGTGCCCTAGCATCTGGTAGCCGTCCATCTCCGGCATCGTCACGTCAAGCAGGATCAGGTCAGGGGGCGACTCGGATACAGCCAGTTGCAAGGCACGCCTGCCCGTCGTCGCCGCGATCACTCGGTAATGCGGTTCAAGCAGGTCGCCCAGCGCGGCGAGATTCTCGGGCTGGTCGTCCACAATCAGCAGGGTGGCAGGCGAATTCATGATTGTTCTTGCAGCAGACGCATGGCCAGAGGATAGTTGAAACGCTGAACGGCGTGTTCCACGGCAGAGATGAGAGCGCTGCCCAGTGCTGCTTCGAGGTCGGCACGCTGCATGGTCAGCAGGTGGCGGGCGCGGCTGTCGCCGGCTTCAAGCAGCGCCAGCAATTCCCGGATCAGCTGGCCTTGCTCGGCGGTCTGTACGGCCGCGGCCGCTACGGTTTGATGCGGCACCGACTCGGCCAGCGCGGCCTGCAAGGCTTCAATCAGTCTGGCCAGGCGCCCGGCCAGCGGAGTCAGCGCGTCTTCTGCCGCCGGGCGGTCGCCGCGCTTGAGAGCGGCATCCAGTGTGGTGGCGAGCGCATGGATGGGCAGCGCGCCGACGTTGCCCGCGGCGCCTTTGAGCGCATGGGCAAGCTTCTCGGCGGCGACCAGATTGTTCTGCCCGATCAGCTGGGTGAGGCGAGGCACATCATCGCCGTGGCCGTCGGCAAACAGCATGAGGATACGACGGCAGCTTTCCAGCTTGCCACCCACCAGCCGCAGGCCCGCTGCCAGATTGAGATCGACGATCGCCGCCAGCCGTGCTCGCAGCGCGGCCTCTGCCTCGGTGTCAGGCTCGGCTGGAGGTGCATCGCGTCGGGCTGTGCTAGCCTCAGTCGCTGTTGCGCCAGCGCCGACTTCTTGCGCTGCAGCCGGCAACCACTTGAGCAGCGTGGCGTAGAGCTGATCCGGATCGACCGGCTTGGCGATGTGGTCGTTCATGCCTGCCAGCTTCGCCGCCAGGCGGTCTTCGTCGAAGGCGTTGGCGGTGATGGCGAGGATGGGGATGTTTTGCCAGCCCGACAGAGCGCGGATGGCGCGGGTGGCTTGGAGACCGTCCATGTTTGGCATCTGGATATCCATCAGCACCAGGTCGTAGCGGTGCTGGCGTGCCTGCTCAAGGGCCATGACGCCGTCCTCGGCGACATCGACGGCGAGGCCGACGCCGCGCAGCAGTTCAAGCGCCACCTCACGATTGACGGCGTTATCCTCCGCCAGCAGCAAGCGGGCACGCTGCAATCGGCTGCGCAACTGCTGTTCGGCGTCGGTCACGGCGCATTCGGGGCGTGGCTGCATCCCCTGCCCGCGTTGCAGGCGGGACGTGAACCAGAAGGTGCTGCCCTGTCCCGGCGTACTTTCAGCGCCCGCCTCGCCGCCCATGAGTTCGGCCAGGCGGCGGGTGATGACCAGCCCCAGTCCGGTGCCGCCATGTTTGCGGGTGGTCGAGACGTCGGCCTGAGTGAAGGGTTGGAACAGCACGGCGAGCTTTTCCGGCGGGATGCCGCTGCCGGTGTCGCTGACTTCGAAGCGGATGAGCAGTTCGTCACCCTGTTCTTCCAAAAGTTTGGCAGCAAGGGTAACGTGGCCTCGCTCTGTAAACTTGAGGGCGTTGCTGGCGTAGTTGAGCAGTCCCTGGCGCAGGCGCATCACATCGCCACGCAGCCAGACTGGCACGCTATCCGGGTCGAGGCGTATCTCCAGCCCCTTGATGCGCGCGGTCTCGGCGAGTAGCGAGTAAACATGATCGAGCGCTGCCGAGATGTGAAAGTCGCTGTGTTCGAGTTGCAGTTTGCCAGCCTCGATCTTTGAGATATCCAGGATGTCGTTGATGATCGAGAGCAGATGTTTGCCGGCCGAGTCGATCTTGCTTAGCCGCTCGACTTGCGTGGGGGAGGCTTCACCACGCAACATATGGGTGAGGCCAAGGATGGCATTGAGCGGCGTGCGGATCTCGTGCGACATGTTGGCGAGGAAACTGCTCTTCGCCTGGTTGGCGGCTTCGGCGGCATCTTTGGCGGCAAGGAGATCCGTCGTCCGCTGGGCAACGAGAGACGCCAGATGATCACGGTGTTTTTCGAGTTCAACGGCGTTTTCACGCAGCAGCTTGTCAGTTTGCTTACGTTCTTCGATTTCTTTCAGCAAGGCTTCTTGGCTGTCCTTAATCTGCCGGCTCATGACATCGAAAGCCTGGGCAAGCTGGGCAATTTCGTCATGTTCGGCAGGTGAAACGCCACTCTCTGTGCCGTATTCACCCTTGCCAATACGCTGCGCGGCCAAGCGCAGCCGAATCAGGTTGCGTGTCAGCCACCAGTTGTACAGAGACAGCAAGATGCTTGCAAAGAGTGTGCCGGCAATGGCAATCAGTCCGTTCTGCCTGGCCAACGAATCGCGAGCTGCCTGCAGGAATTCAACCGACATGGCGTAATGCAGCTTGCCCACGATCTGGCCATTGATGGTGATCGCCTGATCCTTGGCAATAAGCCCATCCTGGTTGGTGTCTTCGAGTCCGACATCAGCCTCATGGCGATCATTGTTCTTCAGATCACCTGCCTCGCCGACAAGACGCCCCTCGGTGTCCATGACATAGATATGGTCAATGGCCTGCGCCTGGCGAATCTCAATAAGAATGTCGGCGAGCGTGGAGTAATCGTGTTGCGCCAGCGGTCCGGAAATCGCCGAGTTCAACAATGGAAGGATGGTTTCCACCCGGATACGGACCTGATCCTGGAGAAAATCCTGGGCGATGCGGTTGGCGTTGTAGATGATCAAGGCCAGAACGGCACTCTGGATGAGTACCGCACCAAAGACCAGCTTGGCGCGAAGAGAAAAATGCATCACAACATTGTGCTGCCGTGGATTGATTATTTCAACTTGGATTCGGTCGTGGCCAGGTAGGGGTCCAAGCGTCGCATGGCGTCCTCGGTCGCAACCGCCACCGAGTCGTACCCAAGCTTTTCCAGGAACGGCCTGGCCGCGGGCGCAGCGCCGAACGTGAGCAGTTCCGAGCGCAGGTTCTGCAGCTGGTCTTTCGAGGTGGCCGGCGCAGCAATGAACACATAGCCCGGCAAGGCCCCCGCTTCGAACAGTACCTTCATGCGGTCACGCGCATTCGGGTCAATGAAACCCTGGCTGCGGGAAATCATGGCTTGGGCCACGCCCTGCTTCACCGCGATTTGACTGCTTTCGTAGCTGCGTGTTTCGATGACCTTGAAGTCGCGGTCCATCATCAAGCCCCTTTTCGACAAGGCATCCATCATGATCATCGCCACCAGAGCGCTGTTGTCAAGCACCGCAAGGGTGCCGCCCCTCAGCGCTTCCAGATTGGCAGGGCCATTGGCTTCCATGGCCAGCAGCACGGAGTGATGCTCCGGCTGGCACATGACTAACGGATGCCAGCCAAGCTTCTTTTGCGCCAGCCGGGCGATGTGCGGGGGGCTGACCAACAGGTCGAAACCGTTTTCCTGGACGCGCTGGTACATTGCCTTGAAATTCGGCGGCGTCTCCAGGATCACGGATTGATTAAAAGCCTTTTCCAAATGCGCTAACAGGGGGTGATAAATTTCATAGGCCGTGCGCGTCGAAACCACCGGCAAGGTACCCAGACGCATGGGCTTGTCGGCGGCAAGTGCGGCAGGCCTGCTGCCGAGCATGGCCATAGCCGCGGGAACCCCCAGAAAATGACGCCTGCTAAACATGACTAATCTCCAGATTAAGTGTTTGCCAAGTTACCCAGTTTTCCCGCAGCCAATAAAGATCCTTAACGCAACGCCTCCCGGTTTCGCTGGCTACTGGCCCACCAGTTCAACCCGGCGGTTTTTGGCCTTGCCTTCATCGGTCTTGTTGGAAACGACGGGCGATGTTGGCCCAGCACCAAACGGGTTGAGCCGAGTTGCCGCAATCTGGTGTTTGCTTACCAGGGCATTCACCACTGAGGCAGCGCGATCCTGCGAGAGTTTGATGTTGTTGGCAAACTCCCCGGCATTGTCGGTATGACCCACCACATGAATCTTGAGATGGGTGTCGGCTTTGAGCATCTTCACAATTTCTGCCATAGCCGGGTCAGAAGCGGGTTTCAAATCCGCCTTTCCGGTGTCAAAATAAATGCCGTAAACCGCCACGCGACCCGTTTCCTTGATGCCGCTGGACAGGGCTGCGGCATTGGCGAGCACTTCCTGTTTCATGAGTTGTTTGCTGACCAACTGAACGTTGTACATCCCATTGTTGGCCCCGGAAACCTCGACCCAGATTTCGACGCCCTCTTTCAGGATCCGGATCGTCGAATAATGGGTTCCGCCGTCTTCATATTCATAGACCTGCCCGCCCCCGACAGTCTTGGCTGCATTGACGTAATTGCGGATAACCTGGAGGCCGCTTGGATGGGACAACCCTTCTTTGGCAGTGTATGAAAGCGCAGTACGACGGCCTTCCACACTTTCCGTTTTAGCAGCCCCTGTCTTGAATTCATACCGGTCAAATTCCAATGCCTCGTAACTGGAAATGCGAAAACCGGGCATGCGGGTAAAAATGTCCGGATCCTTGCTGCGCGGCGTGTCATTGGGGTCACTTGCGGCCAAAGCCAGGCTGAACGGGATCAGACCAAACATCAATAACAGCAAAGAAAAAATACGGTGTCGCATGGGCTCTCCAAAAATATTGGGAAAACTAACCAGTCTCAACAGAGTATGGCTCACGTCAAGTGTTGCAGTCAATGGCCCAAGCAATGCCCAGAACGCCCAATTTCCCGTCAACAGGCACGGCTCAAAAACTGCAAACCAGAAGTGCTGTTGCAGCCCAGGCGGACAAGACCGCCCTGCACATCGACGCCGTGGCTTTCATCCGTCAGTTTGACTCCAGCCTGAACGGACATGTGCATTTTTTTGTGTGCGTAATTTCGTGACCGACACTTTACGCTGCGTTGCCCCCATGCAGAAAACCGCTCGCTGACGCCCGTGGAGAGTTCTGGGCTTTTTTAGCATCAGATTTCTCTGTCACATGCCAAATTTGACGGCTCAAACCGGGTCAGCCGCTCTCGAACGGTTCGCCGGCATAGTTGCCTGACTTTGGCATTCACCACGCCCAAACCGCCCACCAGCGTCTCAGCGCAGCAGCCGGACCGGCTGCTGCGCCAGTCACAGGCCCATGATTGCTATCACTAATGATAGCTACCATCCCAGGTAGTACAAGGGCTGGAGGCCAATTTAATTGATAAGAAAGGCGTCTCCAGTGCCTTGCTGCCAAGACCAGCCTCAGCGGCTCTGAGCCGCCAATTTGGCCGTGGCCTCCCACAAGCCGTTCAGATACACCGCGCCGAGCGCCCGGTCATACAGGCCATAGCCCGGTTTGCCGGTCTCGCCCCAGATCATGCGGCCATGGTCCGGGCGCCAGTAGCCCTCAAAGCCGACATCGTGATACGCCTTGACGATGGCCGCCATGTCCAGTGAGCCGTCGCAGGAGTTGTGGGTGGACTCGTAAAACGTGCCATCGGGCTCGACCTTGACGTTGCGCAAGTGGCCAAAGTGGATGCGCCCCTGGCCCCCAAATTCCTTCACCAGGGAGGGGATGTTGTTGCACAGGTCCGCCCCGAGTGAGCCCGAGCACAGCGTCAGGCCATTGGCTGTTGAATCGACGATCTTGATCAGGCGCGCCAGGTCGTCACGATTTTTGACGATGCGTGGCAGGCCAAAAATCGGCCGCGGCGGGTCGTCCGGGTGCATGGCCATCTTGATGCCAACTTCTGCGGCCACCGGGATGATGGCTTTCAAAAAGTATTCAAGGTTGGCCCACAGCGCTTCTTCATCGACCGCCTTGTACTCGGCCAGCAGGTTTTTGAGTTGCTCGGGCTTGTAGCTGGCGTCCCAGCCGGGCAATGAAATGCCTTTTTCGGGGTCAATCTCAGCCACCGATTTGGCGTCAAAGGCCAGGGTGAAGGAGCCGTCGGGCAGCTGTTTGGCCATCTCGGTGCGGGTCCAGTCAAACACCGGCATGAAGTTGTAGCAAATGACCTTGACACCGACCGCGGCACAGTTGCGAATGTTTTGCGCAAAGTTGGCAATCAGCCGGTCGCGCGAGGGTTTGCCGAGTTTGATGTCTTCGTGCGTGGGCACACTCTCGACCACTTCAAACTTGAGACCCGCGCCTTCGATGCGATCACGCAGGGCCTGCAGTTTGTCCAGCGGCCAGACTTCACCCACAGGCACGTCGTAGATCGCTGAAACAATGCCGTACATGCCGGGGATCTGGCGGATGTATTCCAGCTTGACCGGGTCGGATTCGCCATACCAGCGAAAAGTCATTTTCATGGGGTCAATTCCTCAAAAAGGGGGTGGGGTCAGTCTGTGAATCAGACAGATCACAGCACAACTTGCGAGGCCGTGGCGACTTCAGGGTCTTGTGCCAGTTGGCAGAAGCCAGCTTCCAGTTCGGCCACAAAACCGGTGTTGCTTATCAGATCAGTGCCAAAAATATTCTGAATTGATAGCAGGTTGCGCACGATTTCATTGGGCTGCAGGCTGATTTTGGCCTTCAGCAGGATGTCATCAGACAACGGGTCGTTGAGCTTGCCACCGGGAGTGTGGGCGGCTTTGACTGCAAAGTGCATCCAGGCGGCAATGGCCGTGGCCAGCGTGGGTGAGGACAGCCCGGCGGCAATGCGGTCGCGCAGCGTGGCGAGCAGGCGCTGCGGCAGCTTTTGCGAGCCGTCCATCGCGATCTGGGCGGTGCGGTGTTGAATGGCCGGGTTGCCAAAGCGCTGTTTCAGGCTTTCTACATAGGCGCCTGAGTCAACCCCCTTGGGGGCCACCAGCACTTCGCGGATCTCCAGCCACAAGGCGTCGAGCAAGTTGGTGATCAGTGGCAGCTGCATGGCTTGCGCCACAGTTTCGCGCCCGGTCAGCTGGCCCAGGTAGGCCAGGGTGGAGTGGGTGCCGTTGAGGCAGCGCAGCTTCATGTTTTCCCAGGCTTCGATCTCGTCCGAGAACACCGCGCCGCCTTTTCCCCAGTCGGGCCGCCCCATGGTGAAGTTGTCTTCAATCACCCATTGCGAGAATTCTTCGGTCACCACCGGCCAGGCATCCGTCATACCGATTTTGGCGCTGATATTGGCACGGTCGGCGTCCGTCGTGGCTGGGGTGATGCGGTCCACCATGGTGCAGGGAAAGCTCACCTCACGCTTGATCCAGTCCGCCAACTCGGCGTCGGCCGCTTCGGCAAAGGCAACCACGGCAGCCTTGGCGCGTTTGCCGTTGCTGGGCAGGTTGTCGCAGCTCAGCACGGTAAACGGTGGTATTGCGGCAGCTTTGCGGTGTTGCAAGGCGCGCACGATCAGGCCCAGAATGGTTTTGGGCATGGCCGGGTTGGCCAGGTCGGCCTGGATGGCGGGCATTTGCAATTGCAGGTCGCCCGTGGCGGGGTCGAGGTAATAGCCCTTTTCAGTCACCGTCATGCTGACGATGCGGGTGCTGGGGGCACGCATGATGTCGAGCAACTGGCCGTCGTCGTCTTCGCCACCGAGTACTTCGAGGATGGAACCAATCACCTGGAGCTGGTCACCTGCCGGACCCATGGCCGCCAGGGTGTACAGGCCGTCTTGCGGTTGCAGGGCGGTTTTCATGCCCGAGGACACAATGCCGGCGCCCACAATGCCCCAGGCCAGGTCGCCCGAAGCCAGCACGGCGTGGGTGTACATGGCCTGGTGGGCGCGGTGAAAGGCACCGACACCCAGGTGAACGATGGACCTGGCAACCTGGCTGCGGTCATAGCCGGGGCGCTGGACGTTGGCGGGGAGCTGGGAAAGGCTTGCGTTACAGAGTTTCATCGGGGGCTGTCCTGGATTAGTCGTTGACGCCGGGAATGGCAAAGTAATTCTTGGCGTTGTTGAAACTGATGTCTTGCACCATGGCACCAAAGGTGTCGAAGTCAGGCGGAATCTCACCGGCCTCCATCCAGCCCCCCACCAGTCCACAAAGAATACGGCGGAAATACTCATGGCGCGGGAACGACAAAAAGCTGCGCGAGTCGGTCAACATGCCGACAAAACGCGACAACAGCCCCAGGTTGCCTAGGCTGACCATCTGGCGGCGCATGCCCTCGATGTGGTCGTTGAACCACCAGGCCGAGCCCATCTGGACCTTGCCGGGGCTGGACCCGTCCTGAAAACAGCCCATCACAGTACCCAGCACCTCCAGATCATTGGGGTTGAGCGAATACAAAATGGTCTTGGGCAACAAGCCATCACGCTGCAGCGCGTCCATGAAAGCGGCCAGTTTGCTGGCGATTTGCTCGTCATTGACTGCGTCATAACCCGTGTCTGGCCCCAGTTTGCCAAACATGGCGCCATTCAGATTGCGAACAGCGGCCAGGTGCAACTGCATGGCCCAGCCCCGGCGTGCATTCATGCGACCCACTTCCAGCAGCACGGCGGTCTTGAAGATATTGCTTTCTTCGGGCGTGGGGGCCTGCCCTTGCAACATGCGGGCAAAAATCGACTGCACCGTGGCTTCAGGCGCAAAACTGGCAAATGGTGCCGTCAGCCCGTGGTCAGAAGCTCGGGCACCCAGGTCGTGAAAGGTCTGATGGCGCGCATCCAGCGCCCGGATCAGTGCCGGGTAACTGTCAATGACCACATCGGCCGCCGCGCCCAGGCGCTGCAGGTAACTTTGCCAGACGCTCAGATCGTCCACCGCCAGCGCCCGGTCGGGACGATAACTGGGCACCATCACCGTCTCACCCGGTTGGCGCACTGCTGCGTAAGCGATGTGGTGCTCCAGGCTGTCGGCCGGGTCGTCGGTGGTGCCGACAGCGCGCACCTTCATCCGCATCAGCAGTGAACGGGCACCAAATTCGGCTGAACTGAGTTGCGCGTTGCAGGTCTCCCAGATGGCGGGGGCGGTCTTTTCGGTGAGTGCCTCTTGGATGCCAAAGTAGCGCTGCAGCTCCAGATGGGTCCAGTGGTAAAGCGGGTTGCCGACCAGCCTGGGCACGGTCCGGGCCCAGGCCAGAAAGGTGGCGTAGTCGGGCTCATGGCCGGTGATGTCGGCCTCAAGCACCCCGTTGGAACGCATGGCGCGCCATTTGTAATGGTCGCCGCCCAGCCAGGCATGGGCCAGGTTCTTAAATCCGGCGTTGCTGGCGATGTCAACGGGCGGCAGGTGGCAGTGATAGTCGATGATCGGCATGGCTGCCGCGTAGTCGTGAAACAGCCGCCGTGAGCAATCGTCTGGCAACAGGAAATCGGCGTTCATAAAGGGTTTCATGGATTTGCTCCGTACAACAAGAAGGCAACTTGTAGACTCTACACCAAATAGAATGCTAACTCAATAAATTTGAAACAATGTTTTGTTTTTGAGATTCTTGGCATGACGATCCTTGACGCAGCAGTGATAAAAAATGAAAATATGTTTCAAAAAATATTGAACGCTGTTTGAATTTGGCGTATATTCGCCCCACTTGCTATGGACGCTAGCGCACCCTGGTGAGTTTGTTCGGTGGCGTTTTCCCAGTTTTATTCTTATTTGAGAGGCAATTATGAAAAGCAATATCAAGAAAGCATTGGCCGTGGCAATGGCTTGCGCACTGGTTGTTGGTAGCGCAGTCGCTCGTGACTTCCGCTCTGCGGACGTGCACCCGCTGGACTACCCCACGGTGATGACCGTCAAGAAAATTGGCGAGATTGTCAGCCAGAAAACTGGCGGCAAGTACAACATAAAGGTGTTTGGTAACAGCTCGCTGGGCTCTGAAAAAGACACGGTTGAGCAGGTCAAGATTGGCGCACTTGACATGGTTCGCGTCAATACCGCTGCCTTCCACGGCATCGTGCCCGAGTCGATGGTGCCCTCGTTCCCGTTCATCTTCCGCGACATCGAGCATTTCCGCCATGCCATGAACGGCCCCGCTGGCGACGACATTCTGGCGGCGTTTGACAAAGCTGGTTTTGTAGGCTTGGCACTGTGGGAATCTGGCGCCCGCTCTATTTACGCCAAAAAGCCGGTGCGCAACCTGGCCGATGTCAAAGGCATGAAGATCCGTGTGCAGCAGTCTGACTTGTGGGTCAGTCTGGTGCAGGCCATGGGTGCCAATCCCACACCGATTCCATGGGCTGAGGTGTACACCGCGCTCAAAACCGGTCTGGTGGATGCGGGTGAAAACAACTATCCCTCGTATGAAACCGTCAAGCACTACGAAGCCGCTCCGGTGTTCAGCGAGACCCAGCACGTGATGGCCCCTGAGGTGCTGATCTTTTCCAAGAAAGTTTGGGACACCCTGAGCAAGGAAGAGCAAAAAATCATCCGTGATGCGGTCAAGGAAACCATTCCCTACTACATCGACCTGTGGGGCAAAAAAGAGCAAGCTTCCAAAGCCGCTGCCCAGAAAGCTGGCGCGACTTTCATCAACGATGTCAACAAGGCCGAGTTTGTGGGTGTGATGAAGCCGGTATGGGACAAGTTCTCGCCTACACCTGAGCTCAAGGGCTTGGTTCAAAAGATCGTGAACACCAAGTAACGCGGGGTTTGGCGTCACGGTTAAACGACATTGCCCGAAAGCGCTGAGGTGCTTTCGGGCTATTTTATTTTTGGAGCAAAGCAATGCAATGGTTGACTTGGCTGAATTCCCGGCTGTCCCGATGGGCGCTTTACCTGGCCGTGGCTTGCCTGATGGGTATTGTCGGCGTGGTGTTTGGCTCGGTTATCTGGCGCTATGTGCTCAACGACGCGCCGGCCTGGTCGGAACAGGTGGCGCTGATTCTGGTGATCAACGTGGCCATGTTTGGTGCCGCGGCGGGTGTGCGCGACGAAGGGCACATCGGTATGGAGTCACTCACCAGCTTGTTGCCGCCCCGAATGCAGTTTTGGGTCGGTAACGTGGTCGGCGTGATCACCATTGTGTTTGGCGCTTTCCTGTGCTGGGGCTGCTGGACCATGGCCATGTCGGTCTGGCCCAACCTGATTCCCACCCTGGACATTTCTGAGGCCTGGCGCTACCTGCCGTGCGTGGTGGCGGGGGCGATGATCATCCTGTTTTCGATTGAGCATCTGATTGCTATGTCGGCTAACCAGAAAGTGACACCATCATGGCACTGACCGTCCTTTGCATCAGTTTTCTAATATTTTTGCTGCTGGGCGTGCCGGTGGCGTTCTCGATTGCTTTGAGCTGCATCGCCACCTACTGGGTGGAGGGCTTTCCGCTGGAGCTGGCGTTTCAGAACATGATCTCGGGCATGAACGTGTTTTCGTTCCTGGCAATTCCGTTCTTTATCTTCTCGGGCGAGCTCATGCTGCACGGCGGCATTGCCGACAAGATTGTCAACTTTGCCCGCAACATGGTCGGCCACCGCCGCGGCGGCCTGGGCATGGCCAATGTGGTGGCCTGCACGCTGTTTGGCGGTGTCTCGGGCTCGCCCGTGGCGGACGTGTCGGCCATGGGTGGCGTGATGATTCCGATGATGAAAAAAGAAGGTTACAGCGCGGACTATGCGGTGAATGTGACCACCCACGCCTCGCTGTGTGGCGCGCTGATGCCCACTTCGCACAACCTGATCATCTACGCCTTTGCGGCATCAAGCAGCAGCGGCCTGCTGGCGGGCAAAGACATCATGGTCAAGGGCGTGTCGATTGGCGAGCTGATGTTTGCCGGCTTGCTGCCGGTGTTGGTGCTGATGGTTTGTATGTTATTTGCCGCCTACTGGGTGGCCAAGAAAAACGGCTACCCGATCCGTCCCGATGGCAGCAGCCGCCTGGACAAGTTTGCCGGCTGGAATGCGGTAATCAACTCGGGTGTGGCGGCCTTGCCCGGCATGTTTGTGGTGGTCATTATTCTGGGCTGCATTTTGATGGGCGTGACCACCGCCACCGAGGCGGCTGGCATTGCCGTGGTGTATTCGCTGCTTTTGACATTTGTGGGCTACCGCACCATGACCTGGGACAAGCTGATGAAAGCCGCTGCCAAAGCCGCCAAAACCACCGGCGTGGTGCTGCTGCTGATTGGTGTGTCGACCATGTTCCAGTACATCATGACGATCCTGGAAATTCCCGACCAGACCGCCAAGCTGCTGCTGAGCGCCACCACTGACCCGCTGGTGATGTTCTTTTTGATCAACTTGATTTTGTTCCTGCTCGGCACTTTCATGGACATGGCGTCCACCATCCTGATCTGCACCCCGCTGTTTTTGCCGCTGGCCATTCAAATGGGTATGGGACCGGTGCAGTTTGGCATCGTGATGCTTCTTAACTGCGCGCTCGGCCTGAACACGCCGCCGGTGGGTACCACGCAGTTTGTGGGATGTGCCATTGGTGACGTTTCGGTTGAGCAGGTGATGAAGAGCATTTTGCCGTTTTACAGCGCACTGTTCATTGTGATGCTGGTCGTGACATATTTCCCGGCGTTTTCCACCTGGATACCGAGCCTGATCAAAGGCGCGCCGGTCTATTGACAATTGCTATAACAATGGTAGCTCATAGCGCAATTTGTGTAAGGGCTTGACGCCGATTTCTTTCAAAATCTAGTTTGTCAATGACGAGCCGTGTGCAGCGCTTTAACCTGAGCCAAAACCATGACGCAATCCCCGCTAATTCGCCTGCACGCCAATGACGATGTGCTGATCGCCACCCGGCAGCTGTTGCCCGGCATGGCAGTTGAGTCCGAGCACCTGGTGGTGGCTGATCTGGTGCCGCCCGGCCACAAACTGGCTGCACGCAAGCTCCAGGCGGGTCAGCCGGTGCGGCGCTACAACCAGATCATCGGCTTTGCCACAGCCGACATCGCGGCCGGGCAACACGTGCACGCTCATAACCTGGGCATGGGCGAGTTTGAGCGCGACTACGCCATCGGGCAAGGTATCCACGCGCTGCCCAAGGTGGCACAGCCCGCCACTTTCATGGGTTACCAGCGCAGCAATGGCAAGGTCGGCACGCGCAATTACATTGCCATCATTGCGTCGGTCAACTGCTCGGCCACCGTGGTGCGGGCCATTGCCCGGCATTTCACGCCTGAGCGGCTGGCGGGTTACCCCCATGTTGACGGCGTGCTGGCGCTGCCGCACCCCCTGGGCTGCGGCATGGGTGCGGTGGGTGAGGGCATGGACATTTTGCGCCGGACCCTGGTGGGTTATGCCGTGCACCCCAACTTTGCCGGTGTGCTTTTTGTTGGCCTGGGCTGTGAACAAAACCAGGTAACCGCGCTGGTTGAGCGTGTCGGCGCACATGAGCCTGGCATGCTGCAAAGCCTGGTGATGCAGGCCGAAGGTGGCACCACAGCCGCCATCAAGAAAGGCATTGCCTTGGTGAGCGCCATGCTGGAGCAGGCCAACAGCTTCCAGCGCCAAGAGGCCACGGTCAGTCATTTGATTGTTGGCCTGAACTGTGGCGGCTCTGACGGCTATTCAGGTATCACCGCCAACCCGGCGCTGGGTGGCGCGTCTGACTTGCTGGTGGCGCATGGCGGCACCACGATCCTGTCTGAAACGCCTGAAATTTATGGTGCCGAGCACTTGCTGACGCGCCGCGCGGCCAGCCCGGAGATCGCCCAGAAACTGATCAAACGCATCGACTGGTGGAAAGGCTACACCAGTCGCAACGGCGGCGAGATGAACAACAACCCCTCGGTCGGCAACAAAGCGGGTGGTTTGACCACCATTCTCGAAAAATCATTGGGTGCCGTGGCCAAAGGTGGCACCAGCACGCTCAATGGCGTGTATGAATATGCGCAAGCAGTCGATGCCAAGGGTTTTGTCTATATGGATACACCGGGCTATGACCCGGTGTCAGCCACGGGCCAGGCGGCAGGCGGCGCGCAAATCATCTGCTTTACCACCGGACGCGGCTCGGCGTTTGGCTGCGCTGGCGTGCCCACCATCAAGCTGGCTACCAACAACGCGCTGTTTGAGCGCATGCGCGACGACATGGATGTGAACTGTGGTGACCTGATCACCGGCACCCCCATGCCCGAGATCAGCCAGCGCATTTTCGAGGCCATCATCCGCCACGCGTCGGGCGAGAAGGTGCGCAGTGAGGCGCTGGGTTATGGGCACGACGAGTTCCTGCCGTGGCAGGTCGGTGCCGTCATGTAGCGTCAAATTCAGTAGCGTATAGCGCTCACCTGTAAAGGGCTGCCAGCATTTTTAATCAAATTTTTTCAGGAGCCTAAAGATGGCAACTAAAGATCGAATGGCCGTTTTGGCCGCAATGATGGACCAAAGCATCATTCCGGTTTTTTATCACCCGGATGTGGAACTGTGCAAAAACGTCATCCAGGCCTGCGCCAATGCGGGTGCCAAATGTGTCGAGTTCACCAACCGGGGTGACTTTGCTGCCCAGGCGTTTCTGGATGTCACGCGTCACTTTGCCAAGGCCGACCCTTCGGTGATCATGGGGGTCGGCTCGATTGTGGACGCCCCCACAGCCGCGCTGTTTATCGCCAACGGGGCCAAATTTGTGGTCGGGCCATTGCTTAACGCCGAAGTGGCCAAGGTGTGCAACCGCCGTGGCATCCCCTACAGCCCGGGCTGCGGCTCGGCCACCGAGATTGGCGATGCACAAGAACTGGGTGTCGAAATTGTCAAGGTGTTCCCCGGGTCGTCGGTCGGTGGCCCCGACTTTGTCAAGAGCGTGATGGGCCCGATGCCCTGGACACGCATCATGCCCACCGGCGGTGTCGAGCCCACCGAGGAAAGCTTGCGCAAGTGGTTTGGCGCTGGCATCGTGGCGTGCGGCATTGGCTCCAACATGATCACCAAGAAGCTGCTCGATGCCAAAGACTTTGCTGGCATTGAAGACAGCGTGCGCAAGACCCTTGCGTTGTCCAAAACCATCAAGGCTGAACTGGCGGCCAAATAGGCCGCGCCTGAACAGGAGTAACTCAAATGTCTGAACTCGTCATCAAATCTGCCACTGAAACCAAATGGGACTGCGCCTCGTTCGGCGAAGTCATGCTGCGCTTTGACCCCGGCTTTGGCCGCGTGCGCAATGCGCGCAACTTTCAGGTCTGGGAAGGCGGCGGTGAATACAACGTGGCGCGCGCCATGCGCAAATGCTGGGGCAAACGCGCTGCCGTGGTCACGGCCCTGCCCAAAAACGACCTGGGCTGGCTGGTCGAAGACCTGATCATGCAAGGTGGTGTGGACATGAGCCACCTGATCTGGCGCGACTTTGACGGCCTGGGCAAAAACACCCGCGTTGGCCTGAATTTCACTGAAAAAGGCTACGGCATTCGCCCGGCGCTGGGCTGCTCGGACCGCGGGCATTCGGCAGCCTCGCAAATCAAACCCGGTGAAGTGAACTGGGAAAAACTGTTTGGCGAAGAGGGCGTGCGCTGGTTTCACACCGGCGGCATTTTTGCCGCGCTGGCCAGCAACACCGCTGAAGCGGTAATTGAAGCGGTGCAGGCCGCCAAAAAATATGGCACGGTGGTGGCTTATGACCTGAATTACCGCGCATCGCTGTGGAAGAGCCAGGGCGGCAAGGATGCCGCGCAACGGGTGAATCGCGAGATTGCCAGGTATGTCGACGTGATGATTGGCAACGAGGAAGACTTTACCGCCTGCCTGGGCTTTGAGGTGGAAGGTGCCGACGAGCATCTCACGAACATCGAGACCGAAAGCTTCAAAACGATGATCCAGACAGCTGTGGCGGCGTTCCCCAACTTCAAGGTGGCAGCCACCACGCTGCGCAAGGCAACGACTGCCACGCTCAACGACTGGTCGGCGCTGCTGTATTACAACGGCGAGTTGTTCCAGTCGATGAAGCGTGACAACCTGGAGATCTACGACCGGGTCGGTGGCGGCGACGGTTTTGCCTCGGGTCTGGCCTACGGTTTCCTGGAAGGCAAGGGTGCGCAGGCGGCGGTCGAATACGGTGCTGCCCATGGAGCCCTGGCCATGACCACGCCGGGCGACACGTCGATGGTGCGGGTGGAAGAGGTTGAGGCCGCCATGAAGGGCAAGGGCGCTCGGGTCATTCGCTGACCATTTCAAACTAAGGATGACCTGAGTTTATGCCGGCGGCACACTCTGCAGTGGTCTTGTCACCTGTCAAGTGAGGTCTTGCGATAAATGGAGTGCTTGCAACGTTTGTATGACGTACACTGAAACCCTATGATACCTGAGAGTGATCCCATGTCCGCTGCCGAAAAGATTCTGAATGTTCGTCTTCCTGTCGAGCTGCATGGTCAGCTGGAGCAACTGGTGCAAGCCACGGGCCGCAGCAAAAGCTTTCTGACAGTGGAAGCCTTAAAAAGCTATGTCAGTCAGGAGCAATGGCAGATCGCGGATATACAGGCCGGCCTACAGGAGGCTGACCGGGGTGAGTTCGCGACGGCCGAAGAAGTGCGCGCCGTGTACGCCAAATACGGGCACTGAGCATGGAGCGTCGCTGGACGCGCAAGGCGCTTGAAAATCTGGATCAAATTGCCGCCTATATTGCGCAAGACAATCCCACCCGCGCCAGTTCATTCGTCGGGGAAATCAAAGAGAAAACAGAACTGCTGGTAGAGTTTCCCGCACTGGGTCGTCCCGGTCGGGTGCCCGGCACCCGTGAGCTGGTCGTGCATGAAAACTATGTGGTGCCCTTCCGCGTGAAAGGTGGCACCGTGCAGATCATCCGTGTCCAGCACGTCGCCCGGTTGTGGCCTAGGCAGTTTGGGTCATGACTCTGCCGACTCCACAAACCTGCCGGTCGCCCGTTTGTTAACGGCTGCGTAAAAGTGCGTAAATCTGGCGGCAGAAACCGCCTTTATCCATGGCAGCAAGCGCAAAACTGCAACGCTTGCTGCCAGTGGAAAGCGTAATGGCCACTACGCCGCATCAAGGGTTCGCTACGCCAGGCTGCTAAAGCAGCCTGCCCTTGACCCGGCTACGTGACCAAACAAACAAAATCTGCGCCCGGAAAATACCTTCCGCCATATTTACGCACTTTCCGACAGCCACTCACACCGTTGGCTATGAAACCTGGCTGGACTACGCTGTGGCCACCATGGACACGCGCAGCGCGTACCACGAGCATCTATTCGATCTGTCGCCTGGTGGCAGTTCAACCTGCGACCGCGAGGCTATGCTGGTTGCAGTCTTGGCTGAACTCGATGTGCTGCGGTTGGCAGCCCGGGTTGCCGACACCTACCCGGCACGGCTTCGTGTTGGTACGGGTGAGCCAAACGAATTTTCAGAATGAATGTTGCTACGGTTGTAGTAGCTGCTTACGCATATTCTATGAGGGCTGGGGGCACTTTTGGCTTATATTTCATTGGACAGGGCGAATCAGATATCGATATTCCCCGCCCGTAGCGCATTGGTTTCGATGAACTCGCGCCGGGGTTCGACCTCGTCGCCCATCAACATGGTGAACACACGGTCAGCCTCAATGGCGTCGTCGATCTGTACCCGAAGCAGCGTGCGCACGGTGGGGTCCATGGTGGTTTCCCATAGCTGCTCTGGGTTCATTTCACCCAGCCCTTTGTAACGCTGGCGGCTGGTGGCGCCTTCGGCCTGGGTGATAAGCCAGGTCATGGCCTCACGGAAATCGCCGACCTTTTGCTCTTTTTGGCGCTCGCCTTCACCACGCGTGACCTTGGCACCTGCGCCCAGCAGACCTTTGAAGGTTTTGGCAGCCTCAGCCAGCGCGCCGTAATCAGCGCCATGGGCAAAGTCTTGGGTCAGCACGCTACTCTTGATGTTACCGTGCAGGCGGCGGCTGATGCGCAATATGGGTTTGTCGGTGCGGGTGTCAAATTCACCCGCCACTTCGGCATCCGGCAAAAAGGCCTGCATCGTTGCAGCTGAAATTTCGGCGTCTGCCACTGTGTCCAGATTCAACGCCACGCCATCGGCTATGGCGCGCAGTGCTGACACGTCCATGAAATTACCCAGCCGGGCAATCACGGCTTGGGCTACCTGATGCTTGCGCGCCAGTTCGATCAGGGTGTCGCCGTTAAGTACCGTGTTGGCCTCGCCGCCGGTGTGCACCGCCGCGTGAACCAGTGCTATACGTAGCAAAAAATTGTCCAGGTCGGTCGCGCCCTGCAAATACAACTCTTCCCGACCAGCTTTCACCTTGTACAGCGGAGGCTGAGCGATGTAGATGTGGCCTCGCTCCACCAGTTCAGTCATCTGGCGGTAGAAAAAGGTCAGCAGCAGCGTGCGAATATGGGCTCCGTCCACGTCGGCATCGGTCATGATAATGATGCGGTGGTAGCGCAGCTTGGCCACGTCAAAGTCGTCGCTGCCTGTGGAACCTCCGGCCTTGCCGATGCCAGTGCCCAGCGCCGTGATCAGCGTCAAAATTTCGTTGCTGGTCAGTAATTTTTCGTAACGGGCTTTTTCAACATTCAGGATCTTGCCACGCAAGGGCAGAATTGCCTGAAATTTGCGATCCCGTCCCTGCTTGGCGGAGCCGCCCGCCGAATCACCCTCAACGATATAGATCTCGCACATGGCCGGATCTTTTTCCTGGCAATCCGCCAGCTTGCCGGGCAGGCCCATGCCGTCGAGCACGCCCTTGCGACGCGTCATGTCACGCGCTTTACGGGCAGCTTCACGGGCGCGGGCTGCTTCCACAATTTTGCCAACAATGATCTTGGCGTCAGCCGGGCGCTCTTGCAGGTAATCAAACAGCAGCTTTGACACAATGTCCTCCACCGGGCCACGCACTTCAGAGCTGACCAACTTGTCCTTGGTCTGGCTACTGAACTTAGGCTCTGGCACCTTGACGCTTAGCACACAGGTCAGGCCTTCTCGCATATCGTCGCCGGTGACCTCGACCTTGGCTTTTTTGGCGATTTCGGTGTCGTCAATGTATTTGTTGATGACCCGTGTCATGGCGGCTCGCAAGCCGGTCAGGTGGGTGCCGCCGTCGCGCTGGGGAATGTTGTTGGTGAAGCACAGCACCTGCTCGTTGTAGCCGCTGTTCCACTGCATGGCCACTTCTACGCCAATATTGGTGTTCTGGTCACTTTGGCGATCTCCCAGGGCGTGAAAAATATTGGGATTGAGAATGGTCTTGCCCTTGTTGATAAAGTTCACAAAACCGCGAACGCCGTCGGCCCCGGAAAAGTCGTCCTCCTTGCCGGTGCGCTCGTCTTTGAGCCGAATGCGCACGCCATGGTTCAGAAAGCTCAGCTCCCGCAGGCGCTTGGCCAGGACGTCATAGTGAAAATCAGTGTTTTGTTGAAATATCTCGGTATCTGGTAAAAAATGAACCTCGGTACCGCGATGCTCCGTGGGTCCGGTGACTTTCATGGGTGACACCTCGATGTCATCGACCATCTCGGTAATGCGGTTTTGCACAAAACCCTTGCTGAATTCGAGCACGTGGACCTTTTTGTCCCGGCGCACGGTCAGGCGCAACATCTTGCTGAGCGCGTTGACGCAGCTCACACCCACACCATGTAGACCGCCCGAAACCTTGTAGCTGTTCTGGTTAAATTTGCCGCCAGCGTGCAGCTCGGTCAAGGCAATCTCGGCCGCACTGCGTTTGGGCTCGTGCTTGTCGTCCATCTTGACACCAGTTGGAATGCCACGCCCGTTATCAGCCACACTGACAGAGTTGTCAGAATGGATGGTGACCAGAATGTCGTCGCAATGCCCAGCCAACGACTCGTCAATCGAGTTGTCCACGACTTCAAACACCAAGTGGTGTAACCCTGTGCCATCTGAGGTGTCGCCAATGTACATGCCTGGTCGCTTGCGCACTGCCTCCAGGCCTTCAAGGATCTGGATCGACCCCTCGCCATAGGCCTCTGACGCACCTGCTTGATGGGCGTCAATGGTTGGCTGAAAGTTGGAACTGTCGGACGTGCCCTCTCCCGTGTGAACCATGTTTTCGATGGGCAGAGTTGAATTATTTTCTTCGGTCATGACTTACTTTTCATCTGAAGGGAACAGGTTTTCTGGTGCTCTGGAAACATCAAACCCGCAAAGAACGGCGTGTTCGTCGCGGGTTTGTTTGCTGTGCGCACAGTTTGGTTTCTAAATTCGCATGGGCATCACAACATATTTGAAATGGTCCACTTCAGGAATGGTCAGAAGCGCTGAGCTATTGCCGTCTGACAGTTCAATCTTGATCATCTCCTGAGTCATATTGGACAAGGCGTCGATCAAGTAGGTGACGTTAAAACCAATCTCGATGCTGTCACCGCTGTAATCAATATCCAGCTCATCGACTGCCTCTTCTTGCTCGGCATTGTTGGCCGCCACGCGCAGGGTGCCGGGGTCGATGTTCAGGCGCACACCCTTGAATTTTTCACTCGTCAAGATTGCAGTGCGCTGCAACGTGGACAGCAATGCAGCGCGACCCAGAATGATGCTGTTTTGGTGGTTACGGGGAATCACGCGGTTGTAATCGGGGAACTTGCCTTCAACCAGTTTGGTGACAAACTCCATGCCATCAAAAGTAAATTTGGCCTGGTTATTGGCAAATTGCATGTCGATGGCACCTTCTGCATCGGACAGCAAACGCTGCAACTCCAGCACAGTTTTGCGCGGCAAAATGACCTCTTGCTTGGGCACTTCGACGTCGAGCGTGGCTGACGCAAAGGCCAGTCGATGCCCATCGGTTGCCACCAGGCTGAGTTGCTGACCTTCAGCCACAAACAAAATTCCGTTGAGGTAATAGCGAATATCGTGCAAAGCCATGGCAAACGACACCTGACTCAACAACGCCTTGAGGGTTTTTTGGGGCACGCTGAATACCGGACCAAAGTTGGCTGATTCCTGCACCAGCGGAAAGTCTTCGGCAGGCATGGTTTGTAGTGTGAACTTGCTTTTTCCCCCTTTGAGGATCAGCTTGGCGGCGCTGGATTCGAGCGACACTGTCTGATCAGACGGCATGCTGCGCAAAATATCGATCAGCTTGCGCGCACCCACGGTCGTGGTGAAGTCGCCTTCGTCACCCCCTAGTTCGGCAGAAGTTCGGATCTGGATCTCAAGGTCGCTGGTGGTTAACTGGATTGAACCCCCGACTTTTCGTATCAGCACGTTGGCCAGAATCGGTAAAGTGTGACGTCGCTCGACAATGCCACAGACGGCTTGCAGCACAGACAGGACTTTGTCCTGGGTATCTTTGAGAACAATCATGTCTTCCTCTAGTAGTCGTTGGTCAATATTTTTTGCAATGTGCTGGGAGACATTTTCCCACTCATTTCGTCTCAGCCTTTGAGCGTCTGCTCCAGTACATGCAGTTGCTGGTTTAGTTCGGTGAGTTGCTGGCGCTCACCGCCGATTTTCCGCACTGCATGCAATACCGTGGTGTGATCGCGCCCACCAAATAGCTCCCCAATTTCAGGCAGACTCTTTTGTGTCAGCTCTTTGGCCAGATACATGGCAATCTGGCGCGGTCTGGCGATGCTGGCCGGCCGCTTTTTGGAAAACATGTCGGCAATTTTGATTTTGTAATAATCAGCCACCGTTTTCTGGATGTTCTCCACCGAAATTTGCCGATTCTGAATTGACAGCAGGTCACGCAGCGCTTCACGCGCCAACATGATGGAAATCTCTTTTTGATTAAACCGTGAATACGCCAGAATCTTGCGCAACGCGCCTTCAAGTTCGCGCACATTCGAGCGGACATTTTTAGCCACAAAAAAAGCGACTTCCTCGGGCATCACAATACTCTCTGCCTGCGCCTTGCTGATCAAGATAGCGACCCGCATTTCCAGCTCGGGCGGTTCAATGGCGACTGTCAAACCGGAGTCGAAGCGCGAAACCATGCGCTCATGAATGCCCGCCAGACCCTTGGGGTAGGTGTCACTAGTCATCACAATGTGGGACCTTCTGGCCAACAATGCTTCAAACGCGTTGAAAAACTCTTCTTGTGTGCGCTCTTTGTTGGCAAAAAACTGCACGTCATCAATCAACAGCAGATCGAGCGAGTGGTAGCGCTCTTTGAACTCGTCAAATGCCTTGCGCTGATAGGCTTTAACCACATCGGTGACAAACTGTTCCGCATGGATGTAGAGAACCTTGGCGTTTGGTCGCTCTGCCACCAGTTGGTTACCCACCGCATGCATCAAGTGCGTTTTGCCCAGACCGACACCACCATAGATGAACAATGGGTTGTAAAGATGGCCGGGCATGCCAGCCACATGCATGGCAGCCGCACGTGCCATGCGATTGGCGCTACCTTCCACCAGTGCGTTAAAGCTGAGTGCCGGGTTGAGTCGGCTTTTCAACAGCTCTGCCGGGCGCTGTGTCTCAATCTCTACCGCGTTCGAGTTGGCCGCTTCCAGTTTGATGGATGACTGGCTTCTGACAATGGGTTCGCGCGGGGTAAGCGCTAACTCAATGTGAACGCTTTGACCGGTCAACCGCTCCATCAACAACGCCAGACGCGCGCTGTACTGAGCCCGTATCCAATCGAGCTTGAAACGGTTGGCAACAAACAATGTCACCTTGGAAAGATCGTCCGAAACATGAGCAGACAAGGGTTTGATCCAGGTCTGGAACTGTTGCTCCGGTAATTCCTGGGCCAATTGGTCAATACAGGCTTGCCAGAAATCCGGGCTGGCCGCGGCATCTAAAAGGCCCTGAGTGGGGTGGTTTCCCTCTGTCATTGTGGCGTGTTCTTCTTGTGGATAATTCTAAAATTCAAGCACTGGGATTTTAATTTATCAAACGCTTATCCACATTATTTTGAAGTGAAAATAGTGCGATCAGGCGCTTTCCGGCTGCGCGTCTTGCGAGGCTGCCGGGGCAAGCTTTCAAAGTTTGCGATAATACGAGGTTCCCTGAATGGTTCAGGAGAAAAACTGAACACCGATTCTGACACAGTCATGTCTTTATGGCTGTCGCCTGCATCGCCCTAAAGTCTCTTAGGATTTCCAAAATGAAACGCACTTACCAACCCTCCAAAATCCGCCGCGCCCGTACCCACGGCTTTCTGGTACGCATGAAGACACGCGGTGGCCGCGCGGTCATTAACGCCCGCCGAGCCAAGGGCCGCAAACGCTTGGCTGTTTAATTTTCGCTTGCTTGCAAGCTCCTGGCGGCCTGCTCTGCAAGGGTCATCTGGTTTTGCTACGCCTCAAGACCCGGTCACAGTTCCAGGCGGTATTGGCTGGCGACACACTGTCCAAAACGCCACATTTCGCTTTGCACCGTTTGGCATTGACGGGTATTGTGCCCTTGGCTAGCTCAGACAAACCACTTTGGACGACAGATGCTGTGTGGATCGGTGCCATGGTACCCAAGCGCTGGGCAAAGCGGGCCGTTACGCGAAACACCATCAAACGCCAGGTTTACGCTGTGAGTTTGACCTTTGAGCCGATGCTTGCCTGCGCTGCACACGTTGTGCGTCTGCGCAGGGGGTTCGACCGCCAGCAGTTTGTCAGCGCCACGTCTGATGACCTGAAGACCGCCGTGTGCCAAGAATTGATGCAGCTTTTTTCAAAAGCCGTTGGTGGATTAGTCGATGTCTCGCCGAGGTCTGCATGTTGACTCGTCTGCTGGTTGGCCTGGTTAAAGCCTACCGCCTCATGTTAAGCCCGTCACTGGGATCATCCTGCCGGTTTGAGCCCACCTGTTCAGCCTATGCGCTGCAGGCTTTGCAGGTGCATGGTGCCGGGCGTGGCAGTTATTTGACGCTCAAACGTATTGGCCGATGCCATCCGTGGTGTGAAGGTGGCCACGACCCCGTGCCCGATGCTGCCGCTGTTCACGCGTCTGGTTTGTTTTCCCGGTTGGTTTCGACCACCCCTCATAAGAAGTCCTCATGAACGATATTCGTCGCACCATTTTGTGGGTGATTTTTGGCTTTTCCATGGTCATGCTGTGGGACAAATGGCAGATTCACAACGGTCACAAGGCAACCTTCTTTCCAACCGCTGTACCCGCAGCAGCGCCTGCTGCCAGCACCACCGCAAGTGCGCCCAGCGGCGTTCCTGTTGCTTCTAATTCAGTAGCTGGTGGCGCTTTACCCACGGGGGCTACAGCCGTATTTCCTTCACAAACTGTCAGCAAGGTTGCCAGCGAGAAAATTGTCGTTGAAACAGACGTTCTGAAAGTCACTTTCAGCACCGAGGGCGGGTCGGTGGTGCACACCGAGTTTCTCAAGCATCAGGACATGGCCGACAAGACACGCAACTTTGTCTTGCTCGATGACAGCAAGGACCGCATCTATTTGGCCCAATCGGGCTTGATTGCAGCAGGCACGGGTGGCGCCGCCTTGCCCACGCACAAAACGCTGATGACGTTGGTGCCGGGCGAGCGTAGCCTCAAAGACGGCGCACTGTCCTTGTCGCTTCGCTTTGAATCCCCCGAGGTTGGCGGTGTCAAGCTGGTCAAGACCTTCACCCTGACGCGCGGTAGTTATGCCATTGCCGTCAAGCACGACATTCTGAACGCAGGCACGAACCCCTTGGCCCCACAGCTCTATTTGCAGCTGGTGCGCGACGGCAACAAACCACCCGGCGAATCTTCTTTTTATTCGACGTTCACTGGACCAGCGGTTTATACCGAAGCGCAAAAGTACCAAAAAATTGAGTTTGCAGATATTGAAAAAGGCCCTGTTGATATCGAAAAATCGGCTCAAAACGGATATGTGGCAATGGTTCAGCACTATTTTGCCAGTGCCTGGTTGCTTGGCGACGGTATCAAGCGCGAGCTGTTTATGCGCAAGGTGGATACCAACCTGTACTCAGTAGGCATGATCGTACCGCTTGAAACCATCGCCCCGGATGGCAGCAAAACCATCGACAGCCGCTTTTTTGCCGGCCCGCAAGAGGAAAGCGTGCTGGAGGCGCTGACTCCAGGGCTAGAGCTGGTCAAAGACTACGGCTGGCTCACCATGCTGGCCAAACCCCTGTATTGGCTGCTGGTCAAACTGCATGCCTTGATCAGCAATTGGGGTTGGTCGATCATGGCCCTCGTTCTATTGCTCAAGATTGCGTTTTACTGGCTCAATGCCAAGGCCTATGCCAGCATGGCCAAGATGAAGGCGGTCAACCCCAAGATCATGGAGATGCGCGAGCGCCTGAAAGACAACCCGCAGCAGATGCAGCAAGAAATGATGCGCATTTACCGCGAGGAAAAAGTCAACCCGATGGGCGGTTGCTTCCCGATCATGGTTCAGATTCCGGTGTTTATTGCGCTGTACTGGGTGCTGCTGGCCAGCGTCGAGATGCGCAACACACCGTGGTTGGGATGGATACATGACCTGTCGTCACCTGACCCGTATTACATCCTGCCATTGATCATGACGCTGACAACGGTGTTGCAAACCTCGCTGAACCCGGCGCCGCCTGATCCGATGCAGGCCAAGATGATGTGGTTCATGCCGCTGGCTTTCAGCGTGATGTTTTTCTTTTTCCCGTCGGGCCTGGTACTTTACTGGATTACCAACAACGTGCTGTCGATTGCACAGCAGTGGGTGATCAACACGCGCATGGGCGTGCCGCCCAAGTTCCATTTTCCGAAGTTCTGAGCAAGCTTGATGGCCAAAGCCCAAGGGGGCTAGCCAAGCAGCTCCGCAAGTTCATCAGCAAAGCGCTGCGGCTGTGACAGATGTGGGCTGTGGTCGGCACCCTGGTAGAGGCTCAGCCGACTGTTCGCTAGCTTGGAGGCCACATAGTAGGCAGTCTCTTGCGTATAAAAATTACTGAAAGTCCCGTAGGCCAACAGCGTGGGCACTTGAATGGTCGGCAGTACATCGCGATAGTCGGCCGCCACCAGACTTCTCCAGATGGCGGTAGCCGCTGCCGGGTCGTTGATGCGCAGAGCATCGCGCGCCGCGCGCCAGCCTGAAGAGTTGCGCAAATAAGTCTCGCGCGCCTTTTCATTCAGTCCGAAAGCAACCAGTCGCAAAACGCCTTCGACAAAATCTTTGCTTAAATCTTCGATCAGCTTCTGAGAGCGGACATTGTCAAAGTCGCCATAGATGCCACAGCGCCAAGTGTCGTCTGTCAAAAGCTTGGGCGACTGGTCAATGAATGCCAGGTGCGAAAAACGCGTTGTGCCGAAGTCACGGATGCATTGCCACAGCGTCAGCGCGCCCATGGAATGACCCACGGCTGCGATACGTTCTATCTCGAAGTGGTCGAGCAGATTGATCACGTCGCGAGCGAGCCGCTTGACATCAGGCAAACCCTCGCCCAATAGTGCATGGCCGCCATGGCCACGCGCGTCTGGTCTTAACAGACGCGCGGGCAACTTTTGCAAGGGCTCAATCAGTGGCGACCAGCCCGCATGGCTGGCGGTCCAGCCATGAAGCAGCAATATCGGCGTTCCACAGCCAGAGACACGCACGTGAAGCAGTTCACCATCGTCAGCGCAAACCGTCTCGTGCTGCATTGGCCAGTGCCCTGTCAGAGCCACAGCTTAGGCTTGCGCGGCTATCAATTCGGCATTGAAGGTGGCGCTGGGGCGCATCACTGCCTTGGTCTTTTCAGGATCGGCGATGTAATAACCGCCAATATCCGCCGGCTTGCCCTGCACGGCACTGAACTCTGCCACGATTTTTTGCTCGTCTTGGGCCAGCGCTTTGGCCAAGGGCGCGAAATGCGCCTTTTCGTAAAAAGCCAGCAGGGCCTTTTTGCTCATGAACATGCTGTCGATGATTTCGCCGCTTTTAAGTGCCAACCTGGGTTTGAGCACAATCGTCTTGCCGCTCTTGGTGAGCAACTCCATTTTGACGTCACGAGCCTTGTCCAGCGTGATGGATTTTTCGCCATGGTAGAAGTCGCCGTGATGCATGTGCGAGACGTGTGTGCGCGATGCCTGGCTCCAATCAGCCATTGAATGCGGATTCTTGCGGGCGTAGTTCTTGACGGCCTTGGGCGCGCGACGATCAGAGTTGCCCTCGCGCAGCGCTGGATTCACGGCACTAACAATGCACTTGGAATAGCCGGCACGGATGGCCTTGTCTTCGTCAGACTTGGGATCTTTCGGGTAGTTTGGCACGGCATCGCCCTTGGGCTGCAGCTCTTTGATGCAGACCATCAGTCGCCCTAGCGAGGCACTGATGTTGGGAAGTTTGATGATGTTGGTGTCTGGTAACAGGGTCAATCGGCCTAGCTCTGTCAGGTTGTTAGGCACCTTTTGATCATCACTCAAGTACTCCGGAAACTCGGCCAGAACTCGGGCTGCCACCGAGATGTCGCTCTCGACAATGTCGATGCCGGCTGGCGCGGTGAAGCTTCTGATAATGGGCAAAAAAGAAAAAGTGGCAAGAAGTGGCGCTTCATCGGTCAAGGTGTAGATGATTTGTGAGTTTTTTGATGTCATATCTCTCCTCTTGCGCAGGTGAATTGGTTCCAGTCGCCGATGTTACGCAATGCAGCACGGCTTTCACGAGCACTCTGCATTAAATAATGAATTGAAGTATTTGCGCACCCATCGAAACTGTGCCAAACTTGTTTGACAGCACATACCAGAACGCTGCTGAAAGCTTGCTCTGCTTGCACTTGCCAACGCCAACCCCACTTCACTTTGAGTGCCACCGACGTGTCAAATTCATTGACCTTGCCAGGAATCGTCTACAGAATTGAGGGCCGGATTTTGCGCACCAGCGCGACTGGGCCGTTCAGCGACGAACTGGTTGCCGCCATCCCTTCGGTCATCAGTGACCTGATCGTGAAACTGGCGCAACAGGGCAAATGGGGGCAAATCATCACTTTTGAACGCAATGCGTTTGGCACCCCTGCCGCTTTTGCCGAGTTTTCTGATTACCTGAAGTCCAGGTACCAAAACCCGGACACCAATCCGGTCACAGCCCTGGTATTTGGTCCCAGTGTCGAATGCGCTCAGGCAATGGCCCCGAAATATTTGAAGTGTTATCAGGATGCCGGTGTCGAATGTTGCATTTTTGAGGACTATGCCACAGCGCATTATTGGGTCAAGTCAAAAATCCGGCAAACGTCCTTGCTGATTGAATGGAATGACAAGTACAAAATGGGTGACGCCGCCATGGATGAACAGCATCAGGAGATTTTTTCGCGTGCTGCCGATGTCATAGCGGCTACCAATCGCGAGAGTCAGACCATGTGTGCACTGCGGCTTTACCAGTACACCCGCACACACTTCTCTCATGAGGAACGCCTTATGCTTCGCCTTAACTACCCTGACATTGGCCAGCACATCGCACAGCACGACGAATTGATTTCAAAACTAGACAATTTCTTGCAAAATATCGCCAAAGACAACCTGATCAAAGCCGAACTCGAAGAGTTTGTTTCCCATTGGCTGCTGGTTCATATTGCCAAAGTTGACAGCAAGCTGGCCACTTTCCTGAAGGCATAAGTGTCAAACATCTATCATTTGTTCTTCAGACGTAGACAGAATTCCCCACTGTGAAGAACTTGACGGGATCGATTTGGCCTTGAACTTGCCGAACCATCAGGACCCAATTGTTGCCATTGCCACCGCGGCAGGACGTGGTGCCGTGGGCATTGTGCGCATCAGTGGACGCGGATTGGCGGCGCTGGTGCTGGCCCTGTGCGGCAAAACTTTGCAACCCCGCCATGCGACCTATGTGGCCTTTCTGGACAGGACTGGCACACCCATAGACCATGGCCTGGCTATTTTTTTCGCTGCACCCCATTCTTTCACCGGTGAAGAAGTGCTGGAGCTGCAAGCCCACGGTGGCCCGGTGGTGCTGCAGCTGCTGCTGGCTCGGTGCCTGGAGGCCGCCGCGCAAGACTTGGTGGATGGTTCACCCACGCTGGCTCACCTACGTCTGGCCAAGCCTGGCGAGTTTTCCCAGCGTGCCTTCCTCAACGACAAAATCGATCTGGCGCAAGCCGAGGCCATTGCTGATCTGATTGACGCCAGCACCGAAGCCGCCGCCCGCAGTGCTAGCCGCTCACTGTCAGGTGCTTTTTCGCAGGAGATCCATCAACTGCGCGATGCCTTGATTCACCTGCGCATGCTGGTTGAGGCCACGCTTGATTTTCCGGAAGAAGAAATTGACTTTCTGCGCAAAGCTGACGCTAACGGACAGCTCACAAAATTGCAGCAAAACCTGGACTTGGTGCGTCAAAAAGCACGGCAAGGCGCGCTGTTGCGCGAGGGCATCAAGGTGGTGATTGCGGGCCAACCCAACGCTGGCAAATCCTCACTGCTCAACGCTTTGGCGGGTGCCGAGCTGGCGATCGTGACGCCGGTGGCCGGCACCACCCGCGACAAAGTGCAGCAAACCATTCAGATTGAAGGCGTGCCGCTGCATGTGGTCGACACTGCGGGCTTGCGTGAGAGCGACGATGAGGTCGAAAAAATCGGCGTCGAACGCGCCTGGGAAGCCATTGCGCACGCCGATGCCGTCTTGTTCCTGCACGACCTGACCCGTCTGGATACTACAGAATATAGAGCAGCTGACGCTGACATAGCAAGGGCTATGGCCCAAAAACTCCCAAAACATGTGGCCGTGGTCGATATCTGGAACAAAGCCGATGCGATAGCCACCTACACGCCAGAATGCGGCGTGTTACTGTCAGCCAAAACCGGGCTGGGCTTGGACATCTTGCGCCAGCAGTTGTTGGCCGTGGCCGGCTGGCAGTCGGTGACAGAAGGGGTTTTTATCGCCCGAGAGCGGCATGTACAGGCACTCCATCGCGTGCACCAGCACCTGCAAGAAGCGCAGGGCCACCTGGCACAGCAAGCCCAGGTGCTAGATTTGTTGGCCGAAGAGCTGCGTCTGGCACAAGATGCCCTGAGCGAGATCACTGGTGAATTCACGCCGGATGATTTGCTGGGTGTGATTTTTTCAAGTTTTTGCATCGGAAAATAAGTGATACAACACGGGTGTGGGATCAACAGGCGCTTTGACCGACAATCGGTGTTCCAACTTGTCTGACGTTTGAGGGGTACAACGTGTCCATATTCAGCTGGTTCAATTCCAAACCCAAGCCACCACAAAACTCAAGCCTGCGCTCTGAGTTACTGACGGTTCCACGCCAGGCCCCTGCGCCAGCCGCTGCGGTCGCAGCGCCAAAAAATGTGGCTGAACTCAAGCAGCAGCGCCAACAACGGCGCGACCATCTTTACAGCGTGGTGCGTGAGGCCATGCTGCGCAGTGAAGTGCTGGCTTCGCACTACAAGTTCAAGGTGCTGTCGCTGGATGCTGCTGGCAGGCAGTTCCTGATCATGGTCGATCTGGTGGACGAGCCCGGTTTTCTTCCTGAGCAATTGACCGCCATTGAACATTTGATTGGAAGCACGGCTGCGCAACGCCATGATCTGCTGGTGAAAGCGGTGTATTGGCGCCAGACGGGTGCCGCTGCACATGTTGCTGCGCCAGTGGTGCCGAAACCGGCACCGGTTGTTGCCGAAAATGTGGCTGCACCCACACCCAGGGGCCGCGGTGGTGCCAAAACCCAGGGTTTTGAGCCCATAGGTCAAGACGAGGTGCTGGCTTTCAAGAATGCTATTGCCGCAAACAAAGCCAACGCGCCCGTCACGCCTGAGCCGGGTCAGTCGCAGGTATCAGGTTTACGCAACGCAGCTGCCATGTCTGGCTTTGAAGACACGCAACTGCTTGAACCTGACGATTCGGCATCACCGTTAAGCAGTACGCAGTTTGGCAATCTTTGATCGACTCAGTGGCCGTCAAATTCCACCAAGATAAACAGCGGCAAACCTGAGTTCCGCAACTTGGCTGAGCCGCCAAGCTCGGGCAGATCAACGATGGCCGCGCCCTCGATAACGTTGGCACCGAGCTTTTCCAGCAGTTTTTTGCCTGCCATCATGGTGCCGCCGGTGGCAATGAGGTCGTCAATCAGCAGCACACGGCTGCCGGGCTTGACGGCATCGGTATGCAGTTCGACCGTGGCGCTGCCGTATTCAAGCTCATAGGTCTCTTCCACCGTGGTAAACGGCAATTTGCCCTTTTTTCGAATGGGCACAAAGCCCACGCCCAGCTCGTAAGCCACCACCGCACCCAGAATAAATCCGCGTGCGTCCAGCCCGGCTACCACATCCGGGCGCTGGTCTGGCTCCATGTAGCGATGTATGAACGCGTCAATCAGCACCCGAAACACCTTGGCGTCCTGCAGTAAGGGGGTAATGTCTCGAAACTGAACACCCGGCGCGGGCCAGTCCAGCACGGTGCGGATATGGTCACGAAGGAATTGGTTGACACTGATATTGAGCATGGTTAATTCCAGATGTTTGTACTATTGGCCCTTGTTGCCGTGCCTCAGCCTTTGAGGAGATGGTGCTCGGCCTGCTGGATCGGGCCGGCCTTGCCCGAGAGCACCAGTGAATCTCCCTCCATCAATTCAAGGGCTTCAGTGATGGCCACCACCTGGCCGGACTTGCGGCGCAGGCTGACCAGTTGCACGCCGAGCATGCCCAAATGCAACTCACCCACATGTTTGCCGACACAGCGGGCGCGTAGCGGCAGGCTCAGTGAACTCAGGCGTTCCTGCTCAGTTTCGTCCAAGCTGGCGTCGTCGGCACCGCGGAAGAATCCACGCAGCAGGTTGTAACGTGCGTCGCGCTGCTCCTGAATGATGCGGATGACCCGGCGCATGGGCACACCCACCAGCGCCAGCGCATGGCTGGCCAGCATCAATGAGCCTTCTATGGCTTCAGGCACCACTTCGGTGGCACCAGCTTTTTGCAACAGCTCCAGATCATGGTCATCCTGCGTGCGCACGACCACCGGCACTTGGGGCGCGTGCGCATGGATATGGGCGAGCACTTTCATGGCGCTGGCCGTTTCCAGATAGGTCACCACTACGGCGCTGGCACGGGCCAGGCCGGCAGCCATCAGCGCTTGAAGCCGGGCAGCGTCACCAAACACGACCGAGTCACCAGCAGCAGCAGCCTGACGCACCCGGTCTGGGTCAAGGTCAAGCGCCATATAAGGAATATTCTCCTTGTCCAGAATGCGCGCCAGATTCTGGCCACAGCGCCCAAAACCACAGATGATCACGTGTTTGTTGGCTTTGATGGACTTGCGGGCAATACTGGTCATTTGCACGGATTCCATCAACCATTCATTGCTGACCAGTCGCAGCACGATGGTGTTGCTTTGCATGATGATAAAAGGTGTGGCCAGCATCGACAGCACCATGGCTGCCAGAATCGGGTTGAGCAGCTCAGGGGGTACCAGCGCATGGGTTTGTGACAGCGCAAGCAGCACAAACCCAAACTCGCCGGCTTGTGCCAGGTACAGACCGGTACGTAGAGATATTCCCATGCTGGCGCCCAGCAGCCGCGTGATGGCTGTCACCAGCACCGCCTTGAACAGCACCGGCAGCGTCACCAATACCAGCACAAGCGGCCAGCGCTCCAGTACCAGGCGCCAGTCCAGCATCATGCCAATGCTGATGAAAAACAGCCCCAGCAATACATCGTGAAACGGACGGATGTCGGTTTCAACCTGGTGTTTATACTGGGTTTCGGAGATCAGCATACCCGCAATAAAGGCACCCAACGCCAGACTCAAGCCCGCCAGTTCGGTCAGCCAGGCCAATCCCAGGGTGACCAGCAGCAGGTTCAAGACAAACAATTCTTCACTTTTGCGCCGCGCCACCAGCGTGAGCCACCAGCGCATGATGCGCGGCCCACCCACCAGAAGCAGCGTGATCAGTGCCGCGGCCTTGAGCATGGCCAAGGTCAGCGTTCCTGCCATCTGTTCGGGGCTGGCACTCAACGCCGGAATCAGCACCAGCAGCGGCACCACTGCCAAGTCTTGAAACAGCAGCACGCCCATGACGCGTTTGCCGTGTTCGCTCTCCATTTCGATGCGCTCGGACATCAGCTTGACCACGATGGCGGTACTGCTCATGGCCATGGCGCTGGACAGGGCCAGCGCAGTTCTCCAGTCCATGCCCCATTGGGCCGGTGCCAACAGGGCAAAACCCATGCTGGCTGCCGTCGTGAACAGCATGGTCAAAGAGACCTGAAAAAGACCTAGTCCGAACACGTGCTGGCGCATGGTGCGCAGCTTGGGCAGGTTGAACTCCAGGCCAATGACAAACATCAGGAACACCACACCAAACTCGCCCAGATGCCGCACACCATCAGCATTTTTTGCCAATGCCAGGGCATTGGGGCCAATCACTACACCCACGGCCAGATAACCAAGCATGGGTGGGAGTTTCAGCGAGCGACACACCACCACACCCAGCACAGCAGCCAGCAAATACAAAAGGGTCAGGTCAAGCGGGTCCATACCCCGGATACTACCAAGCACAGACAAAGCCACCGAGCGGCAGGTCGATAAAATGTCCTGATGACGAACAAGCCCCCCCCCACTGCGGCGTTTGATGCCAACCGAGCGATTGCGCTGGCGCATGAAACGCTGGACATTGAAGCGGCAGCCGTTCTGGGACTCAAACGCCATGTCGGCAGCAGCTTTGTGCAGGCGGTGCAACGAATGCTCTCGGTGCGCGGACGCGTGGTCGTGATGGGCATGGGTAAGAGCGGACATATTGGTCGCAAGATCGTGGCCACGCTGGCCTCTACCGGTACCCCGGCCATGTTTGTGCATCCCGCAGAGGCCAGCCATGGCGACCTGGGCATGATCCAGGCCAACGACCTGGTGCTGGCTATTTCCAACAGCGGCGAATCCGAAGAGCTCAACGCCATCCTGCCACTGATCAAGCGCCTGGGCACAACACTGATCGCCATTGCCGGCGACGCTGATTCCACGCTGGCGCGCCATGCCGATGTGTTTCTCAACAGCAGTGTTCAAAAAGAAGCTTGCCCGCTTAACTTGGCACCCACCGCCAGCACCACAGCCCAGCTGGCATTGGGCGATGCGCTGGCGGTGGCCTTGCTCGATGCCCGGGGTTTCAAGGCTGAAGACTTTGCCCGCTCCCACCCCGGCGGCGCACTTGGGCGCAAACTGCTAACCCACGTTAGCGATGTCATGCGCAGCGGTGACGCCGTGCCGCGGGTTGGACTGTCGGCGACTTTCAGCGAATTGATGCGTGAGATGAGCGCCAAGGGACTGGGTGCCAGCGCCGTGGTGGATGAATCAGGGTGCGTAAAGGGCATTTTCACTGACGGCGACCTGCGCCGCCTGATCGAAAAAGGCGTCGATTTGCGCGGCAGCACGGCCGCCCAGGTGATGCACCCCAACCCCAGCACGCTCAGCCGTGATGCGCTGGCGGTAGAAGCGGTGGCGCTGATGGAAGTGCGCCGCATCACCAGCGTGCTGGTCCTGGATGCCGATGGACAATTGTGCGGTGCGCTCAACAGCAACGATCTGCTGCGCGCCAAGGTGATCTGATGCCACCAGCGCTCAATTTTCCACCCGAACTGCTACTCAGGGCCCAAGGTATTCGGGTGGTTTTTTTTGACGTGGATGGTGTGCTGACCGACGGTGGCCTGTATTTTTCAGAGCAAGGCGAAACCCTCAAGCGCTTCAACACGCTCGATGGCCATGGCCTCAAGCTGTTGCAGCGTGCGGGTATTACCCCTGCCGTGATCACCGGACGCGACTCCAAGCCGCTGCGGGTTCGGCTGGCGGCGCTGGGCATTACGCACGTTCATTTCGGCACCGAAGACAAGCGTCCGGCCGCAGAAGCCACCCTTCAAACATTGGGGCTGCGCTGGTCGCAGGCGGCCGCCATGGGTGACGACTGGCCCGATTTGGCGATGCTGACGCGATGTGCCTTTGCCTGCGCGCCCGCCAATGCGCACCCGGAAGTCCTGGCAGCGGCCCATTACGTGACGCACCTGCCAGGGGGAGCGGGTGCCGTGCGGGAGCTTTGCGACCTGTTGCTGACAGCCAGTGGTCGTTATGCCGAGCTGCTTCGGGAGTCAGGCAAGTGATGCGCTTGTTGCGCCAGGCCTGGGATCAGCTGACGCTGTATTTGCCGGTTTTCCTGATGGGCGTGCTGGCCATGGCCACCTATTGGCTGGTGCGCAGCACACCGGTGTTTGTGCCACCCGGACCGGCCACTGCAGCGCTGCACCAGCCCGACTACTTCATGCGCAACTTCTCGGTTAAAACCTTTGATGCCGCAGGCAAACTCAAAAGCGAGGTCTTGGGTGGCGAGGCGCGCCATTTCCCGGACACAGACATGCTTGAGATCGAACAGGTGCGCATTCGCTCATTTGATCCGCAGGGCCGTTTGACCACGGCCACGGCACGTCGCGCCATCGCCAACTCCGATGCCACTGAAGTGCAGCTGATTGGCGGCGCGCGCGTGGTTCGCACTGCTGCCCGCAGCGCCGCCGGCAAAGTGCAACCCACCATGACATTTACCGGCGAATTTTTGCACGCCTTCATGAACGCCGAGCGCGTCAAATCGCACAAACCGGTTGAGCTGACCCGCGGCAAAGACACCTTCACCTCCGACAGCATGGACTTTGACAACAAGCTGCGCGTGATGCAGCTTCATGGGCGCGTGCGGGGCACTCTGGTGCCCACGCCAGCCCCATAAGGAACCACTTGCCATGAGCCCACTGGTCCTGATCACCGGCGCATCCAGCGGTATTGGCCAGGCACTGGCTTTGCAGTATGTCCGCCAGGGTTACCGGCTGGCCCTTGTTGCTCGCCGTACGGATGTGATCAGATCATGGCTAAGCCCTTATGAAATAAGCGCTGACAGCTATCAAATTTACAATGGCGATGTATCCGATACCAGCAGCATGGCAACTGTGGCACAAGACTGCCTTGCACGCCAGGGCGCGCCTGATGTGGTGATTGCCAACGCTGGCATCAGCATCGGTGTGGACTCTTCACGGCGTGATGACCTTGACGTGATGGCGCGCATTCTGGCTACGAATGTGGTGGGTGTCGCCGCCACGTTTGGGCCGTTCATAAACGCCATGACAGCGCGTGGTTCTGGCACGCTGGTCGGCATGGCCAGTGTCGCAGGCATACGCGGCCTGCCCGGGCACGGTGGCTACTGCGCCAGCAAAGCCGCTGTCATCAGCTACTGCGAAAGCCTGCGTGGTGAATTGCGCCCCACCGGTGTCAAGGTGGTGACCATTTGCCCCGGCTACATTGCCACGCCGCTGACGCAAAACAACAGTTACAGCATGCCGTTCTTGATGCAGCCCGAAGCGTTTGCCAAGCATGCCTTCAAGGCCATTCAGGCGCAAGTCAGCTACCGCGTCATTCCCTGGCAGATGGGCATCGTGGCCAAATTGCTGCGGCTGTTGCCCAATGGACTGTTTGACAAGGCCTTTGCTGGTAGACCGCGCAAGCCACGGGCTGCAGGGTCCGATTGATGCCCAATTCCTGATATCTAAATTTGAACGGAAAATGGCCATCTTGGTCACAACTTGACTTCAGGAGTCCCTTCATGCAAACCATTGCCTCGCGTAAGGTCCAGTCCCGGGTTGGTGCCACGCTGGACATCGCCAAAGGCGAGCCCGTCACCATCACCCAGTATGGTCGACCGGTAGTGACCATGATGAATGCCGATCTGGCTCAAAAAGCCCTGCGGGTGTACCAGGCCTATGACATGGCCAAATTTCTCGATGCCCTGCCAGCCTTGCCAGACAGCCTGGCACTGAGCGACAAAGCCAACAACGCTTTGGTGCATGCGCTCAGGTAGTGTGAGCCAGGCAAGTGCCATTGCGGACATCAGCACCTTGATCGGTGTGCTGACCGGCAAACCCGGCGGTTATCCGGCGCAGGCCGTCAATATCGCTTTTCTCTGGTACCAGCGCGTGTTCAGTCAGGAAACCCGGGACGAGTTGGCGCTCGTCATCCGCCGCCCGGCGCTGGATAAATACCGCCCGCTGGAGCTTCGTCTGCAGTTTTTTGAGAAATATGTACAGAGTTGCGATGTGCAGCCTGTGACGCAGCAGGTGCACGATTGCCGCGACCCCAACGACGACAAGTTTTTGTCGCTGGCAGTATCCACCCAGACCCCACTGATTGTTTACAGCGACCCCGACCTGACCTCAATGAACTCCTACCGGGGTGTTTAGATTCTCACCCCCAGAATTTTTGTGGAGCGCCATGCACATTTGACAGCGCTAGCGGATCGTTTGGGGTTGTGATGTACCCTTTTGAAGCCGGGGCGAGAACTACCGCCGCATCATAGGCAGCTAATTTGTCAAGTCAAGCAGGGGTGCAATTGGGATTTAGCGGATCACACTTCACCCAAACTCCATTGACCACAGTAGAACTGCCAGGCACCACTTGATTAATCATCAGGGTGGTCGCCGCATCCAAAGTCAGCCCGGATCGTACCGAGATACTGGTAACGGTGACCGGCACGGTGAGTGTGTTTTGCACACTCACGGGCGTGAGGCCCGGACTGCCCGGAATGGTCACTGTGCCAATATTGCTGCCCGGGGCCAACACCACTGTGTACGTGGCACCCACGGCGGCGGCCTGCTCCATGTGGACAGACCCACCGGCGATACCCAGCATCGCGGCCAGCATCCAGGCGCTGAAATGTTTGCCTTGTTTGCGCAGCAGAATGTAGCCAACCACAGCCACCATCAACGCCAGCAAGACCATGGCTTGTGGTGACAGGGGAACCGGTTGCGGGGAAGCAGTGGCAGTAAACCCGATACACACACCTGGGCAGGCCTCTTGCGCCCAGGCATTGCTGGCCTGACTGGCCAGAACTACAAAAAATATAGTAGCTAACGCTCGTAAACAAAGGGCTAGGGCACGAAAAGGCCTGAAAAAATCAGTGCTGAGTGCTGAGTGTTAAGCATATGCTTGCAGATTCCCTGTTGTGAAAAACCAGGAGTCTAAGTCATCAGACAGCGCACACCCAAACAAGGGTGCGATTCAAAGTGATGTGGCAAGGTGGAAAACCAAAGATTCACGACCCATCAAGTGGGGTGACTCAAACCCGGCCCGGTGATTGGGCCATGTGCATGCGGTTTTGGGGTGAAATCACACGCGAGATTGGCCGTGCGGTGGGCCAGCGCTGCTTGTCGCGCGCCTTTCACCCCAAAGCCCGGTCACATGACCCAATCACCGGGCCTGACACCGTCACCCAATCAACCCATTTGGGAAGACACCTGCCTGCTTTTCAACAGCTCACACAATCAGTCGGGTGATACGCTTTGCGTAGGTCAAGGAGGAGACCGCGTAGCGGTCGGGGGACACGAAGCAAAGCGTATCGCCCGGCTGATTGCCATCACCCGTGCGCGGCCTGCCCAGGCGCCATGACCGCCTGCGTGCCAGGTGGGCCTCATTCGAGAGAAGTCCACTCACTTTGAATCGCACCCGTGCGAACACCAGCCCTTGCCGCTTGTGGCAACATGACGGGTTTGCTGCACCCCATTTACCAAGCTTCACCATGTCAAACTCCGCGCAACCTGCCAAACCGCCCGTGTCTCCAGCGATGCTGGCCAACGTACGCACCATTGGCATGACCCAGCCTGTGCAATGGCTCGTGCGTGGCTGGCAGGATCTGACCCGCTGCGCCGGCATCAGCCTGCTGCATGGGCTGGCGATGGCCGTGGCTGGTGCGCTGATGCTGTTGCTGGCGCACGACCGCTTCTGGTTCATGGCTGGGGCGTTTTCGGGGTTTTTGCTGGTGGCACCCATTCTGGCCACCAGCCTGTATGCCCTAAGCCGGGCGCTGGAACGCGGCGAACCTGCCAATTGGGCCATTGTGCTGAAAACCTGGCTGAACTGGCAAGACGGGCAGTTCAGAAAATGGGGTGATGGACACTGGAACCTGCTCAAGTTTGGCTTCTTGCTGGCGGCAGCGGGTACCGCCTGGGTACTGCTGTCGGCCGGTCTCATCACGCTGTTGGCACCGGCTGCCATCACCTCGCCGGTCGAGTTCATACGCCATGTGGTATTGGCCAAACAAGGCTTTTTGTTTGAGTTGTGGTTGGCCATGGGTGGCGTGCTGGTGGCACCGATTTTTGCTTCGACCGTGATCACCATTCCGATGCTGCTCGACCGTCGGGTCCCGATCCCGGTGGCTGTGGCCACCAGCTGGCAGGTGATTCTGGCCAACCCGGTGCCGATGGCGCTATGGGGTGCACTGATCATGGTGCTGACACTGCTGGGCTTTGCGTTGGTGCTGCTGGGCCTGGTGCTGGTGGTGCCGGTGCTGGGCCACGCCAGCTGGCACGCTTACCGCGACTTGCTCGATGTGTCAGATTTGCCAGAACGGGAGCTGCGCTGATGTTTGGCTTTAACGAAGAGCAGATCACCAACTTTGGCATGACCTTTGGCATTGGTGCCGGCATTCTCTACATGATGTTCATCATTGGTCAGCTGGCCTGGGAGTCCAAGGCCGGCAAATTTGGTACCTTTGTGATGTTTTTGGGGCTGGCGTTTGGCTTTGTCGGTTTTCTTGCCAAGTACCTGATTCAATATTTCATGGGCATCAAATAGGCCGCTGGCCAAGCCGCCTCAACCCAATGGGCGCACGCCGATCAGCAGGCCGTGCAGCCACAGCGTAAAAGCCACCCAGCTCGCCACTCCAATGGCCACGGCAATGCCATTGGCCCCCTTGCGCATGGCGGGTGTGGCTGCCTGGGCATCAAGCCGGTCGCGCTGGCGTGCCGCCGCAAAATCTGCCACAGCCCAGAGCAGGAAACTGCCAAACAACACCACATGGGCCAGGTTGCCATTGGCCAGCAAGTGCGCCAAGGCCCACATCACGACAGCCGCCACCATGGGATGCTGCACCCAGGTCTTGATGCGGTTGCCGGGTACATAGGCTGCCGCCACCAGCACAAAGGCCAGCAAATTCAGCAAGGCGGCCAGGTGGCGCATGCCCACCGGTGGGCTCCAGAGCTGGGTGGGTGTTTGGCGGGCCAGGCCAAAGCCCCAGACGATCAGCACAAAGCCGGCCAAAGACACCAGCGAGTAGGCAGCGCGCCAGCCTTGGGGCCCCAGCCTGAGCTGCTGCTGCGCGCGCCAGTGCTCGGCCACGATGCGTACCGAATGCACACCCAGAAAAATGACCAACCCCAGAACAAGATAGCTCATGTGTTCACGGTGCCGCTAGGCACCGAGCACCCGGTTTTTGCCGGCCCGCTTGGCCAGGTACATGGCCTGGTCGGCGCGCTTGATGGCATCCGGCCCGGTTTCGTTGGCGGCCAGCTGGGCCACGCCAGCGCTGAAGGTGATCAGCACTTTTTCAGTACCCGCCATAAAAAACCGCTTGGTCAGCTCGCGCTGCAAACGCGTCATGGCCTCTATGCCTTTGTCCAGCGGGGTGTCGGGCAGAAGAATGACGAATTCTTCGCCACCATATCGCGCCAGCGTGTCCTGCGGCCGCATCACTTCGCGCGCCACGCCAGCCAGATGCGCCAGCGCCACATCGCCCGTGGCATGTCCCAGGGTGTCGTTGAGTTTCTTGAAGTTGTCGATGTCGAGCAGGGCCATGCACAGGGGTGAATCCTGGCGTTTGAATTTGGACACCTCTCGGTTGAGCGCTTCATCCAGGCCCTGGCGGTTGAGTGCGCCGGTCAGCGGGTCATGGCGGGCCAGCGAGCTGACGCGGTCCAGCTCCTGGTGTAACTTGATCAACTCGGCTTCGGTGGTCTCGGCCCTTTTCTTCATGCTTTGCAGCTCGCTGCGGGCCGACTCGCTGTCGTGCGCCATGTTGCGGGTGGCACCCACCACGTCTTTAAGCACCGGCGCAATGTCGGTGATGGTCTTGGCCTGCTCGATCAGGCGGGCGCTTTCTTCGAGTTTGTCGTGAAAACTGCCGGTGCTTTGCGACATGGCAGCCAGCCGGTCGACGAAGGTGGCCAACATCTGGCGCATTTCTTCCTGGGCTTGCACGGCGCGGGTTTTGGCTTCGGTCTGCTTGAAGATGACGTCTTTCAGGCGCTGCTCGACATCATCCAGCCGGCGCAGTGTCAAAGGCGGGGCGCAAACCTCCATCAAGGCATCGACCTGGCCCTTCAACCAGCCGTCGTCGATGCTCAGGTGGCTGATGTTTTCAATGATCAGGTGCAGCAGCTTGAGCAGCACATTTTTGATCTCGGCCTGATCTTCGGCGGCAAACGACAGGCGGTGGCCGTAGTTGACCAGCATCTGTTTGACGCTGACGGCATCTGCATTGGGCTGGCGCAAGGCCTTGGTCAACGCGTGCGTCTGCTCCAGAAAGCGCTCGTCGTCCTGACCCATGGCCGGCAAGGCATAGTCGATCAAGCGGGCAATCTGGGCGAAAAAGTCTGACGTCAACGCCGGTGCCGTGATGGCCGGAGCCGGGTCTGGCTCGACCATGATGGGTGTGGCAGGCTTGACGGCATCAACCAGCGGCACACCAGCCACCGCCTTGCCCGGCTCGGGCGCTGCCGGGCTGAAGCCGCCATAGGCCATCAGTGCACTCTTGACGCCGTCCCAGTTCAGGTTGTTGATGGACGACTCGAGCAAACCACGCTGGCGTTGCTGCCCCGGTGTTTTGGTGGGTAGCGCTATCGCAATGTCGCGCAGGCGGTCGGCCGGAAACGGCGGCTCGATCGGCAGGCCGGCAATTTCGCTGTAAATGCGTTGGTAATTGATGGGCGTGGGTGCCAGCTTGCGAACGGTAAGCTGTTTGAGCGTTTCGCGCGCAATCTCGAACGGCTTTTTGTCAATCATGGTATTGTGCTACAAAAAAAATAGCTGGTTACGCTTTTAACATAAGGGCTAGAGGCCAAAAAGCCTTAAGGCGGAAGCGAATGTCCAGGAGTTGGCTGATTGTGGAGCATCGATCTCACAGACCCAAGCTTGGCGCATTGTAGGCAAACATTGACACGCTCAGGACATGACCGCCATTCTGAAGCGGACCGAAAATGCCTGCTAAACCGCCTTGAACGGGCTGTGTTGATGCAGGCGGTCAACATAGTGGTCGATGCCCTGGCGTTCAGCCTGCAAAAATTCGTCAACGGCGGCAAAAAACTGCGGGTGCGCCAGCCAGTGGGCACTGGTGGTGGTGACCGGTAGCAAGGCACGGGCCAGCTTGTGTTCGCCCTGCGCGCCACCCTCAAACCGCTGGTAGCCGTGCTCAATGCACCACGCCAGCGGCTGGTAATAGCAGGCCTCAAAGTGCAGGCAATCGACCCGCTCCAGGGCACCCCAGTAGCGCCCATACGCCACACGCGGCGTGTATTCAATGCCATTTTGCCTTGCAGCCCTTTCACAGCTTGCGTTAATAGCTACCAAACTTGAAGCAATGGGCTGGCCATGCTGCTCGGCCACAAACAGCAGCCAGTCCTCGGGCATGGTGCTGGCCATCCGGGCGAAAAAGTCGCGGCTGAAATAGGGGTCATTGCCGTGCTCCAGGTAGGTGCGCTCGTAACAACGGTAGAAAAAGTCCCAATCAGCCGTGCCAATGTCTGTGCCCAGCAGGGTGCGAAACGTGACGCCGGCGTCGGCCACCTTGCGCCGCTCCTGGCGTATTTTTTTGCGCTTGTCTTGCGACAGCGTCGCCAAAAAGCTGTCAAAGCTGGCGTAACCCGGGTCGGTATTGGTCCAGTGAAACTGCACCGTGTGGCGCAGCAGCATGCCGGCTTGCTGAAAAGCGGCTACATCCTCATCGCTGGCAAACAGGTTGTGCAGGCCCGACATTTGTTGTTGGGCACACCAGTCCAGCAGCACCCTGGCCAGCGCGTCACGCTCGGGCTGGGTGCCGGCCAGCAGCCGGGTGCCCGGTACCGGAATAAAAGGCACGGCACAAACGGCCTTGGGGTGGTAGTGCAGGCCGTGCGCGTGGTAGGCACGCGCCCAGCCCCAATCAAAGACAAATTCGCCCTGCGAGTGAGATTTGAGGTAGATCACACTCGCGGCGCGCAGCTCACCTTGGCGCTCCAGCAGAAAGAAACGCGGCGTCCAGCCGGTGCTGGCCGTGGCACAACCACTGTCGTGCAAGGCGCTCAGAAACTCGTGACGCATGAACGGCGTTGGCTGGCTTTGCGCAAACAGCAGTTGGTTCCACCGGCGAGCGTCCACCGCCACGGGTGAGTCAAGCACCCGAAGCACGTAGTCGCCGGTGTCCAAAGCAGTGTGTGTGTCCATCGTTGTCGGTGTGTAAAACCCCTGTGATGGACCGCATTGTTGTGATTTGCGTAAAACCTTGCCGGGCGGGTGTGATGTGGCAGGCCTGCGCCTTGACAAGGCTATTGGCCACAGCATTTTTATAACAAATGAGGTCCTAGCCCTTATTGCATATGCGCTGGCAGCTACATTTTATGAAGTAGCGATGGCTGCGCGCTTTGGCACAAGCTGAACTGCCCTTAGGGCTCGTCCGTGAATAACTTGCACAATTGTCGCGCTGGCTTTGGGCGCATAGCGTCGTTGCAAATCGCTTGTTTAACGGTGCTAAACGGCGCGCTGTGCGCCTAGCTCTGCATCCCAAATCCAACGGCCAATTGCACAACTTATTTCCGGACGAACCCTTAGTCAAAAACAGCATCAATATCGGCGTCAGGTCAACCGACGCAGTCGTCAGCGCCGCGCTGCTGCAGATGGCTTGCAGGTTGTGGGCTGTGGGGGCTCAAAACCTGCACCATGCTGATCCTCGTGCACTTGAATTTTCTAGTCGCGAAAATCAACTCTGCGTTTGTTGCTGCCAACAACGCATGCGCTTGCGACTTGGGCTCAGGGCTTGACGATCACCTTTGGCGCACTGCTGCCGCTACTTCTGTCAAGTTCCATTAGCGCCAGTGGTGCCCGAATGACGGGCATGTCGCGCAAGGCGGGGTAATCGTTTTTCAATGCGGCAACATCTTGCTCATAGCGATCTTTGAGCGTCACTTGTAGCGTACCGTTGCCAAACCCGGTGACTGCCTGGTCAATGAGTGGAAGCGCTGCGCCACTGGCCTGGTCATCGCGATTCAGCTTTTCTTTGTTGGTCAACGCGATATGCCCCAGGTAAATCACCGACTTGGGCGGCACTTCAAACGGAGCATCGACCGAAAAGCTCATGCTCCCGATGACCGGGAATTGTCCTGCCCGGCCTTGGAGTGACTTGATGGAGTACTTACCGGGGAGGAGTTGTTGCGTCAGGATGGCGCTGGTTTGCCCATTGGCCACCGTCTCCCAGGCCGTTCCGCCGCCCGTCGAAGCTTCACCTTTGGCCTTTTCGATACCGATCGCCAGCCAGGTTGGGCTGTAGTTGGGTTTGTATTCATTTTTCAAATCGACTGACGTAACAACCACAGACCCCTTGCTCCAGTCCACCTGCGTTGCCTTCTTGTCAAGTCCCATCGTGGCACAAGCAGACAGCAAAGCCGTCATGCTGCCAAGCAGCGCGATTCGACATATCGTATTCATTTCATTTTTCCAGTGTTCGTTGAATGTGTGACAGACTGCTTTTTATGAGCAGCGGACCGCGTAACTCCGTCTAACCCAAACGTTCTTGGCCCACGGACCTGCCTGCTCCCGCTGTGATGACTGCGGGCGTGACTTTCTGGTCGCCTTCTCCTGCAACGGTCAGGGCAGGCGTTTGCCCCTCATGCACCACGCGGCGCATGGCCGAGGCGGCGGCGCGTCTGACAGATCGTCAAGCTCGGTCCGGTAAAAAACCGCGCAGGATTAACGGCGCTGGGCCGCGCGGCGGCGTCTTGCAATCGTACCTATCAGCCCCAGGCCAGCCAGCAGCATGGCGTAGGTTTCGGGTTCTGGCACAAGCGAAAGCGCCGAGGTCGTGCTGCTGTTGAGGAATGCCCCACCGGTTGGATTCGCGAAACTGTCCAAGTGAAGCGAGTTGATATGGCCCATCAAATCAACGGAACCGGTGTTGCAGGACGGGTCAATACCTGGTGGTGGGCAAGCGTTGTAGTCGTAAACCCGTACGCTACCCAAAGAGGTGAATGTGTTCCCGGCTGAGCTTTCTAGCGTGAAGTAGTCGGCTTCGGCGTTAGCAATGGCTAACGGAATGCCAGGACCACCGTCGGTACCCGACGAGTTCGTATCCAAACGAATACGGCCGCTGAAAGTTTTGTTGTCGAAAGCAGCATCGGTGGACTGGGTGGTCAGAGTAAAGTCAAAGAATGCCAAGGGATAAAACCCCCCGTTGGTGAAAGTGAAAGTACCCAGCTTGAACTGATTCGAAGCTCCTACACCGGCTACATCCGCCGTATTGGCAGCGAATGCGAACGTGTTGGGCCTGAAGGCAGAGTTATAGCCAAACTCGACCGAGGACAACCCGCTTAGGTTGGCTGTGATGCCAGCCGGATTATTGATGGCGCTCGCGCAAGTGGAATCACCACCGCAAATATCAACGGCCTGACCATTCACCTTGAGCCCACTCACAAACGTGTGACCCGCATCGTAGAAGCCGCCCATCGTCAGTTGGGTAAAACTGCCGGTCGTCGTAACTTGGACAGCGCTGGCGCTAGCTACAGCGCCTGCCAACGCGAAGGCTGCAACTAATTTTTTGCGATTTGATCTGAAAATCATGATGAAACTCCCTGAAATGACATGTTGGGTTGTGAACGTCTCTGTTTGGCACAAAGACCCGCCAACTTTAGAAACTACGACCCATCAGCAACAGTGCCAAAAGTCATGTTTTGACGCGCCTGTCGCGCATCTGTGGAAAATTTCAGACAGTTTTTTTGAGCGCCGCCAGCGATGCCAGCAAACTTTCAGCAGTCACCGGCTTGGTGAGCAATGGCACACCCATGTCGCGGGCCCTGGACAAGCGCTCAGGCGTGGTTTCGCCGGTGACCAGAAGCATGGGCAACTGCGGATCAAAGCGGCTGCGCAAGCCAACGGCAACTTCCAGACCGTCAACACCGTCGGCCAGGCGGTAGTCAAAAATCAGCGCATCAATGGGCTTGCCGGTTGATGCCCGTGTGAACGCATCGGTTGCGCCCGCTTCGTCCCGCACCACCATCAAGTCCACTCCATAGGCGGTGAACAATGCCAAGGCTGCTTCACCAATGCCCGCCTCGTCGTCCATTAGTAAAACGCGCTGAGGCAAGTTTTGCGCCCAATCGGCCCGCAAATGGACCACCGGGCTGGATGCTTCAGCGTCAACATGACGGCTTTCGGGGGCCGGGGGCACATCGGTTGGCAACTGCAGCCTGAACCGGCTGCCCCGACCCAGGCGCGACTGCACAGTCACTGGGTGATTGAGCAGCACGGCCAGGCGGCGCACCATCGACAAACCGATGCCCAGCCCCCGGGCCCGGTCACGACCGGGGTTGTTGACCTGGTAAAACTCGGCAAAGATTGGCTCCAGCTGATCTGCCGCAATGCCGATGCCGGTGTCGCACACGTCAATCCAAACCTGTTGCCCCCTGGCACGGGCAACCACCACCACGCCACCCTTGTGGGTGTATTTGATCGCGTTTTCAACCAGGTTGCCCAGCACGCGAAGCAGCAAATGCGGATCGGTTTTGACCCACAGCGGGCTGGCGCGCAAACGCAATTGCAATCCCTTTTGCTCGGCGCGCGACGCAAACATTTGATGAAGCTGCTGAAACACCGGGGTGAGCGGTGTGGCCTGCGGGTCGGGAACAATGGATCCGGCATCCAGCAGCGAGACATCAAACATCGTATCGAGTGAAACGCCCAGCGCACGCACGGCATCCATCAGGCGCAGCACATGGGCACCCTCAGGCCGGTCTGCCAGTTTCTTTTCCAGCACGGCCCCATAGAGCACGATGGCATGCAGCGGCTGGCGCAGGTCGTGACTGGCGGCGGCAAAAAACCGTGTCTTTTCTGCGCTGAGGTGTTGAATTTCTGCCATCTGCTGCGCCAGTTGATTGGCCAAGGATTGTTTTTCAAACTGCATGTGCAAGGCACTTGTTAACAACTGGTGTTGCTTGTAAGCAAAGTGCAACGTGGCCCCCAGATAAACCGTGCTGCACGCAGCCAAAAAGAGGTGGGTGTCGTCAGCCTGCCAGGCCAGCGCCGAAATCAGGCCTGCGACCATGGGCACAACAAAGCTCAAGACAGAGCGCCAAAGTGGCGCAACCGC
>JADKAW010000047.1 GCA_016719055.1 Candidatus Rhodoferax mariagerensis | reverse complement strand
GCTCGCGTGTTCAGGGCGAAATTGCAGATGCCGCCCAGGAGCCCTGCCTCGCGGGTTCAAGGCGAAACTGCAATTTGTATTTACAAGGCAGCAGGTTAAGCACAAATCCGCAAACGCTCAGCAAACGAATCGGCGTCAAACCCGACGCTGACGCTGCCATCGCCCCACACCACCACAGGCCGCTTGATCACGCTAGCCTGCATCAGCATCAAGGCCGTGGCAGAGGCGTCGTCCACCACGGCCAGACGGGTGGCGTCATCCAACTTGCGCCAAGTGGTGCCCTTGCGGTTCACCAGCGTCTGCCAGCCCACGGCGGACAGCCAGCCCGGCAGCAAATCAGCCGGTACACCCTGCTTTTTGAAGTCGTGAAAGTGATAGTCAAGCGCGTGATTGGCCAGCCAGGTGCGTGCCTTTTTGACACTGTCGCAGTTGGGAATGCCGTAAACAGCGACAGCAGCGGAGGGAGGTGCGAGGTTTTTCATGCCATCAATGATGCCATTGTTGGGGTAAACCCTGGACCGGCCCGGACCTGCGCGACAATTCACGGGTTATGACACACACCTTTCAAACCCTTGACGAATGGCTCGCCTATTGCGAGCAACTGCACCCGGTGGCCATTGACATGACGCTGGAGCGGGTGCGCACGGTGGCGCAGCGCATGGCCATTGGCTTTGGCTGCCCGGTGATAACTGCGGCGGGCACCAATGGCAAAGGCTCGACCTGCGCCATGTTGGAGGCTATCCTGCTGCGGGCGGGCTATCGCACCGGGGTCTATACATCGCCGCATCTGGTGCGATTTGAAGAACGCTTGCGACTGAACGGCCAGGCTGTGAACGCTACTGAATTGATAACGGCATTCGCAGAAGTGGAAAGGGCTAGGGCCCAAAAACATGAAGAAGTGTCGCTAACCTACTTCGAGTTTTCGACGCTGGCCATTTTTGACGTGATGCGCCACCATCCACTGGATGTGGTGATTCTGGAGGTGGGCCTGGGTGGGCGGCTGGATGCGGTCAACATCATCGACCCCGACTGCGCCATCATCACCAGCATTGATCTGGACCATAGGGCCCTGCTGGGCAACGACCGTGAAGCGATTGGGTACGAAAAAGCCGGCATCATGCGCACCGCACGCCCGGTGGTGGTGAGCGACCCGCTGCCCCCGCAAAGTGTGCTGGACCGGGCGCTGGAAGTGGGTGCCGACCTGTGGCGGGTGGGGGTTGACTTCAATGTTTCGGGCGACAAGCAGCAATGGGGTTGGGCCGGGCGTGGGCGGCGTTATAGCGGGATGGCCTATCCAGCCCTGCGCGGTGCCAATCAGTTGGTCAACGCCGCAGGCGTGCTGGCTGCGCTGAGTGCATTGCGTGAGCGCTTGCCGGTATCTGCGCAGGCGGTGCGCACCGGTTTGTCCAGTGTGGAGCTGCCCGGACGCTTTCAGATTTTGCCGGGCCAGCCCACGGTGGTGCTGGACGTGGCGCACAACCCGCATGCGGTTGCTGCCCTGACCGCCAACCTCGATGCCATGGGCTTTTTTCCGACCACCCACGCCGTGTTCGGGGCCATGGCGGACAAGGACCTGGTGGCCATGCTTGGCCGCATCGGGCCACTGGTCGACAAGTGGTATTTCGCCGATCTACCGTCCCCAAGAGCGATTGCCGCGACTGATTTGCAGCAACGCTGGAAGGCGCAAAACACGCGCAAGGATACCAGTGCCAGCGTGTACCCAGACCCCGAATCAGCCTTGCAGGCGGCTCTGGCTGGTGCTGACCCCGCTGATAGAATCATTGTCTTCGGTTCGTTTTATACCGTGGGCGGGGTGTTGAAAGACGGGATACCCCGACTGGCTGCCAAGCACCTGCCCCACGGCTGATTTACTGTCTGTTTCAATCCAACTCATCAGCATGGCTTTTTTCAAGTTCCCAAAGGGGGCTGACGACCCGGTCAACGCGCCGGCAAAGACGATCAGCATCGAAGTGATTCGTCAGCGTGCCAAGTACCGTTTGGCGGGTGCCGCCGTGCTGGTGCTGGCCGGTGTGATTTGCCTGCCTTTGCTGCTCGACAGCCAGCCACGTCCGGTTGCGGTCAACACGCCCATTGAGATTCCTGACAAAAACAAGATGCCTGCGCTGGCTTTTCCGGCACCAGCGGTCAGTCCTGCCGTGACCACTCCGGTCGGTACTGCTGCCTCGGCTGTCAAACCGGCTGCCAGCAAACCACTCTTGCCAGCGGCTGACATCCTCACTGAATCTGCCGAGCCTGCCAAGGCTGCCAGCGGTTCAGATAAAAATAGACATCCAGCCCAGTCTGCGTCAGCTTTGGCTGCTTCAAAGTCAGGAGCAAGCACCGCTGTCAATGCAGCAGCTTCTGCGGCCAGCAAGGCTATCAAAGCCGCATCACGTGAAATCGCTGGGGTGCCATCGCCCGCCGCTTTGTCCAAAGCCAGTGAGGCCGCCCGGGTTCAGGCGGTGCTGGATGGCGCAGAGGCAGTGGTCCAGCCCAAGGCTGCGCAGACCAAAGTCTCAGCCGCCAACGCGGCAGAGTCGGAGCCAACGGCGGCCACCGAGGGCCGTTTTGTGGTGCAGATCGGGGCGTTTGCCGATGCCGCCCGTGCCCACGAGGTGCGCCTCAAGGTTGAGCAGACCGGCCTGAAAACCTACACCCATGTGGCAGACACCAAAGAAGGTAAACGTATTCGGGTGCGTGTTGGCCCGTATTCAACCCGGGCTGAAGCTGAAAAATCTGCCGAAAAGATCAAGAAATTAAGTTTGCCTGCGGCGATTTTGACGCTTTGAAACGCCGGAGCTCGCCGTGCCGGTGCTGGATTGGGTTTTTGCGGCGGTATTGGTCTTGTCCATGGTGATGGGCGCCTGGCGGGGGCTGGTCTATGAGTTGATGTCTTTGGCTAGCTGGGTGGCGGCCTTTTTTGTGGCGCAGTGGTTGGCCCGGGAGGTGGCGCAACATTTGCCGATTCATGCCGCCAGCGACACCGTCAAGTTTGCGGTGGCGTTTGTGCTGGTGTTTATCGCAACGGTCATGCTGGGTGTTTTGTTGGCGGTGGTGGCCAAAAAGCTGTTGACGACCGTGGGTTTGCGGCCTGTTGACCGGATGCTGGGCGCGATTTTTGGTTTGACGCGGGGTTTGTTGTTGCTGTTGCTGGTCACGACGGTGGTCAACATCACACCTTTAAAGGACGGTGCAGCCTGGCAGGAATCGACTGGCGTGCGTTTAACGCTGGTGCTGCTGAAGGGCCTCAAGCCTGCCTTGCCGCTGGATCTGGACCGGTATTTGCCGGCTTGAACAAGCCGTTGAAGAGATTGGAAAAATATGTGCGGAATTGTTGGGGTGGTCAGTCAATCGCCAGTGAATCAGCTGATTTACGACGCCTTGTTGTTGCTGCAACACCGCGGCCAGGACGCAGCGGGCATCGTCACGCAGCAGGAGCGCAAGTTTTTCATGCACAAGGCCAAGGGCATGGTGCGCGATGTGTTTCGCACCCGCAACATGCGCTCGCTGCCGGGCAACTGCGGGCTGGGTCAGGTGCGCTACCCGACCGCCGGCAACGCTTTCAGCGAAGAAGAAGCCCAGCCGTTTTATGTGAATGCGCCGTTTGGCATCGTGCTGGTGCACAACGGCAACTTGACCAATGCGCATGCTCTGAAGTCTGAGTTGTTCAATGCTGATCACCGCCACATCAACACCGAAAGCGATTCAGAGGTGTTGCTCAATGTGCTGGCGCATGAGATCGAAGCCACCACGCGTGGCCTGCCATTAACCCCGCGTGATGTGTTTGAGGCGGTGCGCCGGGTGCATCGGCGCATTCGGGGCTCGTATGCAGTGATTGCGATGATTGCAGGCCACGGTGTGCTGGCGTTTCGCGACCCGTTTGGCATTCGTCCGCTTTGCCTGGGTCGCACCGATGCCACCTGGATGATTGCCAGTGAATCGGTGGCGTTGGAGGGTACCTCGCATCGGTTTGAGCGCAATATCGCACCCGGTGAGGCCGTGTTCATCGACTTGCAGGGCAAGAAGCACATGCAGCAATGTGCAGATGCGCCGGTGCTGAGCCCGTGCATTTTTGAGTTTGTCTATCTGGCACGACCTGACTCGGTGATGGATGGCATCTCGGTTTATCAGGCGCGCCTGAACCTGGGCGAAACCCTGGCCAAACGGGTCATTTCGACGGTGCCGCCCAACGAGATTGATGTGGTGATACCGATTCCCGAGTCCAGCCGCCCCAGTGCGGCGCAACTGGCCCAACTGCTGGGCTTGCCGTATCGCGAAGGCTTTGTGAAGAACCGTTATGTGGGGCGCACCTTCATCATGCCGGGACAATCGGTGCGGAAAAAGTCGGTGCGCCAGAAGCTTAATGTGATTGCCAGCGAGTTCAAGGGGCGCAATGTTCTGCTGGTGGATGACTCGATCGTGCGTGGCACCACGTCCAAAGAGATTGTGCAGATGGCACGCGATGCCGGGGCGCGCAAGGTGTACATGGCCAGCGCGGCGCCACCGGTGCGTTTCCCCAACGTGTACGGCATTGACATGCCAACCTCGCAGGAACTGGTGGCGCACAACCGCACGGTGGAGCAAATTCGCGACATCATTGGTTGCGATGCGCTGATTTATCAGGACGTGGAGGGCATGAAAAAAGCCATCGGTGCACTGAACCCGGCCATCAAGGGTTTTGATGCCTCGTGTTTTGACGGGATCTATGTAACCGGCGACATCACACCTGAAGACATTGCGCGTCTGAACGCCTACCGCGTTGGTGATGACGACAGCACCGAGGACAACTCCCGACTGGCCCTGCCCAACCACGAAGATTGACGCACCGAGAGCAAGCATGACAGACACGCCCCACCCCGACAGCCTGCACCGCGACACCCTGGCAGTGCGCAGCGCCGTTCCGCGCAGCCAGTATGGCGAAAATTCTGAAGCGCTATTTCTGACCAGTGGTTATGTGCAACCCAGTGCCGAAGTCAGTGCGCGCCGCTTTGCCGGCGACGAAGACGGGTTTACCTATGGCCGTTATGGCAACCCGACGGTGGCCAGTTTTGAGCAACGTCTGGCGGCCCTTGAAGGCGCCCCAGCGTGCATTTCCACCGCCTCGGGCATGTCGGCCATCCTGATGATGTGTTTGGGATTGCTCAAGGCTGGTGACCATGTGATCTGCTCGCACTCGATGTTTGGCTCGACCATCAAGCTGATCGGCTCCGATCTGGCCAAGTTTGGTGTGGAATCGACTTTCGTCTCACAAACTGATGCACAGGCCTGGAAGGCCGCAGTCAAACCCACCACCAAGCTGCTGTTTGCCGAAACCCCGACCAACCCTCTGACTCATGTGTGTGACATTCGGGCACTGGCAGCCATTGCCCAAAATGCCGGCGCCCTGCTGGCGGTGGACAACTGTTTTGCAACACCGGCGCTGCAACGCCCGATGGCCCTGGGCGCTGACATTGTCATGCATTCTGGCACCAAGTATCTGGACGGCCAGGGACGTGTCATGGCCGGTGCACTTTGCGCCAGCCAGGACTTGGTGACACAGACTTTTTTGCCCGTGCTCAAGAGTGCCGGCATGACGTTGGCGCCGTTCAATGCCTGGGTTGTCCTCAAAGGACTTGAAACGCTGGACATCCGCATGCAGGCACAGTCAAGTCGTGCGCTGGCGCTGGCACAGTGGCTACAAACCCATCCGGCGGTGGCGCGGGTGCATTACCCGGGTTTGGCCAGCCATCCACAACACGAACTGGCCATGTCCCAGCAGTCCCATTGCGGCGGCGCGGTGCTGTCATTTGAGGTGAAAGCGGCTGGTGACGATCAAGCGCGACAGCGGGCTTTTCATGTTTTGGACGCCCTTAAAACTTTGTCGCTGTGCACCAATCTGGGTGACACCAAAACATTGCTGGCGCACCCGGCCAGCACCTCGCATGGCCGCCTGACACCGGCGCAACGCCAATTGGCCGGCGTTGGCCAAGGCCTGATCCGCGTGGCGGTGGGTCTTGAACACATCCTTGATATTCAGGCTGATCTTGACCGCGGCCTTAGCACTTTTTGATATGAACCCACCCACCACTCCTCGTACCCGCACCCGTTTTGCACCTTCCCCAACCGGCTTTATCCATCTGGGCAATATCCGCTCGGCGCTGTACCCGTGGGCGTTTGCACGGTCCACGGGCGGCGACTTTATTTTGCGCATTGAAGACACCGACCTCGATCGCTCCACCCAGGCTGCCGTCGATGTCATCATTGAAGGCATGAACTGGCTGGGGCTAAGCTACGACGAAGGCCCGTTTTACCAAATGCAGCGCATGGATCGGTACAAGGCGGTGCTGGTTGACTTGCAGGCAGCAGGCCATGTCTACCCCTGTTACATGAGTATGTCGGAGCTGGATGCACGGCGTGAGCGGCAGATGACGGCCAAGGAAAAGCCACGCTACGACGGCACCTGGCGGCCTGAGGATGGCAAGCAGTTGCCGCCTATTCCTGACGGGGTGCAGCCAGTGCTGAGGTTCAGAAACCCCCAGGGCGGTTTGGTCAAATGGATTGACAAGGTCAAGGGAGAAATTGCTATCAGCAACGATGAGCTTGACGACCTGGTGATTGCCCGGCCTGATGGCACACCTACTTACAACTTCTGTGTGGTGGTGGACGACATCGACATGGGCATCACCCATGTGATTCGTGGTGATGACCATGTCAACAACACGCCGCGTCAGATCAATATATTCCGGGCGCTCGGCCAAGAACCGCCGGTGTATGCCCACTTACCCACTGTGCTAAACGAGCTGGGCGAGAAGATGAGCAAACGAAATGGTGCCAAGCCGGTGACGCAATACCGCGAAGAAGGTTATCTGCCAGACGCCATGGTGAACTATCTGGCGCGACTGGGCTGGAGCCATAAAGACGATGAGATATTCAGCCGTGAGCAGTTTTTGCAATGGTTCAACCTGGACCATTTGGGCAAAAGCGCGGCCCAGTTTGACGAAGCCAAACTGCGCTGGGTCAACGCGCAGCACATCAAGGCGTCCGCAGACGATGTCTTGGTGCCGCTGGTTCAGGCACAGTTGCACAAGCGCGGCATTGAGGCTGATGAACGATTAAAGGGCATCTGCGCGCTGTTCAAGGACCGCTGCGACACCACCGCGGTGCTGGCCGATTGGGCGGCAGTTTTTTACGCGGATGTCAGCCCAGTTGAAGCCGAATTGGCTCAGCATGTGGCTGACGCTGTTCGTCCAGCGCTTGCACTGCTGGCTGACAAATTGGCAAGTTGTGCTTGGGACAAGCTTGGTATTGCAGCGGTCATCAAAGAGGTGCTGGCTGCACAGGGTGTGAAGATGTCTCAGTTGGCCATGCCAGTGCGGGTCTTGGTGGCAGGCAGTGCTCATACGCCGTCGCTGGATGCTATGCTGCCGTTGTTCAAGCGTGAAAAAGTGATAGCCCGACTCAAACAGGCTTGATTTTCACGCTATAATTTGAGGCTTGGAAATTACTAGCAGTCTAACAGCTGCGTTGTGGTTTAGGGGGTATAGCTCAGCTGGGAGAGCGCTTGCATGGCATGCAAGAGGTCAGCGGTTCGATCCCGCTTACCTCCACCAAGTTTTCAAAGATGAGACGAAAGTCCCTAGGTTTTGACCCCATCGTCTAGAGGCCTAGGACATCACCCTTTCACGGTGAGTACCGGGGTTCGAATCCCCGTGGGGTCGCCAGGTTATTGAAAGATGGCGTGGCGCAAGCTGTTAACGGTTTGCCAGCAATGGTGAATGGCTTGGCTCGAAAGAGCAAACGTTAGCTACCAGGAGTGGTAGTTCAGTTGGTTAGAATACCGGCCTGTCACGCCGGGGGTCGCGGGTTCGAGTCCCGTCCGCTCCGCCAAAATGGAAAAAGCCTTGTAAGTCAATGACTTACGAGGCTTTTTGCTTTCTGGGTAGTAGCAGAACTGGTAACACTCCGCCATGTCTCTGTCTTTGCCAATCTACCTCCTTGGGTCAAGCTACTACCTGCACACACGCATCAATGGCCAACAGGTAAAGAAGTCTCTACGCACCAGCTACAAGCGTATAGCTATCATTCGGGCAGTGTCTCTACTCAACGACCTGACCATGAACAAAAAAGACCTTCCTGCAAAGTACGAACTTGACCTTACAAACAGCGTTTTAAAGGGCAGATGGCCCCGAAGACCACGCAAGGCTAATGCAGGCTATGGAGGCCATGAAGGCGCTGCATAGTGGTCAAGCCACTACCCCACAGCCCAGACCGCCACAAATAGCATTACAGCCCCTTTAAACGATGACCCCACAGCTTTAAAGCTGGGTGAGCTATTAGAAAAGTTTTTTCTACTTCGCAAAGTCAAGCAAGCTACTGCACTGTCCTATAAAAACGCAACCGAAGAATTTACGAAGTTCTTAAAAAATCCGCCAATTACACGCATTACGCCGAGTGATGTGACCCGCTGGCAAGAGCATTTAGCTAAAAAAGGTAATGTCCCAAGAACAATTGACGGTAAAGTAGGCGTTATTAAAGCTATTTACAACTTTGCAAAAAAACAAGGCTATACGCGAGAAGACAACCCCGCAGAAAAAAGAGACTTGCTTACTAAGAAACAAAAACTCAAAGGAGGCTATGCAATCTTTGAACGAGAAGAATTAGACTTGCTATTTAGAAGTCAATTTTTTAAAGAGCATTTAATAACAGCACCTGATTACACTAATGCGGTTTTATTTGGAATTTTTACGGGATGTCGAATTAGCGAAATCACCACATTAAAAAAAGACCAATTTAAAATTAGCAGTACAGGAATTCACTATATAACAATTAGAGACAGCAAGACCTTAGCGGGCATAAGAGAAGTACCCCTACATCCTTTTTTAATTGCACACATAGCAGAATTCACAAAAAATAGAAAAGATAAAATATTCAAATATGCTGAAAAAGATGGCAAGGGTGCAGGTAACGCCGTTGGCAAGATGTTTGCACAAAATTTAAAGAGTGCAAATCTTACACGAGAAAAATTAGTATTTCACAGTTTACGAAAATACGTAAATAACGAGCTTATGAAAAATGGAGTTAGCTTAGAGTATCGTTGTCAATTCGTGGGACATGAATTAGATAACGTTAATGTGTCAGTCTACACAAATACAATTAACATTGACGCATTAGCTAAAACAATATTTCCTGCGCTGGATAAAATAAAAGAGCTTGTAACAAGTACAAGCTCAACAGAAATTTTAAATTTTGGTGATTTAGTAGAGGATACGTTAATTTAATTATTTGTAGTTTCACTTTCTGCAACTATATTAAAAATCTCTGGAAATAGTTCTTTTTCATTAGCTTTTAATGAACTTAAATTTTTTCGTAAATATTCAACAAAGCTTTTGTTGTTCGCAGATATTAATTTAAGCACAACAGAACCTAATATAATTTTCTTTCGAGTTTGCTTTTTCTGTGCAGATTTGTCAAACTCTGCAAGTTTTGCTTTTTGACGCGCTAACAATTGCTTTTTTTCTAAATCAAGTTTAGCTTTTAGTTCGTCTTTTGTTGTCATAGTAATACTCCTATTTTGTTAATAATTATTAAATTAACATAAATAGGGTAAAAGTCAATTAACTACCTGCCTTATAGTTAGCTTTAATTGCTAACTACTTAGCATTAAAAACAGAAGTTAATTGCAATCATCATAGCTTTGTGCTAATTTGTGTAATAGGAGGACGCGATATGTCTACTACTACTACACACTTTATCTACTCTAAGCACCCTGCAAGGGCTCACTTATGCAAACATATACGCAAGCGTATAAGTTTGCGTTCGCCTGGCAGGGGCCGTAATGCAAAAGCAAGGGTCTACTATGCCTAAGCTCGCTACTTGGTTTACACCATCATTACAGACGATTAGCCGCAGTAGTGGACGTAGCGCAGTAGCAGCCGCAGCCTATCGCGCATGTACCGAATTACACGACGAGCGCACCGGAATTACTCACAACTTTAAACCAAAAGCTAAAAGGGATTTAGTGTGTAATGTGCTTGTCGGTGTACCCAACAACGACATTTCTAAATTGTGGAATGATGCTGAAAGAGCTGAAAATAGAAATAACTCAACTGTTGCTCGCGAATTAATGTTACCGCTACCTCACGAATGGACAGATAAACAAAGACGTGATTGTGTCTATGACATAGCAACTATGCTAAATGACAAATACAAAGTTGCAGTACAAGCAAGTATTCATCGTAAAAGCAAGACAAATGTTAATGAACACGGACACATTGAATTTACAACACGTGAAGTAGACAAGAACGGAAAATTTGGTAAAAAAACTAGAATACTGGATGATAAAAAAACTAATGAAGTTTCAAAATTGCGCGAGACAATTTGTGAAATAGTTAATTCACATGCAGTAAAAAACCAAAGTGATTGGTATGTTTACGCAGGCAAATTTTCAGACATTATCGAAGACCATATACCAACTAATCATATATCCATTAATCACGGACGTAAACAAGAAATCTATATTGCATTGAATCGTCAAGAAGTTGCAGATGCTAAAAAAGAATTAAAAATTATTAAAAACAATATCGCATCAATAGACATGCAAATAGAAGAACTATCACAAGTGCCAACATATCAACAAATAGTTAATAAGCAAGAAACAGCAGCGGAATTGGTAGGCATGGATAAAGCATTCAAAGAAGAATTGAAGGCACAACTTAAACAAGACTTTGCCAATTATGAAGTGCTTGGGGATGTTGTGGTTGACCTTGCAGAACAATTACGAGATTGCAATTCACTAATTGCAAACGGTATAGAACCGTTAGGTATTTTTGAGATTCAAATAGAATACACAGAGAAAAGAGCGAAACTTGATAAGATAACAGAAAAGTTCAAAGACCAGCAATTCAAAGAAATGCTTAAAGAGTTGAATTTATATTACATTTTCAATGTTGACGATGAATTACAAAGTGTAGATTACACACAAAGCACTAACGCAATAGAAAAGAAGAATAATGACAACAACGATAATAATAACAACTCAATGTAAACCTGTGGAAGTCGCTATTTATAGCGGCGTAGTAGTGTGCCAGCAAAATACAGCACTCCCCCCAGCCCCCTTACTCAGGGGTTGAGGACGTCGCAAGCGCCTACCGTGTTTATCAATGGAAAATGGAAAATGCTTTTATGCTGAAACTCTTTTAACCAATGATGAATTAAACAAACTTACGCTTACGAAATACAAATTACAATAAATTAAATTCTATTAAAGACTTTTGCATGTAAGAACGCTATAACGCAGCTTTTTAAAAAGCTGCTTCCATGGGAGGGCTCTTTAAAAAGAGCCTGTTAAAGTGTCTAAGCCCCATTTAATACATTTGTTATATCAATTTAATACCCTTCCTTGTTTTTCATGCTTGCATGAAAAAAGGGAGGGTCGCATCAATTCGTATGCGAATTGAGCGCAATCCACCGAAGTTAAGCCATGTCACCCCTTGTAAGCCAGATTTGGATGAGGTTTCACATGATTTTTCGGTCGTGGCTGCTTGCGATCAGACAGTTGTCTATGGGAGTTTGCCCCCAACAGTTCAAACGCCTTTCCCAAAGAGTCACCAGACAGCCCAACCCCAACACCATACGCGGCAGCAGGCGCTGCAAACATGGTGCGGCGTAGGCGCGGTTACATGTACGCTGCTTGTCCTGTAAACCCGCTGCCGCTGACGCGCCCATGCACACCAAAGAAGCCAAATTGTCAGCCAACACCTTTGCGTGCACATCGACCATCAGCGCATGCTGCGTCAGCCCTGAGACGCTCTCGAGTTTGCAGCGATGCTTGAGGCGTTTAAAGGCCTCCTCAATACGCCAGCGCTCATGGTAAAGCTCACCAAAAGCTGCTGTCGGGACTTGGCTGTCTGGCAAATTGGTCGCCATCACCCGCACAAGCCCATTGGGCGTCACACACTTGACCAGCCGGACCCGCGGTGCAGCACCAGAACAGCCATAATCTTCGCAGTCCCACTGGTTGGGCTTATTGAGCGTGACCGTGGCATCCACCTGATCGCTGCGCTCAAAGGTGCGTACCTCTGCCCAACCACCACTGGACTTCTCGCAGCGCATGCAAAACCGAATATAGTGCTCAGTCAAATACGCCACCAGCCAAGCTGCCGGATAGCCCCGATCAAGGATCAACACATCATCAGGCCCCAGGCACAACAGCGACTCAAACAGCATCTGCCGCTCAGCGCCATCGGCACCATGCACGCTGGCGTGCAGCGTCAATTCAGCGCCCGGCAGATACAAGACAAACAAGCGTTGATCAGCTTGGGCATGGAACCTTGTGGTGAAACAAGGGCGAATCGCAGGCATCAGCACCGAGGCATCGCCTGCCACCAAACGCAGACCGTGCCAACGAGGACCAAGCCCAACGCGTCGGCGGTTTTGACCACAAAGGTGTTCAAGTGCTCCAAACAAGTCCAGGACAACTTGTCTCGTGCTTGAGCAAAACCACGATCAGTTATGCCACGCTGCCAGTCGCCGTCAACAGACAAGCTACCAAAGAAGGAGTCGAGCATGACCTGCTGTGAAGACGCTCGCATGGAAAGCAAAGCGCCAATCAGCTTGGGCAAAGGCAACTTGCCAGTGCGCGTGAAGGCATTGGGGGAGTCAGGGTGGCGGGCATCGGCGAAAAATTCCGCCGAATTGATGCGATCGGTGAGTTTGGAGAAAAGAGAACTAAGGGTTAACCCTATATTTTGTTGACATATTCAGTTCCAATATTTTGGGGAAATTTAAAATAAATTCAACTAAATCAACAGCTTACGAGGAATATTTTACCTTAACTTCGGTGGATTGGAATTGAGCGGGGTGGGTACAAAAAGCTAGGTAATAATTGTATTAGCGACACACAGTTTGAGTAATAATTGTATTAGCGACACACAGTTTGAATGTGATATCATGCTAAACCCAATAGCCATGCGGATTTTAACGAAATCTACACAATAAAAATGTGCAGAAAATAGTTGATTGATATTTGATATAACTTCTAAGAGGCAAAAAAAGCCAGAGTGCTTTTATACACCCCAGCTTTTATTGACTTTTTCTACATTTCCCTATATTGTAATAAGGTAAATCAAACACCAAATTCGATTTACCAAGACAGACAGTACCTTAACTACTTATCCATCTTTTACCATTTAATTTTATATTAATTAGATAAAAAGTCAAGTTAAATCAAGTAGTAGCAAGTACCGCAAGTTTTGTTAACCTTAACTGTGAGACTTTGCTATGAAATATAATGCTACCGCCATACAACAACATGAAGCCGCAAGCCTTCTAAATCGTAATTACCGCTTAACTAAAAAAAACATTCTTGGGGATGGTGTAAAGTTGTGCAGACGTGCAAAAGCACATAATACAGTTAATTCAAACACGGCACAAATAGCAGTGCATCAACATCCAAACGGTAACATAACGTCAACCATGCACGATGTAGCATTGTGTGGCAATGCTCATTTATGCTCTTATTGCTCTTCCGTTAAAGCTGCTCACATGCGGAATTGGATAAATCAACTCCTCATGAGTGCAGTTAAAAAAGAGGGTCTGCTATTGGGGTTATTAACACTAACGGCATGGCATCAACGTGAATGTGATTGGTCAAAGTTTGTAGCCAATTTTTTTAGTGCATTGACGGACTTCTATAAGGCTATGCGACGTGATTTCGACTCTATTGGCTGTATTGGTAGGGTTAGAGCTATTGAAACCCCCATAGGCTCCAATGGCTTACACGTTCACCCACATGACCTATTTACGTACAAAGCTGGTACAGACATGGAAGCTTTTAAGAAAATTGCATTAAAGAAGTGGAAATCTGCATTAAGAAAGTACGGACTACGTTGTAGTAAAAAGGGTTTAGATATTATGGTTGATGGTACTTTTGACCCGAACTATATTGCAAAAGAAATAGCCTCCCACGATACCAAGAAATCGAGCAAAAGCGACCTGAAAACCATGTTCCAATTGCTTGATGACTCCGCACGCGGTGATAAACAAGCAAGCGAGGATTGGATACGTGCTGCAAAAGCCATGCAAGGTAGAGACCGCTTTAATGTTGGACAATTAGCGAATAAACTAGGAATTCCATCACCTAGCGACTGGAAAAAGAAAGAGGGTGAAGCTAAAACAGAACCCGCTAATATCATTGAATATCCACAATCACAGCATTTAATGGCAACTGAACCAAACAGCCAAAGAAACGGTTTAGCAATGATATTACGCACTGCACGACAATCGCTGTCAAACAACATGGCTACTATTGAAATAGTTGAAGCACTTTGCAAAGATTACACGAAACAACGTCTATTGAATACACCAATTGCAGCCGCGAAAGCTTTAGAACGTAACATCAATACTATTGAGCAATTATTTGAATTAAATGCGATAACGCAAGAAGTCGCAGAAGATTTGATTGAGCGTGCAATAGTCGAAGTTGACTTATTACAACAATTAAAATTACAAGAAATAAATACTAAATTGCAAGTTGCTTTAACACCACAGAGACACGTAAAAGCTAATGCAGAGCTTGATTTTTCGTGATATAAATGCGCTTTTAACAACAGTGAGTTGCATACATGAAAAACGAAGACACGTTAGAGTCTCTTGAAAAAGAGGCTGCAATTATTGCCGAAAAACGCAAAGTTCTATTGGAAAAAACACGCGATGCAGAATTAATAAAAGCCAAAGCCATTATTAGAACCTATGGCTTTACCGCAGAAGACTTAGAAATTAGTATTGTAGAAGTGAAGCCTACAAAGATGACAAGGAAAGCTAGGGTAGCGAAAGACACAACTACTCCAATAGTTGTGAAAACACCTAAGTATGCAGACCTTACCAATCCTGATAAGACTTGGGCTGGTGGTCAAGGTCCAAGACCTAAATGGGTAAAGGCACACCTTGACAAGGGTGGACATTTGGAAGACCTATTGATTAAGAAGTAATTTTGGTAATGAAATACGACCTTACCCAATGAGGCCAAAAGCTAAAAATCAATTATGGCCGTATTACAAATTGCTTTTTCCTAAATTGCATTTTTCACAAAGGGTTTCGAGATTTTCAAAAATGGTTTCTCCGCCTCTACTCCATGGTAAAATATGATCGACATGTAAAATAATTGAAGGATTCTTTGCGGGAGAGTTGCCACATTTTCGACAGCAAAAGTTATCCCGCTTTAAAATTGTCCATCGCATTCGCAAATTTATATTTCGAGAAGTCTTTTTTATTTTTGGTGATTTTTGTGATGGTGACATATTAGAGTCAAATTTACCCAATGGAACCAAGTCTGGTTTTGAATCTAAATTTTGAACCGAGTCAACATCAGTGTTTACATATTCAATAAATGCGTCAAGAGCTACTCGCCATGAGCCAAATCTTCTGGCGTATGTTGAGCCATTGAATTTTGAATGCGGGCTTACAACTTCGCCATATTTTGGTTGTCGCCCCAGCAACGTCCAGAGCTCCACAATATTTTGAAATAATTCTTCATTTGAATTGTTAATTAGTTTGCTTACTGGAAGTTTTGCTTTTTCTTTTGCTTTATTCCAGCTGCCAAATCTGACTCGAAAGGTCTCGGACGTGTATTTTCCTAATTCGTTATAATCCGAAAATGTTAGGTCGGGTTTATGCAACTCTTCTGATACTCGTATCAGGTCGTTTAAAAGTGCTTCTTCCTTAATTTCCTTTTCGCCATATTCCATACCTTTAAGGCTTTTTTCACCTTCGAGTCCTGCGATTTCAAGGGTTGCATCCCAACTGCCAAACCTCTGCAACGCAGTTTTGAGATTAAATTGAGCACCATTTTTTTTACAGTAATCGCGTTGCTTTAAAGACCGTTTTCCAAGATTGTTGGCAACGGTTCGCAAGTCATTTAGCAAGTCTCCATCAGAAACTCGCCGCCGCATGTCAGTAAGTTCAAATTTCATCAGCTTCCGCCCCCAGATCGACAGTTTTGAATTTTAAGGTTCAATTCCGTAGTAACGTCCTGGCAGACGTCAGTTTGAGTGTGGAGATGTGATATAAACTACGATTCGTCTACTGGTAGCAATACTGGTAGCAAGTTTTTTTAACCAGCTACTACCTAAGTGGTTGATTTATATGGGTTTTTGGACTGGGGCATAACTGTCCCGTCCACTCCGCCATTTGGATTTGTAAGTCGTTGATTAATAAAAGCTTTTTAGCTTAACAGGCAACGACTCACAAGTCAACTCACAACGCTGTTGCGATTAAAGTCGCAACGGCGTTTTGTTTTTGTGCCTCCAATAATCTGCTTTGATTCTGCTGGGCAAGTGGAGTGTTCATAATTTTCGAGTTTCCCTGGGGCAACAGCGAATTTCATTGGCAGTCTTTCTAGCCAAAAATCCAGTCGCACAAACAAAGCCCATATCCGGAGGGTCGTTTTTGCCAAAGTAATTTAGCTGAATCCCCTGATTTTGCTCCAATTACAATAGCGCACCAAGTCGAGAAATCCGACTTGGCAGCACGGCGTAAGCAGCGCCCATGACAGTAGCGAGCTGAGTTTTCACTCAATCCTCGCAAGCAAAATCCCTTTTTCTTAACTTTTCTCTCTGGGACCAGTTCAACCCCTGGCGTGTTCGCTGCATGACGCTTTCACTTTAGTCCTTAACTGAAACAGGAGCACAGCATGGCAACGATCAAAGAACCGATACAAATCCCGGCCACTTACAAAGTCCCTTATCGGCACATCTTGGCTGAAGAACGCATTGATGACAGCCTGGCCTGCATCGCCATGGTGACACATCAGACCCTCGCCGACATTAAAGAACAAGCCTTCCGGTTTGGCCTGCCGCGAAATGGTCCAGCTTGGGTATACCCCGATATGGTGTCCAAACTGCTTTTCCAGTGGAACTTGGTCTTCAGCGAAGAAAAGGAAGCGGATTCCATCGCGGCACTCCCAGATTTGGCCATCCTCACGGTGGACTGGAATGATCAGATGGAGTTTGGCCGTTCCGTAGTCTGGGTTCATATACGCGGCGAAAACGACCAGGCCGCTTTCAATTACATCCTCGATCCCGCCAATTGGGTCCCGGAGAACCATAGGGTTACGGCTGACTTTCGGCATTTGAAGATGGTGATGCCTCTTGCTTATGCGGCAGTCACGCTGCGGCCAGACATCGCGGCAGCTCGTAAAGCCAAGTAATCCGCACCACAGCGGGTCAACGTGGCCTGCTGCACCTCAATAGCCGGTCTTCACTGGCCTTGATGACCAATGCGCCGCTAGACACCTCTGGCGGGCATATCACCCCTCCCAACGCATATTCAAATGGAGTTCCCATATGGACACCAAAGCACACCTGCGCCCGTGCAGAAAACCGATTCCCCCTTATCCAGTGCCGTACCGATTTTTCAGGTCGGTCAGATCGTCGCAACCCCAAGTGCCTTGGCATTCATGGACAAGCATCACATTGAACCTCTTGACCTCTTGCGTCGGCATCAGCAATGCGACTGGGGTGACCTTGACCAACATGACCGTGCCGCCAATCTTGCCGCACTGAAAGACGGTAGCCGTTTACTGTCGTCCTACGAGATAGGCTTCCAACGCCACCTTGGCTTTGTACTCCGGAGTGTGGACTTTGCGTTTCTTGGTTTCACTCATGGTCTTGGATTTCCCGGATTTGAGGTCATCTTAAATTCTTGTCTTAAATCCGGGATCCACTTTAGCTGTAGCTCGGCCCCATCTTGATGTAGGTATCTTCAATGGGAAAGGCCTGTGCTAAGCATGCATTTCAGCAATGTATGGCGGACAGTTGCACAGTTGCCGGTCACGAGCATTGGCTGGCCGGAGCCACTCAGCTCTTTCATCTGAAGCCGGCGCAAAAACAGGTTGGGCATCAAGTGCACTAGCGCATTACCCAACCACCACAGACCGGAAAGACCTGTCCAACAAAGCAATTGGCAGGTTCGCTGCAGAGATAAGCAGCAAATTCGGCATCTTCCGTGGCCCCAACGAGGCGTCCCAGCGGCACCTCACGCCTTAGACGTTCCTGGAACCTCGGGTTGGCTTGAATTTCAGGCGGGAAATAGGTCGGGTTTTCAACGAAGTTCTGTGCGATTGCATTCACCTGAACATTGAAGTTTGCGACCTCCACACCAAGGGCTTGCACATAGGCAAGTTGAGCGCCACGTGCAGCGCTGTATGTTGAAGCGCGCTTCATCCCACGCAGGGCTGATGCGCTTCCCATGACGAGAATCTTGCCAGCACGACGCTCAATCATTGATGGCAAAACTGCCCGGCACAACCGGGCCAGCGGATGCACTAGGGCATTGAACGTGTCGCTCCACTCATCCTCGCTGACCTCGATTGCCGCGGTGGTCGGTGCAGGTATTGCCAAGTTGGCAACGAGAATATCGACCCGGTCTGCTTCAGCGACGATTGTGGCTGGTGCGCCAACACTCAGGAGTGAGTCGGTATTTGCAATCACTGTGGCACCGTGCCTGGAAAAAACCTCGCACAGGACAGGACCCATGAAGATGTCGGCCTGCGTGACGAGCACCCGCTTGCCGTCGAGACTATTGTTTGGCATTGTTCGTCCTTTGTAAAAAGTCTCGAAATGACTATCCGACACAAGCCAAACGGACCATGAATCAGAATCCTAACTCAAACCTCGCCGCTGAAGCTGTACCGATGCAATAGAAATTCGCCTCGCTACAACAAGCAGTCCTTGCCCTGTGCGTTGCGAAGATAAACCAGAATGGCCGGTCACGGTTGACCAGAATACCCAGCGAAGTAACCTGCAGCAACCAGGGAGTCACGCCAATCGGTATTTGCTATGTCGATGTGCCGCACCAGTTCATTCAAACTGCCGTGGCTGAGTTTGAGCACGGCAAACCGCACCCGTTCGATAACCTCAGGCGATGCCCCTCCAAGCAAGGGAAGATTGCGCCCACATCGCGTCTCCAACAAGTCGGTCACGCCAGTCCAGCACTCAAACGCGAAGTCCTGTTTCACAAGGCACTTGGTATCGGGCGTGAGTGATGTGGCCGTCACGGTTGAGGGTCACTCACGTGCCACGGCCATCAGTGCCGCGAAACCAACAAATGCTCCGCCCGTGAGACGGTTAAAGGTCTGCATCACCGCGGCGCGTCGCAAATAGACAGACAGCCGTTTGCCGGACAGGGCGTAGACAAAGTACCAGCTGACTTCGATGATTGAAAAGGTGGTGAGCAGAATTGCAAACTGAGGGAACTTTGCCAAATCCGGGTTGATGAACTGGGGAAAGAAGGCTGCAGCAAACAAAATCGCTTTGGGGTTGCTGGCCGCCACCAGGAAACCTTGTCGGTACAGTGCATTCGATGTTGCAGAGGGCGCCTGGGTGCCAACTGAGCCTGGCGTCTGGTCTTGCACGGGTGAGCGCCAGGTTTTGATGCCAAGATAGGCCAGGTAAGCGGCCCCAATGAGGCGCAGGGCGTCAAAGACAGTTGGAAAGGCCTGCAACAGCGCGCCCAGTCCAGCGGCCGAGACGCTCATCATCGCCAGCAAGGCCGTCATGCAACCGGCCATTGTCACCACAGCACTTCGCACGCCATGTCGCGCGCTACTGCTCATCACCAACAACATGTTGGGTCCGGGTGTGGCGGAAACCACGAATGTCATCAACACAAACAGCCACCAGGTGCTCAAGGGCATTTAAAAACTTTCGCTAATACGCAATGAGTCAAGGCTATCAGATTAGAGTCGCCAGAGTTCGAAAGCGTGGCCTTTCACTTTTTTTGTGAGCCCCGGTTTTCTTGCACTGGCGCTGAGGATTGGGCCCGGACTTGGCACGCGTAAAGTCCGCTGACTGCAATTCGGTGACAAGTTATCAGAAAGTCCGGTCAGGCCAGCCGCCATTGGCATGCACGGCACTAGCTAATGTAGCGACGCCTGGCCGACCCGAGACTAGTTGTTGTCCCAGTCCCCGCCGGTGTCCACACCGCCGCCGTCATCCCAGGAGCTGGTGTCACTGATGCCAAAGTCCTGGCCGCCCATATCCGTGTTGCCACCAAGAGGTTGAAATTGGTTGTTGTCAGCTTTGTCGACCTGTCCAGCGGGTTGGTCATGGTTGCCCATGAGGTTGCGACCAATCGCCTGCGCTGCCATCACGCCGGCACCAACGGCCAGTCCGGTGGCCACGCCACCCATGATGCGACCGCCCAGGCCACTTCCGGCCGGTTGACCATAACCGGGCTGACCGTATCCCGGTTGCCCATAGGTTTGCTGCATCGCGCCGTAACCACCGGCCACACCAAAGCTCTGCGGTCCACCCAGGCCACCCGGGCTGGCATAGGGGGGCTGTTGTGCGAATGGCGCAGGTTTCTTTTTGCGAAACAGGAAGTAACCTAAAGCAATGACACCGCCTGCCAGCAGCAGCGGGATTGCCCAGGAAGATGAAGAAGGGGCCGGGGTGCAGACATCGGCGGGGCCACAGGCGCAGGCTTATGTTGGCTCAGCCCAGCCCCGGCTTTTGGCGCGGCAAGCTGGCTGCGCAGGTTTTGCACCGCGTCTGCCTTGGCAAAGGGTAGCCCTGGCGCCAGCTTTTCCGCGGTGGCAAGGGACTCGCGTGCTCTGGGCAGGTCACCCTGGCGCGCGTAAAGCTCGCTACGAACAAAAAAGCCTTGGCGCTGTTTGGATGCGCAATCAGGACTTGTTGAATCATGAGCTGAGCCTGCTCCAGCTTGCCTTCTTTTGCTGTGGCATAGACCTGGTTCAGGTGGGCTCCGATTGCGCCATGGCAAAACCGAAACCAAGCAGTGATGCGACCAAGAGCCATTGGAGTGCTCGGCTGATGAATGACTGATTTCTCATTGAAGGGGACCTCGGACAAAAGTTGGACTCGCTGAAGATGGCTGCGGGCCGGTCAATTGCAAGAGGCTTGCTGGCATTCGCCCAAATGGGCCGCTAGCCGCCTACGTAGCCACTGGCCTTGATTTGCGCAAACAGGGCGCGTGCTGTGCGTCTGTCCTTTTTAGGGCGCAGTGAGTCAGCTTTGAGAGACTGCTCCAGTTCAGTAACGTAAGCGCTGAGCTTGCTAAATCCAGCTGCGTGTCAGCGCCGATTGAATATTGAGCCACCCTGCCGATTCAATATTGAGCCAGGGCGTGTTGCCGAATTTTGAATTGGCAACTGTGGATAAGTGTACAGAATTTCTGGTTTTTGGCTGCCCCCTGACTTCGGTTTTCTGAATTGATTTATGGCGCAAAGGGGAAAGGAGCGAAGGGCGTAGCCCGTAGCGGATTTCCCCCTTCTCGCATTCAAAGACAAGGAGGCAGAGCAAAACCAGCTATTGAGTACACTTATCCACAGTTGCTGATTCAAAAACCAGCAACCCGCCCTGGGTCAATATTGGATCGGCAGGGTGGGTCAATATTCAATCGGCGCTGACACTTACTTCGCTAATCTTGGGTTATTCACAATGTCAGAGGCTGGCAAACTGGCGCGCCAATCCCGATGCGGAAACAACTGACTGGAGAGCCCGTCGCGGGAAAACCGCACACCGGGTTCGGAGGGAGGGGACGGCGGGAACCGTTCCCTACCCCTATGCAGTACAACATATTATCAATGTAAATAAACCTATTCCATGTCTACATATTTGCACTCAAAATAACATTAACGTGTTGATTTCAAAAGGAATTCAACCAAATCTGGATGGAACTTCAGCTTAATTTGAACTGTGGCTCTATGTGGCCAGGCATTCATCCGCCTGGACATGCCGTTCTTTCACGTTAACGCATTAGCGCGGTTTGGCGATCAACGTTTCTTCGAGCTTGCCTGCCAACTGGGAAATGGCCAACGCCGCCGGGCAGCCCGGCATGGACAACATCAGCAGCTGGCGTCGCATCACGGCCTGGCGAACCGATGGGTCGGCCGGTATGTCACCCATGTGGACCAAGCGCACCTTATCTTCTGGTTTAGCCACCACAAATCGGTCAAGTACCTGCTGCAACTGGGTGGTGATGGCACGCCCGTCGCCCATGCGGGCCGTCTGGTTGACCACCATGCGAATGATCTTGCGCTTTTGCTCGCCCACCAGCACCTTGATGGTGGCGTAGGCATCGGTTAGCGATGTTGGTTCTGGTGTGGCCACTACAAGCACTTCCGAGGCTAGCGACACGGCAAACAGCACCACATCAGAAATGCCTGCGCCAGTGTCGAGCAGCACCATGTCGTAATGGGGCAGCAAGCCTGAAATGATGTGCAAAAAATCTTCTCGCACATTGGGTGTCAGGCGTGAGTACTCGACCATGCCCGAACCCGCCAGCAGCACTGAAAAGCCACCTGGCGCGCGAACTACGGCTTCCTCAAGCTTGGCTTTACCGGTAAAGACGTCATGCAGAGTGATCTTGGGGTAAAGGTTCAGCACCACGTCAAGGTTGGCTAGACCCAGGTCGGCGTCTAGCACCAGCACTTTTTTGCCGCGTTTGGCCAAGGCTGCTGCCAGATTGGCCGAAACAAAGGTCTTGCCCACGCCGCCTTTGCCACTGGTCACGGCCAGCGCTTTGCCAAGTGGTTTAAGCGGCGTGCTGCTGCGCGATTTTTCTTCTGTGGGTGGAATGCTCAGGTCACTCATTTCAGTTTACTTTGTTCATTGCACTGCCTGATGACCGACAGATCCGTCGCCAACCATGCTCTCGATCCAGGCCGGATCATCCAGTGAGAGCGGACCAAACAACAAATTTTTCTCTTCCGCGCTGACCGCCAGAATCGGTTGTGGCTCAATACACACCCGGTTTCGGCCATCTGCTTTGGCACGGTAAAGTTCGCTGTCAGCCCGTTCAACCCAAAGCTCAGGGGTTGAGCGTACCCAGCGCGGCGCAAATGCACCGCCAATACTGATGGTGACCCGGAGGTTGACGCCGGGTGCCACCGTCATGTTCAGTGAGTTGACCGACTCGCGGATTCGCTCTGCAACCTGGTATCCATAAGGGCCCTGGCAACTCGGCAAAATAATCACAAATTCTTCACCGCCAAAACGGGCCACAGTGTCCATCGGGCGTACGCAGGTGGTCAGAGTTTTGGCCACTGTCTGCAACACCGCGTCACCGGCTGGGTGGCCATGGGTGTCGTTGACCTTTTTGAAATGGTCGATATCAAGCATTAACAGCAAAGCGGGTTCACCCGAGCGTGCCACCACTTCAATTTCTCGCCCAAGCACGGTTTGAAAATAGCGCCGGTTGGACAGGCCAGTGAGCGGATCTTTCAGCGACAACTCGCACAAATTGTCGATCAGCGTCTGCAAATACTGGGTGGCGCTTGCGTTGGCTGCTGGCAACTTGTGTGACGCATGCTCAAGCAGCGCCCGCGCATTGTCCAGTTGCAGCGCATGCAAGTCGACCATGGAATGTGCAGGCTTGGGAGTCAAGTCAGTCGCCACTGTTGAAAATTCGAGTCTAACAGGTTCAAATTCTGGCGGATGCGGCAAACTCATCGCCTTTTCGGGGCCAGATATCAGGTCAAATAGATGCCAATGCGACTTGCATCAACGAACAATAAGCCCATGACGCTTGGCTTCACTTTGACACGCTGGTTTCTGCTGGTTCTGATTTTTGTGAACTCGACAGCTTGGGCTGAAACGTTCACCGCCCGCATGACAACCGTGCCCGATGGCGACACTTTATGGGTTCAGCCCGAAGGTAACCACCCATCGCGCAAACTGCGCTTGCTGGGCATTGATGCGCCCGAAATTTGTCAGACCGGTGGCCAGGCTTCGCGTGCTGCACTGATTCAGTTGGTGGGCCATGCGCTACTGCAGGTGGACGTCAGGCACTATGACGACTATGGTCGGGGGCTGGCGCGCATACGGGTCAATGGCCAGGATGTGGGTGCTGTCATGGTCCGTGCCGGTCAGGCCTGGTCTTATCGCTGGCGGCGCAGTTTGGGGCCCTATGCCTCTGAAGAAGCGGCAGCACGGAGTGCCAGAAAGGGCTTGTTTTCAGAAGCTTCGCCAAAGCTGCCGCGCGACTTTCGCCAGAAGCATGGCAGTTGTTATCCACCCTGATGATGGTTGAAGATCAGGCCGCCGTGCCGCACACCGGGCAGTTGGCGCTGCGCCCCAGCTTGAGCTCAGTGAATTCCATGGCACGCCCGTCGATCATCAGCAAACGCCCGGTCAGCGCGCGCCCAACCCCGCTGATGACCTTGAGCGCCTCAGCCGCTTGCAGGCTGCCGACAATGCCGACCAATGGCGCAAACACGCCCATGGTGGCACAGCGGGTTTCTTCAAAGGAAGTGGTCGGTGGAAAAACGCAGGCGTAACAGGGCGAGGTTTCATCGCGCGGATCGTAGACGCAAACCTGTCCATCAAAACGAATGGCGGCACCTGATACCAGCGGCTTGCGCAGCCTGACGCAGGCGGCATTGATGGCATGGCGGGTCTCAAAGTTGTCGCAACAGTCGATCACGATGTCGGCTGCTGTCACCAGTTTGCCAAGCAACTGGGCGTCAGCGCGTGCCTGGATGGCGCTGACGGTGACGGTGGGGTTGATCGCCTGGATGGCGGTCTGTAATGAGGATACCTTGGACTTGCCGACACGTGCCTGGGTATGGGCAATCTGCCGCTGCAAATTGGTCAAGTCCACCGTGTCGTCGTCCACCACGGTGATCTGACCAACACCAGCCGATCCCAGGTAAAGCGCCACGGGCGACCCCAGCCCGCCCGCACCCACGATCAGCGCATGGGCACTTTGGATAAGCGCCTGGCCTTCCAGGCCAATTTCATTGAGAAGAATATGGCGCGAGTAGCGCAGCAGGTCGTCGTCGAGCATCGATTGCTGCCGGCCTAGTTTTCTTTCTTTTCTTCTTTACGTTCGACCTGTGTCTTGCTGACCAACACCGGCAAGCCCTTGAGCTGCTTGATGGCCTGTACCAGTTGAAAGTCTTTGTCTGAGCCAAATTCAGGCATCCTGCGTTCGGCTGCCGGCTTTTTCAGCTCGTCCTCGAGCTTCTTGCGGGCTTCTTCGCGCGCCTTTTCGCGGTCAGCGTCCTTAATTTCGTTGCCCTGGCCACTGTTGAGGTGTTTTTCCAGGTCAGCTTCGCGCGTTCGCAGGGCGGCAAACAAGTTGCCCTCTTCGGTCTCGTCGATCATGAGATCGGGCACGATACCCTTGGCCTGGATCGACTTGCCACTGGGGGTGTAGTAGCGGCTGGTGGTGAGTTTGAGTGCTGCGGTTGGGCAGTTGTCCATACGGAACGCAGAGTCCAGGCACACCGCCGTCTGCACCGAACCCTTGCCAAAGGTTTGGCTGCCCAGCAGTTTGGCGCGTTTGTGGTCTTGCAGGGCCCCGCGACGATTTCGCTGGCCGAGGCCGATCCCTCGTTGACCAGCACGACCAGGGCAACAGTTTTCAGCGCACCGTGCGTCACCTCTTCGAGTTGCTTGAGCGGATCTGCGCCTCCGCGCCTGACATAAAACCGGGGCGATGCTTTGTAGGTGAACTTGCTCTCAGCCAACTGGCCATTGGCGGATACCACGGTAACATTTTCGGGCAGGAAAGCGGCAGACAGCGCCACGGCCGCGTCCAGGTAGCCACCCGGGTCGTTGCGCAGGTCAAGCACCAGGCCTTTAAGTTTGGGGTCCTGCTTGTAGATTTCTTCCATCTTGCGGGCAAAGTCGGCCACCGTGCGTTCCTGAAACTGGCTGACCCGTATCCAGGCATAACCGGGCTCGATCACCTTGCTGCGCACCGACTGGGTGCGGATTTCTTCGCGGATGATAGTGACCGGGAAGGTGCGGTTTTCATCCTTGCGGAAAATGCTCAACAGCACCTTGGTGTTGGGCTCACCGCGCATGCGCTTGACCGCTTCATTGAGGCTCAAACCTTTGACTGGTGTGTCGTCAATCTTGACAATCAGATCATTGGGTTTGAGTCCCGCCCTGAAAGCCGGTGAGCCCTCAATCGGTGACACCACCTTGACCAGCCCGTCTTCCTGCGAAATCTCGATACCGACGCCGACAAACTTGCCTGTGGTGCCTTCGTTAAAGTCCTTCAACGCTTTTTTGTCCAGGTAAACCGAATGCGGATCGAGCCCCGCTACCATGCCGGCAATGGCGTCAGTGATGAGTTTTTTCTCGTCCACCGGTTCGACATAGTTGGACTTGACCATGCCAAACACGGCAGCAAGCTGTTGCAACTCCTCCAATGGCAATGGTGCCAAGGTGCCGCGCGCTACGGTTTGCAGCGATACCGTGGTGAGCGCACCGGCCATGACACCCAGGGTAATCCAGCCGGTGATCTTAAGTTTTTGACCCATATAGTTTCCAGAACCTGTGAAAGCGGGTTGATGTGAGGTGTTTGGAGCCTGGCCGCTGGCACAGGTTCCGTGAAAGGAGAAGAAAAATCCAGGATTTGCCTGGTGCTGCCACTGCCGCCGTTTTCGCAGCAGCCTCTGCACCACCCAGATAGTAGTGCCTGATGGGCTTGGTCTCAGTATCGAGCTCATAAATCAGTGCACGACGCTTGGGCATGTTCAGCCTGTTGTCCTAAATATTGTCAAGAGATTTGGCCATGGCGCGGATCGAGTTGATGCAAGGTATTCCAGGTAGTCTGCTCAGGCAGTCACAGCATTCTAAAATGGCGGGTTAATTTCTTCGTCTGACCTTAAGGATTCTCAAGTGAAATTTTTTCTCGATAACTGGATGTTGATCGCTGTTGCGCTGTCAGCGGGAGGCATGTTGCTGTGGCCGATCATCAGCGGTGGCGGCCCGGGTGCCCTGACACCGGACGCTGCCGTGCAGCTCATGAACCATGAAAAAGCCGTGGTGGTCGATGTTTGCGAGCCTTCAGAGTACGCTGCCGGCCATGTGGTGGGTGCCAAGAACATTCCGCTGGGCCAACTCGAAGGCAAGCTGGCCTCCCAGGTCAAGAACAAGGCCGTGCCGGTCATATTGGTCTGTCTGTCGGGTGCGCGCAGCAGCCGTGCGGTCTCGATTGCCAAAAAGCTCGGGTTTGAGAAAGCCCTGTCGTTGTCCGGTGGCATGGGCGCTTGGCGCTCGGCCAATTTGCCCGTTGAAAAAGCCTGACTCAGAAGGAACCCGCCATGTCCCCCGTCAAAATGTACACCACCGCTGTTTGCCCCTATTGCAGTCGGGCCAAGCAGTTGCTCAAGGCACGCGGCGTCGAACAGATTGAAGAAATCCGCATCGACCTGAACCCCGCCGAGCAGCAAACCATGATGCGTGTGACCGGTCGGCGCACCGTGCCACAGATTTTCATTGGCGAGACCTATGTGGGTGGCTGTGATGATCTGGTGGCACTGGATGGCCAAGGCCGCCTGCTGCCGCTGCTTGCCGGTGCCTGAGATAATTCGCCGTCAGTTTTGAAAAAATTTTTACAGAAAGTAACCCATGTCCGAAACCCAAGATCCTGTTTTCCAGATTCAACGTGTTTACCTCAAAGAGGCGTCGCTTGAGCAACCCAACTCCCCGTCGATTCTGCTGGAAAAGGAACAACCCACCGTGGACATCCAGCTCGGCGTCAATGCCCAGCCGGTGGCAGACGGCATTTATGAGGTGTCGGTCACCGCCACGGTGCAAACCAAAATCAAGGACAAGACCGTGTTTCTGGTGGAAGCCACGCAATCCGGCATTTTTGAAGTGCGCAACCTGCCGCAGGATCAAATGGGTCCGATCATGGGCATTGCCTGCCCGCAAATTGTTTACCCCTACTTGCGCGGCAATGTGGCTGACATGATTCAGCGTGCCGGGTTTCCGCCCGTGCATCTTTCAGAGATCAATTTCCAGGCCATGTTTGAGCAGCAGCAAGCGGCTCAAACGGCTGACGCGCCAGCCATCATGACCCAGTAATGGCTGCACCCTGTCCCTGCCAGTGCCGGGCTCGATCGCACATGACAGCCCGTTTTTTATACCTTTTTGGCTTCTAGCCCTTATATCCATTGCATAAACCACTATGAAAATGGTAGTTCTTGGGGCTGGAGCCTGGGGCACTGCCCTGGCGGTAGGTGCTGCTGGCAATGGCGCTGCCCAGCATCAGGTGACGCTCTGGGCACGTAGCGCAGCGCAGCTCGGCCGCATGCGGGCGCAGGCTGAAAACCAGCGCTATCTGGCTGGCATTGCGCTGCCGCCCACGCTGGACTTGAGTGCCGTGCCAGCGCCTGAGCTGCCGGCGCTGGTGGTCGATGCCGATTTGGTGGTGATTGCCACGCCCATGGCAGCATTGCGCCAGGTGTTGTTGGTGTTGCGCGACTGCCCGATGCCGGTGGCTTGGCTTTGCAAAGGTTTTGAAGTCCCGGTAGCTGGTGCTTTTGGCCTTCTGGCCCATGAAATAAAAGCACAGGTAGCTCCTTATTTGATAGCAGGTATTGTCAGTGGACCAAGCTTTGCCGAAGAAGTGGCGCGTGGAAAGCCAACCGCTTTGGTGGCAGCCAGCCCGCACGAGACCGTGCGTCAGGTGTTGGTTGAAGCGTTTCACAGCGCCAGTTTGCGGGTCTATGCGAATGACGACATGGTCGGTGTGGAGGTTGGCGGCGCGGTGAAAAACGTGCTGGCCATTGCCACTGGATTGTGTGATGGTTTGGCGTTGGGCCTGAATGCACGCGCTGCCCTGATTACCCGTGGCCTGACGGAGATGACCCGCCTGGGACTGGCGCTAGGCGCACGGGCCGAGACCTTCATGGGCTTGAGCGGCCTGGGTGATCTGGTGCTGACGGCCACAGGTGATTTGTCACGCAACCGCCAGGTCGGTCTGGCGCTGGCGCACGGGCAAACCTTGGTACAGGCGATGCATGCGCTGGGCCACGTGGCCGAAGGGGTTTACAGCGCACGAACGGTGGTGCAGCGCGCAGCCTATCTTGGTGTTGACATGCCCATCGCGCAGGCGGTGGTGGACTTGCTCGACGGTCATTTGACGCCGCAGCAAGCGGTGCGCAGGCTGATGGGGCGCGAACCCGGGTCTGAGTTGGCTACTTTGGTATGAATTGAGTTGAATTGAATCGCGGGAGAATTCTGTATGACGGCTTATTTTGATTTTTCAACCGCATCCGTGTCAGCCCTGGCGCTGGCCGATGTGCAGCGTGCGCTACTTGAAGACGTGGGCAATGCCGATCTGACGGCAGGTTTGGTGGACCCCAGCCGGCGCGCTCGCGCTCTGGTTGTGGCGCGTGAGCCAGCTGTCATTTGTGGGGCACCGTGGGCCGAACTGGCCTTGCTGCAACTCGACCCAAGCGCGCAAATCACCTGGCAGATCCCCGAAGGGCACCGCAGCGAAGCCGACCAGGTGGTGCTGGAAGTGGCGGGCCAGGCGCGCGCCTTGCTGACAGCCGAGCGCACGGCGCTCAATTTTTTGCAATTGCTCAGTGGCGTGGCCACCAAAACCAGCAGCTACGTGCAAGCCGTTCGCGAGGTACCGGGCGCGCGTGCCGGCATTGTTGACACCCGCAAGACCATTCCTGGGCTGCGTCTGGCGCAAAAATATGCGGTGCGCGTGGGCGGTGGGGTCAACCACCGGCTGGGTTTGCATGACGCGGTACTGATCAAGGAAAATCACATTGCCGCGGCCGGTGGCATCACCGCCGTGCTGCGCCGCGCTGCCGAGGTCGCACCCCAGGCCCGTTTTGTGCAGATCGAAGTCGAAAACCTGGATCAACTGCGCGAGGCCTTGCAAGCCGGTGCCAACATGATCCTGCTCGACAACATGGGCTTGTCGCAATTGCATGAAGCCGTGCATATCACCGCTGGTCGGGCATTGCTGGAAGTCTCGGGCGGCGTCAATCTGTCAAGTGTGTGCGCGATTGCCGCCACCGGGGTTGACCGGATATCGATCGGCGAACTGACGAAGAATGTGAAAGCCATCGACTTTTCGATGCGTTTCATTGACAGCCCTCTCTGAGTCTGCGTTTGCCGCTATTTATTTTGTATCTGGAGTGGCCATGATGGATCAGGGCCTGGCTGTGAAAGAGGTGGATTACGAGCAACCACAGAACGATGTGCAGCACAGTGGCTCGGTCTGTGCCACCAAACATGCTTGGGCGCGCGTGCCGGTTGAGCCGTCTGTGCCACAGCGCGCTGCCCTCAAAGACAAAATACGTCGCCTGCTCAAAGAAAAAAATGCGGTGATGGTGTCGCACTACTATGTGCACCCCGATTTGCAGGACCTGGCCGAAGAAAACGGTGGTCTGGTCAGTGATTCACTGGAAATGGCGCGTTTTGGCCGCGACCACGCCGCCACCACGCTGGTGGTGTCGGGCGTTCGATTCATGGGCGAAACGGCCAAGATTCTGTCGCCCGAAAAGCGCGTGTTGATGCCTGATCTGGATGCCAACTGTTCGCTCGACCTGGGTTGCCCGCTGGATGAATTCAGCGCCTTTTGCGACGCCCATCCGGACCGAACCGTGGTGGTTTACGCCAACACCAGCGCAGCGGTCAAGGCGCGTTCTGACTGGCTGGTGACCTCCAGTTGCGCACTCGACGTGGTGCAAGCCCTCAAGGACAAGGGCCACAAAATCTTGTGGGCACCCGACCGGCATCTGGGGGGCTATATCCAGCGTGAAACCGGCGCTGACATGGTGATGTGGGGGGGCTCCTGCATCGTTCACGACGAGTTCAAGGCGGTTGAGCTTGAAGGCCTGATAGCTGAATACCCTGGCGCCAAAGTGCTGGTTCACCCCGAGTCACCTGAACATGTGGTGGCATTGGCTGACGCGGTGGGCTCCACCTCGGCCATTCTGAAAGCCGCACGCGAAATGGACGCACGCACATTCATTGTGGCCACCGACAACGGCATGATGCACAAGCTGCGCACCCAGAACCCCGGCAAACTGTTTCTGGAAGCGCCCACTGCCGGCAACAGCGCCACTTGCAAGAGCTGCGCCCATTGCCCGTGGATGGCAATGAACGGCTTGCAAGACGTGGTGCGGGTACTTGAAACCGGGGCCAATGAGGTTCAAGTTGATGCATCGCTGGGTTTGCGCGCGCGCCTGCCGATTGACCGGATGCTGGCGTTTACGGCAGCGCTCAAGAGCGGCCATGATGCTGGTAGCCTGGTGCCCAACATTGGCGCAGCCTGATCGCTGGCACAAGACAAGCTTTGAAAGAAGACATTTATGACCGAAATCACCCAACGCCCCGATCTGCCCGACCACCTGTCGATTGACGTGCGCAGCCCTCACCATGTTGCAGCTGTGTTCGAGCACGACATCGGCATCCGGTTCAATGACAAAGAACGCGTCGATGTCGAGGAATACTGCATCAGCGAAGGCTGGATCAAGGTACCCGCCGGCAAGACGCTCGACCGCAAGGGCCAGCCGCTTCTGATCAAGCTGAAGGGCCGGGTGGAGGCGTTTTACCGCTAGGCGCACGCCTCGCTTTGACTGAGTTGCAACTGGTCCCACCTTGACTCTAAAGTGAACCCCAGTGTCAAGACAATTTTTCAGTTAATTTAAGCAATCCCCGTTTTCATATACAACTGGACGGCGTTGCCTGGTTTTGGCCAAACCCCAAGTCCTCTGGCTTGGTATTTGGTATTTTGAATTCATTTTTTAAAGGCTGTTTGGCAAGCGAAGCGCGTCAGGCCGAAGGCGGAACTCTTGTGGGTAAGCGCACGGGTGGGAGGTGTGGGTATGGGTCAAGCTGGGCGTTTTGCGAGCTTGTCCACATATCCATGCCGACCCCCTGCTTATCCATCAAGCTGATCAACCAGGGCCGTTGTGCACACGGGTTTTTGGTCTTCGGTTTTTGGACTTTCTTTGAATTTATCGATGATCAGCGCGCCACCGCCGCTGGCACTGACGTACACCGAATCAGGCGTGTTGTAGTCGAGTGACTGATGCGGACGTTCGGTGTTGTAGAGCACAAAATACTTGCTCAGTCCAACCATTAATTCGCCCATCGTGGCATAACCGTTGAGGTAGACATCCTCGTACTTGACGTTACGCCAAAGCCGTTCCACAAAAATGTTGTCAAAGGCCCGGCCCCGTCCGTCCATGCTGATTTTGATCTCCTCGCGTTGGAGTACCCCCGTGAAGCCGGCGCTGGTGAACTGCGCGCCTTGGTCGCTGTTGAAGATGTCAGGCTTGCCATAGTTGCGCAGCGCCTCCTCCAGGCAGTCGATGCAAAAGCTGGCATCCATGCTGTTGCTGATGCGCCAACTCAGCACCTTGCGGCTGTACCAGTCCATTACCACCACCAAGTAGACAAACCCGTTGGCCAGGCGGATGTAGGTGATGTCTGTGCTCCAGACTTGGTTGGGTCGGGTGATCTCAAGGCCACGCAGCAGGTACGGGTAAACCGGGTGCTGTGGGTGTGCACGGCTGGTATTGGGGCCGGGTGCCATGCCTTGCAGGCCCATCTGGCGCATCAGGCGTTGCAGGCGCTTGCGGTTGACCCGGTAGCCCACCGCCTTGCTGATGACGACCACCATGCGCCGGGTGCCGTAGAACGGATGACGGGTGTATTCTTCGTCGATCAGGCGGCTTAACCGCAGATCGTCTTCGTCGACCGCTTTGCGCTTTTGACGGGCGTACATCGTCGCCCGTGAGACACCAGCGAGTTCGCACTGGCGTGTGGTGGCCACCAAGTCGTCTTTCATGTCGATCCAGTCCTGGCGCATCATGATGGGCTCATCCCGGACTTTTTTGAGCCAGTCGAGCTCCATCTTGAGGCGGCCAATTTCGCTGTACAGGCGTTCTGGCTGACTCTGGGCGTCCACCGGCTTGGGACCTCTCTTGCCCTCAAACAGGGTCTTGGCCTGCTCTTGAAGAGATTTCTTCCACAGCCCGACCTGCACCGGGTGGACATCGAATTCCTGGCCAATTTGGTTGATGGTCTTGCCGCTTCGCAATGCTTCCAACGCCACCTTGGCTTTGTACTCCGGAGTGTGGACTTTGCGTTTCTTGGTTTCACTCATGGTCTTGGATTTCCCGGATTTGAGGTCATCTTAAATTCTTGTCTTAAATCCGGGATCCACTTTACAACCGACCTCACACCCATTTTGATGTTGCTATTGGATTGAGGTAGCAACCTGGTTTTTGCTGGAAGCCATTCAAAAACTATCAAACCTCCAGGTTATCAATCAGGCGCGTGCTGCCAATGCGGGCCGCCGCCAGCACCACCAGGCCTTGACCCTGTGCCAGCGTGGCAATCTCGTTCTCGGTGGGCTGCTGCAAGTCGGTGCGTCGACGCACCACCAGGTAGTCCGGTTGCCAGCCCCGCGCACTCAATGTGCCCATGGCCTGGTCTTCCAATGCTGCGATATCGGTAGCGCCTGCCTGCAGCGCATGGGCCATGGACTGCAGGGTTTGGCACAGTTGCACGGCTTCCTGGCGCTCGGCAGGTTTGAGGTAATTGTTGCGCGACGACAGGGCCAGGCCATCGGCGGCACGCAGTGTTTTGCCGCCAATCACCTCAATAGGCAGGGCAAACTGGCGCACCATGCGGTTGATAACCATCAGTTGCTGATAATCTTTTTGTCCGAACAAGGCCACGCGGGGTTGCACGCAGGCAAACAGTTTCATCACCACCGTGCACACGCCACCAAAAAAACCAGGCCTGAAATGGCCTTCGAGAATGTTGGCCAACTCGGTTGGGGGCTGCACCGTGAAACCCTGGGCTTCCGGGTATAACTCGCGCTCACTCGGGGCAAACAGCACGTCACAGCCCGCCGCACGAAGTGCCTCACAGTCGGCCTCCCAGGTGCGCGGGTAGGTGTCAAAGTCTTCGTGCGGCAAAAACTGCAGGCGGTTGACAAAAATGCTGACCACCACCACGTCCCCGAGCGGCTTGGCCTGGCGCACCAGTGCCAGGTGGCCCTCATGTAAATTGCCCATGGTGGGCACAAAGGCCGGGTGTTTGAAAGCGGCCAGATGCTCACGCAGATCAACGATGGTTTTGATAATTTTCATAGCTGTCTGCCCTTGCTGGATAAGGGCTACAAGTTGTTTTTATGAATAAAGCGCTTACCAGGCATGCTGGGTATTGTTCGGGAAACTGCCGCTTTTGACCGCGGCCACATAGGCTTGCATGGCTTCCTTGATGCCATGCTGACCGGGAATGCCGGGCAACTCTGCCATGAAGTTTCGTACAAATTTTGGCATCTTGCCCAGGTTTAACCCCAGCATGTCGTGCAACACCAGTACCTGACCAGCCGTGCCGTTGCCAGCACCGATGCCAATGGTGGGGCAATGCGGCAACTCGGCAGTCAGCTCGGCAGACAGCGCTGCAGGCACCATTTCCAGCACCATCAGGGCCGCACCGGCGTCTTGTAGGGCTTTCGCTTGTTCTTTCATGATGGCGGCCGACTCCATGGTTTTGCCCTGCACCCGGTAGCCACCCAAGGCGTGCACGGTCTGCGGTGTCAAACCCAGATGCGCACACACCGGAATGCCTCGTTCCACCAGAAAACGCACGGTCTCGGCGGTCCAGCCGCCGCCTTCGAGCTTGACCATGTGGGCGCCGGCCTGCATCAGCACGGCGGCGCTGCGCAAAGCCTGCTCACGGGACTCGTGGTAGGTGCCGTAGGGCAGGTCGCCAATGATCCAGGCTGTGCCTTGCACCCGGCGCACGCCGCGTGTTACACACTCCACGTGGTAACGCATGGTCTCCAGCGATACCCCGACCGTGCTGCTCAGACCCTGGCACACCATGCCAAGTGAGTCACCGACCAGAATGCAGTCCACACCTGCGGCATCCGCCACAGCGGCAAAGGTGGCGTCATAGGCGGTCAGCATGGTGATTTTTTCGCCGCGCGCGCGCATTTCAAGCAGGCGCGGCAGGCTCACCGGCTTGCGTGTGGCCGGGCTGCTGGCGGTGGGCAGGGTGCCGTAGGGCGTGGCGTTTTGGACGACGGGCTGGTTCATGTGGGAATTCCCCAAAAAAAGTGGCGCGAGTCTAACTCAGTGTCATTGACCCTATGGTCATTGCTTGGGGCTCAGGACGGTCGCAATGGCCTCTGGCTGCAAATCCGGGTAGTCCCGGCTGAAATGCAGGCCGCGGCTCTCATGGCGGGCCTGCGCACTGCGCACAATCAGGTCAGCCACCAACACCAGGTTGCGCAGCTCCAGCAGGTCTCGCGTGACCTGAAAGTGGGCGTAAAACTCTTCGATCTCATCTTGCAGCAGCGCAATGCGGTGCGCCGCACGCTCCAGCCGCTTGTTGGTACGCACGATGCCCACATAGTCCCACATGAAGCGGCGCAGCTCGTCCCAGTTGTGCGAAATCACCACGGTTTCATCCGCATCAATCACCCGGCTGTCGTCCCAGGCTGGCAAGGTTGCCGTGGCACCGTTGTGGGCCTGGGCTATGTCGTTGGTGGTGGCCTGGGCAAACACCATGCATTCCACCAGTGAGTTGCTGGCCAGCCGGTTGGCACCGTGCAGGCCGCTGCAGGCGGTTTCGCCAATGGCATAGAGGCCCTGCACATCGGTGCGGCCCTGCAAGTCGGCCAGCACACCCCCGCAGGTGTAGTGGGCAGCGGGCACCACCGGAATCGGTTGCTTGCTGATGTCGATGCCCAGCTCCAGGCAACGCGCGTAAATGTTGGGGAAATGCTCTTGCAAAAAGCTCAAGGGCTGGTGCGAGATGTCCAGATAGACGCAGTCAAAGCCGCCTTTCTTCATCTCGAAGTCAATCGCCCGCGCCACCACGTCGCGCGGGGCCAGTTCCAGCCGCGGGTCGTGGTTGGGCATGAAACGCGTGCCATCGGGCAGCAGCAAACGCCCACCTTCGCCGCGCACAGCCTCGCTGATCAAGAACGACTTGGCGTGCGGGTGGTACAGGCAGGTCGGGTGAAACTGGATGAACTCCATGTTTTGAACCCGGCAGCCGGCGCGCCAGGCCGCCGCAATGCCGTCGCCGGTGGCGGTGTCGGGGTTGGTGGTGTAGAGGTAGACCTTGCCGGCGCCGCCGGTGGCCAAAATGGTCTGGGGCGCCTGGAAGGTCAGCACCTGGTCGGTCTCGCTGTCCAGCGCATACAGACCCAGGCCGCGTTTGCCGGGCAGGCCGAGTTTTTCAGTGGTGATCAGGTCTACCAGGGTGTGCTGCTCAAACAGGGTGATGTTGGGTGTTTTGAGCACATGCATCGATCAGGGTCTTCTGCACAGCGGCACCGGTGGCGTCGGTCACGTGCACAATACGCCGGGCACTGTGGCCGCCTTCTCGTGTCAGGTGCAACTGACCGGCTTCTTCAGAAAACGGCACGCCCATGCTTTGCAGCCAGGCAATCGCCTTGGGCGCGTTTTCCACCACAAAGCGGGTGGCGGGCAGGTCGCACAGGCCGGCACCGGCGATCAGCGTGTCATCGACGTGGGCAGCAAAACTGTCGTCTTTGCTCCAGACCGCAGCAATACCACCCTGTGCCCAGCCGCTGGACCCCTCAGACACCGCGCGTTTGGTGATGACCGCCACCCGCTTGGTCGGGGACAGCAGCAATGCCGCGCTCAAGCCCGCCAGACCGCTGCCAACAATCAGCACATCAAAATTCAGCGGCTGGCGTGGTTTGGCATTGTTGGGATTTCTGGGACTCATGGGCAACCTCTGGGGTTAAGACGGCGTGTAGGCCAGTCTGACATAAATGGGTGCGTAGGCTTCGGCCTGGGTGATTTCGATCAGGGTTTCCTTGGCCAGCTCCAGCAGGGCGATAAAGGTCACCACCAGCACCGGCATGCCTTTGCGTGGATCAAAAAGCGCCTCAAACTCGACAAAGCGCTGGCCTTGCAGGCGCTTGAGCACCAGACTCATGTGTTCGCGCACCGACAACTCCTGGCGCGTGATGCGGTGGCGTTGCACCAGCTTGGCGCGCCTGAGAATGCCGGCCCAGGCCTCCTGCAAGTCGCTCAAGGAAACATCAGGCAGGCGCGGCTGCAGCGACTGTTCGATGTAAACCTGCGCCGCCAAAAAATCACGGCCCAGTTGCGGCAAGGCATTGAGCTGGGCGGCGGCGGCCTTCATTTGCTCGTATTCCAGCAAGCGGCGCACCAGTTCGGCGCGCGGGTCTTCAGCTTCTTGTCCGGGGGCCACATGTTTCGGTGGCAGCAGCATGCGTGACTTGATCTCGATCAGCATGGCGGCCATCAACAGGTATTCGGCGGCCAGCTCCAGGTTGCGGCTGCGAATCTCGTCGACATAACTCAAGTATTGGCGCGTCAGGCCGGCCATGGGGATGTCCAGGATATTGAAGTTCTGCTTGCGGATCAGGTACAGCAGCAGGTCCAGCGGGCCTTCAAAGGCTTCTAGAAAGACTTCCAGCGCATCTGGTGGAATGTACAAATCCAACGGCATGGCAAACAGGGGCTCGCCATACAGACGCGCCACTGCGACCTGATCCACCACGTCGGGCATGACCGATAGGTCCATCACGTCATATTGGGCCAGGGTGGCCGAGTTAACCATCAGGGTCGTCTATTTTGCTACGCTAAATATAGCTGCCTGCGCAGAGCCCACGGGGGCTCGATGAAAAAAAGCTTACTCTTTTCCCGCGGTCTGATAAACGTAGGGTTGTTGGTCCACCTGTGCCGCCCGAAACGCTTGCCATGCGGCGCGGTCCACGGTTTTGTCCCACAACAGGCTGCGGCCCTGACGCTGACCAAGTTCAAGCTCTGGGTTATTTGCCTTGAGCTTGTCAAGAAACAGGGTTACATCTGACTGATAACTGGGACGGTAAAAAATGTTCATGGTGTTAAGCCTTTTGCGCGCATTTTAGCCCTGCGCGGCAAACGCCTCGCGCCTGCCTTGCGGATCGTTGCAAGAACCGGAAGGTGTAGTATCCTGCGCAGCTTGATATTTCACAAATACCACCCGATTCATGAACAGTTTTACTTACCCGACCGATTGGGTTCACCTGGACTGGGTGCTGGTGGTGGTGCTTGGGTGGCTGCTGATTGGCTTGCTGGGGGTGGTGGCCTTGCGCCGGTTCCGGTTTGTGGCGATTGTGCTGTTTCCGGTCGGTGCTTGCTTGTCGGTGCTGTTGATGGCGGTAGCCCTTGGTGCGGCTTTTGTCGGCCCGCAGGTCGCTGTGCTGCCGCTGGGTTTGCCGCAACTGCCCTTTCATTTGCGGCTTGACAGCCTGTCAGCTTTTTTTCTGCTACTGATTGGCGGGGTGTCGGCCGGGGTCTCGGCCTTTGCTGCGGGTTATTTTCGTCAAGGCGAGGGCACCCCGCCGGGCCTGATTTGTCTGGAATACCACCTGTTTCTGGCCAGCATTGCGATGCTGGTGATGGCCGACGATGCTTACCTGTTCATGGTGATGTGGGAAACCATGGCGTTTGCCTCGTTTTTTCTGGTGATGGTCAACCACCGCATTCCCGAAATCCGCCAGGCCGGCTATATCTATATGCTGGTGGCGCACATAGGCGCTTTGGGCATTTTGTTGTGTTTTGGCTTGCTGCAGGCCAATACCGGCGACTACACCTTCGCCAACATGCGCCAGCAGCACTTGACGCCGTTCTGGGGTTCGGTGGCCTTTGTGCTGGCGGTGTTCGGCTTTGGCGCCAAGGCCGGCCTGCTGCCGCTGCATGCCTGGCTGCCCGAGGCGCATCCGGCGGCACCGTCGCCGTTTTCCGCGCTGATGAGCGGTGTCATGCTGAAAATTGCGCTCTACGGCATCCTGCGCGTGTCGTTTGACTTGCTGCAGACCCGCATCTGGTGGTGGGGCGTGTTGCTGATGGCGGTGGGCCTGGCGACCGCCTTGTTTGGCGTGGTGTTCTCGACCGTGCAGGTCGAGATGAAGCGCCTGCTGGCCTATTCGTCGATCGAAAACATCGGCCTGATGTGTGCCGGCATGGGGCTGGCGCTGCTGTTTTCGGCCTATGACATGCATGCGCTGTCGGCGCTGGCGCTGACCGCCGCGCTGTACCACATGCTTAGCCACGCGTTTTTCAAAAGCCTGCTGTTTTGCAGCACCGGCGCGGTGATGCACGCCACCGGTGAGCGCAGCCTGGGCAAGTTGGGCGGGCTGATCCGTTATATGCCCTGGGTCGCCTGGCCGACGCTGGTGGGTGTGCTGGCCTGTGCCGGGCTACCACCGTTTGGCGGTTTTGTCGCCGAATGGCTGCTGCTGCAGAGTTTTTTGTTCACCACCGGCTTGCCCAGCGCGCTGCTCGACATGCTGGTGCCGGTGATGGCGGCGCTGATTGCCTTGATTGCGGCCCTATCAGGCTACACCATGGTCAAGTATTTTGGGGTGGTCTTTTTGGGTCAGCCTCGCGAAGAAAAGTTGTCAACAGCACACGATGCCGGACCGTGGGAGCGGCTGGGCATGCTGTGGCTGGTAGCAGGCTGTGTGCTGCTGGGCCTGTTGCCGAACCAGACCATCGCGCTGATCGACCCGGTAACACGGCTGCTGGTACAGGGCGGGTTGGCCCATACAGCGGCGGACAACGGCTGGCTGCTGGTGCCGGTCAGCATCGAGCGTGCCAGTTATGCGCCGGCGATTTTTCTGCTCGGCGTGCTGGCTACTTTTGGCCTGGCCTTTTTGCTGGTGCGCCGGCTCTACCACGGTCGCATGCGCCGGGTGCCGCCGTGGGACTGCGGCCACCCCTGGCAAACCGCCCGCATGCAGGACACGGCCGAAGGCCTGGGGCAACCGATCCGGCGGATTTTTGATTCGTTTTTTCGCATCACACGCCAGTTGCCAACCGCTTTTGATGCCAAGCCGCGCTATCAGGTCACGCTGGAAGACCCAATTTGGTATGCCCTGTATCTTCCGGTGGCGCGCTGGGTGCAGCGGATTTCCGAAATTGTCGGCTTGTTGCAGCAGGGCCGCATTGCGGTCTATCTGATGTACAGCTTTGCCACGTTGATCGTCTTGTTGCTGCTGGTCAAGCGATGAATACTTTGGGCATTTTCTCGCAAGGGCTGGCGCTGGTCACCGCGCTGCTGCTGGCACCCTTGTTGTCGGGCTGGGTCAACCAGTGGCGGCACTGGCTGCAAAACAAGTCGGCGCCGGGCTTGCTGCAACCCTACCGCATGCTGCACAAGCTGTTCAACAAAGAGTCCTTGATGGCCGAGCACGCCTCGCCGCTGTACCGTTTTGCGCCCTATGTGATTTTTGGCTGCATGCTGCTGGCCAGCGCCATCATTCCGACCCTCTCGACTGATTTGCCACTGTCGCCGGCCGCCGACGCGATTGCGCTGGTGGGCCTGTTTGCGCTGGCGCGGGTGTTTATTTCGCTGGCGGCGATGGATGTCGGCACGGCTTTTGGCAGTCTGGGTGCGCGGCGCGAAATGCTGGTGGGCTTTCTGGCTGAGCCGGCCTTGCTGATGGTGCTGTTTTGTGCCTCGATGATCACCCGCTCCACCTCGCTGACCGCCATCGTCGAGACCCTGGCGCACCGCGAGCTGATGATTTACCCCAGCATGTTGCTGGCTGGTGTGGCCTTCACCATGGTGTCGCTGGCCGAAAATGCCCGCGTGCCGGTGGACAACCCCGACACCCACCTGGAACTCACCATGGTTCACGAGGCGCTGATTCTGGAGTATTCGGCACGCCACTTGGCGCTGCTGGAGTGGGCGGCCAGCCTCAAGCTGTTTGCTTATTCCTGCATTGGTCTGGCGCTGTTTTTCCCCTGGGGTGTGGCCGATGCTGACACTCCGATGGCGCTGCTGCTAGCGCTGCCGGTGCTAATTTTCAAACTGGCGGTGGGCGGCATGGTGCTGGCCATGATCGAGACGGCGAGTGCCAAGATGCGGGTTTTTCGGGTGCCCGAGTTTTTGGGCACGGCCTTTTTGCTGGCAGTGATTGGCCTGCTGGTCAACGTGCTGCTGGGTGTGGGGTGATTGCCAATGATCAAGTTTGCACCCCAGCTCATCAATCTGTTTGCCACGCTGATTTTGCTGTTGTCCTTTGCCATGATCTCGCAGCGGCGCATTGTGTCGCTGATCAACCTGTTCATGATTCAGGGAGCGGCCTTGGTGGCGGCCTCGTTTTTGCTGGGCTATGTCACGCATCAGCCCGATCTGTATGTGTCGGGCGGGCTGACGCTGGTGCTTAAAGTCATCGCCATCCCGTGGATGCTGCACCGGCTGATTGCCCGGCTCAACGTGCGCTGGGACGTGGAAACCCTGCTCAACATCCCCACCACCATGCTGGTCGGCATCGGGCTGGTGATTTTTGCCTTTAGCCTGGCGCTGCCGATTTCGCGCCTGTCGGAGTCGATCGCCGGTGGCTCCTTGGGCATTGCGCTGGCCTGTGTGTTTTTGTCGTTCATGATGATGATCACCCGCTCCAAGGCGGTGCCGCAGGTGATCGGCTTTTTGTCGATGGAAAACGGGCTGATTTTTGCCGCCACCACGGTCACCAACGGCATGCCGATGATTGTCGAATTTGGCATCGCGCTCGACGTGCTGGTGGGCGTGCTGATTCTGGGCGTGTTCATGTTCCAGATTCGCGAAAAGTTTGACAGCCTCGACATTCGCAACCTCGAAGCGCTCAAGGAAGACTAAAGCACTATGAGCGCGCTGTTTTTTGTTCTGGGTATTCCGCTGGTCGGTGGTCTGGTGCTGGCCCTGACCGGGCATCGGCCTGTTGCGCGCGATGTGAATGTGGCCTTTAGCCTGGGCACTTTTCTGGCTGCCTGCGTGCTGACGGCGCAGATCATCAACCATGGCCCGGAGTTTGTCTGGGACAAGCAGTTTTACATCGACCCGCTCAACGTCTTTCTGGTCACGCTGACGGCTTTTGTCGGCCTGACCACGGCGATATTTTCTCGCCCCTACATGCGCGTCGAGCAGGACCACGGCAAGATGACACCGCCGCGCATGCGCCTCTACCACAGCATGTACCAGTTGTTCAGCTTCACCATGCTGCTGGGCCTGACCACCAACAATCTGGGCATCATTTGGGTGGCGATGGAAGCCGCGACACTGACCACCGTGCTGCTGGTTAGCGTTTATCGCACCGCTGCCAGTCTGGAAGCAGCCTGGAAGTACTTCATTTTGTGCGGGGTCGGCATTGCCCAGGCGCTGTTTGGCACCGTGTTGCTGTACATGGCCGCCGACAAGGTGCTCGGGCCTGAACACGCCACGCTGCTTTGGACCAGTCTGGCCGATGTCAAGGGCCAGTTGGACCCGACCATTGTCACGCTGGCCTTTGTGTTTTTGCTGGTCGGCTACGGCACCAAGATTGGCCTGGTGCCGCTGCACAGCTGGCTGCCCGATGCCCATGCCGAAGGCCCGACGCCGGTGTCGGCAGTGCTCTCTGGCCTATTGCTTAACGTGGCCATGTACGCGGTGCTGCGCTGCAAGGTGCTGACCGATGGTGCACTGGGGACCGAGATGGCAGGTCAACTGATGATGGGTTTTGGCTTGCTGTCGGTGGTGGCTGCGGCATTTTTCCTGTCGCGCCAAAAAGATGTCAAGCGCATGTTTTCGTACTCCAGCATCGAGCACATGGGTTTGATCACCTTTGCCTTTGGCATGGGCGGGCCGGTTGCCAGCTTTGCCGGGCTGTTGCACATGACGGTGCATTCGCTGGTCAAGTCGGCGATCTTTTTCACGGTGGGCCATGCCACCCAGACCGCTGGCACCCAGTTGATGAGCGAGATTCGTGGCCTGATCAAGGTCAACCCGACTGTTGGCTGGGGCCTGATGATCGGGGTGATGGCGATTTTGGGCATGCCGCCGTTTGGCGTGTTTGCCAGCGAGTTCCTGATTTTGACCACCGCCATGCGTGAGCAGCCCTGGGCCACACCGTTTTTGCTGATCGGGCTGGGGGTGGCGTTTGCGTCGATTCTGGTGCGGGTGTTGCCGATGGTGTTTGGCGACTCGACGCACCAGCCGCTGGCGCATCCGCCCTCACTGCTGCCGGTGTTTGTGCATCTGGCTTTTGCACTGCTACTGGGTTTGTACATGCCAACCTATCTGAACGGCTGGTATGTGCAGGCTGCCGCCATGTTGGGGGGATAAGGCGATGAAGATACCCGGTCTGGAGCTGGAATTTGTTGCGCTGCCGACCCCGGTGCCGGTCTGGTTTGCCCAAGTTACCGCGCAGCAGTGGCAACGGGCTGCAAGCATATTGCGCGACTAAGACGGTCGCATGCTCGCCTTGTGGGCTTCTGGCGCTATTCAAGATATAGCTGACAGCGCAATGCCAGCAAGGGCTAGAGCCGTATTTGTTGCCTATATCAGGGCGGAGGGCCTGATCTGGCTGGCATTGCCGCTGGAGAGCCAAAACGGCCAGGCGGTCTATCCTGATCTGGCTGGCCTGTTTCCGGCTGCTGCCAGAATGCAGCGTGCTGCTGCTGACCTGTCGGATATCCATGCCGATGCCGCCACCGACCGCCGGCCCTGGCTGAACCACGGGGCCTGGGCCAGCGACCATTTCCCGCTGCTGCAAGACCCCAACAATCTGCCCGAACCGATGCCAGGCGCGCTCACCGACTACCCCTTTGTGCGGGTCGAAGGCGACGGGGTTCACGAGATTCCAGTCGGTCCGGTGCATGCCGGCATCATTGAGCCGGGGCATTTCAGGTTTTCGGTGGTCGGCGAGCGGGTGCTGCGGCTGGAGCAGCGCCTGGGCTACACCCACAAGGGCATTGAGCAGCGCATCACGCAATTTGCGCCCCTGCAGGCCCACCAGTTGGCCGGGCGGGTCTCGGGCGACTCCACCGTGGCCTACGCCTGGGGCTACTGCATGGCGCTGGAGTCGGCCTGCCAGGCCACGATACCGCCGCGTGCTGCCTGGCTGCGCGCCCTGATGCTGGAGCGCGAGCGCATCGCCAACCATCTCGGTGACCTGGGCGCATTGGGCAACGACGTGGCTTATGCCTTTGGCCTGGCGCAGTTTTCCCGGCTGCGCGAGGACTGGCAGCGCAGTTCCAAAGCCGTGTTTGGCCACCGTTTCATGATGGACTGCATCCTGCCCGGCGGTGTTTCGGGCGACATCAGCCTGAGCCAGAAAGACCAGATGCTGCTGCACTGCCAGGCGCTGGAGCCTGAAGTCCGGCGGCTGTTTGACATTTATGAAGCCCATGCCGGCTTGCAGGACCGCTTTATGGTGACCGGGCGCGTCACCCCGGCGCTGGCGGCCCAGTTGGGCTTGACTGGTCTGGCCGGGCGTGCCAGCGGCCAGGCCCAGGATCTGCGCTGCGACCACCCGTTTGCGCCCTACAGCGACTTGCATGTCAACATGGCAACACATCACAACGGCGATGTCGGGGCCAGGGCAGCGGTGCGTTTTGACGAGGTGCTGGAGTCGATCCGCCTGATCCGACAGTTGCTGGGCCAGCTGCCGAGCGGCCCGGTGCAGTGCGCGTTGGCGCTGCCCGACCAGCCGTCCAGGGGTGCCGGCTGGGTCGAAGGCTGGCGCGGCGAGATTTTTGTAGCACTTGAACTCGCCGGTGCCGATGAGCAAAACCGCATCCTGCGCTGCCATCTGCATGACCCGTCATGGCAAAACTGGCCGGTGCTGGAGCACGCCATCATGCACAACATCGTGGCCGACTTTCCGGTCATCAACAAGTCGTTCAACCTGAGCTATTCGGGGCAAGACCTATGAGGACGCCAGCATGATCTGGAGAGTCATCCAGCAAATTGGCCGGGTCGGCATCGCGACCGAGCCGGTGCCCGATATTGGGGACGTTTTGGCCTTAGAGCCCACACGCATCCATCGTGAGCTGCTACATATTTTGGGGCAGGCGCTGACCATTCGCCAGGTCGATGCTGGCTCGTGCAACGGCTGTGAACTTGAAATTCACGCGCTGGGCAACCCTTACTACAACATCGAAGGCCTGGGTATCAGGTTTGTCGCCAGCCCGCGCCATGCCGACCTGCTGCTGGTCACCGGCCCGGTATCGCGCAACATGGAAATGGCCCTCAAACGCACTTATGAGGCGACCCCCGAGCCCAAACTGGTGGTGGCGGTGGGCGACTGTGGCTGTGATGGCGGCCTGTTTGGCGAGAGCTACGCCAGTTGTGGTCGGGTGGCCAACGTGATCCCGGTCGATGTGACGGTGCCGGGCTGCCCGCCCGAGCCAGTGGACATCCTGCGTGGCATTTTGATGGCGGTGCGGCGGCGCGTTCATAGGTAGCAGGGCGGGGACGATCCGCAGAGCTGAATTGGTGGCACATAACCAGCCAATACAAAGCGGTACTTTTGTAATTTTCACTTCCCTTACAGGTTCGCAATCGATGCCAGTGGCTCAATTTTTGCAGGCGCCTTATTGATGTTTTGCAGCATCTGGACAAAATCACGTGCTTGTTGCCGCTGCCTGCTCGTGAACGTCTTGCCTGCATTTCCTGTCAGCAGCACCTCCAGAAGCCCCGTCAAATGAAGCTGGAACTTCTCGTAATCGGGATGCGTAGCCATCAGCGAGCCAATGATGGCCATCAAACCGGCCTGCGTGGCAATCAGGGTATCGAGTTCAGCCTGTAAATCTTCGTTATTCATGAAATCTTTGTGTGTTGGACTACTTGTCGTCAGGAACGGGACGGGCCTGCTGCATGGCGGCCTCCACTGACTGTTTGACTTGCTGTTGAATCTGCTGGCTTTGTTGTTGTGGTGTCGCGCCAGGCGTGGTGGCCGGCACCAAAATTTGGGAACCGTCCTGAGGCTTTGCTGTTGTCTCTGTTACCGAGCTAAATTGCTTCTTGACCAAGATGCCGGAGATTGCTACGACGATGAGCAAGCCCAAAATGCTAAAAATTGCCTTCATGCGATGCGACTCTGGTTGGCTGGGGTGGAAATGGCCGTATGGGGTGACATATTTTCGTGGAACAAAGTGGCTAAACATTGAACATTGAGGCCCACAGAAGTCGAAGCCTCATGCCTATTTCCGTGGTGTAGCCCATGGTCGGCGTGCGTAAATTTCCTCTCGCGTCAATCACAACGAACGCCGGAACTGCCTGAAAGCCAAAGGAATGGGTTGTGCCTCCACGTTCGTCCACGGTTGCGTTCCAGGGTAGTTCCCGCTTGTGAAGGACCTTGCGCACATGGTCTGAAGGTCCGGACTGCATGGCCACGGTCAAAACGGGCCAGTCCGCCGCCAAGCGAGTGATGCTGTTTTCTTCTGTACGGCAAATTGGGCACCAATCGGCCCAGAAATGCAGGGCAACTGGCCGGCCGGGGTGCAGGGCTCGCCAGTCCTGCAGGGTGGACTTTGAAATTGTGCCGTCCAGTTGCACCAAAAGGACTTCCATATTTCGTGCCAGTCCTTTTGGCACGGCTCTTGTCTGCCAGGCTTGAATACCCAGGACCACCACCGCTGCAAGCACGAATGTGCGCAAATGGCTTTTCCAGTTCGCGCGCCAGTTGTCACGCCTGCGGCCAAGAGTCTGGCTCAAAAGAGTCACTTCCATAGTGGGACAAAAAGGGTTTCAACGCAGCGTCCGGTTTGCATTGAGTTCGCTACGTAAAACCGCAGCATCATGCATTGTGAAAAATGGAGCCATTGACACCATCGGCTTGCAACGCGCGCGTCGGCCTGCCTATTTCTCTAGCGCTGGGTAGTCGGTGTAACCCGTTTCACCCGGCGTGTAGAAAGTGCTCATATCAGGTGCGGCCAGTGCTGCGCCAGATTTCAGGCGAGCGACCAAATCGGGGTTCGAAATAAATGGCCGACCGAAAGCAATGAGGTCGGCCTCTTTTGCTTGCAATGCCTTCTCTGCGCTTTGGGCATCAAAGCCACCAACAGCGATGAAAGTTTGAGCAAAGGCGGCCCGCAGCCTTGTTTTCAATTCGCCTGGAACTGGCGGTGTACCCATGGATGAGTGGTCAACCAGGTGCAGGTACACCAACCCCAAGTCAGACAATTTTTTGGTCAATGCCAAGAATTGCTGGTCGGCACCGTCAAAAGCGCCGGTTCCATTGAAGACACCGTGCGGAGAAATTCGAATGCCCACCTTATCCGCGCCAATGGCCACCACGCAGGCCTGCGCAACCTCAAGGGCAAAACGGTTACGTGCATCGGCGCTTCCACCGTAGTCGTCGGTGCGCTTGTTGATATTGGCGTTGAGAAACTGCTCCATCAGGTAGCCATTTGCAGCGTGGAGTTCGATGCCGTCAAATCCAGCCTGAATGGCCAGCTTGGCAGCACTGGCATATTCGCCGACGGTTTGGGCAATGTCGGCCTCCGTCATGGCCGCCGGTGCAGTATGCGGCTGCATGCCACCCTGGTCCGTCCACATCTCTCCAGGGCAGACCTCTGCGTTGGGGCCCATGACGCGTGCGCCGGCGGGAAGATTGTCCAGATGAGCAACTCTTCCTGTGTGCATCAACTGAACAAAGATTTTCCCGTTAGCTTGGTGAACAGCATCGGTGACCAAGCGCCAGCCTTGAACCTGCTCTTGGTTGTAGAGCCCAGGAATCCTGGCATAACCCACGCCGTTGGGGGAGGGTGAAGTGCCCTCAGTCACAATCAGACCTGCTTCGGCCCTTTGCGCATAGTATTTGGCTACCAGTGCATCGGGTGCGCTGTTGTGAGCACAGCGACTACGTGTCATTGGCGCCATGACGGTGCGGTTGGCAAGGCGGATGTGCCCCAAGTCAAAGGATTCAAAAAGCATCAGGGACCTCAAAAAGTTGATTGTTTAATTGCTGGTCTGTATTATTTCAGACACTTACAACACCCCCTCAGTTCAGGGTGATATCTGTGTTTTCAAGCGTCAACAGAATTCACTAACGCATGCCCTCGTTGGCGATGTACTTTTGTGGCCAATTCCTGGGCATTGAGCTCCTGCGCTGCTGCCCAGTTGCGCGCCTGCTGCGGTTGTCTCCACATCAGCTATAGTGAATTTTGATTCCTTGACCCGGTGTAGTGCCAGACTGGCAAATTTGGGGTTGTTCCTTCCGGAGTTGATATGGGTCTCATTGGCAATATTTTGTGGTTCATTTTTGGTGGCTGCCTGATGGGGCTCGGGTGGTGGCTGGCCGGGTTGCTGGCTGCGGTCACCATCGTTGGCATTCCGTTTGGCATTCAGAATATCAAACTCGCCCTCGTTGCCCTGGCACCCATTGGCAAAACGATCGTGGAAAAATAAGTTGCCGCTGGGGGATGGCGTTAGCAAACTTGCTGCTTTGTTCAACGAATATTGCCTGCGCTTCAGCTGTTATCCCTTGCAAAAGCGGAGTCCCTCGTGAACATCCAGAATCTGTTTGACAACACGGCACCGCCGGCCACCGGCGAGCGTTTTGAGACGCTGCTTGATCATCGCAATCTCGTTATCGAGCGAATTTCCAGCTCGTCCGACATCCAGTTGACGCTTTCAAACAGCTGCTTGGCTTTTTCCTTGCTGAGCTTTTCTTCAACCCGGTTGAGTTCAGCCTGGCTTGTGATCTGCAGTTTGTTGCCTAAGACCATCATGTGTCTTATGTGTGTTGGCGACCTGAGTCGGTTCGCTGGGTGGCAGAGCGTCAGTGAGCCGGGATAAATACATGGTAAATGATCGTCCGTGCATCGCTGAATTCTGGCAGTCGAGTCATACTCTGCTTCAAATGCCGCTTGCTATAAAATAAGTAGCTTTCTGCGTTTATTCCACGTGGGCTACAAGTCAAAAATATTAATTTCTTTCATCAAAAAGTGCCAGGGATGTCGATCACAGATTTCGGGGAGTTGATCGGCCACATCGGGCTGTTTGGCTCCCTCATCCGCCCGGCGGGGCGGGAGAGGGCGGGGGAGTGAGTGGGGGAGAAATCAATCAAAGAAACACCAGCCCTACCAGGCGGCAACAAATGTTTCACCGCCAGCTTATAGGTATCCAGATCAAACGCCAGCGCATCCGGCCGACTTTGCAGCACTTCCGCCAGCTCCGCGTCACTGTGCACGGTGGCCAGATGGCACCACTGGTCAAACACATGGATGTCGGTGCGTCCACTCAAGGTGTGGTGTTCGCGCAGCCCGACTCGTCCGGCAAACGGCCAGACCCGCAGTTTGTCGGCCACCAGCGCCATTTGCAGCCGCAGGTGATGCCGCTCGGGTGCTTCTTCGCCGCAGCACACGCCTTTGCAATGGCCAATCTGGTGTGCAAAACAGCGGCCCCTGCCTGACTCCAGGCCCAGCGCCTGCAGGCACAGGCCTTGGGCGTCGGCCAGTTCACGCACATGGCTGAGTGCCTGGTTTTTAGATCGGTACGGGCCATACAGGTTGCCAAACTGCTCTGGGTTCAGTTCGCTGCCGCGCACCAGGGTCAGCAAGGGGCGGGCGTGCGGGTTGGCGTCTAGCCGCCAGGCGCTCAAGGTGCTGGCGCGGCGCAGTTGGCGGTTGTGAATGGGTTGCTGCTGCTTTACCAGCCGTGCTTCGAGCAGCAGGGCACCCAGTTCACCGGCAGTCTCGATCCATTCGATGCGGCGAATTTCCTGGGCAATACGCATCTCGCGCGACTCGCGGCTGGTGGCCTGAAAGTGCGACATCACCCGGCTGCGCAGTTTGATACTTTTGCCTACATACAACGGCAGCGTGCCTTCGCCGTAAAAGATGTACACACCAGCAGATTCGGGAATATCTGAAATGTTGGTGTCAAGTTGCGGCGGCAGGGCGGCACTGCCTTGCAACAGCGTCTGGGCGTGGGTGTGAAGTTTGTCGATGCCAAACTCGTCTCTGACCAGCGCCAGCCAGGTTTGCATCACCTCGACATCGCCCATGGCGCGGTGACGGCTTTGGCTGCTGATGCCGTGGCGCTGCATGATCGCGTCTAGGCCATGACCCTTGACCTGCGGATACAGCAAACGCGACAAACGCACCGTGCACAGGGTTTTGACACGCAGGTTCACGTCCATGCGGGCAAATTCGTTGAGTAAAAAGCCGTGGTCGAATCGCACGTTGTGGGCTACCAGCACCGCGCTGTCCAGCAGCTTGAGCAGTTGCCCGCCCACCTCGTCAAAGCGCGGCGCATCGGCCACCATGGCATTGCTGATGCCAGTGAGCTGCTCGATAAAGTAAGAGATGCGGGTGCCGGGGTTGACCAGCGTGCTCCAGCGCGCCACCTCCTCACCCCCCTCAAAACGCACCGCGGCAATTTCGGTGATGCGGTCCTGCTGTGCGTTGCCGCCAGTGGTTTCCAGGTCAAGCAGCACGTAGCAGGGCAGCATGGTGATTAAAAATAATAGCTGCCAGCGCAGATGATGATTGGGCTGGAGGCGAAAAAGACCAAAAAAATACTAACAAAACATCAGCGCCAGCCAGGCCGGGTCGTCGAGCACACTGGTCACAAAAAAATGGCCGCCACGGTAACACCACAGCACCAGTGTGGCTTGCTGGTCAGGTGATATCAAAGACATGAATCGAAAACTGACCGTCGCGGCGGTCGGCAAAATAACGTTTCAGGGTTTCGCCCACGGTCCTGAAGGCAATCTCGTCCCACGGAATCTCGTGCTCGTAAAACAGGCGGGCTTCTGTGGTTTCGTGGCCGGGGTCAAACTGGTCGCTCAGCAGCCGGGCGCGGTAAAACATGTGGACCTGGCCCACCCGGGCAATGTTGACCAGCGAAAAAAAGTCGCCCATTTCAAACTGCGCACCGGCTTCTTCGACCGTTTCGCGCGCTGCACCTTCGGCCACGGTTTCATCGAGCTCCATAAAACCGGCAGGAAGCGTCCATTTGCCAAAACGCGGCTCAATGTTGCGCTTGCACAGCAAAACCCGCTCACCCAGGTAAGGAATGGTGCCCACCACGTTGAGCGGGTTGTCATAGTGAACGGTCTTGCAATTGGGGCAGACGCCACGCACCCGGGTGTCGCCGTCGTCGGGCACCCGCCGGACCACGGTGGTGCCGCAGTTTCTGCAGTGTTTGGAAGGCGGGCGTTGCATGATTGCAGTGTAATTTGAAACCCAGACAGCGTGCCTGCCACAGTGCAAAATGGCCGCTCTGACAGACAAGACGCCTTCGGCGCAAGGTGTTGCCTGACTAACCCACCGTGAGCGCGATGGGCGTCAGCCCGTCGATGCTGCCAGCCAGTGTGTCACCCGCCACGACGGCACCGACACCGGCAGGCGTGCCGGTGTAGATCAGATCGCCAGGCTGCAACGCCCAAGCGGCGGAGATCTGCGTTATGGTCTCAGCCACATTCCAGATCAGCTGGCTGATCTGGCTTTGCTGGCGAACCGTGCCATTGACCTGCAGGCAGAGGGTGGCCTGCTGGATGTCAGGCACATGCTGCGTGGTTGTGATCGGGCCAATCGGTGCCGAATGGTCAAAGCCCTTGCCAATACACCAGGGGCGGCCCTGCTTTTTCATGTCGTTTTGCAGGTCGCGCCGGGTCATGTCCAGACCCACGGCGTAGCCAAAAATGTGCTCGGCGGCGTGTTCCACGGCGATGTTGGAGCCGCCCTTACCGATGGCCACCACCAGTTCAATTTCGTGGTGCAGGTTGTGCGTTAGGCTGGGGTAGGGCAGGGTGACCGCTTCGCCGGCGGGCACCACCACCACCGCATCGGCCGGTTTCATGAAGAAAAAAGGTGGCTCACGGTCGCTTTGGCCCATCTCCCGAGCGTGGTCTTCAAAGTTGCGGGCAACACAGTAAATACGGTGCACCGGAAACTCGGCTGACTGCCCGACCACGGGCACAGACACTGTGGGCGCGGGTGCAAAACAATAGTCCATCGCTCAGCCCTTCAGTGACTCGGATTTGGCCACCAGGTCAAAGTGCTGTACCACCGGTGCCGCCGCAAAAAAAGGCCCGACGATGGCGCGCCAGGCCACAAACGCGGGTGATTCGCGAAAGTCCACCGTGTGGTTTTCAAGTGTGGTCCAGAAAACTTGCAGGATATAGCGTTGCGGGTTTTCAATGCAGCGGTTGACCTTGAAGCCTTCAAAGCCTTTGGCGTTGACAAGCACGGTTGCCAGGCCGCGCTGGATGGCTTCTTCAAACGCTGCATTCTGGTCGGGATGGATGGAAAAATCTGCAAGTTCGAGGATCATGGGGTCTCCAGTAGATGTGGTGGTTCGATCAATACGATGCTATTCATAGCTTGCAGTGCTTAAGACATCAGGGCCAGAAGGCATTTTGGCCAACCGAGATAGGGTGACCAATTCTAGTGACCGGAATTGGCACCCGCAGGCCTATTCTTGACGGGCAGGAGCCAATGTGTTTTCAGGCGACTGGGTGGCAATGCAGGTTGTAGGTTGTGCTTGGACCTCAGGTGCGTAGCGCGCTCACTGAAGAACACAAGCGGTCAATTGAAGACGACGGGAACCTAGGAGCCTGTCGGACTTAGGATCGTCGGCTGCAAATCGACCTCAGCGGTCCATTTTTGGCTTCGCCGCTCTGCGAGAACGCTTTCGACGCCCTAAGTCCGACAGCCCCCTAGGTTGATGAGCCAGTTGTCGTGGTCACTGCCGTGGTCAGCCCCGGTTGCCCCAGGTTTTTGAGCAAATCACGCACCGTCTTCGCCCGGTCTTGTGGCAATGGCAGGGCACACTCAATGCGCAATTTTTCATTGCCTGCGAGCTTAATGTGTTTGTTTTTCTGGATCAGCGCGATGATCTTCATCGCATCAACTGGCGGGTCTTTCTTAAAGGTGATGGTGATCACGCCAGGCGCGGCGTCCACCTTGGTCACGCCGTAGGGCTGACTTAAGCATCGCAGCCGGTGCACGTCGATCAGCGTCTGCGCCTGCGCGGGCAGCTTGCCAAAGCGGTCGATGATCTCTTCCATCAGCGCGTCAATTTGATTGACGGTTTTGGCGGTGGCTAGCTTCTTGTAAAAACTCAGGCGCAGGTGCACATCGCCACAAAAGTCATCAGGCAACAGCGCCGGGGCGTGTAAGTTAATGTCAGTCGCCACATTCATGGGGTTGAGTAAATCGGGCTCAATGCCAGCTTTCAGGCAACGCACCGCCTCGCTCAGCATCTCGTTGTAGAGCTGAAAGCCCACTTCGAGCATGTTGCCGCTCTGGTTTTCACCCAGCACCTCCCCGGCACCACGAATTTCCAGGTCGTGCATGGCCAAATAAAAGCCGCTGCCGAGTTCTTCCATGGCCTGAATCGCGTCCAGCCGCAGCGTGGCCTGTTTGGTCAGCCCTTCCAGATCCGGCACCATCAGGTAGGCATAGGCCTGGTGGTGGCTGCGGCCAACACGCCCGCGCAACTGGTGCAACTGCGCCAGGCCAAACTTGTCGGCGCGGCTCATCACGATGGTGTTGGCGGTAGGCACGTCAATGCCGGTTTCGATGATGGTCGAGCACAGCAGCACATTGCTGCGCTGGGCGACAAAGTCGCGCATCACCGACTCCAGTTGTCGCTCGGGCATCTGGCCGTGCGCCACGGCAATACGCGCCTCGGGTAACAGTTCTTCCAGTTTTGCGCGGCGGTTCTCAATGGTCTCGACCTCGTTGTGCAAAAAGTACACCTGTCCGCCGCGTTTGAGTTCGCGCAGCACGGCTTCGCGGATCACGCCATTGCCCTCGGTGCGCACAAAGGTCTTGATGGCCAGACGTCGCTGCGGGGCGGTGGCGATCACACTCAGATCGCGCAGCCCTTCGAGCGCCATGCCCAGCGTGCGCGGAATGGGTGTGGCGGTCAAAGTGAGCACATCGACCTCGGCACGCAGCGCTTTCATCTGCTCTTTGTGGCGCACACCAAAGCGGTGTTCCTCATCGATGATGAGTAGCCCCAAGTCCTTGAACTTGGTCGATTCGGATAGCAGCTTATGGGTGCCAACCACAATGTCGATGGTGCCATCTGCCACGCCCTTGAGCGCAGCGGTGATTTCCTTGCCAGAGCGAAAGCGGCTCATTTCGGCTACTATCACCGGCCATTTGGCAAACCGGTCCACCAGCGTCTGGAAATGCTGCTCGGCCAGCAAGGTGGTTGGTGCTAAAAAGGCGACCTGTTTGCCCCCGGTGATGGCAATAAAGGCGGCGCGCAGAGCCACCTCGGTTTTGCCAAAGCCCACATCACCACAAATCAGCCGGTCCATCGGGCGCGGGCTGATCATGTCTTGAATCACCGCGTGGATGGCGGCTGTCTGGTCGGCAGTTTCTTCAAAGCCAAAGTCATTGGCAAAGGTCTCGTAGTCGTTGGGGCTGTAGCGGAAGGCGTGGCCGGCGCGTGCCGCACGGCGCGCGTAGATGTTGAGCAACTCGGCGGCGCTGTCGCGCACCTGCTCGGCGGCCTTGCGTTTGGCTTTGTCCCACTGGCCGCTGCCGAGCTTGTGCAGCGGCGCTTCGTCCGGGCTGACACCGGTGTAGCGGCTGATCAGCTGCAACTGGCTCACTGGCACATACAGCGTGGCCTTGTCGGCGTATTCCAGGTGCAAAAACTCCTGGATTTCAGGCTCGCCATTGGGCAGCTTGTTACCCAGGTCGAGGTTGATCAGGCCCCGGTAGCGGCCAATGCCGTGGGCGCTGTGCACCACCGGGTCACCCACCTTGAGCTCGCTGAGGTCCTTGATCAGTGCCTCAACGTCGCTGATCTGCTCCTGTTTTTTGCGCCGACGGGTGGTCGGGCTGGCGGCAAACAGCTCGGTTTCGGTGACAAAGTCAACACCGGTTTCCAGCCAGCTAAAACCGGTGGCCAGGCTGCTGGTAGCGATGCCAATCTTTTCGCTGCTGGTCAGAAACTTTTGCAAGGAGTCAAACGCAGGCGGATCAAACGCGCTGCTGTGTAAAAAGTCGAGCAAACTGGCGCGTCGGCCATCACTCTCAGCCAGCACCAACACCCGTTGATGGGTGTTGCGGATGTGCTGCTTGAGGCTGAGCAGCGGGTCTTCAGCTCCGCGCACCACGGTCAGTGCTGGCAATGCTGCAAATTCAGCAAAGACCTCCATCTGTGTCGGTGCTGGCCGCAGCGCCAGTTGCGCATGCGGTTTGACCTGCGCATAAAACTGCTCGGCGCTTAAAAACAGTGCGTCGGGCGGCAACACCGGGCGCTCCGGGTCGCCTTGCAGCAGCCGATGGCGCTCGCGGGTGTCCTGCCAGAAGTGGGCAAAAGCTGGCTCCAGATCGCCGTGTAACACCACGGTGGCGGCCTCGCCCAGGTAATCAAACACCGTGGCCGTGGCTTCAAAAAACAGCGGCAGGTAATACTCAATGCCCGCCATGGCCACGCCATGGCCCATGTCTTTGTAGATGCGGCTACGCGTTGGGTCGCCTTCGAGCAGCTCACGCCAGCGATGGCGAAAACGCGCGCGTGCCTCGTCATCCATCGGAAACTCGCGCCCGGGCAGCAGCCGCACTTCAGGCACCGGGTACAGGCTGCGCTGGCTATCAGGATCGAAGGTGCGGATACTGTCGATTTCGTCGTCAAACAAGTCTACTCGGTAGGGCACCGGGCTTCCCATTGGAAACAGGTCGATCAGTCCGCCGCGCACGGCGTATTCGCCCGGGCTGACCACTTGCGTCACATGGCTGTAGCCCGCCAATGTCAGCTGCGCCTTGAGCTTGGCCTCGTTGAGGCGCTGCTTAACCTTGAAATGAAAGGTGGTACCGGCCAGAAAACTGGGCGGTGCCAGCCGGTACAGCGCGGTGGTGGCGGGCACCAGCACCACGTCGGCTCCGGTGCCGCGGTCATGCTGACTGATGCGCCACAAGGTGGCCAGGCGCTCGCTGATCAGGTCCTGGTGCGGCGAAAACGTGTCGTAGGGCAGGGTCTCCCAATCGGGGAACAGCACACAGCGCAAGTCGGGTGCAAAAAACGCCATTTCGTCGATGAGCCGCTGGGCGTCAGGCGCGTCTGCAGTGACGATGGCGGTGACTTTGCCCTGCGCTTTGTCGCGCAGCGCCAATTGTGCCAAAAGCAAGGCATCGGCGCTGCCTGCGGGGCGTGGCAAGGTGTAGCGCTTGCCAACGGAGAGTTTGGGGAGGTCCATGAGGGGCGGCAGGTGGTCTTACCCTGCTTAGGGTTTGCCAGGATGCAAAGGGCTTGATTCTAGAATGTGCCTCACACCATGACTGAACTGCACGACATCGCTCTCAAACCCACGGCAACTCCCCGCTGCTGGGCACTTATTCCTTGTGCGGGTACCGGCTCACGCGCGGGCGCGGCCGGCCCCAAGCAATACCAGGTGATGCTGGGAAAACCCATGGTGATGCACACCCTGGCGGCCTTTGCCGAGGTGTCGCGCATTGATCAAACCTTGGTCGTGGTGTCTTCTGATGACCAGTTTTTTCAAACGCCATACCTTGAAAACGCTTCATTTTTAATAGCATCTTGCGGAGGTTCCACAAGGGCTGTAAGCGTATTTAATGGCTTAAGTGCGTTGCTGGCCGAGGGCGCGGTGGCACACGACTGGGTGCTGGTGCATGATGCCGCGCGCTGCCTGATCACCCCGGCGCAAATCAATCAGTTGCTCGACGCCTGCCTGATGGATGAGGTCGGTGGACTGCTGGCCCTGCCGCTGCCCGACACGCTCAAGGCAGCGCATGGCGGGCGGGTGACTGGCACCTTGCCGCGCGGCGACAAGTGGCTGGCGCAGACGCCGCAGATGTTTCGCATTGGCAGCCTGCTCGAAGCGCTGGAACTGGCAGGCGACGCGGTGACCGACGAGTCCAGCGCCATTGAGGCTATGGGGCTGAGCCCGAAGCTGGTGGCCGGAAGTGCGCAAAACTTCAAGGTGACTTATGCGCAAGACTTTGAGCTGGCACGAGCGGTGCTGCAAAGCCGCCTGACGGAGCTTGGTGTATGAATTTCAGAATCGGTGAGGGTTGGGACATTCATGCCCTGGTGGCCGGGCGCAAGCTGGTGCTGGGCGGGGTGGAGGTGCCGTTTCATCTGGGCTTGCTGGGCCACTCTGACGCTGACGCACTGTTGCACGCCATTACGGATGCACTGCTGGGCGCGGCGGCGCTGGGCGATATTGGCACTCATTTTCCTGACACCGACGCCCGGTTCAAGGGCGTGGATTCTGCCGTGCTGCTGGCCGAGGCGGCCCGCCGGGTGTGCGCCCTGGGTTATGAGATTGGCAATATCGACAGCACCATCGTCGCCCAGGCGCCCAAGCTGATGCCATTTATCCCGGCGATGCGTGCAAAGATCGCCCAAACGCTGGGCCTGGAAACGGACCAGGTCAACGTCAAGGCCAAATCTGCAGAAAAAATGGGGCCAGTCGGGCTCGGGCAAGCCATGGAAGCACGGGCAATTGTGCTGTTGTTCAAGACCTTGTAAGAAACTGGCTGATCAACGGCAAAGGACATCATTGCGCATTCCCTGCCAGACACCACAGCCTCGATGGAGTCGCTGGGTGCCAATGTGAACTTGAATGCCGCAAACGCTAGCAAGGCCAATCAACTGGCGCAAAGTGCGACTTAAGTGGCCAGTCGAGGTGGCGCGGAGGTGTCGCAAGTGCTGGACACCAAATCACAGGCTGATGCACCGGTCAGGACGGTCGCCGTGTTCAAGCTCAATGCCCATCACCCGCACACACGTGCGGAAATGCTGGCAATTTCTGACCAAGTCACCGCTCGGTGTTGACTCCCTGGTGGGCTACGGACCATTTGATTTGCGCCGGGCAAGGTTTGTGTGCCAAAAAAAAGATAGCCTGGTGGCGTTGATTTAAATCACGCCCCAAATCAGGTCCGACTCTTATCATCCGCCGCTGGCAAGTGGTGAGCGAATCAGGTGGTCTCACCCGGCTGCACAAGAGACAGAGACTCCATGAAAAAATCAGTTAGAAGACTTGTCAGTCTGGGCTTGCTGGCATTGTCGTTATGGGCTCAGGCCACCCAAACACCTTTGACTGTGTCGGCGGCAACGGCAACCAAACCCGCTTCCCAATCGACCACCGATCACAGCCTGCTGGAGGCCCTGAAAGGCCCTTTCAAAACTGGCCCGGAGGTCACCAAAGCCTGCCTGTCCTGCCACAACATGGCCAGCCATCAGGTGATGAAAAGTGTCCACTGGACCTGGGAGGCGGTCAACCCCACCACCAACAAGACCCTGGGCAAAAAATGGGCCGCCAACAATTTTTGCGGCTCACCACTGTCCAACGAGCCGCGCTGCACCAGCTGCCATGCAGGTTATGGCTGGAAAGACAAGAGTTTTGACTTCACCGAGCAAAGCAACGTCGACTGCCTGGTCTGCCACGACAACACCGGCACCTACAAGAAGTTTGGCACGGATGCCGGGCACCCGTTGTACGCCGACCGCGAGTTTGAACCGCAGGAAGGCCCACCAGGCAAAAAACTTTTCAAGGCACCTGACCTGACCAAGATCGCCCAGCATGTGGGCAAACCGGGGCGCGAAAACTGCGGTGCCTGCCACTTCAGCGGTGGTGGTGGCGACGCCGTCAAGCACGGCGACCTCGATTCGTCGCTCAAGAGCCCGCCGCGCGACCTCGACGTGCACATGGCCAAGGACGGCGCCAACATGGTCTGCGCCGATTGCCATACCTTCAACGCGCACCAGCCCTCGGGCAGCCGCTACGCGGTCACCGCCAAGGACAAGCATGGTTTTGACCTGCCCAAGGACGACCACAACCGCGCCACCTGCGAGTCCTGCCACAGCCAGGCGCCGCACAAAGAGGCAAAGATCAACAACCACGCCAACAAGGTGGCGTGCCAGACCTGCCACATCCCCGAGTTTGCGCGTGGCGGCATTGCCACCAAAATGCTGTGGGACTGGTCGACCGTGGGCAAGCGCGATGCCGACGGCAAACCGCTGTTCATCAAGGACGACCACGGCCACTTGAAGTATTCCGCCGCCAAGGGCGACTTCAAATACGGCGAGAACGTGCGCCCCGAGTACAAGTGGTACAACGGCGTGGTCAACCAGGTGACGATCACCGACAAGATCGACGACACCCAGGTGCTGGAACTCAACCGCGTAGAAGGCTCGGCCAAAGACCCCAACGCCCGTATCTGGCCGTTCAAGGTCATGCACGGCAAGCAGCCCTACGACACCGTCAACAAAACCCTGGTGGTCAACCACGTCTGGGGCGATGACGACACTGCGTTGTGGAAACACTACGACTACGAGAAGTCGATCAAGGCGGGCATGGACTACGCCGGTCTGCCCTACAGCGGCAAGTTCGGTTTCATCGAGACCCGCATGAACTGGTTCACCACCCACATGGTGGCACCCAAAGAGAAAGCCGTGCCCTGCCAGGACTGCCATACCCGTGCCGAAGATGGTCGCCTGGCTGCCATCACCGACATTTACATGCCCGGGCGTGACCGCAACGGTTGGGTTGACCTGCTCGGTGGCCTGGCCATCGCTGGCTCCATTGGCGCCGGTGCCGTGCATGGCCTGGTCCGCATCATCACCCGTCGTCGCAAGGGAGCCTCCAGATGAACGCCGCACGCATTTATATCTACAAACGTTACGAACGCTTCTGGCACTGGTCACAGGCCCTGCTGGTCATCGTCATGATGGTCACCGGGTTTGAAATCCACGGCAGCTACAGCCTGATGGGCTTTCAGAAGGCGGTGCAGTTACACACACTTTCGGCCTGGACGCTGCTGGTGCTGTGGGCCTTCACGATCTTCTGGCAGTTCACAACCGATGAGTGGAAGCAGTACCTGCCGTCGCTGAAAAACGTGTTTGCAATGATCCACTACTACACGATTGGTATCTTCACCCACTCGCCACATCCGTTTCGCAAGACCGTGGTGCAAAAGCACAACCCGCTGCAACGCCTGGCCTACCTGGCGCTGCTGGCGTTCATTTCACCCCTGGTTTGGGGTTCCGGGCTGTTTTACCTGTTTTACGGCAGCTGGAATGCGTTGGGTATCGACAAGTACCTGACGCTGGAGTTCATTGCCATTGCGCACACCGCCGGGGCCTTCATGATGACGGCGTTTTTCTTCATTCACGTCTATCTGACCACCACCGGCCACACGGTCTTTGCCCACATCAAGGCCATGATCACCGGCTGGGAAGAGGCCGAGCACACGCCCAACACCAAGGGTGATCCAACGAGTCATTGATATCTGCGGCAGAAACATGCCCCAGAAAAATTGGGAACTTTCGAAATCTGCGTGATCGGTGATGCAATTCGGTATGCGTTTTTGTACGTTGGAACGGGGCGAGCTACGATGTCCTGTCTTTGAGATATCCACGTCAACAATTAGTCAAGCCCTGGCACTCCCGCAACTTGCGGGCCTGCTTGGAAAGGGGGCCTTATTGGGGGTGCGGATGATTCCATCGAGGGGATTTGCTGGGCAACCGAATCAATAGAAATGCTGATGATCTCTTGATCCCGACGTAGCTTTACTTTGTCCGATTCAATTTCCACAATGCGCCAATCAAACAGTTCATCGCCGGCACGAACAAGCGTTGGTGGTCGCCCTGCGACGGTGATGATGGCGATGCTTTGACTTCGATTTGAAGCACCAAGAATCCCGTTGACTTGGAGGTCTGACCTGTCTTTGGGAGAAATCAACCTGGATGCGGTGGTAACTGATTGACTGTTGCCCAATGCAGCAGTGGCTGATTTATCAGGAACAGCTCGGTGCGCCGAATCAATGACCGTGGCGTCAGGTGGCGAGGTTTTGAGTGTTTGTGTCGGAAATACTTGTGCATTTGATGTTGTAGCGACGACCAGTGTTGGCGTTTCCTTCATAGACAACGCCCCAAGCACGAAGGTTGGTATTGACACACATGCGACTGCAATTTTTGAACCGCGCTGCATTGCAACTAAAAGTCAAAGATGTCAAAAAAATGGGCAGCCACTGCAGGCTGGCTGCCCCCATGCGAAAGATGGCATCCCCTACGCCAGCCCAGGACCGGTCACCTCAAGCAAGGTGACCGGTCCGAGGGCATCAGCCGTCATGCAGGATGCACTAAGGTTTCAAGGTTGGCAAAGCTGTGAGCTGATCAGCTTGACGCCATCCTTGTCTTTGGGACAAACAAGGTTCAGACTGGTTGCGGTTGCTTTACCCAGAAGCGTGTCTGTTGTCTGCGGGACCCACTTAGCGAGACAATTCTTGTCTTTGGCGCAAGGATCAGTCAAGGCCTTCATGAATTCCACGAGATCGCTGACCTGTGAGTCAGTCAAGGCGATATCCTGGATGGTCTCAAGCCCAGCTGCGCGCTGTGACTCTAATCGCGCGAGAGCAAAACCTGTGTGTTCCTTGGCACGTGTCAGGTCAATGGGGGGGCCATAGAGTGTCTGCAATTGGGTCGCCAAAGTACCGTTGTCGACGGACGCCTTGAATGCTTCAACACTTTGCTTGGCATTCAAGTGATGTCGGGTAACGCTCTCCATTGTTTCAAAGACGCCACTGTGACCATAGGGCCCCGTCATTTCAACATTCAGCAGCGTTGGAACACGGTAGGCATACTTGTCTGTGTCAATGCCTGTCACGTGCGCGCGACCCCAGTCGTCATTGTTGTCCGTTGGCGAATTGGCATCGGCTTTACCTCGACCAATTTGTGGCACTGCCAGCACGTAGTTTGCCTCATCGGTGAAAAAGTCACCTTTGTGGCATGAGGCGCACTCGGCCCCGCCCTTGGCAGTCGACTCTAAAAACAGCTGTGCGCCGCGTTTCTGACTGTCTGTCAAGGCGGCCGTGTTGCCTTTGACATAGGAGCGCCATGGTGACTGTGTGAACGTCATCGTTCGCTCGTAGGTTGCAATGGCCAGTGATACGCGGTTGGCAGTCGCAGTGGCATCCCCAAAGGCTGCGGTGAAATAGGGTGCCCAATCCGGCGAATTAAACCGATTGGCCATGATTTTCCTGATGTCCAAGTCGGTGTAGTTGCCTCCGGCAGCACCGGTGCCGCTGGTACAGGCAGGAGCTGGATTGTCTGATGCATTGCTGCCACAGGTTCCCGCACGGAAGCCCTTGCCACGCATGGCAGGTGGAACTGACGCCGGGAACAGACCGTGGCCGGCACTCACCAGCATTGAACCGTCAAACTTGGCGCTATAGGGAATGGACGCCATTGCCGCCAGGTCGAAACGAACGCCCACGGAATTGACAAGCACCGGATCAAAATTGACGGGCGGTAAATCAATGGGCGCGACGATGCGGCTGTCTGTGCCGGCAAGTCCAGCTGTACCTTTCTCGCTGGTGACCGTGCCGTCCCAAGTGATTGACTTGTCCCAAAAGCCCAAGCCAAACAAGGTCGGCGAATTTCGAGGCATGGCTGGGTTGCCGGCGATGCCATTGGTCGTGAAAGGGGGAATCTGTTCTGGGGCTGCACCGGTGCCAACCTTAACCCGCACACGTCCGGGTCCAAAGTGATCCGGACTGTTTCCGTCCACACCGATAGGTATCGCCATGTTGTCGCCAAATCCGAGCGTTGGATGGTGGCAGGTTACGCAGGCTACCTCGCGATCAAAGCTCATGTCTTTGGTAAAAAACAGCAGTTTGCCGAGTTCGACGCGCGCTTTCAGTATCGGATCGGTTTCACCTGCAATGGCTGGAATTTTTGGCGCACCAGGCAAGCCACCCAGAGACTCAATGGCGTCACCTTTGAGATTGGCGGCTTTTATCAGAGCGCTTAGTTTCTGGTCAATGGTCTGTTCTGCGGGCGGACTGCTATCGCTAGTACTACTACTACCCCCGCCACCCAAACACCCCGCTAACAAGCCCGTGACCGCGACCGAGATCGCCAATTTTCCAAAGCTACTATTCACGCAAACCTCCAAATCAACAAAAAGTTCTCTCTATATTGCCAGCCGGGCAACGCGGTTTTTTGCTTTGTGCCCGAGCGCCTCTACGCTTCAAGAACAACGCGACGACTGCATGCCCGACCGACACAGGCAAGAACATAACCTTCGCTCAAATCTGCTTCGCCAAGAGCCTGCTGAGCGTCCATTTCAACAATGCCCTCTGTCTTTCTGACTTTGCAGGTGCCGCAGTTGCCCGCCCTGCAGGAACTTGGCAGCACGATGCCGTGCTCTTCGGCGACATCAAGTATGAAGTCGTCAGATGTGACCAAGACTGTTTTTGAACTCATCGAGAAAACCAGTTCAACCTTGGACGGATCCTTAGTTGCAGCAGGTGCTTGTTCAACTGGAGCGCTTACACGAACTGGAGCCACGGGTGCTACAGCGGCAGGTGAGGCAATCGTGTTACTCACCAATACAGTCGGATTCGCGGTTTTTTGGGCCGGTGCTGGCCCACCAAAACTTTCCTGATGGTACCTGTGGGCTGGAAAGCCTATTTGCTTGAGTGTTGTGTTTATGGCGTCCATGTAGCTCGGTGGGCCGCAAACAAAAACCTCTCGTTCTATAAAGTCGGGGGCCAACAAGTAGAGCAAATGTTTGCTGAAACGGCAAACAGGGCCGTTCCAGGCCTGTCCGGCTTCAACGCTGCGGGGAATCAGCACCATCTTGAGCGTGCCACCAAGGCGCATTCCCAAGTATTTGAGTTCGTTTCCAAATATGACGTCGGCTGGTGTGCGGATATTGTTGATGAACACGATGTCAGCCGGTGAACACGTATCAGCCAGCCAGCGCAGCATGGACATGATGGGTGTGACACCACTTCCGCCAGCGATAAGCAACAGTTTTTCTGAGGGAGCGTTGAAACAGCTGAATTCACCGTGCGGGCCAGAGAATGGGAACTGAAAACCCACTTTCATGTTGTCATGCAGCCAGTTGGAAACAAGGCCGCCGGGGACACGCTTCACGGTGATCGACATTGCATGCGGCCGGGATGGCGACGATGAAATGGTATAACTGCGCCGCACTGTTTTACCTTCAATCGGCAGTTCCAGGGTTACAAACTGTCCGGGCTTATAGACAAAAAGAACGGGTTGCACGGCCTGAAACACAAAAGTCTTGACATCATGGGTTTCTGGAATGATGGCGACGCAGATTACCGGTGTTTTTCCGCGTTTCCATAGATTCTCGGTGGCCAGTTTCAGCGTTGCGCTAGGCCAAATAGCGCGATCAACTTCAGGACCAATAGCGACATTGGGCTGACTTCCCTCGGCTGTCAAAAACATTGGTGCCAATGAACTCTCTGCCGCAATTGAGGAGTCTGCCTTGGAACGCTCCGGAATGGACAGTGCGAGCAGCAAGTCCTTTTGAGCCTTTTGCTTGGCGGCGCGAAGCGAGCTAAGTCCCAGTCGAACGAGGGTTGGCGAAGGATTCAGACAAAGACGATTGACAAAGGTTCGCAACGAAGCCAGCGCCACGGCGGGATCAGTGACCCCAGCGCCCACCGTTTGAATTCTCTCCAGGATGCTTTTCAGGTCATGGGCAAATGACTTTTGCTGGTAATCCTTCCAGAGGTTTGGGTAGCGAACACGCAGGTTTTCCAGCCCCATTTTGATATCAGCGTCTTCACACCAACTGGCATCTTCTATCATCTCCTGCAGACTCTGAACTTCGCGGGCGCTCATATTGCCCTCGGCATCTGCGATGTAGATGAACAGGGCAAAAAGCAAATTGGCTGAAGTTTCAACCAATGGCGTTGATTCGAGACCTTTGTTTGGCATAGTTGCAACTTCTTTTGGTGCGTTGTCAAGAAAAATCAGCTTCTGACATAACCGGCGACCACGGTCAGCATGCTCATCGAAACCGTTGAATTTCGCTCCATTAATCGGCGCAGTTTTTCTCCGTTGATGGTCAGTACGCGCGCCTTGGGTGAAGAAATGCGGGTGGAGGCGACCCTGGGGTATCCAGTAATGACCCCCAATTCACCAAAGATGGCCCCTTCTTGATAGGTCTTTATGACAGAAGTCTGACCGTCGCGCGTCATCAAGACCTCGGCTGTGCCGGCTTGCAAAAGGAAGGCATCTTTTGCTGCTTCACCGGCATGAAATAACCATGCATCTTTGGCATAGCGCCGGATTTCAACTGCCGAGGCAATCTCCGTCAAAGAGCCAAGATCAATTTCCCGGAATATTTTGGCGCTGGACAGCCAGAGCAGCTTGGTCACTGTATCGTGGGACTCAATCGTGTAGTTGCCATTTGGTTCGGTCCACTCGATGACGAGCAATGGCCCCGGTTGGTTGGAAGGCAAGAAACTGACACGCGCACCGGTTTCGATAGCAGCGGTATCACTCTCAATGGCGATGCCATTGATAAAAAGATTGGAAAAGTGGTCACTTTTGCGGATTTGCACTTGGTTGCCCTGACGGGAGATCGTCAGGTGGTAGGGGGAAACGACTTGCCCAAGAACGACAATATCGTTGTCGCCAGCCCGACCCACCGTGACATGATCCTTCATGAATGACAGCACCTGATGAGCACTGTTGAAGTTGGCCAACGTTATGTTAAATGCTTGGTCAGGGACTCCGATGGACTTAATTGATTGTTTTCCGGTTAATCCATCAATCACTTCCATCATCAGACGGTTTGTGCGCACATCCTGGCGTTCAATTTCTGAGGCAAGCTGCCGTGCCAGACCGAGGTCAAGGTAGGAAATGGCGGTCAGAGCGAGCGCACCCACCAGCGGGTCTTCCGTGGCTATCGTGCGCTTTAGATTGTGGGCCAGGTCACCCCCTTTTTTTATGACAGAGTGAAAACCTGAATCGTCCAAGGGCAGCACAATATCGCATTCGAGTTCCTGGCTGCCGCGCAGCAGATTCACCAGTGAGACATCCAGCGAATCTACCCAAGTGACCCGTGAGCCGCTCGTCACAGGCAGGCTTAACGGGGTTTCAATGTCGCCACCCATCAGTTCGGCAATCTCGGTGGCCAGCAGGCGTGCCTCGTTGGTGTTGCCCAGGGTCATCAACATGGCAAACAGTTTTGCACAAAGCGCGTTGATTCTACGCACCGTGCTGGAAATCAGAAGGTTGGCGATGGCATGCCATTGCCGGTCGGCCAGCATCTGGCTGCGCAATCCAAACACCAGCGCTGCGTCGTCCGCCAGCATTTCAAGTTGGCGCTTGGCGCGTTCAATCAATAGGCCACCCGTTCCTGTGATGTTCGCGATGACGTTGGCATGCTCCAATTCAGAGACGTGGTAGATGGCGCGATATTCCTGAACAGTGCGTGCAACAGCGCTGTCCTGCAAGGGGCCTGAAAGTTTGTGCCCCAGATCAAGTTGCGCGAGCAGGATCGGTTCAATCACCCGACGGTAGTTGTCAAGGCGGATCCAGTTTTCAAAAGTTGCGGCCTTTTCAGGATCGAGCAATTTGTCTGCGCCGTCGATGCCAAACTCCTGCAATAGTTGTCGGTGTTCGTCGTCGCTGATGCCAACTTCAACACGTACCTCGCGAAGCAATTCAAGGCTCGCGCTGGTGTCGGTCTTGCCCGTGCGTAGCACTTCTTCAAGAATGTTGCGGTAGGCCTGCATGCGCTGCTCGCGTGAAAAACTCGGCAAGGTTTTGGCGAGTACATAGACTTCGTCGGGCTTAAGTTCTTCTAGTTTGCGTCCCTCCAAAAATTTTGAGATATCAACATTCAGCTTGCGCAACTGTCCCAGCAGGCTCGCTGCCAAGCCTTCGCGCCGGTACTGCATCGGATTGCGCTGGATTGCCTGCCAGAACCAAAGTGTGGTCAGCGCCACAATAAGAATGTCAATGACCCTGAGCGCCGGGCCGGGTAAAAGCATCAGGTTGGGGCGGCCACCGAAAAGATAGAAAACGTTGATCGAAACATAGGCAGAGAATGAAAGGCAGCGACTGATTATTTCGGGTTCAGTCAAGGGCAAATGGGCCTTTTTAACGATCTTGCGATAGACGTACTCCAGCGCTTTGCCCAGAACCACGGCAGCGGCAACAAAAAAACCCAGTATCAGCGGCGACGATAGGATTTTTGGTATGTCGTAGGCCTCGCCATTGAGGTACAACCCTGATTTGAAAAGCTTGCCGAGTTGATCCGGTTCGTGCGTCCATGCGCCTGAAAAGTAATAGTCCCAGGTGCCAGAGTAGAAATAGTAGAAGCTGTAGAACCCGACAATCAGACCAAAGAAACCGTAATAGACGTGGCGCAGGGCGGGATCTTCAATGCTTTCCCAGTAGGATCTCTCAAGGTCAATATCTGGGCAGTTCGCTGTGCATCCTACGCAGATGCTGCGCTCACCTTCAGGGGTCGTGGTCCGGCACATGGATTGCGATACCGGCAATCTGGTCATGTGCGCCTGGCTTTCGAGCAGACCGCGGGGTTCGGTGTAGATCTTCTGGACGATCGCGATCGGACAAATATAGTTGCACCAAGTCTTGCCACCCCACAAGTAACCCACAGCCAAGGCCAAGATGATGACACCGATAAAGAACAGCCCCAACGAAGTACGGTCAGAGTTGACAAAGAGTATCCGGATGTTTAGCGCAAGAAAAAGCAGGAAAAACTGGATGTACCAGACGTTCTTGCGCCACCAAGAGTCCCTGCCAACCAGGGCCAGCTGCTTTTCTATCTGCCCGGTGCGCTTGATCAGGACAGACTTTTTACGGCTCAAGCCGAGGTAGCGAGGAATTTGTGAAACGAAAGAGAGAGGGCAGATGCGCCGCCAGGCTTCATGGCCTGCCACAAGAAAGAAAAGAGGTAACACCGGAATGATCATGGTCCAGAAAATCCGGTTTGTCATCGCGTAGGGTGTTTCTGGCATGGCCTCACCCTGAACCATGACGGTTTTACCCTGCAGATGAAAGGGGCTGTTCAGGTTATCGGGCTGAGTCAGTTGGGGCGTAATCGGGTCCCAGAACAGCGAAACAATCAACACGATCCACCCAGCGGTGAGCAGACCCCGAAAAATTCGCATTTTTTTTTCTTGTACGCCAGATAACATCGCGTCCGCCCACTTTTAGAACAACATTTACATACAAAACAATATGCAATACCTGGAAGGAAAGCCTGAGCCAATCAATTTTTGGTTTTTGTTTTATATAAATCAATGATTTATATGAAAACCTTGGATCCTTTCAATCACACCCATCGGCCTGTTAGTCTCAATAATGAGTTTTCCAAACCAGATCAGAATTGGAAAACATTGATTTTTATCATGGTCGAGAGCACTTTAGCATGATAACCATGAAAATTTTTCACGCCAGTCGCCACTTTTCTTCAATGTGGTGTTTTAGTCAACGGGTGCTTGGGCAAAACTTGGTTTCCCGAGCCTGGCGATACCAACCCGTTTCAACATTCCCTGATGTAAGGTTTTGACGGGTTGCTGCGACTAAATTTCAAAATCAATTTCCACTGGAGTGTTCTCGCATGAAATTTTCAACGCTTACCGCCATGGTACTGACCCTGGGCGTGGCCACAGGGTCCCATGCTGACTGGTCGCAGATTCAAAATGAAGCCCGGGGCCAGACGGTGTATTTCAACGCCTGGGGTGGTGGCGAAGCCATCAACGCCTATATCGCCTGGGCCGCCAAAGAGGCTAAAGCCCGCTATGACGTGGAGGTGCGCCACGTCAAGATCACTGATGCGGCCGAGGTGGTGAAGCGGGTGCAGACCGAGCTGGCTGCCGGACGCAAGGGTGACGGCTCGGTGGACCTGATGTGGGTGAACGGCGAGAACTTTCGCAATCTCAAAAATGGCGGCCTGCTGTTTGGCCCCTGGGCGCAAAGCCTGCCCAACTGGGGGCTGGTGGATTTGAACAAGCCGGTGCGGACCGATTTTTCGGTGCCGACCGAAGGGTTTGAGTCGCCTTGGGGGACGGCGCAACTCACCTTTATTGCCGACAGTGCCAAAACACCTGCACCACCGCGATCGGCGGCTGACCTGCTGGCGTTTGCCAAAGCCAACCCAGGGCGCGTGACTTACCCCAAACCGCCAGATTTTCATGGCACCACCTTCATCAAGCAGTTGTTGCTGGACCTCACGCCCAACCCGGCGGTGTTGCAGCAGGCAGTCACGCCAGCGGCATTTGCGCCGGCCACGCAGCCGCTTTGGGCTTTTCTGGATCAGTTGCACCCCAGCCTGTGGCGGACTGGCAAAACCTTTGCGGCGAGTGCGGCCGAGATGCACCGCATGTTGGGTGACGGAGAACTCAAGCTGTCGATCACTTTCAACCCCAATGAGGCGGCCAACCTGATTGCCAGCAAACAGTTGCCTGCCACGGCTTACAGCTTTGGTTTTACCAGAGGCACCATTGGCAATGTGCATTTTGTGGCGATACCGGTGAATGCGCGGGCCAAGGCGGGGGCGCAGGTGTTTGCAAACTTTTTGCTCTCGGTAGAGGCACAGACACGCAAGTCCGACATCTCGGTTTGGGGTGATGGCACGGTGCTGGACGTTGGCAAGCTGCCTGCGGCTGCCCAGGCCACGATGCGCAAGACTGCACCTGGGGCCTTGGCAGAGGCTGTGCCCACTTTGCCTGAGCCGCACGCCAGTTGGGTCGAGGCCTTGGAGGGCGAGTGGCTCAAGCGTTATGGTGCGCGGTAGCTTGATTGACCCTGGGTTGCGGGTGGTAGCTGAAGGGGGGTCGGACCCCAATTCGGGGCCAAGTCTTCGAACTTGCCGAGGCGTCGATACCGAATTGGGCTCTGACCCCCATTCTGCGGCTTGGCGAGACCGGTGGTTATTCATGTGCCGTGGCGCTTTAACCCGCAGCGCGCATTGGGTGCCTGACTCCGCAAATGTCCCCCGGTTTGTGCTTCGCCCAAACCTCCTCCTTGATTTGGCAAAACCCCAAGTCCATGCTGCGCCAGACACCCATCGCACGCTGCTAGCGGTTGGTGCTGCTATCAGGGATAGGTGAACTTTCATGTGCTCTGATCTGGCCTTTGAGAATATTGATGAAATATGCCTCTAGCCCTTTAATAGCAAGCGCTAGCAGCTATGCTTAATGAAGTAACAGGTAACACTCGCTTGCGTCAATTTGGCTGGGAAGTCTGCCAAATTTTGGCTGGCGGTCTTGCCGGTGCTGCTGATCTTTGGGCCGCTGCTGCCTGGTCTGTATTGGGCTTTGGCCCCGGCTCTGGATGTCTCGGTGTGGCGGGCCTTGTGGTTGGATACCCAGTGGCCGCAGGCGTTGCGGGCCACCTTGATCTCCAGCGTGCTGAGCACGGTGCTGGCCTGTGGTATCGCTGCGTTACTGGCGACACTGCACTATCCAGGGCCGGTGTGGGCGGCGTTGCAGCGCCGTTTGCCGCTCTTGCTGTCGGTGCCACACGCCGCATTTGCCATTGGTCTGTTTTTTTTGATAGCACCTTCCGGTTGGCTGGCAAGGGCTGTGGCCTATTTTCTTCAATGGACCAGCCCGCCAGATTGGGCCACGGTGCAAGACCCCTATGGCTTGAGCCTGGCGTTGGCACTGGCCCTCAAGGAAAGCTGGTTCTTGCTGTGGGTGCTGGCCGCCGTGCTGGGTGAGCAGGCGGTTTTGCGCCAGATGGTGATGGGGCGCTCTTTGGGCTACAGCCGCGTGCAAACCTGGATGCTGATTGTGTGGCCGCAGTTGCTACCACGGCTGCTCTGGCCGGTGCTGGCGGTGTTTGCTTATGGGCTGTCGGTGGTGGACATGGCCGTGATTCTGGGGCCGGGCACACCGCCTACCCTGGCGGTGTTGGTGTGGCATTGGCTGACGGACCTCGACCCTGTTTTGCAGGCACGCGGCAGTGCGGCATCGCTGGTGTTACTTTTTATCTTGCTGGGTTGTGCGGCAACAGTGCGTGGTGTATCGAGGCTGTGGCTGCGCCGGCACCGATATCCCAAGGGGCAGCGCAGACCCAGCGCCAACCTGCACTGGTTCAAGCTGCACACCGTTTTGTTTTTGACTGGTTATGCGGTGGTGGCGGTGCTGTTGTTGTGGTCCGTGGCGCAAACCTGGTTTTTTCCGGCGCTGTTGCCCGATTCGGTGTCATGGCAGACTTGGCAACAAGCTGACTGGGCACCGTTTTGGACCACACTCTGGCTGGGTTTGGCAGCCAGTGTGCTGTGTTTGCCTGCCGTGCTACTCTGGCTGGAGTGGGGGCCCAGGCGTTTGAATGCGCTGTTGTACCTGCCGCTGATCGTGCCGGCTTTGCCCTTGGTGGCCGGGCAATACGCTGCGCTGCTGCACTTGCACATCGACGGCACCGCGCTGGCATTGGTCTGGAGCCATCTGCTGTGGGTGCTGCCTTACATGGTGCTCACCCTGGTTGGGACCTACCGCGCTTTTGATGCGCGCCTGATGACCACGGCCCGCGCCCTGGGCCAAACACCGTGGCGCGCTTGCTTAACCGTGAAATGGCCGCTGTTGGTGCGCCCCATTTTGGCCACCATGGCAGTCGGGTTTGCGGTGAGTGTGGCGCAATACCTGCCAACCTTGTTTGCTGGCGGTGGCCGTTTTGTCACCGTCACCACCGAAGCGGTGGCCTTGAGTGCGGGTGGCAACCGGCGGGTGCTGGCGGTGCAGGCTGTGCTGCAAATTGCCTTGCCCATGGCCGCTTTTGGCCTGGCTGCATTGGCGGCCTATGGATTGGGACGACATCGCAAGGGTTTGCGCTGAGATGCTGAACATCCAGAACCTGACGATCACACATACCAGCGGGCCACTGTTGTATGGCATGTCGCTGGAGGTGGCTGCCGGCGAGGTGGTCACATTGACCGGAGTATCGGGCTCGGGAAAATCGACGCTGCTGAACTGGATGATTGGCGACCTGGACCCGCACTTTTCAGCCATGGGTGAGTTATGGCTGGGTGGTGTGCGGCGTGATACCTTGCCGATTGAGGCGCGCCACATCGGCATTCTGTTTCAGGACGACTTGTTGTTTGGGCATTTGAGCGTGGGGCAAAACCTGGCGTTTGCGCTGCCGGCCACCCTCAAAGGTGCCCAGGCGCGGCGCCAGCAGGTGGAGCAGACGCTCTCTGACATGGGCTTGGCCGGCTTTCATGACCGCGACCCGGCCACATTGTCTGGCGGGCAACGCGCGCGGGTCAGCCTGATGCGCACTTTGTTGGCCCAGCCGCAGGCGCTGCTGCTGGATGAGCCGTTTTCCAGGCTCGATGCCGTGTTGCGCACCCAGTTTCGTGCCTTTGTGTTTGAGCAAATTGCGGGCCAGCGCATTCCCACCCTGCTGGTCACCCATGACCCGGCCGATGTGCCGCCGGGCGGCCGGGTCATCAACATCAGTGATTGGCAGCACAAACATGCTTGACCGTTTTTTGAACGCCGCCCTGCAGCGCCCGCTGCAACGCATCGCCAGCGGTCTGGTGGCTTTGGGGCTGCGCGCGGACCAAGTGACCTGGGCCGGGTTTGTGGTGGGGCTGACCGCCATTCCGTTGATTGCGTTGGGGCATGCCGATTGGGCCTTGCTGAGCATTGCGCTCAACCGGCTGGCCGATGGGCTGGACGGCACCATGGCCCGCTTGACCCGGCCCACTGATTTGGGGGCTTTTCTGGACATTTCTCTGGACTTTTTGTTTTATGCCTCGATCCCGCTGGCTTTTGTGCTGGCCGACCCCGTGGGCAACGGTCTGGCCGGGGCGCTGCTGATTTACAGTTTTATTGGCACCGGCTGCACATTTCTGGCGTTTGCCGTGCTGGCCGCCAAACGCGGCACCACCAGCGCTGCGTATCCAGCCAAGGGTTTTTATTACCTGGGTGGCTTGACCGAAAGCACTGAGACCATTGCGGTGTTTGTGTTGATGTGCTTGCTGCCGCAATGGTTTGGTTTGCTGGCGTATGGCTTTGCCGGCCTGTGCGCGCTGACCACGGTCACGCGCATAGCGGCGGGTATGGCGGTTTTTAAATCTGAAACGCAATCTGGGTCCATTCATGACGCGTAAACGCACTTGCCTGGAGTTGGCGCTTTGCTTGACCTGTCCCCTGCAAGCGCAGGCGGCAGAAGTTGCCCTGGTGCCGCTGGCTTCAGCCCAGTCCGAACAAGCCCCCGCGCCCTGGCGGGTGGTGGGGGTGCCGGGCGGCAAAATTCCGTTGACTGGCTTTGCCATGGTCGAGTTGGACGGGCGCAAGGTGTTGCGCGTGACGGCGTCTAGGTCTTATGGCAATCTGGTGCACGATTTGCCGCCAACCACACCCCTTGTCGGCCTGCGTTTAAGCTGGCGCTGGCGACTCGATGTGGGCCTGAAAGCCACAGACTTGTCTACCCGCCTGGGTGACGACAGCCCGCTCAAGGTGTGTGTACTGTTTGACATGCCGCTTGACAAGCTCGGTCTGATTGAGCGCAACCTGCTGCGTTTGGCGCGTGCCGCCAGCGCCGAGAAACTGCCGTCAGCCACGCTGTGTTACGTGTGGGACGACAAGTTAAGCGCTGAAACAATGCTGCCCAATGCCTACACCGGCCGCGTTCGCATGATCGCCGCCACCAGCGGCAAGACCGCAGCGCCTGGGCAATGGGTGGCACAAACACGCGATGTGGCCGCGGACTTTCGCCGGGCGTTTGGCGCCGAGAGTGACAGCTTGCCACCGGTGATGGCGGTGCTGGTCGGGGGTGATGCCGACAACACGGGTGGCAATAGCCTGGGTTATGTGGATGATTTGACGCTGGTACGTTAAGGGGTCGGCGATTCAAGCTGAAGATGTTACCGGGGCGCTTTGACACATATGACCCATGCCATACTTCGCTAAATGCGGTTCATTTTCCAATTCGGCTTCTATAGTCATGCATGAATTTGAGGCCCTGCTGTTCAGCGACTGCGCATCGTTTGCCGAGGGCATTGGCCGAAAAGAGCTGGGTGGTGAGTTTCAAAAAATACGGGATCAGTTTGCTACGCCAGAGGAAATCAATGATTCGCCACAGACAGCGTCTTCGAAGCGCGTTGAAAAGCTTGTTCCGGGATATCAGAAGCCGTTTTTGGGCAACTTGGCTGCTTTGGAAATTGGGTTGGCGAGAATGAGGGCTGAATACCCTCGATTTGGGCTTTGGCTGGCGCGGCTTGAGTCAATTGCAGGGGCGGTTTCATGCGTGGCGAAAGTTTGAACCCGTATAGTCTGAAAGCTGACAGCGTAATTGTGAAACCCTTGCTGCCTGATGAATTATTGGGGCAGAATTTGTGGTTTGATTAGCGTTGTTATTTACGGAACATCATGTGAACCATGTTCAGGGGATATTTTAGAAAAGTACATGCTATACATAATAAATACCAAAATATTAACTGTAACGAAGGTACAACGTAGGACATTAAATGCCACTCATCACAAAGTCATTACGTGAATATTTGCAGGGTAATTTGGTCGATTTCTCAGATTCATGCGGGATGTCGAATCTTGTAACGGCGACTACGTTGACTAGTCTCGTTGTGATCTTGGCTGATTTGCGTGAAGAGGGTGCAGTTCTGATACCAGAGGTTTATATCTGTGAGAATTTAGATGAGACACTAAAGCTTTTGCCAGTAAAAGAAATACTTCCGATTGGCGTGCAAGATTCCCCATCTGAAGCCATTGCCCAAGCAATCAAAAAATGTTCTCCATTAGCTATTGAAGGCTGGTGTATTTACATCACACAAGGATACGAAAAATATCAATTTGGGCTTTTTCGAGCTTCCCTCAATCCATTGAGTATTTCCGTGGATCAAACTCTTTTCTCTGAACCCCGTGAGACTATTCGGTTGGTCAGACTGTTTCGGACGGCATCTGGGTGCGTTGAACTCTGTAACCACAAGGGGGATATCTACAGCATGCTGCTAAGTGACAAACCAGCAACATCCCCTCTACCTCAGGCATATACATCTAATCTCGTTAAATTAGTTTGCAAAGATTTAAATTATCCGTTTAAGGAATCAACTGAAACCTATCTCGAAAAGACAATCCGTGCTGCACTTAATTCGTGTCATGGGGCAATTATTGCAGTGGCAAAGACAAAAAAAATTCCAAGATTCCTATCAGATGGCGTAGTTCTTAAGGTTCCCCTTGATATTGTCTCTTCAGTCAGTAAACTACTTGCAAAAGACGCGGATAACACTGCAGAACATGCGCTCAATGCAAATGCTGCATTGATAAAAGGAATGATTTCCAGCGACGGAATTACCGTTTTCAATACATTGGGATTTCTGATTGCCTACAACTGTTTTATTGCATCACCAAGCAAGGTTTCAGGAAAAGTTGTAATCGGAGGCGCTCGTACGAGAGCTTACGAAGCGTTAAAGGCGAAAGTTGGTAAAGGCCTTGAAGGCGTTTTTATTCAGTCTCAAGATGGTTGGACCAAATTCACAGGAATAAATGATGGGCAATAAATCCGTAGCACTATGGACAGCAAAGGATGCGCAAGTTTTACCCGCAAGCGCAACGACAGCACCAAAAATTATTGAGTTTGCAACACAACTCAGCGTAAAAGACAGGGCTCAAATTGTCAGTGGCTTCAAGGCAGGAAGCTACGAGATGACTATGAACTATGTTTGGATCAAGGCCATGGCCGCTTTGAAGCGGGATCTTGCCAAAGTTGGTATGCGTTTTTTAGGTGAGATACTAGGAAAAGGTGATTTCGATGAAAGCACTAATCCAGCGATAGCGATATCTCACGCCGAAGCAATTATGCTTGCTCAAGAGCTAGGTGTAATCTCTTCAACGGAAGCGATGAGGTTACGACACGCGCATGAGCAAATTTCGCACTTTGTTGATGCAGAGGGTAATGATGTAGATCCTGAAGAATCGGCACAGCACTAAAGGCGTGTAAAAACATTCTTGGAAAACAAAGGTGTCCACCAATTCTGCCGAAAGCAATTCCCACCCGGTGCCCGACATTCCTACCCCCCCTTCTTCCCTAATTTTCTCTGGAATCCTGGAACCTTAGCTCGAACAAGTAAGGGAGCGCAACTTGAAAATGCATTGGCAAACTTAAATGTTGTTCTACCACTTATATGGCCAAACATTCATGACAACGAAAAATGGAGCATTGGATGGTACTGGCTGTACAGTGCCGGTGCCCAAGTCGCATCTGCAGGCCTAAAGAGTGCATTACTTAAGGTTCAAGGGTTTGATTTTGTACTGAGAACCGCGGGCGACCGGCACTCACACTGGAGTTGAACGATGGGCGCCGCGAACAATGTGGAAAAGCTGAAACGCGATTTCACAGTTCGTTCGGAACTACGGAAAGAGACCGTTGCACAGAAAAAATCAAGAAAAACGTGGGACAGGCTTGAATTGAACTATTGATCCGGCCAGATCAAGTTGGAGGTTCATTTGAAGTTAGTCAATGCAAATAACCCAAAACAAAAGTTCAAACGTCATAGCGCAGAATCAATACTGGAATGGAATCGCTTCATTATTTATAGCTCCTTGCGCTTATCTAATAAGAGCTAGAGGCCTATTTGTCATATAAATCCACCATGCTGAACGAAGACCAGTTAAAGGCGCTACTGGCTGATCTCGAATCAGACACCTGCGAGCGCACCGAATCGACCACCAACACCGACAAGTTTGGCCAAGCAATATGTGCCTTTGCCAATGACTTGCCCAATCACCGGCGGCCCGGTTATCTGCTGGTCGGCGTAAAGGACGATGGTTCTTTGGCAGGTATCCAGGCGACCGACGATTTGCTCAAAAACCTGGCTGGCATTCGCTCGGACGGCAACATCCTGCCGCAGCCGATGATGAACGTGGCCAAGTTTTCCCTGGCAGGGGGTGACGTGGCCGTGGTGGAGGTGCATCCATCTGACTTGCCACCGGTGCGCTACAAGGGGCGGGTGTACATCCGCATTGGCCCACGCAAGGCGATTGCCAACGAGCAGGAAGAGCGCGTGTTGTACGAGCGGCGCGTCGCCCAGGCCAAGTCCTTCGATGCCCAGCCCTGCCTGGAGGCCAAGATGGAAGACTTGGCGCTGGGCCAGTTTGATGCCTACCGGCGCGAGGCCGTGGATGCCGAAACCATTGCCGCCAACCACCGCCCGCTGGAGCAGCAACTGGCTTCACTGCGCCTGTATGACCCGGATCGGCGCTGCGCCACCCATGCGGGGGTGTTGCTGGTCGGCAAAAGGCCGCGCTTTTTCTTGGCCGGAGCCTATGTGCAGTATCTGGAGTTTGCTGGCATCTCGCTTGCCGAGGTGCCAATCGACCAGGCCGAGGTGGCGGGCGATTTGCCAAGCGTGCTCAAAGAGCTGCTGGCGCGGCTGCGGCTGGTGATTAAAACCGCCATGGTGTCGGTCAACCCCTTGCAAGAGAAACTGGTGCCAAACTACCCCGAAGGTGCCCTGCGCGAGTTGCTGATGAACGCGGTGATGCACCGCAACTACGCCAGCCATTCGCCCATCCGCTTTTATGTGTTTGCCGACCACATCGAGATTCAAAACCCCGGTGGCCTGTATGGCGAGGCAACACTTGCCAACTTTCCCACCCGCAACAGCTACCGCAACCCGGTGATTGCCGAGGCGCTGAAGTCGCTGGGTTATGTCAACCGCTTCGGTTACGGCGTGCAGCGGGCGCAGGCGCTGCTGGCTGAAAACGGCAATCCGCCCGCTGAATTTGACTTTGACGAACACTCGGTGCTGGTCAAAATACACAAGAGAACCTGATGCCACGCCCCCAAACCATCCAGATATACCTTCCCTCTGGCGACCCGCGCGGCATGCGGGTGGCCGAAATCACCACGCGTATTGTTCGCGTGATTGAAGTGCCACGCAGCCAGTTGGCGGACTTCCTCAAAATGCCTGAGGCGCAGCAAGTGGGCGTGTACTTTTTGCTGGGCGACTTGTCCGAAGCCGGGTTACCGCGCGCCTACATTGGACAATCTGGCAACGTAGGCAACCGTCTGGTGCAGCACAACCAGAACAAAGATTTCTGGAACCGGGCAATGGTCGTGATTTCGTTGACCAACAGCCTGACGCAAACGCATGCGATGTTTCTGGAGTGGTTTGCCATTGCACAGGCCACCCAGGCCGGGCGCTACAGTCTGGAGAATGGCAACACTGGCTCCCAGCCCTATACCCCCGCGCCACTGCAAGCGGACTGCCACGAGATACATGAGACAGCGGCCACTTTGTTAGCCACCTTGGGGCAGCCCGTTTTTGAACCGCTGACGAATGGCCTAAGCACCAGCAAGGGACATGCCGGGCCGCCTGAGTTGTTCTATTGCAAAGGGCCAGAGGCCAACGGCGTAGGGGAATACACATCCGAGGGGTTTGTGGTGCACAAAGGCTCAACTGCCCGTGTTGACAACGTAGCATCTATCAAAGGCACATCGCAAGAGCGCTTCCGTGAACAACTCGTTACCGACGGCGTGCTGCTGCTGCAAGGCAAACACTGCGTCTTTACCCGCGACTACCTGTTCTCCAGCCCCAGCATGGCCGCCATCGCGATACTGGGTCGCTCAGCCAACGGCTGGCTGGAGTGGAAGACAGAGCAAGGGCAAACGCTGGATGGAGCGAAGCGGCAAGCCTTGCCGTCTTTGACCTGACGCATTGCCCTGCAAAAAAATATGCCCGGTGACCAGAGCTATTGGCAAAAATTGCGCCACCGAGCCGGTTCCCCATTCAAAGACGGCACAGCATCGCTTCTGGCGCAACTGCCTACCGTGATGCCCGCCAGGGCCATGATGGCAGGCAACAAGGCAGCCACACCAAAACCCGTGCCGATCTTGCCAAAGACGACAAACTCAACGCCCACGAAGTCCAGCAACAGCCCAAGCCATTGCGGCCGAATCACGGTCGCGCCCGGATAAACCCCGATGGCCACCCTAACTGCTCCAGGCAGGATGGGCAAATTGACGACTTTTTTGGTCGGCGGTAGCACAACGTTTTGCCGGCAGGCGCTTGCGCCATCCTTGTATTGGGGTGATTTATTTATGCGAGCCGGCTGGGTGCCCGCGCGGCGCGGATACCCGTGCCGGGTCAGCCACGACGCCGTAGTGCTTGGTTGCCAATCGGCAAGACCAGAGGCGAGCGTGTTCGCCCCGCGGATTCGAGCAGGCAGAACGCCTCTTTTCACGCCAGGAGGTTGGCTTTGAGGCGGCCAAAGTCTCTTGAAAATGGGCGATGCGCTCACCGCAACGCGACATTGGGCCGAACCTCCAGCGGCCAGGAGCTTGCGTTCTTGGTGCTGCCGGGTTCTTCGTTTTGAGCCTTGCAGCAAGCTCCCTATGCTGCGTACCCGAGCACAGCAACAAAGTGACAACCGGTGCCCAATGCGACAAAGCCGTGCCAAACGGCGTGCGAATACCGCAGACGGGAGTCCAGCACGAAAAACACCACGCCCACCGTGTACGCCAAGCCGCCAGCCACCAACCACATCACCCCAGGCAGGGGCACCCGCTCAAGTAATGGAACAGCTGCAATGACGACCAGCCATCCCATGGCGAGGTAAAGGCCTGTGGACAGCCACGGGTGCGACAGTCGGTCAAAAGCTTTCAACGTTATGCCAATCGCAGCGAGCGACCAAACCAGCCCAAAAAGGCTCCAACCCCACGGGCCGCCAAGTGCTCCCAATGAAAATGGCGTGTAACTGCCGGCGATAAACAAGTAGATGGCGCCGTGGTCGAGCTTGCAGAAAACGCGTTTGGCGCGCCCCGGGGGCATCGCGTGGTAAAGCGTCGATGCCAAATAGAGCAACACCATGGTTGCAGCGAAAACCGCAGCACCGACGAAACTGGCCACGCTCAGATTTTGTGCAGATGCCATCAAAAAAGGCACGCTGGCAATGGCCGCGAGCAGGGCCACACCATGGCTCACGCTATTGGCGATTTCCTCACCCAGAGTTTGCTGCCGTTTTGTCATTTGGGCATTGTGATGCGCAGGCAATGCACTTGTCGCCAAAAGGGTACCCCAGCTGACCAATGCCGCATTGACCTACAGTTGCCAAAGAAAGGCGAAGTCAGTTTTTGGCTTGGCGATGAGGAGTTCGCGACACCTGGCATAGGGCAGTCAATCTTTCACAGGCGGTTTGATGCGTGGCATCGCCTGTCTGGCCAGCATCCAGCCCGGGTATTCCTCTGTCATGGCACTTACCTCGTCAAGTGCCTTCAATTCATCTGCACTCAATTCAAGTTTGCCGGCGCCAAGATTGTCAGCAAGCTGCTCTGGCGTTTTGGCACCGATGATGACCGTACTGACCTGAGGACGGCTCAATAGCCAGGCCAGGGCGACCTGCGATACGGATACCTGATGCTGTTGGGCGATAGGCCGCATGACATCAATGACCCGGAACGCTTTTGGCTTGTCAATCAAGGGAAAGTCGAAGCTGGCCCGGCGTGTACCCTCTGGCCCCGTGCCATCAGGACTGAACTTGCCGCTGAGCAGGCCGCCTGCCAACGGACTCCAGACCATGAGACCAAGCTGTTGGTCCTGCAACAAGGGCAGTACCTCACGCTCCAGGTCCCGACCAGCAACGGTGTAGTAGGCCTGCACACTCTCAAACCGCGCCCAATGATTTTTCTCGGAAATCCCCAAAGCCTTCATGATTTGCCAGGCCGCCATGTTGCACAAGCCGATGTAACGCACTTTTCCGCAGCGCACCATGTCATTCAGGGTAGCCAATGACTCCTCCAGCGGCGTCAAAGGGGTCAAAGCCATGCAATTGGTACAGGTCAATGTGGTCAAGTTGCAGGCGTTTCAGACTGGCATCAAGCTCGTTCATCAGGTGAAACCGGGATTGTCCTAATCCATTGACTGTTTTCTCATTCATGACGCCGGTGGCTTTGGTGGCAATGACCAGTTCATCCCGGGGGAGCCCCAATGTTTTGATGGCTGTGCCGGTCAGCTTTTCGGATTCACCGAAAGAATAGATATTGGCTGTGTCGATGAAGTTGACCCCGGCATCAAATGCCTGCTTGACCAAGCCTGTGGCGACTTCTTGCCCAAGGCCCCCCAAAACTTTCCACCAACCTTGGTCACCAAATGTCATGGTTCCCAGGCAAAGTTCAGAAACATAAAGGCCGGTGCGGCCCAGCAGGCGATAGCGCATGGAATTTCCTCAAAAAAGTCAACTATGGCAAAAAACCGGGGATGTGCCAGCGGCCTGAATTTCAGGTCGCAAGTTGCACCAATTATCTACAGTGGAGCAGCATCAACTTACGAACTCGGTTCATCAGGGGTCTCGGCTTGAACAACCACCTCGCTGCTGAACAAATCGATAGCTGTGTCCGCAACCTTCTGGGTGTCATAGTACGCGTACGCTCCGACGCCTAGCGCACCCACCAGGGGTGCGTAGCGCGCAACCGCTTTGCCGACGCTGCGTTGACCGACCTTGATGCCAATTTTTGCAATCAGATTTCGCATCATCCGCATGGTCGCTGGAAGTACCAGGTAACGGCCGCCTTCACGCACGACGAGGTCGCGCAACAATTGAGCAGCTGACTGCTTGAACAGGCAGTAAACCATCTGTTCCTGGGTCAATGTGGCTGTTTTGCCGTAGATTGCCGCTATGTCTGACACCATTTGCGCTTGCACGCGCCATACGCCCACCAGGTCTGGAAGAATGGTCAACATGCCCAGTGGGCCTGGGGCCAGGGCGGCACCACCTGATATGCCGGCACTGGTCCGTGCAGCGTTGCGGGCTAACTGTCTTGCACGTGCATCAGGAGTTGAGCTGTAGACTTCTGATGAAGACGGCACCTTCGATACCAGATTGAGGATGGTGTCGGTCATGCGGTCAGCGAATCTAGCATGGTCTTCTTTTGCAATCGGATAAGACTTTCCAGTCGCGCCGGTCGGATGTGAATTTCTAGCCATTTGAGCCTCCTAAGGCGGGCAAATTAAGATTTAAAACTCTTATGTCTGGCCAATCACTGAAAAGAGCATCGAAGTTCTTGACCACCGTACTGTTATCAAGTCGGGACCACTTCTCTCACGGCAATACTAAAACAGATTTCAATTTTCAGGTGATTCGCTGCTGTCGAAGTCCTCATTCGTCAGTGCCAAACAGGTCGCTGAGCTTTTTGGTCCCTATGGTGCCAGCGTTCGACGTTTTTGGGATGCCCTTGGGGTATTCGTCCGCAATGCGGTCCTCACAATAGGTGGCCGGGTTGGGTACGCTGCAAAGGCGCCGCTGCGCAACTATGGCAAGCCCGACATCTTCAACAGCGACCAAGGTGCCCAGTTCTCCAGCGCCGGCTTCACAGGGGCACTCCAACGCGAGGACATCAAAATCAGCATGGACGGACGCGGTCTAGTTGTGTCTATCCAAGGTCACCCCAATCCGCAATACCTCCGCAAGTCCGCCTCATCGTCAACACCATTCGGCGCTGCCAGCGCCAAAAACTCTGCCAGCGCAGCAGCCGACGGAATGCTCGACTGCGCACCCGCCACGGTGCAAGCCAGCGCCGCCGCCGCACTGGCCTGGCGCATAGCTGCCACCATGCCGGCACCCTGGCTTAGTTTCGCCACCAGCACGCCGCAAAATGTGTCGCCGGCCCCGGTGGTGTCCACCGCTTGCACATCAAACGCGGGTTGGGTCAAAAAAGTGTTGCCAACACGCGCCACACAGCCACGATGGCCCAGCGTGACCACCACACAGGGCACCGCTAGTTGCGCCAGGTTCAGCACGAAGCTGCCGGGGTGTGACACCAGCGCAGCCAATTCGCCTTCGTTGACGATCAGCACGTCTACGGCCTGCAGCAGCTCGTCTGGCAGCGCTTGCGCTGGCGCCGCATTCAACACCACCTGTACGCCGCGCGCCCGGGCCGCTTGCGCGTAAGCCATTACGGTAGGCAGCGCAATCTCCAGTTGCATCAGTAAATGACTCACACCGGCCAAATCAGGCAGGTGCTGGCTTTGCAGGAAGGCGTTGGCGCCGGGGGCTACGGTGATGGCGTTTTCCGCATTGCCTGCTACACAAATGAAAGCACATCCGGTAGGCTGGTCGGGGGCTAGCACGGTATGGAGAACTACACCAGCGCTGCGCAGCGAATCCAGCAAGGGCTCGGCATACGCGTCCTGCCCCAGCGCCAGCAACATCTGGGTGGGCGCGCCACCGGCGCGGGCGCAGGCCACTGCCTGGTTGGCACCCTTGCCACCGGGGTAGGTGCAAAACTGTTGCCCCAGCACGGTTTCGCCCGGACCAGGAATGTGATGGGCACGGACCACAAAGTCCAGATTGGCAGAGCCGGCAACCAGAATCATGAGCGTTGGCTAGTCGTTATTCAGAGGCGGCAATTATGTCGCCTGGGATGAAATGCCCAAAATCATGGCATAGTCATTGCTGGTCTGATTTACAACTTTTTGAAAGAGATTTGCCATGACTTTGAAAACCGCTTTTCGCCTGAGTGTTCTGGCCTGTGCCGCATTAACCAGCACTGCGCTGCTGGCCGAGCCCGCCGTGGTGTTTGACATGGGTGGCAAGTTTGACAAATCGTTCAACGAAGCCGCCTACAACGGCATGGAAAAGTGGAAAAAAGAAACTGGTAAAACCTACCTGGAGTTTGAAGTCACCAACGAGTCGCAGCGCGAGCAGGCGCTGCGCCGCATGGCCGAAAAAGGTGCCAGCCCGATTGTGGGCATTGGTTTTGGCCAGGCTTCGGCCATCGAAAAGCTGGCCAAAGAGTTTCCCAAGCTGCAGTTCGCCATCATCGACATGGTGGTCAGCCTGCCCAATGTGCAGTCGGTGGTGTTCAAGGAGCAGGAAGGCAGCTTTTTGGTCGGTGCCATGGCGGCCATGGCCAGCAAGACCGGCAAGGTCGGCTTTGTCGGTGGCATGGACATTCCGTTGATTCGCAAGTTTCAATGCGGCTACGAGCAGGGTGCCAAGTTTGCCAACCCCAAGGCCGAGGTGTTTGCCAACATGACCGGCACCACCGGCGCGGCCTGGAACGACCCGGCGCGCGGCGGTGAGCTGGCCAAGGCGCAGTTCGCCAAGGGTGCTGACGTGGTATTTGCCGCTGCCGGTGGCACCGGCATTGGTGTCTACCAGGCTGCAAAAGACAGCAAAAAGCTGGCTATTGGTGTGGACAGCAACCAGAATCATCTGCAACCCGGCACCATGCTGACCTCGATGGTCAAAGGGGTGGACGTGGCGGTATACAACGCCGTCAAGTCCTACAAACCCGGCCTGCTGGTGCTGGGCCTGAAAGAAGACGGTGTGGGCTACGCGATGGACACCCATAATGCCAGCCTGGTCACCGCTGACATGAAGAAAAAGCTTGACGCCGCCAAGGCCGACATCATCAGCGGCAAGATCAAGGTGGCCGACTACATGGCCGACAACGCCTGCAAATATTGATCGGTCGCGCAACAGCTCTGATAAAGATAGCTGGTAGCGCTTATTCATCAAGGGCTGGAGCCGTAAAACATGCCTGACCCGATGGCATCTGCCGTGTGCATGACCGGCATCTGCAAGCAGTTTGGCGCCGTGGCTGCCAATGCCGATGTTGACCTGCGCGTGGTGGCGGGCACGGTGCATGGCATTGTGGGTGAAAACGGCGCGGGTAAAAGCACGCTGATGTCGGTGCTGTATGGTTTTTACCAGGCCGACAGCGGGCGGATTGAGGTAAACGGCCAGGCTGCCAGCATTCGCAATGCCGACGACGCCATTGCCCTGGGTATTGGCATGGTGCATCAGCACTTCATGCTGGTGGACACCTTGAGCGCGCTAGACAATGTGATGCTGGGAGCTGAGCCGCACTGGTTGCTGCAGCGGGCCAGCACCCAGGTGCGCAGCAAGCTCAATGCCCTGATGCAGTCCACCGGCTTGCATATCGAGCTGAACACACTGGTGGCTGATTTGCCGGTGGGCGACCGACAGCGCCTTGAGATTTTGAAGGCGCTGTACCGCGGTGCCAAAATTTTGATTCTGGACGAACCCACTGCCGTGCTGACACCGCAGGAAACCACCCAGCTGTTTGGTGTGCTCAAGCGTCTGCGCGAACAAGGTACCACGCTGATCCTGATCACCCACAAACTCAAGGAAGTGATGGCCTTGTGCGACACCGTGACCGTGATGCGCGCTGGGCGCGTGGTGCAAGACCTGCCTATTGCCCAGGCCTCGGTGGAGGGGCTGGCGCAGGCCATGGTGGGCCGGCGCGTCAATATGGGCCGTGAAGCCGGCCAAGTGGCCGTGGCCGGCGAGATTTTGCTGGAAGCCGAGCACCTGTCGGTGACCGACAGTCTGGGGGTAGAACGCCTCAAAGACGTGGGCCTGACCCTGCGCGCCGGCGAGATAGTCGGTGTGGCCGGAGTCTCGGGCAACGGCCAAAGCGAGCTGATGGATGTGCTGACTGGAATGCTCACGCCCAAATACGGGCATCTGCAGCTGCTGGGCCACCCGTTTGACAATCGGCACTGGCTCAGCCCCAGCATGGCCCGGCATTTGGGCCTGGCCCATGTGCCCGAAGACCGCCATGCGCGCGCGCTGGTGATGGCTTTTGCGGCATGGGAATCTGCGGCGCTGGGTTATGACGATTTGCCGGACTACGCCACACGCGGCTGGATGAACCACCACCACATGCGCCAGGCCACAGCGGACATGATGGAACGTTTTGACGTGCGCCCGCGCGACACCGAGCTGCCCAGCAGCAAGTTCTCGGGCGGCAACCAGCAAAAGCTGGTGCTGGCGCGCGAACTGGGCCGTGCACCCAGGGTGCTGCTGGTGGGGCAGCCCACCCGTGGTGTGGACATTGGCGCCATCGAGTTCATTTACGGCCAGTTGCGTGCCCTGCGCCAGGCGGGTTGTGCGGTGCTGGTGGTGTCGAGCGAGCTCGATGAAATTCTGGCACTGTCAGACCGGGTGCTGGTGATGAACCAGGGTCGCATTGCTGGTGAGCTGCCGATTGCTGATTGCTCCGAAGCCGCCCTGGGCCTGCTGATGACGGGAGGTAATACGTGAGACGCTGCCTCAGGGCAGCAGTGGGTTGACGATCCGCACGCCGCCCACGATCTCATTTGTGTTCATGTCTTCGGTGTACAGCACGCTGCACCCAGCGGCTTGGGCACTGGCCAGTACCAAGGCATCGTAAAAAGCAAGGCTGCGGGTTTGGTGCAATTGCAGCCCACTGCGAATAATGGCAGGGGTGACCTGAACGATTTCAAAAAGCTCGTACAGATCAAGTTGCGCCCGGATGTGTTCCGGTGGCAGTTTGAGCTTTTTTGAGGGCGACGTTGCAGTACTCTTTGAGCACCTGAGTCGAGAGCACACCAGTGGCGGATTCAAACAGGTGCTTGAGCAGTGCCAACGCGGCTCGCTGTTTGTCGGGCTCATCGCTGGCCTCTGCATAGACCAGGATATTGGTGTCAATTAAGCTGCGTACTGCCATGGTCGGTGATGGGCGGTTTACCGTTGGTTGGCCTCGTCGCGATCAAAACGCCAGCCTTGAAGCTGCGCTGGCGATTGTAGGCAATGCGCTTCAAACTGTGACCAGGCTTGCTCGCGCCGACTGCCACTGGCCAGTTGCTCCAGGTAATCGCGCACAACCTGATTAAGGCTTTTGCCCATTTTCTGGGCCGCCTCACGCGCACGCTGTGCCACTTGCTCATCTACCGAGAGGGTGATGTTCATATCAAACTCCTTTTGCTGGCATTGTTACACCCATTTTGGGGACATGCATTGTTCGTGCATAGCCATCAAAGTATTGCCGAGAATCTAAGATGAGATACTCGGATTTATGCAGTTGAAACGCTCAATCATCGCACTGGCACTGAAGCAGCGCACCTCCTGTCTTGATGCCTTGCCGGTATTGCACTTGGAACGCAGCGACTGCAGTCAGATCGGCGCAATTGTGCGGTTTTGCCGCATCGACCGACTCCATAACATGGCGGCATGAACTCTGGGTATTTAGCACTCAACATTATGAAAAACCTGATCGCCCAGGGCATTGCCCGAAAACTGATCCGCTTTGAAGACAACGAAAAATACATTGTCTATATCCACCAAAACAAGCGCCGGAACCTTGACAACCCGGAGGAAAAAGTCCAGGCCGATGCCTTCCTGACACTGGTAGGCCTATGGTGGCGGCAGCACGCCAGAAGGCCAAATGCTGCAACCCCTGACCATCGTCACCCAGGACGAGCTGACTGCCCGCTGCAAACAGGCACATCAGGCGCTGTGGGGTGGCGGCGAACTCAATCCGTCTGAAGCGTTTGATGAACTCGACAAGCTGATCTTTTGCAAGATATGGGACGAACGCAAGCCGCACAAACAGTGCCAGCCCTACGATTTTCAGATATTTGCCCTTGATACCGAAGAAGAAACCAACACCGCCCTGCACACCCGAATGCGTGCGCTGTACCAGGAAGGCCGAAAAAAACCCGGAAGTCTTCAAAGACGACATCCGCCTGCGGGCCAGCAAAATCCGCGTGGTGGTGGGCTACCTGCAAGACATCAACCTGTCAGATACCGACCTCGACAGCAAGGGCCGCGCCTTCGAGACCTTTATGGGTTCGTTCTTTCGCGGCGACTTTGGCCAGTATTTCACCCCCCGACCGATCGTCAAGTTCATCGTCGATGTGTTGCCCATCACCCATGAAAGCCGCGTGCTGGACACCTCCTGCGGCAGTGGCGGTTTTTTGCTGCAGGCCCTGGACAAAGTGCGTTTTGAGGCCGACAGCAACTACCCGGATCAAATCGCCATACCGTCCCAAAGTCGCCCGGAAGGTGCCCAGCACTTTCGCCACTGGCTCGACTTTGCCGTGAAATACCTGATTGGCATCGAGATCAACGAGCAAATCGCCCGCACTGCCAAGATGAACATGATCATCCATGACGATGGTCACACCAACGTGGCAGCGGCTGACGGCTTGCTGTCGCCTGACGAACTGGTGCGCAAAACCGGTAACACCCAGTTCAAAGCCAGCAGCTTTGACTTCACAAGTGGAGGAAACTATCCTGCAATCACTCAGACAGAAATCGGAAATGTTTTAATTCCAGCACCACCAATAAATATTCAAAAATTAATTGTTGAATCCATTAAGAAAATTCATAGCGAAGCCGCAACCCTGCGCCAGCAAGCCAAACAAAAACTTGACGACGCAAAATCCCAAGTCGAAAAGCTGATTCTGGGCAGCCCTTGACGTTTCCAGCAGTCAAGTCATCCGCGCCTTGGTCACATCGAATGAAAACGATTGATTCCACAGCAGCTATGCTAAAAATAGCTACCTGCGCTTTACCAGCAAGGGCTAGAACGCTCTTTTATATATAAATTCTTTAGCAGAGTACGCCTCATGCCAACCTTGCCAGCAGAAGCCATCGACCAAATGGTCAGCATCATCGTCTGCGAAGTTGACCCGGAAACCGTCATCCTGCTTGGCTCATACGCTCGGGGCGATGCCAGACCGGATTCTGATATTGACCTGATGGTGATTGAGCAGGCTCCTTTTTCAGCGCAACGCAGTCGCCGTGCAGAAACTGCCCGTCTGTCGATGGCGCTGCGCGACTTTCCGTTTGCCAAAGACATCTTGCTCTACAGTCGCGAAGAATTCGACTACTGGAAAGTTTCCCCCAATCATGTGGTAGGCCGCGCCCAACGTGAAGGAAAAGTGCTTTATGTCAGACCTTAAACAAGCCCTGGTAGCAGAGCACACCTTGTTAAGGCAATTAGAAATGCGCAATTTGCAAACATTCCCAACAAGGTACCTGCTCCCCGAAATTCTGGCGCTGTCAGACCGGGTGCTGGTAATGAACCAGGGCCGCATCGCCGGCGAACTGCCGATTGCCGATTGCTCCGAAGCCGCCCTGGGCCTGCTGATGACGGGTGGCAATGCATGAACCCTTTACCGCGTTGGGCAGATTTGGTATTGCTGCCGCTGGTGAGCTTGCTGGTGGCCCTGCTGGCGGCTGGCGCCGTGGTGGCTTTGGTCGGGCAAGACCCGCTGCTGGTGATTCAGGTACTGGTGCAGGGGGCGTTTGGCTCGGCCCGGGGCATCAGCTACACCCTGTATTACGCCACCACTTTTGTTTTTACCGGGCTGGCGGTGGCGGTGGCTTTTCATGGCGGCCTGTTCAATATTGGTGGCGAAGGGCAGGCCACCATGGGTGGCCTGGGCACCGGGTTGGTGGCTTTGTGGTGGTCGGCTTTTTTGCCCGGCTGGGCCATGCTGCCGCTGATGATGGTTGCAGGTGTCATGTTTGGGCTGGCCTGGGCGGCCGTGCCAGCCTATTTGCAGGCCTACCGCGGCAGCCATGTGGTGATCACCACCATCATGTTCAACTTTATTGCCAGCAGCGTGCTGGTGTATCTGCTGGTCAACCACCTGCGACCCAAGGGCAGCATGTCGGTGGAAAGTGTCGAGTTTGCCGAGTCGGCCAAGTTGCCGGGCATGCACCAGGCGCTGGCCTGGCTGGGCGTTGAGTGGCCGTCGTCGCCATTGAACCTGAGTGTGTTGCTGGCGTTGCTGGCAGCGGTGCTGATCTACCTGTTTTTGTGGCGCACCCGCGCGGGCTACCAGCTGCGGGCCGTGGGCTCCAGCCCCAGTGCGGCTGAATACGCCGGCATCAACGCCCGCCATCAGGTGCTGATTGCCATGTCGATTTCGGGCGCATTAGCTGGGTTGGTGGGCATGAACGAGATTGCCGGGGTCAGCGGCAAGCTGCTGCTTGAATATGTCAGTGGTGCCGGCTTTACCGGCATTGCTGTGGCGCTGATGGGGCGCAACCATCCTCTGGGCATTGTGCTGGCCAGCCTGCTGTTTGGCGCGCTGTTTCAGGGCGGGGCCGAGGTGGCGTTTGAGGTGCGCGGCTTCAGTCGCGACATGGTGGTGATGCTGCAAGGGTTTATTGTGCTGTTTTCGGGTGCGATGACTTATGTGATTGCCCCTCAGCTAGGGCGCGTATTGGTGTGGGTCAGCCGCCCGTTTGCCAAGTCTGCTGCTTCAGGAGCCGCTCATGGATGACGCCTTGCTGGGTGCCATGCTGGCCTCGACGCTGCGGGTGTCGACACCGCTGATTTTTTGTGCGCTGGCCGGGTTGCTGTCCGAGCGCTCGGGCGTGGTGGACATTGCCTTGGAGGGCAAGATGCTGCTGGCGGCCTTTGCCGCCGGAGCGTGTGGGGCAGCGTTTGGTTCGACCACCATGGCGCTGCTGGCGGCCATGGCGGTGGCAGTCGGCATGTCTTGGGTGCATGGGCTGGCATGCGTCAGCCACAAAGGCGACCAGGTGGTGTCTGGCGTTGCCATCAACATCATTGCCGCAGGCATCACCGCGGTGCTGGGGGCCGCCTGGTTTCATCAGGGTGGGCAAACGCCACCGGTTGGCCCCGAGGTGCGCATTCAGGCCCTGATGCCGGCAATTGCCGAAGCCGCGCGTGGCCTGCCGGTACTGGGCGCCGTGCTGGCTGACGGGGTGTTGGGGCACAACGTGCTGGTTTATCTGGCGCTGCTGCTGGTGCCGCTGGTCTGGTGGCTGGTGTTTAGAACCCGGTTTGGCCTGCGCCTACGCGCGGTGGGTGAAAACCCGCAAATGGTTGATGCCGCCGGGGTGTCGGTCACACGCCTGCGCTACACCGCGCTCACCCTCAACGGCCTGTTGTGTGGCTTGGCGGGCAGCTACCTGGTGTTGGCCCAAAGCGCAAGTTTTTCGCAAAACATGACGGCCGGGCGCGGCTTCATGGCACTGGCCGCGCTCATCTTTGGCCGCTGGCACCCGGTCAAGGCGCTGTGGGCTTGCCTGCTGTTTGGTTTTCTGGACGCGGCCGCGATTCGCCTGCAGGGCGTACAGTTGCCTGGTTTGGGTGAGGTGCCGGTGCAGGCGATCCAGGCGCTGCCCTATGTGCTGACAGTGGTGTTGCTGGCAGGGTTTATTGGCAAATCGGTCGCACCCAAGGCGCTGGGCGTGCCTTACAGCAAGGAGCGTTAGCAAATTGCCTGTCCACCAAACAGAGCCACCGCGCCCTGTTGACTGGGTAGCCTGACCAAACTGGCTGCTGCATCACTTTTTTTGACAGTTTGTCGCGCGCTGCTTACATTAGCGGGTCAGTTCATCAACCTCACACCTACGCTTCACCATGGCCATCAATGTCTCGATCGATCTGGGCTACGAATTTGCCGTCAAGGCCAACTACCAAACGGTGTTTGACACCTTGTCTGACGTGCCGGCATCAGCCAGCCATTTTCCCAAGGTCGACCGATTGGTTGATCTAGGTGGCGGCGTGTACCGATGGGAGATGGCCAAAATCGGCCTGGCACAGGTCAACCTGCAAACCGTTTACGCTTCCAAATACGTGTCCAATCAAGCCAAGGGCAGTGTTGTCTGGACACCCGTGTCCGGTGAAGGCAACGCACTGGTATCGGGCAGCTGGAAGATTGTTGACAAGAAAAAATCTACGCACCTTGAGCTGCGCATTCAAGGCGAGCTGACCCTGCCACTGCCGGGTCTGATGAAGATGATGGTAGCGCCAGTTGTTGAGGGTGAATTTGAAAAGATGGTGGAGCAGTACATCGACAACCTGACAAAACATTTTGGCGGTGAGGCTTGATGTCGTGACCCGTACTTTGCGCTATATAATAGATAGCTGATACCGCCCGCTCTATAAGGGCTGGACCCTTATTTCTTGCTGATCATCGATGTCACCCGGCCTGCCAGGGTCACCACCAAAAGCGTCAGCGCACCGGCCACTGCCCCCAGCAGCCCGTCCAGTGCCATACCCGCCACCGGCGCAAAAACGCCCATGCTTTGGCCGGTATGCTCAATCCACGGCCCAACCCCCGGCAAACCATGCGCCAGAATGCCGCCCCCCACCAAAAACATGGCCACCGTGCCCAGCACCGTCAGGGCGCGCATCAGCACGGGTGCCAACTTCAGCAGCAGGCGACCGATGCCACGTTTGACGTTTTGCATGATCGAGCGGCCATCTTGACGGCACAGGTACAAACCCAGATCGTCAATCTTGACAATCGCCGCCACAAAGCCATACACCCCGATCGTCATTGCCACGGCGATGCCAGACAGCACGCCAATCTGTGTGGGCAGCGTGTTGCCCTGCACAATACCGAGTGCTATCACAATGATTTCTGTGGACAAAATGAAGTCGGTGCGAATGGCACCCTTGATCTTTTCCTTTTCCAGTTCCAGCAAATCCACCGTGGCATCTGCCAGGGATTGCACCAGCGCTGCATGGTGTGCTGCGTCTTCGGCGCGGCTGTGCAAGAGCTTGTGGGCGACTTTCTCGAAACCTTCAAAGCACAGGAACAGCCCGCCTGCCATCAGCAGGGGCGTCACCGCCCAGGGCGCAAACGAACTCAGCAGCAGTGCTGCCGGCACCAATATCAGCTTGTTGCGAAACGACCCCTTGCATACCGCCCAGATTACCGGCAGCTCGCGGTCAGCTTGCACACCGGCCACCTGCTGGGCGTTCAGCGCCAGATCATCACCCAGCACACCCGCAGTTTTTTTGGCAGCCACCTTGGCCAGCACCGCCACATCGTCAAGCACGGCTGCAATATCATCGATCAATACAAGAAGACTGGTGGCCATGATGGGTGTAATCCAGGTTGCGTAAAAAATGTCAAATTGTGTTGGATTGTCAGGCATGCCCGCAAGCCCCAGATTCCCATCAGATACCAGGCAGATAATTGGCCCTGTGTCGGCTTGTAGACCCCAAACTTTCTGGAAATATTTTATGCAACGCGTTTGTATCAGCAGCACCGGGCTTTATGTGCCTCCCAACATTATCAGCAACGCCGAGCTGGTGGCCACCTTCAACCAGTTCGCCGACCTTGAAAATACGGCGCACGCCGCAGAGATTGCTGCGGGCACCCATGCCGCCATTCCCTATTCGAGCGTTGAATTCATCACCAAGGCCTCGGGCATCGAGCGGCGTTATGTGGTTGAAAAAGCTGGTGTACTTGACCCCACGCGCATGCGTCCGCGCCTGCAAGCCCGGCCCGACAACCAGATCTCGCTGATGGCAGAAATCAGCGTCGCGGCGGCGCAGGACGCGCTGACGCGTGCTGGCAAAACAACGGCTGATGTGGACGGGGTCATCTGCGCTGCGGCCAACATGCAGCGCGCCTATCCGGCCATGGCGGTTGAGATTCAGCAGGCGCTGGGTATTGCCGGCTTTGGTTTTGACATGAACGTGGCCTGCTCGTCAGCCACTTTTGCCATTGAAATGGCGGCCAATGCGGTCAAATGTGGCTCAGCGCGGGCGATTTTGGTGGTCAACCCCGAAATCACCTCGCCGCATCTGGCCTGGCGTGACCGCGATTGCCATTTCATCTTTGGTGATGTTTGCACCGCAGTTCTGGTAGAGCGCCTTGACCTGGGGCCAGCGGGTTGCTTCGAGATTTTGGGTACGAAGCTGAAAACCCAGTTTTCCAACAACATCCGCAACAACGCCGGTTTTATGTCACGTAGCGAGGACCGTGACCCCAACGACCGCGACCAGTTGTTCTATCAAGAAGGCCGCAAGGTCTTCAAGGAAGTCTGCCCGATGGCTGCCGAACACATTGGCGGCCATCTGGCATCACTGGACCTGACTCCGGGTGATGTCCGGCGCTTTTGGCTGCACCAGGCCAATTTGGCCATGAACCAGCTGATTGGCCGCAAGCTGTTGGGCCGCGATGCCACGGCCGACGATGCACCCATCATCCTCAACGAGTTTGCCAATACCGCATCGGCCGGGTCAATCATTGCATTTCATCGGCATCATGACGACTTTCGCGGCGCAGACATCGGTGTGATCTGTTCGTTTGGCGCGGGCTATTCAATTGGCAGCGCCGTGCTGCGCCGCACCTGAAACTGCTTAGCTCAGATCGCGCTTGAAGCGGATCTCTTCCACCTTGACTGAGCCCAGCGTCACGGTCTTGATGCTGGTCATCTCACGTTTGAAGCCCGCCATGTCGTGAAAGCGCAGGGCGCGCTCGTAGCCCATAGGTACCCAGGCGGTGACTTTGGTGCAACCCTCTTCAATCAGGCCCTCGCGCGCGGCGTCCCACAGGGCCAAGCCAACCCCTTGCCCCCAATGGCCAGGGTCGGCGTAAATGGCCCAGATTTCACCGGTGGTGGATGGGGTCTTGGGGTCGCGCGTGCGGTCATACCCGACAAAACCTACCACCTTGCCTGCGGCCAGCGCCACCTGCACCTGCGGCTCGCTGTACTCGATGGCCTCGCGCCAGAAGGCCTGGCTTTTTTTCAGGCTGTCAAATTCGGGCATTGCCTCACCCGGAAAAATCGCCTTGAAGGCGGCCTGGCTGGCACTGGCCTGGATTTCAGCGATCACCTTGGCGTCGCGCTGCGTGGCGGGACGAACTTCTATTTCAGAAAAATCAGACATGCAAAAAAGAGCCGGGTCACAGCCCGGCGAATCAACAAACAAGCGTGTATTGTCGCAGGTCTATGACACCGGCATCGTTATCATCGGGGGCAGACTGACTGCTACTTTAAAAGGAAAACAACATGCAAGTTCAAATTCACACCGACAACCATATCGAAGGCACAGACGCCATGGCGCAGTGGGCCAGCAGCACGGTCAAGACAGCCTTGGAGCGTTTTGCCAGCCAGATCACCCGCGTGGAGGTGCATCTGAGCGACGAAAACGCCGGCAAGAAAAACACCACGGAGAGCATCCAGTGCACGATGGAAGCCCGGCTTGAAGGGCACCAACCGCTGGCCTTGAAGCACCACGGTGCCAACCTGAACCAGGCGCTTGAAGGTGCGGCCGAAAAAATGGTGCGCCTGATTGACAACTCTCTGGGGCGCACCGCGCGCACCTGAGTCAAAACGGCGCCGGGCTGAAAAAGCTCAGGGGCTCGTGGCTGACCGGATGCAGCAGGTCAAGCCGACCGGCATGCAGCAGCAAACGAGCGGCCTTGGCTGCCACATCTGCCGGGGCGTAAAGCGCGTCGCCCAGAATCGGATGCCCAATCGCCTTCAAGTGCACGCGCAACTGGTGCGATCTGCCGGTCACGGGCTGCAGCAACAGCCGCGTTGTGGCAGATGCTTGGTCATTTGCAATAACACGCCAGCGCGTCTGGCTAGGCTTACCCTTGTCAAAGTCGATGACACGCCGGGGTCGGTTTGGCCAGTCGAGCCATATCGGCAGGTTGATTTCTGACCAGTCATCGGCGGGTACTGGGCTTGGTGCGGCCAATACACCATCCACCACGGCCTCATAATGCTTTTGCACGGAGCGACTGGCAAACGCCTGGTTCAGTTGGCGCACCGCCAGCGGGCTGCGGGCCATCAGCATCAGGCCCGACGTGGCCATGTCGAGACGGTGCACCACGCCAGCCTGCGGGTAGTGCCGCTGGACCCGAGCGCTCAGGCAGTCCTGTTTGTCGTCACCTCGGCCTGGCACGCTCAACAGGCCAGCGGGTTTGTCAAGGACCAGCAAATGGTTGTCCACATAAACGATGGCAACATCCGCAAGTTGGTCCGTCAAGTCTTTGCTGGACACGGTGCTGATGACGCAACGCTAAGCAGTTGTTGCACGGTATTGCACAGCTCGTCAACATCATTGGGCTTGTGGATCAAGGCGCGGGCACCTGCAGCCAGCGCATCACGCTCGATCTCCGGGGTGACATAGCCCGATGCCAGTGCCACCGGCAAGTCGGGCCGAATCGTGCGCACCTCGCGCAGCAGGTCCACACCGCTGTAGCCGGGCATGTTGAAGTCAGTAACCAGCAAATCGCATTGCAGCGGGTCGTCGCGCAGTGACTGGGCCGCTAGCCGGGGGTCCGAAAAAGTCACCACCGCATAACCCTTGCGAGTCAGCAGACGCTTGACCAGAAACACCAGGGCTTCATCGTCATCGACATACATCACACGTTGTCCCTGGCCCCTGACAGCAGACGCGATAGCCGCTGGCGGGCAGGGCGGCGGGGCAGGCAGGTCAACCACCGGGAAAAACAGGCTGAATTCAGTGCCTTCGCCAGGCGTGCTGTGCACCAAGATGGCCCCCGAATGCGCGCGCATGATGCCGTGCACCACTGACAGCCCCAGCCCGGTTCCCTGGCCGACTGGCTTGGTGGTAAAAAACGGCTCAAACACACGCTCCAGCGTGGCGTCATTCATGCCACAACCGGTATCGCTGACCTTGAGCAAAATGTGTGCGCCAGACAGTTCCTCACCCAGCGCTAGCAAGGCTGGGGCAGGCTGTTGCCGGTAGCTCAATGCCACACGAATCGAACCCGTGTTTTGGCCAATGGCATGAATGGCATTGGTGCACAGGTTCAGCAGCACCTGTTCCACCTGCGTGGCATCGGCCAGCACCAGGGGTGGCAGTGCTGGCAGGTCAAGCGTCAGGCTGACCTTTGGCGGCAAGGTGACCCTGATCAGGCGCATGGTCTCGTGCACCACATCGGCCAGCTGCAACGCAACGCGACGTGGGGGCTCATTGCGGCTAAAGGTCAAGATCTGGCGCACCAGATCCCGGGCACGCCGCCCTGCCTTGTCGATTTCAGACAGGCTGGTCGTCACCGCCGGGCTGGCGCTGTCGTCTTGCCTGGCCAACTCAACGTTGCCCAGTATGGCGCTGATGATGTTGTTGAAATCATGGGCAATGCCACCGGCCATGGTGCCAATGGCCTGCATTTTTTGCGATTCGCGCAGTTGGGTTTCAAGTGCTGCGCGGTGTGCTTCCATCTTTTTGCTGACGGTCAGGTCACGCGCAAACAGCGTGATGATGTCGCCGCTTGGGTGCTTTTCGAACGACAGGCTGACATCCAGCGGCACGCTTTCGCCGGCGCTGGTGACACCGATCATCTCACCCACTTGGGCATGGCGGGCAATATCGCTGTACGACAGTGCGCGCTCGGCGTCGGGCAAAAAATGCGTTAGCGCCAGCCCCAGTGCCTGATCTGTCGGGCATTTGAACAAGCTTGCAGCCGCCGGGTTGAAGACAATCACCTGTTGCCTGGCGTCAATGCAAATGATCACATCCAGTGATGAGTCAATGATGGCGCTCAGGCGGGTTTTGCTTTGCAACAGCTCGTTGTTACGCTCCTGCAAGGCCTGGCTGCTGGTTTGCAGGGCCTGGCGCTGTGCCAGCAGCGGGCCCTGGTCGATGATGGCGCAAATATAGCTCAGCGGACTGTCGGGTGCGCTGTCGATGCGGGCAATGTGCAGGTCACCAACAAACACACCGTTGGACCCACCCAGAAACTCCAGCTCACTGAGCTCGCATGTGCCCTGCGCGCTGGCAGTTTCAAATCCCTGCATGACACGGTGGGTGGGCGGTTGACTGGCCGACATGTCCCTGACCAGTGGAAACAAAAAATTTAGCGGCGGATCGTCTTCCAGCGGGCGCATCAGCGCCAATGCGCGTGCGTTGAGTTCCAGAATCTGGCCATGCTCGTCAACCACCATCAGGGCCAACGGCACGTTGGAGAACAAGGTGACAAAGCGCTCAGACGCCCCTTCGGCAGCCGCCTGGCTAAAGCGCAGTGCCTTGTTTTGTATTTCAAGCTCAGCCTGCGAATGCCGCAGGTCTTTCACCAGTTGTGCGGTTGAGAAATTGTTTGAGCCGGTATCGGCGCGCCGCTTTTGCCCGCCAAGCCGCTTGAGCGGCAACTGGGATGCCGCCACAGGCCTGGCGGGGTGTAACGGCTTTTTCATCCTGGCAAGGCGGTCACAGCAAAACCCGTACAGCGGGCGACACCGGCTTGCCCAGGTGCGGGATCAATCAGCGTGCAGCGTTCTTGAGTTTGCCGCGCACTGGCACCACCGTGGTCACGGTGGGACGCACCGCATCGGCCGACACCGGTTTGGGTGGCGAGGTGTCTTTTTTAGGCTTTTTGACCATCTTGTTGTTGTTTTGCTGACCTTTTGCCATGATCTTTCTCCTAGGTTAAAACTGTTGCAATTATCGGCGCAGCACCGACTGGCCGGGCTCGAATTCAGCCGCCTTGATCGGACTCCTGGCGGCGATGAAAGCGCGCAGCACATCGGCGTCGACAAAGCCGGTGTTGACAAAACTCGGGTGGTTGACCAGTTTGGGGTAACCATCGCCGCCGGCCGCCTGAAAATTGTTGACCGTGATGCGATAGGTTTTGCCCATGTCCAGCGGCGCACCCTTGATGCGAACGTTGGACACCTTGCCCGCGCTGATGTCAAGTGCAACCCCGGCAAACTGTGGGTAGGCGCCCGAGCCAGGACTCATCTTGGCGGCAGCGTTCAGATAGTCCAGCAGCTCTGTGCCGCTCAGCTCGGCGGTGCATACCGTGTTGCCAAACGGATGTACCTTGAGCACATCCTTGTAGGAAATGACGCCAGCAGCAATCGAGTCGCGCACGCCACCGGCGTTGACCACGGCCAGGTCGGCACGCGTCTTGTCCATCATCGCCTGCCCGATCAGCACGCCCAGGTTGGTGACATTCTTGCGTACCACATCACGTTCACCGACCAAGCGGGCGTCGACGGACCCAATCTGGACATTGAGCTTTTCCTGGCCGAACTGCTGGTACGGTGTCAGCAAGGCCAACATGTCTTTGTCTGGTGCAATCTGGCTGGTGTAGGGCACCAAAGTGGTTTTTCCGTCGGTGCCTTTGACCGGTTTTTTCAGATTGATCGGGATCAGCGCATATTTCACCAGCTTGAATTCACCATTGCGGTATTCAAAATCTGCACGCCCCACATATTTGCCCCATTCATGTGCTTGCACAATCCAGGCCCCGTTTTGTCGGTCGGGCTGGCAGGCGGCACCCGGTATATAGGCGCGGTCCAACACGTTTTCGGCCTTCATGCAGGCCGGGTTTTGCGTGTGGCCACCCACCACCAGGTCAATGCCGGGCACGGCCCGGGCCATTTCCACGTCACCCGGGGCCTGGGTGCCGTGTTTGCCGTTTTCGTAATGGCCCATGTGGGTGGCGGCGATCACCACGTCGGCCTGACGGCGCAGCTCGGGCACCACCTTGCCCGCCTCGGCGATGACACTGCGAAACTCCAGTTTGCCCACGTTGTCAGGGTGCGACATCTTGACTGTGTCTTCGGTCGTCAGGCCCATCACGCCGACCTTTAAGCCACCCAGATCAAAAACCTTGTAGGGTGCAAACATGCGCTGGCCGCCCTCATAAATATTGGCTGAGAGCATCGGAAACTGCGCCAGGTCGCGCTGCATCTTCAGCACACCCAGTGGTTTGTCAAACTCGTGGTTGCCGACCGCCATGGCCTGATAGCCCAGCAGGTTCATGCCCTTGAAGTCGGGCACGGCGTCCTGTAAATCGGATTCAGGCACGCCGGTATTGACATCACCCCCGTCAAGCAGCAGGCTGTAGCCGCCCGCGGCAGCTACATCACGGCGAATCTCGTCCACCACGGTCTTGCGCGCCGCCATGCCGTATTCACCATCGCTGTTGTGCCAGAAACGACCGTGATGGTCGTTGGTGTGCATGATGGTGATGCGGTAGGTCTTGTCTTTTTCGGCACCGGTTTGTGGTGCCAGCGCGCAGCCAGCCAGCGCAGCAATCAGGCCCAATGACAGGCAAATGCGGTTCAGCTTCATGTGTTTTCCTTTGTCGCTCAGATGAGCCTGATTTTGGCAGCACTGAGGGGCGGTTTTTACCGGAAATACCCGCAGCACAGGTTTATACATGAAATTGCCTTCCAGCCCTTTCAGGGTATGCGCTGAAAGCTATCAATTAAAGAGTATTCAGGTAAGCTTTGCTGATCAATCGGGCTTGCTTATGGCTGTCTGTGCTGCCAGCATGCAAAAAAAATGCGAGGTCAGAAACTGCGTTAAAGTTCCAGACCTCTTTCTGCCGGTATGAACGTGCCATGAAAACCCAGGCGATCAAGCCTCTGCCAGCTCCTGGCACATCCGCCAAGGCTGGCCATTGAGCCCAGTCTGGCGCGTTAATCCGACCCAGCTCAGGCACGACCTGGCTGTGGGCAGCGTGAATGCGTTTGCCACGCTGACCATGGTGCTGACGCGCGGATTGCTGGCCTTTACCGTGCTGGGTGTGCTGGCCGCACCGTTGGGTATTGCAGCCGGTTTTTCGGCGATTTTTTCGGGCGGCCTGGTTTACCTGCTGTTGTCACGCCATGTTTCGCCGGCTGCCGCGCCCCATTCGGCGGCTGCGCTGCTGCTGGCAAGTCTGGTTGGGCAGCTTGCCAACGATCCGTTGTGGTCAATGGCCAGCCCCGAGGGTGTCGCAGGTTTGCTGGCAGTGGTGGCCGCCTGCGTGGTGCTGGTGGGGTTTTTTCAGATTCTGTTGGGCCTGACGGGCCTGGGGCAACTTGCCAGCTATGTGCCCCAACCCGGGCTGGCAGGCTTCATGAACGGTGTGGCGCTGCTGATTGTGCTGTCGCAATTGGCCCCGTTGCTGGGGTTGCTGGCTTTGCCAAGCCTTGCTCGTTTGACGGACCCGAGTGTGTTTTCGCAAATTCAGCCCCTGGCCCTGCTGCTGGGTTTGCTGACTGCCGGCTCGGTTGGCTTGGCGCACAGCCGCTGGCCGCGTGTGCCCGGGGCCCTGATGGCGTTGCTGCTTGGCTCGGCCTTGTATGCGCTGCTGGCCGTGCTGATGCCCGGGCTGCAACTGGGCTCAACAGTGGGCACCTTGACCGGGAGTACGGTTCTGCCCAATGCGCTGGCCCCGCTTGCGTTGCCAGGCACTATTGACCTGCTGCAGCGGCATGCTGCCGCACTGGTGGTGACCGCATTGTTGCTGGCCGTGGTGTTGTCATTGGAGTCATTGCTGGCCGCCACCGCCATCGACCAGATTGCCCAAACCCGTCATGCCAGTCGCCGCGAATTGCTGGCCCAGGGTTTGGCCAATATGGTGGGCGGGGCACTGGGGGGCATCCCGTTGGGATTGTCGGTCACGCGTGCCTTGACCACCGGAGGCCGCAGCACCTGCAGCCGCACGGCGATTGTCGTGTCCACCGCCTTGCTGGCAGTGATCTTTACAGTGGGTGCGCGCTGGATTGCGCTGGTGCCCACCGCCGTCCTGGCCGGCATCATGCTGACCATGTCTGTTGCGGTGATGGACCGGTGGACGCGGCAACTGCTTGGCCAGTTCAGGCGGGGTGATCGATCGCGCGAATTGCGCCACAGCCTGGCCGTGGTGCTGGTGGTTTGCGCGGCGATTGTGGTGTTGGGTTTTGCCGCAGGTGTGGCGGCGGGTATGCTGATTTCCATGGTGTTGTTCATCAACAGCATGAACCAGTCCTTGGTACGCCGGCGCTTCTTCGCCAGCCAGCGACCTTCACGTCGAATTTATGCCACGCACCAAGAGCGGTTGCTGCAACCGGCACGCGAGCGCATTGCCGTGCTGGAGCTCGATGGCGCGCTGTTTTTTGGCAGCGCCAAACGCCTGGGGGATGAAGTTGACCTGATTGGGCCGAACTGCCGGTTTCTGATATTGGAGATGCAACGGGTCAGCACCATGGATGCTTCAGGCGCCATGCTGTTGCAGCAGCTTTGGCACCGCCTGCGGCAACGCGGCGTTGGGCTGCTGCTGGCCGGCGTATCCGTTGACAACGCCCATGGACTGCGCCTGCACGCTTACGGTTGTTTTCGTGATGCCGGCCGCGCGCTCTGGTGTCCCGACCTTGACCGTGCCACCGAGGTGGCCGAACGTGCGCTGCTGCAAGAAGCCGGCGTGACCGAGCCGCAGGCCAGTGTGGCCTTGTCGCAGACCTTTCTGATGCGTGGTTTAAGTGAGCCACAGCAGGCGTGGCTCAGCTTGGTGATGGTGGAGCAGCGTTTGCAAGCCGCTGAATTTTTGTTTCGCCAGGGCGACCCGGGGGATCGGCTGTATGTTCTGACGCAGGGGTCCATCACCATTGTGGCGGCAACGGCTGCCCGTTCGCAGCGCTTTGTGAGCTACTCGCCCGGTGTTTTGCTGGGTGAAATTGCCATGCTCGACAACGCTGGCAGAAGTGCTGATGCGATCGCCGACGACGACGTGGTGGTCTACGTGCTGACCCGACAGGCGATGGATGAAGTGACACAACAGCACCCCGACATGGGGCAGCAGCTATTGCGCAACATTGCGCTCAGCCTGGCCGAGCGCCTGCGCCAGGCACCCACGGCCTGAAGGCACATTGCGCTGATTTTTTACCGCCTGTTGGAAATATCCGACACCACAGGGTTTTGTGCGGTGCTACCTTCACGCCACTTTCAATTTCAACGAGCCCATCATGCCCAAAACCCTGATCGAACCCTTCCGCATCAAAAGCATCGAACCCATCCGCATGACCAGTCGCGCCGAGCGGGTGGACCTGCTGGAAGCCGCCAAACTCAATGTGTTCAAGCTGCACGCAGAAGACGTGCTGATTGACTGGCTGACCGACTCGGGCACCGGTGCCATGTCGAGCCGCCAGTGGGGTGCCATCATGGAGGGCGACGAGAGCTACGCTGGTGCGCGCAGCTTTTACCGGCTTGAGGCGGTTATCCAGAAGATTACCGGCATGAAGTTTTTTGTCCCCACGCACCAGGGCCGTGCGGCTGAAAAGGTGCTGTTCACTGCAGTGTGCAAAAAGGGCGACGTGGTGCCCAACAACTGCCACTTTGACACCACCCGTGCCAACCTGGAGTATCTGGGCATTGAGGCGCTGGACCTGGTGATTGCCGAAGGTCTGCAGCCCGCGCTGATCCACCCCTTCAAGGGCAACATCGACCTGGTGCGCGCCGAGGCCTTGCTGAAAGAGCAGGGCGATCGCATTCCGTTTGGCATGCTCACCGTCACCAACAACACCGGTGGCGGCCAGCCGGTGGCCATGGCCAACATCCGCGCCTATGCCGCATTGCTTAAAAAGTACGGCAAACCCTTCATCATGGACGTCTGCCGCTTCTCGGAAAACGCCATGTTCATCAAGATGCGCGAGCCCGGCTACGAGAACACGCCGATTCCTGACATCGTCAAAGAAATGTTCAGTTATGCCGACGGTGCCACCATGAGCGCCAAAAAAGACGGCATGGTCAATATTGGCGGCTTTATCGTGCTCAAAAGCGAAGAGTGGATCGACGCGGTGCGTAATGTGCTGATCATGACCGAGGGCTTTCCCACCTACGGCGGCCTGGCCGGGCGCGATCTTGAGGCGCTGGCGGTGGGGCTGGAAGAAGGCATGCAGGAAGACTACCTGCGCTACCGCCTGCGCACCGCTGAATATTTGGGCGAGCGGCTTGAAGCAGCCGGTGTGGGCTTTGTCAAACCCACCGGCGGCCATGCGGTCTATATCGACGCGCGCACCGTGTTACCGAACATGCCCATCGCCCATTACCCAGCCTGGGCGCTGTGCAACGCCTTGTACCTGGAAGGCGGTATTCGCGGCGTCGAGATTGGTTCGGTGATGTTTGGCAAGCGATTGCCCAACGGCGTTGAGACCTACCACAGCATGGAGCTGGTGCGTCTGGCTTTCCCCCGGCGCATGTACACCCAAAGCCACTTTGACTATGCGGCCGAAGTGATTGCCGAGGTCAAAGAAAAGGCGGCCTGCATCCGCGGCGTCAAAATCACCAAACAACCGCAGTTTTTGCGCCATTTCACTTGCGAGTGCGCTTGGGTGGATGTGTGAGGAGTTTATGAGCCATTTTGGCATTAAGCCATTATGGAATAAGCACTTACAGCTATAATTTATATAGTATTCTTAGCCAAGTCCAGCCAGTTGGGCGCAACTGCTGGACACGCAAGATGGTGTTTGTGAGTGGCAGGAACCTGACCAATCAATAGACGAGCGCAATGCGGCAAAACACCTGCTTGAGTAGACTGCAAGCTTTCAACATCGCTGGTCAGCCGGTTTCAGCCAGCCAACTTGGTGTTCAATGACCTCTTCTATCTCCGTCAAGGACCGCATCCAGACGCTGCTCGACGCCACTGGTTTTGCCGTGCTTGCCACTGAAAACGCCGGGCAACCCCACACCAGTTTGATCGCCATTACCCCACTGGATGAAGGGCAGCGACTGGTTTTTGCCACGTATCGCAACACCCGAAAATTCACCAACCTGATGCAAAACCAGCGGGTGTCGCTATTGATCGATGGCCGCGGCCACGAAGGTTCGAGCCCCGCGTTTGCCAGTTTTATTCTCGGTGCTGTGGGTCGGGTGCAGCAAATCAATGTTGCCATGCACCCCCACTTGCTGGGTGCCCACCTGCAAAAACACCCCGACCTTGCGACGTTCACGCAAGCTCCGGACTGCGTGCTGCTTGAGGTGGTGGTTGAGGCCTACCAGGTGGTGTGTGGCATTGACGATGTCACCTGGTGGTGCGTCGACGACCTTAAAAGCTGACCCGCTGCCGTCTGGACAGAAAGTGCTGACGCCAAGGCGTCGGCGAACGTTGCAGCTACGGCCTTTTTTCGGTAGGCAGACGCTGACGCGACAAGTCGGGCAAAATTTCAGCACTCCATCCACTCAAGGACTTCTCACCATGCTTATCCGCGTGATTTATGTCAGTACTGCGGTTGGTCCGCAGACCAGCACCATGACCAACTCGATTCTGAAAACGGCACAGGCCTGGAATCACGCCAACGACATCACCGGCGTGTTGTGCCAGGGACAAGGCGTGTTTTTGCAGGTGCTTGAAGGCGAGCGCAGCGTGGTTACCAAGTTGTATTCACGCATCTATGCGGATCAACGCCACACCAATGTCGAGATGATTCACTGTGAAAGCATTGTCCAAAGGCGTTATGGAAAATGGTCGATGGCCCATGTCAGCCTGTCTGACCTTGACCCAAGCACCAAAATCGACTGGCCCGAATTTGACCCCTATTCCGTCACCGGGCTGCTGGTGATGGCGCGTATTGACGATTTGCTGGCCGCGGGCACGGTGATCGAGCTTGCGGATTCCTGAAACCGCTGCTGGAACCGTCCACCAACTCATGAAAACGGCAGGACTATTGGAAAAATAGCAGCCAGGCTACGGTTTTGCCGACACATCGTTGGCTGCAGCGACTGCGTAGAGCTTGAGTGATCCGGGCAACCCCCTCGGCTATACTCACGGCCTGTTTTGCAGTCCGCGTACGCCCTGTCGCAGCCCAAGCCCCATCCCCTTATCGATTCCACCCAAGAGGCAACTCTTGAGCAGGCATGGGCGTACCCGTAACCTATTCGGAGATCCCAGTGCTTTTGTCCCTCCAGGGAAACACCCCACCTGCCATTCTGGCGCTCGCAGACGGCACGGTCTACATCGGTCATTCCATTGGCGCCACCGGCTCCACGGTGGGCGAGGTGGTGTTCAACACCTCGATGACCGGCTATCAGGAAATCCTCACCGACCCCAGCTATTGCCAGCAAATTGTCACGCTGACCTACCCGCACATTGGCAACACCGGCACCAATGCACAGGATGTGGAGTCCAACAAGGTCCATGCGGCCGGTCTGATCATTCGTGACCTGCCGCTGCTGGCCTCCAATTTCCGCTCGACCCAGAGCCTGAGTGACTACCTGGTGGCCGAGCGTACGGTGGCTATTTCCAACATTGACACGCGCCAATTGACCCGCCAGCTGCGCAGTGGCGGTGCACAAAACGGCTGCATTCTGGCACTTGGCGCAGGCGAGGCGGTGACGCCGCAGGCCATTGTCAAAGCCCAGGCGCTGGCCAAAACCGCCCCGGCCATGGCGGGTACCGACCTGGCCCGGGTGGTCTCCAGCCCCGAGAGTTATGCATGGACCGAATCCGAGTGGGCCTTGTTCAACCCCGAGTTGGGCGGCAAACCAGGTTACGGAGAACTGGCTGACGCGCGCTTTCACGTGGTGGCCTTTGATTTCGGTGTCAAGAAAAACATCTTGCGCATGTTGGCGCAGCGCGGCTGCAGGGTCACGATAGTGCCGGCACAGACCTCGGCGGCTGCGGTGCGCCATCTCCAGCCTGACGGGATCTTTTTGAGTAACGGCCCGGGTGACCCCGAGCCCTGCGACTACGCTATTGCGTCAGCCGCCGAGTTGATCGACGCTGGCATCCCCACCTTTGGCATCTGCCTGGGCCATCAGATCATGGCGCTGGCCAGTGGTGCCAAAACCTTCAAGATGAAGTTTGGCCACCATGGTGCCAACCATCCGGTCAAGGATCTGGACAGTGGTCGCGTCTCGATCACCAGCCAGAACCACGGTTTTGCAGTGGATGAAACAACCCTGCCATCCAATCTGCGCGCCACCCATGTCAGTTTGTTTGATGGCACGCTTCAGGGTCTGGAGCGCACGGACCAACCGGCGTTTTGTTTTCAGGGCCACCCAGAGGCATCACCTGGCCCGCACGACATTGGTTATTTATTTGACCGTTTCATCACCTCCATGGAGGCACGCGCGTGAGTTTTTACGGCGTCACTGACCTGTGGACCTACGTGGTGGGTGCCTTTGGCATCATCCTGCTGCCTGGGCCGAACTCGCTGTATGTGTTGAGTGTGGCCACGGCACGCGGCGTTCGCGCCGGGTTTCAGGGCGCGTTTGGGGTGTTTGTTGGCGACACTGTTTTGCTGATTTGCACCGCCTTGGGTGCGGCCAGCTTGTTGCGCACCCATCCAGCGCTGTTCATGGTGGTCAAGTACGTTGGCGCGGCCTATCTGTTTTGGGTTGGTTTGAATTTGCTGCGCGGTGCCTTGGCGGGTATGCGTCGGCCGGTCGATGCGGTGCAAAGCACAGTGGCTGCGTCAGCACCCAAAGCCGCCGCAACTGCTGCCCACTTGCAACAACCGTTTCGCCGGGCGCTGGTGATCAGCCTGCTCAACCCAAAGGCGATCTTGTTTTTGCTGTCATTTTTTGTGCAGTTCATTGACCCCGCTTACGCCCGGCCCGAGATCCCGTTCCTGATTCTGAGCACCATCCTGATGGTTTTTAGCGCCGCCTACCTGACTGCGCTGATTTTTGTCGGTGCTCGACTGGCGCAGACTTTTAACCAGCGCAAGCGGCTTTCGGCAGGCTTGTCCAGCCTGGTGGGCGGATTGTTTGTCTGGTTTGGCGCCAAACTGGCCACCGCCAGCCTGAGTTGATTTGATATAAATATAGGAGCCGCTAACCCTTTTGTCCATTGGGCTAGAGGCTGTTTTAATCGAAAATTATGGCAAAACGCACCGACATCCAAAGCATCCTGATCATTGGCGCTGGCCCCATCATCATCGGCCAGGCCTGCGAGTTTGATTACTCTGGCGTGCAAGCCTGCAAGGCGCTGCGCGAAGAGGGTTACAAGGTCATCCTGATCAACAGCAACCCGGCCACCATCATGACTGACCCGGCCACGGCCGACGTGACCTACATCGAGCCGATCACCTGGAAAACGGTCGAAAAAATCATCGCCAAAGAGCGCCCGGATGCGATTTTGCCGACCATGGGCGGCCAGACCGCACTGAACTGTGCGCTGGATTTATGGCACAACGGCGTGCTGGACAAATACACCGGCGCGGCTACTGGCAAACCGGTCGAGCTGATCGGTGCCACGCCTGAGGCCATCGACAAGGCCGAAGACCGCCTCAAATTCAAGGACGCGATGACCAAAATTGGGCTGGGTTCAGCCAATTCCGGCATCGCCCACAGCATGGAGGAAGCCTGGGGCGTGCAGAAAAAGGTCGGGTTTCCCACGGTGATTCGCCCCAGCTTCACACTCGGCGGCACCGGTGGCGGCATTGCCTACAACCCCGAAGAGTTTGAGATCATCTGCAAACGCGGTCTGGAAGCATCCCCCACCAACGAACTGCTGATTGAAGAATCGCTGCTCGGCTGGAAAGAGTACGAGATGGAGGTGGTACGCGACAAGGCGGACAACTGCATCATCGTCTGCTCAATTGAAAACCTCGACCCGATGGGTGTGCACACCGGCGACTCGATCACCGTGGCCCCGGCGCAGACGCTCACAGACAAGGAATACCAGATTTTGCGTAACGCCAGCCTGGCCGTGCTTCGCGAAATTGGTGTGGATACCGGCGGCTCGAACGTGCAGTTTTCCATCAACCCGGCGGATGGCCGCATGGTGGTGATTGAGATGAACCCGCGCGTCAGCCGCTCCAGCGCGCTGGCCTCCAAAGCCACGGGTTTCCCGATTGCCAAGGTGGCGGCCAAGCTGGCGGTGGGCTACACCCTGGATGAGCTTAAAAACGAGATTACCGGCGGTGCCACACCAGCCAGCTTTGAGCCCAGCATTGACTACGTGGTCACCAAGATCCCGCGTTTTGCGTTTGAGAAATTCCCGGCAGCCGACAGCCGCCTGACGACTCAGATGAAGTCGGTGGGTGAGGTGATGGCGATAGGCCGCACCTTCCAAGAGTCGTTCCAAAAAGCACTGCGCGGCCTGGAAGTCGGCGTCGATGGCATGAACGAGAAGACGCAAGACCGCGAACTGCTCGAAAAAGAGCTGGGCGAGCCCGGCCCGGACCGCATCTGGTATGTGGGCGATGCCTTTGCTGCCGGCTGGAGCCTGGATGAAGTGCACGACATCACCAAAATCGACAAATGGTTTCTGGTGCAGATTGAGCAGATCGTCAAGATCGAGCTGGAAATTGAGCGCCTGCCTCAGCCACCCATCGGCACCGCCCTTGACAGCATTGACGCGGCCACACTGCGCGCCTTGAAGCAGAAAGGCTTCTCCGACCGCCGCCTGGCCAAGCAGTTCAAAACCACAGACACCGCCGTGCGTGCGCGTCGCCACGCGCTGGGTGTGCGCCCGGTCTACAAGCGCGTGGATACCTGCGCCGCTGAATTTGCCACCAACACCGCTTACATGTATTCGACCTACGAGGCCGAAGGCTCGGAGTGCGAAGCGCAACCGACTAACCGCAAAAAAATCATGGTGCTGGGCGGTGGCCCGAACCGCATTGGCCAGGGCATCGAGTTTGACTACTGCTGCGTACACGCCGCGCTGGCGATGCGTGAGGACGGCTATGAGACCATCATGGTTAACTGCAACCCCGAAACGGTTTCAACCGACTACGACACCTCAGACCGTCTGTATTTTGAGCCGTTGACGTTAGAAGATGTGCTGGAAATCGTTGAGAAAGAAAAACCCACCGGCGTCATCGTGCAATACGGTGGTCAAACGCCCTTGAAACTGGCGCTTGGCCTGGAAGCCAATGGCGTGCCCATCATCGGCACCAGCCCCGACATGATTGATGCGGCCGAAGACCGTGAACGTTTTCAGAAACTGTTGCACGAGCTGCATTTGCTGCAGCCGCCCAACGCCACGGCGCGTACTGAACCTGAAGCGCTGGAAAAGGCCGCCGCGCTGGGCTACCCCCTGGTGGTGCGCCCGAGCTACGTGCTGGGTGGCCGCGCCATGGAAATTGTGCACGAGCAGCGCGACCTGGAGCGTTACATGCGCGAGGCGGTCAAGGTCAGCCATGATTCCCCGGTGCTGCTGGACCGTTTCTTGAACGACGCCATTGAATGCGACGTGGACTGCGTGCGCGACGCTGAAGGCCAGAGCTTTATTGGCGGTGTGATGGAGCACATCGAGCAAGCTGGTGTGCACAGCGGTGATTCCGCGTGTTCGCTGCCGCCGTACAGTCTGGCTACCGAGACCGTGCTTGAGATCAAGCGTCAAACCCGCGCCATGGCCGCAGCACTCAATGTGGTGGGCTTGATGAATGTGCAATTTGCCATCCAGCACATTGATGACAAAGATGTGATTTATGTGCTCGAAGTCAACCCAAGGGCGTCTAGGACGGTGCCGTTTGTGTCCAAAGCCACCGGCGTGCAGTTGGCCAAGGTGGCGGCACGCTGCATGGTCGGCCAAACGCTGGCGGCGCAGGGCATCACGGCTGAGGTGACACCACCCTATTTCAGTGTCAAAGAGGCTGTTTTCCCGTTTGTCAAGTTCCCCGGTGTCGATACCATCCTCGGCCCCGAGATGAAATCGACCGGCGAGGTCATGGGCGTCGGCAAGACCTTTGGCGAGGCATTTGTCAAGTCGCAAATGGGCGCGCAGACCAAGCTGCCACGGGCGCACCTGCCAGACGGCAGATCCAGCGGCAAGGTGTTTATCTCGGTCAAGGGCAGCGACAAGCCGCGCGCCATTGAGGTGGCCAGATCGTTGGTGGCCATGGGTTTTGTGGTGATCGCCACCAAAGGCACAGCCGCCACGATCAACGCCGCTGGGGTTCCCTGTGGCTCGGTCTACAAGGTAGCCGAAGGTCGTCCGCACATTGTGGACATGATGAAAAACGACGAGATCATCCTGGTCATCAACACCGTGGAAGAGCGGCGCAACGCCATTGCCGACTCGCGCCAGATCCGCACCACCGCGCTGTTGTCACGCGTGACCACCTTCACAACAATAGCTGGTGCCGAGGCGGCGGTGGAGGGCATGCGCTACATGGATGATCTGGGCGTGATTTCGGTGCAAGAAATGCACGCACAGTTGCTGGGCGTCTGAATTTGGTCAATCTGTCTGCTTGAGGGATTCTCAAGCCAACAATCGCGGCATAATTCGCCCACACCGCCGGACGGCAACGTTCGGCGGTTTCATTTTGTGTCACCTTTTTTCACGGAGCTGTACGTGGCTACCCTTCCCATTACCAAGCGCGGCGCTGACATCCTCAAGGCGGAACTGCACAAACTCAAGACCGTTGAGCGCCCGGCTGTGATCAATGCCATCTCTGAAGCGCGCGCCCAGGGTGACCTGAGCGAAAACGCCGAGTACGAGGCGGCCAAAGACAAACAGGGCTTTGTCGAGGGGCGCATTCAGGAGATTGAAGGCAAGCTCTCCACTGCGCAGATCATTGACCCGGCAACCCTGCATGCTGATGGCCGGGTGGTGTTTGGTGCCACGGTCGAACTTGAAGACGAGGACTCGGGCGACAAGGTCACCTACCAGATCGTGGGTGAAGACGAGGCCGATATCAAGCTGCGCCTGGTCAACATCAACAGCCCGATTGCGCGCGCCCTGATTGGCAAGGAAGAGGGCGACGTGGCCGAAGTGCAGGCACCGGGTGGCCTGCGCCGTTATGAGGTGGTGAAGGTCAGCTACCAATAGGCGCGGCCCGGCATCATGAAGTCGCTGCTGTCAGGTGCTGCGGTCTGGATTGCGGCGCTATGGTGGGGCAGCCTGGCCACGGTGGGGTTTTATGTGGTGCCGCTGCTGTTTGCCCACCTGCCCACACCCGCCATGGCCGGTACTATGGCTGCCAAACTGTTTTCTGCCCAGACCTGGGTGGCGGTGGTGTGTGGCTTGCTGCTGTTGTTGAATATCAGGTCAAATCAGGTGCCAGCCCTTATAAAACAATGGAAGCCAGCTCTTCTTTTTATAGTGTCTGGCATGTTGCTGGCGCTTCTGCTTGAGTTTGCTGTGGCGCCACGTATTGTGCTGCGGGTTGATTTACGGTTGTGGCACAGCGTGGGCACGGTGTTGTACCTGCTGCAATGGGTTTGCGCGGGCCTGACATTTCGGCACATGCTGCTGGGCCGAAAAAGCTGACCCAGTTCAAATCAGCGGTCAGTTGTCCTGATTGCGTTTTTTGATGCTGACGGGTTTCTTTTTGGCACGTTTGACCTGACCGCCGGTGGTCAGGCGCTGGTTGCCCAGCACCCGCAGGGTTTTGACTTCGGGGCGCTGGCCGCCGCGTTTGCTGAATTTCAGCACCTTGACATCACGCGGGCCGGGCATGCGGTCGTCATCCACGGCTTTTTCGCGCTCGGGCTGCGGCCGCCACAAAACCAGCAGCTTGCCGATGTGCTGGATGGGCGCGGTGCTGAGTTCGTCCGCTAGCGTCATGAACATGGCTTCACGCGCGGCACGGTCGTCTGAGAACACACGCACCTTGATCAGACCATGGGCGTTGAGGGCGGCATCGGCTTCTTTTTTGACGGCGTCGGTCAGCCCGTCGCCGCCGATCATGACGACCGGGTCGAGGTGGTGGGCGTCGGCGCGGTGAACTTTGCGCTGGGCAGGGGAGAGTTGAATAAGAGGCATGGCGGTATTATCGGCGACACATGAAATCAGCAGTTAAAAGCAGCAAGGTCAACCGCGCGTGGCTCAATGACCACGTCAATGACACCTATGTCAAGCTGGCGCAAAAGGACGGCTACCGTGCGCGCGCCGCCTACAAGCTCAAGGAAATTGACGAAACCCTGCATTTGATCAAACCCGGGCAACGGGTGGTGGACCTGGGCGCTGCGCCTGGGGCCTGGAGCCAGTATGTGCGCCGCCAGCTGTCGCCCAAGTCGGCTACCGGCGGTGGGGCTGCGATTGGTGCGCTGAATGGCAGCATCATTGCGCTTGACCTGTTGCCCATGGCACCGATTGAGGGTGTGGTATTCATTCAGGGTGACATTCGGGAAGAGTCAATGCTGACCCAGTTGGTAACGCAGTTGGGTGGGCATAAGGCCGATGTGGTGCTGTCAGACATGGCACCCAACTTGTCAGGCATCGAGTCGGCAGACGCTGCACGCATTGAGCATCTGGTGGAGCTTGCCCTCGAATTTGCCCAGGCGCATCTCACGCCGCAAGGCGCGTTGGTGGCCAAGGTGTTTCATGGCAGCAGTTATGAAATTTTGGCCAAACGCTTTCGTGAAACCTTCGTCACCGTCAAGCGCATCAAGCCCAAAGCGTCGCGCGACAAGTCGTCCGAGACTTTTTTGGTGGGGCTGGTCTTGAAATAAGTGAGATTTCCTTGCAGTTGCTGAGGCTGATCGGTTCCTAGCGGTATATATGGCCGGGTGAAACGCCTAGAATCTGCGCCCTACGGTGTCCCATTATTTACTGAGTGTCTATTGGAGTTTCGCTTGAACAATCCATGGTTTTCAAAAATTGCGGTCTGGCTGGTGATTGCGATGGTGCTGTTCACCGTCTTCAAGCAGTTTGACACCCGCCCCGCAGCTGGAGCCGGCTACCTGGGCTACTCCGACTTTTTGGATGAAGTCAAAAACAACCGCATCAAAAGCGCCATCATCCAAGAAGGCCAAAGCGGCACCGAGATTGTGGCCATTACCAACGACGACCGCAAGGTTCGCACCACCGCCACCTACCTCGACCGCGGACTGGTCGGCGACCTGATTGCCAATGATGTCAAGTTTGACGTGCGCCCGCGCGAAGAAGGTTCGCTGTTGATGACGCTGCTGGTCAGCTGGGGCCCGATGTTGCTGTTGATTGGTGTCTGGATTTATTTCATGCGCCAGATGCAGGGTGGTGGCAAGGGTGGGGCGTTCAGCTTTGGCAAGAGCAAGGCGCGTCTGCTGGATGAAAGCACCAATACCGTGACCTTTGCTGACGTGGCGGGCTGTGACGAGGCCAAGGAAGAAGTGAAAGAGGTGGTCGACTTTCTGAAAGACCCGGCCAAGTTCCAGAAGCTCGGTGGCCGTATCCCGCGTGGCTTGCTGCTGGTCGGCCCGCCGGGCACCGGTAAAACCCTGCTGGCCAAGAGTATTGCCGGTGAAGCCAAGGTGCCGTTTTTCAGCATTTCTGGCTCGGACTTTGTGGAAATGTTTGTCGGCGTCGGTGCCTCTCGGGTGCGTGACATGTTTGACAACGCCAAGAAAAACGCGCCTTGCATCATCTTCATTGACGAAATCGACGCCGTGGGCCGCCAGCGCGGTGCTGGCCTGGGTGGCGGCAATGACGAGCGTGAGCAAACCCTGAACCAGATGCTGGTCGAGATGGACGGTTTTGAGACCAATGTGGGTGTGATTGTGGTGGCTGCCACCAACCGCCCCGACATTCTGGACGCCGCCCTGTTGCGCCCGGGCCGGTTTGACCGCCAGGTGTATGTGACGCTGCCCGACATTCGCGGCCGCGAGCAGATTTTGAATGTGCACATGCGCAAAGTGCCCTTGAGCCAGGACGTCAACGCTGCCGTGATTGCCCGGGGCACGCCCGGCATGAGTGGTGCTGACCTGGCCAACCTGTGCAACGAAGCGGCTCTCATGGCGGCGCGTCGCAATGCCCGCACGGTGGAGATGCAGGATTTTGAGAAAGCCAAGGACAAGATCCTGATGGGACCGGAACGCAAGAGCATGGTCATGCCCGAGAGCGAGCGTCGGAACACCGCTTACCATGAGTCGGGCCACGCCCTCATTGGCAAACTGCTGCCCAAATGCGACCCAGTGCACAAGGTCACCATCATCCCGCGTGGCCGAGCGCTGGGCGTGACCATGAGCCTGCCGGCGCAAGACCGCTACAGCTACGACAAGGAATTCATGCTGAACCAGATCAGCATGTTGTTTGGTGGGCGCATTGCCGAAGAAGTGTTCATGAACCAGATGACCACCGGGGCCAGCAACGACTTTGAGCGCGCCACCCAGATTGCCCGTGACATGGTCATGCGCTATGGAATGACGGCAGCCCTGGGCCCGATGGTCTATGCTGAAAACGAAGGCGAGGTGTTTTTGGGCCGCTCGGTCACCAAAACCACCAACATGAGCGAAGAAACCATGCAAAAGGTCGATGCCGAAGTGCGCCGCATCATTGACGAGCAATATGCCTTGGCGCGCCGGTTGATCGAAGAACACAGCTCTAACATGCATGCCATGGCCAAGGCCCTGCTGGAGTGGGAAACCATTGACAGCGACCAGTTGGATGACATCATGGCCGGCAAGGAACCGCGTCCGCCCAAAGACTGGTCACCCCGCATCCCGTCCACTGGCTCTGACAGTGGCAGCGGCGGCACACCCGCGGTGAAGCCAGACACAGCACCGCATGCGGCGTGATTGAAAGCTGTCAGTTCGTAATGGCGGGGCGCAGGCCCCGTTTTTCATGGCGTCACCAAAAGTTGTAGCCAAGCACGATGTGGCAAACCACCCGGTTCCAGATTGACCTGAGCAGGCCCAAAGTGATGGGCATTGTCAACGTCACGCCCGACTCGTTTTCAGATGGCGACCAAAACTTCTCAACCGCCTCTGCGCTGCGGCATTGCGAGCAGTTGTTGCGCGACGGTGCCGACATTTTGGACATTGGTGCCGAGTCCACACGCCCGGGCGCCCAGCCACTGAGCCTGCAAGACGAACTGGCCCGTGTGCTGCCGGTGGTGCGGGCGGCAGTCAGCCTGGGTGTGCCCGTCTCGGTCGACACTTACAAGCCGCAGGTGATGCAGGCGGTACTGGACTTGGGCGTTGACATCATCAACGACATCTGGGCCTTGCGCTGGGTGGGTGGTGATGGTTTGATGCAAGCGGCGCAGGTCATAACCCATCACGCCAACTGCGGGGTGTGTCTGATGCACATGCACCGAGACCCGCAAACCATGCAGGTGCAGCCGATGCAGGGTGATGTGGTGCCGCAGGTGCTCTTGTTTTTAGAGCGGTCTGCGCAGACCCTGTGCGGGCTGGGGGTCGAAAAGACCAGAATTTTGGTTGACCCGGGCATTGGCTTTGGCAAAACCGTGGAACAGAATTTTGCACTCCTGGCGCGTCAGTCAGAACTGCTGGCTGCCGGCTACCCGCTTTTGATCGGCTGGTCGCGCAAGTCGTCACTGGCGGGCATGACGGCAGGCGCGGAATCGGGGCAGACGCTGTCCGCACAACAGCGCCTGGCACCAAGCTTGGCAGCTGCCTTGCTGGCGGTGCAACGCGGCGCTGCCGTGGTGCGGGTGCATGATGTGAAAGAGACGGTGCAGGCGTTGTGCGTGTTGGCGGCTGCAAGATAGACTGGTGATTGAGGGTGGAACTTGTTCACTTTCAAGGCACATAAAAAAGGGAATGCCTCATGCCCAAACCAGCGACAGAAACCAAAAGCCGGATCACCTTGCGAATTCAAGCCACCGACAAGGCCAAACTGATGCGCGCCTGCGCCTTGACCCACACAGATTTGCCCCACTTTATCTTGGGCAATGTGCTGCGCGCTGCAGATGCGGTCATCAATCAGGCTGAGCGCCTGGTGCTCTCTGAACGTGACAGCCTGCGGGTGCTGGATTTACTGGCGCATCCACCTGCGCCCAATGTCCGTTTGATCAACGCTGCGCGTTCCTTGTCTTAACTTGACGCACCGTTGACGCGCCTGTTGCCGCTTGATCTGGTTGCAGCCGCGATTGCCGCGTTGCATCCAGGCGACAAGTTACCTCAACGCGGCCTTCCTTCAACTTAAAGGATGTTTTAGGCCTGCAGCCCCCGTCTGATATGCGCCAGCCGCTACGAATCGTGTATCAATCAGTTTTCGAAAAGCGCGCTTGGCGCAGCGCCGCAAGAAAAAATATCTTGCGCTGCAACATTCACCGCGTTATGGTGTCGCAGACAACAAAAAAATCACACAACTAACAGGGGGACAGCTACCGTGACTGCCAAGCCAAACAACGCGAACTCAACCGCCCCGTGCTCTTTGGCACCGGGCGGTTTTTTCATTCTGGAGCCTTTGTTCATGCCTGCTCTTTCCCCCGTGCTTGCCACACTCGCTTCAGCGCGGCGGCGGGCTTTGCGCGCATTGATGGCGCTGACCTGCGCCTTGCACTGCGCCAGCACCGCCTGGGCCGCTGGCCCCACCGGCCTGCTCAATGACACCGGGCAAACCACCTGCTATGACGGCAGCGCCATGGTGGCCTGCAACGCGGCCAACACCGGCAGTGCCGCAGCCTACCCGGGCCAGGACGCCCGTTTTGGCCGGGACAAGGCAGCATTGCCAAAGATTGGGGGCGGCGCTGCGGGCTTTGACTTTACCAAGGTGTGCATGAATGGCGCGCTCAATTGCGCAGGCGCGGCCAACACCGGTGCAAGCCCTGCCTCCAGCGAGTGGGCTTGCACCAAAGACAACCTGACCAACTTGATCTGGTCGTTGCAAACCGGTCAGGGCGACTGGACCCCCTACGCCCAAGTCACCTTGCCCACCGCCACCAATGCAGCCGGCCGCTGCGGCTTTGCCAGTGGCTGGCGCCTGCCCGCAAGGCGTGAACTGCTGAGCATTGTTCACCTCGGGTTGCCGACCGGCCCCATGATCGACGCCAACTACTTCCCCGCCACGCCAACCTACTCTTACTGGACCAGCGATACCGTTGCAACGGAACCGGTTGCCGCATGGACGGTCATTTTCAACAAAGGCCACACCAGCTACGAACTCAAGTCCAATTCCAACTCTGTTCGCCTCGTGCGAAGCGGACAGTGAAATTGCATTTTGATAAATCGCTGAATTACTACAACATGGCTTTGTACAGCCGCCTGCCCATCTGGAAACCTGCCACAGATTTAGCGGTGCATTTTGGTGTACCACCCAAGAAAGCTTTGTCCATGACTATTGGTAGCACTCCCAACCCGGTGGGTATGAACACGCTGGTGGAGCAAATAATGCAATGCGTTGCACTGATTTTGAGCATGTTTTTTTTAACCCCGGGCTGGGCTGCAGCACCCTTTACCGTCAGCGCCAACGGCACCGTGTTGGATAGCAGTACCAGCCTTGTGTGGGACCAATGTTCTTATGGGCGTAGTGGAAGCACTTGTGCCGCTGGCACGGCCTTTTACGGCAACTGGGCTGGGGCCTTGAATGCCGCGGTGGCCGCCAATGCCGCCAATTACAAAGGGTTTAGCGACTGGAGGGTGCCCAACTTGAAAGAGCTGGAGTCACTGGCCAAACTCGACATTTACACCGTCGGCGTGCCAGAGATCGACACCGCCGCTTTCCCGGGGACACCTGCTGACTGGTTCTGGTCTTCGACCAGTTATACGCCCGATCCGGGTGGCGCTTGGAGCGTCTACTTTGGCGGCGGCAACACCAGCGGCAACTACAACGCGAGTACCAGCTTTGTTCGCCTCGTGCGAAGCGGACAGTCTTTTGCTTCTTTTGATTCATTGAATCCCAACGCCCCTTGCGCAGTAGGCGGCACCGTCACCGGTCAAGTCCGCGATGCCAGCACCGGCCAGGGTTTATCCAACATCACTGTCAACCTTGGTGCCAGCGCGACCACATCAGCCGCCAACGGCAGCTTCAGCTTCTCCGCAGTCGCCGCCGGACGGCAGACGCTGTCGGTCACCGTCCCCGGTTTCGCAGGCGGTGGCACACCGGTCAATGTCTGCGGCGACACCCCGGCTAATGTCCTGCTCACCAAGAACCAGTCCACCTATGGCGCCAGCGCCCCATCCGGCTACGCTGCCGACCCGGTCAACACCGCTACCGGCAACTACACCTTTAACCGCACCGACCTCAAACTGCCTGGCAAAGGCCTTGGCTTTGCCTTTGAGCGCGGCTACAACGCCATGGACCCCTTGAACGGCCCGCTGGGCTTCGGCTGGACGCACAGTTACCACACCAGCCTGGCGGTGGATGGCACCAGCAACGTGACCGTGCGCCATGGCGATGGCCACACCGTCACCTTTGCGCCCGATGGCAGCGGCGGCTACACGGCGCAATACGGCGTGTTTGACACCCTGGTCAAGGCACCTGATGCCAGCTACACCCTGACGCAAAAGGACCAGCGCGTTTATCGCTTTGGTGCAGACTTGCGGCTGCAGTCGATTGCTGACCGCAACGGCAACACGATTGCCCTGAGCTACACCGGTGCCTTGCTCACGCGCATCACCGACACCGCCGGGCGGCCCATTGACCTGAGCTACGACGCATCAGGGCGCATCACCCAGCTCACCGACCCTCTGGGCCGCACGGTGCGCTTCAGCTATAACCCCGCCGGCGACTTGATCACGTCCACCGACCCCGCGGGCCAGATCACCAATTACAGCTACGACGCCAACCACCAGATGCTGACCGCCACCGACCCGCGTGGCAATGTGTTTGTCAGCAACACTTATGATGCCGCGCTGCGCGTGGTCACCTCGCAGCGGGACGCCAAGCTTGGCCAAACCAGCTACGTCTACAACCCGCTGACGCGCCAGACCACCATCACCAACCCGCTGGGCCAGGTAAGCACCCACACCCACGACAGCCTGCTGCGCCTGATTCAAGAGGACGACCCACTGGGCCACAGCCAGCGCTATACCTACGATACCGCTGGCAACCGCAGCAGCGTGACCGACCGCAACGGCAACCGTACCACCTATGACTACGACGTGCGTGGCAACGTCACTGTCAAGACCGACGCACTGGGCAACACCACCCGCATCAGCTACGACAGCGCCAACAACCCGCTAACCCGCACCGACGCACTGGGCAAGGTGGCAAGCTTTGCCTACGATGCCAAAGGCAATCTGACCAGCACCACCGATGCTCTGGGCAACGTCACCAGCACCACCTATGACAGCGCCGGCCTGCCAACTGGGCTGACCGATGCGCGTGGCAACGTCACCAGCTACCTTTACGATGCGGCCGGCAACCTGAGCCAAATCCGCGATGCGCTCACCAACTCCACCCTCTTTACTTACGACGCCGCAGGCAGGCGCCTGACCCGCTCCGACGCGCTGAGCCACACCACCGCCTACGCCTACGATGCCAATGACAATTTGCTCACCAGCACCGACCCGGCGGGCGGCATTGTGAGCTACAGCTACGACGGCAACAACAACCGCATCAGCAGCACCGACAAACTGGGCCGCACCACCACCACCGTGTACGATGCCAAAGACCTGCCCACCACCGTGACCAATGCGCTGGGTGGCATCAGCAGCGCCAGCTACGACGCGCTCGACCGCAAGCTAACCAGCACCGACCCGCGCGGCAAGGTCACCCTGTACGCGTATGACGCGGCAGGCCGCCTGACCAGCAGCACCAACGCGCTGGGCCAAATCACCCAGTATGCCTATGATGCCCAAGGCAACCGCACCAGCGTGACCGACGCCCTGGGCCACAGCAGCAGCGTTAGCTACGACGCACTGAACCGCGCAGTACAAAGCACCGATGCACTGGGCCAGAACAGCAGTAGCACACTGGATGCGCTGGGCCGGGTGCTGACCAGCACCAATGCCAAAGGCCAGATCACCAGCTTCAGCTACGACGACGCGGGCCGCCTGACGCAGGTGACCGACGCGCTGGGGGGCATTCTGAGCCATGCCTATGACGCCGCCGGTAACCGCATCAGCACCACCGACCCCAAAGGCAATGTCACCAGTTATGCCTATGACGCACTCAACCGCATCACCACCCAGACCGAACCCGGTGGTTTTGTCACCCGGATTGGCTATGACGCGGTGGGCAACCGCAGCCAGCTCACCAAACCCGACGGCAGTGTGATCAGCTACAGCTACGACGCGCTCGACCGGCTGACCCAAATTACCAACCCGAATGCCAGCACCGTCAGCTTTGCCTACGATGCCAACGGCAAGCGCACCGCCATGACCGACAGCCTGGGCAGCAGCAGCTACAGCTACGACGCGCTGGAGCGGCTGACCAGCACCACCAGCCCGCATGGCAAAACCGTGGGTTACGCCTATGACGCCACAGGCAACCTGGTCTCGCTGACCTACCCAGACGGCAAACAGGTCAGTTACACCTACGATGGCCTGAACCGCCTGACCAGCCTGACCGACTGGGCCAGCCGCAGCACCAGCTACAACTACGACGCAGCAGGGCGCCTAGGCAGCACTGGACAGCCCAACGGCACCCTGACCGGCCTGGGCTATGACAATGCCAACCGATTGACCGCCTTGATACACATGAATGGCCTGCCCGCCAGCCCGCAGGCCGTTGCCAGTTATGCCTATACCCTGGACGCGCTGGGCAACCAGACGCAGGTAACGGGTAGCGCACCCATTGCACCAGTCATCCCCAGCAGCAGCACCAATTACAGCTACAGCAGCGACAACCGGCTGACACAAGTCAACGCAACGACGCAGAGCTTTGATGCCAATGGCAACCAGACCACCAAGGGCACTGACAGTTACACGTGGGACGCGCAAGACCGCCTGCTGCAAAACACGGTGGCTGGCAGCGGCACCACCAGCTACCAGTACGACGGCAGCGGCAACCGGTTGGCCCGCACCACTGCCGCCGGCACTACACGCTTTGTGCTGGATGTGAACGCCGCCCTGCCGCGCGTGCTGGCTGAAACCAACAGTGCGGGCAATATCACCGCCTGGTATGTCTACGGCCTGGGCCTGGTGGCGCGGGTAGACGCAAGCAACAACGTGCGTTACTACCACCACGACTCACGCGGCAGCACCGTGGCCCTGACCGACAACACCGGCGCCGTGACCGACCGCTACGCCTACGACCCCTTCGGCACGCTGGTCAACAGCAGCGGCAGCAGCATCAACCCATACAAATATGTGGGCCGCTATGGCTTGTTTGATGAGGGCAACGGCCTGGTCTACATCCGCGCCCGCTATTACAACCCGGCGCAGGGCCGCTTTATCTCGAAAGACCCCAAGCCAGGGAGCGACACCGATGCGCAGTCGCTTAATCGGTATGTTTATGCGATGAATAATCCGGTTAGGTTTGTGGATGTGAGTGGGTTGACGGCCAAAGAAGTAGCCGGTGGGCAAGTAACCTACAACCGTTCTTCTGACTCAGACAGACGGCATCAACTATTGATGGAAGTGGCATTGCGCGAGAAAGAACGCTACGAAATAGAAGCGAAAAATATACGTTTAGATTCTGCAATTGAAATTACAGAAGCCTTTAAAGGAGCAATATCTTCTATTGGTGCGTGCATAAACCCTATAGGAATTGTTGGTTTTGGTTGCGTTAAGGCAGTTTCAGATCAAGGTTTGCATGCTGTTAGTGTTATCAGTGGCGATGAACAAATGTCAACGAAAACATTTGAATTTTATGGTAGCAAATTTGGAGAAACTGGCCAAAGTATTGGTTCACTTGCTGAAGATTTATATGCTGCCGGGAATGCTACTAAGCATTGGTACCAACTAAATAAGGCTGTTGGCAAGATGGATGGCATGTTATCAAGCTCAGAAAAAACATTCAAACTATTTACTGAGCAAACAGGACCAATTAAATTTGTGGCAGATATCGCAGATGTAGTATTATTTTACAAATAAACGAACTAAGGATAGCGGATTCCGGGATTTCGACACCACATACAACCAAACCCAATGCAGCGGCCAATCCCCGCCACATCCGCCAACAACCACCCGGGCCTGAGCACGGCGGTGCATTGGATGCCAACCCGGCGGGCGCGCAAAGGAAAATGGGCCTGGCTCGGATAACTGGATTAGAGATTCGGATTGCTGGTTTGATACGGTTATAAAAGGAAAACGATGCCAACCATTTCAATGTTCTACGGAATACTGATTCGAATGTTTTTCAATGACATCGAACGTCATCGCCTTGCCCATATTCACGCAGAATACCAGGGGCAGGTAGGCACCTATTCCATTCCCAATCCACCGAAGTTAAGGTAAAATATTCCTCGTAAGCTGTTGATTTAGTTGAATTTATTTTAAATTGCCCCAAAATATTGGAACTGAATATGTCAACAAATATAGGGTTAACCCTTGGTTCTCTTTTCTCCAAACTCACCGATCGCATCAATTCGGCGGAATTTTTCGCCGATGCCCGCCCCTGACTCCCCAATGCCTTCACGCGCACTGGCAAGTTGCCTTTGCCCAGCTGATTGGCGCTTTGCTTTCCATGCGAGCGTCTTCTGAGGTCATGCTCGACTCCTTCTTTGGTAGCTTGTCTGTTGACGGCGACTGGCAGCGTGGCATAACTGATCGTGGTTTTGCTCAAGCACGAGACAAGTTGTCCTGGACTTGTTTGGAGCACTTGAACACCTTTGTGGTCAAAACCGCCGACGCGTTGGGCTTGGTCCCTCGTTGGCACGGTCTGCGTTTGGTGGCAGGCGATGCCTCGGTGCTGATGCCTGCGATTCGCCCTGTTTCACCACAAGGTCCAGCCGGCTTCAACGCTTGTTTGTCTTGTATCTGCCGGGCGCTGATTGACGCTGCACGCCAGCGTGCACGGTGCCGATGGCGCTGAGCGGCAGATGCTGTTTGAGTCGCTGTTGTGCCTGGGGCCTGATGATGTGTTGATCCTGATCGGGGCTATCCGGCGGCTTGGCTGGTGGCGTATTTGACTAGGCACTATATTCGGTTTTGCATGCGCTGCGAGAAGTCCAGTGGTGGTTGGGCAGAGTCGCACCCTGAGCGCAGCGATCAGGTGGATGCCACGGTCACGCTCAATAAGCCCAACCAGTGGGACTGCGAAGATTATGGCTGTTCTGGTGCTGCACCGCGGGTCCGGCTGGTCAGTGTGTGACGCCCAATGGGCTTGTGCGGGTGATGGCGACCAAATTGCCAGACAGCCAAGTCCCGACAGCAGCTTTGGTGAGCTTTACCCAGGCGCTGGCGTATTGAGGAGGCCTTTAAACGCCTCAAGCATCGCTGCAAACTCGAGAGCGTCTCAGGGCTGACGCAGCATGCGCTGATGGTCGATGTGCACGCAAAGGTGTTTGGCTGACAATTTGGCTTCTTTGGTGTGCATGGGCGCGTCAGCGGCAGCGGGGTTTACAGGACAAGCAGCGTAGTAACCGCGCTCGCCGCACCATGTTTGCAGCGCCTGCTGCCGCGTGTGGTGTTGGGGGGTTGGGCTGTCTGGTGACTCTTTGGGAAAGGCGTTTGAACTGTTGGGGGCAAACTCGCAGACAACTGTCTGATCGCAAGCAGCCACGACCGAAAAATCATGTGAAACCTCATCCAAATCTGGCTTACAAGGGGTGACATGGCTTAACTTCGGTGGATTGATTCCATTCCCGATGGCGAGTTACTCGCCGGTTATTTACCGCCAAACAAGCACAAACTCGTCGTCGCCTGGATCGAAATTCACCAAGAAAATCTTCTGGCCGACTGGGAACTTGCAGTTAATGGCAAGAAGCCATTTCCCATCAAAGGACTTGACCAATGAAAATAGCGCAACTTACCCCCCACACCGACTGGACTTTTTCAGTGATTGCCAACGATGGTCGGGTCGGGCAGTTTGATGTTCGCCCCTACCTTCAATACGAAGCCTTTGAAGAATTAAAAGATATCGCCGAATTTTTGAAACTCAAAAATGGTGGGTATTTTGTCGAGTGGGAATGTGGCGCAGACCTGTCGGCAGACACGATTGAAGCTCACATGGCCGTGGAGAATTGAGTCGAAGCAATTTGGCATCTGTACGCGAATCGCTAACAACAGGGTAGTAATAACATGCGTGTCATAACAGTGCAGCGTTTTCTTGTCACAGCAGCAGCCTTGTGCCTGAGCGCCTGGGCCAACGCTGACACCTATACCTACGATGCCTTGAACCGCCTGACCATGGTTCAGTACGCCAGTGGTGCCAGTCTTGCCTACAGCTATGACCCGGCGGGCAACAGAGTCACAAGCACCGGCATTCCGGCGCTGATGGCCCAAACCATCAGCTTTGGGTCGGCACCAACGGTTTATGTGGGAGGCTCGGGCGTCATCACCGCCACTGCTACGTCCGGCCTGGAAGTGAGCATGCGCAGCAACTCCACCGGAGTTTGCACTATTGCAGGCACGCAGGTCAACGGTGTTTCGGCGGGGCTCTGTACGATCGCGGCGACTCAGTTGGGTAACGCTGTGTATGCCGCCGCACCCGAGGTGCTGCAAATTTTCTCGGTTGCTACAGCATTAACGACGCCCGGCGCACCCAGCATCGTGTTGATCGCTCCCGGCCCCGGGCGCGTGACCCTGACCTTGCTGGCACCCGGCAACACCGGTGGTGGCACCATTGTGAGTTATTCATGAAGGGAGGTGAGATATTCAAAGGGGAAAACGCGCGATATTTCCGATATTTAAGGGGAAAAATAACAACTTAGGGGACGCGACGCGAAATTACTTTCCTGACACGAAAGTACCAAAATGCTTTGAATCTTAGGCAGCTTGACGGCTACTCTCCGACCAGATAGTTGCCAATGATGTCGAGGATGCTGGCTTTGTCTGCGGCTGAAACACCCCAGGAACGGGCGGGCCGGGATGTCACCCCACAAATGAGGCCACTGGGCTTTGGTACCGCCAAATTGCTGCATGGCGGCGTAGGCACCTTGGGGCTGCCGATGCGCACGCTGCTGTTGCCGTCGAGCTGGTAATTGATGGTGGATGGCGGGTTTTAGTTTCGCCGGTCAGTGGGTTTTTGGCACCAGCGCGGCAGCCCTGTTTACTCAGGCTACCGTCTTTCTTGAGGTTCCGATTGGGGATGTTGCTGCCGTCTTTGCGGTAATTCGTAATGTGCAGGCCCAAAAGCGGTCGATGGTGACCTGACTGTTGGCCTTCCACTTGACACCGTCCGGGCCAGTGGCGCTGGCAAAGCGTGCCTTGGTGCTGCACACCAGGTCTTCGCCGATCTCCTTCATGACGGGTTTAAAGTTGCTGCGTTTGCGCGCCAGCTCGCCCGGGCATGTCAGCACCTGGCGGTGATTGACTTGGATGGTGATCATGAGGTTGACTCGTGGGCGGTGCGGTCGCCGATGATGCGTTTCTGAAAAGTTTCTTTCATGGGTGAGAGTTGGTAGATCCGCACTCAAGCTCTGCGGCACAAGTCTCGTATCGGCTCCGCCCCCGAATGTCAATCGGTGGGGTGACGTTTCCCGGACAGGTTTGGTGAAAAACGACTGGGTGCCGAGTCGGTCGCTGAAGACTCAGGGTTCCGGGTGCCCCTCGTGCTGATTTCATTCAGTCACGACAGGCCCACGTACCCGGTTTCTCTTACCGGCTCAGCGCAACAACTCCAGGCACTCGCCCCGTACGGCGTGCGGTCGCCAAATGATGCGTTTCTCGAAAACCGGTCTTGGTTTGGTAGGTTTCACCTTTGGTGGCGTTGCCCCATAATTCACACCGTGGCTCCGGCCCTTGCGCCGACTCGGCCTGGCATCATAAGGTCCGGATTAGCCGTTCAGGGTCGCCAACCGCAGCCCATCCAGTTCCTTGTCCGGCATGGGATAACCGAACGCCCTTTGTCCGGTTTTCTTTAGTAACTGTGACGGACAAAACCATGCCTCGGCCCCGGTGGCATCGATTTTTATGGCGGCGCGATCGCCGTGTTGTCGTGCCAGCTCAAAAGCAATCAAATTACATCTGGTTTTGCCTGCCCGCTTGAGCCACGCGCGTTTCGGACAGCGCGGGTGGTCCTCAAACTCGATTTCCGGGTGCCTGTCCTTGCTCATCAAGGCGACTCGACCATAGGCAGTAGCGGTGGTGCCGTACAACTGGCGGGTCTGGCAGCCGTCGGGTGAGGCAACTACGTTTGGCACTGCGGCGAATATTGTGCTCATCTCCAAGGACACGCAGTCAGCCGCCGTCAATTATTCATGCTGCAAGCCTCTTGGCAGAAATGACCGCTTGCGGCTGAGTACATCCCCAATGCTTCCTTGATTACTGCCTGTAGGTTTCTGTGTGCCCCAACAACCGCCGCTTCCCGACCCCAGCGCATGCGCCCGCCCCCTCCGGCGACAGCTTCTCCTGCTTGGCATCAGCCAGCGACTGCGTCGGCAAGCCCGGGCGACGCCCTGGCGCATAAGCCCCACCCTTGTCAATACCGGGTGGCGCACGGTCTTGGCATCCACCGGCATCCCAAGCCATCGGGTGGCTTGGTGCCGTCGCCGGGCTTGGGTCCTCGCACCGCCTGCGCGTACAATGACAACCCCAGCCGTTGGGTGGAAAGTGTGTCCGCCAAAACGGATGAAGTCGTGGCGCAACGTCAAACCCTGCGTCGCCCCAGTCCTTGTGCTCGGGACGCGGATGCAGCACGCAGTCGCGGTGGATGTAGCGCCAAAACGGGCGCACCGCCAGCGACTCGGGGTCGTGCAATTGTGCCCAGCGACCGGCGGCATAACTGCTGGCGATATTGGTCTGGTACAATCACCCGCGTGCGCCAGGCCATCCTGCGGTCGTGCCCTCACCGGTCAGTCCGTCAGCCGCTCTTGGCCACGGCAGCGGCAGGCTGCTCTGCGAAACTCCCCAATGCTTTGCCCGGCAACACTCTGGTCCACCGCCGCGGACGTCGCTCCACAGATCAGCCTTTTGCGCCCCGGCGACGATAAGCGCCCGGTCATAGCGCCCCACTCGATGTCGTCCCACCGCTCGGTGGCTAAATTGAGCTTCTTGCGGAAAAAATCAATCTGCTCCTGAAACTGCTGACGCGCGCCGTCCATGGCCGATGCCGGATGATCGGGTGCAAGGCGCAAGCAACGCTACTGGAAGTGGCCATAAAACGAGGTCCGGTAGATCAGGGCTTGAGCCACAAGGCTCAGCTCATCGCGCCGGTGGCGCTGGCGCGCCAACTGTCCACCGGCAACACCGGGCGCGGCTGGCTGAAATACCAGCCCTTCAGCCGGCCAGCGATGGCACGCCCATAGTGGTCGAAGAAAAAAAGGCAAGGCCGCAACGCCGCGCGGGAGCCCAAGCCTGGCGAACAGAAACGCAAGCGCCGAGGAAAAACGCCTTGGAGTGAAACACCAGCGCCCCGCCACATAATGGCCTCAGAGCCATCGCCGGGGGGATGGGCGCGCTGTTCATGTGCCCCTGGCGGTGGCATGAATGGGCGTGATCTGCGCGGCAGCCAACCTGCGCTGGCTATGTCGCCCGGCACTGGCGCAACGCCCGCCGTCAGCTCACGCTGCGCATGACAACCACCCGCCTGCGCCAGCGCCCAGGTCCACCCGCCACTGCTTGCGGTGTTGAGCTTGCCACCCATAGTTGGCCCCGTCAACATAATGCGCCGCCACCGCAGACCACACCTCGCGGGCCAGGTTCTGCGGTGACAGCTCGGTGTACGGGTCCAACCGCCTGACATGCGCAAAGTGCCGCGCAAATCGCCCGCGCCACTCAGGCTGGCCCACACCACTGCCAGTAAACGGCACCGATCAGGCTCAAGCGCCCGCGCCGCTCGGGAGACAAAGCTGGCAGACCCGGCCAGCCAATCACCATCTTCAGCGCTGCGGCAGGGGTAGACCAGGCGAATGCGCCACTGCCCGTTTCTTCGAGACCACCATGCTCAGGCTGGCAGCGGGGTGCTCAGGTCATGGTGCCACCACGCCCGCATGGGGACCGCTGCAACATGCTGCCCTGCTCCCCCGCCAGCTCCAAGAAGCACTTGGGCGTTTGCTGCCAGACATGCTGCCCGCCCGGATGGCAGGCAAGCTGCCGCGCACGCCGTAACCGTCAGGCGTGCTGGCGGTCTTGAGCTGGGTGGCGCTGACAAAGCGGTTTTAACCGTGCCCCACGGATACCGCCATAGCCCTTGCTCACACTGCGCCAGTGCACACCGATATGGGGCGGGCAATGGACGTAAACGCGCGCTGGCCGTTCCCAGGGTAGAGCATTGATCAACCCCAGACCACTTCGGAGGCACCTGCAAAGGTGGTGGCTGCTGCCACGGCGGGCACCCGCACCCAGCAAAAAAGCCCAGACAGGCACCGTCATGATCTGTGGTGCCGACGGCAACTGGTTCCAAAGTCTTTCTCGGTCATCAGCGAGGCGATGCTCAGCGGGATTTGCGCCAGGGGCCGGTACAGCAACAGCGCGCCGCCGTGCTGACTGATGCCAGATCCCAGCGGACAGGGTAACGGTCTGCACCGACTTCACGCCGAGGGTGTCGCCACTGGCCAGCGGCAACTCGGGAGGACCGTAGTTGTTGGCGGCCACGCCTGGATGCACGACATGCGGCACGATGGCACTGGCAGGTGCAGGCCACCGTGACGGGCAGGGTTTTGCCTGCGGTGTTGCCAGAATGTGGTGTAGCTGATGGCCGGATTATGCGCCGTGGCAACCCGTGGTAGCGCGGGCCACCAGCGCCAGGCTGCAACCCGCGCCGTCGGTGTGACGGTGCGCAGGCGCGCAAGCAGGGTTTGTGCCGTGGCCACGTTCATACTGATTCGGCCAATACCCTGCAAGTCCACCAGCTTCAGCACCGACCCGCACCCCGGTTGCAGCGGTTGACCAGGCCGCCAGTGTTGACAAATTAGCGGGATCCAGCGCAGACACATTGCCCCCGTGCGGGATGCTGCCAAAGCGGGTGGTGCCGTCGCCTGCAGCGTCGTTGCAGCTGACCCACGTCAACGCCGTACCGGGGTGAGCGGTAGCCGGCGGGTAACCGCCCAGAGCTAAGGTTTCATACCAGCGCCCTGCGGCGTAGGCGGCAGCTCGGTGATCTTGTTGAAGTCTTGCCGGTCGGTCTGGCCTGCGGACAGGGCTGCATAAGGATGGTCAACAGATTGAATGAGCCATGAGAGTTATCCCCAAATGAAAGTAGCGTCGCCCAAGAAGGTGATGCGCCCCGCCCCCGTTGGGCCGGTAAAGAAGGCCAGATGTGCGCCGTCCTGGATGATCGGGCATGCGCCCTGCGTCTTTAAGCGCAAAGTCAACCTCCAGCGCGAACCACCGCTGGTATCAACGCAGCAACGCGTCGTGGTAGTGCTGGAACTGGGCCAGCGGCTTGACCACGTAAATGCAATGCAGCCCGCCGGGTGCAACTTTGTAAGTGACGCGGTTGACGCTGCGCACGCCGGTGCCCTCTACTTTTAGATATGGGCAGGTTGATGTTGGACAAGACGATGTGGTGGCTACGGTGGGGTTGACACCTGAGCGAGACAAAGTTAATGCCGTTGTTGGGCACCAGCACGTGCAAGAGTCTTGTCAAAGCTGCCGCTGGTGGTGTACTCCAGCAGCATACGGCCAACTACCACTGCGGGGGCCACGTGGTTGACCATGACCAGGCGCAGGCCCTCGCCATCGGTGTAGCGGGAGGGCAGGGTCGGCGTGTTGTCATGTCCTGCGGGTCCGCGCTGTCGCCGTCGATCAGCGGGTAATAGGCCACCAGGTCGTACAGCACAAAATCAATGCTGGCTGCGATGCGTTGTTGGCCTGCGGGCGCAACGTGAACCGATTGCAACATGCGCTGCTGTGCGGCTGTGATCAGCGGGAAATAGATTGCATCGTTTCTGGCGGCTACACAACGGCGTCGAATTGCCGCTACAACGGGCCGATGCGTGCGTCACTTCAACCCGGCTGCCCGGCCTGAAAGGCCCAGTCTTGCCACTTGCCGTCGCCTGCCTGCCCGGCGCAGTGTCTTGATGAATGCGCTGGGTGTGGCTGCGCCCGGCGTCATAAGCCGCATAAAGGTC
>JADKAW010000046.1 GCA_016719055.1 Candidatus Rhodoferax mariagerensis | reverse complement strand
CGCTCGGCGGCTTTGGACACCGAGCGCTGGCGCGCCACTTCCATAAAGGTCTGAATCTGTTTGAGGGTGTAGGGACGCATGGGGAGATCCAGTCGGTTTCTTATCAGTAAAGCCTGATGTTTTTTGAATAAAACATGATTGGAGTTTATGAGTCAGGCCGATTAAAGTAAATCCATGTCGACCTACCGACGACTCTTTTTCAACCCCAAAGGATACTGTTCATGGCCCATGGTGCACTGCAAGCCCTGATTTTCGATGTTGACGGCACGCTGGCCGACACCGAAAGTGTGCACATGAACGCCTTTAACCAAGCCTTCGCTGAATTGGAACTGGGCTGGATCTGGACCCCCGAGCTGTACCTGGACTTGCTCAATGTATCGGGTGGCAAAGAGCGCATCCTGCATTACTGGCAGCAGCTTAACCCTGACATCAAGGCGCTCAAGGCCCAGGATTTACAAGACCGCATTGACCAAATTCACGGTTTGAAAACTGCCATATACGAAAACGCCGTCAACAGCGGCGCGGTCAGCTTGCGCCCAGGTGTGCTCAGGCTGATGGATGAGGCACTTTCGGCCGGTCTGCAACTGGCGATTGCCACCACCACCTCGCCGGTGAACATTGCGGCACTGATGCGCCATGCCGTGGGTGCCGACTGGCGCCTCAATTTCACGGCCATTGGCGACGCCAGCACGGCACCCATCAAAAAACCGCACCCGCAGGTGTATTTTCAAATGATTGAGGCCCTTAAACTGCCCGCCGCCTGCTGTCTGGCTCTGGAAGACTCCAACAACGGCCTGCGCGCTGCCACCGCAGCTGGGCTGGCCACGCTGATCACCACCAACCCGTTTACGCTACACCATGATTTCACCGGTGCACTCAGGGTGGTGCCAGACCTGAGCCAGGTCACATTGGCACTGCTGCGCCAATGGCATGCAGCTGGCCAGGCCTGAACTGCATTACCCTCAAGATTTTTAAAACTCAGCAGAAAGCCCAGCATGACCACTTCCCCCATCTTGCGCCTGGCCCCGAGTATTTTGTCAGCCGACTTTGCCCGCCTGGGCGAAGAAGTCCGCGCCATTGAGGCCGCTGGCTGCGACCTGGTGCACTTTGACGTGATGGACAACCATTACGTACCCAACCTGACCATCGGCCCGCTGGTTTGCGAAGCCATTCGCCCGCATGTGTCGATTCCGATTGACGTGCATTTGATGGTTGAGCCGGTGGATTCGATCATTCCACTGTTTGCCAAGGCCGGTGCCAACCTCATCACCTTCCACCCCGAGGCTTCCAGACATGTGGACCGCAGCCTGTCGATGATTCGCGAACTGGGGTGCAAAGCCGGCCTGGTGCTGAACCCTGCCTCTCCGATGGACTGGCTCGACCACGTCATGGACAAACTCGACATGGTGCTGCTGATGAGTGTCAACCCCGGTTTTGGCGGACAAAAGTTCATTCCCAGCACGCTGGCCAAGCTGCGCCTGGTGCGCACCAAGATTGATGCCCATGTGGCCGCTGGCGGTCAGCCGATCTGGCTCGAAGTGGATGGCGGCGTCAAGACCGACAACATTGCCGAGATTGTGGCCGCCGGTGCTGATACCTGCGTGGCGGGTAGCGCCGTGTTTGGGTCGCCGGATGCAGGTGGCGGCTACAAAGGTGTAATGCAGGCCTTGCGCCGCGCTGCCCACCCATCCTGATTCAAGAATTTACATCATCCGGAGATTCCATCATGACCATGACCCTACGTTCCAACCGCTCCACATTGACGCAGTTTTTGATTGAAGAGCGCCGCCGTTTCCCAAGTGCCAGTGGCGATTTCAATGCCCTGGTGCTGGACGTGGCGCTGGCCTGCAAGGGCATTGCCAAGGCCGTTGCCTATGGCGAACTGGCCGGCATGATGGGCAACCACGCGGAAGACATTGGTGGCTCGGTCAATGTGCAGGGTGAGACGCAGAAAAAGCTCGACGTGTTGTCCAACGATGTCTTTATTCAACGCACCGAATGGTCGGGCAACCTGGCCGGTATCGCTTCTGAAGAAATGGACTTGCCTTACCAGATACCCAAGCAGTACCCGCGCGGCAACTACCTGATTGTGTTTGACCCACTGGACGGCTCCAGCAACATCGATGTCAATATGTCGGTGGGCAGCATTTTCAGCATCCTGCGCGCGCCGCAAGAGGTGATTGACTCGGGCCGTGATGTGGTAGAAGCTGACTTTTTTCAGCCCGGCAGCAAGCAGATGGCCGCTGGTTATGCAGTTTATGGCCCCACCACGATGCTGGTTTTGACGGTGGGCGACGGTGTCAATGCTTTCACGCTGGACCCGAATCTGGGCGAGTTCATGTTGACACACCCCAAGCTGCGTATTCCTGAGGACACGCAGGAATTTGCCATCAATGCCGCCAACGCGCGCTTCTGGGAAGCGCCGGTCAAACGCTATGTGGATGAATGCCTGGCCGGCAAAACCGGCGTGCGTGGCAAAGACTTCAACATGCGCTGGATTGCCAGCATGGTGGCTGAAGCGCACCGTATTCTGATGCGCGGCGGCGTTTTTATGTACCCGCGCGACACCAAAGATACGTCCAAAGCGGGCCGCCTGCGCCTGCTGTACGAAGCCAATCCGGTCGGCATGATCATGGAGCAGGCCGGGGGCCGGGCTTCTACCGGCGAGATGCCCATGATGCAGGTGCAACCCACCAGCCTGCACCAGCGCATCGGCTTGGTGTTCGGCTCGAAAAACGAGGTTGAACGCATTGAGCGTTATCACCGCGAACCAGTCGAGGTCGAGCTGATCAACCCCTTGTTTGTCGAGCGCAGCCTGTTCCGCGATTGAGCCGGATTCAGGTTGCTCCAAAATAAGGAGCTGTCAGCGCAAATCCAGTAAGGGCTAGAGCCTCATTTCTTGCAAATTTTCAACTTCAGGAGACACCCACCATGTCAGTACGCCACCCCATCATCGCCATCACCGGTTCCAGCGGCGCTGGTACCACATCGGTCACCCGAACATTTGACAACATTTTCCGCCGCGAAAAAGTCAAGGCCGCGATCATTGAAGGCGACAGTTTTCACCGCTATGACCGCAAGGAGATGAAGATCAAGGCCGCTGAAGCCGAGGTCATGGGCGACAACAATTTCAGTCACTTTGGTGCCAATACCAACCTGTTTGCCGAAATCGAGACACTGTTTGCCACCTATGCCAAAACCGGCACCGGCAAGCGCCGCAAGTACCTGCACGATGCGGAAGAAGCCGCGCCCTACAAACAAGACCCCGGCACCTTTACGCCTTGGGAAGATGTACCCGCCGGTACCGACCTGTTGTTCTACGAGGGTTTGCATGGGGCCGTCGTGACGCCTGAGGTCAACATTGCGAAGCACCCCGATTTGCTGATTGGGGTGGTTCCGGTGATCAACCTGGAATGGATCCAGAAGCTTTACCGTGACAAAAAACAGCGCGGCTACAGTACCGAAGCCGTTACCGACACCATCCTGCGCCGCATGCCCGACTATGTGAACTACATCTGTCCGCAGTTCGTGCACACCCATGTCAATTTTCAGCGCGTGCCGATGGTCGATACCAGCAACCCGTTTATCTCGCGCGACATTCCGAGTGCCGACGAGAGCATGGTGGTGATCCGTTTCGCCAACCCCAAGGGCATTGACTTTCAGTACCTGCGCAACATGATCAACGACAGCTACATGAGCCGCGCCAATACCATTGTGGTGCCCGGTGGCAAAATGGAGCTGGCCATGCAACTCATCTTCACCCCTTTCGTCTGGCGCATGATGGAACGCCAGAAAAAGGCCTCCTGATACATTGTGGGAAAGACCAAGTTACTTGAGCGAAGCGAATGAACTTGCTCTGTCCCCAACCATTTAGAGAATTGCGGGAAAGACCAAGTTACAAAAGCGAAGCAAACGCAACTTGCTCTGTCCCCATCGAATTAACAAACTGTTGTTAGAAACCATAACATGAACTCTCCAACCCCTGAATTCGCCAAACAAATGGCCAATGCCATTCGTATGCTCGCCGTTGACGGCGTTGAAAAAGCCAAGTCTGGTCACCCCGGCGCCCCGATGGGCATGGCAGATATTGCCGAAGTGCTCTGGAATCGACATCTCAGCCACAACCCGATCAACCCTCATTGGGCCAATCGCGACCGTTTTGTGCTGAGCAACGGCCATGGGTCGATGTTGATTTATGCGCTGTTGCACCTGACCGGTTATGACCTGCCCATGAGTGAGTTGCAAAACTTCCGCCAGCTCCACAGCAAAACTGCTGGCCATCCCGAGTACGGCATCACCCCCGGCGTGGAGACCACCACCGGTCCGCTCGGTCAGGGGCTGGCCAACGCGGTTGGCATGGCATTGGCCGAAAAACTGCTGGCCGCTGAATTCAACCGTGAAGAAGGTGGTGCCAGGCATACCATCGTTGATCACATGACGTACGTATTCATGGGTGACGGCTGCTTGATGGAGGGCATCAGCCACGAAGCCTGTTCGCTCGCCGGCACATTGCGTCTGTCCAAGCTGGTGGCGTTTTATGACGACAACGGCATTTCGATCGATGGCCATGTTGAAGGCTGGTTTACCGATGACACACCCAAACGTTTTGAGGCTTATGGCTGGAATGTCATTGCGGCGGTGGATGGGCACGATCCGGCTGCACTTGATGCCGCCATCAAGGCGGCCAAGGTGCAAGCGGTGTTGCCTGACGGAAAACCGACCCTGATTTGCTGCAAGACCGTGATTGGCATGGGTTCGCCCAACAAGGCTGGTACACACGATGTCCATGGCGCGGCCTTGGGCGGCGCCGAGGTGGCCGCCACCCGCCAAGCGCTGGGCTGGGCATCGGAGCCGTTTGAGGTTCCGTCTGACATCGCGGCCGCCTGGAATGCCGTGGCTCGCGGTGTGGTGGCCGAGCACGCGTGGCGTGACCACTTTGAAGCGTATCGCGGCCGTTACCCCGATGACGCCGCCGAATTTGAACGCCGTATGGCGGGTGACCTGCTGGACTCTTTTGGCGACAACTTACCCGGTCTGCTGGAAACGATTGCGGCCAACACCACTGCGTTTGCCACCCGCAAGTCAAGCCAAAACGCGCTCGACGCCATGGCCCCGCTGGTGCCCGAGTTTTTTGGCGGCAGCGCCGACCTGACCGGCTCCAATCTGACCAACTTCAAGGGCTGCGTGCGCGCTGGTCGCGACACCTGGGGCAACCACTTGAGTTACGGCGTGCGTGAATTTGGCATGGCGGCCATCATGAACGGCATGGCGCTGCATGGTGGCTATATCCCCTACGGTGGCACTTTCCTGACTTTTAGCGACTACAGCCGCAACGCCATCCGCATGGCGGCGCTGATGAAGATCCGCGTCATCCATGTGTTTACCCATGACTCCATCGGTCTGGGCGAAGACGGTCCGACGCACCAAAGCATTGAGCACATTCCCAGCCTGCGCATCATCCCCGGTCTGGACGTGTGGCGTCCGGCCGACGGCCTGAAACCGCCGTGGCCTGGGCTCACGCGATTGAACGCAAAGACGGCCCCAGCGCGCTGTGCCTGTCGCGCCAAAACCTGCCGCGCCTGACGGATATTGGCATGGTCGAGAGCATCCGCAAGGGTGGTTACATCTTGTCTGAAGCGGACAACCCGCAAGCGGTGATTGTGGCCACAGGCTCCGAGCTTGAAATTGCCATGAAGGCGCAAAAAGTACTGGCCGAGGACGGCATCGCCGCCCGTGTGGTCTCCATGCCTTGCACCAATGTGTTTGACCGCCAGCCGCCCGCATACCAGGAAAAGGTGATTCCGTTCAACACGCCAGCCTTGGCGATTGAGGCCGCTCACCCCGACTTCTGGCGCAAGTATGTGGGCCGCCACGGCGTGGTGCTGGGTATGCCGACGTTTGGCGAGTCCGCTCCAGCGCCTAGGCTGTACGAGCACTTTGGCCTGACGGTGGAACGCGTGGTAACCAATGTTCGCACCATCGTGCACCGTGCCGCCAGCAAGAGCACCGAGCCGCTGCCCGACACCGTGGTCCCGTCGGCCAACTAAGGAGAAGCGGTTCATGCGCAAGTTTGATCTGGTCATGTTTGACCTGGACGGCACGCTGGTCGAGACCGCGCCCGAAATCATGGACGCGGTCAACGACACACTGGCACGTTTCGATTTGCCGCCGGTATCGCAGCAACAGGTCAACGACTGGATTGGTCACGGTACCTTGTCGCTGCTGGTGGATGCGGTGGCGTTTGCGACCGGCAGGTCGGTGGTCGAAGTGCGCGACAGTGAACTGCTGCGTACCATGGTGGGCGAGTACAACGTGTTTTACAGCCGCCGCTGCGGCACTCGCAGCCATCTTTACCCACAGGTGCGTGAGGCGCTCGAAGTCCTACGCGCCCAGGGCACCAAGTTGGCAGTGGTGACCAACAAGGAAGGGCGCTACACCCAGATCGTGATGGAAGTGCAAAAAATCACCGACCTGTTTGACGTGGTCATCAGTGGCGACACCTTGGCCACCAAGAAGCCTAACCCGGCAGGTGTGGCACATTGCCTGGCACAGTTTGATGTAGCACCTGATCGCGCCCTGTTTGTGGGTGACTCCAGCATCGATGCGGCCACCGCGCGTGCTGCCGGGGTTGCCGTTTGGCTGCTACCATATGGCTACAACCTGGGTCAGCCAGTTGCGGCATGCCAGCCCGACCGTCTCATCCAGGATTGTTCTGAGCTACTTAATTGATAGCTTCTGGCGCTTATCCGACAAGCGCTAGAGACTGATTATTCATTAACTTTTGGAGTGTTGTCATGAAAGTCTTGCGTTTTGCTGATGTGATTGCCAGTGGTGCCGCAACCGGTAAGAGGGTGTTTATCCGGGCCGACCTGAACGTGCCGCAGGACAAGGAAGGCCATATCACCGAAGACACCCGCATCCGTGCCAGCGTGCCGTGTATCAAGATGGCGCTCGACGCAGGCGCTGCGGTGATGGTCACCAGTCACCTGGGCCGCCCCACCGAGGCGAGTTCAAGCCTGAAGACTCTTTTGGCACCCGTGGCCAAGCGCATGGGCGAACTGTTGGGCCGTGAGGTGCCGGTGGTGGCCAATTGGGTCGATGGCGTGGATGTCAAGCCCGGCCAGTTAGTGATGCTGGAAAACTGCCGCGTCAACAAGGGCGAAAAGAAAAACAAAGAAGATCTGGCCAAAAAAATGGCCGCCTTGTGCGACATTTTTGTGCACGACGCCTTTGGCACCGCTCACCGCGCCGAGGGCACCACCTATGGCATCGCCCAGTTTGCGCCTATTGCCTGCGCCGGCCCGCTGCTGGCGGCTGAAATTGATGCCATCAACAAGGCCTTGGCAAATCCAAAGCGCCCCTTGGTGGCGATTGTGGCGGGCTCCAAGGTGTCGACCAAGCTCAGCATCTTGCAGGCATTGGCCGACAATGTGGACAAGCTGATTGTGGGTGGCGGCATTGCCAACACCTTCATGCTGGCCGCTGGCTTCTGAACATCGGCAAGAGCCTGGCCGAGCCCAGCTTGCTGGCTGACGCGGTCGCCGTCATCGCGCTGCCATGAAGGCGCGTGGTGCCGATGTGCCGATTCCGACCGACGTGGTGTGCGCCAAAACCTTTGCCGCCGATGCCGTAGCCACAGTCAAAGCCGCGACTGATGTGGCTGACGATGACATGATCCTGAGACATTGGCCCGGTGACCGCCGCCAAACTGGCCGCCCAGCTCAAAGCCGCTGGCACGATTGTCTGGAACGGCCCGGTCGGTGTGTTTGAATTTGCCGCGTTTGAAGGCGGTACCAAGACCATTGCCATGGCGATTGCCGAGTCTGAGGCCTTCAGCATTGCTGGCGGCGGCGACACGCTGGCAGCCATTGCCAAATACGGCATTGAGAAAGACATTGGCTACATCTCGACGGGTGGCGGTGCTTTTCTGGAAGTGCTCGAAGGCAAGACCCTGCCAGCGTTTGAGATTCTGCAAAAACGCGCGAAGCTTAAATTGCCTCGTTGTTGATCTGCCGTCGACAATGGTGAGTCCGGTGGTCACGGCGCTAAGCCACCCGAAGTGGCGATTTCATGACAAAACCGGGCGTCCGGGCCTTCGGTTGGTGAACGCCGCCAGAACCCATCAGCTTGGCGTTCTGGCACTCCACCCCAAGCGCCAAGCAAGCACGCTGAGCAACAACACCAACGCCGTCTCCCAGCAACGTGTGGCGGCGTACCAGCCACGGTCCATCATGGCGCCAAAATCAACGGTGATGGCAAACCCGGAGTCCAGCCCCGAATACACCAGGCCATAGACCTGGCCGGTGGCGCCTTTGGCGTGGCTTTTTAATCATCATGTCGCGCGACGGGCCCGCCAATGCCAATGGCAAAACCGGTGCAGGCCAGCACAGTCATGGTCATCGTCGGCCCAAATGCCCAAGCCACAGGGCCAACAGCACCGCACCGGCCGTCATCGACATCGCCACCACCCGGTCGCTGTGGCGTGATGTTGCTGGGGCCACAAAACCACCCACAAACATACCCACCGCACCACAACATGTAGGCCGTCAGCGTCAGTAGAGGCTGATTTAAAGTGATGCCATGCAACGCTTTCAGGATAGAACTGAAAAACTCTGCACCACCGCCAGGGTCATGGTCGACAGGAAAAAGAAAGCAAACACCACCACACCACCGGTAGTTTCATGAACGCCAGGCTGTGCTCTGCAGGGGTGTCAGGAGATGAACCGCCGCGTGGGTCAGCAATTTGTCGCGCTGAAAAACCATCAGCAACAAAATACCCAGATACATCACCGCTGCGGCCAGATAGGCGGTGCGCCAGTTGTACAGCGCACTGATGCCGGCTAAGAAACCGGCGCTGTAGCCCAGCCCAGGTTGCCAGTGAGCCCGTGGCAGCTAAAGGCGTGGCCCAATCGGGCAGGGGACACCCGTTGGTTCAGTATCGTGAAGTCAACTGATGAAACGTCGCGTTGCCCAAACCGGCCAGCGTCGCCACCGCAAACAAGGCTGGATAACCATTGACCATCGGACGCCACAGTACAGGCCATCACAAACAGGCCCAGGGCCAAACAACATGGGCCGCGCGCCCACCTTGTCCATCATTCACAAACCCGGCCGAGGCCTGCCCCAGGCCTGACACGACGAAGAATGTGCTCATCAGCAGACCCACCTGTGAGTAGTTCATCCCGAACTCGGCCATGAACACCGGAAACATCAAGGCAGCAGCAGGCCAAAATGCGGAGAGGCGGCGCGGGCCAAGCCCACCAAACCGGATGATGGCAGCGTCTGCTGCAGCGGAACCAGGGTAGGCAGGGAATGGCGCAGATGTCATGACAGCATCTTAGCCGACCCCCGCATCGGGTGTGATGGGGGATTGGCTCATCAAGGGTCGCACGGCTGGTGCCAGTCGGCGCAACTGGTTCAGGGCCGTGTTGAAGGTTTGGCATCAACCCCCGCGACCCTGTGGCCTAGGGGCGCTGCAGCCGCACCAGCATCATGGCATAGCTGTAATACTTTTTGTTGGCAGGATTCAGCGCGCGCAGGCGCTCCAGTATATCCTGGGTTTCGGCGGTCAGGGGCCTCGTTGTAGCCGTTCTTGCTCATTTGGGGCCAGCAACATGCTACACAAATTGGCGATCATCACCCTCGCTCGACGGCAATTGTTGAACTGCAGAACGGAAGAAGCCTTAGACCTCCCTGAAATTCGCCCTGCCCGGCCAGTACCACCCCCGGTTGTTGATGTCGATCACCTCCTGGCGCGCTGCCTGACCAGCGCCTGCCCATCTCAGCCATGTGTTCATCGGCAAAACTGCCGCAATCTGGCTTGAGATCTGGGTGTCTTCATGGTTGTTCTTGATCACTTCAGCAAAAAGACGGCATGCCTTGTCTTTCTGCCCCAGTTTCAGATGCGATTTGGCCACATCCACCAGTATCTCGCCGCTGAGTTTGCCCGCCAGTTCCTCAGCAAATGCTCGGCATTTACTACGGCAGCCTGTGCCAGCGCGGGCTGACCCAACTTGATAGACCGCGCTTTCAGCCGCAGCTGTTTGAAGCGCCGCCACCGGGTTGAACCTGAAGTCAGCCTTGCTGCGCTTGAGTATCTCTAGGCCTCCTGACCCGCACCCTTTGTCGGCCAACACTTGAGCCAGGTGGGCATACACCGCCGGATTTTGTGCACAGAAAACTCGCTGAGTCGAATATTTTTCTTGAACGCGGCCTGGGCCACCTCCAGCTCGCCATTTCGGACGGCGGTGTCGCCCAGTTTTTTTTTGCCGCAGTGGGGAATTGGGCGACAGATTGACGGCTTTCTGCCACACCTTTGCGCCTGCGCCATCCCCATGGCCTCAAAAACGACCTGGCTAACCAGTCAACTGCCTCGATGTACATCTGGTTATCGGCCAGCACCTGACCAAACAGTGCTGCAGCGCCCTGGTAGTCCTGGGTATAACAGCACCCGGCTCTAGACCGGTTCTGGCCCAGGCCATCACGTTAGGCCAGCACCGACTCAAACAGTGTTCGGAGCCGCGGCATAGTCACCCAGGTCAGCAACAGATTACTTCTGACACGCAGGACTTCCTGCGGACTCACTGTGTGGGTTTTCAGAAGTTGATCAGTGCGCAACGGCCGCGCCAAAAATCCTTGGCCCGGCATGGCCACTTCGACCACTCCTAGAGACTGCTTGCGGGCAATGAGTTTTTCCAGTCGGGTTTGCAGTTGCACTTAGGTTGATCGGTTTGAGGATGTAGTCGTCGGGTCTGACCTCGGCCACACCCCATCACCATATCGGGGCGTTTTTCTGGCCGTCACCATCTCCCAGATCGTCGACACGCCCACCAGTTCACGCAGTTTGGCCCCTTCCAGCACGTGCTGGCCATTGGCTCCGCTGCCCAGGTGGTAATCCAAAATCACAATTCGAACTCGCCGGTGCTGAGCTGGTCGGAGTGCGTCCTGCTGTTACTGGCGGTACTGACCGCCACCACCCCCATGTTTGCACGAAGTCGCTGAGCATGGGCGCATGCCCGGGTAATCATCAATGATGAGGGTGTTGGCCTGTTTGAAGGAGACCGTCATGGTTGTCTTTGAGGGCGCTTCCAGGTCTCAGGGCAGGCTGAGCACAAACAGCCGCCGCCGTAGGCGCCCCCATTTTGATGGTCATCGAGCCACTTCGGCCCTGGTTTTGATGCAGCCGGGCCACCTGCGACGAAAAATTAAAACCCAGGCCGGTGCCGCTACTGAAAAAATTTACGCCTTTGTTCAAGGTGCCCGTCACTGAACAGCATGTGGCCCGGATAAACCGGGCCCTGTCCTCCACCCGCAGTCAACAGCCCGTCAGTCACTTCACCGGACAACCCGGATCTTGCCCAGGTGTAGTTGAGAGCGTTGTTCAGGGCGTTGAGCAGCACCCGGCGATCAGGTCACGGTCAAAGTACCAATAACAATGCGGCCTACAACTGACCTCGACCCCAATCCCCTTGAATTCCGTCACTGCCCGGTTTGGCAAATAACAGCTTCTCAATGACATCAGCCACCGACTGCTCGGCGATATCGAGTGGGTAAATCGACTTGCCGAACTTGAAAGCAGGCCTGCAACTGGATCAGGTTGGCATTCATGCGGTGCGCTTGGGCAATCACCACCACCAGACTCTCGCCGAAGGCTTGAAGGTCACCCTCGGTCACGGGCCTCGCTGCTGGCGATCCGCTCCAACGCATGGACCCGCACATTCACCGAATTTTTCATGTCATGGATGGACGAGGCCATCAGATCGGTGAAGCTGATTTTCCATTGTCATGGCGCGTGGGCCTGTGTTGGCAGGGTCCGAGCCAGGGAAACACCTGATTCTAGGGACATTCCAGCGGCCGGCACTTAACCAGCCACCGCCATACCGACAAGCCCAATTACTATCATCCAATAGCCGCCAGCGCTTTCTTATAGGCGCTGGCAGCCAATTTTTCGTGTAAAAACTCAAGCCGCCCGGGTAAAGTGAAACGGCCAGGGTCTGAATGGTCCACATCGACACGGAATGGTGTCTTTGGGCAACAAATCCGTTTTGCAGCAACAGTGGACAGCGGGTTTTCCAGGCGCTGCTGAATGGCACGCTTCAACGGCCTGGCCCCGCAAAAGACCGGATCAAAACCAACCTTGGGCTGCGTTCTTGCCACTGCGATGTCGCTGACCTCCAGCCCCAGCTCCATGTGCGCCAGGCGCGCTTTCAGCACCCCAAGCTGGATTCTGGCGATTCCCGACAATGGTCGACGCATCCAGCGAATGAAACACCACGGTTTCGTCAATGCGGTTCAGAAACTCGGGCCTGAAGTGGTTCTTTAGGTCAGTTGTGACCGCATCCGGCTTCCTGTCCTCGTAATCCCGTCGTCCGAGCATGTTCTGGATCACGGGGGAACCATCGTTGGGCGTCATCACAATCACGGTGTTCTTGAAATCGACTGTGCGGCCATGGCCATCGGTCAAGCGGCCGTCATCGAGTTCGCCACCTTCTGCAGCAAACACCGGGAACAGCCATCCGGATGCGCCTTTTCAACCTCGTC
>JADKAW010000045.1 GCA_016719055.1 Candidatus Rhodoferax mariagerensis | reverse complement strand
CCAATCCGGTCAGCATGATCATGGAGCAGGCGGGGGCCCGGCGACTACCGGCGAGATGCCCATGATGCAGGTGCAACCCACCAGCCTGCACCAGCGCATCGGCAGGTGTTCGGCTCAAAGAAAACGGGTTGAACGCGTTGAGCTGCCGTTATCACCGCGAACAGTGGGGTCAGGCTGGTCGGCCTTGTTTGTCAGGAGCGCAGCCTGTTCCGCGATTGAGCCGGATTCAGGTTGCTCAAAATAAGGAGCTGTCAGCGCAAATCCATTAAGGCTTGAGCCTCATTTCTTGCAGGTACGCCAACTTCGAACACCCACCATGTCAGTACGCCACCCCATCGGCTCGCCATCACCGGTTCCAGCGGCGCTGGTACCACATCCGTCACCCGAACATTTGACAACATTTTCCGCCGCGAAAAGTCGAAGGCCACGCGATCATTGAAGGCGACAGTTTTCACCGCTATGACCGCACTGGAGAAGATCAAGGCCGCTGAAGCCGAGGTCATGGGCGACAATAATTTCAGTCACTTTGGTGCCAATACCAACCTGTTTGCCGAAATCGAGTCACTGTTTGCCACCTATACCAAAACCGCGGCACCGGCAAGCGCCGCAAGTACCTGCACGATGCGGAAGAAGCCGCGCCCACAAACAAGACCCCGGCACCTTTACGCCTCGGGAAGATGTACCCGCACGCCGGCACCGACCTGTTGTTCTACGAGGGGGTTTGCACGGGGCCGTCGTGACGCTGAGGGTCAACATTGCGAAGCTACCGATTTGCTGATTGGGGTGGTGCCGGTGATCAACCTGGAATGGATCCAGAGCTTTACCGTGACAAAAACAGCGCGGCTACAGTACCGGAAGCCGTTACCGACACCATCCTGCGTCGGATGCCCGATTATGTGAACTACATCTGTCCTCGGTTCGTGCACACCCATGTCAATTTTCGAGAGCGTGCCGATGGTTGATACCAGCAACCCGTTTATCTCGCGCGACATTCCGGAGTGCCGACGAGAGCATGGTGGTGATCCGTTTCTCCTACCCCAAGGGGCGTTGACTTTCCAGTACCTGCGCAACACGATCAACGGCGGGCCACATGGGGCCGCGCCGATACCATTGGTGCCCTGGTGGCAAAATGGAGCTGGCCATGCAGCGACTCATCTTCACCCTTTCGTCTGGCGCTGATGGAACGCCAGAAAAAGGCCTCCTGATGCTTGATTGGGGAGACCAAGTTACTTGGGCGAAGGAAGCGAATGAACTTGCCTGTCCCCAACAAATTAGAGAATTGTGGGAAAGACCAAGTTACAAAAACAAAAGCAAACGCAACTTGCTCTGTCCCCATCGAATTAACAAATCTGTTGTTAGAAACCATAGCTGAACTCTCCAACTCCTGAATTCGCCAAACAAATGGCCAATGTCATTCGTATGCTCGCCGCTGACGGCGTTGAAAAAGCCAAGTCTGGTCACCCCGGCGCCCCGATGGGCATCGCAGATATTGCCGTAGTGCTCTGGAATCGACACCTCAGCCACAACCCGGCCGACCCGCACTGGGCCAACCGCGACCGTTTTGTGCTGAGCAACGGCCATGGGTCGATGTTGATTTATGCGCTGTTGCACCTTGACCGGTTGTGACCTGCCCATGGTGAGTTGCAAACTTCCGCCAGCTCCACAGCAAAACTGCTGGCCATCCCGAGTACGGCATCACCCTCCGGCGTGGAGACCACCACCGGTCCGCTCGGTCAGGGGCTGGCCAACGCGGTTGGCATGGCATTGGCCGAAAAACTTGCTGGCCGCTGAATTCAACCGTGAAGAAGGTGGTGCCAGGCATACCATCGTTGATCACATGACGTACGTATTCAAGGGTGACGGCTGCTTGATGGAGGGCATCAGCCACGAAGCCTGTTCGCTCGCCGGCACATTGCGTCTGTCAAGCTGGTGGCGTTTATGACGACAACGGCATTTCGATCGATGGCCATGTTGAAGGCTGGTTTACCGATGACACGCCCAAGCGTTTTGAGGCTTATGGCTGGAATGTCATTGCAGCGGTGGATGGGCACAATTCGGCTGCACTTGATGCCGCCATCAAGGCGGCCAAGGTGCAAGCGGTGTTGCCTGACGGAAAACCGACCCTGATTTGCTGCAAGACCGTGATTGGCATGGGTTCGCCCAGCAAGGCTGGTACACACGATGTCCATGGCGCGGCCTTGGGCGGCGCGGTAGCCGCCACCCGCCAAGCGCTGGGCTGGGCATCGGGAGCCGTTTGAGGTTCCGTCTGACATCGCGGCCGCCTGGAATGCCGTGGCTCTCGCGGTGTGGTGGCCGAGCACGCGTGGCGTGACCACTTTGAAGCGTATCGCGGCCGTTACCCCGATGACGCCGCCGAATTTGAACGCCGTATGGCGGGTGACCTGTTGGACTCTTTTGGCGACAACTTACCCGGTCTGCTGGAAACGATTGCGGAAAACACCACTGCGTTTGCCACCCGCAAATCGAAGCCAAAACGCGCTCGACGCCATGGCCCCGCTGGTGCCCGGGATTTTTTTGCGGCAGCGCCGACCTGACCAGCTCCAATCGACCAACTTCAAGGGCTGCGTGCGCTGGTCGCGACATTTGGGGCAACCACTTGAGTTACGGCGTGCGTGAATTTGGCATGGCGGCCATCATGAACGGCATGGCGCTGCATGGTGGCTATATCCCCTACGGTGGCACTTTCCTGACTTTTAGCGACTACAGCCGCAACGCCATCCGCATGGCGGCGCTGATGAAGATCCGCGTCATCCATGTGTTTACCCATGACTCCATCGGTCTGGGCGAAGACGGTCCCACGCACCAAAGCATTGAGCACATTCCGTCGATGCGCATCATCCCTGGCCTGGACGTCTGGCGTCCCGCCGACGGCCTGGAAACCGCCGTGGCCTGGGCGCACGCGGTCGAGCGTAAGGATGGCCCCAGTGCGCTGTGCCTGTCGCGCCAGAACCTGCCGCGCCTGACCCGAGGACGGCATCGCCGCCCGTGTGGTCTCCATGCCTTGCACCAACGTGTTCGACCGTCAGCCGCCGGCTTACCAGGAAATGGTGATTCCGTTCAACACGCCAGCCTTGGCGATTGAGGCCGCTCACCCCGACTTCTGGCGCAAGTATGTGGGCCGCCACGGCGTGGTGCTGGGTATGCCGACGTTTGGCGAGTCCGCTCCGGCGCCCAGGCTGTACGAGCACTTTGGCCTGACGGTGGAACGCGTGGTAACCAATGTTCGCACCATCGTGCACCGTGCCGCCAGCAAGAGCACCGAGCCGCTGCCCGACACCGTGGTCCCGTCGGCCAACTAAGGAGAAGCGGTTCATGCGCAAGTTTGATCTGGTCATGTTTGACCTGGACGGCACGCTGGTCGAGACCGCGCCCGAAATCATGGACGCGGTCAACGACACACTGGCACGTTTCGATTTGCCGCCGGTATCGCAGCAACAGGTCAACGACTGGATTGGTCACGGTACCTTGTCGCTGCTGGTGGATGCGGTGGCGTTTGCGACCGGCAGGTCGGTGGTCGAAGTGCGCGACAGTGAACTGCTGCGTACCATGGTGGGCGAGTACAACGTGTTTTACAGCCGCCGCTGCGGCACCCGCAGCCATCTTTACCCACAGGTGCGTGAGGCGCTCGAATTCCTGCGCGCCCAGGGCACCAAGTTGGCAGTGGTGACCAACAAGGAAGGGCGCTACACCCGGATCGTGATGGAAGTGCAAAAAATCACCGACCTGTTTGACGTGGTCATCAGTGGCGACACCTTGGCCACCAAGAAGCCCAACCCGGCAGGTGTGGCACATTGCCTGGCACAGTTTGATGTAGCACCTGATCGCGCCTTGTTTGTGGGTGACTCCAGCATCGATGCGGCCACCGCGCGTGCTGCCGGTTGCCGTTTGGCTGCTACCATATGGCTACAACCTGGTCAGCCAGTTGCGGCATGCCAGCCCGCGACCGTCTCATCCAGGATTGTTCTGAGCTACTTAATTGATAGCTTCTGGCGCTTATCCGACAAGCGCTAGAGACTGATTATTCATTAACTTTTGGAGTGTTGTCATGAAAGTCTTGCGTTTTGCTGATGTGATTGCCAGTGGTGCCGCAACCGGTAAGAGGGTGTTTATCCGGGCCGACCTGAACGTGCCGCAGGACAAGGAAGGCCATATCACCGAAGACACCCGCATCCGTGCCAGCGTGCCGTGTATCAAGATGGCGCTCGACGCTGGCGCTGCGGTGATGGTCACCAGTCACCTGGGCCGCCCCACCGAGGGCGAGTTCAAGCCTGAAGACTCTTTGGCACCCGTGGCCAAGCGCATGGGCGAACTGTTGGGCCGTGAGGTGCCGGTGGTGGCCAATTGGGTCGATGGCGTGGATGTCAAGCCCGGCCAGTTAGTGATGCTGGAAAACTGCCGCGTCAACAAGGGCGAAAAGAAAAACAAAGAAGATCTGGCCAAAAAAATGGCCGCCTTGTGCGACATTTTTGTGCACGACGCCTTTGGCACCGCTCACCGCGCCGAGGGCACCACCTATGGCATCGCCCAGTTTGCGCCGATTGCCTGCGCTGGCCCGCTGCTGGCGGCTGAAATTGACGCCATCAACAAGGCCTTGGCAAATCCAAAGCGCCCCTTGGTGGCGATTGTGGCGGGCTCCAAGGTTTCTACCAAGCTAAGCATCCTGCAGGCGCTGGCCAAGAATGTGGACAACCTGATTGTGGGCGGTGGCATTGCCAACACCTTCATGCTGGCCGCCGGCCTGAACATTGGCAAGAGCCTGGCCGAGCCCAGCTTGCTGGCCGATGCGGTCGCCGTCATTGCTGCCATGAAGGCGCGTGGGGCAGATGTGCCCATCCCTACCGACGTGGTTTGCGCCAAAACCTTCGCCGCCGATGCCGTAGCCACCGTCAAAGCCGCGACCGATGTGGCCGACGATGACATGATCCTTGACATTGGCCCGGTGACCGCCGCCAAACTGGCCGCCCAGCTCAAAGCCGCTGGCACGATTGTCTGGAACGGCCCGGTCGGTGTGTTTGAATTTGCCGCGTTTGAAGGCGGTACCAAGACCATTGCCATGGCGATTGCCGAGTCTGAGGCCTTCAGCATTGCTGGCGGCGGCGACACGCTGGCAGCCATTGCCAAATACGGCATTGAGAAAGACATTGGCTACATCTCAACCGGTGGCGGTGCTTTTCTTGAAGTGCTCGAGGGCAAGACCCTGCCAGCGTTTGAGATTCTGCAAAAACGCGCTGAAGCTTAAATTGCCTCGTTGTTGATCTGCCGTCGACACCGTGAGTTCGGTGGTCACGGCAGGCCAAGCCACCCGAAGTGGCTGCCTACATGACAAAACCGGGCGTTCGGGCCTTCGGCTACTGAACGCCGCCAGAACCCATCAGCGTGGCGTTCTGGCACCCACCCCAAGCGCCACAAGCACGCTGAGCAACAACACCAACGCCGCCCCCAGCAACGTGGCGGAGTACCAGCCACGGTCCATCATGGCGCCAAAAATCATGGGGGAAATGGCAAACCCGGAGTCCAGCCCCGAGTACACCAGACCGTAAACCCGGCCGGTGGCGCCTTTTGGCGTGGCTTTTTTAATCATCATGTCGCGCGACGGCCCACCAATGCCAATGGCAAAACCGGTGCAGGCCAGCACAGTCATGGTCATCGTCGGCCCAAAAATGCCCAAGCCACACAGGGCCAACAGCATAGCGCCGGCGGTCATAGACATCGCCACCACCCGATCACTGTGGCGCGATTTTGCTGCCACAAAACCGCCCACAAACATACCCACCGCACCACACAACATGTAGGCCGTCAGCGTCAGTGTGGCCGATTCAAAGCTGATGCCATGCAGCGCTTTCAGGATAGAAACTGAAAAACTCTGCACCACCGCCAGGGTCATGGTCGACAGGAAAAAGAAAGCAAAACACCACCACACCACCGGCAGTTTCATGAACGCCAGGCTGTGCTCTGCAGGGGTGTCAGGGTGATGAACTGCCGCGTGGGTCAGCAATTTGTCGCGCTGAAAAACCATCAGCAACAAAATACCCAGATACATCACCGCTGCGGCCAGATAGGCGGTGCGCCAGTTGTACAGCGCACTGATGCCGGCCAAGAAAACCGGCGCTGCAGCCCAGCCCAGGTTGCCAGTGAGCCCGTGTGCGCTAAAGGCGTGGCCCAATCGGGCAGGGGACACCCGCTGGTTCAGTATCGTGAAGTCAACCGGATGAAACGTCGCGTTGCCCAGACCGGCCAGCGTCGCCACTGCAAACAAGGCTGGGTAACCGTTGACCATCGACGCCACAGTACAGGCCAGCACAAACAGGCCCAGTGCCAGAAACAACATGGGCCGCGCGCCCACCTTGTCCACCACAAACCCGGCCGAGGCCTGCCCCAGGCCTGACACGACGAAGAATGTGCTCATCAGCAGACCCACCTGCGAGTAGTTCAGCCCGAACTCGGCCATGAACACCGGAAACATCAAGGGCAGCAGCAGGTGGCCAAAATGCGAGGCGGCGTGGGCCAAGCCCACCAAACCGATGATGGCAGCGTCTTGCTGCAGCGGAACCAGGGCAGGCAGGGAATGGCTGGCAGATGTCATGACAGCATCTTAGCCGGACCCCGTGCATCGGGTGTGATGGGGGGGATTGGCTCATCAAGGGTCGCACGGCTGGTGCCAGTTGGCGCAACCGGTTCAGGGCCGTGCTGAAGGCTTTGGCATCAACCCCGCGACCCAGGGCTCAGGGGCGCTGCAGCCGCACCAGCATCATGGCGTAGCTGTAATACTTTTTGTTGGCAGGATTCAGCGCGCGCAGGCGCTCCAGCATATCCCGGGTTTCGGCGGCCAGGGCCTCGTTGTAGCCGTTCTTGCTCATTTGGGCCAGCAACATGCCACACAAATTGGCGATCATCACCTCGCTCGACGGCAATTGTTGAACTGCAGAACGAAGAAGCCTTAGACCTCGCTGAAATTCGCCCTGCCTGGCCAGTACCACCCCTGGTTGTTGATGTCGATCACCTCCTGGCGCGCTGCCTGGACCAGCGCCTGGCCCATCTCAGCCATGTGTTCATCGGCAAAAACTGCCGCAATCTGGCTTGAGATCTGGGTGTCTTCATGGTTGTTCTTGACCACTTCAGCAAAAAGACGGCATGCCTTGTCTTTCTGCCCCAGTTTCAGATGCGATTTGGCCACATCCACCAGTATCTCGCTGCTGAGTTTGCCCGCCAGTTCCTCCAGCAAATGCTCGGCATTTACCATGGCAGCCTGTGCCAGCGCGGGCTGACCCAACTTCTGATAGACCACGCTTTCAGCCGCTGCCGTTTGAAGCGCCGCCACCGGGTTAAACCTGAAGTCAGCCTTGCTGCGCTTGAGCACATTCAAGGCCTCCTGACCCGCACCCTTGTCGGCCAACACTTGAGCCAGGTGGGCATACACCGCCGGATTCTTGTGCACAGAAAACTCGCTGAGTCGAATATTTTTCTTGAACGCGGCCTGGGCCACCTCCAGCTCGCCATTTCGGACGGCGGTATCGCCCAGTTTTTTTTGCCGCAGTGGGGAATTGGGCGACAGATTGACGGCTTGCTGCAACACCTTTTGCGCCTGCGCCACATCCCCCATGGCCTCAAACGACCTGGCCAACCAGTCAGCTGCCTCGATGTACATCTGGTTATCGGCCAGCACCTGACCAAACAGTGCTGCAGCGCCCTGGTAGTCCTGGGTATAAAACAGCACCCGGCCTAGACCGGTTCTGGCCCAGGCCACATCACGTTGCGCCAGCACCGACTCAAACAGTGTTCGAGCCGCGGCATAGTCACCCAAGGTCAGCAACAGATTACTCTTGACACGCAGGACTTCCTGCGGACTCACTGTGTGGGTTTTCAGAAGTTGATCACAGTGCGCAACGGCCGCGCCAAAATCCTTGGCCCGCATGGCCACTTCGACCACTCCTAGAGACTGTTTGCGGGCAATGAGTTTTTCCAGCCGGGTTTGCAGTTGCACCTGGTTGATCGGTTTGAGGATGTAGTCGTCAGGTCTGACCTCGGCCACACCCATCACCATATCGGGCGTTTTTTCTGCCGTCACCATCACCCAGATCGTGGACACGCCCACCAGTTCACGCAGTTTGGCCTCTTCCAGCACGTGCTGGCCGTTGGCTCCGCTGCCCAGGTGGTAATCACAAATGACAATTTCGAACTTGCCGGTGTTGAGCTGGTTGAGTGCGTCCTTGCCGTTGCTGGCGGTACTGACCGCCACCACCCCCATGTTTCGCACGAAGTCGCTGAGCATGGCGCGCATGCCCGGGTAATCATCAATGATGAGGGTGTTGGCCTGTTTGAAGGAGACCGTCATGGTTGTCTTTGAGGGCAGCCAGGTCTCAGGGCAGGCTGAGCACAAAACAGCCGCCGCCGTAGGCGCCCCCATTTTTGATGGTCAGCGAGCCACTTCGACCCTGGTTTTGATGCAGCCGGGCCACCTGCGACGAAAAATAAAAACCCAGGCCGGTGCTGCCACTGAAAAAATTTACGCCTTTGTTCAAGGTGCCCGTGTCACTGAACAGCATGTGGCCCGGATAACCTGGCCCGTTGTCCTCCACCCGCAGTATCAGCAGCCCGTCAGTCACTTCACCGACAACCCGGATCTTGTCCAGGGTGTAGTTGAGTGCTTTGTTAAGGGCGTTGAGCAGCACCCCGGCAATCAGGTCACGGTCAAAGTACCAATAACAATGCGGCTCACAACTGACCTCAACCCCAATCCCTTTGAATTCCGCCACCGACCGGGTTTGCAACAACGCTTCCTCAATGACATCAGCCACCGACTGCTCGGCGATATCGAGCGGGTAAATCGACTTGCCGAACTTGTACAGGCTCAGTAACTGGATCAAGTTGGCATTCATGCGGTGCGCTTGGGCAATCACCACCACTAGGCTCTCGAAGGCTTGCAGGTCACCCCGGTCGCGGGCCTCGTTGGCAATCTGCTCCAACGCATGGACCTGCACATTCACCGAATTTTTCATGTCATGGATGGACGAGGCCATCAGATCGGTGAAGCTGATTTCTTCCATAGTCATGGCGCGTGGGCCTGTGTTGCCAGGGTCCGATTGTGAAACACCTGATTTTAGGGACATTCCAGCGGCCGGCACTAACCAGCCACCGCCATACCGACACGCTCAATAACTATCAAATTAATAGCTGCCAGCGCTTTCTCTATAGGCGCTGGCAGCCAATTTTTCGTGTAAAAACTCAAGCCGCCCGGGTAAAGTGAAACTGACCAGGTGCCCGGATAGTGTCCACATCGACACGAATGGTGTCTTTGGGCACAAACTTGCCTTGCAGCAACAGCGTGGACAGCGGGTTTTCCAGGCGCTGCTGAATGGCACGCTTCAACGGCCTGGCCCCAAAGACCGGATCAAAGCCAACTTTGGCCAGTTCTGCCACTGCGATGTCGCTGACCTCCAGCCCCAGCTCCATGTGCGCCAGGCGCGCTTTCAGCACCCCAAGCTGGATCTTGGCGATCTCGACAATGTGCGATGCATCCAGCGAATGGAACACCACGGTTTCGTCAATGCGGTTCAGAAACTCGGGCCTGAAGTGGTTCTTTAGCTCAGCCGTGACCGCATCCTTCACGTCCTCGTAATCCTGTCCGAGCATGTTCTGGATCATTTGTGAACCAATGTTGCTGGTCATCACAATCACGGTGTTCTTGAAATCGACTGTGCGGCCATGGCCATCGGTCAAGCGGCCGTCATCGAGCACTTGCAGCAACACATTGAACACATCCGGATGCGCCTTTTCAACCTCGTCGAGCAGCAGCACAGCATAGGGTTTGCGCCGCACCGCCTCGGTCAGGTGCCCGCCCTCTTCATAACCTACATAGCCCGGGGGCGCACCAATCAAGCGCGCCACGCTGTGTTTTTCCATGAACTCGCTCATGTCGATGCGAATCAGGTGGTCTTCGGAATCAAACAAAAAGCCCGCCAGCGCCTTGCACAGCTCAGTCTTGCCGACACCGGTCGGTCCCAGGAACAGGAAGGACCCCGTGGGCCGATTCGGGTCACTCAGCCCCGAGCGTGAGCGGCGAATGGCGTTGGCCACGGCGGCAATCGCCTCGTCTTGGCCCACCACGCGGTGGTGCAGCTTGTCTTCCATTTGCAGCAGCTTGTCGCGCTCGCCTTGCATCATTTTGCTCACAGGGATGCCTGTGGCGCGGCTCACCACCTCGGCAATTTCTTCAGCACCCACCTGTGTCCGCAGCAGTCGTGGTGCAGCGCCATCGGCACGGCTGGATTCCTTGAGCTGGGCTTCTTTCAGGCGTTTTTCGAGTTCGGGCAGCTTGCCGTATTGCAGTTCGGCCACCTTGTTGAAATCGCCCTTGCGGGTGAGCTCTTCAATTTTGAACTTGAGCTGGTCGATTTGCTCCCGCAGGTCACCACTGCCCTGGGCGCTGGCTTTTTCCATCTTCCAGATTTCGTCCAGATTGGCAATCTCCTTCTGTAACGACTTGATTTCGTCTGTGATCAACTCCAGACGCTTGAGCGAGGCGTCGTCTTTTTCTTTTTTGACGGCTTCGCGCTCGATCTGTAACTGGATCAGGCGGCGATCCAGCTTGTCCATCACCTCGGGCTTGGAGTCCATCTCGATCTTGATCTTGCTGGCTGCCTCGTCAATCAGGTCAATCGCCTTGTCGGGCAAAAAGCGGTCGGTAATGTAACGGTGGCTCAGCTCAGCAGCGGCCACAATGGCCGGATCGGTGATTTCAACGTTGTGGTGTTTCTCGTAACGCTCTTTCAAGCCGCGCAGAATGGCAATGGTGGCCTCCACCGAGGGCTCTCCAACCAGAATCTTTTGAAAACGGCGCTCCAGCGCGGCGTCTTTTTCAATGTACTTGCGGTATTCGTCCAGCGTGGTGGCACCGACGCAGTGCAACTCGCCCCGCGCCAGCGCGGGTTTGAGCATGTTGCCCGCGTCCATGGCACCTTCGGCCTTGCCGGCACCCACCATGGTGTGCAGTTCGTCAATAAACACAATGGTCTGGCCTTCGTCCTTGGCCAGGTCTTTCAGCACATTTTTCAGGCGCTCTTCAAATTCGCCGCGGAACTTGGCGCCGGCCAGCAGCGACGCCATGTCCAGACTCAGCACCCGCTTGCCTTTGAGCGACTCTGGCACTTCGCCCGCCACAATGCGCTGTGCCAAGCCTTCCACAATGGCGGTTTTGCCCACACCCGGCTCACCGATCAAAACGGGGTTGTTTTTGGTGCGGCGCTGCAGCACCTGGATGGCCCGGCGGATTTCATCGTCACGGCCAATCACCGGGTCAAGTTTGCCCATGCGGGCCCGCTCGGTCAAATCCAGGCAGTATTTTTTGAGTGACTCGCGCTGGTCTTCGGCGTTGGCACTGTCCACGCTCTGACCACCACGCACGGCGTTGATCGCGGTCTCCAGACTCTTGCGTGTCAGGCCCTGGTTACGCGCCAGGTCGCCCAATGCGCCTTTGGCGTCCGCCAGGGCCAGCAACAGCAGCTCACTGGCGACAAACTGGTCACCGCGTTTGATCGACTCTTTTTCGGTAGCCTGCAGCAGCTTGCCCAGCTCGGGGCCGCCTTGCACCTGGTCTTGCCCGGTCACCTGCGGCAGCTTTTTGACGGCGGCCTCAGCCCCCGCCAACAGCCCGCCCACATTCACCCCGGCGCGCTGCAGCAGCGCCTTGGGCCCGTCGTCCTGCTTGAGCATGGCCACCAGCAGGTGGGCCGGCTCAATGTAGGCATGGTCGTTGGCCAGCGCCAGCGATTGTGCGTCGGCCAGGGCTTCCTGAAATTTGGTCGTGAATTTTTCGATACGCATAACAAATCCTCCAAGTTGCTGTGCAGCTTGTGGCGTGCGGTGGCTTTTCAAGGGACGAGGCTAGATGGTGGCGAATTGCTCACGGCGCTGGTGTACCGACCGAGATGATCATGTCGAGGTTGTAAAAATCAACCTCGCGCGCCACTTGGCGCGCCCCCTCCGGTTGAACTATCCGGAATTTCCGGATGGTTGCCTCCGGCAGCAACTCCCCTTCAGCATAGACGTTGCGAATGTGCTCGTTGATGGTGCGCACACCTTTCTGAAAAAGCGCGGCCAACAAACGTTGCGGTAGCTACACGGTTTCATTGGTCAGGCGCACATCAATCTTGATGCGGCCATCCTCGGCCTGATAAACCAGAAATTGACCTGTGGCAGGCAGGGTTGGGTTGTCTGGCATCGGCAGGTCTCCCGAGTTACATTTTTATATAAGAAAACAGGCTGTAGCCCTTATCTCATCTGCGCAAGTAGCTATGTTAAACATAGCTATCAGAGGTGCAGCGCGGTCAAGGTTTGGTGGCCACAGCGGTTCATTCATGGCCCAGCAACTCCCGCCGCTGTGTCTGCAGAAACTTCTCCAGCGCCTGCCTGGAGGGCAGCGCCACCTCGTATTTGGAGACAAACAGCCGGTTGTCGATGCTGGCGGTGGCGTATTGCACCAGCGCCTGGTCTTTGCCGGTACACAGCAGCAGGCCGACCGGCGGGTTGTCGCCCTCAATCATCATGTGCTGGCGATACCAGGTAACGTAGGTATTGATCTGGCCCAGGTGTTCGTGCTTGAAGTCATCGACCTTGAGTTCCACCAGCACATGGCATTTGAGAATGCAGTGGTAGAAAACCAAGTCCACAAAACCGCGTGTTTTGCCGATGACAATGCTTTTTTGCTGCGCCTCCAGACAGAAGCCGTGGCCCAGCTCCAGCAAAAACTCGCGCAGGTTGTCGACCAGCGCCGCTTCCAGATCGGATTCGGCCACGGCATCCTTGGCGCGCAGACCCAGGAATTCAAAAATGTAGGGGTCGCGAATGGCAAGCTGTGGCTCGGCGGCTTCAATGCCCTTGTGCACCATTTCCGCCAGCTTTTCCTTGTCCTTAGACAGTCCGGAGCGCTCAAAATACAAGGTAGCAATCTGGCGCTGAAGCGAACGCACCGACCAGTTGCCGCGAATGCACTCGATCTCGTAAAAGGCGCGTTTGAGCGGGTCGTCGATCTCGATCAACTCGACAAAATGGCTAAACGACAAACTCTCCCGGAGCTTCTTTCCGGGCAACGCCAATTGTGGAGACGGTGTCTCCACAATTGTCGAACCAGCGAGGTCATCCGATTGTCCGGTCACTGACTGGAAAAAGAAGGCCGGCTTCTGGCCCGCGCTCAATGGAGGCAACAGTGTCTCCATAAATTGCGGATAGGTCCGGTAAAACCGCTGATAGCGAAAAAGCTCCCGGCGATCACACCGGCTGATGTTGAGCCTGGTAAGTTCATCTGCCAATGCTGGCAGCAAACGCTCGCCATACTTTGCCCGATCCACGCCCTTGAGTTCAAAGACGACGATGTGGTACCCAATCATCCAGTTGCGCAGCGTCAGCGTGGTGTTGACCACCCGGCTGACTGCGGCATGGCTTTCCTCATGAATGCGCTGGATCGCCGACACCAAGGCGGCAAAATTCAGGCCGTCTTCGCCCGCCACCTTGGCAGATGCGGGTCGGCTGGCTGGGGCTTTTTTATTCATCGCCCGGCACGGGCGCGCGCTGCGGCACTTTGTCCAGAATCGCCTGGAATTCGGCTGGATTGGCGCGCTCGGCCCGGCTGCGCAAATAGGACTCGGTGGTCAGTGCAGAAATTTTCTCAGTCACTGCCGTGATGATGAACTGAGACACCGGCACGCCATCCATATCGGCCATCTCCTGAATGTGGCGTTGAACGGAATTGGGCAAAGTCAGATTCAAAGTGGTCATATCGTGGATTGGTTTGCCGAGGTTTTCAAACTCGGTCAGTTCAAATTTGATGCCTGGCTCTTTGAAAATGCGGTCGATGAGTTCTTTGGTGTTCATGGCTTTTGACTCCCGATTGAAGATATCTACCCGTTGGAAGCCGCAATCCCCCATTTGGCCAGCGCCGCATCGTCGCTGACCCGGGCATCAACCCAGCGGGCTCCTTCGAGCGTTTGCTCTTTTTTCCAGAACGGGGCCTGGGTTTTCAGGTAATCCATCAAAAACTCACAGGCGGCAAAGCTCTCGCCCCGGTGGGCAGAGCTGACCGCCACCATCACAATCTGGTCCAGCGGCTGCAACAAACCCACCCGGTGAATGACGCGGGCGCCAATGATGTCAAAACGCTGATGCGCGGCGTCGATCATGGCCTCAATTGACTTCTCGGTCATGCCAGGATAGTGCTCAAGTTCCATACTCAGGATGCTGCCGGGTGCAGTTTTAGCGGCTTCGCCCACGCTGCGGTCACGCACGGTGCCAACAAAGCTGCAAACCGCCCCGACACGGCCGTCCTGGGCGCGCAAGCTGGCAACCTCAATAGCCAGGTCAAAGTCGTCGGTCTGGATCGAGACGCGCGGCGGTGTACTCATATCGCCTCAGCCACCCGTCACCGGCGGGAAAAATGCGACTTCTGCACCGTCAGTCAGCACTGCGCTTTCATCCACCATAACCTGGTTCAGCGCCAGACGCACCGCCTTGCCGCGCGCCAGACTGTCAGCATAGACATCGCCTAGCGCAATGAGTTCATCGCGCAGCATCGCCAGGGTCAACGCCTCGGTGTCGCGTAGTTCGCCGCTCAAACCAATCGCTTCGCGGATGCCGGCAAAATATTTGACCGTGACTTTCAAGACAACACCTCGGCAAAGGGAATAAAACGCACCACGTCGCCCGGCTGGATGGTTTGGCCCGCTGGGTTATCCACCAGGCCATCACCCCACACCGCCGAGGTCAGCACGCCAGAACTCTGGTTGGGAAACAAATCCAGCGCGCCCGCCGCATTGCGCCGCACCCGCAAAAATTCTCGGCGTTTATCGGCTCTAGCCCAGGTGAAGTCAGCGCTAGCCGCTATCGATGGTGTAGCAAATTGGGTGGCACCCTGCAGCTTGAGCACAAACGGCCGCACCAGCAGCAAAAACGTCACAAAGCTCGACACCGGGTTGCCCGGCAGTCCAATAAAGTGCGCCGCGCCCTGCCCGATCAGCTTGTCAGGCCCAATGCGGCCGTAGGCAAACGGTTTGCCCGGTTTCATCGACAGGTGCCACAAATTCAGCGTGCCCAGCGACTGCACGGCGGGCTTGATGTGGTCTTCTTCACCCACCGACACACCACCGCTGGTCAAAATCAGGTCGTGACTCAAGGCTGCGGCGCGCAAAGACGCCCGGGTTGCCTCCAACTGGTCGGGCACGATGCCGAAGTCGGTCACTTCACAACCCAGACGCGTCAGCAAGGCCTTGAGAAAAAAACGGTTGGAGTTGTAAATAGCCCCCGGTGCCATCTGCTCGGGCACCACATCACCAGGCATCACCAGTTCATCGCCGGTAGAAAACAGCGCCACTTTGGGGCGGCGCGCCACTGCCAGCGCACTCATGCCAATACTGGCTGCCAGCCCAAGTGTAGCGGGCGTCAGACGCTCTCCTTTTAAGAGCACCACAGCGCCCCGGGTGACATCTTCACCGGCACGCCTGATCCACTGCCCCGGCTTGATGGGCACGGCGACAGTGACCCGGCCGTCGTCAAGCACGATGCAGTCTTCCTGCATCACCACCGCGTCGGCCCCGGCTGGAATGGGCGCACCGGTAAAAATTCGCGCCACCGACCCCGGCACCAGGGGCGAACCTGATGCGCCGGCCGGGATGCGCTGCGACACCGGCAGGGCCGCGTCATCTGCCAGATCGGCGCAACACACGGCATAGCCGTCCATCGAGCTGTTGTCGTGCGGCGGCACCTGCAGGGCTGACACCAGGTCTTGCGCCAGTACCCGGCCGTCGGCGTCAAAGGTTGACACTTGCTCGGTTGTGTTTAGGGTTTGCGCGTAGCCCAGTAACTCGGCCAGCGCGTCGTCCATGGACCGCAATGGTTTGAAAGCCGGCACTGCGGTGCTCATGCGTAGTTCTCCGGGTTGTAGGCAAAACGCTCACTCTGGGACAGCAACCATTGGGCAATCGCGTCAGGATTGTTCAGGTCAAGCACCGGCAAACCGGTGGCCACTGGCAGTTGGTCGGGCGAATCGGTGGCAATAGCCGTCACAAAGTCATCATCCATATAGCGTGCGGACTTGCCGTTCTCGGCTCGCCAGACCTCAATTTTTTGCAGGTCTGAATCGCGAAAGCCCTCGACCAGCACCCAGTCAACGCCGTCATAGAGTTCTGCAATCAGGGAGTGTACCGACAGTTCGGCGTCGCGCTCAAACTCACGCATCAGCGCCAGCCGCTGGTTGGAGGCCACCACCACTTCAAAGGCGCCGGCCTCGCGGTGGCGGTAGGTGTCCTTGCCGGCCCGGTCAATGTCAAAACCATGGCGGGCGTGCTTGACCACCGACACACGCAGGCCGGTGCGACGCAACTGGCCAATCAAGCGCTCAACCAGCGTGGTCTTGCCAGCACCCGAAAACCCGGAAAAGCCAATCACATTCACGCTGGAAATCTCACTTTTTGATAGCTTCCTAAGCAGAGAGAACAGGGGCTAGAAGCACTTTTCATGCACATTTCTCGGCAATGTAGGTCTTGATGGCCTGCACCTCAGCGGCCATGCCGGTCACCCGCTTGGGCAGGTCTTCAATGCCGACAAACTTGGGCGGCCGATCCGGCACAACACCGGTAGCCTCGACGATGGTTTCGGCAAACTTGATGGGCAAGGCGGTTTCCAGCACGATCATCGGCACGCCGACCTGCAGGTGTTCAATGGCCACTTTCACACCGTCTGCAGTGTGCGTGTCGATCATCATGTCGTGGCGCACATAGGTGTCCTTGATGGTGGCCAGACGGTCGGCATGGGTGCTTTTGCCGCTGTCAAACCCGTACCGCAGGCGGGCGTCGTTGAACGCCGGGTGCTGGCTCAGGTCAAACTTGCCGTCTCGCGCCAAACCGTCTCCAAACAATGTCTTGACCCGCGCGCCATCGCGCCCGAGCAAATCGAAAATGAAACGCTCAAAGTTGCTGGCCTTGCTGATGTCCATCGACGGGCTGGAGGTCTCATGCGTGTCGGCACTGGCACGCACGCGGTAGACGCCGGTTTTAAAAAACTCGTCCAGCACGTCGTTTTCGTTGGTGGCCACCACCAGCCGGGCGATGGGCAGACCCATCATGCGCGCCACATGGCCGGCGCAGACGTTGCCAAAATTGCCGCTGGGCACGGTGAAGCTGACTTTTTCCGAATTATTTTCAGTGGCCTGAAAGTAGCCGGCAAAGTAATACACCACCTGCGCCAGCAAGCGCGCCCAGTTGATCGAGTTGACGGTGCCAATCTTGTACTGTCGCTTGAAGTCCAGGTCGTTTGACACCGCTTTGACCATGTCCTGGCAGTCGTCAAACACACCGTCCACCGCAATGTTGAAAATGTTGTCGTCCATCAGGCTGAACATCTGCGCCTGCTGAAACGGGCTCATGCGACCGGCCGGGCTGGTCATGAAAACGCGCACGCCCTTTTTGCCGCGCATGGCGTATTCGGCGGCGCTGCCGGTGTCGCCACTGGTGGCACCCAGAATGTTGAGCTGCTCACCGCGACGCGCCAGCTCGTACTCAAACAGGTTGCCCAGCAATTGCATCGCCATGTCTTTAAAAGCCAGCGTTGGGCCGTTGGACAGGGCTTCAAGCCAGATGCCGTTTTCAAGGTGACGCAGCGGCACGATTTCACCGGTGCCAAAAACCTCGGCGGTGTAGGTTTTGGTGCACAGGGCGCGCAAATCGTCGGCGGGAATGTCGTCAATGAACAGCGACAAAATCTCAAACGCCAACTCGGCGTAACCCTGCTGGTGATAAACGACGCGCCAGCGGCTCAGAGTGGCGTCATCCACCTTGGGGTAGCGCTCAGGCAGGTACAGGCCGCCATCGGGGGCCAGGCCTTCGAGCAGGATGTCGCAAAAATGTTTGGGGCTTTGGTCGCCGCGGGTGGAGATGTATTTCATAAATGGCAATCGTCAATGAAAAGTGTCTGGCGTGATCAGTGTTACCGCCGGAAAGTAGGTTTTGTAGCGTGCCTTGTCGCGGGTCAAAATGGCCCAGCCTTGAGTTTGAGCATGTGCACCAATAAAAAAATCAGGCAGCGTGCTTGGTTTTGAGCCATTGTTCTGTCGGTAAAGCGTGAAAGCCTGGGCCGCCAGGAAAGCCGCCATCTGCGACAAAGGTGCATAAACCAGATGCACCAGGTCAAGCGCACTTTGCATCCCCTGAAGGTTTTCAAACGAGGGCGCTATTTCGGCACAGATCAGCGCATTAACCGCCAGCCCCTGCGCATGATGCGCCTGCAGTGCGTCCAGCGACCATTGCTGCCACTGCGGGTCGGCATCAAACACGTCAATTAACACGCAACTGTCGACCAAAATCACCGGTTCCAATCCTCACCACGGGTTTCACGCATGATTTCATCAGTGGGGCGTTTGCGCTGTCCGATGCCAAGCAACGGCATAAACGGGTTGTCGGTGCTGGCACGGCGCACTGGAAAAATCACCACGCGACCGTCGGGCAAGGCTTCGTAGTCAATTTCCTGACCCGGTGACACACCCAGCAACTCACGGATCGCCTTGGGCAGGGTGACCTGACTTTTACTGGTTAACGCATAGCCCATCACAAGCCCCAAAAGTAATACCAATTAGTGTAATACCAAGCCGGTACCCATGGTGATGACGCTGCTGATGATCAGGCCAGCTCTTCCTTGCGAATGCGCGTGATCGGTTCCAGCACGCTGGGCAGGGCCTGCATCTGGGCCATGGCGGCGTTCATGCTGGCTTCGACACAGTCGTGGGTCAGGATGATCACGTCGGTTTGCGGCACCTGCGTTTGACCAATGGCCACCTCACCACTGATTTCATCAGCTTCGCGCTGCAACACGGCATCGATACTGATACCGGCTGTTGCCAGAATGCCGGTGACTTTGGCCAGCACGCCGGTTTCGTCGGCCACACGCAGGCGCAGGTAATAGCTGGTGATGACCTCACTCATCGGTAGCACGGTCAGGCTACTCATGGCGTTGGGCTGGAATGCCAGATGCGGCACCCGGTGCAGCGGATCAGCGGTCTGCAAACGGGTAATGTCGACGAGGTCGGCGATCACCGCACTGGCAGTCGGCTCGCTGCCAGCACCCTTGCCGTAATACAGCGTGGTACCAACCGCATCGCCCTGCACCACCACGGCGTTCATGGCACCTTCAACATTGGCAATCAGGCGTTTGGCCGGAATCAGACAGGGGTGCACGCGCAACTCAATACCTTCTGCCGTGCCCTTGGCAGCATCGCCTGCGCGGCGCTTTGTGATGCCTAGCAGTTTGATGCGGTAACCCAGTTGCTCGGCGTATTTGATGTCGGCTGCGCCGAGCTTGGTGATGCCTTCGACATAGGCCTTGTCAAACTGCACCGGCACACCAAAGGCTATTGCCGACATTAGCGTGGCCTTGTGGGCGGCATCCACGCCTTCAATGTCAAAGGTGGGGTCGGCTTCGGCATAACCCAGGCGTTGCGCTTCTTTCAGCACCACGGCAAAGTCCAGGCCCTTGTCGCGCATTTCGCTCAGGATGAAGTTGGTGGTGCCGTTGATGATGCCGGCAATCCACTGGATGCGGTTGGCCGTCAGGCCCTCGCGCAGCGCCTTGATGATCGGAATGCCCCCGGCCACGGCGGCTTCAAACGCCACCATCACGCCTTTGGCGGATGCAGCGGCAAAAATCTCGGTGCCATGCACGGCCAGCAGCGCCTTGTTGGCGGTCACCACATGTTTGCCGGCTGCAATCGCTTCGAGCACCAGGGTTTTGGCGATGCCATAACCACCAATCAGTTCGATGACGATGTCAATGTCGGGGTTGGCAATGACGGCGCGCGCGTCACTCACCACCTGAACACCCTCGCCCACCGCAGCACGGGCCCGTGCGGTGTCCAGATCGGCCACCATGGTGATCTCAATGCCACGGCCAGCGCGGCGTTTGATTTCTTCCTGGTTGCGTGCCAGCACATTAAAAGTGCCCGAGCCCACCACACCGATGCCCAGCAGGCCGACTTGAATTGGTTTCATAAAATCTTGATCTTTATAGATAAAATAGGCTTCTAGCCCTTGTTGTATAAGCGCTAGCCGCTCTCAAAATAAGAGTGAGTCAGTTGCTGTGGCGTTTGCGGTAACTTTCCAGAAACTTGGCAATACGACCCACGGCCTCGCGCAAATCGTCTTCGTGTGGCAAAAACACAATGCGGAAGTGGTCGGGTTGCTGCCAGTTAAAGCCCGTGCCTTGCACCAGCATGACACGCGTCTCACGCAACAGTTCCAAGAAAAACTGGCGGTCATCCGCAATCGGGTACACGGTCGGGTCCAGCTTGGGAAACATGTAGAGCGCGGCCTGCGGTTTGACGCACGTGACACCGGGTATGGCGGTGATCAGCTCAAAGGCCAGGTCGCGCTGACGCCGCAGTCGCCCCCCTTCACACACCAGGTCGTTGATGCTTTGGTAGCCACCCAAGGCGGTCTGAATCGCCCATTGGCCCGGCACGTTGGAGCACAGCTTCATGTTCGAGAGCATGTTCAGGCCCTCGATGTAGTCGGCCGCTGATTTTTTGTCGCCCGAGACCACCATCCAGCCGGCCCGGTAACCACAGGAACGGTAGCTTTTTGACAGCGAATTGAAGGTGAGCGTCAGCACATCGGACGACAGACTGGCCAGTGCCGTGTGTTTGACACCATCGTAGAGGACCTTGTCATAAACCTCGTCAGCCATGATCACCAGGCCGAATTCACGCGCGATGGCAATGATGCCCTTGAGCAAGTCGACCGAATACAAAACGCCGGTCGGGTTGTTGGGGTTGATCACCACAATGCCGCGCGTCGCTGGTGTGATCTTGGACCGGATATCGGCCAGATCGGGCATCCAGCCGTTGGCTTCATCACAGACGTAATGCACGGGCGTACCGCCCGACAAACTGGCAGAAGCGGTCCACAGCGGGTAGTCGGGCATCGGCAGCAGCAACTCGTCGCCGTTGTCGAGCAGCGCGTTGGTGGCCATGGTGATCAGCTCACTGGCACCATTGCCCAGATAGATATCGTCGAGCGTGACACCCGGCACACCCTGCTTCTGGGTTTCGTGCATGACCGCCTTGCGCGCAGCAAAAATGCCCTTGCTGTCAGAGTAACCCGCCGAATTGGGCAGGTTGCGAATCATGTCCTGCTGAATTTCTTCGGGCGCATCAAAACCAAACACTGCCAGGTTGCCCAGATTGAGTTTGATGATCTTCTGGCCTTCATCCTCCATCTGGCGCGCCGCATCCATGATCGGGCCACGGATGTCGTAGAGCACATTGGCCAGTTTGGCTGATTTGCGAATGGTTTTCAAAGTCCCTCCGGAGCTGGCTGTTATCGTGAAAACTTATAATTTGACCACAGTTTCGCCCCTCAGCAAGCGCCGCAGAATCCGGTCTGCAGCACCACCCGCCAACCTTCATGAAGTACCACCCAGACGTGATCAGTGTGCAGTCCATCCAGGCTTATGGTCCCGGCTGGATACAGGTCGGCGCGGACCGACTGACCCACAGCGTGATCATTGGCTCGCGCGGTGAACGCATCCCATGGAACTGTGAACGGTTTGAAGACCTGAGCGCAGCCCACTTTGAGCAACTCGCGCTGCTGCAGACCGAACTGGTGATTTTTGGCAGTGGGCCACGCCTGCGTTTTCCGGCACCAGGTCTATCACGCGCGCTGATTGAGCGACAAATCGGGATCGAAACCATGGACACTCGGGCCGCCTGCCGAACCTACAACATTTTGGCCGGAGAAGGCCGTTGCGTGGCAGTCGCCTTGCTGATGCAGTAAAATATCAAGCTTGCAGTCGAGGGCGCAGCAGCGCTTCCAAAAGGATAGTGTCCGCGACTTGAGAGTTCGACGCATCCTGTCACACAAGATTGAAGAAACATGGCGATTGTTGTCAATAAACCCATCCCAGAATTCGAGTCCAATGCCACAGGAGGCGTTCGCGTGACCCATACGACCCACTTGGGCCGCATTGTCATTTTGTATTTCTACCCCAAGGACAACACCCCGGGCTGCACCACCGAGGCGATGGAATTTCGCGACAAATACCGCGATTTTGTCAAAGCCGGTGCCACTGTTTTTGGTGTATCGCGCGACAACATGAAGTCGCACGACGAATTCAAGCAAAAGCTTGAACTGCCATTTGAGCTGATTGCCGACACCGAAGAAAAAATGTGCCATATGTTTGGTGTGGTCAAAAACAAAATCATGTACGGCAAAAAGGTCAAGGGCATCGAGCGCAGCACTTTCCTGATTGGCGCGGATGGCATTCTCAAAGAAGAATGGCGTGGCATGAAAGTGCCGGGCCATGTAGATGACGTGCTCAAAGCCGTCAAAGAACTGAAAAAAATCGCTTTACCCGCCTGATGACGGAAAGGTGGCTGCGGATCGACCCAGATCTGACAGTCTTGAACTCGCCCCTACCACCCCGCATTCGGGAATTTTCATGCCCTTGCCATCCGCCCCTGCAAAACGCGCCGCCTTGTTGTCCGTGCAAGACTATGACATGCCCGCAAAGCCCCGCGTAAAGGGTCGCAGATCCACAGCAGAGCCTATTGGTCGCACAGAAATAGCGATTGATGACGCTCCCCCCGTCGTGACCTCCAGCGCGCCAGCGCGCAGTGTCGAAACGACAATTCAACGGCCTGAGGCACCGCGCGCCGATCCTGTCGTCAAAGCCGCCAACCGACCGAAAGAAAAATCCAGACGGGCGCCAGGCCCAATCCGGCTTTTTGTGCTCGATACCAACGTGCTGCTGCACGATCCCACCTGCCTGTTCCGGTTTGAAGAGCACGATATTTTTCTGCCCATGATCGTGCTTGAAGAGCTCGACGCGCACAAAAAAGGCATGACTGAAGTGGCCCGCAACGGCCGGCAAACCAGTCGCTCGCTCGACGCGCTGGCTGAGCATCAGGGCTCTGATATCAGCACCGGCCTGCCGTTGAATTCCACCGGTCACTCGGAAGCACGCGGTCGCCTGTTCTTCCAGACCCAGTTGCTCAACTATGAGTTGCCCAGCAGCCTGCCCCAGGGCAAGGCTGACAACCAGATCCTGGGTGTGGTGGAAGCCCTGCGCAAGCAACATGCACCGCGTGAGGTGGTGCTGGTGTCCAAAGACATCAACATGCGCGTCAAGGCGCGCGCGCTGGGCCTGAACGCCGACGATTACCAGAACGACAAAACGCTGGAAGACGGCGATCTGCTGTACTCCGGGGCCTACGCCTTGCCGATCGACTTCTGGAGCACCCACGGCAGCACCATCGAAAGCTGGCAACAAGGGGTACACACCTTTTATCGACTCAGCGGCCCGGTCGTGCCCCAGTTGCTGGTGAACCAGTTTGTTTATTTTGAGGCACCTGGCGAGCCCAGTTTGTATGCCAAAGTCACTGAAATTCGCGGCAAAGTGGCGGTATTCAAAACCCTGCGTGACTTTACCCACCTGAAAAACGCCGTCTGGGGCATCACCACACGAAATCGCGAACAGAACTTCGCCATGAACCTGCTGATGGACCCCGAGGTTGACTTTGTCACCCTGACCGGCACGGCAGGTACCGGCAAGACCCTGCTGGCGCTGGCCTCCGGGCTGACCCAGGTGCTCGACGAGCGGCGTTACACCGAGATCATCATCACACGCGCCACCGTCAGCGTAGGTGAAGACATTGGCTTTTTGCCCGGTACAGAAGAAGAAAAAATGGGCCCCTGGATGGGTGCCATGGATGACAACCTCGAGGTTTTGGGCAAAACCGACACCGCCGCCGGCGAATGGGGTCGCGCCGCCACCAACGAGCTGATACGCAGCCGTATCAAGATCAAGAGCATGAACTTCATGCGCGGGCGCACCTTTTTAAACAAATACGTGATCATCGACGAAGCGCAAAACCTGACGCCGAAACAGATGAAAACCTTGATCACCCGCGCTGGACCCGGCACCAAGATCATCTGCATGGGCAACATTGCCCAGATCGACACACCGTACCTGACCGAAGGCTCCTCAGGCCTGACTTACGCGGTAGACAAGTTCAAGGGCTGGACCCATAGCGGGCACATCACCCTGGCCCGCGGTGAGCGTTCGCGTCTGGCTGACTTTGCCAGCGAAGTTCTATAAGCCGAACTCAACCACCTGGCCAACCTTGCTTGCTGCTGCGCTTGAGCAGCAGCTTGCTCTGCGACACCTTCAATTTTGATAGCTGTCAGCGCTTTATCGACGGTGGCTAGAGGCAGTTTTGGTTAAAAGTCCCCGCTGGTGCCCGAGGCCAGCGATTCAAACTTGGTGATGTTTTTCAGGAATGCCAGCTTGACCACACCGGTAGGGCCATTGCGCTGCTTGGCGATGATGACCTCAGCCACACCAGGTTCCTTGCAGGCGTCTTTGGTGTAGTACTCATCGCGGTAAATGAACATGATGATGTCGGCATCCTGCTCAATGGCGCCGGACTCACGCAGGTCGCTCATCATCGGGCGTTTGTCGGGTCGGGTTTCCACGCTGCGGTTGAGCTGCGACAACGCAATCACCGGGCATTTGAGTTCTTTGGCCAGCATTTTCAGACCGCGTGAAATCTCGCCCAGTTCGGTGGCTCGGTTTTCACCATCGCTGCCACTGGAACCGCTCATCAGCTGCAAATAGTCCACCACAATCAGGCCCAGCTGACCGCACTGGCGTGCCAGTCGGCGGGCATTGGCACGCAGCTCGCTCGATGTCAATCCGGCCGATTCATCAATATGCAGCGAAATCGTGCGCAACTTTTCAATCGCTTCGGTCAGGCGTGGCCACTCGTCATCGGTAAGTTTGCCGGTGCGCAAGTGGCCTTGATCAATACGGCCAATGGAACCCACAATACGCACGGCCAATTGCGCTGCCCCCATTTCCATGGAAAACACCGCCACCGGCAGGCCTTCGTTCAGGGCCACATGCTCTGCGATGTTGATGGCCAATGCGGTTTTGCCCATGGAGGGCCGCGCCGCCAGCACCACCAGATCGCCGCCCTGCAAGCCCGCTGTCAAACGGTCCAGGTCGTAAAAACCAGTTGGCACACCAGTGACATCATTGGGGTTGTCGGCCATCTCCTGCACCCGGTCAAGCAACTGCACCACCAACGTGTCCATGGTCTGAAAACCCTGCTTCGTGCGGGCACCTTCCTCGCCAATGTTGAATATCTTCTGTTCGGCCTCATCCAAAATAGACGCCACCGGGCGACCTTTTGGGTTAAAGGCGTTGGCCGATATTTCTTCGCTGGTGGATACCAGCTTGCGCAAAATCGATCGGTCACGCACGATCTCGGCATACATCGGTGAGCACATCGCTCACGCGGTCCCAGGCGGCGTTGTCCAGCAGCAAACCACCCAGCACGCTCGACTCGGCTTCAATGGAATGGGGTGGAATGCGCAACTGGGCAACCTGGCGGTCTAGCGCCAGGTCGTCGTTGAGAATGGAGAGTACTGCGGACATGGGTGTTTCCTTGAAGCGCTGGATGCTAAGGCGTCAGCGCCCGGGTGTCGAGTGACAAGCTGTGGATAAGCCTGGCAAAACCTATGGACAAGCTGTGTAAACGCTTTCCCACTGCCTGCTGGCCCCCGACTTGAACAGCGCGTCGATCACACGCATGTTGCAAATGGCATCGTCCAGCCCATAAGGCAGCGCGATTTCGCCGCGCACCGCCTGAGAAAACGCATCACCTTGCAAGGTGTACATGTCGCACGCCGGCAGGGTCTCAGCCACGGCTGACAAGCCACCGGGCGCGCTGGCGTCATCCAGAAAAATGCGCGTGCTGCCACCCAGGGGTGCATTGAACGGAATTTCAAGCTCCAGCCGCTTGGCCGTGCCGATGGCTTGCACCCTTTGATACGGCACGGACTGGGTCGACACCGTGAAGTCGAGTCGACGCCCGTTACCAAAGTCAAGAATCGCGCTTGCGGTGCGGTCGGTCTGAAACTGCGGGTCGCGATCGATCAACGCCACCACCCGCAAAGGTTCGGACTCAAACAAAAAGCGCCCGGCCACAATGGCATAACACCCAATGTCATACAGCGCACCGCCCCCCACTTCGGGCCGGTTGCGTATATTGTTGGGCTGGCGGTTGAAATACGAAAAAAAGACCTGCATGGCCCGCAGTTCGCCCAAGGCGCCGCTACGCACGATCTCGCGTGCGCGCAGCCACTGCGGATGAAAACGCACCATGAAAGCTTCCATGATGTGGACTTGGCCCACCACTTCACGCAGTTGCTCGGCCTCTGCTGCGTTCATGGCAAAAGGCTTTTCGCACAGCACATGTTTGCCGGCACGCGCTGCCGCCAAGGTCAGGGCCACATGCTGGTCGTTGGGCAGGGGGTTGTAGATGGCCTCAATGCTGGGGTCGGCCAGCAGTTCTTCATACGATCCATAGGCTGTCGGTATGCCCACGTCGTCAGCCACCGCGCGCGCCTGCGCCAGCGAGCGCGAGGCAATGGCGCCCACCTGACTCCATTGCCCCTTTTGCAGGGCCGGGATGACTTTTTCGCGACCTATTTTGGCGGTGCTGAGAATGCCCCAATTGACTTTTTTCATGGCAGTAAATCCGGTTAAAACACACTTGACAAGCCGCAAGGCGCGCCAGCATGGTAACCTGCGCCAATGGCTGCCTGCCAACGCGCGTAGATAGCAAATAAAATCCACCTCTAGCCCAACAGTAATGGGCGCTAGGCGCTATTTATTTTGCAGTAATTTTCAGGAAACTTTGATGAAAACAGCCCATGACCTCGTTTTGGCCGCCAAAGGCCGGGTGCAAGAGATATCGATCGACCAGGCCGAGGCCGCCATTCGCGACGCCGACGTGCTGGTGGATGTGCGTGAGGCAGATGAATTTGCCATAGGCCACCTGCCCGGCGCCGTGCACATCTCGCGCGGCATGCTTGAATTCAAGTTCAGTGCCAACCCGGCGCTGCAAGCACGCGATCTCAAAATTGTGTTGTACTGCAAAACCAGTGGCCGCGCCGCGCTGGCCGCCGTGGCCCTGCACGATATGGGTTATCTCAGCGTGCAGTCGATCGTCGGTGGTTTTGACGCCTGGTCGGCGGCTGGCAAGCCGGTGGCCAAGCCTGAAACGCCGTCGTTTGAGTAGGGTCGCAAAGCGGTTCCTACGCCAATTTCTGAGATTTGTAACAAGGTGTAATAGAAAACCCCTAGGTTATTAATGGTTTTTGTCGCCTATAGTTGATTTTCATCAAACAAATAGGAGACAGCGATGGTGAAGTTCAGGTCGATTGGAACAGTGGGCAGATTCAGCAGGCTAGCGTCATTGGGCTCACTGGCTGTTTTACTGAGTTTGGGGCTCAGTCACGCCAGCTTTGCGGATGACAACCCCGGAACCAAGCGCACCATTGCCGAGCAGTTCATTCACGACATGAAAGAAGGCAAAATTGGCGAGAGTGGTGCAGACGACCATGTGGTGCAAGAACTGATCATCAAGCGCAGTATTCCCATCACCTATCGGTACATCAACATTTTGATGAACACGCCCAACGCCTTTGGCCCGGGCGTGGCGTGCACCGTGTGCCACAACTCCAATGACCCGGGCAAGAGCTACCGCGGTCTGGACTTGTCCACCTGCAAAGGCATGATTGAAGGCTCGACCGAAAAACCCAAACGCGCGGTGTTCAAGCCGGGCACCGATCCCAAGCGCGACATCCTGATCAGGCGCCTGCGCAATAACCGGATGCCACTGGGTCAGGGGTTTGAAAATTCGACCTTTACACCCAACCACATGCTGGTGAAGCAGTGGATTGCAGACGGGGCCAAGAATGACGACCATTTCAACAAAAATGTGCTACCGCTGTTTTCGACGCCTAATGCTTTTGGACCCAAAACACCGGCTTGCACAGCCTGCCATATGTCCAACCAGGAGCCGCCCAGCTTTCATGAGCTCAACCTGAGCAGCCACGCCGGCATCATGCTGGGTGCCGACTCGGTCGCCAAGGGGGTGGACAAAGCCACCAAAGTGATTGTTCCAGGCAAACCCGACGACAGTTTTGTCTGGCAGCACCTAGCTGAAGACCGCATGCCTCCAGGCATCAGCCCGGCCGAGGCACGCGACCACCCCAACACCACTATTTTGCAGGCCTGGATCAAACAAGGGGCCAAGTGCGATTGACGTCCAAGGGGCAACTGAACCGCCGGCAATGGCTGGCGGCACTTGCAGCAGGTGGGCTTTGGCCCACCTGTGTTGTTTCTGCCGCATCGAAAAACGCCACTCTGGTTCGAAAGTGGGCCAGCGGGAACAGCACGTTAGCGCCGTTGGCGATGCTTGATGGACACATCCTATTCAATGGCGACTGCACGCTTGGCCGCATCGACCCACAACAACCCACACCCGTCTGGAACGTGCCGCACCGCCTCAGCAGCAGCGCGGTCTACAAGCCACGCTCGGCTGGTCAGGCAGTGGTCACCGGGGGACTGCATGAACTGGGCGCCTGGCAACTGGCCGACGGCCAGGTGCGCTGGCTGCACAAGGCACACATCCAGGTTGGCACCCCATTTGTGACCCAAGAGCGGACTTATGTGGGCGACGGCCATCAACTGCTTGCACTGAACAACGCCAGTGGCACCATTGAATGGCGTTTTTCCGGCACCCCTGATACCCTGGCGTCCTATGCGCCCACTGTGGCTGGCGAGACGGTTTTTTTTGGACCCGGCAACGGGGTGTTGTATGCCCTGAATCAGGCTGATGGCTCGCTCAAGTGGAAACTCGATGACAGCCGCGAGTGGCAGTACATCCGCCAGATGTATGTGTCGGGACAGGTGCTGGTGGCGGGCACTTACACCGAATTGCTGTATGGGATCGATGTGGACAGCGGCAAAATTCTCTGGAAGTTCAAAGCCGGCAACTTCATCAATTCGCACCATGTGGCAGGTGATACCTCCTACCTGTGGTCGCCCACTGGGTGGATTTATGCCATTGACCTGCAAACTGGCAACGTGCGCTGGCGGCACCAGACCACCCGATATGGCAACAGTGCCGCCAATTGGGGGCCGATGATGGCCGAGTTGTTGTCTTTTGAGAACAAGCTGTATTGCCTGGACATGAACCAGGTGTTGCACGTCCTGGATATCGCCAATGGCCAGGAGTTGCAGCGAATTCCTTTCGCACACGATTTGCGGCCTACTCTGGTGGTGCTACCCGACCAGCAGGCTGTGCTGGCCAGCGGAATCGGTGACATTCAGTTGGTGCAGTGGTGAACCCAGGCCTGTGCCGTTGGGCGTTGGGCCTGGGCACTTTTTTTTAGATCATGGCCACCCGCTGTTTGACAAATGTCAAAGAGATACGATTGCCATTGATTGAAATCAATCGCCAGCCCTCTTCATCCCTGCTTTTCGCTTAGCATTCGATGGCGATAGTTTTTTTGTTAAAAATAAATAGGAGACAGCTATGTTGAAGTCTTGCGGGCGTGTGGTGTTGTTTGGGGCTGTGATGGGGGTGGCCAGTGTGCTGATGCCCGTGAGTGCGCAAACTGTGGATGCGCCAGCGGCTGAAAAACTGATTGAAGACAGCAAATGTGGCAAATGCCATTCGGTGGACAAGGCCAAGGACGGCCCGGCTTACAAAAAGACCGCCGCCAAGTACAAGGGCAAAGCCGACGCAGAAGCGAAACTGTTTACTCATTTGACGACGGGGCCAACGGTTGAGATTGATGGTGTCAAAGAAGAACACACCAAAATCAAGTCCAAGGACGAGGTTGCCATCAAAAATGTAGCCCGCTATATTCTGTCGCGCTGAATGGCCACGGTGACTGGCCATTCCCGATGAGATCAGCAGTTAGATGGATTCGCCGGCGCTGGATGCTGGCGATTGGCCTAGCCGCTGCGCTCGGCATTTTTTCGGTGTCGGTGGGCGTTGCGGGTGCCTATGTGCTGGCATCCACCAGCACTGAGGAATTTTGCATCGGTTGCCATGAAATGTCCTACAACTTTGCAGAGTACAAAGGCACGATTCACGATGTCAACCGCACTGGGGTTCGGGCCATTTGCACTGACTGCCATGTCCCCCATGAACCCGGGCCGCTGATTCTGGCCAAGATCAAGGCGACCAAGGACCTGTACTACACCTACATCTCGCCCTCGATTGACACCAAGGAAAAGTTTGAAGCCAAACGCGCCGAGATGGCCCAAAGGGTGTGGCGCGAAATGAAAGCCAGCGACTCGCACCAGTGCCGCAGTTGCCACCGCGAAGACAAAATGAGCGTCGAGTTGCAAACCCCCAAAGCCAAAGTGCGCCACGCCAAGGGCAAGGCCGAGGGAAAAACCTGCATTGAATGCCATTTTGCAATTGCGCACAAGGAACCTGAAGGCCCTGGACCTGCCGAGCTGTTTGGGGAGGCTGCTGCAAAGCCGTGATTGTTGAGTGTTTTTTAACCGAGGAGTCAAAATGAAATTGAAATTGCTAGCCACTGTCGCCGTCGCGGCGATCACCCTGCCAGCCATGGCGGCCGATGTCACTTACCGCAAGGATGTGGCGCCAATGATTAAGAAGTACTGTGCAGAGTGCCATGCAGAAGCGGCTGGCTCGCCGTCGATGGCAGAGTTCAAGCTTGATGAAGAGCGCTACGCCAAGAAAGAAAAAGTTGGCCCGCGCTCGGATACCTATGAGCATCTGTTGCAATTGGTCAATGGCAACTCCACGGGTGCCTTCATGCGGCGTCTGGATGATGGCACCAGCCCCTACTCAGGTGGCAAGCCGGGCAATATGTACAAGTATTTGTGTGAAAAAGAAAACACCAATAACAATGCCGATTGCGCCGCCAACCTGAAAATTTTGAAAGAATGGGTTGGTGAAGGTGGCTGGAATCTGAACCGCATGGCGGCACGGGGTGATGTGCCCGGGTTGACCAAAGAGCAAATGGACAAGCTCAAGCTGAAATACTGATTGCCCTTGCCCCCGTCACTTTTCAGGAGTGATGAGGCCCAAAAAAAACCGCTGCTTGCCAGCGGTTTTTTTATGAAGCGCCGGCTTTGGGATTTACCGGGTCATGGCCTTTGGAACACGGGCTGAACACCGCCGTTGTTCTGCACGTGACCGCATCCTTTAGCGGCGTTCCTGCAAGGTCTGGATGTGTGCCAGAATGTCCCGGGTGACCTTGGGGTCGAGCTCGCGCAGGGCCGGCATGGTGTCATCCGGATGGCCATTGAGCATGTTGTGCAGGCTGTGCCACGGGTCGTCCCGCGACACCTTGCCCAAATGTCGCTTGGCCACATATTGGCCCTCCAGCCCATGACACGCGGCGCACATGGTTCGGTAATGCGGCAGGCCTTTGGCGGCGTCGCCACGCGACACGCCAGTTTTTGGGTCGATCACCGTGTCCATTTCGATTTGTCCATAACTCACAAAGTTGGCCAGGTCTTGCAGGTCGCGGTGCTTGAGCACGGCGCCATAAAAATGCGAGGTGCCGCGCAACACGGCCATGGTTTTGGCCGGCTCAGCGCCCACCAGGGCGCGAATGCCCTTGATGCCGGTGGCATGGTTGCCTTTGGCATATTGCCCCTGCTCACCCTTGTAGTCCCAGCCATGGCACTCCTTGCAGCGCCAGGTTTCATTGGCGGCACTGGCATAGTAGGCCTTGGGTGGGTAAGCCGGGTGCGGCAGCGCCTGGCGTTGCCCACCGGTATGTACCTGCCAGTCGTCATACAGACGCCCGCCATTGGCCACCGAGGCCGCCAGGTTCAGGTTGCGCAGCGTCTGCAAGTAAGCCAGCATGTTCACGGCCGTGTCTTCACCCACGGTGCGCAGGGCAGGCATATTGCCACCGGGGTGACCGTTCAGCGCCACATGCATGACTTCAGCCGGCCGCTGCCGGGCCGAGTCGCCCAAGGGGGCAATTTCGCGCAGGCGGTCGCCTTCGAGGCCGTGGCAGACCGCACATACTGTGGCAAACACCTTGTCAGCTGAGGTTTGGCCCGGTTTGACGCGTTGGGCCAGCCCCACCAGGCGGCTCATGTCGGTCTGGCCACTCGCCACAAAGTTGGCAAGATCCATGCGGTCATGCTCGTCGAGCAACTCGTCATAACCGTGGTTGGCGTCCTTGAGCAATGCCGCAATGGCTGCTGGGTCGGCTTTTTGGCGGCTCTGGATGCCGATCACACCGTGGTTACCCTTGTAGTCCCAGCCGTGGCATTCCACACAGCGCCAGCTGTCTGCTGCGGCGACACGAACCTGTTTGGTTTTGAAAGCCGGGTTGGCATGGTTTGGTGTACGACTCTTGGTCTCGGCGATCCAGTTGTCATACAAGCGGCCGCCCCGTACCAAGGAGGCCGGGTCAGCGGCCCGGGCTGATGACAGCGTGAACGTTGTCAACACGGTTATCCATGTGACAAGCAAAATGCGTTTCATCATTTGTCTCCTTTATAGGACTTGACTATCCCCGGGTCATTCTAGGTTTCAGCGTGCTAGTTGCTGAAACGTTCGGGGCGCATAGCGGCGAATGCCCTTCCGATTTTGCTATTCATTGATATAAATCAATCAAGATGTTGATTGATTGGCAGGTCCAGAGATCTGCATCAACAACAACCGCTGTGGTTTAGATCCGCAAACGGTCACCAAGAGTCACGGCCTGGCCCAGTTGCAAAGCCGAGCGAACCGCATTGGGGCAGAGCTGGCCTGGCAGCGCCTTGACCCGGGAATGCGCTTGACCTTGACGCTGCATGGGGGCGAAGGACGTGCCGCGTGATCGGAATGTTCTTTATTTGTATAGCTATCCCCGCTTACTGGATAAGGGCTGGAGTGTTTTTTTGTCCAAATCCGGTTGTTGTTATCCAGGTCATTGGGGGTAGGTCCAAAAGGCCCTTGATCTTGTGCTTGCGGCTGACGGCCTGCCTTGAATACCGTGCCCTGAAACCGCGAAGCGGGTGGGTATGGCGGCACTCCTCATACTGGAGTACCAGAAATCGTCCTGCCGCCATACCCACCCACTTCGCTACGACTGCATTTTGATTAACCGATTGCCATTTCTCGATGGCTGTTTGGCTTTCTACTGGTCTCTGATTGGAAACCCATCCGTATGCACAGCAGCCCATAGGGGTGGACGCCGATTTCTGGTACTCCAGTATGAGGTGTCCGCCCCTATGGGCTGCTGTGCAGGGCGCAACCACAAACCTGAGGATATCCCTTTGTCAGGCGGCGCCAGTGGACTAGAGGGCGTGGAGGAAACCGCTCACAGCGCCCGCCCCTCACCCACCTCTTCCACCGTCTGCCCATCCCGAATGTGATAAATCCGCTTGAAAGTCGGGATGATCTTCTCGTCATGCGTCACGACAACAATGGCCGCCTGAAACTGGCGCGCCATCTGGTTCAGGATACGCATCACGCCCAAGGCGCGTTCACTGTCCAGCGGCGCGGTGGGTTCGTCGGCCAGGATCACCGGCGGGCGATTCGCCAGGGCGCGGGCGATCGACACCCGCTGCTGTTCGCCCCCTGAGAGTTGCGACGGCTCGGCTTTGGCGCGGTGTTGTACGTCCAGCGCGGTCAGCAGTTCCAGGGCACGGGCGCGGGCCTGGCCGTTGGGCTGGCCTGCCAGCATCGGCAGCAGCGCCACGTTGTCGGTCACGTCCAGAAACGGAATCAGGTACGGGGCCTGAAAGATAAAGCCAATGCGGTCACGCCGCAGCGCGCGCAAGTCATTCACCTTCCAGCCATTGTCAAAAATGACGTCATGGCCCAACGTCATGCGCCCCGCCGTGGGTTCGATGATGGCACCCAGGCATTTCAGCAGCGTGCTTTTGCCCGAGCCCGAGGGGCCGACCAGGCCCACCACCTCACCCGGGGCGACCGACATGCTGACGTTTTTCAGTGCTTCCACCGCACTGTCGCCCTTGCCGTAGACCTTGCGCAGACCCTCAATGTGGATGCCGCCCTGTGGCACCCGGGGTGGTGTTTGTCCATGCTTATCCAATCGCCGCCGCCGGGTCGACCTTGAGCGCCACCCGAATCGCCAGCGTGCTGGCCAGCGCGCAGATCAGCAGCGTGGCCATCAGCCCGATCACCGAGTCGCTGGGCAGCAGCAGCACGTATTTGGGAAATACCGGCGCCCATGCGGTGCTGGCCACTTTGCCCACCACAAACCCGATCAGCCCCAGCCCCAGCGCCTGCTGCAGGATCATGCCGGCAATGGTGCGGTTGCGCGTGCCAATCAGCTTGAGCACCGCAATCTCGCGGATTTTGCCCAGTGTCATGGTGTAGATGATGAAGGCCACAATGGCCGCGCTTACCACCGACAAAATGGCCAGAAACATGCCAATCTGTTTGGCCGAGTTGGCAATCAGCTTGGCCACCAGAATGTCTTCCATGTCGCGCAGGGTGAACACCTGCACATGTTTCCAGCGCCGCAAGCCTTCGGCCACCGCCTCAGCCTGCCAGCCAGGCAACACCTGCACCAGCACCGCGTTGACGTTGTGGCTGCTGGTTTGCAGGCCCTGCACCGCGTCGAGCAAACCCGGCACACCGGGTCGATTAAACGCCGGATTGGCGGCGGTGCGCAGGCGGTCGTTGAGGATGGTGTCGTTGTCTTTCAAAAATTGCGCTTCCTGCGCGTCTTTGAGCGGGATGAACACCATCGGGTCGCCACCGGAGGACACCATGCGCTGCGTCACGCCCACCACCTGGTAGTCATGGCGGCGCACACGCAAGGTTTCACCGAGCTTGAAGCCGGTCTTGACATCGACCACCGCCTCGTAATGGTTGCGGGTGAGTTGCCGCCCTGCCACCAGGTAGGCGGGTTCACCAGGCTGGCCGGGCTCGATGCCCACCACCATCACCCGTACCTCGTCGCCGCCCACTTTTTGCACCTGTTGGGTCAGGTAGGTCACGTTGGCAGCCTGGCCAACGCCGGGCATACCGCGTACGCTGCGCACCACATCGTCCTTGATGCTCGACGCTTCGGCATACGGGCCTTGGGTGTCTTTTTGCACCACCCACAAATCGGCACCGCTGTTGGTCAGCAAGGCCTGGGCGTCATCGACCATGCCGCGGTAAATGCCCGCCATGCTTAATGTCACACCGATCAGCAGCCCCAGGCCCAACCCGGTCAGGGCAAATTTGCCCCAACTGTGCAGGATGTCGCGCCCGGCCAGGCTGATCATGGCTGCGCTGCCGGTTTGACCAGAGCGTCAACCACCTTGGCTTTGGCACCGGATTTCAAAGCTTTTTCGCTGTAGACCACCACGCGGTCGTCTTTGCTCAAGCCTTTGAGGATTTGCACCTGCCCGTCCAGACTGCTGGCACCCAACTGCACCGGGGCAAATTCAGGCTGACCATTCACCAGTCGCCACACGCCGGGCTGGCCCTGCTGGCGCAGTACGCTGGCGCTGGGCAGCAGCAAGGCTGGTGCGGTGGCAGGCAGTTGCAGCGTCACTTCGGCCATTTCACCTACCGACACATTGGGCGGTATCTGCGCAAAAGCCACCTGGGCAATACGCTCTTCGGTCACCGCGTCGGCCATCAACTCCAGCCGCGCCACCTGGCCGGGCAGCGGGGTCTGGGGCAAAGAGCGCAACACAATGCTGGCTTTGAGCCCGGGGGCCAGCCCGCCTGAGCGGCCCTGATCAACCCGCATCTTGACCCACAGGCTGCCCGGGTCCACCAGCCGAATGACCGCCTGGCCCGCCACCACGGTGCTGCCGGCTTCAAACTCGCGGCTGGTCACCACCGCGTCGGCCGGGGCCAGCAGGCGCACATTGCCGCGCTGCTGCACCAGCGCGGCGCGCTCGGCTTTGAGGCGCTGCAGGTCTTGCCCGGCCCCGGTCAGGTTGGCCTGGGCGGCTTGCAGCGCGGCGTCGGCCGAGGCCTGCTCTTGCAGCTTGGCCTCCAGGGCACCTGTGCTGATGAAGTTTTGCCGTGCCAGGTCCTGGTTGCGCTGGGTGTTGGCAGCCGCCAGGGCGCGCCGGGCGCTGGCATCGCTCACCTGGGCGCTGACGCTGGCCTGCGTGCTGCCGGCGCGCGCCAGTGAGGCGTCGAGTGCGGCCAGGCGTTCGTCCAGGTCCACCGGGTCCATCTCGGCCAGCAGTTGGCCAGCCTTGACACGCTCGCCCACATCCACCTTCACGCTCAGCACTCGGCCCGCTGTGGTGGGGCCCACCAGCCAGGCGCGTTGTGCCTCGACCGTGCCGATGCCAAAAATCGCCGGGCTCAGGCTGCCCTCTTTGGGCTGGGTCACGGTGACTTTGATGGGGGCCAGCGGCCCGGTGCGCAGCGACACATAGGCCACTGCGCCGATCAGCAGCAGCGCGGCGGCGCCCAGGGCAACGCGGCGCAGCAGGGTTTGTTGGGGGGTCATGGGGTTCCTTGGGTCGAATGGGTTGCAGTGGCTTGCAGGCCGCGCTGGAACAGGGCATACACCGCCGGTGCCTGCTGGCGCATGGCGGCCACATCGCCTGACATCAGCGACTGCATCACCAGACCTTGAATTGAGCCAATAAACAACACGCTAGCCCCCGTCAAATCTGCGTCAGGCGCTATTAATTTCTTTAACTGTGCCTGGGTCAACAAACGCATCAGCAGCGTGCGGTACTGTTGCATCAGCTGGCGCACACTGGCCTTCACGGGCGTGTCTTGCGGTTGTTGGAGTTCCTGAAAAATCACCCGGGGCACCCCGGGGTGTTCCACCACAAAGTCCACATGCGCCATGAACACGGCTTGCAAGGCGGCCAGCGCGTCAGGGGGGGCGGCTGGCTCAGGGCCGCCAGTCGGGGCGGCATCGAGTGCTGCGGCGGTGTTCAGACGGCGCATCAACGTGTCGGTCACCCAGGCCAGCGCCGCCAGCCAGATGGCTTCCTTGCTGGAAAAGTGGCGAAACACGGCGCCCTGCGTGATGCCCACTGCATGCGCCAGATCGGTGGTAGTGATATCAGCCGGGCTGCGCTGCGCCGCCAGCCGCAGGGCCGCCTCCACCAGCCCGGCCTGACGGACGTCGGTGGACTGTTTCGAGGGCTTGGTGACGACGGACATGGGCTTGAAGTAATTGAGCTATTACTTGCATTGTAGATGAAAGTCCCCAATCCAGTCGCTGACACTGGGCTGCACAGGTTTGTTGATGCAAAAAATGGCTTGTAGCCCTTTCTCATAAAGCGCTGATAGCTATGTTTTTTATAGTGAATAAAGCCAGCGACGAATGTAACCCATGCGACTGATGCGCATGGGTTGGCACAGGTGTCAGCCGTAAAATAAAAATTGCTCTGGCATCGTGACAACAACTTGGGGAGACCGCATGAACACGTTGACACCCGGCGCCGAGGCCCTGAGTGGCTTGGACGGTGCCTTCCTGAACCTGGAAACACTCGCCACGCCCATGCACGTGGGTTCACTGCACACCTTTGAGGTACCCCCCGATTACAACGGCGACTTTTATGCCGATGTCAAGACCCTGTTGACCCAGCGCATGGTGCCGGTGTTGCGCCGGCAGCTGGCCAGTTTGCCCTTACAACTGGCCAACCCGCAATGGATGCAGGGCGATGTTGACCTGAATCAGCACATCGAGCGCATTCACATCCCGGCTCCGGGCACACGCGCGCAACTCGAAAGCGTGGTGGGCAATCTGCACGCCGATCTGCTTAACCGCACCCGGCCGCTGTGGATGATGTATGTGCTGGAGGGCCTGGCCAGCGGCGAGAAGGCCTATTACTTCAAGATCCACCACGCCATGCTTGATGGCCATGCAGGTTCGGCCCTGGCTGCGGCCTTGTTTGACACCTCCCCGTTTGTGCTGAACGCCGCAGCCAGCCCGGCCGCCGCAACGACCCGCGCCAGCAGCCGCAAACCGGGTGCATTACGACTGGTGGCGGATGCTTTTCGGCACGATGCCACCCAGTATGTCAAGCTGGTGCGTGAGCTGCCCGGTGTGCTGCGCACGCTGAAAGGACTGGTGCGCAGTTCGGCTGCTCGGCCTGCTGATGGCGCGGGCGACAAGCTGGCTGCCGGTAACAAGCGTGGCCAAGGTGCCAAGGCGGGCATGCAGTTGGGCCCGCGCACAGCGCTCAATGTGGCCATTACCCGCGACCGCGGTTTTGCCGCCGAAGTGGTCTCGCTGGCTGAGGTCAAGTCCATCGCGACGGCTTGCGACGTGACCGTCAACGATGTGGTGCTGGCGCTGTGCGGCGGCGCCTTGCGGCGTTACTTGGCGCGACTGGGACCGCTGCCCAAAAAGTCACTGGTTGCTTCCATGCCGATTTCGCTGCGCGACAAGGGCGACACCGGTTTTCACACCAAGGCGACGCTTAGCCTGGTGAGCCTGGCCACGCATCTCAAAGACCCGCTCAAGCGTTTGCAGGCGGTGCGCGGCAACACCAGTGCCACCAAGGCCGTGGCCAAAAAAGCCAAGTCGGTCATTCCAACCGACTTTCCTTCGATTGGTGTGCCGTGGTTGATCGGTGCGCTGGCCAACCTGTATGGTCGGGCCGGCGTGTCAGAGCTGCTGCCGCCACTGGCCAATGTGCTGATTTCCAACGTGCCAGGGCCAGCCGTGCCGCTATATGTGGGCCAAGCCCGCATGACCGGTTACTGGCCGCTGTCGATCGTGGAGCATGGGGTGGGCTTGAACATCACCCTGATGAGCTACGCCGGCAAGCTGTTTCTGGGCTTTACCGTGGCACGCTGCGCCGTGCCCGATGTGCGGCTGCTGGCCGACGACTTCAAACTGGCTTTTGAAGAACTCAAGCAAGCGGCTTTGACGCCGCCCAAGATCGCGCGCAAGTCCCGCGCCAAGCCTGTTGTTTCGTAATCTGGAGCCTGCATACCATGCTGTCCCCTCTCAAAGTTGCCCGCCATCGCCATACCGGTTCGCCGCATTTCCTGCACTCGCTGCTGGAGCCGCGAGCCCTGTTCGAGGCGGCGCTGTTGCCCATGTCACTGCCGCTGCTGATGCAGGCCCCCAAGGGTGACGGCCACCCGGTGCTGCTGCTTCCCGGCTTTATGGCCGATGAAAATTCGCTGTTTGTGCTCAAGGCCTTTTTGCAGCGCAAAGGCTACGACGTGCACACCTGGGGTCTGGGGCGCAACCTGGGATTTCGCAGCAAACATGCCAGCGCCCTGCCGCAAAAAGTCCGCTACCTGCACCATGTGACCGGGCGCAAGGTCAGTCTGGTGGGCTGGAGCCTGGGGGGGGTGTTTTCACTGTATGGCGCTGAAAGCACGCTGGACTGTGTGCGCAGTGTCATCACCCTGGGCAGCCCGGTCAGCATGGACGCGCAGGGCAGTCAGTCGCCCGCCGCGGTCAAGGCCCTGTACCGGCTGGTGTCGCACCGCATGGGGTCGAGCGCCCATGCCATGGCACCGCGCGCCAAGGCGCTGCGTGAGCACCGCCGTCTGGCGATTCCAACCAGTTGCCTGTATTCGCTGGGCGACGGTGTGGTACCGCCCCAAGAAGCCACCATCGACGGCGACCCGGCCCTGCACGAGAACATCCGTGTGCCGGGCAGCCACATCGGCCTGGGTTTTAATGGCATTGTGCTGTCGGTGGTGGCGGACCGGCTGGCGCAGCCCGAGGGGCAGTGGCAGCCCTTTGCGCCCAAGGGTTTGCTGGCGCAGGTCTGGCGCGCCATGCCTCGGGACTTGGGAAACTAGCGCCATGCCACATGCCCCCAAACCAAAACTGCGCCAGCTTGGCGAAAGCGATGCAGCTTTTATTTACTCGGACTCTGAACACGCCAACTCCAACGTGTCGCTGCTGCATATTTATGACCAGACCACCGCACCGGGCGGTGTCGTGCGTTTCAAACAGATCCTGACACATCTGGAAAACCGCCTGAACCAGTTGCCGGTATTCCGGCAAAAGGTGCTGCGCGTGCCGCTGGACCTGGACTACCCGTATTGGGTCGAAGACGAGAACTTTGACATCGAATACCACGTGCGCCACATTGCGTTGCCCAAGCCGGGCGACTGGCGCCAGTTTTGCATCCAGGCCTCGCGCATCCATGCGCGCCCGTTGGACCTGCAGCGCCCGCTGTGGGAGATGTATGTGATTGAGGGACTGGACAGTTTTCTGGACCTGCCGCTGGGTAGTTTTGCCGTGTTGCTCAAGGTGCACCATGCCGCCGTCGACGTGACCCATGAGCATGAAATCACCACGTTGCTGCACGACATCAGCCCCAATCCACCGCCCGACCCACCAGCGCGGCCGTGGTTTCCCCAGTCGCCGCCCGGCATACTGGCCCTGATGCTGCGCGCTGGTTTTCATGCGGCAAGTTTTCCGCTGCGCATGGCCGGGTCGGTGTCGCAGGGGCTGGGCATGGTGGCCTTGACGGTCAAGACTTTTGCCGGTGAGTTCTGGCATCGCCCGCATGATTTTCCGGCCACGCGTTTTAACACCGTGGTGTCGGCGCACCGCGTGTTTGACACCCGGCGTTTTGCGCTGGACGATTTCAAGCGCATTCGCAGTCTGGTGGATGGTGCAACGGTGAACGACGTGGTGCTGGCAGTGTGCGCCGGCGGCTTGCGGCGCTATCTTGACTTGCAGGCCGAACTGCCGGTTGAGAGTTTGCTGGCAGCGGCACCCATTGCCGTGCCAGGTGCGACCGGCACTGACGGCGCCAGTTTTTCCTGGGTGCGGGTGAGCTTACAGACCGACCAGCCCGATCCGGTGCTGCGCCTGCAGGCGATCCACGCCACCACCTCGTCGTCCGATGTCATGAACAAGGCCGAAAACGCGCGCGGGCTGACCGACCTGGCCAGCCGCGCCCCGGCGCTGGCCATAGCCGCCACCAGCAAGATGATGCGGGCCGCCTCAGCCCGCCTGGGCGACTGGACACCGCTGGCCAATTGCAGCATCACCAACGTGCTGGGCCCCGTGACGCCCCTGTACCTGCAAGGTGCGCGGCTGACCTATTTGTCAGCCATCATGCCGATCACCGATGGCATGGGGCTGGTGTTTTCGGTCACCAGCTACAGCGGCATGCTGGTGATCTCTTTTACCGCCTGTTACGAGCAGTTGCCTGACCCTGAGGTATTTGCGCAATGCCTGCGCGACAGCTTTCAGGAGTATCTGGCGCTGGTCATGCCAACGCCAACATCCGCAGCGCCCAAGCCACGGGCGCCCCGCAGAAAACTCAAGCCCATCCAGCCCGGCCAGACCGCTTGACGTCACGCGCGCTGACCACTGACATGACAGAGAGTTCTGCTTGACCATGCGCACACCCGGCGATTGGCCGATCGAATACGAGTCGATGGGCGACCCCGCGCATCCGGCCATTGTGCTGATCATGGGGCTGGGCATGCAGCTCACCAGTTGGCCGCTGGCGTTTTGCCAGGCACTGGTGGATGGCGGCTACCGGGTGGTGCGGTTTGACAATCGTGACTGCGGTTTGTCGGCACGCGCGCCGGCCGGCAAGCTGCCAAGGGTGTGGCGGGCGGTGTTGGCCTCGCTGTTGCGTCTGCCGCTGCGCACGCCTTACAGCTTGCACGACATGGCGGGTGACGCGCTGCGCGTGATGGACACCTTGCAGATCAAGCGCGCCCATATCGTGGGTGCCTCGATGGGCGGCATGATTGCGCAGGTACTGGCTGCACAGTTCCCGCAGCGGGTGCTGAGCCTGACCTCCATCATGTCGTCCAGCGGCAACCGGCGCTTGCCATGGCCGAGCCGCCAGGCGCGCCAGGCCCTGTTGGGCCGCCCCGCTGATCCGCATGATGTGGAGTCGGTGGTCAACCATCTGGTGCAGGTGTTTGGCGTGATTGGCAGCCCGGCCTACCCGGAGCCACAAAATAGTTTGCGCGAGCGGGTTCGCTTTGGCGTGCAGCGCGCATACGATCCTGCGGGAATCCGGCGCCAGTTGCTGGCGGTGATCGCCAGTGGTGATCGGCGCGCGTTACTGCGCCGCATTACCACCCCGACGCTGGTGATTCACGGCCGAGTCGATCCGCTGGTGCCACTGGCGGCTGGGCAAGATACAGCCGCCAACGTAGCAGGCGCGAAACTGCTGGTGATCGACGGCATGGGCCACGACCTGCCCAGAGCCTTGTTGCCGCAGCTCTCGGGAGCTATTTTGGGGCATTGTGCAGCGGCAAAACTCTAGTCTGTTCGATGGCGCACCCGGGTGTGACCCGGTCTTGTGGCGCCATGGTCCACTTAACAGGAGTGACAGGCATGTATCTCAAATTTGTCGGTGCCGGCGTCAGCTGGCTGGGTCTGGCAGGCTTGGGGTCAGCGCAAAGCCCTGGTCCGGCCGATACGCCCGTGGCCAGCGTGGCGGCCGTTGATCTGGCGCGTTATGCGGGCAAGTGGTTTGAGATAGCCAGCTTTCCGATGTTTTTTCAGCGTCATTGTGTTGGTGATAGCACCGCCCATTGCGCACCTCGCACCGACGGACGCGTCGAGGTTACCAACCGCTGCCGCACCGAAAGCGGTTTTGATGAAGCCAAGGGGGTCGCCACCGCGGTCGAGGGTTGGCGCCACAGCCGTCTCAAAGTGTCATTTTTCTGGCCGTTCAAAGCCGACTACTGGGTGCTGGGTCTGGACGATGAATACCGTTGGGCCGTGGTGGGCAACCCGAATCGCAAATACCTGTGGGTGCTGTCGCGCACGCCGCAGTTGCCCAAGCCTTTGCTGGACGCCGCGCTAGACGCAGCCGCCGCGCAAGGTTATGTCCTGAGCCAATTGCGCTACATGCCACAAACCGAGCCGTAATCAATTTTCATAGCTGGTAGCGCTTGCTACATAAGGGCTACAAGGCAATTTGCTTAAAATTGTGGTGCGTGGGCCGGCTTTCAGGCGCCTAGCTTGCAGCACATGCAATAGATGAACAGCTGATCAGCACCCAACGGGTAATGTGCCGCGCACATTCTTGAAAAAAAGGGGGCGTCAAGCACTCTCCAGCAAGCTGATCGGGCGCTAAAATGAACCAACTGATTATTGGCTCTGCTTGACCCCGGCAACGTTCGCAAGGTCTCTGGTAACCCTTCTTGCCAACATGTGACTGACAGCCTTCATCCCAGGAAGATTTGCCAGCGTCGGTACGGTCGGGGACAACTTCGTTCAGTCGCGTGATCGCGGTGAAGATGGCGGTTGAGTTTGGATTGAGTGCAGTTGTCAGTGGTGAATTGGCGACCAATGATGCATCTGTTTTAGCAACTTTGACGGAGACAATAAATGAAGCTCACGCTGACCCATGATGAAATGACCGCTTACTGCGCCGAACTGCACGATGCCAATGCAGTATTCAAGTCCGACTATCCGGCCGATTCATTTGAGCGGCAACCAGTGCATACGGTGTATGGCGGTGCCAATCTTTTCAAAGCCGGTTTTGCCCCCAAGCTGGGGGAGGTAGCCCTCAAGACGCTGGAGACTTATGCACCCAGCTTTAGCGTTTTTGCCAAGGTTTTGGGCCTGCCACGCGCTGAAATGCTGCCAAGCAATCCTTTCGAGTTAGGCAGCCTGACGCGCGCGCTGGAAGCCAATCCAGAACAAGTGCGCGAGACCAAGCCAGCGGCCTGGCTGGCTTACACCGTCTATAACCGTGTCGTCAAGAAGCTTCAGGCCGAGCCGATTGAAGACAACCGGATCGATTTTGAAGATGGCTATGGCAACCGTCCCGACGCCGAAGAAGATGCCCATGCCGTGGCGGCGGCCGATGAAGTCGCCAAAGGCATGGCTGAAAATGTGCTGTCGCCCTTTATCGGCATCCGGGTCAAGACCTTCTCTGACGAATGCAAGGTGCGTTCGATCCGCACGCTCGATATTTTCCTGACTCGGCTGGCTGAGAAAACCGGTAGCAAGCTGCCAAAAAACTTTATCGTGACACTGCCCAAGGTCACCATACCTACACAGGTCTCCACCTTTGTCAAGATCCTCGAGAATCTTGAGACCCGCCTGGGCTTTGCCAAAGATTCTCTGAAGATGGAAATCATGATCGAGACCACCCAGTCGATCATCAATCACAAAGGCGAAAACACGGTGCCGCTGCTGGTGGCTGCTGCCGGTCGCCGTTGCCGCTCGGCGATTTTCGGCACCTATGACTACACCGCATCGTGCAACATCACGGCTGCCCACCAGACCCACACCCATCCGGCCTGCGATTTTGCCCGCCATGTGCTGCAAGTCAGTCTGGCTGGCACTGGCATCACGATCAGTGACGGGGCCACCACCAGCATGCCGATCGGGCCGCACAAGGCACCCAAGGATGGTGTGCTGTCGGCCCAACAGATGGACGAAAACCGGTCAGTAGTGCATGGCGCCTGGAGACTCCACTACGACAACATCATGCACTCGCTGCGCCACGGTTATTACCAGGGCTGGGACTTGAATCCGGGTCAGTTGCCAGTGCGCTATGCTGCGATGGATGCGTTTTTCCTGAGTGGGCTGCAAGATGCATCGGCCCGGCTCAACGCATTTCTGAACAAGGCCGCCCAAGCCACGCTGGTGGGCAACACCTTCGACGATGCCGCGACCGGTCAGGGCCTGCTGAACTTCTTCTTGCGCGGCATGGCCTGCGGCGCCATCACCGAGCAGGAAGTGCTGGCCACCGGCATCACGCTCGACGAGTTGCGCTCTCGTTCCTTTGTTCGCATTGTCAGCAATCGCACCAGCAAATAATGGCCGCTCGGCCCCAAAGAAAGTGATGAACCATGAGTGATGTCAACAGCCGGATGCAGGCAGCGTCGGTGCATCTCCAAGTCGCCGATGGCCTGATCAAAAAGTCCCTGCTCTGGGTAAAGCAGCAATGCCTCGGTGGCAAGGGCGTGTCGGGCGAGAAGCTTGACGGTCATCAAATGGCCAGTTTCGATCTGGCCTGGTGTGCGGCCGAAGCCACCACGGCGCGTTTTGCGGTGGACTACGCACGCAAGGTAGTCGCTGCCAGTGAGACACCCGGCAATGCCATCTGCCTGGAAGAGCAGATGACGCTGGTTTTTTGCGCCGAAGCCCTGCAAAACATTCGCAACCGCTTATCGGCCCGACCACAGAGTTTTGGTCTGGGTGAAGACGACATTGCGCTGCTTGATGCCGTCGCTCTCACCCGCTTTTGCCGCACACAGCTTGATGCAGGCAATCTGGAAGCGCTGGGCCGGCAAGTGATTGCCATGGATGGTGCCAGCGGGGCCTATCTGCTCGGCGAAGATGCTTTGATGATGCAGGAGTCCTTCCGTAAACTGGCCACCCATGTGGTCATGCCGCTGGCCGAAGAAATTCACCGCAAGGACAAGATCATTCCAAAAGAGATTTTGGTGCCGCTGACCGAAATGGGCTGCTTCGGTCTGTCGATTCCCGAACGTTACGGCGGCATCCAGAGCGACGATCACGAAGACAACATGGGGATGATCGTGGTCACCGAGGAGCTTTCGCGCGGATCGCTTGGCGGAGCCGGCAGCCTGATTACCCGACCGGAAATCCTCAGCCGTGCCCTGCAAAAAGGTGGCACCGAGGCGCAGCGACAAAAGTGGCTGCCGCAAGTGGCCATGGGCCATCCTTTGTGCGCCATTGCCGTCACCGAACCCGATACCGGCTCGGATGTCGCAGCCATCCGGCTCAAGGCGACCAAGTGTGAAGGTGGCTGGCATCTTGACGGTGTCAAGACCTGGTGCACCATGGCTGGCAAGGCCGGCCTGTTGCTGGTGCTGGCGCGCTCCAACCCGGACCGCGCCGCTGCCCACAGGGGCCTGAGCATGTTCCTGGTTGAAAAGGACTCGTATGAGGGTCACGATTTTGAATTCCGTCAGCCGCAGGGTGGTGTGTTGACTGGTCGCGCCATCTCGACCATCGGCTACCGCGGCATGCATTCTTATGAGTTGTTTTTCGACCATATCTTTGTGCCCGATGAGAACCTGGTGGGCGGCCCAGAGGGCGAAGGCAAGGGTTTTTACTCAACGATGGCCGGTTTTGCCGGCGGTCGTATTCAAACCGCAGCACGCGCCATTGGGGTCATGCAGGCAGCTTTTGAACGGGCAGTTTTATACGCTACAGACCGCAAGGTATTTGGCAAGGCGATTGGCGAATACCAGCTCACGCTGGTCAAGCTGGCGCGTATGGCAACCCTGCTGACAGTGTCACGCCAATTCACCTACGCTGTTGGCCGTTTGATGGATCAGGGGGAAGGCCAGATGGAAGCCAGCATGGTCAAACTGTTCACCTGCCGGACCGCAGAATGGCTGACCCGCGAGGCGCTGCAGATTCACGGCGGCATGGGCTATGCCGAAGAGACAGCCGTCAGCCGCTTTTTTGTCGACGCCCGCGTGTTGTCGATTTTCGAGGGAGCCGAAGAAACGCTGGCGCTGAAGGTCATTGCACGCTCTCTCATCGATTCCGCCTAGCCTCGGCTTGAGGCCGACTCAACGTCACGTCCAAAGGAGCACATTTCATGTCGCAGGCGATTCGTTTTCAGGCACAAATTGAACTGGCCGAAAAAGTGAAGGTCGACGGGCCCAGGGTTCGTTATCCGCATTACGGTCGCTATCTGGAAGAATTTGTGCCCGGGCAGGTGTTTGTTCACCCCCGTGGTTTCACCTTTCTTTCGGCCCAAATGGAGGCGTTTGCCCGCACTTACTTGCAATGCAATCCGCTTTACCTCAATGACCAGTACGCCACGGCCTGCGGTTTTGCCGGTCTGCTGGCTTCACCGCAAATGGTTTTTAATGTCGTTCTGTCGCTAGGCGTACAAAACGACTCCGAAAAAGCGATGGCTAACCTCGGCTACTACGACGCCCGGTACTTGCGTCCGGTCTATGCCGGCGACACGATTCGCTCATTGACCAAAGTGATGGATCGCAAGGAGCGTGGTGTCGGCAAACCCGGCATCGTCACCATCCGTACCTTGGGGCTTAACCAGAACAACGAAGTGGTGCTTCAGTACCAGAGAAAGATCATGGTTGACGGGCAAGGTAGTCGGCCGCCAACCACGCCGTTGCCAAGCGCTGCAACAATGCCGACCTTTCCGTGGGTCGAGGATGCCGAGGTGTTGCTGCCTGACTTCCCGGCGCAGCTACCCACTGATCTGACCGGCCCGAACTCCTATTTCGAGGATTTTGTCGTGGGTGATGTCATCGTTCATGCCAATGGCAGAACCATCACCGACGAGCACTTGTCGCTGACCTATGCGGTGGGCAACACCCACCCGCTGCATTTTGACCAGGTTTTCAGTTCTGGCCTGTCAGGCAAGATGAGCGGCGATCCGATTGTTTATGGCGGATTGGTTTTTGCCTGGCTAGAAGGTTTGGCCAGTCGCGACATCAGTGAAAACAGCCTGTGGGAGATCGGATTCACGGAGGGCTACCACACTCAGCCCTCCATCGCCGGTGACACGGTTGCTGCCCTGTCGCGTGTGTTGGCGGTGGCAGACGCACCTGGCGGGCTGGGTGCATGCTTTGGCCTCGTGAATTTTCAGTTGATTGGTGTCAAGAACATCAGCGCCTCAAACGCCTATGCCAAACATGGTGCGGACCTGTTCATCAAGGAAAACGACAAGAAAGCCATGGGTAAAGAGAAAATTGATGAGAAGATTTTTGAGATAGAGAGACAAATCTTGATCAGGAAAAGGAGCTAGTCATGGCAACCACCCCGAAAACAAATAGGGATCAACCCTGGTTGATGCGGACCTACAGTGGTCATAGCTCGGCTAAAGCCTCCAACGCGCTTTACCTTACCAATCTGGCCAAGGGCCAGACCGGTCTGTCGGTCGCCTTTGATTTGCCAACCCAGACCGGTTACGACGCGGACAATCCATTGGCCAGGGGCGAAGTCGGCAAGGTCGGCGTGCCTATTTCGCATATCGAGGATATGGATCAGTTGTTTGACCAGATTCCGCTCGACAAGATGAACACGTCGATGACGATCAATGCCACAGCACCCTGGTTGCTGGCGCTTTACATCGCATTGGCGCAGCGGCGCGGTATTGACCCAAAAATGTTGAGTGGCACCACGCAAAACGACATCATCAAGGAATATCTTTCTCGCGGCACCTACATTTATCCGCCTGGCCCATCGATGCGATTGATCGCTGACACGATCAACTACACCGTCAAACATGTGCCCAAGTGGAACCCAACCAACATCTGCAGCTACCATTTGCAGGAAGCCGGAGCCACCCCGGTTCAAGAGCTGGCTTACGCCTTGTGTGCTGCCATGGCAGTGCTCGACCGGGTAAAGGCTTCGGGTGAAATCGAGGCTGATGCTTTCCGCAAGTGGTCGAACGCATCTCGTTCTTTGTCAACGCCGGCATTCGGTTTGTTGAGGAGTGCTGCAAGCTCAGGGCTTTTGGCCAGATGTGGGAGCAATTGGCCCTGACCCGCTACCAGGTTGAAGATCCAAAGCTGCGCCGCTTCCGCTACGGTGTCCAAGTCAACTCTTTGGGGTTAACCGAGGCGCAGCCGGAGAACAACGTACAGCGCATCGTGCTGGAAATGTTGTCGGTGTTGCTTTCCAAAGGTTCAAGAGCCCGCGCTATTCATCTCCCGGCCTGGAACGAGGCCATGGCTTGCCGCGCCCCTGGGATCAGCAATGGGCATTGCGGATTCAGCAGGTGATGGCGCTAGAGACCGATTTGTTGGAGTACGGCGATATTCTGGACGGCTCCCCGGTCATTGCGGCCAAGGTGGCCGAATTGGTCGAAGGTGCCAGTAAAGAAATCGCCAATGTCGAGGCCCAGGGCGGGATCATTGCCGCCATCGAGTCGGGCTACATCAAGCGCGAACTGGTCGGCAGCCACATGAGTCGTTTGCGCGCCATCGAGTCGGGCGACCTGAAAATCATTGGTGTCAACTGCTTCCAGGAAACCGCCCAGGCGCCGCTCACCCTGGGCAGCGATGGCGGCATTATGAAAGCTGATCCAGAAGCAGAGCGTGAACAAATCGAACGCCTGCAGGCGCATCGCAGCAAACGCGACAACGTCGAAGTTCGTGCCGCCTTGCAGGGCCTCACCGATGCTGCCAACAGCGGCGAGAACATCATGCCCAGTTCGATTCGGTGCGCCCTCGCAGGAGTCACCACTGGCGAATGGGGCGACACCCTGCGTGCGGTATTTGGTGAGTTCCGTCCACCGACGGGTATTGACATTGCCATCGACAGTCGTGTTGTTCTGGGCAAGATGGACCAGGTGACCGATCTCAGGGCCAGAGTGGCAGACACTGGTAACGCGCTGGGTCGACCCCTGAAGTTGTTGGTTGGCAAACCGGGGCTTGACGGGCACTCCAATGGCGCTGAACAGGTTGCGGTCAAAGCCCGCGATGTCGGCTTTGAAGTCGTCTATGACGGCATCCGGTTGACCCCGCAGCAAATTGCGCAAGCAGCACAAGAGGAAGGTGTGCATATGGTTGGTCTGTCGATTCTCTCAGGCAGCCACATGCAACTGGTCGAGTCTGTCTTGCAGGAAATGCGCCTGCGCGATCTGAGCCATGTACCGGTTATCGCCGGTGGCATCATCCCGCCTGAAGATGCCGAAAAACTCAAAGCAGTGGGCGTGCGCGCCATCTATACGCCCAAGGATTTCAGCCTGAATGCCATCATGGCGGATATGGTGGATGTGGTTCGTGAATGCAATGGACTGGAACGGCTTGGATTGTTGAAGTAAGTGCAAAAATGCGCCTCGTGGACCTGCCCGACCCCGAAAAGCTGGCCTTAGGGATACAGCGCGGGGAACGGGCGGCTGTTGCTGGCGGCTTGAATCTGCTGGATAACAAACTACCCGACGCACGCCTGCGTGCAGCCCGGCTGCTGGCATTGCTTTCTGAAGGGCGGCAACTCAGCAACGGCCATCTCATCGGGGTCACTGGCCCGCCCGGCACGGGCAAATCTTCGCTGGTCTGCGCCATGATTCGGGAAATGGAGGCGCGTCAATAAAACCGTAGGAGTGCTTGCAGTCGATCCGTCGAGTCGCCCCGAATTGGGCGGCGGTGCCCTGTTGGGGGATCGCATCCGCATCAAGAATGTCTCCTATGACGAAGGGCTTTTCATCCGCTCGCTGGCCAATCGCAACCAGTTGGGCGGTGTCGCCACCGAGGTCTGGCCCATGAGTTGGCTGATGCTGGCCTGCTTTGACATCGTGGTGATCGAGACAGTGGGTGTCGGTCAGACCGAAATTGATATTGCAGAGGTTGCCGACACTGTCTGTTATGTGGCACAGCCGGCCTCTGGCGATGCCATCCAGTATCTGAAGTCGGGAATTATCGAGATCCCCGATGTATTCGCCGTCAACAAGGCCGATCTCGGCGCTCCGGCGCAAAAAACAGCCGCCGAAATTCGCCGCAGTGCGCCCCGGCAGGATCGACGCGAAGAATGGGATTACCCGGTCTGTCTGGTGAGTGCCGCGATGAATACCGGCATCGAGCCATTGCTTGACCATATCGACCGGCACCGACGTTTTTGGCCGAGGCCGGCTTGCTCGACACATTGCGCAG
>JADKAW010000044.1 GCA_016719055.1 Candidatus Rhodoferax mariagerensis | reverse complement strand
ACCTTTTCCTAGTTTGAGGCCAATGGGTTTAGTGGGTCACGGGCATCAAGAGGTGGTTTCCCATCGATTGGGAATAGTAAGCCAGCAACACGTCCATCGAAGTTCTATAAGGTGCTGCGTCATGCCACGCTTTCGCATGACGTTGATGTCTTGGGTTTGCGTGCAGTGCTCATACAGATCGGCGATGTGTCGCTAGTCGACTGCCGGGTTGGAGGAACGCCGATTGCATCGGAACAAACTAGCCAGAAAATTGCCTGGCGGGCATCCGGGTTTGACTGAAGGGATCCAATAGCGTGGCATCAAGCCCATCCCGGCAGGCCAAAATCGGCTGACACGCTCTCCCGGTAGGGAGTATGGCGTGTCGGGCAAGACCAACTGCCCATCAAGCACCATGGCAGCGCAGGCCCGTGTAAACGCTGCTAGCGCTACTGCCTTATAGACGACAAAGGAGTGTCAAAGACACGTACCTCTATCGTCCCAAACTCGGGCTTGGGACGCGCATCCCAGTAAATATCTTTGAGCGAACTAGCCAGCTTTGTGGAGAAAATTTCAGCGGTAATCTCCTCAAACTGTGCCCAACTGTGCATTCTCGGCATGGCTCCACCAAACGGATAAATAAGTGGCTCTAACGGACGTGACGCGCAAAATCCGGTGTCAACCATCTGCAGAAATGGCGAGGCGGCGGCCATAGCGATAAAGAGTGGTACCAACCCCCGCAGCGTTGCTCATTAACAGCGCCTTCTCTACAGCGGAGGCACCTGTGCACATGCGCCGTAGGTTGAAAAGCGCTTGGGTAAGAATCCGAAACGCTTGGTTAGGCTCGGTTGCTCGCTCGGACGGTGTCACCACCCGCTCTTCCCAATATTGGGTCAGTTGTGCCGCCACCTCGGATGAGAAGATTTTTGACTTGGCCAGATCGGCAAGGCCCGCCGATAAGGCAAGCACTTCTTGCAACATGTCATCCGAATCTGTGTGCACAGAAGAGTTGAGCTCCATCGTCGACAGCGTGGCTTCCAGCGCAAACTGTGCCGCATCAGGACGTGTTTTCAAGGTATCCCACAGATCAAGACTGGATGGTGAAAGGCGCCCAGATTTACTATCAACAATCTGTAGTTCAAGTTCCAGTCCAAAAGTCAAGATCGCCGATTTAGTGAAGTGCATGATGTCATCCTTTTTGTTTATGTTGCCGTGCGTTTGCTAAAATTGATCTCAATCTAACTTATCAGTCAAAACGACCCTGAACCATCCGAACCCAACAAAGCGTGCCACTGATCAGGGACATTACCAGAACAACTCACGGTGATTACTTCAGATTTTGAGCGAATGCGTAGTTCAGGAAATCTTCCAATATCGGCGTGTCGTCAAAGATGACGGCGCTGTCCTTCTGACGGAACTCTGGGTGCCATTGCACCGGCAGCAATGTAATTTGGCCCTTCAAGGCGTATGGCTTCTATGATGCCGTCAGCTGGCCTGCGCGCCTCGATCACAAAACCCAGGTGCCAACTGCCTGATGGCCTGGTGGTGAATGCTGTTGATCGTACCCTGAGTGATCTGCGGATAGAGTGAGGCAAGGTGGGTGTCGGGAATAATCTCCACGGCGTGTACGTTGCGTTCGTACAGGTCCTTTTTAACATGCTCCAGCGCAAGAGGCTGCTGCGTCTCAATGTCTTGCCACAACGTCCCACCAAAGGCCACATTTAGCATTTGGAGGCCACGACAAATCCCGAACACGGGTTTTCCTGCATGTACAAATGCTTGAATCAGCTCTTTTTCGTAGGCATCGCGCACCGGGTCGCCTGCCCAATCGGATACAAGCGGGACTTGGCCGTAACTCTGTGGCGCCACGTCATTACCGCCCTGAAGCACCAGACCATCCAGCGCCTCGGCGTAGTTCCCTAAATGAAGGTCTTCGTTCTGCACCACGCTTTGCGCGTCAACTGCAGGAATCATGACCGGCAGGGCACCGCCACGCATCAGCCATTGTGCAAACCGACTGTTCCAAATAGTGCAGGGTCTTGGTCCAGACGCCTCCCGATCCAGCACTGGTCCTTGCGGGTAATAGATTCGCGCTGAAACACCAATGAGAAGTGCGGGAGATTGGAAGGGCATAGCTGAGTCGGGTTTCAAATCCCCCCCATGTTGCGTCAATTCCGGTACTTTTGGTTTGACCAAGGCACTTTTCTTTTTGGGGCACGAAAATGAACCTTGGCGCTATGTCTGCGTTTCACAAGTGGCACTCGAGTCTTTGCAAACCATAACCGGCACCGAGGCGACTGTAATCAGCCCCGGAACAATGCTTCCGGTCAATAGCCGCACCAATGCGTTACGCCCTTCGGTTCCGACAACTATCAAATCGCAATGATGTAACACGGCCGCATCCGCAACACATTTAGCGTCATTCTCGGCAAATCCCATCGCCCTGAAGCTTTGCACACCTTCTAGCTCCGCCTGTGCACTGGCACGCGCCAACAATTGTGAGCCATTTTCGCGCGTATCGCGTTCAAAGTCGCTTGATGAGACGGCAAAGGCATCGGGAACATCCAGTCCCATGACCTCGAACCGTGGCAAGACATGGAACAGCATGAGGTCGGCACGGTGCGTCTTTGCCAATCCGATTGCAACGAGAACCGCAGTTTGAGAAGCTGCGCGGTCATTCACAACCACAAGTATTTTTTGAACATATGATTTCCTCACTGGTGTTGTTTGTCAAAGTCTTTTGGCTGCATGGCGTATTTGGCGTGAAAACCTCGAACCTGCAACCAGACGACATCTGCCGGCAAGTCGTCAACTGCGCCCATGCGAGTCGACTTCAGCCATTCGTCATCTGCTTGAATTCGACGCTGCGGCACACCCAACTGCTCAAGCAGCGACATCAAAAAACCGAATCGGCGCAATTGATTGGATCGGGATGTGGCATTGGCACCGCCAACATACAGCCTGCAATGGCTGTTTGGTTCATTCCACCGGTTGATCCATTTCTCAAGTTTGTCAATTTCATGTTCATTCAACGTACAACTTCCCGCCTCAAAGTTCACCGTCGAAGCGGCTTCTTCTGGAGTAAGTGAACCCGACAACGACCGTAAACCCATCAAAGCCTGCGAATCGTTTCCTGGATTGAACTGATGACGAAAAATTTGAGTTTTGATCATGACATATTATATTTGTGCAAATGTAATATGTCAAGTTCAATCGACGAAGGTGGCACATATTCCTGCAGCCATCATTGCACTGGAAGTAGCGATCAAGGTCCACGAGGCCGCTGAGGCCAAACGCCGCGAAAACCCTGGACCAGTGGTTGAAGTAGAAGGCGACAGCGTCATGCTGCGCCACCGAGCAGGGCCTCTCATTTACCTGCTAAATATCAGCGCTCAAGCAGGCAAGGATGTAGTCTGGGGGGTATGAGCAAACAGGTGCCCAACGCCTGTCAGTCAGCCACTGAGGACTGGCGTCTAAAAGCTGTGGACAACAATGCCACGATCGGACCACGTCCGTACCGCAAGTGCCGCCAAGAAACCCGTGGCGCTGGAATTTAGGATTGGGCTGATCCGATTTCATTCAAGAAAAATGAGCACCCAAATCGACGATGAATCGTGTCGTCTTCATGGGGCGCAAATAGCAATTACATTTGTCACAATATTTTCCTGCCCAATACGGGGCGCCTTTGGCTCGGTAACCCATGAATGCATGATGCTGGGCGGTGGTACTGGCGACGCCGTTCAACTTTAGTATCAAAAACATGATCCATACCAGCCTGATCTGGATGCAGTTCGCTTTGTGCGCAACTTTTATTGGCCTGGCGGGTTATCAGTTGTCATTCCAAGGCGATGTGATTGCGCGGCGCACAGGCCTGTCAGGCAACTGGATTGGCCTGGCCCTACTTGCCACCGTCACGTCGTTGCCAGAGCTGGCTACCGGAATCAGTAGCGTCACCGTGGCCAATGCGCCCAATCTGGCGGTGGGTGATGCGCTGGGCAGTTGTGTGGTGAACCTGGTTTTCTGGTCGTCATTGACTTTTTCTTTCGCAAGGAGCCGGTCTGGCAGCGCGCCGCTCAGGGCATTTGCTGGCGGCTTCTTTTGGGGTGGTGATGCTGGGGGTTGTGCTGGCTGGCCTGCTGGTGAGCCAACTATCAACCGGGCAAACTTCGGGGCTGGCCGCAACTGCCGCGCAATGGGGCTTTAGCCTGGTGACTCCGGTGTTGCTGGCGCTGTACCTGGTGGCCATGCGCACCGTATTTGCCTATGAACGCGACCATGCCGCCCCCAACAACGACCCCAGCGACGATACCTCACCAAGCTTGCGCAGTGCAGCCACCAGGTTTGCGCTGGCCGCCGCAGTGGTGGCCGCTGCCGGCGTGTGGCTGCCCTTTGTGGCCACTGACCTGGCGCAGGCCATGGGTTGGAACAAGTCGTTTGTGGGCAGTCTGTTTGTGGCCATGGCCACGTCACTGCCAGAACTGGCGGTCACGCTGTCAGCCCTGCGCATGGGGCGCTTGACATGGCCATCGGCAACCTGCTGGGCAGCAACCTGTTCAACGTACTGATCATTGCAATCGATGACCTGTTTTACCACCCGGGCGTGCTGCTGGCAGAGGTGTCAGCAGTCCATGCGGTGACGGTGGCGTCAGCCATCACCATGACCGGCCTGGCCATGGTTGGCCTGTTTTTCAAGCCGGGTTCGCGCGTGCTGCGGGCTGTCAACTGGGTCAGCCTGGGCTTGATCGCCATGTACAGCCTCAATACCTGGGTGCTGTTTTTACATGGGGAATGAGTTGGTGAACGGGCACGATGGGCAGGCTGAGCATCAGACCAAAACCCCAAACGTCATCCCTTCGAGGCTCCACATCTGACACCCTTGACACCCCACAACCCACAGCAACCAGTCGCTCAAAAAAACCATGAAAGCCGTGGTCACCCTGGGTGTTGGCGACTTCGGGCAGCTAAGTTACCAGGACGTACCGCTACCGCAACCCTTGGCCGGCGAGGTACTGCTGCAAGTGCTTGCCAGCAGCGTGAACAGCACCGACATCAATACCCGCCTGGGCTGGTATGCACCCGATGTGACGGCTTCGACCCAGACCCTGGCAGCGCAAACTGGTAGAACGGGTACCACACCGGACACCGGCGGGTGGTCTGGTACGACGCGTTTCCCGTTGATTCAGGGCACCGACTGCTGTGGTCGTGTCGTGCAGCTCGGTGCGGGTTGCAACCCGGCTTTGCTGGGGCAACGCGTGCTGGTCAGGCCGTGCATGCGACCGCACGGATTTGCGTTGCCAGACAATCTTTGGCTGGGATCTGACATGGACGGCGCTTTTTCGCAGTTTGTCAAAGTGCCCGCCACCGAAGTGTTCCCGGTTCTCAGTCCAATGAGCGATGCGGCTCTGGGCTGCCTGCCGTGCGCCTATGGCACGGCTGAAAACATGCTCGTTCAAGCGCGGGTGCAACCAGGTATGCATGTCGTGGTCACGGGGGCATCGGGTGGAGTCGGCTTGGCCACGGTTCAACTGGCCAAGCGGCGCGGTGCCGTCGTTACTGCAATCACCTCGCCTGAAAAAGTCGCCGCACTGCGCACCCTGGGTGCCGATCATGTGCTCGACCGCAATGACTCTGCCGTAGCCAGTTTGGGGCCGCAGTGCGCTGACGTGGTAGTGGACAACGTTGCAGGAGTCGGCTTTGGCGACAAACTCAAACTGCTTAAACGCGGTGGCAGGTTGGTCACTTCAGGCGCGATCGCCGGGCCGCTGGTGCAGTTTGATTTGCGCACGCTCTACTTGAACAACCTGTCTATTTTGGGATGCACCGCCTGGGACGAGGCGGTTTTTTCAGGTCTGGTTGGCTACATCGAACGCGAAGAAATTCAGCCCATCGTGGCGCAAACCTATCCGTTGGCGCACATCGTTCAGGCGCAGCGTGAGTTTCTGAAAAAGCGGCATTTGGGCAAGTTTGCCTTGATACCGGCGTAAGTTGGTTCTCACGCCCGTGAACCAGTCGCCTGTTGTGTGTCTGTCGTGCAATTGAATACGTTTTTAATAGCTTTTCACGCTTATCTCATAAGGGCTAGACCCCTTTTTTCTACGCCATAATAATTGTAATCAGTGACAAGTTCTTGAGCAATCAACCGTTCGCTATGTGGCAAACCGCACAGACGGTCGTAACCGTCACCACTATCCTAAAGTTTCAATATTGAGACAGACACCCTGGCCCTCATTGCCAACAAGTGCAGCACCCGTGCCCGCCCCTCCTGGAAGAGGTCAATTTCAAACCGCACAAATCTACCCGGAAAAGCTCACCATGATCTACAAGTTCAAATCCCAGGCAGATGCAGATGTCATCATGCTTCAGGCCAACGGCGACCAAATGCTGTCCATCATTGGCAAGGAGCCCGCAACGCAGGGCATCGTCACCGTGGACCAGGTTCCTGCGGCCGTAAAGGCACTCAAGGAGGCTATCGAAGCCCACGAGGCCGCCGAGTTCAAACGCCGCAACAACCCAGGACAGGTGGTGGTGGCGGAAGGCGACAGCATCATGCTGCGCCATCGCGCCGCACCCTTCATCGATTTGCTTGAAACCAGCGCACAAGCGGGCAAGGATGTCGTCTGGGGTGTCTGAATTTTGGCACCGTGTTGGATGTGCGGTTTGCCCAACACTTGCCAGCCATCCACGCCATGCAATGTGTCATTGACGGACAAATTGTGCTGGTGATGCTGATCCATGGTGCTGTCACGGTAGCTACAACTGGTCAATGGCGTTTCGCGCAGCTGTAGTGCTGCAAAAAAGATTTACCATTTTTTATATTTGCTACTATATAGCTGCCTATCTAAATGGCTGCTGGCGCAAAACTCCGGTTTTTCGCAACGTTTCAAATCATCACGAAGGAGATCAGCATGACACAACACAACAAAATCTGGCTCGGGGCGACATTGGCTGTGGCGACTTTGACCGCCACATCCCATGTGGCGGCCTGTGGCAGCGTCACCATTGCCAACATGAACTGGCAGTCGGCAGAAGTGCTAGCGCACATTGACAGCTTCATCCTGTCCAAAGGCTACGGTTGTGAGGTGGAACTGGTTCCTGGCGACACCATGCCAACGCTGACCTCGATGATCGAAAAAGGAAAACCCGACGTAGCGCCCGAGGCCTGGATCAACGCCATTCGTGACCCGCTGGATGCCGCCGTGAAAGAAGGCCGCCTGCATTACGCTGCCGCATCGCTGATAGATGGTGGCATTGAGGGTTGGTGGGTCCCCAAGTTTGTCACCGATGCCAACCCGCAGATCAAAACCATCGACGATGCGCTCAACCATCCGGAGCTTTTCCCAGCCCCCGAAGATGCCAAGAAAGGGCGCTGTGCACAACTGCCCATCGGGGTGGAACTGCCAGATTACCACTGGCAACGCTTTCAAGGCCTGGGACGCTACCAAGCGAAATTTTGTACTGGTTGATACTGGCTCGGCAGCGGGCCTGGACGGCTCAATTGCAAAAGCCAACGAGCGAAAGCAGGGCTGGCTGGGCTACTACTGGGCACCCACTGCCATTCTGGGCAAATACGCCATGGTCAAACTCGATGCAGGTGTACCCTACGACCACAAAGCGTTTACCGGTTGCAACACCAAGGCCGACTGCGCTAGCCCGGTTCGCACCGACTGGTCCAAGTCTGAGGTGTTGACGGTGATCACCGATCGTTTCAAAAAGGCAGGCGGACCGGCAGTGGACTACCTGAAAACGCGCGGCTGGGGCAACCAGACCGTCAACGATCTGCTGTCCTGGATGCAGACCAATCAAGCCAGCGGCGAACAAGGGGCGCGCGAATTCCTCAAAAAACAGCCTGAGGTCTGGACCCCATGGGTCAGCCCTGAAGTGGCCAAGAAGGTTCAGGCCGCACTGTAAATCCCGCTTTTGCGGCGACCAAGTCACAAGCCATTGACGGGCATGCGCCCGCAAATGGCTTGCTTTGACCGGCATCCGAGGCGCCGGGGCCAATTTGCCTGGAGAAATATATGGACTGGTTAAAAGAATTTCCCGCAATGTCTGAGGACAATTTGCGTGCGCTGAAGCAGACGATTGACGTGGGTTTCAGGGCCATCACCCGCGAGCATGGCGAGGCCATTGAGCGTTTTTTTGATCCCCTCAAGGCGTTTTTGATTGCATCAGAACGTTTGCTGACCCAGTCCCCCTGGTGGGCGGTGGTGACTGCCGTGGCCCTGCTGGTACTGGTTGCCACGCGCTCACTCAAGCTGGTCGCTGGCACCGTCATCACACTGCTGCTGATCGGCTACTTTGGCATGTGGGAAGACACCATGAAAACGGTGTCGATGATTTTTGTCTGCACCGTGGTGGCACTGGTGGTGGGACTGCCCATTGGCATCCTCACCAGCCGTTCCAACTGGCTGCAGCGCCTGATCATTCCGTTGCTGGACGTGATGCAGACCATGCCCAGCTTTGTTTACCTGATTCCGGTGGTGATGTTTTTGGGCATCGGCAAAGTACCGGGTTTGATCGCTGTGGTGATCTACGCCCTGCCGCCGGTCATCCGGTTTACCAACCTGGGCATCCGGCTGGTATCTGCCGACCTGATGGAGGCAGCACAGGCGTTTGGTGCCTCCACCTGGCAGAAGATTTGGCGCATTCAACTGCCGCTGGCACTACCCACCATCATGGGCGGCGTGAACCAGACCATCATGATGTCGCTCTCGATGGTGGTGGTGGCCTCGATGATTGGTGTGCAAGGCCTGGGGCAGCCGGTGCTCAAGGCCATTTCCAACCAGTACTTCACCATGGGGTTGTTCAACGGCATTGCCATTGTGGGCATTGCCATCATTTTTGACCGGGCATCGCAAGCCTATGGCCGTCGGCTGCAGCGGCATTCGGAGCTGACTCATGGATAAAACTAATGCCCATGATGCCACGCGCCCGGCTGTTGGGGTGGACATCAAAAACTTGTACAAGGTGTTCGGAGATCAACCCAAGAAAATGATGCCGTTAATAGCAGAAGGCATCAGCAAGGACGAGTTGCGCGACAAACACCATCACATTCTGGGGCTGCGCAATATCAATTTGAGCATCAACCCGGGTGCCATCCAGGTCATCATGGGGCTATCAGGCTCCGGCAAAAGCACGCTGGTGCGCCATATCAATCGCCTGATCGACCCGACGGCGGGCGAAGTGTGGATCAACGGCAAAGACATCATTCGGCTCAACCGCTGGGCGCTGCGACGCTTCAGGCGTGAGCAAACCGCGATGGTGTTCCAGAAATTTGCGCTGTTTCCCCACATGACGGTGATCGAGAATGTCGAGTTCGGCTTGCGTGTGCGCGGCATCTCCTACAAAAAGCGCAGGGTCACTGCGCAGCACTGGATCGAGCGTGTGGGCTTGGCGGGCTACGAGCACAGTTTTCCCAACCAGCTCTCCGGCGGAATGCAGCAGCGGGTGGGCCTGGCGCGCGCCATGGCCAATGACGCCCCCATCCTGCTGATGGACGAGGCGTTTTCTGCACTGGACCCGCTAATTCGCACCGACATGCAGGCAGTGCTGCTGGACTTGCAGCAAGAGCTGGCCAAGACCATTGTGTTCATTACACATGACCTTGACGAAGCTTTGCGCCTGGGTGATCAGGTGGCCATTTTGCGCGATGGCGAAGTGGTACAGCAAGGCGCGCCTCAGGAAATTCTGCTGCAACCGGCTGACGACTACGTGGCCAATTTTGTGCGTGATGTCAATCGCGGCCGAGTCATCCGATGCCGAACACTAGTAGTACCTGGGCCAATTGTGGAGGGTCCCGATCTGGGTGCCAACCTGACACTCGAAGAGGCAGCCCGACAACTGGGCTCTACCGGGCACGATCAGGCCAACGTGATCGGAAACAAAGGTCAGCACCTGGGCAGCTTAACCATCGGGCAAATTCTGGCGGCCATGGTAGAACCATCCAAAGCAGGTTGACATCTTTTCAGCCCCCTGATCCAAACCGCCTGGGACCAAAGTCCGAAAGTACTAATAGATGCCGTCATATCTTGATCTGTTAGGTACCCAGCTCGGGCTGGCATCCTGGGTCACCACCTTGATCGTCATTGTGCTTTTCACGGTGGCGCTGAATTATGCGGTCAGGGTGTTTCTGCGCCACGCTGACTTGGCAGCCAAACGTAGCTCGACTGCCTGGGATGATGCGCTGATCAACAGCGCCGCCAAGCCAGTTCTGCTGGCCATATGGCTTATCAGTGGCGGCTTCATGGCACGCGTACTACAACGACAAACGCAGGAGCCATTTCTGGAGCAGGTACTGGCCGCCCGGGACGTGGCACTGATCGTTTGCTGTGCCTGGTTCCTGCTGCGTTTCATCGGCAAAGTTGGAAACAACATCATTGCGCAACAACAAAGACGTGGCGAGGAGGTAGACCACACTACGGTTGACGCGTTGATGAAACTGGCGCGCCTGTTAACGATCATTGTCACGGTGCTGATAAGTGTTCAGACTTTGGGGTTTCAGATTGGCGGCTTGCTGGCTCTCGGTGGTGTCGGTGGTCTGGCAGTGGGTCTGGCAGCCAAAGATTTGCTGGCCAACTTTTTTGGCGGTTTGACGATTTATCTGGATCGCCCGTTTGGCGTGGGCGAGTGGATTCGCAGCCCCGACAAAAGCATTGAAGGTACGGTGGAGCACATCAGTTGGCGCCACACGCGTATTCGCGCCTTCAACAAAAACCCGATTTATGTGCCCAACGCCGTGTTCACCAGCATCGTGGTTGAAAACCCATCACGCATGAGCCATCGGCGCCTCAAAGAAACTATTGGGCTGAGCTATGACGACTTAAGCGTGGTCAAAGCGGTGGTTCTGGACATTCAACAGATGCTGCAAAACCATCCCGGCATTGATGCCAACCAAACAATGATTGTCAACTTCAACCAGTTCGGCGCGTCGTCACTGGATATCATGATTTACACCTTCACTAAAACTATTGATTGGGTGACTTACCACGAAGTCAAACAGGATGTTCTTCTGCAAATCGGTCAGATCATTGGGGAGCATGGTGCCCAAATTGCGTTTCCGACACAAACGTTACGCCTGCAACTTAGCGACGAAGAAGGCTTAACCCATGTCAAAGGGGCGATACGGTCCCCCACCAACTCACCTGAAGGTACTTGAAACCCGTCGATCCAGTCAGATTTCGGCACGTGCGGTTCTGAAAGAGTATGCTTAAAGACATATATCCGGTTATTGTCATACCTTGCAAATCCCCCTTGTTACTGCCCGGAACCCTGCACCACATGTTGTCGTGATTGGTGCAGGAATTATCGGTTCCGCCATCAGTTATTTTCTGACACTGGCTGGAGCGCGCGTTACCCTTCTTGAGGCCAGCACGCCAGCGGCGGGCGCCTCGGGTGCATCCGACGGTGCGGTATCTGTAGCGAGCAAACGGCCCGGTCCGATGATGCGAATAGCCCGCCAGGCCCGCGCCTTGTATGTAGACCTGTCTCAACAGGGTGTCTTGCGCGACATCTACCATCCTCGGCCAACCTACATGTTTGCCCGCACCGATGAGGAAGTCGCTGTCATTGCCCGACATGGTTCTGATTTATTGGACCAAGGCGAGTCAATCATTCCGATGACACATGCGGAGTTGATGAAACGAGTACCCGGGCTAGGCCAACATGTGCTCGCCGGAATGAAGGTACCGCTGGATGGCCACGCAGTTGGATATCGCGTGGTGGAGCGTTTTTTGGCAGCTTCAGGTGTCGTGCCACAACGCCATACAGCGGTGGAGCATTTGATGCTCTCTGGCGATCGGGTGATTGGTGTGAAGACTGCCCGCCAGCGAATCGAAGCAGACCGTGTGGTTGTGGCAGCGGGTCTGGGGTCTGCTGGACTGGTTGGTCTGGAGGGCCGACTGATTCCCCGCAAAGGTCAGCTCATCGTTACAGATCGGGCCAGTTTGTCGGGGGCCGCGCTACCCGGGCCGCTCATGTCCGCAGGTTACCTGGCCGCCAAACGTGACCTGGTGCTCAAGCAGTCCAGCATCAGCCTGGTCATTGACCCACTGACCACGGGTCAGTTCCTGATTGGCAGCAGCCGTGAAACCGGTTTTACCGACCGACAGACCGATGTGCAGACGGTGTCAACTTTGCTGCGTGAAGCTCTGCTGGTGTACCCGGCACTGGCGTGCCAGCGCGTGATCAGAACTTTTGCCGGCATTCGAATCGGCACCTGCGACGGCCTACCCATTGTCGGGCGTCATCCCGACGTCACCGATTTGTTCATCGCCACAGGCATGGAGGGTGATGGCATCAGCTTGGCACCCATCATTGGCTGCGCCATCGCCGACATGGTGCTGGATCGACCGGCAAGATTTGATCTGCAGCTGCTGGACCCCGGCCGATTCAAATCGCTTCCCATCAGCGCAGGCTAAGGCATGGGGCCGGTGTTGCTGTGGGCTTGTCACCCAAGCTACAAAATTTCTGTTATTGTTTCTGCATATATTTGTACAAATGAAAATGAACCTCACCGAAAGTCAGTGTCTCTATTGGGAAAGTCTTGTCATCCCGTTTCGAACGGGCGAGACCATTGCTGCCGCTTTGTGCCGAAGTGGCGTTGCCAGTCTGGGTAACACAGTCGGCGGGCTGCAGGGTCGTTTTTTTTGTGGCATCGGAACCTGCCAGGCGTGCTTGGTGAGCGTGAATGGCGCATCCCCTGTCGAGGCTTGCCTGACACCGGCCAGCGCGGGCATGCGCTTGAGTCCGGTTTTCTCTGATGAATCCAGGTGCCAGGGAGCAGGTCAATGACAGATGAGCACGTTTTGGTCATTGGCGCGGGGCCTGCCGGCCTTGCGGCTGCCAACGAGCTGGCTCGATTGGGGCTGTCCGTCCGCTTGGTGGAGCAGCGCGACCAGGTAGGTGGTGCCATCTACCGTGCACCGGCCGACAAAGGTTATCGCCAAGTCATGTTGCCGCGACACCACCGCCTACGTCGCGAGGGGTTGTTGCAAGGTCTCTCCCATGCTGGCTCACGAATCCATTCTTCCATGCAGTCCGTGTTTATTGGTGCGGATCGTGACGGCCGGTTCCTGATTGATAACAGACTGGCAGGGCGGGTTGAAAGTATTCGCCCCAAAGCGGTGATCGCAGCGGTTGGTACGGTTGAAAGTGTTTTGCCACGAGAAGGCTGGGAATTGCCGGGGGTTGTGACAGCCGGGGGCATGCAGGTGCTTCTCAAGGAAACTGGTCAACCGCCCGGTGGACCCATTTTGCTGGCAGGCAATGGACCATTGCTGCTGGCGCTTGCAGCACAACTGACAGCGGCGGGGAATCCTCCTGTGGCCATATTGGAGCGGGGGCGTCCATTGCTGAAAGGCTTGCGGCAACCATTCAACGTGTTCGATGCCACACGTCACTGGCCAAATGTGCAAGACTTCATGGCGTACGCCAGGGTTTTGATGCGTGAGCGTGTGCCCTATCGCAGTGGCTGGGGCGTGGTGTCAATTCGTCGCAACAGTAACGGATTGCTGGTGGGCTGCCAACGCCACGATGGAACTTACCGGGAGTTTCTGGTGCAGCATTTGGCGTTGCACGACGGCCTCACACCGAACACGCTCGGTTTGCCAAAAACAGATCACTATCCGAATACAGCCGTGATCCACGCAGGTGATTGCCGAGAGGTGCTTGGCGCATTGGCTGCCGTGGACGATGGCCAACGGGCCGCTCGGCAAATCGCGCGCAAGCTCGACCAATGCCAGCAGGAGACCATTGACCGCCAGCTGAATATGGCCATTGCCAGAGCGCAACGAACCCAGCGGTCGCTGGCCAGTTTGTTGCTGGCCCCACCCATTGAGCCAACCGCCGACACCATGATTTGTCGCTGCGAGGGCTTGCGCCGTGCGGACTTTGACCGGCTTCAGGTGGCGGGGTCCGCCCGCGAATTGCGCTTGGTCGGCCGCTTTGGTATGGGAAATTGCCAGGGACGTTTTTGCGCCGGTCCGATCAGTCAGCTGGCCCAAGCGCAGGGGATCAACTTTGACGCCACCGACCTCAATGGTGAAGTCGCGCGTTGGCCGTTGCGGCCTGTTGCGCTCAGCGCATTGGCCAATTACAAGGAAACCGTTTTTTAACCACGGGCAAGATATTGGCCCAATTCAAAGGAGAACCGCCATGAACACGACGACTCGCCGCAACGCCATGCTTGGTGCCGCAGCTTTATTGACAGCCGGCGCGCTACCCGTCATGGCGCAGACTGAGATCGCCACCTGGGACCGTATTGCCAGCAGTAAAACTTTGCGCATTGCGGCGGTAGCCGGTGGGGCACCCAATTACCATAAGGACCTGGCGACCGGTGCGTGGAGCGGAATCATGATCGACCTTGCCAACAATCTCGCGACCAAGCTGGGTGCCAAGTTGGTGATCACCGAAACAACCTGGGGCAACGCGGTGCTCGACCTGCAGTCGAACAAGATCGATATTTTCTTTGGCCTGAATCCAACCCCGCAGCGCCTGAAGGTCATTACGTTTTCCCAGCCGCTCTACAACAATGCTTTCAGTCTGATCGCACGCAAGGATTACAACCCCCGGACCTGGGATGAAATGAATAAGCCCGAGGTCACCATTGCCGTCGACGTCGGATCTTCCTATGACAATTTAGTGAGCGCCATGTACGACAAAGCCAAAATTTTGCGCTTTGAAAAGTCGGCGGATGCCACATTGGCGGTGCAAACCGGACGGGCCGATGTTCAGCCACTGGTTGTCACCCTGTCAGCAGGTATCGTCAAGAAAAACCCGTCAATTGGCCATCTGGTGGTACCTGAGCCGATCAAGGCAACATCGACCAACGCGGGACTGCGCCAGGAGAGTGACCTGCGGTGGAAAGAGTATGTCGATGTATGGATTGCTGACTTGCGCAAGACCGACACCATCAACACGATTGTTCTGAGCAATCTGGACAAACTTATGAGCATCAAACGCAGCGAAATACCAGCCATCGTGAGCTTCTAAGTACCACCTATCGTTGAGGAACACGTGTGTACGAGTGGAATTTTGCTTACCTCTGGCAGTATCGGCAACTGTTTGCCAGCGGATTGCTGGTCACGGTGGGATACAGCCTGCTGTGTATCTTGTTTGGCCTGAGCGTTGGCCTGATCTCTGGCCTTGGTGGACTGGCACGCTCCCGGCTGATCAGCCTGCCATTCAAGTGGTATGTGGAGCTGTTTCGGGCGACACCGGTTCTGGTGCTGATCATCTGGTTTTACTATGCGCTGCCAGTTCTCATTGGCGTTGCCATGACGGCGCAGGTTGCTGCCATATTGGCGCTCTCGCTTTATGGTGGAGCGTTTTACTCAGAAATCATTCGAGGCGGCATCGTATCGATTGACGCCGGCCAATCCGATGCGGCACGCGCACTCGGGATGACCCGGTTTCAACTCATGCGACGTGTAGTGCTGCCGCAGGCATTGCGCCGCATGACGCCGCCCTTGATGAATCAGTCCATCATGCAGCTCAAGAACACATCCCTGCTTTCGGTACTGGCCCTGCCCGACCTGGTTTACCAGGGACAGGCAGTAGCCCACGAAACTTACCGTCCTCTGGAAGCCTACACCTTGATCGCGGCAATGTACATCGCGATTCTGTTGCCCGCCAGCAAGCTGGTACGTCGACTGGAGTCCAAACGCTCGGAGTAGGCGGGTTCTTTGGACATGAAGCACGCGAAACGGAACAGCATGATTGAAATCAACGGTTTAAAGAAGCACTTTGGTGACCATGTGGTGCTCAAGGACATCAACATGTGCGTGAATAAGGGCTCAGTGGTCGCCCTGCTTGGCCCTTCAGGCTCGGGCAAATCGACTTTATTGCGCTGCATCAATTTGCTCACCTTGCCAGACAAGGGCGCGATTCGTGTCGGAACACATCAAGTTCAGTTCGCAGGTGCTGCGACGCGGCTTCCCAATGACCGCGAATTGGCGCGTTTTCGGGCCAATACGGGTATGGTGTTTCAGCATTTCAACCTTTTCCCGCATATGACCACATTGCAAAATGTCATGGAGGGTCCAGTCACCGTCCTGCGAACGCGCAAGGACCTTGCACGTTCGCAGGCGCTGGCGCTATTGGAAAAGGTTGGTCTGCAAGACAAAAGCGGTCAATATCCGGCACAGCTATCGGGCGGGCAAAAGCAACGCGTTGCCATTGCCCGTGCATTGGCGATGCAACCACAAGTAATGCTGTTTGACGAGGTGACCTCCGCGCTGGATCCAGAACTCGTTGGTGAAGTGCTGGCGGTGATTCGCAACCTCGCCCGAGATGGCATGACGATGATACTGGTGACCCATGAAATGTCATTTGCACGAGAGGTCGCTGACGAAGTATTTTTTATGAGAGAGGGCGTGATTCTGGAGAGTGGCCCACCTCGGGAGGTCATTGACCACCCCAAACACAGTGCGACTCGACAATTTGTTGCAAGATACCTTGCTGGTCAAGCCATGCATTTCCTCCCATGCAGCAAATAGACGTGATGTGTAGCCTGACTTGTTGGTTTTGTGCAGCGAACTTTACAAGCGCAAAGGGCCACTGACAAGTTCACTTAACGGAACGCGCGCCGCCTGTTCATCGGCGCGCAGTTTGACCACCAGCACCGACAAGTGTTGCTCCAACTGTGCCAGCACTTCCGGGGGCAGGTCAGCCAGCGCGTGGGGCAACACACCGTTCACGGGCCCTGGCGCTCGGCTGACTGCCAGCAAGCCCGCCGCTGTGATGGACAGCTGCACATTGCGCTTGTCCAGTCCGTTGCGGCTGACTTCGACCATGCCACGTTTCAACAACGTTTTTACCAGATTACTAGCGGTTGGCTGCCGCACATTCAACCGGGCAGCGAGATCATTGATGCCAAGGCCGACCTGATCCCGAATCACCGATAGTGCCCAAAGCTGTGCTCCGCTCACACCGACTTGTTCTTCAAGCTTGTGAAAATTGGTTCTTACAGCGCTAAATACCTGCCTAAACTGGGCCAGCACCCGCATTGCACCTTCATTTTGTCGGGTATTGGCGATAGTTTCAGGTGATGGTGTCGACATAAGGTGGTCGCTGTAAGTATCTAAATATATGGTTTGCACTTTAACAGTCACATGACAGCTATGGGTCTGGGTGGAAGATCAATTTTCTGCGTTCCGTATTCCCCCGAGGCGACCCAAGGGGAAAAAACATTGGTGAAGGTGTCGCCAAACCCACCCAACTGCCCGACAGACCGGTGCGCTATGCAATCACATCGCCATACCGCGACAACTGATACCCAGCCACACCGATCAGAGTGGCGCACAGAGCAAACTGAAACCAGATCGCGGCGACAGAATTCATTTGAGGATACAACCCATATGGATCATTGATTCACGCTTGCCTTTCAACGGCACTGCAGTTATTGCCATTTGGCATGTGCTCAAGGCCATTGGTGGGGCATTGGGCAATGACCTGGCACAACTCACGGCGTATGCCAACGCACCCACTTTGATCGCCCTTGGCATGGCCGGTTTCTTGGCAGCCGTAACCCAGGCACCCCTGACTGCCTCCATCATCGTGATGGCAATGGTTGATGGCCACCGCCATGGTGTCCAGCTGAGTCTCCAAGCTCATCAGTGCGCCCTTGTACTCGTCGTTGGCTGAGCTGCAGTTACATCGCTTGAAAAACTGGACAGGCCCCGTCACACCCGCCGATGAGCGGCAATAAAGGCGATTCGGCCAAGAAGGAGCCCCGAAGGGCTCCAAAGGTCTCTCGTTGCCAGCCCGCTGCTTAATTCAGACTGACCCGCAGATTATATTCAAGCAAATGTATTCTGGAAAAAATGCAGACAGACGAATGTTGACCTTCTCCGCCAAAAAAGCGGGCACTGATGGCAACGCATCCAGTTAGTGCAAGATCGGCACCGGCACAACACTGACCCGCGCAACCAGGTTCTGGTGGCGCTGACCGCAATCACCTGTTTAAACCACGAATCACTAAACCAAGCAGGTCAGCTTACTGATTCCCTTGCACAAGTCCGAATGACTGCTTCCTCAAGCGGTGGCCGACCGTTATGGGTCCAGACCGGTCATGCCAGCGTAAACGCACGGTTTACCTGGCTGGTAATCTGGGTTTGAGCGCATGAACCGAGCATTGAGCAGCACGTCATTGGACAATTCAACAACGTAGACGTGGTAACGCTTGCGCCGGGTCATGGTGCGTTGGTCAGGGTTCGCACTAGGCCCACTTCTGGTTGACATGTCACCAAAGTGCCGAGTCCTGCAGATCCTTCAACTGTCTGCGGCGCCGATTGCGCAGCCATGCGCCCACAATCCAAACGACCACAATTACACCGAGCACTGCGCTAACTTTGACTTCTGTCGACATGTCATCGCCAATCGCGTGGTATTCCCACAATCCAGCGGCCCCAAGGCAAAGGCCAATATGACAACTAGCCGTCAGGGCGCTCAGGCCTTCTTTCATCACTCTTCTGTCGTTGCAAGCACAGTGATCGCCTGCGCCAATAGGAAAAATTTGTTAGTGCCAAGATCACGGATTGTCTTGATACTGAAGGCCTTCGCTAGCAACTCAGCATCGCTTGCCGATACGCCTTCAAGTGCATCGACCGGCGCATCTGCGATTTCCTTCAGCGATTTGGTTTCGAAGGCTTTGTCTACTGCTTTATTGATGTTCATGTTGAGTGCTCCAAATTTTTGAAAATGGGAATGTGGACGTCAGCTTGCGCTGGTTGCGATGCGGCTTTGAGAATCGTACCGCATGCCTGCCGCCGTTCATGGCATGAAAGCGGCGAAGGATTGCGCCAGGACAATGCATTCTTCGTTCTCTGTCGCCCAGACCTACCAGAACACTTTGCAAACCGCCCCCGCGTAAGTGGTTGATTTCATTGGATGTGGTCTCTTGAATAGTCAAGAGACAAACAGAGAACAGAGAGAGAAAACGCGGGTTTTTACGCCAAAAACGCCCAAAATGACTCAAATTCAGGAGCAAAACACTCAAGAGGCAGTTGCCGTAAGTGTTTGAAAACGTTGGGGATTTTGAAAAAGAAAAGCCAAACTGAAAAGAGTTTGGCTAAAAATGAATGGTGGTGATAGGTGGATTTGAACCACCGACATCAGCATTATGAATGCTGCGCTCTAACCAACTGAGCTATATCACCAACGCGCCGAATTATAGCCAATCACACGCCTTGAAAATGGCAATCAATGTGGTGAGGTGCATCAAAAATAATGACTGTTTGCAGTTCATTGAAAACCATCAACAGGCATTGGGTTGTAGGCACTTGGCCACCAAAAATGCTGGTTCTCTATCAAATGCCTGACGCTACAGCAACATTTCGTGAATGGTCGAGCGGACCTCACCAGCCCACTTCCGGCGCTCACGCCCTTCAGAAAACTGAGGTTCGCCAAACCTCAGCGTGGCGCACAGCGGCGCAGACTTCAGAGTCCGCCATATCGAGTCCATCAGGCTGTCGTCGTCGATGTAACAGGGTGCCAGGCTGAGTTGACCAGTGGCAACCTCCATAAAACGCAGGGCCACGGGTTGCACCGGCGCATGGGCCGAGATCGCAGCCTGAAACAAGTTGGCATGAAACGGCAACAACTGTAGCCCGTTGCTGGTGGTGCCTTCTGGGAAAATGGCCAATATTTCACCTGCGCGCAGTTCTTCGGCCATGTGGTGCACTACCCGCAACGCATCTCGCGACGACTCGCGGGCAATGAACAAAGTGCCCACGCTACGACTAAGCAGACCCAACAGCGGCCAGTGGGAAATTTCAGCCTTGGCGACAAACCTGCAATGACCAGTTGCCAACAGCAGCACAATGTCCAGCCATGAGATGTGATTGGCCACCAGCAGCATCGGGCCGCTTGTTGGCGGTTCGCCTTTTACTTCAAATTGAATAGCTAACAGCGCAAGTAAGTCAAGGGCCCAAGCCTGAATTTGTTCTGATTTTTGGAACGTGGAGAGGCCAGGAAATTGCCAGATCACCAGAATCATTGCACGGATCAAATGCCCCGCCAATCGAACCAGTCGAAAACTTGCAATCAAAGTCTTGCGCATGTCACAAAAGCGGGCTGGGAGTTGATCTGGCGGTGAAACGGCTGCCAAGTGTAGCCACACAGTAGACTGTCATACGCGCCCCTGATCAGCGCCGCAACTGGCTGAAGGCCTCAAACTCCCAACTGCGCATGGCCAGCAGCAGGGTGTAGCCCTCGCGCTCACGCGCGTCGATCTTCTGATCGGCCAGATGTTGCTGGGCAAAGTCCTGTGCCACGCGCTGCATGCGCTCCATGAACGACGGCGCCAGGCTGCGGCTGACCGAGCCATGCACCAGCAGCAAGCCTTCACCCGAGCCGTTAAACCCCCCCGAGAAGTAGTCAAGCAGCGCATTGTCGCGAAAATAGCCCATCACTGGCCCATGCGGCCGCCATCGAAAGGTTTTGGCCAGTTTCAGGCGGTAACGGTTCAGCGGACGCAGTTCGATGATGCCGATGCGGTCGAGTTGCGCCAGGTAAACAATGCAGTCCGCCTCGGTCAGGCGGTAAGTGGTGGTGATTTGCTCCAGAGTCCACTGACTCAACACACAAATTGCCACCAGCAACAGTTTTTTGTCGGCCACCACTGCGCTTTCCTGCTCTTGAGTGAGCTGCGCCAGCAGCGGCTGCGCATCGGCCACCCGGCGCGCCAGGTCGGCAAAGTCAAGTTTCAGGGCGCGGCAAATGGCATCGATGCGCGACAGTGGCATGTCGCCTTTGGCCAGCATGCGTTTCACGCTGCTCTCAGCCATGTTCAATGCCAGCGCCAGGTCGGCATAGGTCATCTGGACGGCTTTGAGCTCTTTTTTAAGTGCAATGACCAAATCGGCGGTAGTGCTCATGGGTATTGGTATTTGATACTTGCTGTATTGTGCGTTTGTATTTAAACAACATTTTGAAGTATTTTGATGGGGTGTGCCAGACACTTCAGGCGCTTGCTCCCACCCTCAGAGGTCTCATGCAAAATATGGCACTGCCTCAAACATCGTTGGGCCAACCTGACTCTGCGCAAACCCGTTGACCTCTTGAAAAGCCAAGGAAGCGAAAAATGTCTGATCATGACCATCCCAACCAGTTTGCGCTGCTCAAGCAACGCCGTTTTGCGCCGTTTTTCTGGACCCAGTTTTCAGGTGCCGCCAACGACAACCTGTTCAAGTTTGCCTTCACCGTGATGGTGACCTACCAGCTCAGCGTGGACTGGTTGCCGCCCAACATGGCCGGTTTGTTGATTGGTGCCCTGTTCATTTTGCCGTTTTTGCTGTTTTCGGCCACCAGTGGCCAGTTGACCGACAAGTACGACAAGACATCAATGATGCGGTTTGTCAAAAATTTTGAGATTGTGGTCATGTTGCTGGCCGCTTACGGCTTCATGAATGACAGCGTGCCGGTGTTATTGGCCTGCACCTTTTTGATGGGTTTGCACTCCACGCTGTTTGGTCCGGTCAAGTTTGCCTATTTGCCGCAAGTGTTGAGCGAGCGCGAAATCACCGGCGGCAACGGTATGGTCGAGATGGGTACCTTCGTCGCGATCTTGCTGGGCCAGGTGGCTGGCGGTCTGCTGGTCGCCATGCCCGAGGTGGGTCACCGTGATGTGGCCATTGGTTGTGTGCTCTTGGCATTGCTGGGGCGAATGGTGGCGCAGGCGATTCCAGCCTCGCCAGCCACTGACCCGGGCCTCAAAATCAACTGGAACCCGGTGTCAGAAACCTGGCGCAACCTGAAGCTTGCACATGAGCAGTTGGCGGTGTTCCGCTCACTGCTGGGCATCAGTTGGATGTGGTTTTTTGGTGCAGTATTCTTGAGCCAGTTCCCCAGCCTGGCCAAAGAGGTGCTGCATGGCGACGAGCAGGTGGCGTCTTTTCTGCTGGTGCTTTTTTCGGTGGGCATTGGTGCCGGTTCGCTGCTGTGCGAGGTGCTGAGTAAACGCCATGTCGAGATTGGTCTGGTGCCGCTGGGTGCGATTGGCATGAGTGTGTTTTCGATTGACCTGTACTTTGCTCTGCGTGGCCTGCCAGAGGTGGCCAGCATGGGCGTGGGCACTTTCATCGGGCAGGCACAACACTGGCGCGTGATGCTGGACCTGATGCTGCTGAGCCTGTTTGCCGGCCTGTACAGTGTGCCGATGTACGCGCTGATCCAGATGCGTAGCCAGCCGACCCACCGCGCCCGCATCATTGCCGCCAACAACATCCTCAACGCCCTGTTCATGATTGGCAGCTCGGTGATCGCAGGTGTGCTGCTGAAAAGCGGCTTCAGCATTCCGCAGATTTTTCTGCTTACCGGCATTGCCAATGCGGTGGTGGCGTTTTACATCTTCATGTTGGTGCCTGAATACCTGCTGCGTTTTGTGGCCTGGGTCATGTCGCGCCTGATCTACCGCTTCAAGGTGCGTGGTGACGACAACATTCCGTCGCAAGGTGCCGCGGTACTGGTCTGCAACCATGTGAGTTTTGTTGATGCCGTGCTGCTGATGGCGGCCAGCCCACGACCCATCTACTTCATCATGGACCACCGGATTTTTCAGGTGCCGGTGCTGGGCTGGCTGTTCCGGCTGGCCAAGGCGATTCCGATTGCACCGCGCAGTGAGAATCCGGCAACCTATGAGACGGCATTGGACGCCGCTGCAAACGTGCTCAGAGAGGGTGAGCTGCTGTGCATTTTTCCTGAAGGCGGCCTGACCCGAGATGGCAGCCTGCAAGAGTTCAAGGGCGGCATCATGAAGATTTTGGAGCGTACCAGCGCCATGGGCATTTCAGTGCCGGTGGTGCCTATGGCACTAACCAACCTGTGGGGCTCTTTTTTCAGCCGGGTGGAGCAGGGCGGTGCCATGGTGCGCCCGTTTCGGCGTGGCATGTTCAACCGGGTGGGGCTGAACGTTGGGGGTGCCGTGCCAGTTAGCGACATTCAGCCGGCGCTGTTGCGCGAGCGGGTGGCGCAGTTGCTGACCCAAGGCTAAACTGATGCGACTCTAGTATCGAATATCGATACTCTATGGATCCTATTTTGTTACCGGTTGAATTTTTTGACGTTTTTAACCCCTATTTTTTCTAAACTTGGTTTTCCTTTTAACAACTCGTGGAGAAATATATGCAAGCTGGCCCCAAAGTTCTGATTCAGCGTGATTCAAAAGCCTGGACGATGCAGGTCTGGATTTCGTTTGCGCTGTCGGTTTTTTTGTGCGCGGTGGGTCTGGCTTACCTGCCGGGTGCTGATCTGTCTCGGGCATTCATGGTGATGGGCTACTTCTTTTGCCTGTCGGCGGCATTTGTGCTGGCCAAGTATGTGCGTGACAGCGAAAAGTCGCGCCTGGAGGGTCGTGCCAACGACAGCCCGATGTTTGGTTTTGTGGTGTGGGGTGGCTTTCTGGCCGCCATGGTACTGACCGGCTGGGGTCTGGTGCGTATGGAACTAAATGAGACCTATAAGGCGTTTCTGGGAGTGAGTTGGCTCTATTTGATTACCTGTACCTTCACGCTGGCGAAAACCTTGCGCGACCGTCATGAGGCTGATTTGATGGAAGCCAGGTTGCAGGGCCGCCAGTCCAGCATGTCTGCCAATGCCGCTGAGGAGTAATCCATGAAACGCTCAATTGCTTCAATCATCATAGCGTGCATCACAGTAGCGACGGGGACTACAACCTCTTTTGTTGCAAAGGCCCAAAGCGAGGCTTCGGCCATCAGTGCATTGTCGGTCATGCCGCTGGCTTCGGTGGTTGGCTCGGCAAGCACGGCTGCTGGTGCCGTGCTGATGGTCCCGGCAGTGCTGTCCACGGCGGGGACGGTGCTGGTGGTTAAGTCGGTGGCTGTTTTGGCCAGTGGTACTGTTTACGTGCTGGAGCGCGCGTCTGACGGAGCGCAGGTCAGTGTCGAAGTGCTGGGCCGGGGTGCGGTAGCCGCTTCAGTTGGTGTGGGCACGCTGGCCACGGTCAGTGTCATTGGTGCCGGTATGTTGTTGTCTGCAGCTGGCGAGGTGATCGCTTTTATTCCCAATGAACTTGGGCGTGCACTGCTGTACAACGAGCAAGTCACGCGATGAGTTGGTTGAACCAAGGCGGCCGGCGCTCTGATGTGGTGCCGTTGTTGCTACTGTGGTGCCTGCTATTCACCGCTGGGTCCGCGCTGGCCGGGCGACCTTGCGACACGCCACAGCCACCCAAAACGCAGACAGTCACCCGTGCGCTCCAGCTGGCTGAGAAAACCCTCAAGGCACTGGATGCCAGCGGTGCGCAGGTGGTGGTGCTGGCCCGCGCCGGGCAAGACCTGACGCGTTACGGGCTGCGCTATTCGCATTTGGGCTTGGCCTACGTGCAGCCGGACGGGGCAGGGCACACCGTATGGCGAGTGTTGCACAAGCTCAATCAGTGTGGTTCGGCGGTGTCGCAGATTTACCGGCAGGGCCTTGGCGATTTTTTTATGGATGATTTGTGGCGCTTTGAAGCGGCCTGGGTGGTACCCACACCCGAGGTGCAGGCCAAACTGCTGGCGCTTTTGAATGACGCACCGCGGTCGGTGTTGCTGCATCATAAACCTTACAGCATGGTGAGTTATGTCTGGGGGCTCAAATATCAACAATCCAACCAGTGGGCCATCGAAACCATGGCACTGGCGCTGGCAGCGGAATTGCGCACGCCCGCACCCAAGCGCGCTCAAGCGCAGGCCTGGTTGCAAGCCAACGGCTACCAGCCCAGTGTGTTAAAGATTGGCGCACTCACCCGCCTGGGCGGGCGTGTGACGGCGGCCAATGTGGCGTTTGACGACCACCCCACTGAAAAAAGGTTCGGCGACCGTATTGAGACTGTCACCGTTGACTCGGTGTTTGCCTGGTTGCCCCGCGCAGGCCTTACGCATTTACCGGTAGTGACGCTGCGTTGAGCAAGCCTGTCACGGTATGTCTGACGCGTTTGGGTCGTTGATTGCCGGGCTGTAGAGCAGGTATTACGCAACAGACGCATCTCTGTCAAAAAATTGACACATGACAAGGAAATAATGCGCTGTTCTACCTTCAGGAGTGTTTATGTTTTTCTCTCGTCAAGCTTGTTTTGCCTTGAGCGCCGTGGCTGCTGCCTCCGCGCTGATGTTGGGAGGCTGTGCCACCGGCGGCGCTGCCAGTACGGTTGCGGTCAAAAGTGTGGATTTCACAGAAACCGCAGCGCCTGCGGCGACCGAGATCAACAAAATGATCAAGACATACACCGACTCATCGGTCAAGGTGACCTATGTCGATGGCAGTGTCAAGACGTACCCCCTGAGCTACACCACCTTGTTTTCGGTAAAGGATGCCACCAGCGAGGTGAACGGCAAGATGCACCCTGCCGGGCAGCTCTACAACTACAAGATGGAACCCATCATGGACCCCAAGGGCAAACCGCTGGTAGCGGAGACGCCTGACTCCAACAGCCTGCTGCAAGTGGGCGACAAGCTGTTCATGGTGACCCATCTGGAATACGACTGGTTGTTGTCGGATGGTTCGGTGGGTGCCAAGGTCAAAGACTGGCACGCCCGCGCGCCCATGGGCATGCTGCTGTCAGAGCTCAAGCAAAGTGACTCTGGCCAGATGAGCCTGGTCAAGCAGCGTCCCATCGACTTTTCGGGTGTCAACGGCCTGTGGATTCCGTGCTTTGGTTCACAAACCCCCTGGAACACCCATCTGGGCTCTGAAGAAGACTACGACCTGCAATACAACCCGCTGACCAAGGACCATGCCACGACCTCGGCTGGCCTGCAAGCCATGACCGACCTGTATTTCAAGGGCGAGAAACTGGCCAATCGCTACCATTATGGTTACTTGACCGAAGTGGCGGTCAAGCCCGATGGCAGCACCCAGGTTACCAAGCATTACGCCATGGGCCGTGGCACCTGGGAAATGGGCAAGATCATGCCCGACAGCAAGACGGCGTATTTTGGTGACGATGGCACTCACGGCCTGATGGCCATGTTTGTCGCCGACCAGCCGGGCAAGCTTGACGCGGGCACCATCTACGCCGCCAAGTGGGAACAAACTTCTGACAAGGACGGCGGCCGTGCCAATCTGAAATGGATCAAGCTGGGCCACGGCAACAGCACCGAGATCAAGGCGCTGGCTGACAGCAGTACTTTCTACAAGATTTTCTCAGCCGTTCAGCCCAAAAACGGTACCTGTGAAGCCGGTTACACCCGTGTTCGCACTGGCTCCACCGCTGACGAATGCCTGAAGCTCAACCCAGGCCAGGAGAAGGCCGCCGCGTTCCTGGAAACCCGCCGCATGGCCGCCTTGATGGGTGCCACCACCGAATTCACCAAAATGGAAGGCGTAGCCGTCAACGATAAGGACAAGCGCCTGTACATGGCCATCTCGTCCATCCGCGACAGCATGACCAGCATGACTGGCGAGCCGGTAGATGACATCCGCCTGGCCAAAAATAGCGCCGGTGCCACTTACAGTTTGGACATGAAAGGCGGCCAGATCGATGCCAAGGGCGCGGCCATTGCATCTGACTACGTGGCTGTGAACATGTATGTGGAGCCCGCCCTGCTGGGCGAACCGCTCAAGACACCGGATGCCAAGGGCAACACCGCTGCTGAGGGCAAGATTGCCAACACCGACAACGTGTTTTTCTCGGAAAAGATGCGCACGCTGTTTATTGGCGAAGACTCGGGCGAGCACGTCAACAACTACCTGTGGGCCTACAACATTGACACCAAAAAACTCACCCGCATCATGAGCTCGGCCGCAGGTGCAGAAAACACTGGCCTGCAGGTGCTCGACAACCTGAACGGTCACGCCTATATCATGGCCAACAACCAGCATTGGGGTGATTTGCCGTCATCGGTGCCGGCCAACCTGAAGGCCGCACTGGAGGCCAAGATCGACAAGTTCAACGCGCCAGTGGGCTACCTGGGTGGGCTGCCTGCCATTCGTTAGGTCTCAAGCGCTGCGCATGCCAACCAAAAGGGCTAGTCTTTTAGTGGGCTAGCCCTTTTCCTGTATGGGGTAGCAGCTATCTATTTTGAAGTAAGCAAGCAAGGGGAGAAGCCGGTGCAACATTCAATCAGGAAGCCGCTGGTCTGGTCAATTTTGGGTGCTGCCAGCACAGCAGTGGTGCTAAGCGCGTGTGTCACTGCGTTGCCAGGTGTCACAGACAGCACGGGTGGCTTGGCGCACGCTTTGGTGGGCGACTTTTTCAACCCGGTGCAGTTCGACAACCCGTATTCGCACATTCCGGCGCAGTGCTACATCGAAACCTCGCACGGTGCGCAAAACGCTTGCCAGTTTTGCCATACCAACGGGGTCTATAAGCTGGGCCTTGGCAACAACCTGCCGCAGGCCGGGGCTGAGGCCCGCCTGGGCAATCTGCAACTGGAATACAGTTTTGCGCCGCATCGGCCGTTTGAGCCGCTCTCGGTGGTCAACCCCTGGGAAAACACCCTCAAGCCCGAAAAACTGCTGGCCGCCGTGCGCGCCCTGGGACAAGACCCGCAGGCGTGGGGTGCTGCTGAGATGGCCAACTATGTGCGCCAGGACAACTGGAGTGCCGCCTTTGCCCAGCGCCCGGGCGGTGCCAAAGATTGGGACAGTGCGGTCAACCACCCGATGCGGCTGTTTCCTGGCCTGGCCCCAACTGACCTGCCCGCGCACGCCGATGGCTTTGTGCGCAGCCTGGAGGCGTCGCGCGGTTATTTCAAGGACCATGCAGGTTGGCTGACCGGCTGGCGTGCGGTCAATTTCATGCCGTATGGCATCTTCACACCCATGACAGGCAGCGTCTCGGGCATTTACATCCGCTTGCCACAGGCCTTTATGCGGGACGCCAGCGGACAGTTCAGCCTGAATGTGTACCAGCACAACCTGGATCTGGTGGAGCGCGCCATTCAGGACCGACTGACCCCGGCTGACGGCAAGCATTTCACTGGCCAGGCGCACAGTGTGCCACTGCTGCGCGGCGAATACCCGGTGGGCACCGAATTTGCCCACCCGCTGCACTATGTGGACGTGGCCGCTGACGGCAGCCGCGCCGACATCAGCCGCTTTGCGGGCACCCGCTCGCAGCGCGTCAAGGAAGTGCGCTACATGATGAAGTGGAAAGACTTTCACCACGCCGACTTCCGCCCCGGTGAGAAAGAAGAAGGCCTGCCGGTCTATGGCCATGCCACCCAGGGCTGGGTGGACAACGGTGTCGGCTGGTACCTGGCGGGCTACATTGAAGATGCGCGTGGCGAGCTGCGCCCGCAAACCCCGCAGGAACTGACCCAATGCATCGGCTGCCACAGTGGCGTGGTGCGCACCGAACAAGCCGCCAGCTTTACTTCGGGCACTGGCAACACGGTCGACAGCACCTGGGCCATGGCACGCAAGTGGCCGGGTGCGGCAGGATGGAAAGAGATGGACTACCTGGGTTATCAAGCCCATGCCAGCGTTGGCTCGCAGGCCACCCCAGGGAAAGCACAACTGGGGGACCCGTTCAACCGGGGCGAGGGCAAGGGCGAGATGCGGCACTTTTTGGACAATGTGGTCGGTGCCAGCCTGTATGGCGACATGCCGGCGCCCATTGAGCGATATTTGTCACAAACCGTGCGCACTGATCGCGGCTACAGCCAACCCTGGCCCGCGCTGAACATCCGCAGCCCGCAGGCGTTCACTGACTCACAAGCATTGCGCCAGCGTTTGATGCGCGACTTGACCGCGCGTGGCGAGCATCTGGATGCACAGGGTCGGGTGCAGGGCGCCCTGTTGTACCCGCCTCAAGCCGATGCACTGGCGGGGGCGGCGCGCTACCGCCAGGTCGTGGTGAGCCAGCGCTACCACTTGGGCAAGGATGTGTTTGCCGCCACGCCGGTCAATTTGATATATCGGCGCGACGGCCAGAGTACCTTTACGCACCTGGATGGGCGGCCGTACCAGCAGGGTGAAGTTATCACCGACCGCTCTGTACATCGCAGCAACCTGGCCGCTGATACCTATCTGGTAGGCGATGTGCCCACGTTGATCGACGAAAAACGCAACTTTGCGCAGGGCGGCACCTACAACCCAAACTATGTGCCCCTGTTAAGCGCGCCGCTGAGGTTTGAGCAGAAATGAATCCGGTTGAAGCTCGTCAATCGGCATACCTTGCTTGTAGTTTGACACCAACCTGAACGGGCATGTGTACGTCCGCGTGTGACAAAGCATGGCGTGCGGCAAAAAAAACGGCTGTGATCCCATCAGAATCGCAGCCGTTTGATTTTCAGGGGCAAGGGGCTGCCCCGCCAAGCTCAAGGCCGGTTGGGTGTGACCTGCAGCAGCTTGTTGATGTCCTTATCGTTGGGCAGGGCGTAGTCATAACCCCGGATGATGCGACTGTCTTCGGTGCGCACAAACTTCAGGCTAACGTAGGTCAAGGTTGCCGCAGGCGAGTAGGTACCGACCAGCACATAGTTGGCGTGGTGGCTTTGGGCGATGTCTTTGACCTCACGCGACAGCAGCAACTCGCCGGTTTCCTCTTTGACAAAAACGTCGCCACGAAGTTTGACTTCCTTCACATTAAAGCCGGCATTCACCATGTGCGAGGCATACTGTTCTGACAAAGTGCGTCCGAGCGGCGCTGAACGGCGCGTGTCGTTGACGTTGACGATGGTCGCAACCAGCACCGGCGTGTCACCTGTGGGGCCCAAGTCAAAACCAGCCACCAGCTTGTTGATGGCATCGCGGTTAGCAATGACAAATTTGCTGGCGGCAGCTTCTTCGTAAGTCGGGTCAGGGCGGGGTGGTGTGGTATTGGCGCAGCCAGCCAGGAGCGCTACTGCAAGGGCAGAAAGGGCAAATTTCATGTTCATGGGCCCACCACCTTGACTGTTTTGACTCTGGGAGGAAGAAGGTTGGCAAACAAAAGGGTGTCTTCTTCTTCTACGTAGTAAATATCCGTCTTGCGTGCCAAGTATCGCCCGCTCATGGACACCGTGGTGGTCAGGACCAGCTCCGTGTGGGTTGGGCCACCTGAATTGATGCTGGCAACGGTGTCAGCCGTAGCGGCAAGCGCCAGACCACCCGCCAGTTTGGCATCCATGTGCTCCAGGTGCAACCCGTACATGGCATACAGACCCGCAGTCAGCATGGTGAAACCACCGGGAACAAAATGGGGGCGGGGACTTTCGTGGCGCACCACCAGGGTTTGGTAGCTGACCTCCATCGCGTTGTCAGGCTTTTGCTGCACCACACGACCGGCCTTGACCAATTCAGTGATCAAAAACTCGCGAAAGGCGATGTCAAAGGTACTGGCATTGGGCGGCAGGGCCACATACAGGTTGGCCACTGTGCCCACCTTGTTCAGGGTGTCAAGTGTTTGGGTGACCACATCCTTGGACAGCAGGTTCCAGTGGCCAGCTGACCGAACCTTGGGCTGAACCGTGATCGGAAAGTTCTCAGAAACAGGAATCGGAGAAGTCTTACATGCTGCCAACAGCGCAACAGATACGCCCAGAGCAAGCAACTTCATGGTTTTGGGAATCAAGGTAGCCCCCTTATTCGTGGTTGAGAAGTCTGAAACTGATGCCCATCAAGCAACAGGTGCTCTCATTATGAACTGTTCTGTTCGGTTAAAACAAGTTGCAGGGTGCGCTTTGGTGGCTTTTTTCCACCTAATCGCCTGACTTGTCGCGGCGGTTACAACAAAGCGCGGTCGAAAAAGCCAGGATTCGGTGTCTGCACGGTGGTCAAACCAAGCGCTCGGTGTTGTCCGCCGCCGCACTAAAACTGTCTCTGTAGGTAAAGTACAGCGACGTAAAGAACATCGATGCCACCAGCAACAGGGCTGGAAATAGCAGCATTCCAGCCACGTCCGGGTTGCCAAGCAATGTCGCCAAGGCGGTGATACCCAGAATGACAGACACCATGACGGTCATCCACAGCAGTGCAAAAACAGCATAGGCCCAAAAGTTGCGCAGGCAGGCGATGATGCTGAAAAACATGCTCTTGATCAGTGGCAGGTCTTGCCAAAACACCAGCGCAGGTGCGTGCCAAAACAACAAGGACAGCGGCAGGTGCAAACCAATAAAGACCCACATGGCAGACTGGAAACTGCTCGATGTCAGCATGGCACCGGTGGGTGCTTTTCCGCCCAAATACATGCGTACAAAGTCGCCCCCGTCAGCCAGATAAGCCAGGCCAATCACGCCCAGAAAACCCAGCGTGTACATCACCCCGAGCTTCAGCATGGCCAGTGATTTTTGGCGTCCGGAGCGAAAGGCGATCAGCAACATCAGCGGCATCGGAAAGCGGCCTTGTTCGGCTTCGCGGGTGGCGGCCATCAGCCCGAGTGTGACCGCCGGCAGCAGTGCCATGGCGATTGGCAAGCCCGCCATGGGCACCATGCTGGCCACCGACATCAAGGCCATGAACATGAAAAACAGCCCGGCCAATGCCAGCGGTTGCCTGAAAAAGGTACGCATGCCCAATTGCACCCATCTGGCACCTGTGCGGGGTCTGACCAGATTGAGCTTCATGCTAGACCTGCCAGTTCATCAAAGCTCATCACGTGGGTTGCGCGCATGTGCAGCACCTGTTCAAAATGGTTTGGGTCATGCGCCTGCAGCACACTGGCCTCGCGTGGAAAGTAAAAGTCCCCTAAGCGTGACAACAAGAAGCGCAGGGCACTTGCCCGCAACATGGCCGGCAGCAGCTCGCGCTCAGCCGCCTGCAGCGGGCGCACGGTGTTGTAAGACGCTATCAAATGATGAGCCAATTGCTCTTTATGGGTATGGGCTTGAAGGTCAATACACCAGTCATTCATACAGACCGCCAGGTCATAAATCCAGGTATCCACACCGGCAAAATAAAAATCCAGAATGCCACAAAGCTGCGCCGTGCCGCCAACATTCTCGAACATCACATTGTCGCGAAACAGGTCAGCGTGCACCGGGCCGCGGGGCAAGGCGGTGTAGCTGCTACTGGCAGCAATGTGGTTCTGAAACGCGAGTTCACGCCCAATCATGGCTGCTTGTGAGTCGCTCAGATAGGGCCTTAACGCCGGCACGGTTTCGTTCCACCAGGGCAAGGCACGCAAATTCGGCTGATGTTGGTCAAAGTTACGCCCCGCCAGGTGCATGCGAGCCAGCAGGGCACCCACCTGGGCCACGTGTGCCGGGCCGGGGTTGAGCTCGCTTTTGCCACGCAGCCGGTTGACCAGCGCGGCGGGCTTGCCCTGGATATGAAAGACCAGCTCGCCTTTTTGATTGGCATAGGGGTTGGGCACCGGAATGTCATGTTCGGCCAGATGTTTCATCAGATGCAGATAAAACGGCAACTGCTGGTGTGTCAGCCGCTCAAACAGCGTCAGGACATACTCAGCGGCCTGGCCATCACGTTCGGCGCTAACGAAATAGTTGGTGTTTTCGATACCGCTTGAGCAAGCTTGTAGCGCAGTCAGCTGGCCCAGGTTCAGCGCACGCAGCAGGGCCTGAGCCTCTTTGGTCGAGACTTCGGTGTAAACCGCCATGCGTTAGAACCCCAGGACTTTCCAGCTGCGTTCGCCACTGACGGGGGCGACCTGGTAGGCCGGCATGCCACCTTTGGGTTGAACATTGATGCTTTTGGTTTCGCCACCAATGCGCACTTCGTCAATCACCGAACCCGAATCTTCCAGGTGAATGCGCTCGGTCAGTTGTTCACGGCTTTTTGGCGCTGAAGTGCTGGGTGCAGAGGCGGTTGGGGCTTGGGCAGCCGTGCTGGCAGGCACGGCTTGAGCCTGAGCCAGGCCACATAACAGGGGCATCAAACTCAATGAAAGGGCGAACAGGCGAGTGGGGAGGGCGGTGATTTGCATCTGCAGATTGTAGAACTGCCAACCCGCAGCGGTCATGCAGGCAAAATGCCCTCATGAACACCGCTCTACCCCAAACCTTGTTGCTGGTTGATGGCTCCAGCTACCTGTACCGCGCCTTTCATGCCATGCCTGATTTACGCGCGGTGCCGGGTGACCCCAGCAGCCCGCCCACTGGCGCGATTCGCGGCATGATCAACATGTTGCAAAGCCTGCGCAAAGAGGTGCCGGCGCAGTTTGCCGCCTGTGTTTTTGATGCCAAAGGCCCGACCTTCCGCGACGACATTTACCCGCAGTACAAGGCCAACCGCTCGCCCATGCCTGACAATTTGCGCGCGCAGATTGAGCCGATTCATGAAGTGGTGCGCCTGATGGGCTGGAAAGTGCTGGCCGTGCCTGGCGTCGAGGCCGATGACGTGATTGGCACGCTGGCCGCGGCGGCGGCTGGCCAGGGCATGGATGTGATTGTGAGTAGCGGCGACAAAGACCTGGCCCAACTGGTGAATGAGCGCATCACCATCATCGACACCATGAATGGCCGCCGGCGTGACATTGCCGGCGTCACCGCCGAATTTGGCGTGCCACCGCATCTGATGCGCGACTACCAGACGCTGGTGGGTGACACGGTCGACAACGTGCCCGGTGTGCCCAAGGTCGGGCCAAAAACTGCCGCCAAATGGCTCAATGAATACGGTTCGCTGGACGCGATTGTGGCGCAGGCCGACAGCATCAAGGGTGCGGTGGGTGACAGCCTGCGCCAGTCGCTGGACTGGCTGCCCATGGGCCGCACCTTGGTCACGATCAAGACAGACTGCGACTTGACAAACTGGGTGCCAGATTTACCCACTATGGAATCCATAGTGGTCAGCGCAATGAATACGGGGGCTCTGGCTGTTTTTTATGATAAATATGGGTTCAAGGGTTTGGCCCGCGCGTTGCAAGCGCAAAACCTTTCAGACGGCAGCCCGGCCACGCCACCCATGCGCAGCGTCGCCGTTCAGAAATCTGGTGGCTTGCGTGAGCCTGATTTGTTCGATGAGCCCGAGCCACCCGAAGCGGCCGCCGAGCCTTCGCTTGCGGGACACGCTGGCACCACCTCAGTCGTCAGCACGGTGGACTACCACACAGTCCTGACCTGGGACGCGCTGGAAGCCTGGCTGGTCAAGCTGCAAACCGCTGACCTGGTGGCGATTGACACCGAAACCACCTCGCTTGACGAAATGCGGGCCCAAATTGTCGGCATCAGTTTCAGCGTGATGCCAGGCGAGGCCGCTTACATTCCGCTGGCGCATGCCTACCCGGATGCTCCGGCGCAGTTGCCCCTGGCTGAAGTGTTGGCCAGACTCAAACCCTGGCTGGAAGATACGACCCGGCCCAAATTGGGCCAGCATGTCAAGTACGACCGCCATGTGTTTGCCAACCACGGCATTGAAGTGCAGGGTTACGCCCACGACACCATGCTGCAAAGTTATGTGCTGGAAGTTCACAAACCGCATGGCCTGGCCAGCCTGGCAGAGCGGTACCTGGGGCGCAAAGGCATCAGTTTTGAAGACCTGTGCGGCAAGGGCGCTGGCCAGATCTGTTTTGACCAGGTGGACGTGGCCCGGGCAGCCGAGTATTCCTGTGAAGACTCGGACATGACCCTCGATGTGCACCGCGCTCTCTGGCCGCAGTTGGAAGGTGATGCCAAGCTACGCTTTATTTACGAGCTGGAAATTGCCAGCAGCGAGGCCCTTTACCGAATCGAGCGCAATGGTGTGTTGATCGACGCCCCTACCTTGGCCACCCAGAGCCATGCCCTGGGCCAACGCATTTTGCAGCTTGAAAAAGAGGCACACGAGCTGGCCGGGCAACCCTTTAACCTGAGCAGTCCGAAACAGATTGGCGAGATTTTTTTCACCAAGCTCGGCCTGCCCATCGTCAAAAAAACCCCTACTGGCACGCCCAGCACCGACGACGAGGTGTTGCAAAAACTGGCCGAAGACTACCCGCTGCCGGCCAAGATCCTGGAGCACCGCGGTCTGGCCAAGCTCAAGGGCACTTACACCGACAAGCTGGCGCAATTGGCCTTGCCGCGCACCGGCAGGGTCCACACCCATTACGCCCAAGCGGTGGCAGTCACCGGCAGGCTGTCCAGCAATGACCCCAATTTGCAGAATATTCCGGTGCGCACGCCCGAGGGCCGGCGCGTGCGAGAGGCTTTTGTGGCACCTGCGGGGAGCCTGATTGCCAGTGCCGACTACAGCCAGATCGAATTGCGCATCATGGCGCACATCAGCGGTGATTCGGCCTTGCTGCTGGCGTTTCATGATGGCATGGACGTGCACCGCGCCACCGCCGCCGAGATTTTTGGTGTGGAGACAGCCCACGTTACCAGTGAGCAGCGCCGGTACGCCAAAGTCATCAACTTTGGCCTGATTTATGGCATGAGCGCGTATGGCTTGGCCAAGGCCCTGGCCATTGACAACACCGCTGCCAAAAACTATATCGCGCGTTACTTTGACCGGTACCCCGGTGTCAAACACTACATGGATCAGACACGGGCGTTGGCCAAGGCGCAGGGCTATGTCGAAACCGTGTTTGGCCGCCGACTTTATCTGCCCGAGATCAACTCACCCAACGGCCCACGTCGCGCGGGTGCTGAACGTGCCGCCATCAACGCCCCGATGCAGGGCACGGCCGCTGACTTGATCAAACTCAGCATGGTCAAGGTGCAGCAAGTCATTGATGCGCAACATTTGGCAACCAAAATGATCATGCAGGTGCATGACGAACTGGTGTTTGAGGTGCCCCAGGCCGAGCTGGACTGGGTTCAGCATGAAGTGCCGCGGCTGATGGCAGGTGTGGCCCATCTGCGGGTGCCACTGCTGGCCGAGGTGGGGGTTGGAGTGAATTGGGACCAGGCGCATTGAGTCAGTAAAATCTGGGCCCTTTTTGGCAATTCGTTCATTTTCGGGAATCTGATTTTGGAAAACATGATGGCTTTGTTGGTGGCGGGCTGTTTTCTCAGCGCTGCTTCCGTATTTATCTTCATGCAATTTCGACGCTACGATGAGCAGCAGGAGTCGGCCGTCAACATTCGCAAAGCCAACACGGAACTCGAAGCCTGCCAAACCAAACTGCTGGGCTATACCAAATTTGCGGACTATCTGACCGCCGGCAAACAAAACTTGACCGACCAGGCGGCCTCCTTGAACGTTTCGGTGCTGCGTGATTACACCTGCCTGGAGCGTTTTGCCAAGGACAAACACAGGCTTAAAGCAGATGTATGGGTGGTTGGCCGCTATTCGGTGGCATTCAGCTTTGCCGCAGACCTCAAGGCGGACAGCCTGGAGCTTGTGGTCGAGCCCCCTGGCATTCAAATCAAATGCGGCCAGCCGGTCATGGTGGGGTCGGCTGTAGTCAAAAATGCGGCCCATGAGGTGTCTGTGAGCGAGATACTGATTGATGAACGCGCTGCCTTTGCCGAAGTTCAGCAAAAATTCATGAACCTTACCCATCGACACGGCGCGGTTGTGGCCAGAGAGGACGCAGTTCGCGCTTTGTGTAAAACCAAAATCGTGGATTGTTTGCGAGACTACCTGGCCAAGCAGCCCGGGGTCAAACAGGTACCGACCATTGTGGTGGTGTTCCGGTAGCTATTCTTTGGCTGGCGCGGTAAACCAGCGCTCGCGCGGCACCACCTTGGGTTCTGACGGGTCTTCAAAGTACTGGGGCGACATGATCTGTACACCGTATTCATTGAACACATCCTGAATATTGGCATGCAACGCACTGAGTACTACCGCACGCGGCCGGGGCTCTGAGGGCAAAGCCTGGCACACCAAGCGATATTGTGGGTACCAGTCGCTCAACGCGGTCTGAAACACCACGGGTGCTGGCTCTTCGAGCACGCCCGGTGTACGCTTTGCCGCCTCCTCCAGCATCGCATGCACTTGCCGCCAAGGCGTGTCATAACCGATGGTCACCGTGGTGTCCACGACAAAACCACTGCCCTTGACTGCGCGAGAGTAATTCACGGTGGTGTCGGCCAGCACGCTTGAATTGGACACGGTCAACTCTTCGCCCAGGCCGGTGCGGATTCGCGTGGTGAACATGCCCAGTTCCATCACGGTACCTTCCACGGTGCCCACGCGCACGAATTCACCTTTGCGGTAGACCCGGCCAAACGTCAGAATCAGGCCACTGGCGGCCTGGCCGACCAGGCTTGATGCCCCAAGCGACACCATCAGGCCGATCAGCACCGACAAACCTTTAAACGCCTCGGTTTGTGAACCCGGCAAATAGGGATACGCCATGGCCAGCGCAAAAATCCACACAATCACTTTGGCAATCCGACGGGTGGGCACAAGAATATCGGCATCAAGCCAACCAATTTGCAGCTGATCGGTCTGGACATTGGCAAAAAATCGGTCTAAAACCTTGGTCGCCAGATAAGCCAGATAAAAAATCACCACGGCAGCCAGCAGGTCTGGCAGCGCGCCGACCGCAGCCATGAGCATTCTGGCAGCCAGGTCAAACAAAAAGCTGCTGAGTGACTCACCCCAGGTACGGGTGTACGGAAAGCGCATCAACACATAACTCAACCACTCGCTTAAAACCACCAACAAAAACAGGCGATACAGCCAGATCACGGACCAACGCACCGCGTAACTCGCACGCTCCGGTTGCAGTACCGACAAGCCACCCACCTTGACCCGGCTCGCGTGCTTTTCTGATGCGGCGGCCAATCGGCGCGCCAATGCACGACGCAACTTTGATGCGGTCCAGACAATAGCCAACATTGCCAGCGTAGCTGCCAGCGCCTTTCCGCCAGCCCACAACATGGCCGCCATGTTGCGGCTTTCGGCACTCTCGGCGATGACTTGTTTGAGCGCGTTTGCGGCCTTGGTAGCGGTTTGTTCAAGCGTGTCATCACGCTGCGGGTCCAGGTCGCCTGGTGTCACCCAAAAGCTGGTGGCCCCGCCGACGCGCACTCCGATCCCGAAGGTGTCGGGCACGGTGGTGACCGGTTTGGGCCCGTCAAGCTCCAACTGCTCAGCGATGCGCGCCTGAGCGCGGTGCGCGCGGTCGAGCGCAGATACACCGGACACGGCTGCTCGAAAACTGAAAACTTTGCGGTTAAACACCACCAGGTTTTCGGCGCTTGTCGGTGCTGTTGCGGCAGGGGCTACGGCGCTGGCCGTCACGGCTGCCGGGCTGGCAGTGTCGGAAAAGCTGGCGGTTGTCGCCAGGCCCAGGGCGACGGTGATCAGGAAAAGAAAATTGGCGTGCATATCGGTGATTTTCATCCAAAACCGAAAGCCGTTTGTCCGACCACAAACGGCTTTCAAGCGGGCTTCAGAGTACAAACAGCGTGCCGGGGCACTCCAGCAAGCTGCGCAGGCGTTGAATAAACTCTGCTGCGTGCAAGCCATCGACCACCCGGTGGTCGAAAGACGACGACAAATTCATCATCTTGCGAATCACCACGGCACCTCCTTTGACCATCGGGCGCTCCACGATGCGGTTGGTGCCGACAATCGCCACCTCGGGGTGGTTGATCACCGGTGTGCTGACAATGCCACCCAGCGCGCCCAGGCTGGTCAGGGTGATGGTGGATCCATTCAGTTCTTCGCGCGTGGCCCGACCGCTGCGCGCCGCTTCGGCCAGGCGCAGCACTTCGGCGGCGCAGGCCCACAGGTCCAGCGTTTCGGCATGCCGAATCACCGGCACCATCAAGCCTCCGCCGGTTTGGGTGGCCAGGCCAACGTGCAGGGCGGCATAACGGGTCAGCACACCCGCATCGTCGTCATAGCGCGCATTGACCTCGGGGTGCTCGCGCACGGCCAGCACCATGGCGCGGATCAAAAACGGCAGCAGCGTGAGGCGACCGCGAGTTTGACCATGCTGGCTGTTAAGGGTGGTGCGCAAGGCTTCAAGCTCGGTGACGTCGATTTCCTCGACATAGGTGAAGTGCGGAATGCGGCGCTTGGCTTCCTGCATCTTCTGCGCAATCTTGCGCCGCAGGCCGATGACCGGAATCACTTCTTGTGCCTCCAATGGCCTGTAGCCTTTGTCCTGATTGCACAAGTAGCTATTCAAATCAGAGCGTTTGGCAGCAAATGCGGTCAGGTCAGCCTGGGTGATCTGACCGGCGTTGCCGCTGGCTGGCACTTGCGCCAGGTCCACGCCGAGTTCCCAGGCGCGACGCCGCACTGCGGGGGCTGCGATGGGCCTGTCGATGCCCGTTGCGGGTGTAGAGCCTGTATTGGCTGTAGCCGATCCCTTGAGCGGGACAGCAGTCGGCTTTCCCGAGTCAACACCAGTCGCCGCTTGAGCTGTGGTCACTGACATGGCTAACGGTGTTGAGCGTGCTGCAGGTGCTTCGGATGCAGTGGCCACTGCCTTCGTTATTCTCAAATCTGATGACGCTGATGCCATGGCCGCCGCTGGTGATGCCAAACTGGGCGCTGTGGCCGTGGCCGTGGCCGAGGTTGCAGCAGCAGCAGGTTCGTCCTTGAAGTTGCCCTTCCCATCCACCTCAATGCGGATCACTTCGGAGCCCACCGCCATCACCTCGCCAACCGCGCCACCCAGCGCCAGCACCTTGCCGGTGACCGGTGAGGGGATTTCGACCGTGGCCTTGTCGGTCATCACGTCGGCCAGAATCTGGTCTTCGGCTACCGTGTCGCCCACTTTCACATGCCAGGCCACCAGTTCGACTTCGGCAATGCCTTCGCCAATGTCAGGCATCTTGATGATTTGAATGCCCATGGTTCAGGCCTCCATGACACGTTTGAAGGCTGCGGCCACACGCGCCGGCCCCGGAAAATACGCCCACTCCTGCGCATGCGGGTAGGGTGTGTCCCAGCCGGCCACGCGCTCAATCGGTGCCTCGAGGTGGTAGAAACAATGCTCTTGCACCAGTGCCGACAACTCCGCCCCCAGTCCATTGGTGCGGGTGGCTTCGTGCAAGATGACGCAGCGGCCGGTTTTTTTGACCGACGCCACCAGGGTCTCAAGGTCAAGCGGCCACAGGCTGCGCAGGTCGATGATCTCAGCATCCACACCACTTTGGCGGGCCGCTTCTTCCGCTACATAAACCATAGTGCCATAGGCAATCACAGTCAGGGCCAGGCCCGGTTTATACACAGAAGCCGAGTCCAGTGGCACGGTGTAGTAGCCCTCTGGCACCTCACCCATCGGGTGTTTTGACCAGGGCACCACCGGCTGGTCGTGGCGGCCATCAAACGGGCCGTTGTAGAGCCGTTTGGGCTCCAGAAAAATGACCGGGTCGTCGTTTTCAATCGATGCAATCAACAAGCCCTTGGCGTCATAGGGGTTGGACGGCATCACGGTGCGCAGGCCACACACTTGCGTGAACATGGCCTCGGGGCTCTGGCTGTGGGTTTGCCCGCCATAAATGCCGCCGCCGCAGGGCATGCGAATGGTGATCGGGCAGGTGAAGTCACCGGCCGAGCGGTTGCGCAGGCGGGCCGCTTCAGACACGATCTGGTCGGTGGCCGGGTACACATAGTCGGCAAACTGGATTTCAACCACCGGGCGCAAGCCATAAGCGCCCATGCCGACCGCCGTGCCAACAATGCCACCCTCAGAGATGGGGGCGTCAAACACGCGCTGGTTGCCGTACTTTTTTTGCAGGCCCTCGGTGCAGCGAAACACGCCGCCAAAGTAGCCCACGTCCTGGCCATAAACGACCACGTTGTTGTCGCGCTCCAGCATCACGTCCATGGCCGAGCGCAGCGCCTGGATCATGGTCATGGAGGTTCTGGCGCCTTGGGGTGCCGTCGTGTTGGTGTGGGTCGTGCTCATGATGCGGCTCCGAGTTCCTGGCGCTGGCGAATCAGGTGCGCCGGCATCTCTTTGTACACATCTTCAAACATGCCCGACAAACTTTGGGTGCGGCCATCAGCCAGCGTGCCGTATTTTTCAGCTTCCTTTTGCGCCGTGGCCACTTCGGCTTCGACCTCTTTTTGCACGGCATCGTGTTCGGCATCAGACCAGACACCCAGCACCGTCAAATGTTGCTTCAGGCGGGCGATCGGGTCGCCCAGCGGAAATCGTGAGGTGTCATTGGCCGGGCGGTACTTGCTGGGGTCGTCACTGGTGGAATGGGGGCCGGCGCGGTAGGTCACCCATTCGATCAGGGTCGGGCCGAAATTGCTGCGGGCGCGCTCCAGCGCCCACTGGGACGCCGCATAAACCGCCAAAAAGTCATTGCCATCAACCCGCAGCGACGCAATGCCGTTGCCCACACCCCGCGCCGCAAAGGTGGTGCCTTCACCCCCGGCAATGGCCTGAAAGGTGGAGATCGCCCACTGGTTGTTGACCACGTTCAGAATCACCGGCGCCCGGTACACATGGGCGAAGGTCAAGCCGGTGTGAAAGTCGGCCTCGGCCGTTGCGCCGTCACCAATCCAGCTCGAAGCCACCTTGGTGTCGCCCTTGATGGCGCTGGCCATGGCCCAGCCTACCGCCTGAATCACCTGGGTGGCCAGGTTGCCAGAAATCGAAAAGAAACCCTGCTTTTTGCTGGAGTACATCACCGGCAACTGGCGCCCTTTCATTGGGTCGCGCTCGTTGCTGTAAAGCTGGCAGATCATGTCCACCATGTTGTTGTCTTCACGCGTCAGCAGCAGGCCTTGCTGGCGGTAGGTGGGAAAACACATGTCGCCCTCGCTCAGCGCCAGCGCGTGGGCGCAGGCAATGGCCTCTTCGCCCAGGCACTGCATATAAAAAGACATTTTTTTCTGCCGCTGGGCAATCAGCATGCGCGCATCAAAGGCACGCGTCAGCATCATGGCGCGCAGGCCACGGCGCATCAAATCGGTGCTCATGGCCGGTGCCCAGGGACCTAGCGCCTGGCCCGCGTCGTCCAGCACACGGATCAGCGCAAACGCCAGATCACTGGTTTGCGCAGCGGCCACATCCACCGGCGGGCGGCGTTTGGCACCTGCGGCAGACAGTGGGAGGTAAGAAAAATCGGTGTCACGGCCGGGGCGCCCGGTGGGCTCCGGCACGTGCAAATGAAGCGTTTGACGCTGGGGCATGAACAGGTCTCCTTGCAAGTTTGTGTCTTGCTTAAAAACGAACAACCCGGCTGGGCGCTTGGCGGGTAGCCGCACGACTGGCTGGACGATGCAGCCCTCACAGCAGGATCACCACGTGCAGGGCATGCTGGGCAGAGCATAGCGGATTTTTTAACGGCAAATCCCCATGAATCAGCGGGGCTACTTGTGCCGTTAAGCTCTGCGCTTTTACAAAAAGGAGAACCCCGTGCTCAACCGCGACCAAACCCAGGATTTTTCAGCCCTGTTGCCAGGGCAAACCACTGAAGACGGCGCCAACCGTCGTACCGCACTCAAAGTAGCGCTGGGCGTGGGGTATGCCGCCACTGCCATGCCGATCATGGCGCAAACTGCGATCAAGACCTCGGCCGAAGGCCTGAGCACCGGCGAGAGTATTTACGACATGGCAGGCTTTTCGGTGCCGTTTTATTACGCCATGCCTGCGGGCAAGAAAAATCTGCCGGTCGTGCTGGTGATTCAAGAGATTTTTGGTGTGCATGAGTACATTGCTGACACCTGCCGTCGCTTTGCCAAGGCCGGTTACCTGGCCATTGCCCCGGAGTTGTACGCGCGCCAAGGCGACCCGACCAGTTACACCCAAATGGCCAAGCTGATGGCCGAGGTGGTGTCCAAGGTGCCTGACGCGCAAGTCATGGCGGACCTGGACGGCGCGGTCAAGTGGGCAGGTGAAAACGGTGGCAACCTGAAAAAAGTGGCGATCACCGGCTTCTGCTGGGGTGGGCGCATCACTTGGCTGTATGCCGAGCAAAGCAAAAGCGTCAAAGCCGGCGTGGCCTGGTATGGCCGGCTGGTGGGAACTGCGTCTGACTTGACACCCAAACACCCGCTGGACCTGGCCGCTGGCCTGAAAGCGCCGGTGCTGGGTTTGTATGGCGGACAAGACGGTGGCATTCCGCTGACCACCATCAACCAGATGAAAGATGCGCTGGCTGAAGCCGGTGCCAAGGGCAACGCAGCGGCCAAGGCGTCGGAATTTGTGGTTTACAAGGACGCGCCGCACGCTTTTCATGCCGACTACCGCCCCAGCTACCGCAAGGACGAAGCGGCCGACGGCTTTCAGCGCGCGTTGGCCTGGTTCAAGGCGCACGGCGTGGCTTGACCACTCAGCACCTCACGCGGGGTGGGACGGGGGTCGGCACATCGGCGCAAAAATAAAGCTTGAAAAAACCCTGAATTTCGGCCCGGTTGGGCCGTTAAACAGGGATGAAGATCGCTCAAACCTCCCTTGCCCTGCAAAGCCAGCACGCCAGCGCGTCGCTGCGTTACCAACAATCCACCCTGCGTGCCTGGTCGGGCGACCAGCGGCCTGATTTTGAAGGGCGCAGGCAACTGCAGGCACCCCAGCAAGTGCCCCAGCAGGGGGTGCGGCTGACGTTGTCAGCCCGCGCCGCGCAAGCCCGTGCCCAAATTGAAAAGACCAACGAGGTCGAGCAAACCAACGACGCAGTTCGCAATGATCGGCGCATGCGCCTGTTGATGGACATGGTGCAGGCCCTTACCGGACGCGCGGTCAGGGTGTTCGATGCGCGTGAATTGCAAGGTGGCACAGCAGCCGCTGCGCCAAGCCAGCCACTACCGGTCGCTGCCAATTCCGCGGATGGCGCAGTTGCGGCCCCTGCTGCGCCTGCAGGATGGGGCCTTGAAATCGACACGCAGACGACAGTGGCAGAAGTTGAAACCCTGAAAGTGAGCGCCCAAGGGGTGGTGCAAACGGCTGACGGGCAGCAAGTCAGCTTTAACCTGCAGCTTGAAATGAGCCGCGCATTTGTGCAAACCAGCAGCACCTCGATCCGCGAGGGCGACGCAGTACGCAAAGACCCGCTGGTGATCAACTTTGGTGGTTCCGGTGCCGAGCTGACCGACACGCAATTTGCCTTTGACCTTAACGCCGATGGGCAACAAGAAAATATTGCTTTTGTGGCTAGTGGCAGCGGCTTTTTGGCGCTGGACAAAAACAAGGACGGCAAAGTCAATGACGGCACCGAGCTGTTTGGCCCGCGCAGCGGCGACGGTTTTGCCGATCTAGCCCAGTACGACCAGGACGGCAACCAGTGGATCGATGAAAACGACGCGATTTACAGCCAGTTGCGTGTGTGGCAGCGCGATGCCAACGGGCAAGACAGCCTGACTGGCCTGGCGCAAAGCGGCGTAGGCGCACTGTACCTGGGGCGCGTGGCCAGCCCTTTTTCGGTCAACACGGCGGCAAACCAGACGCTGGGACAAGTGCGCAGCACGGGTTTGTTCCTGTATGAATCAGGTCTGGCGGGGTCGCTGCAGCAGGTGGATTTGTAGGCGGTTTCAAGCAAAATTGGCCTCTAAACCACGATTTATATGGGTTGTCAGCTCTCTAATTTATAGCTGAAGTTTTGTTTGTTGAAGGGGGTTAACGGGCGGCTTCAGGTCGGTTGGGGTCAGTCGTGGTTTTCTGGTCAGTTCACACTTTCGCTGCCATTGCAGTCGTAGCGACTGCCCAAATCGGCGCCCGACAGCCGACATTCACGAATCTAAAGCATCCCGCCGCCAATGTCTGCTGTCTAGAAAAATGCCCCGATCAAATGTGGCCTCTGAGTTTGAATTCAGCAGGATATTGAACCGATCCGATCTACCAACGGCTCACATGCGCTTAAAGTCTGTCGCGTTACATCGGCCGGATGACCCGCCAGGCGGCGACAAACTGACGCGCTGTGGCGGCGGTTTGCTGCGCCGTCATCCCCGGCTTGTAGAGCGCCGAACCAAGACCAAAGCCGCTAGCACCTGCATCTACATAGGGCTTCATGGACTCTGGCTTGATGCCACCCACCGGCAGCAAGCCAGTGCCTTTGGGCAACACTGCACACATGGCCTTCAGCACCGCCGGCGTCACCAGTTCTGCCGGAAATATCTTGAGCGCATCGGCGCCCACTGCCAGTGCGGCAAAGGCCTCGGTCGGCGTGACGATGCCAGGCACGCAGAGCAACCCGGCGGCCTTCGCGGCGCGAATCAGACTCACGTTGGCATGCGGCATTACCGCCAGTTCAGCCCCACAGTCGTACAACTGCCCGATCTGCCCGGCCTCCAGCACCGTACCGGCGCCCACCAGCACCTCCGCAGGAAGTGCCTGGCGCAGCGCCGCGATGCTGGTGAACGGGTCAGGCGAATTGAGAGGCACCTCGATCAGTCGAAAGCCTGCATCCATCAGGCTTACCCCGATGTCAACCGCCTCCGGCGGGCGGATACCGCGCAGGATGGCAATCAGGGGCAACGCCGTTTGCGCCGCGACAAAACGCGCGGTCAATGTGGTTTCATTCGTCATTCATCCTCCGGCAAAAAAAACAAGAGACTGGCGTGAGCACACCTGCAGCTACCGCAAAATTCCACAAACCAGATGCCGCGGTGTTGGCCAGCACAGCCGCACCCGGATGATCGAGGTAGTACAGTGCATCGGCATAGCGTTGGCAGAGCGCTGGTTCACCAATCAGGATCAGCGGCATTGGCTCTTGCTCCTGGACACCTGGCCAGTCCAGACACCAGCTCGCTGCCGATCAACAGTCCCGACAGATACTCGGCCAGCGCAGCAGGCGGCAAACGTCCGGTCAGTCCCAGGGTTCGGGTGGCAAACATCTGATGCGTGAGATCACCGGCTCTGCCATGGCGCGCCTCGGAAAGGCCAAGCTCAAACGCCGCGTGATCGCAGTCGCCGCCGACTCTTTTGTCCTTGGGCAACAGGCGGCCCAAGATCGAGTGCTGGCACAGCACCGCAAATAGCTCGCCCGTCATGTAGGTCGAAAAACGCACCAGTCGGCCCTCTTTCACAACCACCCATTTTGAATGCGTGCCCGGCAACACCATGCAGCAGCGCTCGGCCCATGACGGGTCTTCAGACAAGGCACCGGCGATCTGGATTTCCTCGCCACGCATCACATCGGGCATCTGTCCGGGGTGTTCAAACAGCACACCCGGTGCAATGACCAGGTCCGGGCCCAGTCCGCTGGGCACGCTGACAGGATGTTGCGCCAGCACCCCGATGTCGGCCGGGCAGCGCACATACGGCGCCTCGCACCACCCTTGGGCGCTGCCGACCATGCCACTGGCCACCATGGCAAGCGTCGGCCACCGCTGTACCCAGTCGCCAGCGATCGCTTTGAGGGCCTGCTCAAACCCGGGCACACCGGTTGCCGGCAGGTGCTGAATGCCGTGGCCTGACAGCCGGGTCTCGACGATCCGGCCGTGCTGCATCAGGAACGCCCGCAAGCTCGACGTTCCCCAGTCAAGGGCCAGCAGGTGGGCAGAGGTATCGCTCACCATTCGGCCACCGCACCGTCGGCGTGGCGCCAGACCGGGTTGCGCCAGTCGGGTGCTGTTTTGCTGCGTTCCTCGACCAGCGCCTCGTTGATTTCCACCCCCAGCCCTGGCTTGGTCGGCGGCAGCATGTAGCCGTTGTGAAACTGGAAGTCCTCCTTGTTGAGCACATAGTCCAGCAGTTCGGCACCCTGGTTGTAATGGATACCCATGCTTTGTTCCTGGAACACGGCATTGCGCGCCACAAAGTCCACATGCAAGCAGGACGCCAGCGCCAGCGGCCCCAGCGGGCAATGCGGTGCAAAGCCAACATCAAAGGCTTCAGCCATTGATGCGATCTTGTGGCACTCGGTGATGCCGCCGGCGTGAGACAGGTCGGGCTGCACAATCGAAATCCCGCCGTTGACCAGCACCCGCTTGAAATCAAAGCGCGAAAACATGCGCTCACCGGCGGCAATCGGAATGTGCGTCATCTCGGCCAGGCGTGGATAGTATTCAGCCTGCTCGGCCAGCACCGGCTCTTCAATGAACAGCGGCCGGTAGGGTTCCAGCTCCTTGATGAGCACGCGCGCCATTGGCGCGGCCACCCGACCGTGAAAATCAAGCCCGAATTCAATGGTCTGGCCGAACTCGGCGCGAATTTCGGCCACCACCGCCACCGCCGCATCGACGGTGCGGCTGTTGTCGATCAAACCCATTTCCTCACAGCCGTTGAGCTTGAAGGTGTCGAAGCCGATGGCTTGCAACTTGCGGATACCCGCGATGACATCAGCCGGTCGGTCACCACCAACCCAGCTGTACATCTTCATGCGGTCGCGCACCAGCCCGCCAAGCAGCTGGTAGACCGGCGCATCGAGCACCTTGCCTTTGATGTCCCACAAGGCCTGGTCGATTCCGGCAATGGCGCTCATCAGAATCGGGCCACCACGGTAGAAGCCGCCGCGGTACAGCGTCTGCCAGATGTCGTTGATACGTGAAGGGTCCTGGCCGATCACGTATTCCGAGAGTTCATCGACAGCCGCTTGTACTGTTCGTGCCCGGCCCTCGATGACCGGCTCGCCCCAACCACTCACACCCTCGTCTGTTTCGATCTTCAGAAACATCCAGCGCGGTGCCAGACGGTAAGTGCTCAGTTTCGAAATTTTCATGAATCCTTCTCCATTTCAGGTGCCTGCGCTGCGATCTTGCCATCGTTCCTGTTCATGTCTGAATAGGCGCGCTGCGCGGTGCGTTCGATCATGCGGCGAGAGGCCGCCTCGGCCGTGTCAGGAAGCTTGCGACGGATCGCCTCAAACAAATCGCGGTGTTCCTGAATGGTCAGGGCCATGTGCTCAGCTTCGCGCACGAAAGTCACATCAAAAATGGCACGCTGCAGTGCGCTGACAGCGTCGCTGAGTTGCTGCATGACGACATTGTGCGAGGAGATAAGAACAGCCCGGTGGAATCGAATGTCGGCTTCATGAAAGATATCGAGACGGCTTGGGTTGGCGGCCATTTCGTTGAAACTGGCTTCAATGTCGACCAGGTCCAGAGCCGTTGCCCGCTCCGCTGCCCAACGCGAGATGGTCGGCTCGATCAGGCCACGCACCTCAATCAATGATCGGATCAAGGTGGGGTGACTGCCATTTTCCAGCGTCCACTCCAGCACATCGGCATCCAGGTAATTCCAGCGTTCGGCGGGCATGACAAACAGGCCCCGATTGCGTTGGGCATCGATCAGCCGCTTGGTCGACAGCACCTTGACCACCTCGCGAATCACATTCCTGGATACGCCAAATTGCTGGCACAGCTCGGCTTCCGATGGCAGCGCCACGCCTGGTGCGAAATCACCGTGCGTGATGCGCTTGCCAAACAGTTGCGTCAATCGCTCCGTCTTGTTCATCACAATGCCTCTGGACTGGTTCTTGAGGGGGAACTGACCTGGACTGAAATCTCTTACCATTCAGTTTGTCTGACAATCAAAAATAATTGTAGTACAACGCCAAATTGCCGTATAAAATTTATTGCACATCCAAGCAACGGTCATGAACCAACCCGACACCGCCGTCATTCATCCGGAATTCGCAGATCTGTTCGTCATCGAGCCTGCGAACCCTTATCGAACGTGCATCCAGGGCCTGGCCAACGAGCCGATCACGGTGCAGGCTTTGTTGAAGCGTGCCCAAGAGTTGTTGGTCGACGAGGCAGACTTTCAGGGGCTGGGTGACTATTCGCAAGCAGCCATCGTCGAGCGCTTAGCGGCCAACCGGCTGCGTGTGTGCATCATTCAGGGCTCGGCTGACCATCCGGCGCATCTGTTTGACCATGAACACACCCTGCGAGCTGCAGCGCGCATCTGGCAAAACGGCGGCGTGCCTTTTACCTTCGGCGTGCCTGTCATCTGCGACGGCACGGCGCAAAGCAATATCGGTCAAAGTTATTCGTTGGCCTCGCGCAACCAGACAGCGATGGCAGTGAACATCAATTTTGAAGGCCACAGCTACCACGCGGCCTATGTGATTGCCGGCTGCGACAAGTCGCCCGCAGGAATTTTGTCGGGGTTGGCGGCGGCTGATCGGGCCCGGCGCGAACCTGAGCGTGGCACGGCACCGGTATGGGCTGTGTTTGTACCAGCACATGTCTTGAAGGGTGGCAGTATCCCCAAGAGCACGCGCAAGAAACTGCGCGACATTCAGGACGCTGCGCGTGCCGCGGATGATGCGCAACTGGCCAACGACATTGAAGACAACTGCCACTACATCCTGCAATGCTCTTCCGACGAGGCTTTCTTGGCGCTGCTCAATCGTGCCGTTGAGCGCGGGCTGATCGATCGGCCATCGGCCAATGCCATCCTCAACGAACTGGCTGCTGCCACCTGCGATGACAAGGGTGGCATCTGTGCGTTCAACGGAACCGGCAATTCTTCGCGCACGTTAATGTCGGCGCTGGGTTTCGTTCCTGAACAGTCCGAATTACTGGTCGATGAAGCACCGACGGCACTGGTGAGCCGCAACGTTGATCAACTGTTCCGCCTGATCAACAAGCCCGAGTTCTCGGTGTGTGAGCTTCTGGCGCAAAACTATGTCAATGCCATCCGCATCCACAATGCCACCGGTAGTTCCAGCAACCTGATGCTACACATGCCGTGCATCATGCGTCATGCCGGTTTTGACGTCTCGCTGTTCGACTACGAGCGTGTGCGTGATGCCTATGGTGTGCCCGACATCTTTGCACACAGTTTGACTGAGGGCCGCGATACCTTTGTTTTGGCCCAGCAGGCCCAGGCTGGCCTGCATCATGGGATGACCAGCCTGTACAAGGTGCTGCAAAACCTGAACGTCCCGATGAATTGGGATGCACTCACCGTCACCGGAAAAACCTGGCGCCAACGCATTGCTGAGATTTCCGAAGCGGTATCGCCCGCGCTGCCCCAGGAGCGGTCGATCATCCGCATCCAGCCGGTGCGTGAACTGTCTGGCACCGACATCATGCGCGGAAATTTCTTCTCATCCTGCACACTGAAAGTCGCCGGCATGTCGTCTGAGTCTTACCAGCGTTTTGATGGTCGAGTTTTCCTGGTGCGTTACTACGACAACGAAATGCCTTGCAACCGCGAGCTGAGTTCCGGTAATCTGGTCGATCAGCTGTGCCAGATGCCAGAGCTGACGCCAGATCTACTGGCGGCTATGCGGCGAATTCATGGGGTGCCAGCCGATGAGGATGTGATGACCATGGTGAAGAACGGCACGCTGGCTTTCGCCTTCGTGATCGCCGGCCAGGGGCCAAAGGCCTTTGGCATGCCCGAGTTATTCGCACCCAGCCAGTACCTGCGCCACCATGGCGTGGTGGAACGCACCTCGATGATGATCACCGACGGCCGATATTCCGGTGTTACCAAGGGTGCCTGCGTTGGCCACATGGTGCCCGAGGCTTATGAGGGAGGTGGAATTGGTGCGCTGGCCAATGGCGACCTGCTCTGGGTCCGCCTGTCGGACAAACGCATCGATTTGCTGGATAGCGCCGCATTTTTGTGCGGTGAGATCAAACCGATGACGGCACCCCCGCGGACTGAACGCGCCGAACTGCTCGCGCGGCGCCGCATGGCGATTGAACATCGCCAACGTCAGATCGCCGCTTGCAACGTCATGGACAACGTGACGGATGCTGAGTTCGGTGTTGTACCGTTGGCTGTGCACCGGCGCGCAACCGTCGCGTGGACGCCTAGCAGCTATTGATCCTGCAGCCGACTTGATGAAGGAGTTATTGCACATGTCCAAAGTCACTTTGAAAAACGTCGTAAAACGGTACGGATCAGTCCCCGTCGTCAACGATCTTTCGATCGAAATTCAGGACAAGGAGTTTGCCGTGCTGGTGGGATCGTCGGGCTGCGGCAAGTCGACCGCCTTGCGCATGATCGCCGGGCTGGAAACCATCACGTCGGGCGAAATCTTCATTGGCGACTCGCTGGTTAACGACATGGCCCCCAAGGATCGCGACATCGCCATGGTTTTCCAGAATTACGCGCTGTACCCCCACATGAATGTGCGCGAAAACATGGGTTTTGGCCTGAAGATTCGCCAGTTCTCTGACGCCGAGATCGACGCCCGGGTGCAAGAGGCAGCCGATATCCTCGGGCTGGGCGAGCTGCTGGAACGCAAACCCAAAGAACTCTCCGGTGGCCAGCGCCAGCGCGTGGCGGTGGGCCGCGCCATCGTGCGCAAACCCAAGGTGTTCCTGTTCGATGAGCCTCTGTCGAACCTGGACGCCAAGCTGCGCGTAGCGATGCGTGCCGAAATCAGCAAACTGCACCGTCGTCTGGGTGCCACCATGATTTATGTCACGCACGATCAAGTCGAGGCCATGACCATGGCCGACCGTATCTTCATCATGAACCAGGGCGTGGTCCAGCAAAGTGGCGCACCGATGGAAGTCTATGCCCGGCCGGTCAACCGTTTTGTTGCCGGCTTTATCGGCTCGCCAGCCATGAACTTCTTTGACGTCCGTCTGGTCAACGAGGCGGGTCATTTCTTCATCGATGGCGGCAGCTTCCGCGTCGCCATGCCTGAAGCCTTTCGCGACAATCTTGTGGCACATGTTGGCAAAGAGCTGGTCTTCGGCGTTCGTCCGGAAGACATTGCATTGCATCAGCCGGGTACTGACACTGGCAGCACGATCAGCGCCAGGGCCGAGGTGGTAGAGTTGCTCGGCTCCGAGATCTTCGCGCACTTGAGTTGCGGCGCGCATGCCCTGGTGGCACGCATGGCCGTGCCGAAGCAGTCGCTCAGCGTCGGCGACGCGATCCAGATCGATTTCAAGATGGCCAATACGCACGTGTTCGACAAGAACACTTCAGACGCCATCGTTTAGGGTGGGTGTTTCTTTATTCTTTTAACTTGGAGATTTTCATGGAATACAAACTGTCAAAAATCGTGGTCGCACTGTCTTCTCTGTGCATCTGCGCCGGTGCCATGGCGCAATCGGGTGAAATCCGCGTGCTGGTGGCCAACCACCCTTATGGTGAATTGCTCAAGCTCTCGATCCCACAGTTCGAGAAAAACACCGGCATCAAGGTCAACGTTGAAAGTCTGCAGGAAAGCCAACTGACACAAAAACTCACCACTGAATTCGCTACCAAATCTTCCACCGTCGACGTGTTCATGACGCGCCCACTGCAGGAAGGCAAGATGTTCTCGAAAAATGGCTGGTATGAACCCCTGACCGGTTATGACTTTGCTGACTATCCGAAAAACATCATGAACGCTGCCTCTTTTGGCGGTAAACCCTACATTGTTCCGCTGGTCACCGAATGGCAGGTGCTTTACTACCGCAAGGACCTGCTGCAACAGGCGGGGCTGAAAGTGCCGACCAACTTCAATGAACTCGAGGCAGCCGCCCAGAAGCTCAATTCCGAAAGCGTTGCTGGCTTCGCCTCGCGTGGCAAAGGCGCAGCAGCGGTCACCCAGCTTTCGAGTTATGTCTTCAACTATGGCGGCCAGTACCTTGACAAAGGTACGGCGGTCTTTAACTCGAAGCCGGCCATCGACGCAACTCGTTTTTACGGCAAACTGCTCGGTAACTATGGCCCCAAAGGCGTGACGTCGATGTCCTGGGAAAACATCATGCCGTTGTTCCAGGCTGGTAAGGTCGCCATGTGGACCGACGCCTCGGTGTTCTACGGCCAGATCGTTGATCAGTCCAAGACACAAATCCCGGTGGCCAACTTCGACATTGCCAACTTCCCGGCCGGACCCAAGACCAATGCGCCTTTCATCGTCTCGTCCTGGGGTATCTCGGTGGCCAACCAGTCCAAGAAAAAAGACATGGCCATGAAGTTCCTGAACTGGGCCTCCAGCAAGGAAATGGCGATCAAAGGCATGATGGGCAATATCACCATGGCCCGTTCATCGGTGTGGGACGACCAGGTCGTGCGCAGCAAGATGAACCCCGGTCTGATAGAAACCCGCGCCTTTGCGGCCAAGAACGGCACACCGGTTGACCGCCCCTACATGAGCGCCGTGGGTGAAGCGCGCGACCTCATCGGCGAGTTGGTCATCGAGTCGATCAACACCAAGGGAACTTCACCCAAGCTCGACCAACTCGCAGCGGAAAAGGTCAAACGGGTCAACGAATTACTGCAGGACAGCGGCGAATTCGGCAAGTAAACGCTCTGCCGATCGACTGGCATACGGGCCGTTTACCCCGATAGACGGCCCGCGAGCCCGGTCGATATTGCTCAACAGAACCCTCGCGTAGAAGGCCAGCCATGATTCAGTCAAGCTTTACCGAACGCAATTTGCAGATTTTGTTCCCGCTTCCCGCGATCGTGTTCATCGCGTTGCTGATGGTGTTTCCGATTCTGTACACCTTGTACCTGAGCTTTACCAACTGGAATCTCACCTCTGGGATGGAGCCGACCTTTGTTGGGCTCACCAGCTATTTGCGGGTTTTCTCCGAGCCACGTTTTTTGCAAGCCTTGGTTCGCACCTTCACGTTCACGCTGTTTGCCGTGGCGATCCAGGTCGTGTTGGGTGTTGCCATCGCGCTGATTCTGAACCGCGCATTTCTGGGCAAGAGCATCGCCAAGCTGCTGCTTTTGTTACCGCTGGTGGCAACGCCGGTCGCGGTAGGCATTGTCTTCAACCTGTTTTACGACCCGACCATCGGTTTGCTCAATTTTGCCCTCGATGCAGTCGGGCTGCCGCAAGGTCGGTGGGTGTCGAGCGAAAGCACAGTGATTGCCTCGTTGGTGATGGTCGATGTCTGGCAGTGGACACCCATGATCACCTTGATTGTTCTCGCGGGCCTGGCCGGCCTGTCGGAGGAGCCGGTTGAAGCAGCGCGCGTGGATGGTGCCAGTGAATGGCAGATTTTGCGCTACGTCACCATCCCGATGGTCATGCCGGTCATTCTGACCGCGATGATTCTGCGCCTGATCGATGCACTGAAGACATTCGACATCATCTTTGCGATGACCGGTGGTGGTCCAGGTTATGCCTCGGAGACGCTCAACATCATGGGTTTCAAGTACAGCTTCGAGTATTTCCGCATGGGCCAGTCGTCGGTGATTCTGGTGGCGCTGTTCCTGGTGGTGCTGCTGTGCAGCCTGGGCATCATGAAACTGCGCGAATCCAGCGAAAAGTGAGGACGCTGCCATGAAAAAAAAGTTCGTCCCAACTCTGCTGTTCTACCTGTTGGTGCTGTTCATTGCGCTGATCGTGTTGTTTCCATTCTTGTGGATGCTGACCTCCTCGTTCAAGACCCAAGTGGACATCATCTCTTGGCCACCAAAGCTGTTTTTTGAGCCGACGTTGCAAAATTACCGCAAAGTCTTCGAAGAACAGGACTTCCTCAAATATTTCCTGAACTCGACCATCGTCGGCGTGATGGCGGTCGGCCTGTCACTTTTGCTGGGACTGCCGGCGGCTTACTCAATTTCTCGTTTCGCGCAGAAAAGGCTAGCCGTATTTATCTTGTTGGCGCGTTTGATGCCGGGCATTTCTTTTCTGATGCCCTGGTACATTATTTTTTCGCGGCTCAACTTGATGGACAGTTATGTTGCGCTAGTGCTCTCGCACATGCTGATTGCGCTGCCGATTGTGGTCTGGATCATGACCACCTATTTCGGCACGATCCCGCGTGAGCTCGAAGAATCCGCCATGGTCGACGGCGCCACGCGGCAGATGGCGTTTTTGAAAATCATCCTGCCCCTGTCGGGCCCCGGCATCATCACCGCCACAACCTTGTCGTTTATCTTTTCCTGGAACAATTTCATGTTCTCACAAGTGCTCAGCATGGAGCGGACCAAAACCCTGCCAATCGCTGTTTACAATTTTTTGTCCTATGCCGAGGTTGACTGGGGCGGCGTGATGGCAGCAGCTGTGGCCATCATGGCACCGGCCATTGTGCTGACGATGATTTTCCAGAAATACGTGGTCAAGGGGTTGACGATGGGTGCTGTCAAAGGGTGATTGGCCACCGCACCAGGGAGCTGGCATGCCGATCAAGAAACTTGTGTCGACCGGCTAAGCCGAACTTTGACCCCGCAATCTAGCTGAAACCCAGTGTTTATGCGGGTTTCAGCTATTTTTTCGCTTCAATATGTATCCATGTAATATGACTATTTTTCTTGATTTTTTCTAATTATTTGTGTAGCATTTGCAGTCATGTACATTGAATCTGTGCCCAACCGCAACTCGCCCCCTGCGGTCCTGTTGCGAGAGTCGTTTCGTGAAGATGGCAAAGTCAAGAAACGCACTCTGGCCAATCTTTCGTGCTTGAGCGCGGAGGTCATCGAAGGCCTGAAGGTGCTACTGGGTGGGGGAGTGGCCATGACCAGCCCTTCGGATCTCTTTGCCATCGAGCGCAGCTTGCCCCATGGTCATGTTGCAGCAGTACTGGGCAGTGCACGTGGTTGTGGCTCGGGCGTCTGGTTTGGCAGCGCTCCCAAGCCGCTTGGCGCCTTGCTGCAGGCCATGCTAGTGGCGCGCATCGTCGAGCCGGCCTCCAAGCTTGCCACCCATCGCCAGTTGCATGATCAGAGCGCCAGCACGTCTTTGGGGCGTGTGCTTGGTGTGGGTGAATGCAGCGTCGATGATCTGCACCGCGCGCTCGATTGGTTGCATGAGGCTCAGCCCGTCATCGAGCGGCGCTTGGCGCGCCAACATCTGGTGGGGGCCACGCTGGTGCTGTACGACCTTACATCCACCTGGCTGACGGGTCGCTGCTGCGAGCTGGCCGCACGTGGCCATTCGCGCGATGGCAAACGCGACGATCCGCAAATCGTCTTCGGTCTGGTGTGCACTGCTGAGGGTTGTCCGATTGCGGTGGAGGTGTTCAAGGGCAACACGGCTGACCCGGCTACCGTAGCCAACCAGGTGAGCAAGCTCAAGGAGCGTTTTGGCATTGCGCACCTGGCCTGGGTGGGTGACCGTGGCATGCTCACCTCGGCGCGCATCGAACAGGTCCTCAAGCCCCAGGCGATGGACTGGGTGAGTTCACTACGCGCACCGCAGATTGCCCAACTGGCTCAGGAGCACGGTGCGTTTCAACCTTCGCTGTTTGATGAGCGCAATCTGCTCGAACTCACCAGTGCGCACTTCCCCGGTGAGCGCTTGGTGGTGTGCCGCAACCCGCTGCTGGCCGAGGAACGCGCGCGCAAGCGCCTGGAACTGTTGGCAGCCACCGAGCTTGATTTGGTCAAGATCGTTACTGCCACGCAGCGTGCGCGCAATCCCTTGCGTGGTCAGGATGCCATTGGCTTGCGGGTGGGGCGCGTAATTGGCAAATTCAACATGGCCAAGCACTTCGATCTGATGATCACCGAGACGACGCTGAACTATCAGCGCAAGACGGCGCAAATAGATGCCGAGGCGGCCATGGATGGCCTGTATGTGATTCGCACCAGTCTTGACGCTCAAGCGCTTGATGCGCAGGCGGCGGTGGCCGCCTACAAGAGCCTGGCTCACGTGGAGCGAGCCTTTCGCTCGATCAAGACGGTTGATCTGAATGTGCGTCCGGTGTTCCATTACAACGAGCAGCGCGTGCGCGCTCACGTCTTTCTGTGCATGCTGGCTTACTACGTGGAGTGGCACATGCGCGAGCGTTTGAAGCCCATGCTGTTTGATGATGAGGAAGTCCAAGCGGCCAACGCTACGCGTGCCTCTGCCGTGGCCAAAGCTGTGCGATCCGAACACGCCAAGGTCAAGGATGCAACCAAGACCGCCAGTGACGATTTGCCGTTGCACAGCTTTCGCACCTTGCTCAAAGATCTGGGCACCCTGGCCTACAACATCGCCCACACCAGTGCAAACCCGCAAGCCAAGATCGTCTTGACAACGCAGCCCACACCGATTCAAACCAAAGCCTTCAAACTGCTCGGGCTCAATCCGGCCTGTACCCAGTAGCCGTCACACTCGATTGACAAAAAGTTCAATCGGGACAGGTACTTACGCCTCGGATGCAGTCAAAGTTCGGGCTAAGGAAAAGTGTTGCAGCGTGGCTCACTGTCCACATCAACCCAAAATTACATGTTGAATCAAGGTCGCTCCAGTTCCTGTGAAATCGGCACCAAAATCGATTCGGACATTTTAGAATCGCGGTAAAACTGAGGGTCAAAAATGTCTTTTAGGTTCATCGCAGCGGTCAATCATCTGGCGCAGGCCGATGAACAGCTGTCTAATGGTCGAATTACCATCGCACAACACGCAGCTTTGAGGGAGTCCGCGCTAATCAGGGCACTTAAGGAACTGGCCGCGCAATGTGGTGTTGATCTGGTATTGCCACTGCAGATCAACAGCGTTGGAGAAATCAGTATTGTCGCCAAGCCTGAGACTGGGCAATCTGCGCATCGCATGGGCTCCTTTGGACAGGCTTTTGTCGATCACCTCAATGATTTTTCTCCTCGGACGAATCTGAAACCTGGCACAAAGTTGATGCCCAACAATGGCAGATGCCACATGAGTCACATGGATGTGCAGAAGATGGTCGTTGCGCATTTCAAAACGTTGTCATCAACTCGTTCATAATCTTACAAGTGGCAGTGTGCTTGTTCAAATATGCCAGCTTTTTGCCGGTTGGGTCCTTGAACCGAACGCGGCGCAGATGTTCCGGTTAGTCTATACCACCTTGAATCCATTGAGCGCCACACACTGATCACACTCAAGTCCAGATCCATGATGTAGTGCGTTCATGCTCCTGCATTTTCAGCTTGGCAGTACGCTGGCACAGCGTGAGTGGGCCAGCTTAATGTGGTTGGGCACCATCACTTCAGCCCGCATTGAGCAGAGCCAGGGCGTCTCGCAGATGGCCAGGCCGTGATGCAAATGGACCGGGTCACCCGGCAAAACGCAGCAATGGCTGTAGAAATGGTGGCAGCCGCATCCAATCTGGAAACCCAGGCCTAAGACCTGGTGCTGACGGTGGCGCTTTCAAATTGGCCGCCACCCACATTGACAACGACCTCGGAATTGACACCGACAGGCATTTGCGCAATACAGAAGCGCGCAGCCCTCATTGAAAAACGACGGTTTAGTCACGTTCGGCACGCCCTGTGGCGCTGTCGGGCAGGTCACTTGGCGCAATCAACTTGCAAACCTCGGCACGATGACGCAAGCCAATCGCGACAGAGCTGCGCAGTTGGCCAGTGCACTGGTCGTGCAGGCGACTGGTTTGCAATAGCGACGGTCCGGACGCGGGTGGTGAAAAATGCTACTTATTGGATAGCTGATGTCGCTTATCTTAGTTGGGCTGAATGCTAATTTGGCAACAAATATTGGGTGCCCGAAGCTTCAGACACCTGCGCAGTTGCAGCGCAGCTTCAGCGCAAATGCTACCGTATGCGCGGCTCCAAACAAGTGAACCGCCGCCCTTACAAAGCTTTTCCGCAGACGTCACATTTGCGCGAATCTTCTCGAGCTGCGCAGAACCGCACCTGATTGCGCCCGCCCTCTTTGGCTTGGTACATGGCATCGTCTGCGCTTTGAATCAAATTTTCCAGCCCGGCAGCTTTACCCCTGAACATCACGGCACCAATGCTTGCGGTGCAATGGTGTTGAACGTACACATCCGTTTGTCCCTCATGTTCAACAGTCAGCATAAAGGGTTCGGCCAGAATGCTGCGAATTTTCTCAGCAACTTGGCTGGCAATTTTTCTTGACTCATTTTCATCAATGCTCAATTCGCTGAGCATCACGACAAACTCGTCGCCGCCGAACCTGGCCGGCGTATCTGTCAACCGCACACAGTTTTTCAGGCGGGCTGCCGCCTCGACAAGCAGTGCGTCGCCAACCAAATGTCCGTGCGTGTCATTCAGGACCTTGAAATTGTCTAAATCCAGCACCAGCAGTGCGCCAAACATGCCCGAGCGGTCGCTGGCAGACAGGGTTTGAACCAGGCGATCCTTGAGCAATCGACGATTTGGCAAGTTGGTCAGCTGGTCAAAAAAACCAAGTTGGCGCACCTGCTCTTCCATTTGCTTTCGCTTGGTAATGGCAAGCAGGACACCGCTCCAGACCACAACCCCACCATCGGTGGCTGGGTTCGGATTTGACGACATCTGAATCCATTTCACACGACCGGAATAGGTCCGAATTCTGAACTCGGATGAAAAGGGCGTGCCCTCTTTGTTGGCCGTTTCATCCTCGGCCATGAGACGCGGCAGGTCTTCCTCCATGACAAGTGCGCCGAAAAGTTTGGGATTGTCCAATAGATCATTTTCGTTAAGTTCCAGAATTTCCCGACACTTCGAACCAACGAACAGCAGCTCGCGCCCACCTTGTGCGGTCATGACATATTCGTACAGCATGCCCGGCAGCACCGACGAAAAGCGCCTGAGTCGGTTGTGACCCCAGCCAGTTGGGAGCAACTTGTGAGTCTGAACAGCAGCATGTGGCATCAGCGTGCTCCCTCGGCCGCTGCGGCTGTGTTGGCTGTGTGATCAATCATTTTTCTCCTTGCAGGTTGCAATCGCATCAGAGCCAGATTTGGCCATCAGGCTTGAACTGAATTTACGCAAATCCTGCATTCAGGGCTTGACCTCGCGCGCCATTCGCATGACGATTCGTGCCAAGTTCAACTTATGTTGTGAAAGGACCCCGTGGCCAACCCGAAAAGTACCCTTGCCACAGTCTGGCTGGTGGTGTTGCGCCTGATGGAACTCAATGGGCTGGATGCGCACCAACTCATGACAGATTTGGGTGTTTTGCCACAAACGCTGCGCGATGTGCAGGCCCGCATTCCCGTGCACTTGGCGGACCAGGCGTTTGAAATGGCCATGCAACGTCTGCCCGACCCGGCGTTTGCGCTGCGGGCCAGTGAATGCTGGCACCCCTCAAACCTGGGAATCATGGGCTACGCCTGGCTGTCCAGCCGAACGCTGCACACCGGCCTGAAGCGAATGGAGCGCTTTTCGCGAATCATTGGTGATGATTTCAGCTACCAGGTGCTTGAAGACGCCGATGGTTTGCACTTCATCCACGACCACGGGCGCGGTGATGCGCCGGTGGGCCACGCCATGACCGATTTCACCCTGTCGATCATTCTTGACATGTGCCGAAAGAATTTTGGCCACCAGCTCAACGCCAAGCGGCTTTGTCTTCGCCGCCCCCTGCCGGCCAACCCGTTGCCGTGGGATAGCTTCTTTGGCTGCACTGTGCAGTTTGGTGCCACCAAAGACAGCTTTGTGCTGGACTCAACCGCTGCCAATGCGCCACTGCCATCGGCCAACATTCCCATGGCCAATACGTTCGATGCGATCCTGACCGAGGAGCTTAGCCGCTTTTTACAGAATGACATCTTCAACCGCTGTAAGACCTTTGTGTTGCGGGAGCTCACCTCGGGGCCACCGTCGGCCGCCTCTGCAGCGGCTCATTTGGGGTTAAGCCAGCGCAGTTTTCAGCGCCGCTTGAGCGAGCTGGGGTTCACCTATCAGCAGCTGCTGGATCAAACCCGCCACGAACTGGCACGGCGCTACCTGGATGACCCAGCCAAATTTGTGACGGAAATCACGTTTTTGTTGGGTTTTTCAGAGCAAAGTGCATTCACCCGAGCATTCAAGCGCTGGAGCGGCATGTCGCCGTCGGCTTACCGCAGTTCATGATGACGTAGCGCAGTGGGGCTTGTATGGAGAATATCAAGCTGCCCTCCGCGCGGAAATTGGCAAGCTTGCCCCGGGGCTTTGGCTGAAGCCGCCTTGTAGACGTCATCTAGTTTACGGTCGGTGTTGCCAGTCAGGCATCACTTCAGATCAATTTTTCCACCTCTCCCTTGGCCTTTGTGCAGTCGAAGGTCGGGACTTGGGCCAGCGCTGCAAGCGGTACCAATGTTGCGAAAGCCAACCGAGGTTTGACAACGAAAGTCTTATTCTTCATTTCAGTGGTTTTTCCTGATACAAAGGCTTGAGAAAAATGACTTGAACAACTGGGCTGTACCAAAGCTCGGAAGTTCTCATTGACTTTACTCGTCGTTCAAAAATATGTTGTAAAGCATAGCGCCAAGTACAGCACCCATAAGGGGTGCAAGCCAAAAGAGCCATAAATCGCCCATGGCACCAGTCTGCGCGAAGAGCGCCGGGCCGGTACTGCGGGCGGGGTTCACTGAGGTGTTGGAAACCGGGATTGATACCAAATGGATCAGCGTCAGACACAGCCCGATGGCCAGGCCACCAAATCCGCCTGCGGCTCGCTTGGCCGTCGCGCCCAGGATGACGATCAAGAAGATGGCCGTCAAGACCACCTCGCACACCAACACCGCCAGCAGACTGAAATGTCCGGGCGAGTTGGCACCATAGCCATTGCTGGCAAATCCACCCACACCCGCGAACTCCGCTTTGCCCGAGACGATCAGGTACAAAACGGCAGCCGCTGCAACCGCACCCAGCACTTGCGACACGATGTAACCAGGCAACGCGGCGGCTTCAAAGCGCTTGCCAATCACCAACCCCAAGGAAACCGCCGGGTTGAAGTGACCGCCGGAAATCGGTCCCAACGCGTACGCGCCGGTCAAAACGGTCAGGCCAAATGCCAAGGACACGCCCAGAAGGCCGATGCCCACACCAGGGAATGCGGCCGCCAGAACGGCACTCCCACAGCCGCCAAAGGTCAGCCAGAAGGTGCCAATAAATTCTGCTGCCCACTTTTTAGAGTTGCCTGCCATGTCGTTTCACTCCGAGATAATTGAAGGCCTAAATTCTTCCACAAATCCATGAACCGAATATGACCCAGCCGAACAAGCAGATGTCGCAGGCACCCATGTTGCGTTGTCGTCCCGGCGTTGGAGCGGGTACTTTGTGCCTGATTGCCTACACCGCCGTTTTCTATGGCATCGCCCAATTCAGCGGGATTGCCTATCAGGACTGGTTTGCCAACGCCAACAACGCACTGCACTCCGCTTTCCTCCCGCTTATCGCGGGCAGTGCCCTGCTGCTGCTGTTTTTGGGGTGGTCGCGCTGGGACGCGCTGTGGCGAGACCCGTTCAGACTGCCGACCAACCGCTTGCATGCCAGTTTGATGATTTTGTTTGTTGCGACCATTTTGTTGCGGCTGGTGTACATCCAATGGGCAGCGGTGCCAACTGATTTGCTGATGGTGGTCGCTGGCGTTGGCCTCGGGGTCGGATTCGCTGAGGAAATGGCGCTGCGTGGGATTTTTTTACGCGGGATGCGCACCTACAGCCGCAGTGAAGGTCAAGCTGTGTTGTGGACCTGCGTCGCCTTTGGGTTGCTGCACATTCCCAACATCTTTTTGGGGGTTGGCATGCTTGGGCTGGGCCAGTTGGTGCTTGCTGCGTTGACTGGATTCGTTTTGTACTTGTTTCGGCGGCGTTTTGCATGGATTGTCCCCGCCATGATCGCCCATGGTGCATGGGACATCTCGGTATTTTTGAGCAAGGACTACCTGCCTGAGGCCATTGCCACGGCCTCACTTGTACTGACGGGTGTGATCCAGGTATTGGCGCTCGTCGCGCTTGTTGTTTTCGTTCGCAGCGAGTCCAAGCCCATCATTCTGAAGGGGACTGTATTGTGATGACTAACCCAAGTTTCAAACGGCTGACGATGGTACTGATCACCTATGTGGGGTGGTTGCTGTTGACTCTGTTTGGCATGCGCTGGGCCAGTGACGGCAGCAAGAAGCCGCTGGTGGACACCGTCACCCACGGAATCAGCTGGAACCTGGTCATGGCGGTCGGCCTTTTGGCATTGACGACGGTCTGGATGCGTTGGCACGATCTGAAATTTGTGGTACCTCGCCCGGTGAGTTCACTCAAAGTGCTCTGGTTTCCGGCGGTTTACCTGCTGCTTTTCGGGCTGCTGGCTGCTGTGACGGGTTTTCCGCCGGGCCAAACCGTGTTGTTCGTATTGCTCAACACCTTGCTAGTCGGACTGTCAGAAGAATGGATGTTTCGTGGTGCGCTGTTTCAGGGTCTGCGAAGCGTCCTGCCGATGTGGCCAAGCATCCTTCTCACCTCACTGCTGTTCGGCGGGGTACATATTCTCAATGTGTTCACCACCGGGCAATTGGGTGAAACCGTGGTTCAGTCTGTGGCAGCCTTCATGACCGGGCTGGTCATGATCGCGCTACTGATTCGGACCGGATCTCTTTGGGTGCCCATTGTTTACCATGCGCTGTGGGATCTTGGCACGTTTGTGGTGTCGGCAGGTGCCAGCAAGCCGACGCAGGCGGTGGACTTTAGTCAAGGTTGGACATGGGCGCTGCCTATTTTGCTGGTGTTGCCCAACTGTGTTTATGGGCTATTCCTGTTGCGCAAGGTGCGAAATGGCACAACGTTGACTACAGATTTGGCCAACACAGCTTGAACCTGACGGGCACCGAAATCAGTCCATCAGTTGGGCCGACATTTACCCCTTGTCAAGATTACGCTTCCAGCATGGCACGATGACATTGCCCCGTCTGACGGCAAAAAGCAGCAATACCACGCCAGCGGCAGTACCGATAACGAGCGCAACCATGGACGCTTCCACGCCAAAGCTGCCCCCGGTCAGTCAATCTGAGCCCCAAACCCAGCGCGACCAGCCGGTGAAGAGGGAAATGTGCGATACGCAGAACGATGCCAGGTTTTGGCAGCAATGTCTTTGGTATCAATTAACGTCTGCTATTACCAGATGCGAGCACGCTTTGTCGGCTCCAGCCACATCGGGTCACCCGGCCTGGTGCCAAACGCCTTGTGAAATGCATCCATATTGCGCAGCGGCCCAAAGCCGCGCAGGAAACCCAGCGCGTGGTAGTCGGTGGCCGCCAGCAGGCGAATGCGCTCTGCGCGCGCCTTGAAGGTCCACAGTTGCGCCCAGGCCACAAAGCAGCGCTGGTCGGTGGTCAGGCCATCCACCTTGGGCAGTTGTTTGCCCTTCAGCGCCCGGTTTAGCGCAGCATGCGCCAGGGTGATACCGCCCAGGTCTGCAGTGTTCTCGGTCAAGGTCAAACTGCCGCTCTGAACCAGGTCAGGCAGCACTTTGTAGCCATCAAACTGATTGACCAACAGCTGCGTGCGCTGCTTGAACTCATTACTGGCATGGGGTGTCCACCAATTGCGCACGTTGCCAATGGCATCAAAGCGGCTGCCGTTGCTGTCAAATCCGTGGGTCAGCTCATGGCCAATCACCGCGCCAATGGTGCAGTAATTCACCGCAATGTCTGCGCCAGGCGTGTAGAACGGCGGCTGCACAATGGCTGCGTTGATATCGATGCCGTTGTAGGTCGGGTTGTAGGCCGCGTTCACCGCAATGGGTGTGGTTTTTCCAGGGGTGTTGAAGCGCTCGACTTTGACCGGCAGTGGCAATTTGGCCAACTCACGCTGCAGGCTGAAGCCCGCAATGCGCTGGTTGTTGCCCAGATGGTCGTCGGCGCGAATGTCAATGCTGCTGAAGTCGATCCAGGTCTTGGGGTAGCCTACCTGGATGTCCACGCGCGAGAGCTTTTCCAGCGCCGCCTTGCGCGTGGATTCGTCCAGCCAGGGGTTGGTGCGCAGACGCAGCTCAAACTCCGCGCGGATGTGCCCCACCATTTCGGTCACCTCGCGGCGGGTGGATTCGGGGAAATAGGTTTTCACATAGAGCAGCGACAAGGGGTGGTAAAGCTGCGTGGCGATGGCCTCCACCGTTTGTTCCTCGCGCGGCTCGGATCGCACCAGTTGGTCGCGCTGGCGCTGGTACTCGTCGGCCATGCCGTACCACGGCTGCCCAAGAAAGCCGGTGCTGGCCGACAGAACCGACCAGTGCAGCAGGGTTTGCAGGTCTTCTTTGGGGCGCGTGCTGATCAGGCGGTTGAGCGTCTTGATGCCTTCAAGGTCGTGAACCTGGATGCGCGATGCGGGGTCGATGCTCAGTTGTTTGAGCAATTCGCCCAGATCCACCGCCGGGATCAGCGCCTGCGCCTCGGCCAGGGTCATGATGTTGTAGGTGCGTGCCGGGTCACGCGCTTGCAACGGGTGTCAAACGGGGTGCCATCAGCTCGGCTTCCATCGCGAGGATGGTTTTGGCATGTTGGGCGGCCACCTCAGCGCTTTCACCGCTCTGGCGCAGCATGCGGGTGATGTAGTCGACGTAAAGGTCGCGAATGCGCTGGGCGGCCGGGTCGGTGTACTGGGTTTGTTCCAGTTGGGCGCCACCGGGCATCAGTGCCAACACCATGCGGGTGTTGTCTTTGATGTCGGTGACGGGCCAGGTCAGCACCAGTGGCGCGCCACCTTTTTTCAACTGCTCGGCCGACAAGCGTGCCAGCTCCAGTGGGCTAGCAGCCGTCTGCGCCTGCGCCAGGTCGGCCTTCAAGGGCTCTAGCCCCAGCTGATCCAGCCGCGTGGTGTTCATGGCGGCGCGGTAATAGTCGCCTACCTGCTGCTCCGGGCTGCCCTTGGCATGTCCGCCCTGGCCGGCCCGTAGTGTGATGCTGAGAAGCTGGTGCTTTAACGCAGTTTTGAGCAATGCAAAGCCACCGATGTCGGTTTCTGAGTCCGGAATGGTCAGGCCGTTAAGCCATTTGCCGGTGGCATAGGCATAAAAGTCGCTCCGTGGGCTGACCGACTTGTCCATGTGGCTGGGGGAGTAGCCCAGCGGTCCCACCGGCAGCACCGAGGCGGCGCGGGTGGGGCGCTCGATCACAGTGGCGAGATGGGCGCTGCTGGCTTCTGCGGCGGACGCCAGCAGTGGCGTGCCCAGCAGCAGTGCGCTCAGGGCTTTGAGGGGCAACCCCCTCACTTGGCGATAGGCAATAGACATGATTCGATGTACTCCAATAAATAATGATTCAGACAAATCCAAGCGTTACCACTCAACAACCCATTCATTCGCTCTTGATCAGACAACGGCCTTGCGCGTCCGAGTCGTACCAGGTGTCTTAACCCTTATGGCGGCGGTCTTCATGCATGTATTTGATTCTCAAGTTAAGTTACAGGGTCGATTTGACGGTGTTGAGTTTCAGGTTCGGCCTGCGCTTTTCAAACGAGTGCTACTGGCTTCGTGCAAAGGTAGGAGCACCTGTTAAAGCGAGGGGCGCGGCCAGTGCTGCCGCCGTGAATCTGGTGAATAGGCTAGCATTTTGGGTATTGCTGAAAGTGATCTCCTGATGAAAATTTGCCAATTTTTGGCGCAGATTATGACATCCGACTTACTCAAACTCAGCCGTTCTTGTGTACGAAAAGGCTGGCATGGATGATCAACCTGTGCAATGAAAGCGTATAAATTTTCGGTTGGGCAACAAACGCTGGCAGGTAAGATTGCGCCTCCCCATTGAGACTGAACACGGGTGTGATGAAAGGATACACATGAACATGCGCCTGATTCGTTGTTGCCAAAGCCTGCTTTTTATTGTTGCCGCTGTCGCCACGAGTGCTTGTTCTTTGTATCAAGCCAGACCGAGTCAAGCCGATTTTGGTAGGTCGTGGCAAGCCGTTAGCTGCAAGACTTTCGACGTGGCCGACACCATTGCCGCCGAATCAGATTGTGGTTACGTCACTGTGCCCGCACAGCGCGCGTATCCACAAGGCCCGACCATCCAACTTGCGGTGGTGCGCGTGCGCAGTTCGAGCAATACGCCTGAGGCTGACCCCCTGTTTGTTGAGCAGGGTGGTCCTGGGGACACAACCATTGGCGTGTTTGTCAACTTTGCCTTACCAATGAAGTCGCCCGGCTTGATCAACATTTTGAAGGGACGCGATTTGATCTTTGTGGAAGAACGGGGAACTCGGTACTCCAAGCCCTTCCTGTCTTGTCCGGAAATCAACGCGCACAATGTTGCAGTCGCCAAAGGCGAAAAAGCAGCCACTGATCCGGGTTGGATCAAGGCGTGTAATGAACGCTTTAAAGCCGCCGGAATCAACCCCAGTGCCTTTAACACCCGGGAAAATGCCGCCGATATCTACTTTGTGGCTGAAACCTTGGGCTACCAGCAATTCAACTTCTATGGTGGCTCTTACGGCACCTTGTTGGGGCAATATGTCTCGGCACAGTCTGGCAAGCACAAGGCAAAGCTGCGCAGCGCAATCCTCGATGGTGTGGTCAGACCGGACATTGACTTCAATCTGGGGTTTAGTCACACCATCAGCCATGCCTTGCGCAATGTGTTTAACGACTGCGCTCAAGATTTGCGCTGCAGTCAAACCTATCCCGGTCTGGAGCAGAAATTTCTGAAAGTTGTTGATCAGCTGAACCTGAAGCCCGTTGACGTTACCCTGACCGTACCGTCGACCAAACAAACGTTTGCCGCCAAGCTAAACGGAAATGGCTTTGTGGACGGCATCCTGTCGACTCTGTACCGCACCACAGAGGCGCATGGGCTGCCCAAGCTGATCAAAGCAGCGAGTCGGGGCGACTTTAGCTGGATTACCGAGCCACTGTCAGGCGATTTAGAGCCTGGCAACGCGAAAGAGATGTACCACACTGTCCTTTGTGCTAGGACTAAATCAATTGGAGTAACCCCATCCGAGGTACTGCCGCCACCCTATCCGCAAATGCTTGCGCTCGCCAAACGTGAAGCAGATGTTGTACGCAACGCATGCGATGTTCTCAAGGTTGAGCTTAAACCACCTTTTGTCTACGAAAACCCGGATATTCCGGTCCTGGTTTTGAATGGCGCTTACGATCCTGCAACCCCCCAACCCTATGGCGAAGCGGTTGCCAAAAACTTCACAACGTCATATGTCTATACTTTTCCAGCGGTGGGGCATATCTCGTTGATCTTGAAACCTGGCATACCTGCGGCTTCCTGCTCGTCCCAGATCGCTGTCGCCTTCCTTAACAAACCCAATCAAACACCTGACAGCAGTTGCCTGTCTCAAATCAAACCGGCCTTTGTGTTGGAGTAGTCCGCCATTTATTTGTTACCCACCCACAGCCCAACAGACACCGCCGGGTTGAGGTGGCAAACGGAGATGTGCCCGATGGCGCAGGCCTGGTCAGCATGGTTGAGCCATAGGCCAGCACCACGCCCATCAGACCAATGCCGACTTAGGCACCCAAGACGGCGCTGTCGCAACCGCCAAGAACCAACCAGAATGCTCCGAAAAATTAAGCCGCGTACTTCTGCCGATGAAACTTCTCAACGAAAAAGGTGGGTGGAAGGTTGATGCGTTGGCGTCATTTGGCGACGATGGGGCCCTTGGTTTTGGCGTCGAAGTCAGTCCAGTAGTCTTCGTCTTTGAGCCGCCGGTCACCCTGAATGAAGAACTGAATGGTGCCAACCTTGAACATCAACCCGCCGTCGCTGCGCTTGGCCTTGACTGATTTGTCGTTGACCCAGACTTGCTCCTTGGCGTTGACCCGGATCGTTGCCACGGTGCCGCCTTCTGCGTTTTTGGCCACCCAGCTGCCTGCGTAAGGGGTCTGGCTGGATGCCGCCATGGCGGTTGGCGAGGTTTCAGTCACAAACCCAGCTTTGGCGTTTTCGGCTTTGGACTTCTTGAGGTCGCAGCCTTGTAGTTCAGAGGCCTGGGTGCACCCCGAGCGCTCTAATTGTTTGGCGTAGTTTGCGTTGATGGCCTGGGCTGCGCTTGCAGTCAACAAGCCCATGCCCACAACAATGACCGAGATCACATTTACTTTCATAGTTTCTCCAGGTTAAAAAGCTCTGCTGCGCCGGATATGCGCCACCAGGTCGGCCATATCCACGGGCTTGGTAAACATGGTTGCCATCACCCCGGATTCCCGCAGGGCGGCCTGTTCGCCCGCCAAGGCGCTTGGAACGAGAACGGCCGAAGGCAAGCGCGCCCAGGCAATCTGGGACCGGTTTTCCAGAAACCAGGCCTGAGCCTGGCCCAGCGTCACATGGTCGTCAATATCACCCACAATAAACACAATTTCCTCATCTTGCACCAGCAGTTCGCGCGCAACCTCGCGGGTGGACGACCTAAGCAGTCGATAGCCCTGGGGCTCCAACAACTGGGTCAAGGTGTCGGCGAGGGCTTGGCTGGCGCTCATCAACAAGACCGCCGGCGACAGCGTCATCGGCTCGGGGAAAGCGTCTTGCATATCGATTTTGAACGTGCTGCCGTAATGCCGAGCCAATTCTGGCCAGAAGCTGGGGCCAACGGCATCCATCACCTCATGCACGGTGGTGTCACCAGAGATGATGCGGCGGCTGCCCGAGGCGGCCAGAGACTTGAGGCCGCCCTCCCGCAGGGCGTCCAACTCAGAAAGCCGTGCCTGCCCGCTCGCCACCGCGTCACGCAAGGCAGGCGTCATCTCGACAATGTCCACAATGGGCAGGCGACCAAAAAATCCGGTGTAGTCGCAAACCTTGCAACCCACCCGCCGGTAACGGGGCGGGTTGTGGGTTGTGGTCAAAAAGGCCTGTTCCTCGGGCGAATACGGCGCGGTTGCTGGTGCGCGGCATTCGGTGCAAAGCGTTCGGCACAGCCGCTGTGCGGCCACAGCGGCCAAGGCATCGGCCAGCACTGTCGGCTCAATGCCCAGGCCCAACAAGCGCGGAATGGCCGTCATCGCGTCGTTTGTATGCAAGGTTGATAGCACCAAGTGACCGGTCAGAGAGGCCTGGACGGCAATTTCAGCAGTTTCTGCGTCGCGAATCTCGCCGATCAGAACAATATCAGGGTCTTGTCGCAGAATAGAGCGCAGGGCAACGCCAAAGCCGCGCCCGGCCTTCTCGTTGACCTCGACCTGCGAGATGCCAGGAATGCGGTACTCCACCGGGTTTTCAACGGTAATGATGTTGACCGAGTGGCTGTTGAGCTCGGACAACATGCCGTACAGCGTTGAGGTTTTGCCGCAGCCGGTAGGCCCGGTCAAGATCACCATCCCTGATGGGCGGCGAATGGCGCGTCGCAGGGTCTGCAGCGCGGCCAGAGAAAATCCCGCGCCACTGAGGCGACGCACCCGCCCCTGCTCCAAAAAACGGATCACCAGCCGCTCGCCATGACTGGCGGGCAGTACCGACACCCGCATGTCGAACTCACGGTCTTGATGCACCAGCGTCATGCGCCCGTCTTGCGGAATCAGGCTGTTGGTGGAGTCCATGCCACATTTGGCCTTGAAGTGCCGAATCAGCGTGACCGCCACCGCGTCGGGCAGCATCACCACCCGACGCAACGCGCCATCAACCCGGATGCGCACCGACGCCGAGCCGACAAAGGGCTGGATGTGCAGGTCAGAGGCCCGCTGATCGATGGCCGAGATCAGCATCGCCCGCCCCAGCGTGACAATGGAATTCTCATTGGCCCTGGCCGACGAAAACCCCAGCTCGCTGGCGCTGGCACCGGCCTGGCGGATGGCTTCGCGACCATAGGCCACGGTGGCTGCGATCTCGATGGCATCGGGCGTGGCCAACACCCATTGCACCGGTCGGTTGACCAAAAATCGCAATTTCTCGCCAATGCTTTCGTCAAACGGGTTGGCGGTGGCCACCACGAGGGTGCGCTGCACAAGTCGCAGCGGCAACACCTTGTAACTTTGGCAAAACTGCGCCGGCACCAACGCGAGCGCGGTCGACTGCGCGTCTTCCAAGTCCTGTGCGAATTCCACCCCTAACGCGGGCGCTAGCTTTTTTGCCAGGGCCATGTCGTCAAGCCCGCTGGCGGTGACCAGGTTCTGCCAGAAGCGCACATAGCCGTTCATCGCATCCAGGCGACCCAACTCTGGTCGGTTGGGGAACACCTGCCGAACAGCCGCCAGCAGCGCTGTGACGGGGTCGCTTTGCAACCCTGGGTTGTTGGTCATTGGGGCTCCTTGAAGGACGGACAAAAACGAACTGCGTCTATCGGCAGTTGGTATCAACGTAGACCGAGGTGCTCACCAAGGCATTTTGGGCGCTCACGCCGCCCGCCATCGAATAACTTGAATGCCCGGTAGTGTCAACAGGCTGTCCGTTCGGTCCCATGACCACATTCGCCAAGAGCCCGTTTCCGACTGGAAAGACATTCGCCAATGGGCCGGTACTGACCTGCGCTGCCGTTGCGGCCCTGTTGGCCAAAGACGCAGCGACGATAGTCCCGCTATAGCCGGCTCTGAAATTGAACAGACCACCTGAGACCGGCCGCTGATCCTGACCAATGGTCAGCTGACCATTGCTGCCGAGTGGTAAGAAGCGGTTCACGCCTGCCTGCTGCCACACCTGACGTCCGTTGTCGAACAGCACCAACTGGCCACTCGTTCCATTCCAACTCATGGTAATGCGGTGGTCTTGCCCGTCGCCAGCATTGAACCCAGTGTTGTAGTCAGTCCCAGCGAGTGTGATGTGAAGCGATTGCGGATTCCAAAGCGAAAAGCCCGAACCCGGCCTGGATGTGGTGTAGCTGAGCAGCGTCGCTCCGGGGGCATTGGTCGACTGTCCAGCGATCACCACCTCGGCGGTTACGGACGGCAAATTGCCTCTGGTGTTGAGGTTGCCAGCGCTTGAGACACGTCCATTGGCCGCGCTTGCAAAATTCATGGCCTGGCGATTGACCTGGCTCGGTGCGACCGCTGGGCAGACTCTTTGACCACCTGTGCCAGTTTGTGGGATTGCACCGGGCCCGCCAGCCAGCGTACTAACCACCACTGGCTGGGCAACAACTGGCACCACCACCTGCGTTTGGGAGATCGGCTGCGACGCGGCACCCGAGGCCGCGGAAGCTGCGGGCTTGGCGACCGCACCGGTTCCACCAGCGAGCGTGCTGACCGTCACTGGATTGCCAGCCAACGCAACCACCACATTGGTTGGCGCACAACCCGTCTTGGCGGTGCTGCCTGTAGTCACCACTTTGCACAGTGCCGTATCGCCAGCCAACCGCACCGAGAAGCTGACCGCAGAGTCCCCCACCACTGCACCTGGGCTGATGGCGCTGTTGCGGCTCAGCAAATTGTGGGCTTCGCGGGTGACTTCCACGCCAAGCGGACCTTGCGCTGCCAGCGTCGCGCACATCGTCAATACTGGTGTGTAGCCGCCGCTGACTGGTTCAAAATCAACCGCCAGTTGGGCGTAATTACTACTTAAGTTAGCTGATTGAACTGAACTCGCCAAACTGGCGCAGGTCGTCTGAGCGTCGCCGGCCTTGGCTGCCACCTGGATGTTGGTGCGAATCGCATCGTATTTCAACGCCAACTCCGACGCCTGGGAGCGTGCAGAGTAACTTCGGTAGATCGGTAACGCCGCTGCGGCCAGCAGCGCGATGATGACCACCACGAAGACGACTTCGATCAGGGTGAATCCACGAACGGCTCGCTTCGCGTCGTTTGTAGGAAGGTGCAATTTATTCATGGTCTAGTCCTTTGAAGATCACCGTCGGGGGTCATGGTCAACAGCCAGTGGTCGGTGCGGGCCCGCAAGCGGTAATTGGGGCCAGGGTTTTGCAGGTCTACCAATGCCGCCAGAGCCGGCAGTGGCACCCGGTCCGGCCACTCACCGGTGGTGGCGTGCGACCGATCCACCGCCATATTGGCCGCCGTCAGCGCCGCAGTCATTTCGGCCGACTGCTGTTTTTCTGAGACGCCCAGCCAGTACCGGTGGGTGCGGTTGTCACCCATCGACAGCACCACCAGACCGGCCACCACCAAGCCACTGATGCCACGCAGCCAGGGGTAGCGCCGCGCCGTTTTTTGCCGCAGCGCTTCTTGGTGCGCCTGGGCGCGATCAATCTCCTTTTGCGCGTTGATCGTCAGGGCAGTTAAGTCATGGGGCGAATTCATGCAGTGGGGCCATCCAATGGAAGAACAAAATTCTTGCTGCAATATTAACGGATGGGTTCTGGCGGCCGCCACTTTGGGCGCAAGCGTTGTCAACTTTTGTTAACCATGACCGCCAGCGTACGCAGCAAACCTGTTACACCACAGGTCCAGACCTTCAGGAGAACGCCTTGGCACACTTCCCATGCAGTTCAGCTTTATCACTGGCCAAAACCATGCGGCGCGTCGGGTGGATGAAGACGACCCGTTTTTATGCTGGTGATTGCCAACCTGGACGCAAGCCCTGCGGAGCAAGTCTGCTGTTGTAGTTGAAGTGGAGGTAGATTAATGTTTCCTGAACATCAAGCATTGCGGAATTCTTGGGTATATTCACAAATCTGCGTTTGTTGATCGCAGACTGCTTTGTTGTTGCAGAACTGAAATGTGACCTGGTGCGACGACGCTGTGCTGTGCGTTTTCGTTGTATTCTGAAATTGTCTTTTGGAGAACCTGATATGAATTCAAAATCGCTAGTTTCCTCGTTCAAGCGCTCAGTAGTGCTGGGCGTCAGTGCAGCAATGGTCGGCGCACCCATTGCAGCAAACGCCCAAGTTGTCTCTTCGCTGAGTGATCTTGTCAGCCAGCCCACTTATGAAGTTCAGCGCGAATTGAGATCCAGGGGCTACGTGCTGACGAACTCCAATCCAAGGGGCTCGGTCTCCTGGCAATATTGGTGGAACAACCAGGAAAACATGTGTGTCACCGCCACCATGCGTGATGGCAGATCATCGAGCTTTGTCAAGAGTAGTCCAACTGACTGCAACCAGCCAGTCAATCAATCAGACAAGCCAGGACTGAGTGACGGTGCCAAAGTGGCAATTGGTGCTGCTGCCCTGCTGGGCATCGTGGCACTGGCACACAAGTCTAACGATAGAAACGAAAACCAATACAACGACGAGCGCTCGGTTGCTGAGTTTGAGCGTGGTTATCGCGATGGCATGTACCACCAGGGCTACCATGACTACAACCGGTCTCAGGCTTACGCAGACGGGTACAACTCGGGTCAGCAAAAGCGCAGTAGCGAAACCAGCTATCGCGCACCTGATGGTTACCACAGTGGCAACGCTTCCTATTTCTCGGTCAACGATTTGGTGGGTTCAAGGGCCACTCTCGTTGAAGGAACAATGCGAGATCGTGGCTTCAAGTACGCTACCAGTTCACGCAGTGGTTCCAACACCTTCACTCATTGGCAGAATTTTCAGACACGCCAATGTGTTGAAATTGTGACAGCCAACGACGAAGTTCTTGGGGTCAACAACATCAACTTTTTCTCTTGCCGTTGAACTGAATATCCGAGGAAACTGGGGCTGGCCGGGCCCTGGCATGTAAAGCGCGTCCGCGTTGAAAATTACCCTGGCTGGAGGCTAAGGAGGAGGGCGTTTGCATCCACTGTGGCCCCATGGTGGGCGTCATCGGCAAGCAGCGGTTTTGTTCATGCTGCCCTGGCTGCAGCGCTCTGGCAGACTGTATTGAACGAAAACGATCTGACCTTGCTCAACCGTACCAGCGACTCTCTACTTTTCACCCCATCCTGCGTCGGTAAACCGCTCTTTATTTCATAGCGCGCTGCGCTTATTCCGTCTGGGCTAGATGCCAATTTGGCTCATATACCGCTGCGCCGGTCGGCCCGCCCCTGTCGCAGACTCGATAATTGCGGCCCAATGTCTGCACCTCTGAATATCGAATTTCCTGAATCGCTGCCGGTCAGCGCCCGCCGTGCGGAAATCATGACGGCCATGGACCGGCACCAGGTCATCATCGTGTGTGGTGAAACCGGATCAGGCAAAACCACCCAGCTGCCCAAAATTGCGCTGGCGCTCGGTCGTGGGCTGTGCAACTACCCCACAAGCCTGGTTGATGGCCGCCCGGCACCGCGTGGCAAGCTCATCGGCCACACCCAGCCCAGGCGCATTGCTGCGAGCAGCGTGGCCCGGCGCATCGCTGAAGAGCTGCACACCACACCCGGCGATGTGGTTGGCTTCAAGGTGCGTTTTCAGGACCGGCTGGGTCGTGATGCATCTGTCAAGCTAATGACCGACGGCATTTTGCTGGCCGAAACGCAGACCGATCCACTGCTGAAAGCCTATGACACGATCATCATCGACGAGGCCCACGAGCGCAGCCTGAACATCGATTTCTTGCTAGGTTATTTGAAGCAGATTCTGCCGCGCAGGCCCGACCTGAAAGTGGTGGTCACTTCAGCCACGATAGACGCCCAGCGTTTTGCCGAGCATTTTGCCAGCCGAACTCGCCTGGCGCCGGGCCGCACCAAGCCAGGCGATGCCCCCTCGTGGGCGCCTTTAACACCTGCACCCATCATCATGGTGTCGGGTCGCATGTTCCCGGTGGAGCAGCGCTGGCGTCCGTTTGAAGAGGCGCGCGACTACGACCTGAACAACGCCATTGCCGACGCGGTGGACGAGCTGTGGCGCGACGTGCACAACAGTGGCGACATTCTGGTGTTTTTGCCCGGCGAGCGTGAAATCCGCGAAGCCGCAGACCACCTGCGCGGCCACCTCAGCCACCAGCCCATTTTCAGAGGTGCCGACGTGCTGCCGCTGTTTGCCCGCCTGAGCCAGGCCGAGCAAGACCGTATTTTTGACAACCACAGTGGCCGGCGCATTGTGTTGGCCACCAACGTGGCCGAGACCTCGCTCACTGTGCCAGGCATCCGGTACGTCATTGACGCAGGCACGGCGCGCATGAAGCGCTACAGTTTCAGAAGCAAGGTAGAGCAGCTGCTGGTGGAGCCGATCAGCCAAAGCTCGGCCAACCAGCGTGCCGGGCGCTGTGGGCGGGTGGCCAACGGCATTTGCATCCGGCTCTATGACGAGAAGGACTTTGCCAGTCGTCCGAAATTTACCGACCCCGAGATCTTGCGCAGCTCGCTGGCGGGCGTCATTTTGCGCATGAAATCGCTGCGCCTGGGTGTGATCGAAGATTTTCCGTTTCTGGAGAAACCCTCGGGCCGCGCTATTGCCGACGGCTACCAGTTGCTCAATGAACTCGGCGCGGTGGACGATGCCAATGAGTTGACCGCCATGGGCCACGAACTGGCCAAACTGCCGCTGGACCCGCGTGTTGGGCGCATGATTCTGGAGGCACGCAGCCGCCAGGCGCTGGACGAGGTGCTGGTGATTGCCAGCGCCTTGAGCGTGCAGGACGTGCGCGACCGGCCCATGGACGCACAGCAGCAGGCCGACCAGGCACACGCCAAGTTTGACGACGAAAAAAGCGAATTTTCAGGCTACCTGAAGCTGTGGAAATGGCTGGAAAGCGCGCGTGGCGGCCCGGTTCCAAATAAGGAAATTATTGGGGTCAGATCGCAATTAAATACGCAGCGAGGTCAGCAGTCAAAAAGTCAGAATCTGACCCCAATTAATTCGACTCCAATTGACTCTCTGAGTTTGCCCAAGCTGTCCAATCGCCAATACGAGCAGTTGCTGCGCAAAAACTTCGTCAGCCTGCGCCGGGTGCGCGAGTGGCGAGACATTTACAGCCAGTTGCACACCGTGGTGGCCGAGCACAAGTGGCGCATCAATACCACACCCGCCAACTACGAGCAACTGCACCTGGCGATGCTGGCGGGCCTGCTGGGCAATATTGGCTGCAAGCTCGAAACCGAAGGGGCCGGGGGCGAGTACCTGGGCGCGCGCGCCATCAAGTTTTACCCGCATCCTGGTGCGCATCTGGTCAAAAAGCCGGGCCGCTGGATCGTGGCGGCTGAGTTGGTGGAAACCACCCGCCTGTTTGGTCGCGGCATTGCGGCTATTGAGCCCCAGTGGCTGGAGCAGGTGGGGGCGCATTTGCTGAAAAAGCAGCTGCTTGACCCGCACTGGGAGAAAAAGGCCGCTGAGGTGAATGCGCTGGAGCGCGCCACGCTCTATGGCATCGTCATTTACAGCGGCAGGCGGGTCAACTACAGCCGGGTAGACCTGGTCGGTGCGCGGGAAATCTTTATCCGCGAGGCGCTGGTGGGCGGACAGTGGGAAACCCGTCTGCCGTTTTTGGCCGCCAACCAAAAGCTGGTCAGGCAGGTGGAAGACCTGGAACACAAGGCGCGCCGGCAGGATGTGCTGGTGGACGACGAGCTGATTTACGCTTTTTATGACCAGCAATTGCCGGCTGATGTGTGCAGCGGCTTCAGCTTTGAAGCCTGGTACCGCGATGCCGTGCGCATCAACCCCCGACTGCTGATGCTGACCCGCGAAGAGCTGATGCGCCATGAGGCCGCTGGCATTACCAGTCAGGCTTTTCCGAAAACCATCCGCCTGGGCGGCGTGGACTGTGCCGCCACTTACCTGCATGAGCCGGGTGACCCCAAAGACGGCCTGACGGTGACCGTGCCGATTTTTGTGCTCAACCAGATCAACGACGACCGTTGCGAGTGGCTGGTGCCGGGCATGCTCAAGGACAAAATCCAGGCGCTGCTGAAAACCCTGCACCAGCGTGCGCGATCGCGCCTGGTGCCCTTGCCAGAGTCGGCCAGCAAAATGGCCAACCAGCTCAATGAGCCGGCCCTTTTTGGCCATGGCTCGTTGATTGAGGCCCTGCTCAAGCTGGTGCGCCTGGCCACCACGGTGGATGTGGTGCGCGCTGACATCAAGCTCGACATGCTGCCCATGCACTTTTTCATGAACTTCCGGGTGGTGGACGAGCATGGCCGGCAACTCGGCCACGGACGCAATCTGGGTGCATTAAAAGCCGAGTTGGGCGCGCAGGCGCGGGGTGCGTTTCAGGCACTGGCCAGCCTGAAACTGGGGCAGGGCAGTGGGCCACCTGCCAGCGCCACGGTTTATAAAGAAAATAGTGCTCTAGCCCAATCATTACAAGCGCAACCAGCTATCAAAACCGATGCAAATCAGCCCAGTGCTGCGGTCTCTGGCCAACGCCACACCGCCTGGACTTTTGGCGAACTGCCAGAGTTGCTGGAGATCCAGAAAGGCGGCCAGACCCTGATTGGCTACCCGGCCTTGCTGGATGTGGATGACGCGGTGGTGATCGAGGTGTTTGACGAGCCCGATGTGGCCGCCGCCAAACACCGGGCTGGCTTGCGCCGGCTGTTTGCCCTGCAGATCAAGGACGCGCTCAAATACCTTGAAAAAAACATTCCCGATCTGCAAAAAATGGCCGTGACTTACATGCAGGTCGGCAAAAACCCGGACGGCACGGGCACCGGCGGCACCCTGGAAGAGTTGCGCGAACAAATCATCAGTGTGGCGCTGGACCGTGCCTTTTTGCAGGGGGAATTGCCCAACGATGAGTTTGCGTTCAAACGCCGCATTGATGAGGGCCGGGGCCGCCTGACCCTGATATGCACCGAAGTCGCGCGCTTGAGCGCCGTGATTCTGGCCGAATACGCCACCGCTGCCCGCAAGATCAAGGACAGCAAAAATGCCCCAGAGGCCAATGCCGACGCGGCCCAACAACTGCTGCGCCTGGTGCCCAAGAAGTTTTTGAGCGTGACACCCTGGGGGGCGCTGCAGCACTTTGTGCGCTACCAGAAAGCCATCACCGCCCGTCTGGACAAATACCGCGCCGACCCGGCCCGCGACGCCGCGCGTCTGGCCGAATTGCGCCCGCTGGAACAGCGCTACTGGCGCCTGGTGGCCGAGCGCAAAGGGGTGATGGACGAGCGCCTGCAAGAGTTTCGCTGGCTGCTTGAAGAACTGCGGGTGAGCTTTTTCGCCCAGGAACTGCGCACACCCCAACCCGTCAGCGTCAAAAGGCTGGAAAAAGCCTGGACGCAAATGGCCTGACCGGCTCTGGGCCCAGCCAACCACCAACTCAAGCAATAAACTTTCAACAAGCCAATGAACGAGTAACAACGATGGACGTGATGGACTGTGTGGTGGTGGGTGCCGGGGTGGTGGGCCTGGCGGTGGCGCGTGCACTGGCGCTGGCCGGGCGCGAGGTGCTGGTGCTGGAATCTGCCCACACCATTGGCACCGGCACCAGTTCGCGCAACAGCGAGGTGATTCACGCCGGCATTTATTATCCGCAGGGCTCGGACAAGGCCCGACTGTGTGTGCAGGGCAGGGCACTGCTATACGACTACTGCGCCCAGCGCGGCATCAAGCATCGGCGCTGTGGCAAGCTGATTGTGGCCACCAGCAGCGCCCAGGTCGAACAGTTGGCGTTGATTCAGGATAAAGCGCGGCGCAATGGTGTTGATGACCTGCAACTGCTGAGCCAGCAACAAGCCCAGGCGCTGGAGCCACAGCTCAGCTGCCACGCGGCCTTGTTATCACCCAGCACCGGCATTGTGGACAGCCACGCGCTGATGCTGAGTCTGCAAGGTGATCTTGAAAACGCCGGCGGCGTTATTGCATTCAATTCGCCTCTAGCCCATGTCCATATTGCGCAAGGCGCTATTGAATTGGTAACAGCCGACGGCACCCGGCTACGCACCCGGGCGCTGGTCAATGCGGCCGGGTTGCACGCGGTTGCCTTGGCCCGCAGCGTTAAGGGGCTGGATGCGCGCCATGTTCCCGGGGCTTTTTTTGCCAAAGGCAATTACTTCACGCTGGCTGGCAAGGCACCTTTTTCGCGTCTGGTCTACCCTGTGCCTGAGGCCGCCGGTCTGGGCGTGCACCTCACGCTGGACCTGGGCGGTCAGGCCAAGTTTGGGCCCGATGTGCAGTGGGTGGCGGCGCCAGACGACCTGACGGTGGATGCCAGACGCGGTGATGCGTTTTACGCCGAGGTGCGCAAGTATTGGCCGGCTTTGCAAGACGGCGCCTTGCAGCCAGGCTACGCCGGTATCCGGCCCAAAATCAGCGGACCCGACGACGTGGCGGCTGATTTCCTGATTCAGGGTCCAGCCACCCATGGTGTGCCCGGTTTGGTCAACCTGTTTGGCATCGAGTCACCGGGTCTGACCAGCGCATTGGCCATTGGGCATCAAGTCGCTGGCGTGCTGATGCTACATCATACAGAGCAATAACTGCTTTTAATTAAAGGGCTGGTGCGTGTTACTACGCTTACTTGTGTTGAATTTCCGGGATCGGTGCATGGTGACTTGCTTGGGGTCTACAATAGGAACAATTCTCATTTGAAGGTATGCATGTCAATCTTGTCCGTCGCAGCGCCTCACAGCAACTCAAGCTTCGGTCTTGATCAACTGGCTTGCCATGTGCCCGGTGAGGTCGTTGGCATGCATCAGGGGCTGGACGATGAAGACCGCAGCGTGGCCTTGCGTCTGCTTGAGATCGGTTTTCTGCCGGGTGAACGGGTCAGGGTGATTGCGCATGGTTACCCAGGGCACGACCCGCTGGCGGTTCGGGTGGGTCACACCACTTTTGCCCTGCGCCGCCACGAGGCGGCGCTGGTTCAGGTGCGGCACATCGAGCAGTCGGAGTCAGCGGCATGACCCAGTCAGCCACCTTGGCACCACTGCGCATTGTTTTGCTGGGCAATCCCAATTGCGGCAAAACGGCGCTGTTTAACCTGCTGACGGGAAGTCACCAAAAAGTGGCCAACTATGCCGGCGTCACGGTCGAGCGCAAAGAGGGGCAGCTGCACACGGCCAGCGGTCGGCGTGTGACCGTGCTGGACCTGCCAGGGGCCTACAGCCTGAACGCCATGAGTGCAGATGAGCAGATCACGCGTGACATTGTCACCGGCAGTCGCAGCAACGAGGCACTGCCTGACCTGGTGGTGTGTGTGGTGGACTCGACCAACCTGCGTCTCAATCTGCGCCTGGTGTTGGAAGCACGGGCGCTGAACCTGCCGCTGGCTCTGGCGCTGAACATGAGCGATACCGCCCGCCATGAGGGCATCACGGTAGACCGCCAGGTGCTGGAGCGTGAGCTAAATATGGCGGTGGTCAATACTGTTGGCGTGCGCCACGACGGTGCCCATGAACTGCTGGATTATCTTGACAAGGTGCGGTTGACTGCACCGGCCAGGGACAGCGGAGCCTGGCGGGTTTCATCGGTGGCCGATGTCATGGCAACCCAGCATGAGGTGCGGCGCATAGTGCAATTGGCAGTGCGCGAGCCCATGGACAGTTTGCACGCCGATGACGCCATCGACGCCGTTGCACTGCATCCGGTATGGGGCATGTTGCTGCTGGCCTTGACGCTGTTTTTAATGTTTCAGGCGGTTTTTAGCTGGGCTGCCTGGCCCATGGACGCCATCAAGAACGGTGTTGAGATGCTGTCTGATTTTGTCCGCACGCAGCTGCCAGCCGGGCCTCTGAACAGTCTGCTGGTAGATGGTGTGCTGGCCGGTGCTGGCGGTGTGCTGGTGTTTTTGCCGCAGATACTGATCCTGTTTTTCTTTATTCTGGTGCTGGAAGATTCTGGCTACCTGCCACGTGCTGCGTTTTTGCTGGACCGGGTGATGGGCACGGTGGGTTTGTCGGGGCGTTCGTTTATTCCACTGCTGTCAAGTTTTGCCTGTGCGGTGCCGGGCATCATGGCCACGCGCACCATCACGCAGTGGCGTGACCGGCTGGTCACCATCATGATTGCGCCGCTGATGACCTGCTCGGCCCGTCTGCCGGTGTACGCCTTGTTGATTGGCGCATTTATTCCAGAGCGCGAGGTGCTGGGCCTGTTCAATTTGCAGGGCCTGGTGATGTTTAGCCTTTACCTTGGGGGCATTGTGTCCGCCATGGCGGTGGCGGGGGTCGCCATGTTGTGGCGTACCCGTTTACGCCCGACACCACTGGTGATGGAACTTCCCTCATACCGCTTGCCGGGCTTGCGTAGCCTGGCGCACGGCTTGTTTGAGCGCGCCGAGATTTTTGTCAAACGTGTTGGTGGCATCATTTTGGCCATGACGGTGTTGCTGTGGTTTTTGTCGAGTTACCCGGGTGCACCAGAGGGTGCCACCGGGGCTGCCATTGAGTACAGCTTTGCCGGCCGTCTGGGCCATGCGCTGGAGGTGCTGGTGGCACCGATTGGTTTTAACTGGCAAATTGCCATTGCGCTGGTGCCGGGCATGGCTGCGCGCGAGGTGGCAGTGGGCGCGCTGGGCACGGTGTATGCACTGTCAGACACCGGCCAGGACATGGCGGGCCAGCTGGCCCCATTGATCAGCAAAGGCTGGTCGCTGGCCACGGCCTTGTCCTTGCTGATCTGGTATGTGTTTGCGCCGCAATGCATCTCGACACTAATGGCGGTGCGCCGCGAGACCAATTCGTGGCGCTACCCGGCGCTGATGGCTGCCTACCTTTTTGCGCTGGCCTACTTGGCCAGTTTTGTAACCTATCGACTGACCTTGATGTGGGCGGGAGCCTGACATGAGCCAGCACTTGATCGTGGGTCTACTGGTTGGCGTGGCGGCAGCCTACTGTGTTTGGTATCTGCTGCCAAGCGCTGCCCGGCAACGGCTTGCGCGCGCGCACCGGTGGTTGGGGCGGGCACCCTCTTGTGGGTCGTGCGATGACTGTGGCCAATGTGCTGGGGGCAAGGCTGGTAGCGCACCCGCCGCGAACGCTGACGGCGTGCAACCGGTCACTTTCTACCCCAAGCGTTAAGGCCACTTGGGGGCGGTTTGCCTTAGCGGTTGCTGCGAATCGGCGAGTCTTTGCTAATGCCCCAGTCGTAACCGGACTGGCCAGTGCCGGGCCGGTAGGTGTCGAACTTGGCGGTGTAGTACAGGCCCAACCCCACCAAAGCCACCGCAACGATGATACCCAGTGCCCACTTGAGCACTTTGACCCACCATTTGTCGTTGTTCATGTGCGAGTCCCCACCATCGGCTTTATTCGAGCTGCCCCAACAGCAGGTATTCCATCAGTGCCTTTTGGGCATGCATGCGGTTTTCGGCTTCGTCCCAGACCACACTTTGCGGGCCGTCGATCACGTCGGCGTTGACCTCTTCGCCGCGATGTGCGGGCAGGCAGTGCATGAACAGGGCCTCAGGCTTGGCGGCAGCCATCATCTCGCGGCTGACACGCCAGGCGGCAAAGGCCTGTTTGCGCACCTCGTTTTCAGCCTCAAAGCCCATGCTGGTCCAGACATCGGTGGTGACCAAGTCGGCACCACGGCAGGCATCCATCGGATTACTATATTTTTCATAGTGCCTGGCGCTTAACCCACCTGGGCTAGAGGCAACTTTTTCATCAATTTCATAGCCACGTGGCGTGCTGACGTTGACCTTGAAGTCCAGCAAAGCCGCCGCTTGCAACCAAGTGTTGGCCATGTTATTGCCGTCCCCCACCCAGGCCACGGTCTTGCCTGTGATCGGGCCCCGGTGCTCAATATAGGTAAAGATGTCAGCCAGAATCTGGCACGGATGAAACTCGTTGGTCAGGCCGTTGATGACGGGCACGCGCGAGTACTCGGCAAAGCGCTCAATTTTGGTCTGCTCAAAAGTGCGGATCATCACCAAGTCAGCCATGCGGCTGATCACCCGGGCGCTGTCTTCAATAGGCTCGGCACGGCCAAGCTGGCTGTCACCGGTGGTCAGGTGCACCACGCTACCGCCCAACTGGTACATGCCGGCCTCAAAGCTGACCCGGGTGCGCGTCGAGGCCTTCTCGAAAATCATTGCCAGCGTGCGGTCCACCAGCGGCTGGTGGCGGGTAAAGGTCTTGAACTTGGCTTTGATGAAGGCCGCACGGGTCAGCAGGTAGCGGTACTCGTGAGCGGTTAAATCAGAAAACTGCAGGTAATGCCGCACGGGTGGGGCACCCTTGGGAATGGTGCTGGGAATACCTTGGCTGGTGGGGTTCATGGCGCTTCCTTGAGTAAAGCTGTAATCAGTGGACACAAAATGGCAACGATCTGGTCGGCCTCGTCGCGGCTCAAAATCAGCGGTGGCACCAGTCGTACCACCGTGTCGGCAGTCACACTGATCAGCAAGCCTTGGTCGGCCGCCTGCTGCACCAGAGCACCGCAGGGTTTGGCCAGGTCGATGCCCAGCATCAGGCCCTGACCGCGAATCTCTTTGACGGCGCCAGACGCCAGCTCGGCGGCCAGCGCGCTGTGCAGGCTTTCTTTCAGGTGCGCGCCCACATAAGCCGCGTTGTCCAGCAAATTGCTTTCTTCCATGATGCGAATGGTTTCCACGCCGGCGCGCATGGCCAGCGGGTTGCCGCCAAAGGTGGTGCCGTGGTTGCCGGGCTTGAAGATATTGGCGGCTTTGGGGCCCGCCACCACCGCGCCAACCGGTACCCCAGAGCCCAGGCCTTTGGCCAGCGGCATCACGTCGGGCACGATGCCGGCCCACTGGTGGGCAAACCACTTGCCGGTGCGGCCCATGCCGCATTGCACCTCGTCGATCATCATCAGCCAGTCGCGCTCGTCGCACAAGGTGCGTAGCGCTCGCAGGTAGTCCAGATGCATCGGGTTGACACCGCCTTCGCCCTGGATGGCTTCAAAAAACACCGCCACTACGTTGGGGTTGTTGGCCGTGGCGGCTTTGAGGCTGTCAATGTCATTGATCGGTACGCGAATAAAGCCCTCCACCAGGGGCTCAAAGCCGGCCTGAATTTTGGGGTTGCCGGTGGCGCTCAGGGTGGCAATGCTGCGGCCATGAAAGGCTTTCTCATAAACCACGATTTCGGGGCGGTTGATGCCCTTGTCATGGCCAAACTTTCGCGCCAGTTTCAGGGCTGCCTCGTTGGCCTCAAGCCCGGTGGAGCAAAAAAACACATTGCTCATGCCCGACAGCTCGACCAGCTTTTTGGCCAGCACTTCCTGATTGGGCACATGGTAGTAGTTGCAGCTGTGGATGATCTTGCCGAGCTGGTCTTGCAGGGCCGGCACCAGCTGCGGGTGGTTATGCCCCAGTGTGTTGACGGCGATGCCGCCGAGCGCATCCAGGTATTGCTTGCCGTTGACGTCCCAGACGTGACAGCCCTGGCCGTGCGACAGTGCAATCGGCAGGCGCCCATAGGTGTGCATCACATGAGGTGATTGGGCTTCGATAAATGGACTGTCATGGGTCATGAGGGTGGCCTTTTGGGGAAAACAAAGCGGCCCAACGCAGGTTGGGCCGTTGAAACGAGATTTTAGACTGATCAATTGACAGTGAAAACAACCATCACAGGGCACAAGACCATTTGAACCAGCTTTGAATTCGATCAAAATTTGGACAGCGTCAAGTCTTGTATAAGACATAAGATCGACTAGAATATTAATGCATTGCAACAACTCGTCAACGAGCCCCTGACGGACCTCTACAAGATGGTTTCACACACTTCAAAAAAAGTCTACATTTTGGGCTTGACCCAATCCGGTCGCGCTTTTCGGCCCAGTGATTGGGCCGAGCGGCTGGCCGGGGTCATGAGCCAGTTTCGCCCCGGTGGCAACCGCCCCGGCAGCCATATTGCCTATTCCCCCTGGTGTGTACCCACCAGTGTTCACGGTGTGCGTTGTGTGGTAGTAGACGAAGCGCTGCGGGTTTTTGATGTGATGGCCTGGGACTTTTGCATGAACTTCGCCAAAGACAACGAACTGCAAACCTTTCACGGCAAACCGCCTGCGGCGACCAAGCACTAAACCTGCGGTTTGGGGTACGGGTTGCTTTGCGCAATCTTGCGCCAGACGCAAAAAAGCCGTTCATATGAACGGCTTTTTTGCTTTTTGCTGACAGCGCACCCGTTACAAACGGCGCCTCACTTGGTGATCAGTTGAGGACAGAGCCAGCCGCGTGACGGCCAGGGACTGTTCTGAAACGTCTCGAAGGATGCGTGCGGTTCGCCTGAAAAATCAGGCGGCGACGGCCAAGGCTTTCACCTTGGTTGACAGCCGGCTCTTGTCGCGAGCTGCCTTATTTTTGTGGAAGATGCCCTTGTCGGCCACGGTGTCGACCACGGCTTGCATCTTGGCAAACATTTCAGTGGCTTTGGCCTTGTCGCCACCAAGCACTGCTTTTTCCACGTTTTTCACTGCGGTGCGGTATTGCGAGCGCAACGAGGTGTTGGCCGCGTTGATTTTGACGTCCTGACGGACGCGTTTACGGCCCGACGCCAGGCGCGGGTTCTTTTTCTTGGGTTTTCCAGATGCCATATAAAGTGTTCCTAAAGTCTGTGGATGTTGTCAGCAAAGCCAGTGATTCTAGCAGTACACCCTGTGTGCGACGACTGGCGGCAGGGCCCGGCTACACTTTGCCGGGTGAGTCTCTTTAAATCTGCATCCACCATTTCGCTGCTAACCCTGTTGTCGCGCATCACCGGACTGGTGCGCGACCTGCTCATGGCCTCCACTTTTGGGGTCAGTGCCATGACCGATGCCTTCTGGGTGGCGTTTCGGATTCCGAACATGCTGCGACGCATGTTTGCCGAGGGTGCTTTCAGCCAGGCCTTTGTGCCCGTGTTGGCAGCCAGCAAAGAAAAAGACGGCGAGGCAGCCACGCATGCACTCATTGATGCGGTGGCGACGCTGCTGACGGTTGCCTTGCTGGCGGTGTGTGTGTTGGGAATTGTCGGCGCGCCAATATTGGTTTACCTGATGGCCAGTGGACTGAAGCCCGAGGGTTTTGATGCCGCGGTGGTCATGACACGCTGGATGTTTCCGTACATTGCCTGCATGTCACTGGTGGCGCTGGGTGCCGGGGTGCTCAATACCTGGCGCAAATACGCCATTCCTGCAGCAACGCCGGTGTTGCTAAACCTGTCCATGATTGCCGCTGCCTGGCTGGGAGCGCCGTGGTTTGCCAGTTTGGGCATTGAACCCATCTTTGCCATGGCTGGCGGCGTGATGGTTGGCGGGGTGCTGCAGTTGGGGGCGATTTTGCTGGCGCTCCAAGGCATGGGTTTGATGCCTAAAATCAGGCTTAATCTGGCTGCAGCCCTCTCCGCATGGGCGCTTGATGCCACTAAAAAGATAGCACACCTGATGGTGCCGGCGTTATTGGGTGTGAGCGTGGCGCAGGTCTCGCTGCTGATCAACACGCAAATTGCTTCACACTTGGCAACCGGCTCGGTAAGCTGGCTCAACAGTGCCAGTTTGTTGATGGAGTTTCCAACAGCGATGATCGGCGTGGCCCTGGGCGTAGTGCTGATGCCGCAGTTGGCTGCCGCCAAAGCTGCTGATGACAGCGCCAAATTTTCCCGAATGATTGACTGGGGTTTGCGCCTGGTGGTGCTTTTGGCGGTGCCGGCGTCGGTGGCACTGCTGACGTTTGCATTGCCACTGGTGGCGGTGTTGTTCCATAACGGTGCCATCACCGAGCGTGATGTGGCGCAAACTACCACGGCACTGATGGGTTATGGGGCGGGATTGCTGGGGTTGGTGGCGATCAAAGTGCTGACACCAGGCTACTTTGCCAGTCATGACATCAAGACACCGGCCCTCATTGCGGTGGCCGTGCTACTTGCAACGCAAGCACTCAATTTGTTGTTTGTGCCGTATTTTGCGCATGCGGGCCTGGCCCTGGCGATTGGCGTGGGGGCCCTGATCAATGCGCTGTGGTTGTTGGTGGGCTTGTTGCGTCGCCGCACCTTTGTACCGGAGCCTGGCTGGCGTGTTTTTTTGCTGCAGGTGCTGGCGGCATCTGTACTGATGGCGGTTTTTTTGATGTGGGCCAGTGGCCACTTTGACTGGATTGCATTGCGTGCCGAGCGTTTTATGCGAATTATGCTTCTAGCCCTTATACTGTCTTCTGCAGCAGCTATTTATTTTGTAGCTGCTTGGGCGGCTGGCCTGAAAATGCGTCAGCTTGTGCGGCGATAGACAATGACAATGTATGAACCTATCCCTGAACGTACCGACCCCGCTGGAGTATTTTGCCTCTCTGGTGCACACGGATGCCGACTTTGTCTTGCTGGAGGCTGCCGTCAGCCTGGCACAGGACGAGTACCCTGACCTGAGCGTGGGGCAGGTGCTGGGCGAGATGGACCAATTGTTGGCCCGCTTGCAGCGCCGCCTGCCGGCTGACGCTGGCCCACTGCAGCGGCTTCGGGCGTTGAATCAGTTCGTTTACCGTGATTTGAACTTTTCCGGCAATTTCAACCATTTTTCCGACCCCGACAACAGTTTTATTCATGTGGTGCTGCGCACTCGCCTGGCCATACCCATATCGCTGGCGGTGATCTGGCTGGAACTGGCGCAAGGTCTGGGTTTGAAGGCACGCGGTATTTCGTTCCCGGGACATTTCATGGTCAAGGTGAATCTGAGTGAAGGGCAGGTGGTGATTGACCCCTTGACCGGTCAGTAGCTCAGCCGTGAAGAACTGGCAGAGCGCTTGGAGCCCTACCGCAGCCTGACAGCCTCGCTGGTGGAGGAGCAGGAAGTGCCGCTAGGCCTGTATTTGCAGGCGGCACAGCCACGTGAAATCATTGCCCGTATGTTGCGCAACCTCAAAGAGATTCATCTGGCGCAAGAGGACTGGTCGCGCTTGATTGCCGTGCAAGACCGTCTGATCATTCTGCTACCACAAGTCTGGCCGGAATACAGGGACCGTGGTTTGGCGCATGCCGAAGTCGGTCACGCGGGTCACGCCCTGGAAGACCTGGAAACCTACCTGGCCAATGCGGGTGTGGTGAGCGATCGTTCAGCGATCACATTGCGCGTGGCCGAACTGCGCCAGGCATTGCATTAATAATTGGGCTTTAGTCCTTGTCCTTATTGACTTATAAGCTACATAGTTAGTAGCATTGAACGCTTTGACGACGGGCTTTTTTACCCGACAAAATCAGCCTATGGGCCTGCAGCATGCTAATTTTCCGGCGGTGAGCGGCTGAAACTGTGGCCAGGCATCGGCCATTGCGCCATGGGCATAGACCGCGTGGCAGGCGGCGTCAAAAGCTGTTTGACCACTTGCCAGCCTGGCTCCAATCATGCCCGCCAGCACGTCGCCAGTGCCAGCAGTGGCCAGGCGGGCGTTTCCGGTCGGGTTGATGGCAGGCAGTTGCTCTGGTGAGGAGACGACCGTGCCCGACCCTTTGAGGACCACCGTACAGCAAAATCGATGCGACAAGGTTTGGGCGGCGACCAGGCGGTCAGCTTGCACTTGCTGCGTGCTGCTACCGAGCAGGCGGGCTGCTTCCAATGGGTGGGGCGTCAGAACGGTTTTAAGTTGTCTGGCAGAGCGGGCTGTCAGCATGGTCTGCAACTGGTCATTTTGCGCAATGGCATTCAGGGCGTCTGCGTCCAGCACCATCGCGGACTCAGACGCCAACAGCACCGGCAGTTGCGCCTGAACCAGCGTGCCACCACCACAACCACACACGACTGTCATCTGGCCATCGGTGAGGTTTTGAACGTTCCGAAACATCAGATCGGGCTGGTACGTGTCCAGTTTGTAGGTCTGATCGCCGAGCAGTCCTACAAAGACCCGCCCAGCACCCGCGTGAAGGGCGGCTGTGGCTGCCAGCAGGGCCGCACCCGACATGCCGGGGGCCCCACCGATCACAGCCACGTCGCCAAAAACTCCCTTGTGGGCACTGTGCGGTCGTGCCGCAAGTACTGGTTGCATTATCAGTTTGGCCGTGGCCTTACAGTCCGCTGGATAGTGGGTGGTGCCCAATGCATCCAGCCAGATCACACCGCTGGCATCACGTCCCTGGGCGGTAAAAAGTCCGGGCTTGAGGGTCAACAGGCTCAAAGTGTGCGTGGCGTTGACATGCAATTGCGCTGCAACACCCGTGTCGGCACCAAGCCCACTCGGAATGTCGATCGACAGGACCGGTGTAGCGCTGGTATTCATGCGACGAATCCAGTCGGCCATGCGACCGGTGGGCTCGCGCGCTTGTGCGCCAATGCCTAGCAGCGCATCCACACACAGATCAAAGTTCCGGTCAGGCTCGTTGGCAAAGTCGACGCCAGCTGCCAAAGCGCGTTGATGCGCAGCGGCCGTGTCTGCAGGCATGTGCTGCAAGTCGCCAAGCCATGTGACAGTGGGCCACTTGCCCAGGCTCAGCAGCTGCACCGCTGCTTCCAGACCATCACCGCCATTGTTGCCCGGACCACAGGCGATCCAGATACGCTGGGCGTGCGGGGCAAGGGCTAGCGCCAGTTGGGCCGCAGCCAGCCCAGCGCGCTGCATCAGCGTATTGAAGGGCAGGTGGTGCTGTGCGGCTACTTCAATCTGGCGCGTTAGCGAGACACCGTGCAACAGGTGGCCAGGGCCGGCAACGATTTGAAACAAGATCTAAAACTCGAAACAGTCACCTTCTCTGGCCAAGCGGTACTGCGGGTCACCGGGCTGGCGCTGGCTTTCCTGCAAGACTTGCGCAAAAGCGGCGTCCAGGGCATCGTCACTGCGCGTGGGTTCGTGGTGGGTGCAAAACAAGACTTTGGCACCGGCTTGTCGGGCGTAATGGATGCTGGAATGGAAAGTGCCATGCCCCCAGCCTTTTTTGGCAGGGTATTCCGCACTGGTGTAAGAGCAATCGGCAATCAGCACGTCCACACCGACCATGGCTCGGGTGATGTAGTCGGCTTTTTCGTCCACAAAGGTCTGGTATTCGGCAAACTCCGAGTCTTTGGGGTCGTAGATGTTGGTGGGGGGTTCGTGATCGCCAGTAAAAAAAACAGACTTGCCATTGGCTTCTATGCGATAACCAAAATCAATCACCGGATGGTTCATCATGTAAGGCGTAATCTTGGCCGAGCCCAACTGGATGCTTTCGCCGGGCATCAAGGTGACGTACTCGATCCGCGCTTTCATTTCGGCTTCGCGCACTGGAAAATAGCTGTACTGAAGCTGTACCGACATGACCTGCTCAACGCCTTTGCCTGAAACTGGATCAAAAGCACCGTGCAGACGCAGCGTATTGCCGGGGATGAAGTTGGGAATAAAAAACGGCAGTCCCTGAATGTGGTCCCAATGGGAATGGGTGATCAGCACATTGGCTGTCACCGGCAGTTCCGAGAGCAGTGACTGCGACAGCGGAAAAATACCGGTGCCAGCATCAAGAATGATGAGTTCGTTGTTGTCGGTGCGTATTTCTATGCAGGTGGTGTTGCCACCATAACGCACGGTTGCCGGCCCGGGCGATGCAATCGAACCACGAACTCCCCAAAATTTAACTTTCATGGCGGACCTGTCAGATACGGGCAAACAATTTGGCGTCCTCGAACGCGGCGTTCAAGTCACCGCAAGAGGCAATGACATCTTCGAGCGATCCGCCCATCATTTTTGCAATGCGTGGCGGCAACGGGTAAACACATGGATTGCCGCCAAAGCCAAAACCAAGCTGTTTGCTGATTTGATTGGCTGTGTAAACACAGGCGAACAGGGCAGATTTTTGCTGTCCAGCGTCATATTGATGGGCAATGGTGTCAATCAGATCCGGTGCAAAGCGCCATTTCTCGACCAACATGGCACCCACGACGGCATGGTCGGCACCGATGACCTGGCGCAGCGCTTCATGCAGTGAGGAGGCATTGTCTTGGCAAATGGTCAAGGCCTGTTTGAACTCGTGCGGCAAAAACTGTGCAAACACCACCTTGCCAAAGTCGTGCAACAAGCCGGCAATAAAACAGTCCATCGGATCGGCATCGTCAACTTGCAATGCCAGTAGTTTTGCAATACCCGCAGTGGACAAGGAGTGCAGCAAATACTGGTCGACATCAAAGCCGGCGTCGTTTTGTTTGGACAGCATGCCTATGGCGGCAATGCTCAAAGCCAGGTTCTTGATGGTATTAAAACCCAGATACACCACCGCGTGGCTGATGGACGTGATCTGTTTGGGCAGGCTGTAATACGCCGAATTGACAACCTTGAGAATCTTGACCGTGACAACCGGGTCTTTTTCGATGACCTGAACCAGGTCTTTGGGGGTGCAATTCACGTCCCGTGTCAATTCGAGAATTTTTTGAACACTTTTCGGAAACGCAGGCATACCGTCAACCGCGTTTGACAGCTTTTGAGAAAGCTCAGGAGACATCGCTTGCATGGTTGATCAATGACTTGTTCTGCTGTTCAAACGCTTGCCTTCGTTCAATCCCCGATATGTGAGGAAACTGTACCCATGGTATCGCAGCCTGATGGGTGCAACAGCCAGGCTGCCCTGTAAAAACCCAATGCTATACTTGATAGGCTGTGCAAAGTGTCAGATTTGACAGTTGGCAAAGTAAATTCGCAAACCGGTTTTCTCAAGGTGTTGTGAACAGTGACCAAAAAGTTTGGGGCTGCTGTCACAAAACAAACTGGATTTTAGACATAACCTTTGGAGTTAAATTTATGGCAGTAACCATGCGCGAGATGCTGGAAGCGGGCGTCCACTTTGGCCACCAGACCCGCTTCTGGAATCCCAAGATGGCCCCCTTCATCTTCGGTCATCGCAACAAAATCCACATTATCAACCTGGAAAAATCTTTGCCGATGTTCCAGGAAGCCGCCAAGTTTGTGCGCCAAGTGTCGTCCAAGCGCGGCACGGTGCTGATGGTGGGCACCAAACGCCAGGCCCGCGAGACTGTGGCCGTTGAGGCGCAACGCGCCGGCGTGCCATTTGTCGACCAGCGTTGGCTTGGCGGCATGCTGACCAATTTCAAGACGGTCAAGACCTCCATCAAGCGTCTGAAGGACATGAAAATCCAGCAGGAAGCCGGCCTGGATTCGATGAGCAAGAAAGAGCAACTCATGTTCGCCCGCGAGCTGGAAAAGCTCGAAAAAGACATTGGTGGCATCCAGGACATGGCGGTGTTGCCAGACGCGATTTTTGTGATCGATGTGGGCTACCACAAGATTGCCATTGCAGAAGCGCGCAAACTAGGCATTCCGTTGATCGCCGTGGTGGACACCAACCACTCACCCGAAGGTATTGACTACGTGATTCCTGGCAATGACGACTCCTCCAAAGCCGTCACCCTGTACGCTCGTGGCATTGCTGACGCCATCCTTGAAGGCCGCGCCAATGTCATGGACGATGTGGTCAAAGCTGTTGCGGCTGAGAGCGCTGATGAATTTGTGGAAGTGAACGAGGCTGCCGCCTGAGTTGTTTGCGACCCCAAAAAAGGGGGCTTCGGTGCCCCTTTTTTTTAGTTAAATACTTTACCAACTGATTTGAATCCGGAGAAAAAAATGGCTGCAATTACCGCAAGCATGGTGGCTGAACTGCGTGGCAAGACTGATGCCCCCATGATGGAATGCAAACGGGCTTTGACCGAAGCCGAGGGCGACATGGTCAAGGCAGAAGAAATTTTGCGCGTCAAACTGGGTAGTAAAGCCGGCAAGGCTGCCAGCCGCATCACGGCTGAAGGTGTGGTGACCTGCAGCTTCGACGCTGGCGTGGGCGCTTTGCTTGAAGTGAACTGTGAAACTGACTTTGTTACCAAAAACGACAGCTTTCTGGCGCTGGCCAATGCCGCTGCCGCCTTGATCGTCAAGTACAACCCGGCTGATTTGGCCGCGCTGGGTGCCTGCGAATACAACCAGGAAGGCTTCGGCCCGACGCTGGAAGATGTTCGCAAGGGGTTGATTGGCAAGATTGGTGAAAACATGAGCTTTCGCCGTTTCAAACGCTTCGCTGGCGGGGACAAACTGGCCTCTTATTTGCACGGCACGCGTATCGGCGTGGTGGTCGAGTACCAGGGTGATGACGTGGCTGCCAAAGATGTGGCCATGCATGTGGCTGCCATGAAACCGGTTTCTCTGTCCAGCGACGAGGTGCCGGCAGAGTTGGTGGCGCGTGAGCGCTCGGTGGCGACAGCCAAGGCTGCTGAAGATGCCGCTGTTGCAACCGCCGCTGGCAAGCCGGTGCAGTCAGCTGAAATTGTTGCAAAACGCATCGAAGGCGGCGTTCAGAAATACCTCAAGGAAGTGTCCCTGCTGAATCAGTCATTTGTTAAAAACGACAAACAAACTGTCGAGCAAATGCTCAAGGCCACGGCAACCACGGTGAAATCATTTACCCTCTATGTCATGGGTGAAGGCATCGAGAAGAAGGTGGATGACTTTGCCGCCGAAGTTGCAGCGCAGGTTGCTGCGGCCCAACAGGCGAGCTGATCAATTCCAGTCAAGTCACCACCTTTCATTACATCTGCGGAGATCTTCATGCAAGACGCTAAACCAGCTTACAAGCGAATTTTGCTCAAGTTGTCGGGTGAGGCGTTGATGGGGGACGACAGTTTTGGCATCAACCGCGGCACGATTGTGCGCATGGTCAACGAAATCGTTGAAGTCACGCAATTGGGTGTGGAAGTGGCCGTGGTCATTGGTGGTGGCAATATCTTTCGCGGTGTGGCCGGTGGCTCGGTCGGGATGGATCGGGCGACCGCAGACTATATGGGCATGCTGGCTACCGTGATGAACGCGCTAGCGCTGGGCGATACCATGAACAAAGCGGGTTTGACGGCCCGAGTCATGTCGGCAATCGCGATTGAGCAGGTGGTGGAGCCCTACATCAGGCCCAAGGCCCTGCAGTATCTGGAAGAGGGCAAGGTTGTAATTTTTGCCGCCGGTACTGGCAACCCATTCTTTACCACCGACACCGCTGCAGCGCTTCGTGGCGCTGAAATTGGTGCCGAGATCGTGCTCAAAGCCACCAAGGTTGACGGTGTTTATACTGCTGACCCCAAAAAAGACCTGAGCGCCACTCGTTACAGCAAAATATCCTTTGACGATGCCATGGCGCAAAATCTCGGGATCATGGATGCCACGGCTTTTGCCTTGTGTCGGGATCAAAAATTGCCTGTCAAGGTGTTTTCGATCTTCAAGAATGGCGCGCTCAAGCGGGTGGTCATGGGTGAGGACGAGGGAACTTTGGTGTTTGCCTGAGCGTGTCAAAATTCCTTTTGTGATCAAGTATTGAACAAGGAGCAAGGAGAAGATCATGCCAATCACTGATGTCAAGAAAACTGCTGAAGCCAAAATGGACCAATCCATTGCCGCGTTCCAGCACAACCTGACAAAAATTCGCACCGGTCGCGCAAACCCGGCCATTTTGGACACGGTGCATGTCGATTACTACGGTTCCATGGTGCCGATCGGCCAGGTGGCCAACGTGTCACTGCTGGATTCACGCACGGTCAGTGTCCAGCCATGGGAAAAAGGCATGGGCGCCAAGATTGAAAAAGCCATTCGTGACAGCGACTTGGGGCTGAACCCTTCGTCGATGGGTGATTTGATTCGTGTCCCGATGCCGCCCATGTCTGAAGAGCGCCGCAAGGAATTGACCAAGGTGGTGCGCTCGGAAGGTGAGGGTGCCAAAATTGCGGTGCGTAACCTGCGCCGCGACGCCAATGAGGCGATCAAAAAGCTGGTCAAAGACAAACTGGCTTCGGAAGACGACCAGAAGCGTTGTGAGGCAGATATTCAGAAGGTGACCGACCGGCACGTTATTGCCATTGACCACTTGGTGGCATCCAAAGAACAAGACATCATGGCGGTTTGATCTGGCCATGACATTGACGCAGGTGCCACACCACATTGCCATTGTGATGGATGGCAATGGGCGCTGGGCCAACAAGCGGTTTTTGCCGCGTATTGCCGGGCACAAGCAGGGAGTTGACTCGCTCAAGCGTTGCGCCAAAGCCTGTGATGCCCGCGGTGTTCGCGTCCTGACGGTGTTCGCCTTTTCTTCAGAAAACTGGCAGCGGCCTGCCGAAGAGGTTTCTGGTCTGATGGAATTGTTTGCATTTGCCCTTGGCCGAGAGGTCGCAGAGCTCAAGGCTGACGGCGTGCAACTGCGTTTTATTGGTGATCGCCAGGGTTTGGCCCCCAAAGTATTGCGCGGCATCGAGAGTGCTGAAGCCACAACGGCCCAAAACACGCGCCTGGTGCTGAATGTCTGCTTCAACTATGGCGGTCGGTGGGATATCGTGCAGGCGGCAGCGCGCTTGTGTCAGCAAGGTTTGGCAGTGACAGAAGCCCATTTAAACCAAACCATGTCCTTGTCTCATGTACCTGACCCCGATCTGGTGATTCGCACTGGTGGCGAGCAGCGCATCAGCAATTTTCTATTGTGGCAATCAGCGTACTCCGAGTTTTTTTTCTCAGACCTGCTTTGGCCCGATTTTGATGAATCAGCCCTTGAAGCAGCGATTGAATCATTTGCTCAGCGTCAACGGCGGTTTGGCAAGACTTCTGAGCAAGTTGATGCCAACCCGCCTGCCAAGGAATAACTCGCTATGCTCAAACAGAGGGTAATCACAGCGCTGTTGCTGCTCATGGTGTTGATTCCCGCGATGGTTTACAACGACCCTGCGCCGTTTTACCTGATTACTTTGATCTTCATAGCCGCTGCAGGGTGGGAGTGGGCTCGCATGAATGGTCTTGGACCGCTGGGTTCGCGGATTTCGGGTGTCGTTTGTGCCCTGGTTTGTGGTGGAGTCTGGTGGTCTGGAAGCTTGGGGCAATCGTTCCCCGGTTTGTGGGCGGTGGCTGGCGGCCTTTGGGTGCTTGCAAGTGCGTGGATTTTGAAGGCGGGTGTGGCGGCCTGGTCTTTGCATTTCAGGTCACTACGCCTGGTTTTTGGGCTGGCTGCGTTGTGGCTGACCTGGCTGGCGGTTGCCCAGGCCAAGCTGATTGGCACCAATTTCTTGCTGTCGGTGCTGGCACTGGTCTGGATGGCAGATATAGGGGCCTATTTCTCGGGCCGCGCGTTGGGCGGAAAATTCTCGAAAACCAAACTTGCCGCCTCCATCAGTCCAGGCAAAAGCTGGGAGGGCGTTTGGGGCGGCATGCTGGGGGTTTTGCTGATGGCTTTGGTTTGGCGCTATGCAGATGCGGTCAATGGCGCAACGGTGCCTAGTCTGTACACCCATGTCGGTCTGCGGGGTATTGTTTTCTTGCTGATCGCTTCTATTTTTATGGCCACCATGAGTGTTGTTGGCGATTTGATCGAATCCCTGGTGAAACGCAGCGCCGGTGTCAAGGATAGCAGTGCGCTGCTGCCTGGTCACGGTGGTGTGCTTGACCGTATTGACGCCCTGCTGCCAACCTTGCCGTTGGCGATGATGCTTTATTCGTACTGAGACTTTCATGACTGAGCAAAGTAGGCGGAAACGCCAGCGTGTGGCAATTTTGGGCTCAACCGGCTCGATTGGTGTGAGCACGCTTGAGGTGATTGCCATGCACCCCGAGCGCTTTGAGGTGTTTGCTTTGAGCGCATCGACCCAAGTAGACAAGATGCTGGCGCAATGCTTGCAGTTCAAGCCCACTTATGTGGTCATGGCCAGTCCGGAACATGGCCGGATATTGCAGCATAAATGTGTATCAAATAGCTTGTCTACCCAAGTGTTGTTTGGGAAAGAAGCTATTGAATCAATAGCTAAAGACGAGCGCGTTGACATCGTGATGGCGGCGATTGTGGGGGCTGCGGGCCTGGCCTCATGCCTGGCGGCAGCCCGCGCCGGCAAGCGCCTGCTGTTGGCCAACAAAGAAGCGCTGGTGGTGGGGGGTGATTATTTTTTGCAAGCGGTGGCCGATGGAGGCGCCAAGTTGCTGCCCATCGACAGCGAGCATTCGGCAGTGTTTCAGTCGCTGCCTGACGATGCCAACAGTTGGGCCGGTCAAATCGACAAGATTATTCTGACTGCATCAGGGGGGCCGTTTCGTAGCCGTGACCCTGCCACCTTTGCCAGCATCACGCCCGATCAGGCCTGTGCCCACCCGAACTGGACCATGGGGCGCAAAATTTCTGTGGATTCAGCCACCATGATGAACAAGGCGCTGGAGGTGATCGAGGCCCGCTACCTGTTTGGTGTGCAACCCAGCAGCATCGAGGTGGTGATTCATCCACAAAGCGTGATTCATTCCATGGTGCAGTACCGCGACCATTCGGTTGTGGCGCAACTTGGCACCCCCGACATGAAGGTACCCATTGCTTATGGCTTGTCCTGGCCGCTGCGCATCGCCTCGGGGGCTTCTGCATTGGACTTTCGTGCCATGTGCGATATGACCTTCGAGTCTATTGACGCACATGGTCATGCCGACAGATTTCCTGGACTGCAATTGGCTTGGGATGTGCTGCGTGCGCCCGCAGGCAGCCCCGCGGTGCTGAATGCCGCCAACGAGGTGGCTGTGGCATCTTTTTTGGCAGGCCAGATCCGTTTTGACCAGATTCACGGTGTCAACACTGACACCCTGGCTTCGGTGCAAATCTCATCCCCGGGTTCTCTGGAGGACTTGCTGGCATTGGACGCGCTGGCCAGGCAGACGGCTCAGGCGGTGGTGACCCGCATCGGACGATGACACCCAGTCAATCCCTGCTGCCATGCTGACCATTCCTGCCTTCATTGTCGCGATATCCCTGCTGATCGCTGTTCATGAGTACGGCCATTACCGCATGGCGCTGGCCTGTGGTGTAAAAGTGCTCAGGTTTTCAATCGGATTTGGCAAACCTTTGTGGCGCTGGCAGGTCAATTCAAACTCGACCGAATTTGTGCTGGCCTTGTTTCCTTTGGGTGGCTACGTCAAGATGCTTGACGAGCGCGAAGCCCCTGTGGATGCGGCGCAGCGGCATCTGGCCTTTAATAACCAGCCCTTGCGCAGCCGTGCAGCCATCGTGGCGGCGGGCCCGCTGGCCAATTTGTTGCTGGCGGTGGTCCTTTACAGCGTTGTCAACTGGGTGGGGGTTGATCAGCCTGCTGCCGTGCTGGCACGACCTGCCGACGGCACGATAGTGAGTCAGGCTGGTTTAGCTGGCGGCGAGCGGGTACTTCGGGCCAGCTATGGCGATGGCACGCCCAGTGGGGTTAATTCGTATGAGGATCTTCGCTGGGTTGTGACGCAGGCGGTGCTGGAGGGCGAAGACGCACAACTGGTGGTGCTTGGCGCTGACCAAATTGAGCGTCAAGCGGTTTTGAAGCTCTCGGTGCTGGACGTTTCAGAGGTTAACAGTGCGCTTTTCAGCCGTATCGGGCTGACGGGACCTTTCACCCGCGCCGTGATTGGTGACGTCATGGACGGTGGCGCTGCCGCACGGGCGGGCCTGTTGCCGGCAGATGAAGTGCTTGCGGTCAATGCTCAACCCGTGTCGGATGGTCAGCAACTCAGGGCATTGATCCGCAGTTCGGGGGCAGAGGGTCGCACGCAAACCCAAGTCTGGAAAATCGTACGAAATGGTGGCGTACTGGAATTGCCCCTGACTCCCGAGATTGTTTCGGATGGCAGCGGATCCATTGGCCGCATCAACGCCTTTGTCGGTGCCCGGCCTGAAATGGTGTTGGTGCGTTTTGGAGTGCTCGACGGACTTTGGCGTGGCATCGTTCAGACTTGGGATGTGTCCACACTGACGCTCAAGATGATGGGAAAAATGCTGATTGGCGAGGCTTCGGTCAAAAACCTCAGTGGTCCATTGACCATTGCTGACTACGCCGGCAAATCAGCCAATTTGGGGTTGACGCAATACCTTGTTTTTCTGGCCTTGATCAGTGTCAGTTTGGGAGTTTTGAATCTGCTGCCCCTGCCAATTCTGGATGGTGGACACCTGATGTATTATCTTTGGGAAGGCGTCACGGGCAGGCCGGTGTCGGATCGCTGGATGCAACACCTCCAGCAAGGGGGTGTTGCGTTGTTGACGATCATGATGTCGATCGCCATTTTTAACGATCTCTCCCGCCTATTGGGTTAACAGCTGCCGTATTTTTCGGCATTCCGTCAAAAATTTGGTTCTCAAAAAATGCAATTTAATCGCTTTCGGCTGAATATGCTCGCCAGCCTGGTTTCTCTTGTTCTGGTGTCACAAACCGCTTTGGCCGTTGAGCCTTTCAAGGTGCGCGATATTCGCATTGAAGGTTTGCAACGGGTTGAGCCGGGAACCATCTTTGTATCATTGCCGGTGCAGGTGGGAGACACGTATACCGATGACAAAGGCTCTGCCGCCATTCGGACCTTGTTTGGGCTGGGCCTGTTCAAGGATGTTCGCATTGAAGTCAATGGTGATATTTTGGTGGTGGTGGTTGAGGAGCGTCCCACGGTGGGTTCTGTCGAATTTGTTGGTACCAAGGAGTTTGACAAGGAAGTTCTCGTTAAATCACTGCGTGATGTGGGTCTGGCGGACGGGCGGCCGTTTGACAAAGCCCAGCTTGACCGGGCTGAGCAGGAGCTCAAGCGCCAATACATCAATCGCAGCTTGTACGCCGCTCAGGTGGTGACCACAGTGACACCGATTGAGCGCAACCGGGTCAATCTGACCTTCACTGTCACTGAAGGTGAACCAGCCAAAATCAGCGACATCCGGATTGTGGGCAACAAGGTCTTTGGCGAATCTACCTTGCGCGGCCTGTTTGATCTTGATACCGGTGGCTGGATGAGCTGGTACACCAAATCCAACCGTTACTCCAGAGCCAAGCTCAATGCGGACATAGAAACGCTGCGCTCTTACTACATGACGCGTGGCTACCTTGAGTTCAAGGTCGACTCCACTCAGGTGGCCATCGCCCCCAACAAGACCGATATTGATATCACCATCAACATCACCGAGGGTGAACGCTTTGTGGTCAGCGGCATCAAGCTGGCGGGCAACTACCTGAGCAAGGACGATGAGTTCAAGACCCTGATCGCCATCCGCCCTGGGCAGGCCTATAACGCCGACGAAGTGGCCCGCACCACCAAGGCCTTTACCGATTATTTTGGGAATTTTGGCTACGCCTTTGCGCGGGTCGAGGCGCGTCCCGAGATTGACCGTGTCAACAACCGGGTTGCATTGACCTTGCAGGCTGATCCATCGCGACGTGCCTATGTTCGCAAAATCAACGTGGCTGGCAACCATCGGACCCGTGACGTGGTCGTGCGCCGTGAGTTCCGCCAATTGGAGTCGTCCTGGTATGACGGAGACAAGATCCGCCTGTCACGTGATCGTGTTGACCGTTTGGGTTATTTCGGCGAGGTGTCAGTTGAAACCCAGGAGGTGCCGGGGTCCCCGGATCAGGTTGACCTGACCTTGTTGGTGACCGAAAAGCCCACCGGCAGTTTGAGCCTGGGCGCAGGTTTTTCCAGTGGCGACGGTTTGGGATTGTCATTTGGACTCAAGCAAGAAAATGCGTTTGGCTCGGGCAACTCATTGGGCGTTCAGGTCAATACCAGCAAGATCAATCGGGTGCTGGTGCTCAACACCACCGATCCGTACTTCACTGCCGACGGCGTTTCCAGAACCATTGATGTCTACCAAAAGACCAGCAGCCCCTATCAGGATCAAAGCTATTACAAGCTGATTACCTCGGGTGCGGCAATGCGTTTTGGTGTGCCCTTCACTGAAATCGACACGGTGTTTTTTGGTGCTGGCTACGAAAAAACCACCATTGAACCTGGCACTCTGTTGCCGACTTCCTATTTGAATTACGCCAATGAATACGGCTACTCCAGCTCGGCCTTGCCGTTCACCGTCGGCTGGGCGCGTGACAGCCGCGACAGCGCCTTGGCACCCACCAAGGGCCGGTTGCAGCGCGCCAATGCCGAGTGGTCTTTCGCAGGCGACGCACGTTATCTGCGTGCCACTTACCAATTCCAGCAGTATGTGCCTTTGAGCAAGCAGTACACCGCAGCATTCAATGCCGATGTCGGCTGGGGCACGGCCGCAGGTGACCGATCTTTTCCGGTGTTCAAGAATTTTTATGGCGGCGGCCTGGGATCGGTGCGTGGTTTTGAGCAGGGCAGCCTGGGGCCGCAGGACATCAGTGGCACCGTGGTGGGCGGGTCGCGCAAGGCCAACCTGAACTTTGAGGTGCTGGCACCGTTTCCGGGTGCCGGCAATGATCGCAGTTTGCGGATGTACAGTTTCCTGGACATCGGCATGGTCGGCGGGCCCGATGGCGGCTTGGCCATCAACGCAGATGCCAACAATTTCCGCTCGTCGGTGGGCGTTGGTATCAGCTGGATTTCACCGGTGGGACCTTTGCGCCTGGCCTTGGCCAAGCCCATTCGCAAATTTGACAGCGATAGAATTCAAACCATGCAATTTCAAATCGGAACGAGTTTCTAATGTATCAATTTTTAAAAAGTGTCTCTTTACTGCTGGTTAGCGGATTGTTTTTGCTTTCGGCGCATTCGGAAGAAATTCGCATCGGCTTTGTCAGCACCGACCGAGTACTCAAAGAAGCTGCCATGGCCAAAGCGGCGCAAACCAAGCTGGAGCAGGAATTTTCCAAGCGTGAAAAAGAATTGACTGATCTGGGTGCCAACATCAAATCGACCGCGGATAAGTTTGAGAAAGAAGCCCCCACCTTGCCTGAGGCACAGCGTCTGACCCGGCAAAAGCAGCTGATGGACCAGGATCGTGATTTTCAAAGAAAACGTCGCGAGTTCCAGGAAGACCTGAATTCCCGCAAAAACGAAGAATTGCAGCAAGTCATCGCGCGTGCCAACAAAGTCATCAAGGAAATGGCCATCGCTGAAAAATATGATTTTATTTTTCAGGACGCTGTGTATGTCAACCCCAAGCATGACGTCACCGAGAAGGTGATCAAGGCATTGAACGCTTCAGCCGGCAAGTGAACCCTTCATTGACTTGAGACGTGTGGTGCTGTCTTTAGGTCAGATCGTTGACACGCTTGGCGGGCGTTTGCATGGTGACCCTGGTCTAAAAGTAGAGGGCTTGGCGCCCTTGCAATCGGCAACGTGTCGTCAGCTCAGCTTTCTCAGCCATCCAAAATACCAAAGTCAATTGCCTGCGTCGCAGGCTCTGTGCGTCATTGTTGCACCGCAATTTGAGGCGTTGGCCATGGCGCGCGGTGCGTGTATCGTGACAGAGCAGCCCTATTTGTACTTTGCGCGTGTCACACAACTTTGGAAACGGGGTCTCGCCCAAATGGAGCAAGCCTTGATCCACCCTTCTGCGGTGATTCACCCGAGTGCCTCCATTCACCCAACGGCAAAAATTGGTCCCCTGTGCGTCATAGAACAAGGTGCCACGGTGGGTGCCAATTCGGAGCTCAAGTCGCGTGTCACACTGGGAGAAAACTGCATCATTGGCGAACGCTGCTTGTTGCATGCTGGCGTGGTTGTGGGTGCCGACGGATTTGGCTTTGCGCCCAATGCTGGTGCCTGGGAAAAAATTGAGCAACTCGGGGCCGTGGTCATCGGCAACGATGTCGAGATTGGTGCCAACACCTGTATTGACCGCGGCGCACTGCAAAACACAATCATTGAAGACGGCGTCAAGCTCGACAACCTGATCCAGATTGGCCACAACGTGCGGGTTGGTGCCCATAGCGCCATGGCGGGCTGCGTGGGCGTGGCCGGCAGTGCCGACATTGGCGCGCATTGCACGGTAGGCGGTGGCGCGATTGTGCTGGGACATTTGAGCCTGGCCGAAGGTGTCAACATCTCGGCCGCCAGCGTGGTCACCCGCTCCATCCGCAAACCCGGGCATTACACCGGCATGTTTCCAATTGACGACAACGCGGCCTGGGAAAAAAACGCCGCCGTGGTCAAGCAATTGGCCAGCCTGCGCGAGCGCATCCGTGCGCTGGAGTCGCAAGTCAAAGTCCATAACAACAACCATCCACCCCAATCATGACCATGGACATTCACCAAATCCTAAAAAAGCTGCCCCATCGCTACCCGTTTTTGCTGGTGGACCGTGTCTTGAGCATTGACAAAGGCAAATCGATCCGGGCGCTGAAAAACGTCACCATGAACGAGCCCTTTTTTGAGGGCCATTTTCCGCATCGCCCGGTAATGCCAGGTGTTTTGATGCTTGAAGCGCTGGCGCAGGCCGCTGCCTTGCTCTCGTTTGACGCGCTGGACACCCAGCCCACCGACGACATGGTGTATTACTTTGCTGGCATCGAGGGCGCACGATTCAAACGCCCAGTTGAGCCGGGTGACCAACTGATCCTGGAGGCCGAGTTGCTGCGCATGAAGGCGGGCATCTTCAAGTTCAAGGTACGTGCCCTGGTTGAGGGCGAACTGGCCGTTGAGGCCGAATTGACCTGCGCCATGCGCAAAGTGAGCTGAAAAGGTGCGCCATGACTGCCATTCACCCCACAGCCATCGTTGATCCGGCGGCCGAGCTTGACAGCAGCGTCAGCGTTGGTGCCTACAGCCTAATTGGTCCACACGTCAAAGTTGGCGCTGGCACCACCGTCGGTCCGCATGTGGTCATCGAGGGCCACACCACCCTTGGGCGGGACAACCAGATTTTTCAGTTCAACTCGCTCGGTGCCATTCCACAAGACAAAAAGTACGCTGGCGAGCCGTGCGAGCTGGTCATCGGAGACCGCAACACCATCCGCGAGTTTTGCAGTTTCAACATTGGCTCACCCGGTGATGCCGGCGTGACAAGGCTGGGTGACGACAACTGGATCATGGCCTATGTGCATCTGGCGCACGACTGCCAGGTTGGCAACCACACCATTTTTGCCAACAACGCCACGCTGGCTGGCCATGTGCATGTGGGCGATTGGGCCATTCTGGGCGGATTTACCGGCGTGCACCAGTTTGTGCGCATTGGTGCGCACTGCATGACCGCCATCAGTTCGGTGTTACTGGCTGACCTGCCCCCTTTTGTGATGTGCCAGGGCCAGCCTGCAGCGGCGCGGTCAATGAACTACGAGGGTCTGCGTCGGCGTGGCTTCTCTCCAGAGCGTCTGGCAGGGGTAAAGGCCATGCACAAAGTCTTGTACCGCGAAGACCTGACCTTGCAGGCCGCGCGCGAGCGCATCGCTGATCTAGACAAAAACGAGCCCCAGCGCGCACCTGACGTGCAGATGATGCTCTCATTTTTAGATCAGGTTTCGGCCCAGCGCGGTATCGTGCGTTAGTGCCTGCCTGGCCGGCCCGCCCTGTGACTTCTGCGTTGAACGCTGCCCTGGTTGCCGGCGAGACCTCGGGCGACCTGCTGGCCGGCTTGTTGCTCGATGGCATGCGCCAGCGCTGGCCAGCTTTGCACAGCTTTGGCATTGGTGGCCCGCAGATGGCCCAGCGCGGTTTTGAGGCCTGGTGGCCCCACCACAAACTCGCCGTGCACGGCTTTGGCTGGGAGGTGCTGCGCCGCTACCGCGAGATTTTGGGCATCCGCAACCAGCTCAAAAAGCGTCTGCTGGCCAACCCACCCGGCATCTTTATCGGGGTTGACGCGCCCGACTTCAACCTTGACCTTGAAGCCGCGCTGCGTCAGCAGGGTATCAAGACCGTGCATTTTGTCTGCCCCTCGGTGTGGGCCTGGCGTGCCGATCGGCTGGAGAAGATCAAGCGCAGCGTCGACCATGTGCTGTGCATCTTCCCGTTTGAGCCCGCGTTGCTGGCGCAGCATGGCATTGCCGCCACTTATGTGGGCCACCCGCTGGCCAATGTGATCCCCATGGCCGCTGACCGCGCCGCAGCGCGAGTGCAGCTTGGCTTGCGTGCCGACGCACCGGTGCTGGCCATTTTGCCGGGCAGCCGCGAGTCTGAGGTGCGCCATTTGTCTATAACGTTCTTTCAGGCTGTAGCCCTTATCCAGCAAGCGCTGCCGGCTATTGAATGCATAGTGCCCGCCGTGCCCTTACTGCGTGATCGCATCGTGGCAGCAGCAACCGCCTGTGGCCTGCAAGACCGGGTGACCGTGGTGACCGGCCAGTCGCACGCGGTGCTGGCGGCTTGCGACGTCACGCTGATTGCCAGCGGTACGGCCACGCTGGAGGCTGCGCTGTTCAAGCGGCCGATGGTCATTGCCTACCGCATGGGTGGCTTGTCGTGGCAGATCATGCGGCGTAAGCGCCTGCAGCCCTGGGTGGGCCTGCCCAATATTCTGAGTGCCGAATTTGTGGTGCCTGAACTGCTGCAGGACGCAGCCACCCCGCAGGCGCTGGCGCGCGAGGTACTGGCCTGGCTGATCGCGCCTGCTGCGAAAATCACGCAACTTGAACACCGTTTTACCGCGCTACACCATCAACTGCAGCGCGACACCCCGCAGCTTGCCGCCCATGCCATTGCCCAAGTCATCCACGCCTAAGCGCCGAAAGCGCAAAAAACCCGGCGTGCTTCGCCAGCCCAATATGCGCGAACTGACGCTGACCTGGGGCGTCAATGGCCTGATCGCTGGGGTGGATGAAGCGGGGCGTGGCCCATTGGCCGGACCGGTGGTGGCGGCAGCGGTGATTCTGGACGACCTGCAACCCATTGTTGGCCTGGATGACTCCAAGGTGCTGAGTGAGAAAAAGCGCGAGCGCCTGTTTGACGAAATCCGCGCCCGTGCCCTGTGTTTTTGCATAGCGCAAGCCAGCGTCGAAGAAATTGACAGTCTCAACATCCTGCAAGCCACACTGCTGGCCATGCGCCGCGCGGTCGAGGGCCTGCGCCTGGCGCCCAAGCTGGTGCTGGTCGATGGCAACCGGGTGCCGACCTTGCCAATGAGTTGTGAGGCTATTGTCAAGGGCGACTCGCTGGTGGCTGCCATTTCGGCCGCATCCATTCTGGCCAAGGTCACGCGCGACCGTTGGTGCCGCGAGGTCGATTTGCAATATCCGGCTTACGGTTTCGCGCAGCACAAGGGTTATGGCACCGCGCAGCACCTGGCGGCGTTAAAGGCGCACGGTGCCAGTCCGCAGCACCGCACCAGCTTTCGTCCGGTGACCGAGGTGCTGGCTGGTGCCCAGACATGAAACACAAAGGCCGGTGCAGACTCATGCAGGTCTTTTATCCTTCGACGGGTGGCACCTGCGGCATGGGTGTGCTGCGCTGAACTGGCCAGCCTGTTGCGAGTGACCCGCATGAACGCCCCAACGCACATCAGCTCCCGCGACAACGCCTTGCTGAAAGACCTTCGCCGTCTGGCCACAGGCAACACCGACTACCGCAAGCAAGGGCGCTTCTGGGCCGAAGGCGACCACCTGGTGCGCGCCGCACTGTTGCGGGGTGCGCGTCCGGCGCTGGGCGCTTTTTCAGAGTCTTTTTGGCCTCTAGCCCCCATGGAATATAAGCAAGCAGCTATTAAAAATATAGTTTTTTCAGAGCCGCTGTATGCCGAACTCAGCGCGCTGGAATCACCCTCCCGCATGGGATTTGTGTTTGACTTGCCCGGCCCACCCAGCCTGTTGCCGCAGGCTGCCAGTGTGATTCTGGACCGGGTTCAAGACGCGGGCAACGTCGGTGCCATCCTGCGCAGCGCCTCGGCCTTTGGTTTCAGGCAGGTCATTGCGCTCAAAGGCACGGCCGCGCTGTGGAGCCCGAAAGTGCTGCGCGCCGGCATGGGCGCGCACTGGGGCTTGCAACTGATCGAGGGCGCTGACCTGGCGCTGGTGCAGCAAATGGCGCTGCCGCTGCTGGTGACCAGTTCGCACCAAGGTCGTTACCTGCATGAGTTGCTTCTAAATCAAGAGCTTCCAGCGCAATGTGTTTGGGCGCTGGGGCACGAAGGGCAGGGCGTTTGCGCAGCGCTGCAGGCCTTGGCGAGTCAGTTTGTGCGCATTGCTCAACCCGGCGGTGAGGAGTCGCTCAACGTGGCCAGTGCGGCAGCCATTTGTCTGCATGCCAGTGCGACAGCAGCGATGGGTTAGGGTGTGACTCCACAAACGGCACGGACTCGCGCAACGTTCCTTTGTTGTGATGCACATCAAATTGCGCCAATACAAATTGATGTGTTGGTCGGCAAAAGAGCCGCAGGATTCGGCTACTTGGTTCCATTCAGACACGCAAAGGTCAGCCATGTGTTGGCGAGTGCGCTGCGCGGGCTGCTGTTGCTCCACTAACTCGGTCAGCTGTGCCTCCATGGTGGCAGACAGGATGTCGGTATAGGTTCTGGCTTGCATCACCAGCTCATCGCTAAGCGCCACGTTAACGGGTCGAGAGGGTAGGGCAGCAGGCATGATGTAACCCTTGAAGTCAGTCGATACGCATATTGTGCGCATTAACGGCTTCAACCAAACGCCACTGGGCGCCTTGGGGCATGAATTTAGTGATTGCGTCTGGTACAGGGTGGGTTGACCTGGCGCAATTTTCAACACATTACAAACGGTCGTACGATCCGCAATTCAAGACGGCCGAAGCCGCACCCACTCCGTCAGAAGTGTCCGAAGGAACCCAATGAAAACTACTCTTTTTGTAGTGCTTTCCGCACTATCCATATGAGCTGAGGCTGATTTCTATATGAAAAGTACCTGAATGGTGCAACGAGTGAGTCAGTCACAAGTTGTAAGTTACGACAGCGCTACACCGGCCACAAATCGCATCCAGGTCCAACTCCACTTGTTGATGCTGACGTTGTTTCAACTCTTCGGCCTGAAGGCGTTGGTGAATGCCCAGGTGTGGATGATTGGCCTGTGTCTGCAGCGGGGTTCAGCCAGGGCTTTTGCTGCGGGTGTGTGGAGCAGCGTGGGATCCTTAAACGCCGCACGCACACGGCACAGCGCCACGCTGCTGCCCAACGGCAAAGTATTGGATGCCGGGGGGATCACGGGCAGCGATCTTGCTAGCAGCGACCTGGTATGAAAAGCTGGCGAGCGAGCTTTTAGCCTGGCAGAGGCCGGTGGCTGCGCCACAAGCCGTCCAGGCTGTAAACCACCAGGGCTAGCCAGATCAGGTAGAAACCCAGGGCACGGGCCGGGTCAAACGCCTCGCCATACAGCCACACGCCCAGCAGCATTTGCAGGCTCGGCGAGATGTACTGCAGGATGCCTAACGTGGCCATGGGAATTCGGCGCGCACCTGCGGCAAACAGCAGCAGCGGAATGGCCGTGAGCGGCCCGGCCAGCAGCAGCCAGCCCAGCGTGCTGGCGTTGCCCTGCACCAGCGCGCCCCGGCCGTGCCAGGCCCACCATGCCAGCAAACCCACGGCAACGGGTGCCAGCAACAGGGTTTCAAGCGTCAGGCCCTCCAGCGCGCCCAACGTGGCCACCTTGCGCAGCAGGCCATACACGCCAAAAGTAGCCGCCAAGACCAGCGCCACCCAGGGCAGCCGCCCGGCCTGAAGTGTGAGCCACACCACCCCGGCAGCTGCCATGGCCACTGCCAACCATTGCACCGGTCGTGGGCGCTCGTGCAAAAAGGCGAAGCCAAACGCCACATTGACCAGCGGCAAAATAAAGTAGCCCAGACTGGCATCGACCACATGGGCGTTTTGCACCGCCCACACGTACACCGACCAGTTGGCCGACAACAGCACGGCAGACAACGCAAACGCCGCCAGCACGCGAGGCTGGTGCGCCACCTCACGCAGCCAGGTCCAGCGCCTGAGCACCGCCAGCACACCCATCAAAAATACCAGTGACCACACCATGCGGTGCAGCACCACCTCAAACGCGTTCACGTTGCCCAGTTGTTTGAAAAAGGCCGGAAACAAACCCCAGGCGCAATAGGCCAGCGCGGCGTAAGGCACACCGGAATTCATCTTGAAAGAGCAGTCATGGCCAGTTAAGCTTCATATTGCCTGTAGCACCACCATCGAATGCGCGTTTAGCGCATAACACCGACCCAGCTGCTGGGTGCCTTCTGGTTGACGGCCGTCCTCGAAGTTGGTGTCAATGACCGTTGACCATAGCCGTCTTTCATTAATCAGGGGTAGCACGAACTCCAACGCAGCGTGGTGCGCATTCACCAAAATCAGAATACTGCCACTGTCGCAGACTCGGCCATGCAGGCGAATACTGTGCCACACCCGGTAGATCATGGAACCGTGCCCGACGGGGAGATCTGCGCGCGCTGCGCCAGGCTTGAACAGGCGCTGCAGCATGGCCTTCAGCCAGTCCCATGGATTGGCCGGCGGCTGGTCCACGGGCGCTTGAGCAGGGGGTTCGGCAGCAAGAAATATACCCAAACAGGGTTCGGTGGTTTGCCGCCAGCCGGCGTCGTCCATTTCAGTCCCGTCAGGGCGCAGCCACATGATGTCTTTGACTCCGCCAGCAGCCAGCCGGTGACCCTTAAAGAACGTGACCCGGCGCAGAATCGGGTGCGCGCGGCGCAGCCGGATCAGCCGCTGCACGAACTCCAAAAGCTGGCGATCGTCGGGCCCAATGCCCCAGTTCATCCAGGACACCCCGTTGTCCTGGCAATAAGCGTTGTTGTTGCCGCCCTGTGTGCGCCCCATCTCGTCGCCGGCAAGCAGCATGGGTACGCCCTGGGACAGCAGAAGCATCGTCAGCAAACTGCGCTTGCGGCGTCGGCGCAAGGTGTTGACTGCGGGATCGTCGGTCTGGCCCTCGACGCCACAATTCCAGCTCCGGTTGTCGTCAGCGCCATCCCGATTTCCCTCCAGATTGGCTTCGTTGTGTTTGTAGTTGTAGCTCACCAGATCGTGCAGGGTAAAGCCATCGTGGGCGGTCACAAAGTTGATGCTGGCGTGTGGTGTGCGCCCGCTTCGGTCGAACAGGTCACTCGATCCGGTAAAGCGGGTGGCAAACTCGCCCAGTGCCTGCGCGTCGCCCTTGCCGAATGCGCGCATGGTGTCGCGGTAGCGGTCGTTCCATTCGCCCCAACCCGGCGGGAAGCCACCCAACTGATATCCGCCAAGACCAAGGTCCCAGGGCTCGGCGATCATCTTGACCTGTGAGAGCACCGGATCGCGGGTCAATTCCTGAAAAAATGCGCTGCGCATCTCGATTCCGGTCATGCCGCGCGTCAGCGCAACACCGAGGTCGAAGCGAAAGCCATCGACATGCATGTCCTCAACCCAGTAGCGCAAGCTGTCGCGAACCAGTTCGAGGGCGTGCGGATTCGACGTGTCAAGCGTATTGCCACAGCCCGTATAGTCCATGTAGTAGCGGGCGTCACCGGTTACCAGGCGGTAGTAGCTGGCATTGTCGATGCCACGCAAACTCAAGGTCGGGCCCATTTGATTGCCTTCAGCCGTGTGGTTGTAGACCACGTCGAGAATAACCTCGATACCAGCACCATGGAGCGCTTTAACCATGGTCTTGAACTCGGAAACACAACCGGTGGCCGCATAGCTCGGGTGGGGCGCGAAGAAAGCCAGAGAGTTGTAGCCCCAGAAGTTGCTCAGTCCCTTGTTGACCAGATGGCGGTCGTGGGCGAATGCGTGCACGGGCAGCAGTTCCACCGCCGTGACCCCGAGCCGTTTCAGGTACTCGATCACCGGTGCACAGGCCAGTCCGGCGTAGGTTCCGCGCAGTTCGGGTGGCACGCCCGGATGCACCATGGTGAAGCCCTTGACATGCAGTTCGTAGATCACCGTGTCCTGCCACGCCGTGCCCGGCGGACGGTCGTCCTCCCAGTTGTAGGTCGGGTCGATCACGCGGCACTTTGGCATGCCACTGGCACTGTCGTGGCGGTCAAAAGAAAGATCTGCAATGTCATTGCCAATGCGATATCCGAAGTGGGCATCACTCCAGTTGATCTCGCCGACAAGCGCGCGGGCATAGGGATCAATCAAGAGCTTGTGGGCATTAAAGCGGTACCCTTCTTGCGGCTTGTACCGGCCATGCACGCGGTACCCGTAGAGCAAGCCCGGCCGTGCCTGCGGCAGATAGCCATGCCAGATATCGTTGGTGCGGGTCTTTAAGTCAATGCGCTGCAATTCATGTCTGCCAGAAGCATCAAAGATGCACAACTCCACTTTTTCGGCATTTGCCGAAAACAAGGCGAAATTGACGCCTTCGCCGTCCCAGGTCGCGCCCAGGGGCCCGGGCTCGCCGGCGCAAACAACATGCGTCAGAGGTTTGTTCATAGCGACTCGACAGATTTAGCCAAGATTGTTCATTGGCTGTGTTGAATTGATCGGAAGCTGGCCATCTTGTTGGCGAACCGGCATGATACGGAACTATTGCTAATCCACCTGTTCGCGGGTTTTTCGGAAACTACGGATAGGAACCTCCACACAGAGGCAAGTATGGCACGGCTTGGGTGTATCAAAACGCATCCAAGGAGGTTGTCGGGGCTTCGGGCAACCCTGCAGAGTTGGTCCAAACTCGATATCCTTCGTTTCTTTTCTACCAGGAGGCAGCATGACGCGCAAAACAGCCCAGGATTTTGACCAGGAACTGTTGATACTGTTTGATGCCTATGTGCATGGTGGCATTGACCGGCGTGGTTTTCTTGAGCGCGCGCAAAAGTTTGCCGCAGGCGGGCTGACCGCTGCGGGCATTCTGGCGTCCCTGTCGCCTGATTTCGCCCTGGGGCAAGTGGTTCCCAAGGATGACAAGCGCCTGAAAACAGACATGCTGGAGGTGCCTTCACCCAATGGTTACGGCATGATCAAGGGTTATCTGGCTCGCCCGGCTACGGCCCCGGCCAAGCTGCCTGCCGTGCTGGTGGTGCACGAAAACCGGGGCTTGAACCCGCACATTGAAGACATTGCCCGCCGCCTTGCCCTGGATGGTTACATGGCCTTTGCACCCGATGCGTTGACAAGCATGGGCGGCTACCCCGGAAATGAAGATAAGGCGCGCGAACTGTTTGCCAAGCTTGATCAAAGCAAAATCCGGGAAGATTTTTATGCCTGCGCCCAGTGGCTCAAAGCCCGTGCTGACGGCACCGGAAAAATTGGTGTGGTGGGCTTTTGCTATGGCGGTGGAATGGCCCATACGCTGGCAACCCGCCTGCCAGACCTGGCGGCGGCCGTGCCGTTTTATGGCAACCACCCGGCGGCCGAGGGTGCTGCCCTGGTGAAGGCACCGCTGCTGATTCATTTTGCCGGTGTGGATGAGCGCATCAATGCGGCCTGGCCTGTCTACGAGGCGGCGCTCAAGGCGGCCGGCGCACGTTACACAGCGCACCATTACGCCGGCACCCAGCACGGGTTCAACAACGACACCACGCCGCGCTTTGATGCCGCTGCCGCCCGCCTGGCCTGGGAGCGCACCATGGCATTTTTTGCGCAGAATCTGCGCGCTTGATCGCTATTGCACCCGTGCGCTGTACAAGTGACTTGGTGCTAGGGCGCAGCAGTGCCAGAGGAGTTGAATGATGTTGAGTACGTCGGGCGATTGCAGCAAGAAGGTCCGTTGGGACGCCCACATGTGCCTGCCGCTGCATCCGCAGGCCAGCTTTGCGCCGATCGATACCCTGCGCACTGGCGGGCTGAACTATGTGTCGATCAACGTAGGCATGGACATGAACCCGTTGGCGCAGGTGATGTCGGTGATTGCCGGCTACCGCGCCACCATCGCCGCGCACCCCGACCGTTACGTGCAGACCCATGGCGTGGCCGATATCGAGCGTGCCACGGCGGGCGGCCAGATCGCCATTGGCTTTGACCTGGAAGGTGCCATGCCGCTGCTGGAACAGCCCGACATGGTGGCTCTGTACGCGGCGCTGGGGGTGCGACAAATCCACTTTGCGTATAACCGCAACAACAGCGTGGCTGACGGTTGCCACGATGTGCCGCGCAGCCTGACCCCGCTAGGCCGGCGCATGGTGGCGGCCGTGAATGCAGCCGGCCTGCTGATGGACTGCTCGCATACCGGGCGACGCTGTAGCCTGGAGATCATGGACGCTTCCAGCCAACCGGTGATCTTTAGTCACGCCAACCCGCTGGCGCTGGTTGAGCATGGCCGCAACATCACCGACGAGCAGATTCGCGCCTGCGCGGCGACTGGCGGGGTGGTGTGTGTGTCGGGTGTGTCGCGCTTTTTGGGCATTGCCACGCCAGGCGCGGCTGACGTGGCGCGCCATGCGGCCTATGTGGCCGGCCTGGTCGGTGTGCAACATGTGGGCATCGGGCTGGACAACGGCTTTGCGCAAGACGAATTGAATGACCGCCCGCCGGGTTTCGACCCAGGATATTGGTGGCCCGCTGAAGCCGGCTATGAAAGTGGTCTGGGCAGCATTTGTTATACCCCGGTGAACACTTGGCCTAAGCTGGACGCTGCTTTGGCCGCGCTGGGTTTCAGTACACCCGACATCGCACAAATTCTGGGTGCCAACATGATGCGGGTGGCGCGCCAGGTGTGGCCAGGCCTGCTCAACACGTTCTCAATCTCCCCGTAGCGGGTGACGGTGTGCCTTGAGCCTCAGATTTTGATGATCTCCTGCACTGTGCGCTTGAGCAATTCAAGCGTGGTCTGCTGGGTCAGTGTGGCGGGGCGTAGCGAGCTGGTGGCCACGGACACCTTCGCGTGCAGTGCCGGCTCCACGATACTTCGCACGTGATAAGCGGCAGGGCGCAAAGAATTGGCCACCGCATTGCGCGTGAGCACCGCGCTGCCTGCACCGTCGGCAACCAGGTCCAGAATGGCGGAAACCCCGTCAATCTCAAGGGCAATTTTCAGGCGCAAACCCCTATTGGCCATCTCGGACTCCACATGCATTCGCACGGCGTTGAGTCGGCTGGGAATCACCAAGGGCAGCAGCGCTACCTCTTTCAGACTGATGGACCCGGGTGCTGGGTCGTCAGATGCAGCGGTTGTGCGGCGCTGCACTAGCAGCAGGTCTTCTTCAAACAGCGGGGTGACCTCGGTTTCTGCAGTGGGTTGGGCGTTGTACAACACGGCAATGTCCAGACGTCCGGCGATCAAAGACTCTTGCATGGCCGTCGACAAACCTTCGCTGACCGAGATGGTGGCGTCCGGCAACTCGGCGCGAAAAGCGCGGGTCAGAGGCACCGTCAGGGCTCGTGCCAGACTGGTGGGCAGACCGATGGCCACACGTCCAGCCAGTGAACCGCGCACCCGGCCCAACTCTTCGTAAGCTCGCTCAACCTGGTGCAGGATGCCTCGGCCATGCGCCAGCAGCAGTTTGCCAGCCTCGGTGGGCAGCGCACCGCGGCCGTTGCGAATCAGCAGGTTTTGCCGCAATTCAACTTCAAGCTGGCGAACCTGGCGGCTCAAGGCCGGCTGGGCAACGTTGAGCGCCACCGCTGCGCGGGTAAAACTACCGAGCTCGGCCACCCGAACAAAGTACTCCAGTTGCTTCAAATCCATCAGGCACCTATCGGATATTGCTCAAAGCGACAGCGGGTCAAAATCCAGTTGGCTTGAGTTGGTAAGGGTTAACCATAACTAAACCTCAATTATGCTTGAATGATATATCTGATAGTCTTGAAAAAGACTGATCAATCACTGTCTTTGGCGTCAAAATCCGCCCCATGCAAACAGCCATTCCCTGTTACTTCATGCGCGGTGGTACCTCCAGAGGGCCATTTTTCTTGGCCTCAGACCTGCCAACTGATGTGCCGACGCGTGATCGCGTGTTGTTGGCAGTGATGGGCTCGCCTGACAAGCGCCAGATCGATGGCCTGGGCGGTGCCAATCCGCTCACCAGCAAAGTGGGCATCGTCAGCACCAGCCAGACCCCAGGTGTGGCGGTCGACTTTTTGTTTGCCCAGTTGCAGCCAGACAAAGACACGGTGGACACCACGCCCAATTGCGGCAACATGCTGGCGGCCGTGCTGCCGTTTGCCATCGAACGGGGTCTGGTGGCGGTGCAGGGCAATACCACCACAGCGCGGGTGCTCACACTCAATACCGGTATGCAATGTGATGTCACCGTGCAAACGCGGGGTGGCCGGGTCAATTACGCCGGTGATGCACGCATTGACGGCGTGCCCGGCAGCTCGGCACCTATCACCATCAACTTTCTGGACACAGCCGGCTCGGTTTGTGCAGGCTTGCTTCCCACCGGCCAGGTGCGTGACAGCATCACCGTTGCCGGCGACGGGTTTGCGCCTTTCACGCTGGATGTGACCTGCATCGACAACGGCATGCCGTTGGTGATCTTCAAGGCCAGCGATGTGGGCTGCACGGGGTATGAAGGGGTGACCGAGTTGAATGCCAACGACGCGTTAAAGCGCCGTATCGAGGCGCTGCGCCTGCAGATATCACGCCACATGGGGTTGGGCGATGTGGCCAACAAGAATTTTCCAAAAATGACGCTGATTGCCCCACCACGTTCTGGTGGCAGCATTACCACCCGCAGTTTTATCCCGCATGTCTGCCACGATGCCATTGGGGTGCTGGCTGCCGTGACCGTGGGCACGGCATGTGTGCTCAAAGGCTCGGTCTGCGAGGGTGTGGCGGTGATGGGGCAGGGCAGTGACCCGACCGTTTCCGTTGAGCACCCCAGCGGCGAATTCAGCGTTGCACTGGGGCTGGATCCGGTTAACCCGCAGAGCATCACCAAGGCAGCATTGTTGCGCAGCGCTCGTCTGATTATGCGGGGTGAGGTGATGGTGCCTGCAAACATCTGGGTCGGACACCCGGTCTGAGACTGAGTAATATCTGTTAGCCATTCATTTTTTAAACAGGAGACATCATGAAGTTCAAATTCAAATCGGTGCTGGCACTGAGCGTCTTGGCAACCGCCGCTTGCGCTGCTTCGGCCCAGGTCATGCTGAAGGTTCACCACTTTTTGCCCGCAGGCTCTGCCGCGCAAACCATGTTCATCAAGCCCTGGTGTGACAAGATTGCCGCAGATTCGACCGACAAGATCAAGTGCCAGATCTACCCGTCCATGCAACTTGGTGGCACGCCTCCCCAGCTGTTTGACCAGGTGAAAGACGGCGTGGCCGATGTGGTGTGGGTGCTGCCTGGTTATACCGCCGGTCGCTTTCCATTGACTGAAGTGTTTGAGTTGCCGTTCATGATGCAAAGCCCCGAGGGCACCAGCAAGGCATTGTGGGACTTTGTGGCGCAAAACCCGGCGGTGGCCGCTGAATTCAAAGACGTGAAACTGATTGCCCTTCATGTGCACGGCGATGGTGTGTTTCACATGACCAAAAAACCCATCAACACCCTGGCTGATCTGAAGGGCACCAAGTTGCGCGCGCCGACCCGCCAGACCAACAAGTTGCTGGCTGCCCTGGGTGCCTCTCCGGTGGCGATGCCAGTGCCACAGGTGAGCGAAGCGCTGTCGAAGTCGGTGATTGACGGGGCGCTGGTCCCTTATGAAGTGGTGCCGTCAGTAAAGATTCAGGAGCTGGCCAAGTTCCACTCCGAAACCGATCCAGTTGAGCCGGCAATCTACACCGCAACCTTTGTCTTTGCCATGAACAAGGCCAAGTACGATAGTCTGGCACCTGATCTGAAAAAAGTGATTGACGCCAACAGTGGTCTTGAGTTGTCAGGCTCCATCGGCAAGACCTTTCTGGCTGCCGACGGCATCGGCAAAAAGCTGACCGACAAAAATGCCCACAACACAATTCCAGCCACCGAGCTGCAAGGCTGGAAGAAGATTGGTGAGCAGGTCACCAACGAGTGGGTGGCTGACGTGACCGCCAAGGGTTCCGATGGTAAAAAGCTGCTGGCCGACGCCCGGGCACTGATCGCCAAACACGCGCCTAGGTAGGCCAGCGTCTATTTCAGGCGGGTGTGGCGCAAGGTCACACCAGCTTGGCGATTCCCGTCATCTTTGCCATTCAGATCCACCCGCTGAGGGTGGCGACAGAGGAGTTCCTCCATGCAAGAGCCCATCCCAGGTGCAGCGCCTGGCGCCGCAACCCAAGCTTTTGGCCCGATCGGCCACCTGTTGTTCAATGCGTCCAAGCTGTCAGCCATCACGGGCGGGCTGATTTTTGTGGCGATTGTGGTCATGAGCATCGTCAGCATTGTGGGCCGCAAGCTATGGGCGGTGCCGGTGCCGGGCGATGTGGAGATGTTGCAAATGGCTGCGGCCTTTGCCTCGGCCAGTTTTTTTGCCTATTGCCATCTCAACGGCGGCGATGTGAAGGTGGATTTTTTCACCGCCAAGGCCAACCCGGCCACGGTGCATCGCCTTGACGCCTTTGGTTCGCTGCTGGTGGGCGTGGTGGGAGCACTGATTACCTGGCGCGCCGGGGTGGGTGCACTGTCGATCAAGGACGCTGGCGAGACCAGCATGATTCTGGGTTGGCCCGTGTGGATTGCGCAGGTGTTGATGGTGCCCGGCTTTTTGCTGATGGCGCTTGCCGGCTTTTATATGGTGGGTATTCACCTGCGTTTGAGCATGATGCAAGGCAGCACGAATGGTAGGGTGAAAGCATGAGCGGTATTGCAATTGGCGGCATTATTTTTGCCTGCCTGATGGTCTTGCTGATGGTGCGGGTGCCCATTGGCATTGCCATGTTCACCATGGGCGCTGCGGGTTACTACTATTTGACCGATGGCGAGGCCGCCCCGATTTTGAATTACCTCAAAAACCTGGCTTACGCCCGTCTGTCCAACTACGACATTGTGGTGATTCCATTGTTTTTGCTGATGGGCCAGTTTGCCACCCACGGGGGCTTGAGTGCGGCGCTGTTCAGGTTTGTGGAAGCCTTTATGGGCCACATGAAGGGCGGCGTGGCCATGGCTTCCATTGGTGCCTGCGCCGGGTTTGGTGCGATTTGCGGCTCGTCCCTGGCCACGGCAGCCACCATGGGGCAGGTGGCGTTGCCTGAATTGAAGCGTTTTGGTTACTCTGGTTCGCTCGCCACCGGCGCTCTGGCAGCGGGGGGCACGCTGGGCATCATGATTCCACCCTCGGTGCCGCTGGTGATTTATGCCATCCTGACACAGGAGTCCATTGGCAAACTGTTCATGGCGGCGGTAGTGCCCGGCATCATTGCCATGATTGGTTACATGCTGGTGATCAAGATCATTGTCACGATGAACCCCGGCGCCGGCCCGGCCGGTCCACGCTCCAGTTGGGCCAAACGCCTCAAAGCCCTGGCGCAGGTGGCCCCGGTACTGCTGGTGTTTGTGGTGGTGATTGTGGGCATCTATGGTGGCTGGGCCAACCCCACCGAGGCCGCCGCCATAGGCGCTGCGGCTTGTGGTGTGCTGGCGGTGGTGTCGGGCGGCATGCGCACCAAGGGCCTGATTGAAAGCGCTTTGGGCACGGCGCAGGCCACGGCCATGATTTTTCTGGTGCTGCTGGGGGCCGACATGCTCAACACCGCGCTGGCCCTGTCGCAAATGCCGGTTGAGTTGGCGGCCTGGGTGCAAGCCAGTCAGCTCAGCCCGATGGTGGTGATGGTGGCCATTTTGCTGATCTACATCTTTTTGGGTTGCGTGATGGACAGCCTGGCGATGATATTGCTGACCATCCCGATCTTTTACCCGGTCATCATGGGCCTGGATTTTTATGGCCTGAGTGACACCGACAAGAGCGTCTGGTTTGGCATTCTGGCGCTGATGGTGGTGGAAATTGGCCTGGTGCACCCGCCGGTGGGCATGAACGTGTTCATCATCAACCGCCTGGCGCGTGATGTGCCACTGGTGGAAACCTTCAAGGGTGTGATGCCGTTTCTGGCCTCGGACTTCATCCGTATTGCGCTGCTGCTGGTATTTCCGTCGATTTCGTTGGTGCTGGTGCGCACCTTTGGCGTTTGATCGGCCAACGCTGCCCCTGCCAAGCACTGAGTTTGACCACTGTTTTATCAATTTGTATAGCTGCTCGCACATACTGGATAAGCGCTAGAGCCCAATTTCTCATATAGAAAGTCTGCCATGATCATCGACTGCCACGGCCACTACACCACGGCGCCCAAAGCGCTGGAAACCTGGCGCAACCAGCAAATAGCCGGTATCCAAGCCCCCGCGCTCATGCCCAAAGTGTCTAACCTGAAAATCAGCGACGACGAGCTTCGCGAGTCCATCCTGAGCAACCAGCTGCGTCTGATGACCGAGCGCGGCCTGGACCTGACGCTGTTTTCCCCGCGCGCCAGCTTCATGGCGCACCACATTGGTGACTTCCAGGTGTCGAGCACCTGGGCCGCCATTTGCAACGAACTGTGTTACCGCGTCAGCCAGCTGTTTCCGGACAACTTTGTGCCAGTGGCCATGCTGCCACAGTCGCCGGGTGTGAACCCCGCCACCTGTATTCCTGAACTGGAAAAGTGCGTTAAAGAATACGGCAATGTCGGCCTTAACCTGAACCCCGACCCCAGTGGCGGGCACTGGACCAGCCCGCCCCTGACCGACCGTGCCTGGTACCCGATTTACGAGAAGATGGTGGAATTTGACATTCCCGCCATGATTCATGTATCAACCAGCTGCAATGCCTGCTTTCACACCACCGGTGCGCATTACATCAATGCCGACACCACTGCCTTGATGCAACTGATTCAGGGCGACTTGTTCAAGGACTTCCCGAACCTGCGCTTTGTGATTCCGCATGGCGGCGGCGCGGCACCTTACCACTGGGGCCGTTACCGGGGTCTGGCGCAAGAGCTGAAAAAGCCGCTGCTGGCCGAGCACCTGCTGAACAACATCTACTTTGACACCTGCGTTTATCACCAGCCCGGCATTGACCTGCTCAACACCGTGATTCCGGTGAAAAACGTGCTGTTTGCCAGTGAGATGATTGGCGCGGTGCGTGGCATTGACCCCGAAACCGGCCACTATTTTGACGACACCAAGCGCTACATCGAAGCCAGCAAGATTCTGAGCGACACCGACCGCCAGCAGATCTACGAGGGCAACGCCCGCCGCGTCTTCCCACGGCTGGATGCGTTGCTGACTGCGCGTGCTGGCTAGCAACCTCCAATCAACCCATTCTGGTACGCCTTATGGACCAACCCAACCCAACGACCCCCCAGGCCAGCGGTGACGAGCCGCTCACTATCTTTTCACACTGCCACGACGGCATTCTCAAACAACTTAAAACCATGGGCGACTTGCCCGAACTGGTGGCAGCAGCCGAGCGCGCCCGCAAGGTGGCGGAGGACACCCGCAGCTTCTTTCGCGACGTGATCTACAACCACCACGAAGAAGAGGAGCGGGTGTTGTTTGAGGCCGTGCTGGCCAGCGCCACCGAAGGCGCTGAGCTGGCCCACGTCAAGGCCATTTGCGACCGGCTCACGCGTGAGCACCGCGTGGTCGAAAGTATGTTTGTCAAACTGGAACCTGACCTCAAAAAGATGGCCAAAGGCCAGCCCTGCCACCTGGATCTGGCCGCTATTGAGCAACTGGTAAGCCAATACAGCGCCCACGCCACCTTTGAAGAAAACGAGTTTTTGCCGCTGTCGCACAGCATTTTGTGCCGCAACAGCAACCACATGGCGGCGCTGGGCTTGTCGCTGCACGTGCGCCATGTGTCGCTGGACGCCTCACCCACCTGATCTGGAGCCATTCATGAACAAGCTCGGAATCGTCAAACGCAATATCACCCGTGCCGACAAGGCAGCCGTCGAGAAACTCTCACGCTTTGGCGTGGCCACCATCCACGAGGCCATGGGCCGCGTCGGCCTGATGAAGCCTTATATGCGGCCGATTTACAACGAGGCGCGCATCTGCGGCACCGCAGTGACCGTGCTGCTGCAACCCGGCGACAACTGGATGATGCATGTGGCTGCCGAGCAGTTGCAACCTGGCGACATGGTGGTGGCGGCCTGCACCACCGACAACACGGACGGTTTTTTTGGTGATCTGCTGGCCACTTCGTTCAAAGCGCGCGGTGCCTTGGGCCTGATCATTGACGGTGGCGTGCGCGATGTGAAGGACCTGACCGAGATGCAGTTTCCGGTGGTTTCCAAAGCCATTCACGCCAAAGGCACCATCAAGGCCACACTGGGCTCGGTCAACATCCCGGTGGTGTGTGCCGGTGCCCAGGTCAACCCTGGCGATGTGGTGATTGCCGACATCGACGGCGTGGTGGTGGTGCCTGCCGATGTAGCGCAAAAAGTCGCAGATGCGGCCGAGGCGCGTGAAGCCAATGAAGGTGCCAAGCGTGCCATTTTTGCCTCTGGCGTGCTGGGGCTGGACTATTACAAGATGCGCGAAGGCCTGGCCAAGGCCGGTTTACGCTATATAGATTGAAGCGCTCTACGCAATCCCTATAAGGGCTGGAGGCCAAAAACGTCATGAAAAATCAAGCCAACTGCACGAGCACTCGTCATCGGTTGCCAACTGCTTTGTTTACTGTAGCAGCCTGCGCAAGTCCCGTAAGGGCGAGAGGCTAAAAACACCATGAAAAATTCTGCAAACTGGCGTGTAGGTCTGGTGGGTTATGGCGAGGTGGGGCGCATCCTGGCCGAAGACCTGCGGGCGCAAGGTGTTGCGGTCAGCACCTATGACATCAAACTGGACGACCCGGCCACCGCCAGCCCGCTGCAGACTCATGCAGCGCAGCACGGCGTGCGCCTGATGGCCTGCAGCGCGGCGCTGGCTGCGCAGTCTGACTTCATCGTCAGCGCCGTCACAGCCAGCCAGACGGTGCCGGTGGCGCTGGCCTGCGCGCCGACTGTGTTGCCGGGGGCGTTTTTTCTGGACTTCAATTCCGCCTCACCCGGTGCCAAGCAGCGTGCTGCCGCATTGATCGACGGGGCAGGGGGCCGTTATGTGGAAGGCGCGGTGATGACCAGCATTCCGCCCTACCGCATCAAGGTGCCCTTGCTGCTGGGTGGCGCGCACGCCGCAGAGCTTTCACCACTGATCAATACGCTGGGCTTTGCGTCCAAAGTGGCCAGCGACCGGCTTGGTGTGGCATCTGCCACCAAAATGTGCCGCAGCGTGATGATCAAAGGCTTGGAAGCGATGGTGATCGAAAGCTTTACCGCCGCCCGCCATTACGGTGTGGAAGACGCGGTGGTGGCCAGCCTGTATGAAACTTTCCCCGGCATTGACTGGGAAAAGCAGGCCGCCTATTTTTTTCAGCGCGTCATCGAGCATGGCCGCCGTCGCAGTGAAGAGGTGCGTGAGGTCGCTGAAACCGTGCGCGATGCCGGCTTGGCCCCGTGGTCAGCCGCCGGCACCGCCGAACGCCAGGCCTGGGTGGCTGACTGCGCCGATGCCGGTGTTTTTGGCGCACGCGGCACCCCCAAATTTGCCCGCAGCGCCGATTGGCGTGTGGAGGCTGACCGCATGCTGGCGCTGGCCAGGCGGCAAGAAAAGTCATGAATGGTTAAACAGACTCGCCAAGGCTGCGGCCGCTTCCATCAAAAAAATCACGCAAGAAACAAATGAGTCAACCCATGAGTAAGCCCTCTACAGGTGATTTCACCAAAACGCCCGGCTGGCTGGACTGGTATGCCGGTCCGTCCAGGCCCACTTTCAAACTGCCGCCAGGCGCAGTCGATGCCCATTGCCACGTGTTTGGCCCCGGTGCCGAGTTTCCTTACGCTCCTGAGCGCAAATACACCCCGTGTGATGCGTCCAAAGCTCAGCTGTTTGCGCTACGCGATCACCTGGGTTTTGACAAAAACGTCATCGTGCAGGCCACCTGCCACGGCGCGGACAACCGCGCGCTGGTAGATGCGCTGGTTGCCAGCAACGGCAAGGCACGCGGTGTGGCAACGGTCAAGCGCAGCGTGAGTGATGCCGAACTGCAAGCCATGCACCAGGCCGGCGTGCGCGGCGTGCGTTTTAACTTTGTCAAACGGCTGGTGGATTTCACCCCCAAAGACGAGCTGATGGAGATTGCCGGGCGCATTGCCAAGCTCGGCTGGCATGTGGTGATCTACTTTGAAGCGGTCGATTTGCCCGAGTTGTGGGAGTTTTTTACCACCTTGCCAACGACCGTGGTGGTGGACCACATGGGCCGCCCGGATGTGTCGCTGCCGGTGGATGGCCCGCAGTTTGAGCTGTTTCGCAAATTCATGCGCCAGCACCCCAATGTGTGGAGCAAGGTGAGCTGCCCCGAGCGCCTGAGTGTGGCCGGCCCGAAAGCCCTGAACGGTGAACAAAACGCCTACCGCGATGTGATTCCTTTCGCGCGCACCATCGTCGAAGAGTTCCCGGACCGGGTGTTATGGGGCACCGACTGGCCGCACCCGAACCTGAAAGACCACATGCCCGACGACGGCCTGCTGGTCGATTTCATCCCGCACATTGCCCCCACCGTAGAGTTGCAGCAAAAGCTGCTGGTGGACAACCCCATCCGTTTGTACTGGAAATGATAGCTGCCAGCGCATATGGTTATTGGCCTGGAGACCGAAATAGCACCTATCTTCTGGTCCGCAGGAAAATCGGGGTCAGAGCCGTGTTGGCAGTGCTTCACCGATCTGCCCCCATTTTTTGCCAGACCGTGAGTGATTAGCCGATTAGCAGTTACCAATCTAACAGGAACCCCATGGCACTCGACAAACCCTACCAAAACATCCCCGGCACCCTGATCTTTGACGCGGAACAAAGCCGCAAAGGCTACTGGCTTAACCAGTTCTGCATGTCGCTGATGAAGGCAGACAACCGCGCGCGCTTCAAGGCCGACCAGCGTGCTTATCTGAACGAATGGCCGATGACTGAAGACCAAAAACAAGCCGTGCTGGACCTGGACCTGAACCGCGCCATGCAACTGGGCGGCAATATTTACTTTCTGGCCAAGATTGGTGCCACCCATGGTCTGAGTTTTCAGCAGATGGCCGGCAGCATGACCGGCATGACCGAGGACGAATACCGCGCCATGATGCTCGCTGGTGGGCGTCGCATCGAGGGCAACCGCTATATTGGCGAAAACGGCGACGCGCAGGCGCATAACCAACCCCAGGGCGCAGCCGGTGCTGCCGCCCGCCAGGCCTCATCCAGCCACACCACACCAGGAGCAATCTGACATGGCCCGCATTACCGCCGCCGTCTTCACCAGCCATGTGCCCGCGATTGGTGCTGCCATGGACCTGGGCAAAACCCACGAACCCTACTGGCAGCCGCTGTTCAAGGGTTACGAGTTCTCCAAACAGTGGATGAAGGACAACCGTCCCGACGTCATTTTTTTGGTTTATAACGACCACGCCACGGCCTTCAGCCTGGACATGATTCCGACCTTTGCCATTGGCACGGCGGCGCAGTATCAACCGGCTGACGAGGGTTTTGGCCCGCGGCCCTGCCCGAAGGTCATCGGCCACCCAGAGTTGGCCAGCCATATTGCGCACTCGGTGATACAGCAGGACTTTGACCTGACCATCGTTAACAGGATGGAAGTCGATCATGGCCTGACCGTGCCGCTGTCGCTGATGTGTGGCGAGCAAGACCCGGTGCACGGTGCCTGGCCATGCCCGGTGATTCCGTTTGCCGTCAACGTGGTGCAGTACCCGGTGCCCAGCGGTCAGCGTTGTTTTAACCTGGGTCAGGCCATTGGGCGTGCAGTGGAAAGTTACGACGACGACCTGAACGTGCATATCTGGGGCACCGGCGGCATGAGCCACCAGTTGCAGGGCGCGCGCGCTGGGTTGATCAACCGCGAGTGGGACAACGCCTGGCTCGACCAGTTGATCACCGACCCGGTTGCCTGCGCCAAAACTCCGCACATCGACTATGTGCGCGAGGCGGGTAGTGAAGGCGTGGAGTTGGTGATGTGGCTGATTGCCCGGGGTGCGATGTCGGATGTTGTTCAATCTGACACTACTAAATCTGTAGCTTTTGGCGCAGGTTCTGTAAGGGTTAGACACCGTTTTTACCATGTACCTGCGTCGAACACGGCGGTGGGGCATCTGATTTTGCAGAATGCATGAACAGGCTGCAGCTTTCTTCAGACTGTGCACTGAGGTCCGCCGTGCGCGACGGGACTCTGACTGCGCTCATGTCCCCCGGCCCGTGCTGCGCCCGGACCTCCTCCTTGACTTCACTCCGCCAGAGTCCCGCCGCACCCGGCTACTGTCGTTGGCGTAAATCGAGAGATGAAGTGGCCAAACTCCTACTGAAAGCTCAGAATCAGTTCGGTGAGGCCATATTTGACACGATCACGCTTTGTTCAATACTGAATTTTTTGATGCGCAAGGCAAATGGGTCAAAAAGAGGGGTGAGGTCAGCCGCCAGTTCAAACCCAACGGTAGCCGGGCGCGCTGGGTGTCTGGCGAAGCGTGGACTTGGGGTTTTGCCAAGTCAAGGAGGAGGTTTGGGCGCAGCCCAAACCGGGGGACATGAGCGTAGTCAGACACCCAGTGTGCCCGGCGGACCAACAGAACAATCTGCATCAACAACCAACCGTTACAACAATCTTTCATTTCATTAGAGGAAACCCATGAAACCCATCAACGTCGCCCTGGCCGGTGCAGGTGCCTTTGGCATCAAACACCTCGATGGCATCAAGAACATCGAAGGCGTTGAAGTTGTCTCGCTGATCAGCCGTGAACTCGACAAAACCAAAGAGATTGCCGCCCAATACGGCATTGGCCACGTCACCACTGAACTCAATGACAGCCTGGCCCTGCCCGAGGTCGATGCGGTGATCTTGTGCACCCCCACGCAAATGCACGCCAGCCAAACCCTGGCTTGCCTGCAGGCGGGCAAACATGTGCAGGTCGAAATTCCGCTGTGCGACGTGCTCAAAGACGGCGAAGAAGTCGTGCAAGTGGCGGAAAAGTCCGGCTTGGTCGCCATGTGCGGCCACACCCGTCGCTTTAACCCCAGCCACCAGTATGTCAAGCAGAAAATCACAGCAGGTCAGTTCAACATCCAGCAAATGGATGTGCAAACCTACTTTTTCCGCCGCAGCAACATGAACGCACTGGGCCAGCCGCGCAGCTGGACCGACCACCTGCTGTGGCACCACGCTGCCCACACGGTTGACCTGTTTACCTACCAGTGCGGCAGCCCCGTAGTCAAGGCCAACGCCATTCAGGGGCCGATTCATCCCACGCTGGGCATTGCCATGGACATGAGCATTCAGCTCAAAGCTGCCAACGGTGCCATCTGCACGCTGAGTTTGAGCTTCAACAACGACGGCCCGCTGGGTACATTTTTCAGGTACATCGGCGACAGCGCCACCTACATCGCGCGCTACGACGACCTGTTTACCGGCAAAGAAGAAAAGCTTGACGTATCAGACGTGGCCGTCAGCATGAACGGCATTGAGCTGCAAGACCGCGAGTTCTTTGCTGCGATCAAAGAGGGTCGCCAGCCCAACAGCAGTGTGGCCAGCGTGCTGCCGTGTTACCAGGTGCTGCATGGGCTGGAGTTGCAGCTACGGACCTAGATGATCGTCACTCAAGGTGGTGTAGTGCTACAGGCTGAAGGTTTGCTGGGATGGACGAGTTTTTGCCGCGCAGCTAGTCCTCGCCTTTTTTGCCTTGGCGCTTGCCGTCGCCGCGGCCTTGGATGTCATCCTCGTTGGCGCTGCGGTGGCATTCCACACAGTCGTCAAATTTGCTGATGCCCTCTTTGATGTGTTTGCGGCGAATGTTGTCGGGTGTGTGTTCGTGGCAACCGTAGCAGGTGAAACGGCTGTAGTCGTTGCGCACATGGCAGGTCGCGCAGCTCACGTTGTGGTCCTTGTCCAACACAAAGTACTTGTTGTGGTCAAAGGTGGCAGGCGTCCACTTGGTGGCGGTGTGGCATTGCAGGCAGTTGCCGGTAATTTGCTGGTGCAGCGAATCGGTGGGCGACTTATGGCAGGCCTGGCATTGGTCACGCGTGGTTTTCTTGAGCAGGGTGTGGTCAAACTGACGCTGGCGGGCAAAGCGTTTGACCCCGGCATGATCGCTGTGGCAGGCCACGCAGTCCTGCATGATCAATTCCTGGTGAAACGCGGCTTTGACCACTGGCCTGACCAAAGGCACGCCGGCGCTGGTCAGGCGGCCAATGTCGGCCGGCTTGTGGCAGCTGACACAGCGCGCCGAGCTGGCGCCCGTCAAGGGCGCATGGCAGGCAAAGCAGTCACCTTCAAGCGACTTGTGCCCGGGAATCAACTTGCCGGGGCCCACCATCAGTTCGGGCCAGATGAACACCAGCGCCGCCAGGACTGCCAAGTTGAAAGCCAGAACGAGTTTCAGGAGTTTGCTCATAGCCAGCCCCAGAACAAAAACACACTGATGATGTGCCCCAGGGCCAGCACCGCAAACACCACAAAAATGGGAATATGCACCTTGCGCCAGCGGGTCATGGCATCCACCGCCACGGCGTCCCAGAACACCGCCTGTTCGACCTCGGGCTTGGACAGGCCGCGCAGCTGGAAATGATTGCGTTGCGTGTTCATGTGCTCGCGGGCGCGCGCCAGCAGCAGCTTGCCCACCAGACCACTGATCACGTTGATGCCCATGGCCACGGTGGCCAGCCACGGCAAGATCGCATTGAAATGCACGCCGGCGTGGATCAGCACCATCAACGAGCCCAGCCAGGCGCTGAATTCATGCATTTTGAGCAAGGTTTTGGGGTCGCCGGATGTCACATGTTTGCGTTTGCGCAGCGAGTAATACAACGAGCCAATGATCAGCAAGGTGCCCGGTATGCCCAGATAGCGTCCCACCCACACCAGGTTGAGCCGGTGTAACACGTAGTCGCCCGCCAGTGCAGCCACAGCCAGAGCGCCCAGCAGCAGCGTAAAAGGCAAAACATGCTTACCCCACAACGAGTTATTCATTCACAGCTCCAGGGTGACACTGGTTTTGGGGGTGCACACGCACATCAGGCAGGTGCCTGGCTCGGGGTCGTAGTCGGGTGCCTGCTGGTAGCTCACCTCGCCCGCCACAATGCTGGTTTGGCAACTGCCGCAGCCGCCGGCCCGGCAACCCGAGTCCACAGCAATGCCATGCGATTCGGCAAAGTCAAGCAGGTTGCCGATGCCGGCGTTCCATGAAAAATGCTGGCCCGAGTTGGCAAAAGTCACGGTTAATGCCGTGTCGGCCGGCGCAGCATTTGCAGCATTTGCGGCTACGGTAGGTTTGGCGCTGACGCTTTTGCGTTTGACCGAAGACGGGCCAAACGCTTCAAAGTGGATACGCGCATCCGGCACGCCCCAGTCTTCCAGAGCGGGCACCATGCTCTGCAGCAGAGGGCTTGGGCCGCACAGGTAAAAGTGATAGGGCTTGAGCGGCAACAGGTGGCGTAGCAGATCGATGTTGATGCGACCCTGGTGCTGGAAGTTTTGACCCAATTCGTCATCGTTGCCAGGCTGGCTCAGGCAGATATGCAAGTGGAAGTTGGCATGCAAGGCGGCCAGTGCATTCAGGTGCGGCTGGGTCATCAGCTCCTGGCTTTGGCGCGCGCCGTAAAACAGCCAGACTTCGCGCTCGGGCTGCGTCATCAGCACCCAGTTCAGCATGCTCAGCATGGGCGTGACGCCAATGCCACCGCCAATCAGCACCACCGGTGCGTCGCTGTGGTCAATGTGAAAATGCCCTGACGGTGCGCGTACCTGCAGCAGGCTGCCCACTTGTACTTGGTCATGAAAATAATTGGACGAGCGCCCCGGTGGATGCGGGCTGCCAGCGGGCGAAGGAGCACGTTTGATCGACACCCGGTAACTGTTGGCTTGCGGCGCATCGGAGAGTGAATAACAACGCGTGATGAACTCAGTGCCCGCTCCGCCCAATGACGGCACCTCCAGCCGAAAGGTCAAAAACTGGCCTGGCAAAAAGGGCGGCAGTGTCAGGGGCTCCAAGGGTGCCAGATGAAACGAGCAAATATCTTTGGCGCCATCTTCCATCACTTTGTGCATGACCTGAAAGGTTCTAAAACCGGGCCAGGCCGCTGCTGTGGGTTCAGGTTCGGCAACAGGGAGCGGCGCTGTCACTGGCAACCCGATTTTGCTGACGGTATGACGCAGTGCCAGGTAGTTGACCCAGTGGCGCCAAAACCCGATGCTCAGGTAGATCACTAGCTGCAGCACGATGGCACCAACGATCCACAGCAGCAAATACAGCGAGGTCATGAGGGAATGTCCGGTGAGGTACCCGGCCCGGCAAATGGACACCGGGTGAACCAGACTGCACAGGTCTGGCGCACCAGCCTCGGCTTCAAACCACCACTCACAATGACTTCCTTCTTGATGAAGCAGCCACAGCTTAGCGGGGGCAGCTTAATTCAGTCTTAAACCTTGTGAAATCAGCCAGTCATGCGATCCTACGCGCTGGCCTGGTCCCCTCAGGCCAGGGCTACATGCCCAGCGACTTCAATAGCTCGTCATGGTCGACAGGCTCTGCGGCGGCAGGTGCCGCCGCACTGGCGCTCAGCGCCGCGTGAGTCTGAGCAATCAGTTCATCGGGGTTGGGCACGTCATTGGCCTCGAAATCATGCAGCTTGATGAATTCGGTGCGGTCAATGGCCAGTTCCAGGTAAAAGATGTTGTTGCTGCCGGTGTAAAAGGTCACGCGCCGGGCCTCGGGCTTGTCCAGGTGGGTGTCCACACTCAGCATCACCTGTTTGTTCAGCACCAGCATTTTGGGCTGGTTCTGGGTGATGTAGGTTTGCAGCTCACGGCGCACCTTGCCGGTGAAATCACCCACAATCTGGTTCATCAGCTCGCCCATGATGTTGCTGACTTCATCCGAGGTGTGGGCGCTGGCCAGTTCGCTTTTGGGCATACCCATGTTGAGCATGTAGCTTTCATACAGCTCCATCGCCGTGGCGGCTGAAAAGTTGATCACCACCAGCCCCGAGAAACCACCGTCAAACAGCACAAAGCAGCCAATGTCAGGCTTCAGGCAGGTTTTGGTGATGCGCTGCACCATGCCGGAGTAGTGAATCTGGCATTGGGTGGCCACATTCAGCACCCGGGTGACTGAATTGCACAGACTCGTCAGCAGGTCTTCTGTACCGTACACCACTGCGGGCTCTAACGCCTTCTTGACCATGTTAAATCTCTCTGAGGAAAATGAAGAATGTACAGCAGCGCCGCATGTAGTGGGCACCAGGCGTGTCAAATATCAGCCAGCAGCGGGTAGGGCGGTGCTGACAATGCCAGCGGCGGCCCATCCACACCCCCCAGGCTGACGCCGCCCGCCTCAAAAGCACTGATCTGCATCGACACAATGGCGTCAAAACCACCCGCGGGAGACGCTGCGGCATGTGCCACCGTGCCACACGGCTGACCAGCGGGGCCACCGGCAAACACTTCGTCACCGGGGGTCATGGGTGTATCGCCATGCGCCAAATACGCGCGGCGCTTGAGCGTGCCACGAAACTGGCTGCGCGCTACCACCTCTTGGCCTGGGTAGCAGCCTTTTTTAAAGTTGACACCACCGACCGACTCGTAGTTGAGCATTTGCGGCACAAAGGCCTCGACGATCGGTGCGGACACTGTGGCGATACCGCTGCGTACCTCGCTCCAGTCCCACAGGGCCTGGGTGATGGCTTCGCCCGCTGGTGCTGCATGATCAACGGGTGCCAGCCACAGCGCACGCACCACGTCGTCGGCGGGGTACAGCGTGACCAGCGATACATCATCAAAATCGGCTTTAGCCCATGCGCCGTCTGCGCTAGCCACTCTATTTGTCATAGCATTCTGGCAGGCAGCTCCGACCAACCCAAACAGCGCGAAATCAGCACTTGCGTCGCTGATGCGGGCTTTGGCGCGCATGACAAACATTGACAGGCGTTTCTGTGTGGCCGCCAGAATGTCACGACTGCACACCAGCAAGATGTCGGTCGGGCTGCGTTTAAAGCCAATAAAACTGGCTAGCAGCCGGCCCTTGGCAGAGCAGTACCCAGCCAGACGCGCCTGGTCGGTGCCCAGCAACACAAAGTCGTTGGTCAACTGCCCGTGCAGAAACTTGGCGGCATCGTCGCCCTGCACCCGGATCAGCCCGTAATTGCCCAGCGCAATCACGCCATTGAGAGATTGAAAAGTTTTTTCCATGTCGCGCATTATGATGCGCTTCATTTTCTGCAAAGGTGACAGGGTTGTGCGCGGTTTAAAGGGTTTTGTGTTGCTGCTGGTGTTGCTGATGTTGCTGGTGCCGGTTCGGCCTGGGGGTGGGTCAACCACAGCCTGACGCTCAAAAGCAGCCTGGTGGACCTGGCCATTGAGCCAGGCACAACCCCGCGCGCAGTGGCGCAGGCGGCTGTTGATGCCGGGGTAGACACCTCGCCGCAAGCTCTTTACTGGTGGTTTCGCCTGTCGGGGCAAGACCGGCTGATCAAGGCCGGCAGTTATGAATTTGAAGGCGACTTGACCCCCGCCACGCTTCTGGCAAAGCTGGTGCGCGGTGATGCCGCCATGCGCGCTGTCACGCTGGTGGAGGGCTGGACCTTCAAACAAGTTCGCGCCGCGCTACGCAAAGCAGAGCAGCTAGCACCCGATTCACAAGGGCTGGAGCCCGATTTGATCATGCAACAGCTGGAGCGCCCCGGGCAGGGTTTTGAGGGCCGCTTTTACCCCGACACCTACAACTACGCCAAAGGCAGCAGCGATCTGGCCGTGCTCAAACGCGCCCTGCGCGCCATGGACGTGCACGTGGAGGCGGCCTGGCAAGCACGCCAATCCGACACCCCTCTGAAATCTCCCGCAGATTTGCTGACGCTGGCCAGCATTGTGGAAAAGGAAACAGGTCTGGCCAGCGACCGGCCCATGATTGCCTCGGTGTTCATCAATCGCCTGCGGCTGGGCATGCCGTTGCAAACCGACCCGACCGTGATCTATGGCATGGGCGACAGCTTTAACGGCAACCTGCGCAAACGCGACCTGCAAACCGACACGCCCTGGAACACCTACACCCGCGGTGGCTTGCCACCCACACCGATTGCCATGCCGGGCAAGGCCGCCCTGCTGGCTGCCGCTCAACCTGCCAATAGCCGGGCACTGTATTTTGTGGCGCGTGGCGACGGCAGCAGCCAGTTCAGTGAAAATCTGGATGCACACAACCGCGCGGTCAACAAGTACCAGCGTGGGCAATGAGTTTTAAGCCATCTCCATGACAAACAACGGTTTATTCATCAGCTTTGAGGGCATTGATGGTGCGGGCAAATCCACCCACATCAGCGCGTTGGCGCAAACCTTTGAAGCACAGGGCAGGGTGGTGACACTGACACGCGAGCCTGGCGGCACACCGCTGGCCGAAAAACTGCGCGCGCTGGTGCTCAGTGACGCCATGGACGCCATGACCGAGGCGCTGCTGGTGTTTGCCGCCCGGCGTGACCATCTGCAGCAGCTGATTGAGCCCGCCCTGGCGCGCGGCGAGGTGGTGCTGTGTGACCGGTTTACCGACGCGACCTTTGCCTACCAAGGTGGTGGCCGTGGCTTTGATCTAAAAACGCTCTCGTATTTAGAGCGTCTTGTGCAGACTGTACAAGGGCTAGCGGTCGATTTCATCAGACAACCTGATTTGACGATCTGGTTTGAGCTGGCCCCATCAGTGGCGGCCATCCGACTGGCTGGCAGCCGCGTGCCAGACAAGTTTGAGTCGCAGCCACTTGATTTTTTTACCCGCGTGAGTGCGGGTTATTTGCAACGGTGCGACGCGCAGCCGCAGCGTTTTGCCCGCATCAATGCCGACCAGCCGCGTGACCGTGTTTGGGGTGAAGTGAAGCGGGCGGTGCAACAGCGGGGCTGGCTGGGATGAACGGCGCACCAAGCACTGTGGCACCCTGGATTGCTGCGCAAACCCAAGCCCTGCTGGCGCAGCGCGGCCATGCCTGGCTGCTGGCCGGCCCTTCGGGTTTGGGCCAATATGATCTGGCACTGGCCTTGGCCCGCGCCTGGTTGTGCGACCGGCCCACGGCCACCGGGGCTTGTGGCGAGTGTGGCAGCTGCCACGCCATTGACGTGTTTGCCCATGCCGATTTGGCCGTGCTGATGCCAGAGACCGTGCTGATCGACCTGGGCTGGCCGCTCAGTGAAAAAGCACAAGACGAAATTGATAGCAAAAAGCGCAAGCCCAGCAAGGAGATTCGGGTCGAATCGATGCGCGATACGGTCGAGTTTGCACAGCGCACCAGCGCCCGGGGGCGGGGAAAGGCGGTGCTGGTGTTTCCGGCTGAGCGCATGAATGTGTTTACCGCCAACGCCTTGCTCAAGACGCTGGAGGAACCTGCCGGTGACGTGAAATTTGTGCTGGCTACTGAGGCAGCGCACCTGTTGCTGCCCACCATTCGCAGCCGCTGCCTGGGCCACACCCTGACCTGGCCGGAACCGGCGGCAGCCTTGCGCTGGCTTGAAGACCTGGGCCTGCCTGCAGCCAAGGCGGCGGTAAGTTTGCGCGCCGCCGGGGGCAGGGCGCAGGACGCGCTGCAGTTTGCCGCGCTGAGCGACAGCTGGATGCAGTTGCCACGCGCCGTGCAGCGTGGTGATGTCAGCGTGTTCAAGGATTGGACACCCGCCCAGGTGGTGGATGTGCTGCACAAGATCTGCCACGACCTGTTGGCGCAAAAGGCTGGCGCACAACCCCGTTTTTTTAATGCGCCTGATCTGCCCAAAGCAGGCAGCTGGCAAAGCCTGACCGGCTGGGCAAAGGCGCTCAGCGACACGCGTCGCACGGTCGAGCACCCCTTTAAACCCGAACTGATGCTGGAGGCATTGGTCAGTCAGGCCCATTTGGCCCTAAACTTGAAAACATGAGTACCCCCCATTCTGGCGGCCAGGCTGTGCCGCGTCCAAGCGTCATTCAGTTGTCCATCAAAGATCTGTCCGAACTGGCTGCGGCCTACATGCCGATCTTAACTGATGGTGGCATTTTTATTCCGACTCTGCGCGAGTACCAGCTTGGAGACGCGGTGTACGTGTTGATTTCGCTGCCCGATGACCCGCAACGCTACCCGGTGGCGGCCAAGGTAATCTGGGTGACGCCGGCCAGAGCGGCCGGAGGGCGCCCGCAAGGTGTGGGGGTCAGGTTCCCCAAAGATGAAAAATCACAGGCGCTGAAGGTCAAGATCGAAGGTATTCTGAGTGGCTTTGTCGCCCCCGACCGCACCACCCAAACCATTTGACGCTGTGGCATGTTCACAGATTCGCATTGCCACTTAAATTTTCCGGAACTGGTCGCAGACCTGCCGGCAATTTTGCGCGCCATGCAGACGGCCCAGGTGGACCGCGCCCTGTGCATCAGCATCACACTTGAAGAATTTCCTGCCGTTCACCAGTTGGCGCTGGACCATCACAATCTGTGGGCCACCGCTGGGGTCCACCCCGACAGCGAGGGGGTTCAGGAGCCCAGTCTGGACGATTTGTTGCATCTGGGCAGCCAGCCAAAGGTGGTGGCCATTGGCGAAACCGGGCTGGACTATTACCGCCTGAATGGCCGCAGTGTGGCCGACATGCACTGGCAACGCGAGCGTTTTCGCACCCACATCCGGGCAGCGCGGCAGTTGACCAAGCCCTTGGTGATTCATACCCGAAGTGCAGCGGCAGACACGCTGGAGGTTTTGCGGCAGGAGGGTGAAGACGGGTCTACGGGCAGTGCAGGGGGTGTTTTTCATTGTTTTACCGAAGATGATGCAACTGCGCGTGCCGCACTTGACCTAGGGTTTTATATCTCTTTTTCAGGTATTTTGACGTTCAAGAGTGCCCAAAGCATCCGCGACGTGGCGGCCTGGGTGCCGCTGAACCGGCTGCTGATTGAAACGGACAGCCCATATCTGGCGCCGTCGCCGCACCGGGGTAAAACCAATAATCCATCGTTTGTGCCGCTGGTGGCGGCGCAGCTGGCGCAGACCAGGGGCATGGCCGTTGAGGATGTGGCGCGTCTCACCAGCGACAACTTTGATGCCTTGTTCATGCGAAGCCAAGGGTGATAGCCATGTTAAACAAACACTTTAAAAAATTCCTTTATCCTTTTGTTTTATTTGGTTTTTCGTTGGCTTGCGCTGGCTCTTTTGATGATTTTTTCAAGGCCATCAAATTGGATGACGACGTGGCCCTGAAGAGTTTGCTGCAACGCGGCTTTGACCCCAATACACCCGACGCCTCAGGTGTGCCAGGACTGATGTTGGCCGTCAAAGAGCCCTCAATCAAGGTGATCCGGGTGCTGGCGAATTGGCCGAGCACCAAGGTTGAGGTGCGAAATTCCGCCGACGAAAGCCCGCTGATGCTTGCAGCCTTGGCCGGTGAGCTTGAAATCTGCCGGCTGCTGATTCAAAAAAACGCCGATGTCAACAAACCTGGCTGGGCGCCGCTGCATTACGCGTCAACCAATGGCCATCTTCCAGTGATGAGTTTGTTGCTCGATGAACATGCCTACATTGACGCTGCCTCACCCAACGGCACCACACCGCTGATGATGGCTGCGCATTACGGCACACCCGGCGCAGTCAAGTTGTTGCTGACGGCCGGGGCTGACCCGTTGCTGAAGAATGTGCAAGGGTTGACCGCGCTGGATTTCTCGATGCGCGGCAACCGCGAAGAGTCTGCCAACCTGATCCGCGCCCATGTCCGTGGTTTGCAGCCTAAAGGGACTTGGTAGCTTCTTGCAGTTGGACGCAGTATCTGGCGTAGTGACTTTATACGATGTATATTATGTTAAGTAACATACGCCTCAAAAAAGCTGAGCGCTCACAGCACCGAAAACGTCAACACAGGCGCGCTCAGGTCACTGAACGGTGATCCAAGCGCAATCTCGCCACGCCCGTGCAACACACACTCCTCACGGCGCAACAACAGGTCAGCCCCGCCACCTGAAAATCTGACCCAACTGCCATACGAGCTGACATCCACCAGCACCACACAGCCGTTGCGCCAATCCACACGAACATGGGTGCGTGACACGCGGGCGTCGTTGACCAAAAACTCAACTTGGCGTGACCGGCCAACGTAAATCGGCATCTCGTACGACTTAAATGTCTTCTGCGTTTCAAGCCAGCTCAGCTCTATCTGACCGCCCAATGCATCCGCAGGCTCCGGGTCAAGCTGTGAGTCCATGGTTGCGGCAATGGTGAAAAACTCTGAATTGACATCCTCTTGCCACTCCACCTGATAAACCGTGCAAGGCTCAGAGCGCCCACGAATATGAATCGGACCCAGCAGCCGAACACGCATTTCTGTGGACGCTGCGTTGTCGTTGATGACCGCGCTATTGGCCCAGATCTGATGCGGACCGGTCAATTCGCTCAAACGGGCAGCAATGTTGACTGCGTCGCCATAACAATCGTCGTCAACCACCTCGACATCACCACGAACCACCCCAATACGCAGCGGCATGTAGGTTTTGGGTGGCATATTGCTCAACACCAGCTGGTACGAGCGCTGCATGTCGACGACGGCGCCCAGGGCCTTTGAACTGTCCTGAAAAGTTACCAAAACGCCATCGCCCAAAAATTTGACGACTCTGCCACCATGGGCGCTGAACTTTTTGGCAACCCAGCCCGTGATCTTGGTCACAGCCTCTGTGGCCTTGGCATTGCCCAGAGCCTCAAACACCCCTGTGCTGCCATACAAGTCGGCAAATACAACCGTGGATTGAATGCCCATTCGAGAAAGAATCCTAGTGAAAGATGAAGTCGAGTTTAGGCCAACACGGACCCAATTTCACACCGGTTGACACAATCAAAGGTGTCCCCATGCCAAAAGTACATCGCGGCCCTGCACCACCAGATCAGTTTTGGCACCCACAGGCAACAAAATTTTGGTCGCCACATGGCCATACGGAAGATTGGTCAGCACCGGTGTCCTGACTTTGGTGCGCAACCAGTCAATCACCGTTTGCAACTTGAAGCCACGGTCGTGGGCATTGAGCTGGTAGTCCGTGAACTGCCCCAGCATAATCGCCTTTTGCCGGGCCAACACACCGGCGTGCAGCAGCTGGGTCAGGGTCCGTTCGATGCGGTAAGGATGCTCTGCCACATCCTCCAAAAACAGGATGCCACCTTTGACACTTGGAAAATAGGGTGTACCCAAGAGCGACGCCAGGACCGTCAGGTTGCCGCCCCAGAGCACCGAGTTTTCAACACCAAATTGGCCATCAGCCCTTTCGCCATCTGCGCTAAGCACTCTGTTTTTTGTAGTAAATTCTTTGTGCTGTTTCCAGCCAGCGCCTTCACCCTGCCCGCTCAGCATGTCATCAAAACAGGCTTCCATGATGTCATCGGGCAACTGCCCCGAACCTGCTCCAAAACCTTCACACAAAGCCGGCCCTGCCCAGGTGACGTCGCCAGTTTGTGCCAACACGGCCAGTTGAAACGCCGTGAAATCGCTGATACCAACAAAGTGCGTTCCCCCTTGGATCGCCTTGGCGATCTTTTTATAGCGGATATCTGGCAGGATGCGTGTCAGACCGTAACCGCCGCGTGACATCATGGCCACATCGGCACCGCTGTCAGCCGCACGGTGGATGGCCGCCAAACGGGTTTCATCGTCGCCGGCAAAACGCTGGCTGCTGGCAAGCGCTGCTGGATCAATTTCAAGCTGATGCCCTAGCTTTTCAAGGCGGGCCACACCGCGTTTGAAGGCGGCTTTGTCACGCACTGCGCCAGAAGGTGAGTAGATGTAAATGTGTTTTGGCATGGCTCGTTGGTCAGCTCTGTCAGGTGGTCAGGGCGGAAGTTTATGGAAGAAAAAGCCCGCCATGCGACCTGGTGGCCTGAGTCTGGATACGGTGCGTTGCGGGTATATGCATCTTGAATGGTGGTTTGACTGTAACGCGTCTGGACAACCGTTTCAGGCGCGCCAGCTTGAACTTGCTGCATGAGAGTCGCCATCGAGGTGGGTCCGACCAGGGTGGCACCTTGCAAGTTCAAGCGCTCAAACAGTTCAAGCAGCACTTTTGTGTGCCAGGCGACAGTGTGAAAAGACGCTTTTTTGGGTTTGTCACTTTTTCCAAAACCAATCAAGTCCGGGCAAACAACGCGGTATTCGCCATGTGCGGCGCCCGAAATGCTGTCAAGCCAGGCGTAACACCAGTCCTGCGGTCCATGCAGATAAACCAGCGTTGTCCCAGCTGCGATGGTGCCAGTGTCAAGATAGTGCAGCCGCAGCCCGGCCAAACTTGGCAGGTCATTGACGTAATAAGACGGCGCAGGCAAAGCTGGCAACGATTCAAAGCACTTCTCGGGTGTGCGCAATGCATCTTCTCGCAGCGCCCTGCCCGCTTCGGCCTGGCGCTGGAGGATACGCTGTTGGCTGAAAAAATCCTGCAGCAACCGGGCACAGTCTTCAGACAGCACACCGCCCCGCACCTGTGTCTGGTGGTTGAGCTGTGGCAACGCAAACAGGTCGGTGACGGATCCGGCAGCGCCGGTTTTTGCATCAGCCGCACCATATACCAGCCGTTTGACACGCGCATGCAGCATGGCACCGGCGCACATGCTGCAAGGCTCCAGGGTGACAAAAAGCTCGCAGTCCTGCAGCCGATAGTTACCAAGATGCTGGGCAGCAGCACGCAAGGCGACGATTTCGGCGTGCGCCGTGGGGTCGTGTGCAGTGATGGGTGAGTTGTGCCCGGTAGCAATCACGGTGCCGCGGCGCACCAGCACCGCACCGACCGGGACCTCGCCGTTTGCTCTGGCTTTCTCGGCTTCTGCCAGCGCCAGACGCATCCAATGCTCATCTAACGCCGTGTGCGGATCGCCCACTTGTCAGCGGCCAGGGTTTGGCGTGACAAGCCCCAGGCGCACCATCCAGTCGGCCAGGGCGCGCTGGTTGTCGTTGCCACTCGAATACGCCGAATGCATGGCAGCATGTGACTCGGGGCGATGCTGATTGAGTTTGATCTTGCACTCAAAATCAGTCACCGCCAACTCAAACGCCACAATGCCAGCCATCATCCGGCGCTGATAGTCCTCGCCTAAGCTTCGCCATTGCTCGGCATAGTCAGGGTCGTGCTCGTGGATCAGGTGTTTGAGCAAGCGGTCCTTGTCGTCCACACCGTCCAAAAAACTGGCCTGTACGGTGCAACTCACCATCAAATAACTCCAGGTCGGAACCCGCGTCAAATCCGGATACACGCGTGGACTCATGTAGGCGTTGGGCCCCAGGAACGTCACCACCGCCTGAGGGCGCGCCTGCAGGTAGCGCCAATGCGGATTGGCTTTGGCGCAGTGCCCAAGCAGCAGGATGCTGCCATCACGCTCCTGGACGTGCAGCGGCAAAGGCGTTACAAAAGGCAGGCCCTGGTCGTCATTGGAAATAAGACTGGCCAGTGGCTGGGCGCGCATCACCGCACAAGCAATGGACGGCTCATTTTCAGCAAACTGTGGTGGCAGATACATGCCTAGATGATAAATCGACTTGACTCGCTGCTGCGCGAGGGCGGCTCCGACGGTGAGTCTTTTGCAGTTGCCGGGTTGGAAATGGCTGGCTTGTGGATTTGTGCGCGTCATGTGTTACATTGTTTGCATGAAATCAAACCGTCTAGTCCTAAAACTACCGCCCAACGGGTGGAGTTGTTAGCGCTTGATTGCATCAACCCAAAAGCCCGTTTGCCACTGCAGCGGGCTTTTTTAATTTAAAAACAGGAGTAACTAAATGGCCGATAAGTTAGTGATTTTTGACACCACTTTGCGCGATGGCGAGCAGTCTCCGGGCGCCTCCATGACGCGCGACGAAAAACTTAGAATCGCCCGCCAACTGGAACGACTGAAGGTGGATGTGATTGAAGCTGGTTTTGCAGCCAGTTCCAACGGGGACTTTGAGGCGATCAAGGCCATTGCCAAGACGATCAAGGACTCCACTGTTTGCTCTTTGTCCCGCGCCAATGACCGCGATATCTCACTGGCCGCCGAGGCCTTGAAAGGTGCTGCGCGGGCGCGCATTCACACCTTTATTGCAACGTCGGCGTTGCACATGGAGAAAAAACTGCGCATGACGCCAGAGCAGGTGCTGGAGCAGGCCAAACAATCCGTTCGTTTTGCCCGCAACCTGATGTCAGACATTGAGTTCAGTGCCGAGGATGCCTACCGAAGCGAGGACGATTTTTTGTGCCGGGTGATCGAGGCCGTCATCAATGAAGGTGCGACCACCATCAATGTGCCAGACACCGTAGGTTATGCGGTGCCTGAACTGTACGGCCAATTCATCAAAAACCTTCGCAGCCGAATTCCCAATTCTGACAAGGCCATCTGGTCGGTGCATTGCCACAATGATCTTGGCATGGCGGTGGCCAATTCGCTGGCCGGTGTCAAGATTGGCGGCGCTCGTCAGGTGGAGTGCACCATCAACGGACTCGGTGAGCGTGCCGGCAATTGCAGCCTTGAAGAGGTGGTGATGGCGGTGCGCACGCGTCGTGATTATTTTGACCTTGATTTGTCAGTGGATGCCACTCACATTCTCGCGGCCAGCCGAATGGTGAGCCAAACCACCGGCTTTGTGGTTCAGCCCAACAAAGCCGTGGTCGGGGCCAATGCCTTTGCGCATGCCTCTGGCATTCACCAGGACGGCATTTTGAAGGCGCGTAATACCTACGAGATCATGCGTGCCGAGGATGTCGGCTGGTCAGCCAACAAAATTGTGTTGGGCAAACTGAGTGGGCGAAATGCGTTCAAGCAACGCTTGCAGGAACTTGGCGTTCAGATGGACAGCGAGGCCGACACTATCACGGCGTTTGCAAAATTCAAGGAACTGGCCGACCGCAAGAGCGAAATTTTCGACGAGGACATCCTGGCTTTGGTGAGCGAGGAATGTGTGGCGTTGGGCAAAGAGCAATATGCGTTCGTATCACTGGCCCAGCACAGTGAAACCGGCGAAATGCCCGTCGCAACAGTGGTGATGACCATTGGCGGCAAGGAAGTGAGCGCCACCGCCAATGGCAATGGCCCGGTGGATGCGTCGCTCAAAGCCATCGAAGCCAATGTGAAAAGTGGTGCCGAGATGGTGCTCTATTCTGTAAACGCGATCAGTGGCTCAACCGAAAGCCAGGGCGAGGTCACCGTGCGCTTGCAAAACAGCGGCCGCATAGTGAACGGTGTGGGGGCCGACCCGGACATTGTGGTGGCGTCAGCCAAGGCCTATATGAGTGCTTTGAACAAGCTGCATAGCCAGGCAGACCGGGTGGCTGCGCAGGGCTAGCCTGGCGCGGATCTAGGCAACAAGTCAGCCCACAATCTCTAGCGCCAGCAGCTCAGCCACGGTCTGCCGGCGCCGGATCAGACGGGGCTGGCCAGCCTCGATCAGCAGCTCGGCAATCAGCGGCCGGGTGTTGTAGTTGGACGACATCGACGCACCATAGGCCCCGGCGTCATGCAGCACCAGCAGGTCACCGACCTGCGCTGGCGGCAGTTGGCGCTGTTGCACCACGCCGCCCTCGCCTTGCGTGAACACATCGCCCGACTCGCACAGCGGGCCGCCGACCACGGTCGGCTGCGCTGCACCAACAACTGCCGAGCCATCGCCGTGAAGCAACTCCATGCCATGGAAACTGCCATACATGCTGGGGCGCATCAGGTCGCTAAACCCGGCATCGACCATCACAAACGGGTTGCTGCCCATCTGTTTGGTGGCACGCACCTCAGTCACCAGAACGCCGCTTTCAGCCACCAAATAGCGGCCTGGCTCTATTTCCAGAGTCACCGGATGACCAAGTCGCTGGGCAATCTGCTGGCGGGCGGCATGCCACAGTTCAAAATAATGCTGGGTGTCAATGGATGGTTCACCCATACGGTAAGGAATGGACAGGCCGCCGCCCGCCGAAATCGCCTGCAAATCCATGCCTTGTGCTTTGACCCCATCCACCAACGTGACCATGGCACCACACACTTCCTGCAGGTGATGGTAATCAACGCCTGAGCCAATATGCATATGCAATCCCAACAGTTGCAGCCCATTGGCACGCACACGTTGGCAAGCCACTGGCAGGTCGGTGTGCCAAATGCCATGTTTGCTGTGTTCACCGCCAGTGTTGGTCTTGTTGCTGTGGCCGTGGCCAAAACCGGGGTTGATGCGCAGCCAGACCGGGTGGCCGGGGCTGGCGGCACCCAGCTGGTCGAGCATGTCGATCGAGCCGCAGTTGACCGGAACCTTCAACTCGGCCACGCGTGCCAGCGTGGCCCGGTCCAGCAAATCGGCGGTAAAAACGATCTCGGCATGGCCGTTGTGCAGACCCGGCGTGTAGCCGGCCGCCAACGCACGCTCGATTTCGCCCAGAGACACCGCGTCCACCTGCACCCCCAGGCGGCGCATCAGGCGCAGGATGTGGGTGTTGGAATTGGCCTTTTGGGCAAAACGGATCACGTCAAACTGGCGTAGGGCCTGGATTTGGCATTCGATGGTGGCAGCGTCATACACCCACAAAGGGGTGCCGTGGGCATGGGCCAGTGTGGCCAGAGTCTGGGGGGTAAATGGGTTCATGGCGGCATCATCCCCTGGTCTATCGATTCAATCAATAGCTTTAATGTTTATTATCAATTCACTATTGATATAGTTGGTAGATGATTTCTGCCTTGCCAACACCCGCTGTCCCCGCCCTCACCCACCGCCAGTTGGTCATGTTTCGGGCCATCATGCTGCACGGCAACCTGGGCCGCGCAGCAGACGCCACAGCGTCCAGTCAACCCACACTGAGCCGCGAGCTGGCGCGGCTGGAGCAACTGCTGGGCTTTGACTTGTTTGACCGGGTACGCGGGCGACTGCGCCCCACGCAACGCGCGCTGGCCTTGTTGCAAGAAGTGGATCGATCTTTTGTCGGGCTGGACCAAATCGCCAGGCGTGCGCTTGAGTTACGTCATCAGACCAGCGGGCGCTTACGGCTGGCCTGCCTGCCAGCACTGGCCCATGCACTGGTGCCGCATGCGCTCTTGCAGTTGGCCCGAGTGTTGCCACAAGCTGCCGTCAGCGTCCATCCACAAGAGTCCCCCTGGCTGGAGCAGGCCATGAGCGAGCAGCGGTTTGATGTCGGTTTGAGCGAAACCAGCGAAGCACCGGTGGGTGTCACACTGCGGCCACTGTTGCAGGTGAATGAGGTGGCTGTGCTGCCGCGCAACCACGCCCTGTGCCGCAAAACCGTGCTGCAGCCGCAAGACTTTGAAGGTGAGCGATTTATCAGCCTGGCCGACGGCGACCCTTACCGTGCCGCGATTGACCAGATGTTTGCCAGCGCCGGCGTCAAGCGCCAAGCCTGGCTGGAAACCGCCAGCGCCGTGGCGGTATGCGCCATGGTGCGCCAGGGCCTGGGGGTGGCCATCGTCAATCCGCTAACCGCGATGGAACTGGCCGGACCCGATCTACTGGTGCGAGGCTTGAGCGTGCCGATTGCGTTTCAGGTCAGCTTGCTGCTGCCGGCGGTGGCTGCACTGCACCCCCTGCGCGCTGCCTTGACTGATGCGCTGGTCACCACGGCGCAAACCATGGAAGCGACGCTGGCCAATACCCTGACAAACAGCCTGAAACTCTTATTTTGATAGTGGCTAGCGCTTGCTGTTATAGGGCTGGAGACCAAAAAGGCTGCTAATATGAGTTATTCTTAGGAGCGTCGCGGCAGCAATGAGATTTATTGCAAACCCTGATGTTGGCGAATGGGGTGACCAGAATGCAGCGCAAGCCGACATTTAGTTTCATTGCCAACTTCGAGCTATCGTTCACGCGATCTTGCGCCTTAACGGAAATAGTAGAACCATTCCAAACTACAACAATAGGGTCTATGCATCTCGGTTATGCGCGGAGTTGTCGATCATGAGTGTTACATCCCGAGCAAATTTCAACATTGAATCCCATGCTCTGCCTGGGCGAAATTGACAAGGTGTCCCAGGCATCGATATTGCATGTGCAGCAAAGCCCAAAGGTGAGAATTTTTTGTGGCGCAGCAAGACAAACGCCGCCAGGGCTGAAGCTGGCATAGAGGGGTTTGAGCGAGGTGCATTCTTGCTCAAAGCAATCCATCGGTCGCTCGTGCGTGGAAAGGCATCCCGGCGCAGGCACGATTGCCGATGTACATGCGGCTGTTGCGGAAAGCAACGAGGGTAACAACACCCGTGCGACAGCAAATACCTTTGTAATCACCAATCCGTTGGCACCAGTTTGCACCCTGACTGCCATGCCAGCTCTTATCCGTTCAAAACGATCCTCAACGCTGACAGCCAGTTGCTCGCCAGGGGCTGATACATTTAGCTGGACTGGTGACGGATGTGAAGGCAATACCCCCGCCACATGCAACGTATCACCAGCGGTGACCACCCCCTACAGCTAACCGGCACCAACGGTCTGGGTTCCCACAAAGCTTCAACCGAGGTGACGGTCAAAAAAGTTGGTTGATCTGTCACCAATTTTGATGTTGCTGCTGGATTGACGTCGTGCACATAGCGGTAAGCAACTTCTCCCGTCACTGAACTTTACGCGCCGTGCTGCCACACCAATCGCATCCATATCAAAAGCGGCCACACTGAGCAGCTAGACAGCAAAAAAGCCCGATCCGTTGCCAGTTCGGGCTTTTACCTTGGGGTCGCTCACTGCGCTTACTTCCTTGCCGGCGGCACATCCGTGCAACTGCCGTGTGCCACCTCCGCGGCCATGCCAATGCTCTCACCCAGCGTGGGGTGTGGGTGAATCGTTTTACCAATGTCGATGGCATCCGCACCCATTTCGATCGCCAGCGCCACTTCACCAATCATGTCACCTGCATGCGTGCCGACCATGCCACCGCCCAGGATCTTGCCATGGCCATGCGCCTCGGGCGAGTCATCAAACAGCAACTTGGTGACACCTTCGTCGCGGCCATTGGCAATGGCGCGGCCCGAGGCATTCCATGGGAACAGCCCCTTTTTGACCTTGATGCCTTGCGCCTTGGCCTGGTCTTCGGTCAGGCCCACCCAGGCTACTTCGGGGTCGGTGTAGGCCACGCTGGGGATGACTCTGGCGTTGAACGCGGCTGCGGCCAACTCTTTGTTGCCTTGTAACTCACCAGCAATCACTTCAGCGGCCACATGCGCCTCGTGCACCGCCTTGTGCGCCAGCATCGGCTGGCCGACGATGTCGCCAATAGAAAAGATGTGCGGCACATTGGTGCGCATCTGGATGTCGACGTTGATGAAGCCCCGCTCGGTCACGGCCACGCCGGCCTTGTCAGCGGCAATCTTTTTGCCGTTGGGCGTGCGGCCCACAGCTTGCAGCACCAGGTCGTAGGTTTGTGGCTCGGGCACTTGCACGCCCTCCTCTGCCGGTGCGAAGGTGACCTTGATGCCCTCTGGTGTTGCCTCAGCAGCTACAGTTTTTGTTTTGAGCATGATGTTGTCAAAGCGCTTGGCATTCATCTTCTGCCAGATCTTGACCAGATCGCGATCAGCGCCCTGCATCAGACCGTCGAGCATTTCGACCACATCCAGGCGCGCGCCCAAGGTGCTGTAAACGGTGCCCATTTCAAGGCCGATGATGCCGCCACCCAGAATCAGCATGCGTTTGGGTACTGCCTTCAAAGCCAAAGCACCGGTGCTGTCCACCACGCGCGGATCTTCGGGCATGAAGGGCAGGCGCACGGCCTGGCTGCCAGCGGCAATGATGCATTTCTTGAACGCGATGGTCTTCTTGGTACCGGTTTTGTCTTGCGCCGTGCCGGTGGTTTCTTCCACCTCAACATGGTTGGCACCAACAAATGCGCCGTAGCCACGCACCACCGTCACCTTGCGCATCTTGGCCATGGCAGCCAGGCCGCCAGTGAGCTTGCCGATGACTTTTTCTTTGTGGCTGCGCAGTTTGTCGATGTTGACCACGGGTTTGCCAAAGTCCACGCCCAGGTCGCTCAGGTGGCTGACTTCATCCATCACGGCGGCCACATGTAGCAGCGCTTTGGACGGGATGCATCCCACATTCAGGCAGACACCGCCCAGCGTGGTGTAGCGCTCCACCAAAATCACTTTCAGGCCCAGATCAGCGGCGCGAAACGCCGCGCTGTAGCCACCAGGGCCGGCACCCAGCACCAGCAGGTCGCAGTCCATATCCGCTGTGCCGGCAAAGCTGGCAGCAGCAGGGGCCGCCACGGATGCCAAAGGCGCTACAGGTTGAATAGCTGCTTGCGCAGGTGCTATCTGGGCTGGAGGCTGATTTTGCTTGAAATCTACGGTGGCAGTCGCTGGCGCGGCAACATCGCCAGCCGCCTCCAGCACCAGCAGCACCGAGCCTTCGGACACCTTGTCGCCTAGCTTGACGCTGACAGACTGGACCACACCGGCGTGGCTGGACGGGATCTCCATCGAGGCTTTGTCAGACTCGACGGTGATCAGGCTTTGTTCCGCTTTGATGATGTCGCCGGGTTTGACCAGCAATTCGATCACGGTGACTTCGGCGAAGTCGCCAATGTCTGGGACTTTGATGTCGATTTGTGCCATGGCTGTTCTTTCAGTAACTTGAAATATCTGTGCTTAGTTTGTTGGGTTAAATTTTTTAACCCGCAGCGTGCGCTGAGTGCCTAACTCCGCGAATGTCCCCCGGTTCGGGGCGAGCCCCGAACCTCCTCCTTGATTTCGCTGCGTTAGACACCCACCGCACACCGCTAGGCGTTGTTAAAGCAAAACCCGGCGAAAGTCGCCCAGGATCTGACCCAAATAGACGTTAAACCGTGCCGCTGCGGCACCGTCGATCACTCGGTGATCCCAGGTCAAACTCAATGGCAACATCAGTCGTGGCTGGAACGCCTTGCCGTCCCAGATCGGTTCGATGGTGGATTTGCACACACCAAGAATCGACACTTCAGGCGCATTGATGATGGGCGTAAAGTACCGCCCGCCAATGCCGCCCAGGCTGCTGATGGTGAACGAGGCACCGCTCATCTCGGTGGGGCTGAGTTTGCCGTCGCGGGCCTTTTTGGCCAATTCACCCATCTCGGTGCTGATCTGGAAGATGCCTTTTTTGTCGGCATCCTTGATCACCGGCACCATCAGGCCGTTGGGGGTGTCGGCGGCAAAACCAATGTGGTAATACTGCTTGTAGATCAGCGCCGAATTGTCACTTTCAGCATCCAGGCTGCTGTTGAACTCGGGGTATTTCTTGAGTGCGGCCACACAGGCCTTGATCAAAAAAGCCAGCATGGTGACCTTTACAACGCTTGTGTTGTTTCCAGATTTCGCGCTCTTTTCGTTTTCCAGGTTGGTGGAAACGCGAAAAGCCTCCAGGTCGGTGATGTCGGCATCGTCGTGGTTGGTCACGGCCGGAATCATGATGGCATTGCGCAGCAGGTTGGCGCCGCTGATCTTCTTGATGCGGCTGAGTTCCTTGCGCTCGATTGGGCCAAACTTGGCAAAGTCCACCTTCGGCCAGGGGATCAACCCCAGCGCAGCGCCGTCACCAGCCTGAGTTGCTGCAGCGGGTTTGGCCGCCTGCTGTGCCGCGATCAAAGCAGTCTGCACCGCACCACTCATCACAGAACGGGTGAATGACTGCACGTCCAGATCCGTGATACGGCCTTTGTGGCCGCTGCCTTTGATCTCGGCCAGCGGCACGCCGAGTTCGCGGGCAAATTTGCGCACCGACGGCGATGCGTGTGGCAATCCCAGCGGTGCCACGGTCGGGTTGTGGGCTGGCACCGTGCTGGCAACTGCAGCTGGCAGCTGAATTACTACAGAATCAGTAGCTGCTTGCGCTTGATTGACGGGGGCTACAGGCACTTTTGATGCCAAATCGGCAGCAATTGCCGGCGTCGCCGGTGCCTGTGCAAACCCGGCCAGCACCGCCAGCAGGTCGCCAATATTGACCTTGTCGCCAAGTTTGACCTTGAGCTCTTTGATCACGCCGGCGGCACTGGCCGGAATTTCCATCGAGGCCTTGTCTGACTCGACGGTGATCAGGCTTTGTTCGAGCTTGATGCTGTCGCCCACCTTGACCATCACCTCAATCACCGTGACGTCCTTGAAGTCGCCGATGTCGGGCACCCGCAGCTCAACAGGGCCACTGCTGGATACTACAGAACTGATAGCAGCTGGCGTAGGTGTTACCTGGGCTGGAGCCTCTTTTTGTTCAATAACTGCAGGCGCTGCGGGCTCGGCCGACGCTGGCACGGCGGCGTCGCCGGCCACTTCCAGCAACAGCACCAGCGAACCCTTGCTGACCTTGTCGCCCAGCGCTACTTTCAGCGACTTGACCACACCGGCGTGGCTGGACGGAATTTCCATCGACGCCTTGTCCGACTCGACCGTGAGCAGCGACTGCTCCGCTTTGACGCTGTCGCCGGGTTTGACCAGCAGCTCGATCACCGCCACTTCTTCAAAGTCGCCAATATCGGGAACCACAATTTCTAACAAAGCCATTTCACACTCCTGAGGGGTTGGGGCTGTTACGCGTAAAGCGGGTTGACCTTGTCGGCCTGAATGCCGTACTTGGCGATGGCCTCGGCCACCTTGGCCACCGGCACGCTGCCGTCTTCGCTGAGCGCCTTCAGGGCGGCCACCACAATGTAGTGGCGGTTGATTTCAAAATGCTCACGCAGTTTGCTTCTGAAATCGCTGCGGCCAAAGCCGTCGGTGCCCAGCACCTTGTAAGGGCGGCCCTTGGGAATAAAGGGGCGAATCTGCTCGGCATACGACTTGATGTAGTCGGTGGAAGCCACCACCGGTCCGCTCGACGCACCCAACTGTTGGGTCACAAACGACACAGCGGGCTCAGCGGTGGGGTGCAGCAGGTTGTGCCGCTCGCAGGCCTGGCCATCGCGCGCCAGCTCGTTAAAGCTCGGGCAGCTCCACACATCAGCCTGGATGCCCCAATCCACCGCCAGCAGCATTTGCGCCGCAAAACTTTCGCGCAGGATGGTGCCAGAGCCGAGCAGTTGCACACGCGGGCCAAGCACACCGTCGGCTCCGGGTTTGCACAGGTACATGCCTTTGATGATCTGGTCTTCGGTGCCGGGGGTCAGGCCCGGCATGGCGTAGTTTTCGTTCAGCAGCGTCAGGTAATAAAAGACGTTGTCTTGACGCTCGACCATGCGTTTCAGGCCATGGTGCAGGATCACACCCACCTCGTGGGCAAAGGTCGGGTCGTAGCTGATGCAGTTAGGGATGGTGCCGGCCAGAATATGGCTGTGGCCGTCTTCGTGCTGCAGGCCTTCGCCGTTGAGTGTGGTGCGCCCGCTGGTGCCGCCCAGCAAAAAGCCCCGCGCCTGCATGTCGCCCGCTGCCCAGGCCAGGTCGCCAATACGCTGAAAGCCAAACATCGAGTAATACACATAAAACGGCACCATGATGCGGTTGCTGGTGCTGTAACTGGTGGCCGCGGCAATCCAGCTGGCCATGCCGCCGGCCTCGTTGATGCCCTCTTGCAAGATTTGACCTTTGACATCTTCCTTGTAGTACATCACCTGGTCTCGGTCGACCGGGGTGTACTGCTGGCCGGCCGGGTTGTAGATACCAATCTGGCGAAACAGCCCTTCCATGCCAAAGGTGCGGGCTTCGTCGACCAGAATCGGCACCACCCTGGGGCCGAGCGCCTGGTCACGCAGCAACTGGGTCAAGAAGCGCACATAGGCCTGGGTGGTGGAAATCTCGCGCCCGGGTGCGGTCGGCTCCATCACGCTCTTGAAAATATCCAGCGAGGGCACAGTGAACTGCTCGTCGGCTTTGGCACGGCGGCTTGGCAGGTAGCCGCCCAGCGCCTGGCGGCGCTCATGCAGGTAACGCATCTCGGGCGTGTCTTCGGCCGGTTTGTAAAACGGGATGCTGGCCAACTGGCTGTCGGGCACCGGGATGTTGAAGCGGTCGCGAAAGGCCTTGATGTCTTCGTCGGTGAGCTTCTTGGTCTGGTGCACATTGTTTTTGCCCTCGCCTGACTTGCCCATGCCAAAACCCTTGACGGTCTTGATCAGCAGCACTGACGGCTGGCCCTTGTGGTTGACCGCCTTGTGAAAAGCCGCATAAACCTTTTGCGGGTCATGACCACCGCGACGCAAGGCCCAGATGTCGTCGTCGCTCATCTTGGCGACCATCTCCAGCGTCTCGGGGCTGCGGCCAAAGAAGTTTTTGCGCACATAGGCACCGTCGTTGGCCTTGAACGACTGGTAGTCGCCATCCAGCGTGTCCATCATGATCTTGCGCAGCGCGCCGTCCTTGTCGCGCGCCAGTAGCGGGTCCCAGTTGCTGCCCCACAGCAACTTGATGACGTTCCAGCCGGAACCGCGAAATTCGCCTTCGAGCTCTTGCACGATCTTGCCGTTGCCTCGCACCGGACCGTCCAGGCGCTGCAGGTTGCAATTGACGACAAAAATCAGGTTGTCGAGCTTTTCACGCGCAGCCAGGCCAATCGCACCCAGGCTTTCGACTTCATCCATTTCGCCGTCGCCGCAAAACACCCAGACCTTGCGGTTTTCGGTGTTGGCAATGCCGCGGGCATGCAAGTACTTTAGAAAGCGCGCCTGGTAAATCGCCATCAGCGGCCCCAGCCCCATCGACACTGTCGGAAACTGCCAGAACGCTGGCATCAGCTTGGGGTGCGGGTAGCTCGACAGGCCCTTGCCATCGACCTCCTGGCGGAAATTGAGCAACTGCTCCTCGGAAAGGCGGCCTTCCAGGTAGGCCCGGGCATACACGCCAGGGGCCACATGGCCCTGGATATACAGGCAGTCGCCGCCATGATCTTTGGATTCGGCATGCCAGAAGTGGTTGAAACCGGCACCAAACATGTGCGCCAGCGAGGCAAATGAGCCAATGTGGCCGCCCAGATCACCGCCGTCTTCGGGGTGATGGCGATTGGCCTTGACCACCATGGCCATGGCGTTCCAGCGCATGTAGGCGCGCAAGCGATCTTCGATCTCGATATTGCCTGGGCAGCGTTCTTCCTGGTCGGTTTCAATGGTGTTGACATAGCCGGTATTGGCCGAAAAGGGCATATCAATGCTGCTTTGGCGCGCGTGCTCCAGCAGTTGCTCAAGCAGGAAGTGCGCCCGCTCTGGGCCTTCCGCCTGGATGACAGCGCTGAGCGCGTCCATCCACTCTCGGGTTTCCTGGCGATCGGTATCGACCTCGATGCTGCCTGTGGGGTTTTGCGAAGCTGCTGACATGCATGTCTCCTGTGTTATTGCCGTGCGATGTTAGTTGAAACGTCTCAATTTAGGACTGACTTCATTCTAAGACATATTGTTAAAAATTTTAAATAGTGTATTTTGATTTCATATTATAAAATTGTAAGGTGCCCTATCGGATCTGCAAAGCTTCTACACTCAGACAATGTCATTGCTTAGCCGCCCGAATGTTTTCCAGCCTGCCAGGCTCATGTCGATCGAGCCGCTGAGACTTTGGTGGTCCCGGCAATCACCGCAGCGCCAGGACCGTTTTGCCATGCTTGCTCCGTTGGCGGCGGTGCTGCTGTTCTTGATGACCATTCTGGTGGCTTTTGCCTATTTGCGCTTCGAGGAGATATCGCGCGAACGCGAGGCCGTCAACCACGACATTGAATACACACACCAACGCTTACGCCTGCGCCTGCTGGAGCAGCAGGAGCAGTTTTTGCGTTTTGCGCGTGAAATCTCCAGCCGCGAGGTCAGCCACGCCGATTTTTTGGCGCGCGCCGAAGCCTTTGCCAATCTCTATCCCGAGGTCCAGGGCCTGACCTGGATTGACGACAAAAAGCGCGTGCGGGTGAGCTTCAACGCGGCCAGTCGGTCTGACAAATTTCAACGTGACAGCGGCTCCAGCATCCAGGCACCAGACACGCTGGAAAATTTCGCCGTGGTGCGCGACCTGCTTTTGCCCAGCTACTCCACACCCCATGCCCAGCCCAATATGGCCGCCGTGCTGCAACTGCACTTGCCACTGATCGAAAAAGCCCGCTTCAAGGGTGACCTGATGGCCGAGTACTCGGTCGATGCGCTGTTTCGTTACGGGGTGCCCAATGAGATCAACGCCAAATACGCGGTGTCGTTTCATGATTGGGAGGGCAAAGCCCTGGCCGGAACGACGATGACCGAGAGCAAACTCAGACGCCACCTGCTGCCTTGGGCCAACCCGGTCAACACCTACGAAGTTCCGGTGTCGCCGGTGGGCAAGGGCCTGTACTTGCGCGGACAGGTGTACCGGACATCGTTCGGCGTGATTGGCAGCGGCTTGTTCTGGCTGGTGCTGGTGTTAAGCGCAATTACCGCCTGGCTGCTGCTGGCCAACTGGCGCCACACCCGCCGGCGCATCAAAACCCAAGAGACGCTGGTGCGCGAAACCGCTTTCCGCAGGGCCATGGAAAACTCCATGCTGACCGGCATGCGCGCATTGGACATGCAGGGTCGCATTACCTATGTCAACGCCGCCTTTTGCAGCATGACAGGTTGGAGCGAAGATGACCTGGTCGGCAAAACCGCCCCATTCCCCTACTGGCCCGAGGAAGACTTTGATGTCCTGAAATTGCACCTGTCAGACGAATTGGCAGGTCGCGTGCAGCCCAGCGGCATTCAGTTTCGGGTCAAACGCAAGGACGGTGCCTTGATCGAGGCACGGCTGTATGTGTCGCCGCTGATTGATGCGTTCGGTCAACAAACCGGGTGGATGACCTCGATGATTGACATCACAGAACCAACCCGCGTGCGCGAACAGCTGGCCGCCTCACACGAGCGTTTTACCACCGTGCTGGAAGCGCTGGACGCGTCGATTTCGGTGGCACCACTGGGCAGCGACGAGTTGCTGTTTACCAACAAGCTGTACCGCCTGTGGTTTGGCATTCAAACCCAGGGGCATCTGCAATTGGTGGCCGAAGCTGGCGTGCCAGCCCCGGTGCACACCGACGAAGCCCAGGACGACGCGGTTGATTCATTTGCCGGACTGCCGACCAACCATCTTTCAGACAAAGAGGCCGAGAGTGCCGAGATCTATCTGGGTAGCCTGGGGCGCTGGCTCGAGGTGCGCACGCGTTACCTGAGCTGGGTCGATGGCCGGCTCGCGCAGATGGTCATTGCCACCGACATCACGGCGCGGCGCATCGCCGAGGAGCAGTCTGAAGTGCAAGCCGAGCGCGCGCAAGCCTCAAGCCGCCTGATCACCATGGGTGAAATGGCGTCGAGCGTGGCGCACGAACTGAACCAGCCGCTCACAGCCATCAACAATTACTGCAATGGCATGGTGTCGCGCATCAAAGGCAAACAGATCAACGAGGAAGAACTGCTGGGTGCCCTGGAGAAAACCGCCCGCCAGGCACACCGCGCCGGCCAGATCATTCAGCGCATCCGCTCTTTTGTGAAGCGCAGCGAACCCAACCGCACGATTGCCAGCGTCAGCAACATGGTGGCCGAAGCCGTCGAGCTGGCCGAAATCGAGCTGCGCCGGCGCAACGTCAAATTGGTCCAGTTTGTGGCACCTGGCATACCCCACCTGCTGGTGGACCCGATTTTGATCGAACAGGTGCTGCTCAATCTGCTCAAGAATGCCGCCGAGTCGGTGGACTCGGCCCAGCGCCCCACGGCGCAGCGGCTGGTCAAACTGCGGGTGGCACCGGCTCGGTCGCAAGGCAGGGACGTGGTCGAATTCATGGTCACAGACACCGGCCTGGGCATCGCCCCAGAGGTCATGGCGCGGTTGTATGAGGCGTTCTATTCCACCAAAGCTGAAGGCATGGGCATTGGCTTGAGCCTATGCCGCTCGATCGTCGAGTCGCACATGGGCCGAATGAAAGCCGCGAACCTTTACAATGGCGAGGTGATTACGGGATGCTGCTTTACCTTCTGGATCCCGATGGCAGACCCTTTGCCGACAACGCCACCCAAGCGTTCTGAACAACAAGGATTTCAGGTTTCACCATGAGTTTGATTCCCAAAAAAGGCACGGTTTATGTCATCGACGACGATGAGGCCGTGCGCGATTCTCTGCAGTGGTTACTTGAGGGCAAAGACTACCGGGTGCGCTGCTTCGACTCTGCCGAGTCGTTTCTGAGCCGCTACGATGCGCGCGAAGTGGCTTGCCTGATTGTTGACATCCGCATGGGTGGCATGACCGGGCTTGAACTGCAAAACCGCCTGATCGAAGTGCATTCGCCCCTACCGTTGGCCTTCATCACCGGCCACGGTGACGTGCCAATGGCGGTGGACACCATGAAAAAAGGTGCCATGGACTTCATTCAGAAGCCGTTCAATGAAGAGCAGTTGGTGCCGCTGGTCGAGCGCATGCTGGAGCAGGCCAAGGAGTCGTTTGCCGACTACCAGAGTGCGCTGACTCGTGACGCCCTGATGGCACGGCTGACCCTGCGCGAGTCGCAGGTGCTGGAGCGCATTGTGGCGGGGCGCCTGAACAAACAAATTGCCGATGATCTGGGCATCAGCATCAAAACCGTTGAAGCCCATCGTGCCAACATCATGGAAAAGCTCAACGCCAACACAGTGGCCGACCTGCTGAAAATTGCGCTCGGGCCCAATGCTGTGAAACCCTAACTATTAGCCGTTTGATTGCTATTTAATAAATAGCTTATAACGCCCGTCCCATAAGGGCTATCGGGCTTTTTGATGAGAATATCGAGCCATGAACCAGCCCTCGCCCCCCGCCCAGATCATTGATGGCGTTGCGCTGTCCCAAAAACTCCGCAGCGATGTCGCCAGCCGTGTGCAGGCGCTCAAAACACGGGGCATCACCCCTGGTCTGGCTGTGGTGCTGGTGGGCGAAAACCCGGCCAGCCAGGTCTATGTGCGCAACAAGGTCAAGGCCTGCGAGGACGCCGGCCTGTTTTCAGTGCTCGAAAAATACGAGGCCACGTTGACCGAGGCGGCACTGCTGGCACGCATTGACGCCCTCAACAACGACCCCGCCATTCACGGGATTCTGGTGCAACTCCCGGTGCCTGCACATATCAACGCCAGCCACGTGATTGAGGCCATTTCACCGGACAAGGATGTGGATGGTTTTCATGTTGCCAGTGCTGGTGCCCTGATGACCGGCATGCCAGGGTTTTGGCCCTGCACGCCTTACGGCTGCATGAAAATGCTGGAGTCCATCCACTACGACCTCAAGGGCAAACACGCCTTGGTGATTGGCCGCAGCAATATCGTGGGCAAACCCATGGCCCTGATGCTTTTGCAAAAACACGCCAGCGTCACCATCTGCCATAGCGCCACCACCAACCTCAAAGCCCTGACACTGCAGGCCGACGTGATTGTGGCCGCCGTTGGCAAGCGCAATGTGCTGACTGCCGACATGGTCAAGCCCGGTGCTGTGGTGCTGGATGTTGGCATGAACCGCAACGATGCCGGCAAACTGTGTGGCGACGTGGATTTTGAGGGCGTGCGCCAGGTCGCCGGCTATATCACCCCGGTGCCGGGTGGGGTTGGCCCCATGACCATTACCATGCTGCTGGTAAACACCCTTGAAGCTGCTGAAAGAATCAACCCATAATATGAATCCACTGCTTTCGTTTGACCAGCTTCCACTTTTTGACCAGATCGGGCCAGAACATGTGGCACCCGCGATCAAACAATTGCTGGCGCAAGCCAACAGCGCGTTGACACAAGTCACCTCACCTGACTTTGACGCCAACTGGAACGCCATTGCCACGGTGCTGGATGTGGCCACCGAACAACTTGGGCGGGCCTGGGGCGCGGTCAGCCACCTCAACAGCGTAGCCGATACCCCCGAGCTGCGCGCGGCTTACAACGCGGCGTTGCCCATCGTCACCGAGTTTTACACCCGGCTGGGTGCTGACGAGCAGTTGTATGCCAAGTACAAGGCGATCCCGCCCGAGAGCCTGACACCGGAGCAAACCCAGGCGCATACCAATGCGCTGCGCAACTTTGTGCTGGGTGGCGCTGAGCTGCAAGGCGTGAGTCGCACACGTTTTGCCGCCATTCAGGAGCTGCAAGCTGCAGCCAGCCAGAAATTCAGCGAAAACGCGCTCGACGCCACCGATGCTTTCGCCTATTTCGCCACGCAGGACGAGTTGGCCGGTGTGCCCGCCGACGTGGTGCAGGCAGCACGCGCCGAGGCTCAGGCTCAAGGCAAAGAAGGCTACAAACTGACCCTCAAGATGCCCTGCTACCTGCCGCTGATGCAGTTTGCCCGCAGCAGCGACCTGCGCCAAACGCTTTACCGCGCCTATGTCACCCGTGCCTCAGACCAAGCCGACCAAGACGCGCGCCGCTATGACAATACTGCGCTGATCAAGGAACTGCTGGCGTTGCGTCTGGAAGAGGCCAATCTATTGGGTTACCCCAACTTTGCCAGCCTCTCGGTGGTACCCAAAATGGCGCAATCACCACAGCAGGTGGTGGGCTTCTTGCGCGACTTGGCAGCGCGCGCGCGCCCGTTTGCTGAAAAGGACCTGGCCGATCTGCGCGCGTTTGCCTCGGAGCATTTGGACCTGCCCGACCCTCAGCCCTGGGACTGGCCGTATGTGGGCGAAAAGCTCAAGGAAGCCCGCTACGCCTTCAACGAGCAGGAAGTCAAGCAGTATTTTCCGCTGCCAACGGTGCTGGCTGGGCTGTTTCGCATTGTCGAAACCCTGTTTGAAGTCAGTATCCGCGAAGACCATACCTCGGTCTGGCATGAGTCCGTGCGGTTTTTCCGCATTGAGCGCGCCACTGATCCTGCGGGCGACCAAGGCCCACAGCTGGTGGGCCAGTTTTATCTGGACCCGGCAGCACGTAGCGGCAAACGCGGCGGTGCCTGGATGGACGACGTGCGCGCGCGCTGGCTGCGCCCTGACACCCAAACCCTGCAAACACCGGTGGCGCACCTGGTGTGCAACTTTGCCTCGGGTGTTGACGGCAAGCCGGCTTTGCTGACCCACGATGATGTGACCACGCTGTTTCACGAATTTGGCCACGGTCTGCATCACCTGCTGACACAAGTCAATGAGCGCGATGTGTCGGGCATCAGCGGTGTGGAATGGGACGCGGTTGAGCTACCCAGCCAATTCATGGAAAACTTTTGCTGGGAATGGGACGTGCTGAAAAACATGACCTCGCACGTCGACACCGACCAACCCCTGCCACGGGCCTTGTTTGACAAGATGCTGGCCGCCAAAAACTACCAGAGCGGTCTGCAAACGCTGCGCCAGATCGAGTTTTCGCTGTTTGACATGCTGCTGCACACCGAGCACAACCCGGCGCACGACCTGTTGCCGCTGCTCAGCCAGGTGCGTGACGAGGTTGCCGTGCTGCACCCACCTGCCTGGTCGCGCACTGCCAATACCTTCAGCCATATTTTTGCGGGTGGCTACGCTGCCGGTTACTACAGCTACAAATGGGCCGAAGTGTTAAGCGCCGATGCCTATGCGGCCTTTGAAGAAACCGTGGCCGCCGACGGCCTGCCCAATGTGCAAACCGGCCGGAGATTTCGCCAGACCATCCTCGAAGCTGGTGGCAGTCGTCCGGCCATGGCATCATTCAAGGCGTTTCGAGGCCGCGAACCCACGCTGGATGCGTTGCTGCGCCATCAGGGCATGACCTGATCACCTTTGCGCCAGCGCTACCCCCCAAATACCAGGAGGCATCCAAAGATGTATGCATACCCAAAGATGAGAACGCAAAGCTCGAACCTCGGCCAGCACCTGATGCTTGCCGCAACACTGGCCGCCGGCCTGCTGCTGGCGCAAGGCGGCGCGCATGCGCAAGCGGTGTACCGCATCGTTGGTCCGGACGGCAAAGTCACTTTTTCTGACAAGCCCCCGGCCAGCGCTGCAAAAGTCACCGGCGTTGAAGCAGCCGCAGCGTCCGCCGAGACCAGCGGCCCTGCCCTGCCCTACGAGCTGCGTCAGGCTGTTACCAAATACCCGGTCACGCTCTACACCGCCAAAGATTGCGCCCCGTGCGACAGCGGGCGCAGTTTGTTGCGCACGCGCGGCGTGCCTTTTTCAGAAAAAACAATCAACAGCAATGACGACATCGAATCGCTTCAGCGACTTGCTGGCACCACGTCTTTGCCCTTGCTGACGGTCGGTGGTCAGCAGATCAGAGGCTACTCAGACCAGGAGTGGATGCAATACCTGTCAGCCGCGGGCTACCCTGAGAAAAGCAAATTGCCGGCAAACTATCGCAACCCAGCCGCGACACCGCTGGTGACAGCCCAAGCCCCTGCTGCACCGGCTGTGCCCGCCGCACCTAAAGCCAGCGATGTCAACCCGCTCCCGACACCGCCGCCGCCTCAGGTCTACCCAGGCAATCCGGCGGGCATTCAGTTTTAAGCCGGTGGCGAAGCCTTGAAACGGGCGCGCACAGCGCCGGCCATCACCAGCAAGCCTGGAATCAGAATCATTGCCCAGATGATCTTGTCCAGATGCAGCTTGACCCACGGGATATTGCCAAAGAAATAGCCAACGGTGATGATGCCACCCACCCAAAGCGCGCCACCCGTCACGTCAAAAAACGTAAAACGGCTGCGCGTCATTTGCGCCACGCCCGCCACAAACGGTGCAAAGGTGCGTAAAAAGGGCATAAAGCGTGCCGCCACAATGGTGATGCCGCCGTACTTTTCGTAAAACGCATGCGCCTGATCAAAGGCTTTTTTATTGAACCAGCGCGAGTCTTCCCAGCCAAATACCTTGGGCCCAAAATATCGGCCAATGAGGTAGTTGGATTGATTGCCCAAAATGGCCGCGGCCAGCAGCAACCCGACCGACAGCGGGTAATTCATCAACCCGACCCCGCACATGGCACCCACCACAAACAGCAACGAGTCACCTGGCAAAAACGGCATGACGACCACGCCAGTTTCAACAAAGATGATCAGAAACAACAGGGCGTAAACCCAGGGGCCGTAACTTTGCACAAACAACTCAAGGTGTTTGTCGACGTGCAAGATAAAGTCAAAAAGCGTGATGAAGATGTCCATGGCACCGCATTATCCCAGCCCAGCCAGCGTTTATCAGACCTGAAGAAATGGACTGAGCACGGTGCGCCTTTATATTTATTAACAGTTAATTACAAATATTGAACTTTGTTGACCCTCATCAAACAATCACGAGATTGCGATCAAGGGTAAACCCTAGGCCAAAAATACAATCAAACCTTCGCAAAGGAGTCACTCATGGATATCTTGTTACAGGTCGCAGTCATACTGATATGCCTGTTTTATGGTGCCCGCAAAGGCGGTGTTGCATTGGGTCTGCTAGGTGGCATTGGCATTGTCATCATGACCTTTGTTTTCAATTTGCCGCCAGGCAAACCGCCAGTGGACGTGATGCTGACCATCATTGCCGTGGTGGCAGCGTCGGCCACATTGCAGGCTTCCGGTGGACTGGAGGTCTTGCTGCTGGGCGCTGAAAAGCTGCTGCGGCGCAACCCCAAATATGTCTCGATCCTGGCCCCGTTCACCACCTGTTTTCTGACCATTTTGTGTGGCACCGGTCATGTGGTTTACACCATGCTGCCGATCATTTACGACATTGCCATCAAGAACAACATTCGCCCCGAGCGCCCCATGGCGGCCTCTTCCATTGCCAGCCAGATGGGCATTTTGGCCAGCCCGGTGTCGGTAGCCGTGGTGTCGCTGGTGGCCTTTCTGGCCAAAGTACCGGTCGATGGTCACGTGATTGACTTTATCGAGGTGCTGTCCATCACCATTCCATCCACCCTGGCTGGCGTGCTGATGATCGGCATCTTCAGCTGGTTCCGCGGTAAAGACCTCGACCAGGATGAAGAGGTTCAAAAACGCATTGCCGACCCCGAGCAGCGCCAGATTGTTTACGGTCAAAGCGCGACCCTGATCGGCAAAACGTTGACCGCCAGCCAATGGACTGCCATGTGGATCTTTTTGGGTGCCATTGCCGTGGTGGCGTTTCTGGGTGCTTACCAATCGCTGCGACCGCTGGTCGGTGGCAAGCCGCTGTCGATGGTGCTGACAATCCAGATGTTCATGCTGCTGGCCGGTGCACTGATGATCATGTTCACCAAGACCGACCCGTCGGGCATCGGCAAGACCGAGGTGTTTCGCGCCGGCATGATTGCCGTGGTGGCGGTGTTTGGTATTGCCTGGATGGCGGACACCGTGTTTGAGGCCAACCTGCCCGCACTGAAAGCAGCCTTGACGGAGCTGGTCAAGACCCAGCCGTGGACCTATGCCATCGCACTGCTGCTGGTTTCCAAACTGGTCAACTCGCAGGCGGCAGCCGTCAGCGCCATGGTGCCCGTCGGCCTGGCCATTGGCGTGCCGCCGGGCTACATCGTGGCGTTTGCTGCAGCCTCCTACGGCTATTACATTTTGCCCACCTACCCCAGCGACCTGGCCGCCATCCAGTTTGACCGCTCGGGCACCACCCACATTGGCAAATACGTCATCAACCACAGCTTTATCCTGCCCGGGCTGATCGGTGTGGGCACCTCGTGCCTGATTGGTTATCTGCTGGCCGGGTTGTATGGCTTGATTTGAGGCAAGCTGCGCCCGCCGATTGGGCCAGGCACCGCTCCCAAAGCAATTTGCCCAGTGGTTTTCCAAAAGCCATGCCGGGTCTGTTCAATAGCCGGCAGGCATTGAATACTGCGCCCGGCCCCACTACAACAGGGCAGCGCGTTGTGGCGGCGGTGCCATTGTCAGCGTCATAGCCAACGTGATCGGTCCTATGGTTGGCAGGCCATGCCGTTGCAGCACTGGCAATGGGTCAGCGATTGATGAGTTGGCAACTCGCAGATGAAATCACGCACCAGGAAACCTTTGCAGAAGGATCAAAAATTCGTGAACTGCATCGAGTGATAGAAACCTATGGTGCCAAAAGCTGAAAAAGCGCAAGGGAGGTAGGCGCATCCGGTTCAACCGGTCTGGCGAACCGTGCCAGGCAGAACTACACTGGTATGAAGCACATGGCATGCGCAAAGTTGAAATGAAAATCAAGGGATTGTTATGAACTGGACGGTTAGCATCAAAAACACGGGCTATGAGGCATCGCCGGAGTCGCGCAAGCTTTGCAAGCTGGAAGATGACCCCAAGGTGCCGCCGCATGGGCTGGTTCGGGTGGTCGATGAGTCCGGCGAAAGTTGCCTGTACCTGTCTGACATGTTGGCGCCAATTGCGATTCAGGAAACACTTGAAGGGCAATTATTAGCCGCATGGTTGGCTGAATCTTCTGCGCAATCTTGGGGAAATCTGCATCCCCAATCACCCCACCGAACATGCCGCTTCATCCAGTCTCCAGCGCTGCCCACGCCTTCATCACCCGCTGGCGCGGCATCACCGCCAGCGAGCTATCCACTGCGCAGAGCTTTGTGATCGACCTGTGCGCCCTGCTGGAAGTCGACAAACCCCACCCCACGCCCGAGCAAGACTACATGTTCGAGCGCCCGGTGACGTTTCGCCACGGTGACGGCACCAGCAGCGCCGGACGCATCGACTGCTACCGCCAGGGGGCGTTTTGCCTGGAATCCAAAAAACTCAGGGCCGCCGGCCACACCAAAGGCTTTGACGACGGGCTGTTGCGCGCCCGCAGCCAGGCCGAGGGCTATGCGCGTGCCTTGCCAGCGTCCGAGGGCCGCCCGCCGTTTGTGCTGGTGGTTGATGTCGGCACGGTCATTGAGGTGTACGCCGAATTCAGCCAAAGCGGGGCCACCTACACGCCTTTCCCCGACCCGCGCAGCCACCGCATTCGCCTCGACGACCTGGCCAAAGCGGACGTGCGCGCTCGACTGCGCCAGATCTGGCTCGACCCGCACAGCCTGAACCCGGCGCGCATCAGCGCCCGCGTCACCCGCCTGGTAGCCGACCTGCTGGCGCGCCTGGCCAAATCGATCGAAAGCAACCCGGCCTATGAGTCAAATCAGCCTCTAGCCCAAGTGCAGCAAGCGCTGGCAGCTACGGTTACTGTAGCGAACGGCGTTATCCCCTCGGCTTATAAGCCAAATGGCACGCCAGCCCAAGCCAGTCAAGCGCGGGTAGCTCCAGAAAAAGTAGCGTCTTTCCTGACCCGCTGTTTGTTCAGCATGTTTGCCGAAGACGTCGGTCTGCTGCCCAAAGAGGCGTTTATCGGCCTGCTCAAGGCGCACCGTGCCGACCCGTCTACGCTGCGCCTGATGCTGCAAAGCCTGTGGGCCGACATGGACCGGGGTGGTTTTTGCCCGGCGCTGGCCGCGCGCGTGCTGCACTTTAATGGCAAATTGTTCAAAGAGCCCACGTCTGACGGCTACAGCTTGCTATTAAAGCCAGAGCAGATCGACCTGCTGATCGAAGCCGCCGGGGCCAACTGGCGCGAAGTCGAGCCGGCCATTTTTGGCACCCTGCTGGAGCGCGCCCTGAACCCGACCGAGCGCCACGCCCTCGGTGCCCACTACACACCGCGCGCTTATGTTGAGCGGCTGGTGCTGCCCACAGTGGTCGAGCCCTTGCGCGCCGAATGGGCCAACGCGCAAGCCGCCGCGCTGGTGCTGGCGCATGAGGCCGCCGACCTTGAAGCCCACCCACCGACGCCCAAAGGCGGTGTGGACGCAGCCAGTTTTGACCGCCAGCAGCTCAAAGCCGATCAGGATGCCAGCAAACGCCATGAAGCTGCGGTGCGTGCCAAATGGCGTGAGGCACGCGCCCAGGTGAAGGCCTTTCACCACCGGCTGTGCAGCGTGCGGGTGCTCGACCCGGCCTGTGGCAGTGCCAATTTTTTGTATGTGACGCTGGAGCATCTGAAACGCCTGGAGGGCGAGGTGCTGAACCAGATGGCCGCCTTGGGCGACGCGCAAGATTCCATTGCCGAGGGCTTCGAGACCGTCACCTTGCAGCAGTTGCAGGGCATCGAGATCAACCCGCGCGCCGCAGCACTGGCCGAGCTGGTGCTGTGGATTGGCTGGCTGCAGTGGCACATCCGCACCCAGGGCAACGCCGCCGTGGCCGAGCCGGTGGTGCACGATTACCGCAACATCGACTGCCGCGACGCGGTGCTGGCCTGGGACGCCTTGGAGCCCGCTTATGACACTGCCGGCCAGTTGCTCAGCCGCTGGGACGGTACATCACTCAAAGCGCACCCGGTCACCGGCGAGCTGGTGCCCGACGAGTCGGCGCAGGTGCCGCAGTGGCGCTACCTGGGGGCGCGCCAGGCACTGTGGCCTATCGCTGATTTTGTGGTGGGCAACCCGCCGTTCATTGGTGCGGCGGCGATGCGTGCCGCGCTGGGCGATGGCTATGTGCAGGCGCTGCGCTCGGTCTGGTCTGATGTGCCTGACAGTGCCGATTTCGTCATGTATTGGTGGGCGCGTGCGGCGGCTTTGGTAGGTGCGGGTGGCGTACAGCGCATGGGACTGATCACCACCAACAGCCTGCGCCAGACGTTTAACCGGCGTGTTGTGCAGTCTGCGCTGAACGGGGCTTTGCGGCTGGCGGGTGCTGGTTCGGGTGACTTGGCAGCGGCAGAGGCAGTGATGGCTGCGGCTGTGGGCAAAGCGCAGGCGACTACGTTTGTGGGTGGTGCCGAGGCAGGTTTTGCTGTGGCTGGGGGTGGTGCCAGGGCAAGTGTTGCTGTGGCTAAGGGTGGCGCTGGGGCGGGTATTGCCGGGGGCCTCATACTGTCAAAGGCCCAGAAATCGGCCCCCGGCAATACCCACCCCAGCGCGGACACACCTGTGAATAGGCAAGCCGGAAAACCCGCCAGATGCGAACTTGTGTTTGCCATTGCCGATCACCCGTGGGTGGACAGCGCCGACGGTGCCGCCGTGCGCATTGCCATGACCGTGGTTCAACGGGCAGCGGTAGCAAAAATGGGGTCAGATCCCAATTTTGTGCAGCAAAACTTGGGCTCTGACCCCATTTGTGCGGATTCAGGGGCAGGTCGTCTCCTGACCGTGACCGACGAACAACCGGGTCTGGAAGGCGAGGTCCTCGTCACGCTGGCTGAGCGGCGCGGCTTGATTCATGCGGATTTGTCGGTCGGGGCTAAGCTGGCCGATGCACAGGCTTTGCGGGCTAACCTGAATCTGAGCAATCGGGGCGTTCAGCTTTTTGGCGCGGGCTTCATCCTGACTACCGAAGAAGCCTCTGCGCTGGGCAACCCGGCCATTGTCAAAAACTACCGCAATGGCCGTGACCTGACCGATGCGCCACGCGGGGTCAAGGTCATCGACGCGTTTGGGCTCACCGTAGACGAACTTCGCTCTCAGTTTCCAGCGGTTTTTCAGTGGCTTTTGGAACGGGTGAAGCCGGAGCGAGATCAGAACAACCGCGCCAGCTACCGAGACAACTGGTGGTTTTTTGGGGAACCCCGTAAAGTCCTGCGGCATCAACTTGCTGGCCTGCCCCGCTATATCGCCACCGTCGAAACCGCCAAGCACCGGGTGTTCCAATATCTGGATGCCAGCATCCTGCCAGACAACAAACTGGTGGCGATCGCCCTGAGCGATGCGTTTCACCTTGGCGTGTTATCCAGCCAGATTCACGGTCTGTGGGCACTGGCCGCTGGTAGCACGCTGGAAGATCGCCCGGTGTATGTCAAAACAACCTGCTTTGAAACCTTCCCTTTCCCCGACACCGACACCGGCCTGACCCCCGCGTTACGCCAAAAAATCAGCACGCTGGCCGAGCAAATCGACCAACACCGCAAACGGGTATTGGGCCTTCTGCCCCCCGATGCCAGTTCACCCACCCCACTTGCCACACCGGTTCGGGGTTTGCCGGGGGCCGATTTCTGGGCCTTTGACAGTATGAGGCCCCCGTCGATACCCGAACCGGCGCGCGACAACCCCACAAACACGCAACCGACGAACCCCGCGCCTGAAAACCCGCCAGATCAAGCATCAAATCAGCCTCCAGCCCTTATTCAACAAGCGCAAGTAGCTATTAACTCAATAGCATATGTTGACTCACCCGGCACCCCGGACATTTCGCCCAGCACCGCCAAAAAGGGGTCAGAGCCCGAGTTTTGCTACGCAAAATCGGGATCCGACCCCCATTTGGCTACACCTGTGGCCGAGCCAGCGACAGCACTCCGCGCAGACATCAGCACCCAATCGGGATCTGACACCCATTTGGCTGCGCCGGTGACTGCACTGGGGCTGTCCAAGGACACCACCAAACCCGCCAAAGACCTGACACTGACCGGCCTGTACAACGTACTGCAAGCCTTGCGCGACGGCCGCCCACTCAATCCCAAAGAAAAGCACATCCACAGCGCCGGTCTGGTAGGCGTGCTGAAAACCCTGCACGATGAGATGGATGCCGCCGTGCTGGCCGCCTATGGCTGGGACGACCTGGCGCAGGTGGCACTGTCGGGTGACGCTGGGCTAACCCGACCTACACATGCACCCACAACGCAAACAAGCGGTGTCACACCCGCCGCCACCAAAGACGAATTGCTGCACCGTCTGGTCACCCTGAACCAGCGCCGTGCCTTGGAGGAAGCCAATGGACAGGTGCGCTGGTTACGTCCGGCGTTTCAAAATCCGCTAGCTAAAACAGAGCTGCCAGTGCAAGTACAGCAAGCGCTAGAGGTCGATTTGGCAAACCATCAAGCGGCCCGAGAAGTCAGCACCCAAAGCTGGCCTGCAACCCTGCCCGAGCAGGTCAAAGCCGTGGCGCAGGTGCTAAGCCGCAGCCCGGCAGCGCTGACGCAGGCCCAAATTGCCGCCTGCTTTGGCGCCAGCGCTGGCCTGAAAAAGGCCCTGCCCACGCTGTTGCAAACCCTCGAAGTCCTGGGGCGCGCGCAGCGGCTGACAACCGGTGGCACCGAGCTGTGGCGGTCGTGAATCACAAATCAATGACGGCACATTCCCTGCAAGTCAGTGACTACAGTGCTGATGAACCTCCCGATTGGGACCAACGAGATTTCAAATTTTCAAGTTGTCCGTGCCTGCCGGGCTGTTGCCCCAGGCCCGCAGCGCTCGGAGCAAGGGGCGTTTTTTGGCCTGGTGCCCACCCATGCGTTGCAGAATGTCGTCCAACGTGCGGATCGCTTGCACGATATAGGGCCCTTTGTTGAGCATGACGCACTCGGCCCGAACGCCCAAGCCGGCGTCCGATATCTCGGCACGCGACGGCAGTCCGGTTTTTGCCAGCGACTCCAGCACCTGGGTCGCCCAAATGACGGGCATGTGGGCAGCCTCGGCACACCACAGTATTTCTTCCTGAACTTCGGCCAGGCGCTCATAGCCACATTCCACAGCCAGGTCGCCTCGGGCGATCATGATGCCTGAACTTTCAGCGGCCATGGCACTCAGCATCAGTTCGGGCAGGTTTTCAAACCCTTGAAGGGTTTCAATTTTGAGGACCAAACCCATGTCTGCGCGGCCATGGTCCACCAGCCACTGGTGCAACTGGTCTACATCCGACGGTCTTTGCACAAATGACAGGCCCACCATATCGGCCACAGCGGCAACGGCTTGCAGGTCCAGAAAATCTTTGGGTGTGAGTGCTGGCAGGTCCAGCTGGCTATCGGGCAGGTTGATGCCTTTGTCACCTGCAAGCTTTTCGCCGGCTTCGCGCGCATGCGTGATTTGAACCTCCAGATAGTTCGAAAACTGGCGTTGAACAATGCCGCCAATACGACCGTCGTCAAACCAAATGTGTGCGCCTGGTTTGACCTGCTGAATCACTTGCGGCAACGTGCAGGCGATGCAAGCAATGTCGCGCCCGAGCTCGTCTCCGTCTTCATCCACGACGGTGGTGCTGGTCTGGCCGTTGGTCAGGTGCAAAACATCACCCCGTTGCAAATGCAGTGTGCCGGGAGCGCTCTGAATCTGGCATACCAGCGTTCCCTGCTTCTTTTTGTCATCGGCTCCACCGATGGTCAGAATGGTCTCAGGGGTCAGATAGGCCACTTGCAAACACTCGGCGATGGCCCCCGTTGCATCGACCTGCACGACCAACAGGTGGCGTTTGGCACCGCGGGCGTCCACAAAATCGATGGTCGTTCCTGGCTTCAAGCGCTCCAGCCAAACCTCCCAGACACCAACACAGGCATCCACATCATCCCTGTTTTCCTGGCTGTTGATGGGGCGCAAATGCAAGCGTGCGGCGCGGTATGCACGCCCATACTGATCTTTCGATGGCCTGATTTTTAAAACCGGTGGCTTTGGAGGAAGCTCACCGGTACGAATCTTTGGCCCACCCAGATCCATGAGAATCTTCACAGGTCGATGGGCCAGCCGAGCCGCTTCCCGAACATGCTGCGCCATGGCTTTCCATGCCAAGGGACCGTCGTGTGCACAGTTGATGCGGGCAATGTCCATGCCAGCGTTGACCATGTCCTGTACAACAGCCAGGTGTTCGGCCGCATCACTTGGTAAAGTCACCATGATGCGTGTCGTGCGATCGGCCGGGACTGCGCCCAAAAGCTTGCCGGTGTTTTTTTTCAGGGCCGCCTCACTGCTGACGCTACCGATGGGCTCTTCGGGTGACCGGTCTTGCCAGCGCTGCCCTGTCAACCGGTTCAACAAACCCAGCACCTTGTCCAGGTTTGCCAGCACATGGGCTTCGGATCGCCCCAGGGAAGACAAGCCCAACCGGGTCAACTGCTCCTGCAAGGGCCGCAAATCGACACTGCGCAAGGTCAGATAGTGCATCAGGTTGCGGGCACTCGAACGGAACTCGGCTCGCACCTTGTTGAGTTCGGTGGCGCTTTGCTGTTCACGCTCAAGCATATCTGCCCGCAAAGCCTCCAGCCTGGCAATGAGGTCCAGACAAACATCGGTGTCCCACGGTGAGGCAAAAGTGCGAGAAGGCTCCAAGGAACCTGGTGGCGGGTTGGAGAGAGCAGTGTTCATGTTCATAAACAGTGTTTTAGACATTTATTGTGACTGATTTGTGACATTGGAAGTTGCTGGACGCCAAGCCAATACAGCCCGTCACCAAATTGACACGTAAGCGTCCTAGAGTTGCCACACCGGCCAGTCGCCGGCTTATCAACCGTAGCCAAACTTGGAGCCAATTCATGCAGGAATTTGTTAAAAAGGTCCGTATCTTGCAGTGGGATGACCACCGCTACTACCACCAGTGCCGCATCAACCAGACGCTACACCTGATCAGTGCGATCAGCTTCCTGGTGTCATACGTGCTGTTGTTCATCAACCCTGCCGCTGCCGGCCTGGTGGGCTGGATGGTTGGCATGGTGACACGTCAATCGGGGCATATCTTTTTTGAACCGCGCGGCTACGACGAAGTCAACCAGGCAACCGACGAGCACAAGGAATCGATCAAGGCGGGTTACAACATGCGGCGCAAAGCGATCTTGCTGATGGTCTGGGTGTCGATGCCCGTGCTGCTGGCGCTGACGCCAAGCCTTTTTGGACTGATTGCACCGGCACACGGCTTTGCCGAATATGCGCACGATGTTGGACTGGCATGGCTGGCACTGGGCGCGGCCGGTGTGCTGGTTCGCACCTTGCATTTGTTCTTTTTGCGCGGCCCAAGCTGGGGGCTGGCCTGGGCAACAAAGATTTTGCTCGATCCTTTTCACAACGTGGCCAGCTACTGGGATTCACCGCTGGCGCTGATGCGTGGCCAGCGCTACGACCCAATCGAAGCGCCGCACCATTCGCACTGAGTGCGACCGCCTGAAGTCAGTGTTCAAAAGGGCCAACTGCCCGATCCACAGGCGCGGGCAATGTGAACTGCTCACTGGCCCAGGCACCCAGGTCGATCTGCTTGCAGCGCTGGCTACAAAATGGCCGGTAAACATTGCTGGGTGCATAGAGGCTTGGGCCACCACAACCCGGGCAATCCACCAGACGGGCAGGCACGTCAGTGTCGCTGATCGGTCTTGTCATGAACACAGGGCCAATTCAAAAGTGACGTCTTCGTTGACCGGGTGGGGTCGATGGTCATCACCTTGACGCATCAGGCGCACCGACACCATCAGACGGTTGCCACTGATCTCGGGGATCAGCTCTTGAGACACCTCCAGCGCTACCCGCAACAACAAAAAAGTGCGCCCTTGGGGCAGGCTTTGTTGAAACTGCCCCGCATTGGCAATGACTTTTTGCGGCACACCAGATTCGCGCAGCAGCTTGAGCAGCAGATGAACAGCGTCAGCCAATGGAACGAGTGTGCTGGTCCAATGAGTGAGATCAGCCTGACGGCTAATGCCGGTTTTGTGCTGCCAGGCGTAATAAGACGGCAGATCAAATTCGCAAGTGCCCCCTGGAATACCAATTCGGCTGCGAATGCTCATGAGCCAATCGTTTTCAGTCAGTGACTGGCCGGCCTTGCCAGGCTGGCTGTTCAGGGTGTCAAAGCAATGGTCAAGCTCGCCTATCACCTGATCCAGCACCGCCTCGGCAATTGCTGGGTTACCGCGGTATGCGTCGAGCAGGTGTTTTTGTTTGTCGAGGTCTTTGAGCACATCAGATTTAAGGTCAGCCCGCGCCGCCACATCGAGAATTTCAAACAAAGTTGCCAGCGCAAAATGGTGGTCCAGATCGTCCATGCGCGTAGCCAGCTGGTGCAGGCGCAAAAACAGGTGTTCTAGCCGCAAATATGTGCGGATACGTTCATGCAGGGGGTATTCGTAAAGGATCACGCTAATTTGCCGGGGTCTTAATGTGGGTCAATGATAGCCCGAACCCAGGGGCGAACTGATGCACCTGACATGCCAGTTCTGCCAAAGTAATGCCGTCATTCAAAATCACCAGGTCAGCCGCTGCCAGACGCTGCGCCCGGCTGGCCTGCGCGGCCAAGATGGCTTCAACCTCAGCGCGCGCCAGCCCGCTACGCGCCATCACGCGGGCAATTTGTGTCTCGGGGCTGCAATCAACCACCAGCACCTGATCAACGCGACTGCGCCAGTGCGCTGACTCGACCAGCAAGGGCACGTCAAAGACCAGGCAACGGTGGCCAGCAGACTCGGCAACCTGGGCTTGCCGCCAGATTTCCTGGTGCACCAACGGATGGATGATGGCTTCAAGGCGCTCTCGGGCAGTCGGGTCGGCGTACACCAGATGGCGCATGCGGTTGCGGTCAAGGGCACCTTCGGGCGTGATCAGCGTAACACCAAAAGTTTGACGAATCGCGTCGATCGCCAGCCCCTGCGGTGCCGTCAGCTGGCGCGAGATGGCATCAGCGTCCATGACAGCGGCACCCAGCTCAGCCAGCATGGCCGCCACAGTGCTTTTGCCACTGCCGATGCCGCCTGTCAGCCCCAGCTTGAAAGCAGACACCCTCACTTAAAGCCCCACAACATTCAGAATGGCTTGCGGCCCGACCATCATGGCTGTCAGACCAGCACCAGCCAAAAACGGCCCAAACGGGATGTAACCACCCTCACGCAGACCGCTGGAGAACTTCATGGCAATCCCCACCACAGCCCCAATCACCGAGGCCATCAAAATGATCGGGATAAGGGCCTGCCAACCAAACCAGGCACCCAAAGCAGCAAACAGCTTGAAATCCCCAAAACCCATGCCCTCTTTGCCAGTGGCCAGCTTGAACGCCCAATACACCAGCCACAGTGACAGGTAGCCGCCCACCGCACCCCACACCGAATCATGCAGCGTCACACGCGTCAGGCTGAGCGCGGCAGCGACCAAACCGGCCCACAAAAGTGGCAAGGTCATGTCATCCGGCAGCAGGGTGGTGTCCCAGTCAATCATGGCCAAGGCCAGCAGCGCTGCGGCAAAACCGCACCAGGCCAGTGCGGTAGCCGTCAAGCCCCAATGCCAGGCACAAAAGAAAAACAAAACACCCGTGGCCAGCTCAACTGCAGGATATCGCAGGCTGATCGGGCTGTGGCAGGCACTGCATTTGCCCCGCAACACTATGTAGCTGATGAGTGGAATGTTCTCAAGCCAGCCGATTGGGTGTCTACACTTCTGACAGCGCGACCGTGGCACCACCAGGTTGAACGGTGCAATCTCTGGCACCGGCTGACCCAGCATGTCGGCACACTCGGCTTTCCATTGCGCCTCCATCATGACGGGCAAACGGTAGATGACAACATTGAGAAAACTGCCAATCAACAAACCCAGCAAGCCCAGCAAACTGGCGTCCAATCCTTGCGACAACACCATTCAAACCACCTGGCCGAGCTTGAAAATAGGCAGGTACATGGCCACCACAATGCCGCCGATCACGGTGCCCAGAATCACGATGATGATCGGTTCCATCAGGCTCGAAATGCCGGCCACCATGTCGTCCACTTCAGATTCATAAAAATCAGCCGCTTTGCCCAGCATGTGGTCGATCGAACCGGACTCTTCACCAATGGCACACATCTGCAGCACCATCGACGGAAACAGGTTGGCATTGGTCATGGCAGCCGTCAGCGCGGTACCGGTAGAGACTTCCTGCTGAATCTTAATGGTGGCTGACTCAAACACATAGTTGCCTGCTGCACCGCCCACCGAGTCCAGCGCCTCCACCAGCGGCACACCGGCGGCAAACATGGTCGAGAGCGTTCGGGTCCAGCGGGCAATGCTCGATTTTTCGACCAGCACCCCAAAAATCGGCAGTTTGAGCATCAGCTTGTCCATGAATATCTGCACCTTCTGGTTGCGCTGCCAGGCCTGCATGAAGAAGTAAAAACCACCACCCAGACCACCAAAAATAGCCCACCAGTACTTGATGAAAAACTCGCTCATGGCGATCACAAACAGGGTGGGTGCGGGCAAGTCGGCACCAAAGCTGCTGAACACCTCTTTGAACGACGGCACGACAAAAATCATGATCACCGCCGTTACCACAAAAGCCACCACCAGCACCGAGATCGGGTACATCAGCGCCGACTTGATCTTGGACTTCATGGCCTCGGTTTTTTCCATGTAAACCGCCAGGCGGTCCAGCAACTGGTCCAGAATACCGGCCGCCTCACCGGCTTCCACCAGATTGCAGTACAGGTTGTCAAAGTACAGCGGGTATTTGCGAAACGCGACTGACAGCGAGGTGCCGGTTTCCACATCGGTGCGGATGTCGTTGAGCAGCCGGGTCACGCTCGGGTTGGGGTTACCGCGCCCCACAATATCAAACGCCTGCAGCAACGGCACACCCGCCTTCATCATGGTGGCAAGCTGGCGCGTGAAGATGGCCATGTCCTTGGGCTTGATGCGCTTGCCCGCACTCATGCGGCGTTTTTTGATCTTGGTGGGAAACACCCCTTGCCGACGCAGCGCGGCCTGCACCTGGTTTTCACCACCGGCACGGGTTTCACCACGGACCTGCTTGCCATTGCGGTCCTTACCCTCCCATTCGAAGACAAATTCCTTGTTTGCTTTTGATTTGTCAGTGGCCATAGTGTGGTGCAGGGTAGTTGGTTAAATCACAGGCCAGCGGCTTACTCATTGGTGACCGCCAGAACTTCTTCGAGCGAAGTAAGTCCCATTTTGACCTTGTACAGGCCGGCTTCGCGAATGGTGCTGACACCCTCGCGCCGGGCTTGATCGGCAATGTCGAGTGCACTGCCGTCACGCAGGATGATGCGCTGAATCTCTTCACTGATGGGCATAACCTGGTACAGACCGACACGGCCTTTGTAGCCATTGTTGCAGGCGCTGCAGCCAACCGGGTGGTACGGTTTCCAGTCGCCCTTGAGGTCTTCGGGCTTGAAACCGGCCTCCAGCATGGCTTTTGGGGGGATGTCGATCACTGTTTTGCAATTGGGACACAGTCTGCGTGCCAGCCGCTGGGCGGTGATGGCGATCACGCTGGATGCAATATTAAAGGGTGCAATGCCCATGTTGCGCAGCCGGGTAAGCGTCGAAGGCGCATCGTTGGTATGCAAGGTGGACAGCACCAAATGCCCGGTTTGCGCGGCTTTGATGGCGACATCAGCCGTTTCAAGGTCGCGCACTTCACCGACCATGATGATGTCCGGGTCCTGCCGCAAAAATGAGCGCAGCGCGGCTGCAAAGGTCAAGCCAGCCTTTTCATTCACGTTGACCTGGTTGACGCCGGGCAAATTGATTTCAGACGGGTCTTCCACCGTGGCTATGTTCAACCCGGGCTTGTTGAGCAGATTCAGACAGGTGTACAGCGACACGGTCTTGCCTGAACCGGTGGGGCCGGTCACCAGAATCATGCCGTAAGGGCGGCTGATGGCCTGCAACACGCGTTCTTTTTCCACCGGCTCATAACCCAGCGCGTCAATGCCCAGCCGGGCGCTGCTGGGGTCCAGAATACGGATCACGATCTTTTCGCCAAACAGCGTAGGCAGCGTGCTGACCCGAAAATCAATCACCCTGTCAGGCCCGATCTTGAGCTTCATCTTGCCGTCTTGGGGCACACGTTTTTCGGAGATATCCATTTTGGAGATCACCTTGATGCGCGACGCCAGCTTGTCCTTGATGGCAATCGGCGGCGAGGCAACTTCACGCAGTTCGCCGTCGATGCGAAAACGCACCCGGTAGTTGTGCTCATAGGGCTCAAAATGCAGGTCAGACGCACGCAAGGTAAAGGCGTCAACCAGCATCTTCTGCAAGAATTTGACCACCGGCGCATCATCAACTTCAGAGGCACTGGTATTGCTGGCGTCAATCACCTGCTCAGACACCAGGTCGTCAAATTCAAAGTCGTTGCCAACAATGTTTTCAATCGACTCGGTGGCAGTCACAGCGTTGCTCGACACCATTTTGAGCAGTTTGTCGTATTCGGCAATGACCCAATCCACGCTCTGCTGGGTGGCAAACTTGATTTTTTCAACCGACTGCTGGTCGGAGGGGTCGGCCGTTGCCACAATCAGGCGGTTATGGCGTTTTCCCAACACCACCAGGCGGTAGTCCTGACAGATCTTGCTGTCCAACAGCCCTTTGGGCAAGCGCTGCAAATCAACCGCATCAAGGTCGATCAAGGGCACCGCAAACGCCTGTGACAGCGTGTGTGCCAGATCAGCCGCTGAAACAGCGCCAGAGCCGGTCAGTTCCCCAATGAAGCTGGACCGTTTAGTCTGGGCCTTGCGAAAAATTTCCTCGGCAAATTTTTGCTCCAGCTTGCCGGCCATGACCAGTGTCCGCCCCAAGCCTGGCAAGGCATTGGCAGTCGTTGCGTTTGAAGGTGTTCCGATAGCAGCCATAAGTTGAGAATGTACTACTTGAAAGGGCATTTTCCAAAAAGAACTGTGCCTGACGGTCACGAATATCTTTCGATATCCCGTGGTTCTCCTACACTGACAGCCCGTGTTGGCACGCTATTGTTTGTGTAGCCTTTCTGCATTGTGCCTGCGCTCCAGACCACTGCCACTGCAGGATGCGCCAAAGAAGTGCAAGTTGCAGGCCGCCAAGCCAGAGATGCGAGGCCCAAAACAGACTCTAGCTGCCCAGGGCTCAAAATTTCTGATGCCAAAAATTTTGGCTGGGGCGTTGGGTCGACCGCGAACATTCGCGATGTGGCCGTCATGCACAGGGACCAAGTCACTCAACCAAACGCAGCGCGGGTCGAAGAAATGGCCGCTGCCGCCAGCAGCTTGAAGTCTCAAGCGCAAGAACTGGTGCCAGCAGTCACTGTCTTTTTACTATATTTTAAGTAGCACCTAGCTCAATATCCATAAGGGATAGAGGCATATTGCATACTATTTAAGGCTACCCGACAAGAACTGCGCCAGGCGCACGCTCTTGGGCGCCCCCAACACCTTGGCCGGGTTGCCCTCTTCTTCAATCAGGCCCTTGTGCAGGAAGATTAGGTGGTTGGACACTTCGCGGGCAAACCCCATCTCGTGCGTCACCACCACCATGGTGCGCCCCTCCAGTGCCAGGTTTTTCATGACCTTGAGCACTTCAGACACCAGTTCGGGGTCGAGCGCGCTGGTGGGTTCGTCAAACAGCATCACCTCGGGTTCCATGGCCAGCGCGCGGGCAATCGCCACGCGCTGCTGCTGGCCGCCGCTCAGGTGTGCGGGGTAGGCGTCTTCCTTGCCTTCCAGCCCCACCTTGGCCAGGTATTTGCGCGCGGTGTCAACCGCCTGGTCGTGGGGCACTTTGAGGATGTGCACTGGCGCTTCGATGATGTTTTGCAGCACCGTCATGTGCGCCCACAGGTTGAAGTGCTGGAACACCATGGCCAGCTTGGTGCGCAAGCGTGCCAACTGCTTCGGGTTGGCTGCGTGCAGTTCACCACCCGGGCCCGGGCTCAGGTGCAGTTCTTCACCCGCCACATTGATGCGGCCCTGATGCGGCTTTTCAAGCAGGTTGATACAGCGCAAAAAGGTGCTTTTGCCAGACCCGGAGCTGCCAATGATGCTGATCACATCGCCGGCATGGGCCGTCAGTGACACGCCCTTGAGCACCTCGTTGCTGCCAAAGCGCTTGTGGATGTTTTCAACCTGGAGTTTGAGGGAGGTGGTGTGGGTCATGGCATGTTGCTCAAGGTGGTATGCGGTCAAGCCCCCAGCAGCGGGCCACTTCGAAAGGCCTGGGCACCGGCGATTTTGCCCAGCTCGCCCCCGGCGGTGATGTAGCGGTCGCGGATACGCGCATAAAACAGTCCGTCCACGCCCGCTTGCACGCGCTCGGTGCTGTTGGCAATGGGGTTGATGATTTCTGCCACCAGCTCACCTTTCTTGAGGGTTTGTCCGGGCTCGGCAGCAAACACCACAATGCCGGGCGATCGCGCACACAGCGTCTCCGAACCCGCCAGCGGCGTGGCCTGGCACAGGGCAGCGGGCACCTCTGGCTTTGATTCGCCAACCAAAACCCCGATAAATTGCAGCCAGTGAATGATGGCCTGGGCATCTTTTTGCGCCCAGGCATGGCTCACATCGAGCTCACCGCGCAGCTCAATGGTTGTGCTGTGACACCCCTGGGGCAGCGGCACATCGCGGCCTGACGCCCTGAGCCGCTCTGCCAACTGCCACCAGGCGCTGGACAAACACTCGTCAATCGGCAGATTGCCCGAGTTTTTGGCAATCAAAATCGCCTGGCTGCCCAAAAAATAGGCCAGTTCAGCCAACTGCGGCCAACACGGCTCTTCGGTATAAAAGTGCAGTACACCTTCGCAATCGCAATGCAAGTCAAGCATGTAGTCGGCATCATGCGACAACTGCAGCAGCGTGTGCCGCTGGCTTTGCAACTCGGTCGTGGGTGCCCATTGGTTCAGATAGTCAGCCATGGCAGCGCGCACCAGGCGCACGTTGGTGGCACCATCAACGCCGAGTTTGTCCAGCACGGCAGGGGCGACGGCACTGGCCAGGTCGGGGTAATAACGGTTAAAGTTTTCCGAAGTGTCAAGCTCAAAACGGCCCATGGGTTTGTGATCGAGCCGCTGCGCCAGCCCAATCGGATTCGCCACCGGCACCAGCACAATGTCACCAAGCAGTTGCCCGGCGGCTTCAAATCGCGCCAGATGTGCGCGCAAATGGTGAGCCGTCAACATGCCGGGCAATTCTTCGGCGTGCAGACTGGCCTGAATGTAAATTTTGTGTCCAGTACCCGGCGTGCCAAAGTGAAAACTGGTCAGGGTTTTCTGGCTGCCCAGGCTGGAACTGAGCAGGGGGTGGTCGATGCGCTGCATGGCAAAAGGTAGAAAGTTGGCTCAGTGTTTTTGCGGTGCCAGATAAGCCAGCAGCCGTTTTTCAGAGTATCTGAAGAATCCAATCAGGCAAAAAGACGCTGCCAGATAAATCGCCGCTGCCGCCAGGTAAGCCTCAAACGGCAGGTAATAGGTGGCGTAGATACGGCTGGCGGCCGAGGTGATGTCGAGCATATTGGGCACGGCACTGGCCAGGCTGGTGCTGTGCAGCATCATCACCACCTCGTTGCTGTAGGCCGGCAGGGTGCGGCGCATGGCGCTGGGCAGTACCACCCGCCACATGGTTTGCACGCGGCTCATGCCGTAGGCGTGTGCGGCTTCGATCTCGCCGGCACTGGTCTCGCGGATGGCGCCAGCCAGCATCTCGGCGGTGTAGCCCGCGGTGTTGAGCGTAAAGGCCAAAAAGGCACAGAAAAATGGTTCTTTGAAATGGGTCCAGGGCCAGACGTCGTTCCAGCGCGCCTGAATCCACTCCAGCTGGCCTAGTCCGTAATAAATCAGATAGACCTGGATCAACAAGGGCGTGCCCCGTATGACAAAGGTATAGGCACCTACCAACCAGCGCAGCGCTGCCCAGGGGCCGGTCAGCATCAGCGCAAAAATCAGCGCCAGCACACCGCCAGCAGCCAGCGAGGCCGCCAGTAACCACAGGGTGACGAGGATGCCGTTGCCAAACAGCGCAAGATTGTCGGGCTCAAAGATGACCGCCCATTCCATTACAACTGCCCTCGTTTGGTGCCCAGGCTGTAACGCGCATTCACCTTTTTGAGCACCCACAACGACACCGAGGTGTAGATCAAAAACAGCGCCCCGGTAAACAGAAAGAAAGCGAACGGCGAGCGCGTGGCAGCACTGGCCTGCTTGGCCAGATAGGTCATCTCTTGCAGGCCAATCAGGCTGACCAGCGCGGTGGCCTTGATCAGCACCAGCCAATTGTTGGTAAAACCCGGCAGCGCATAACGCACCATCTGCGGCAGGGTGATGCGCAAAAAGGTCTGAAAGCGGCCCATACCAAACGCCCAGGCGGCTTCCATCTGACCTTTTGGGATGCTCAAGATAGCGCCACGAAAGGTCTCGGTCATGTAAGCGCCGTAAATAAATCCGATGGTCAGCACACCGGCCATAAAAGGCTCGATGTCAATGGTGGCCTCAGACCCCATTTTTTCAAGCAGGGTGTTGATGCCAATGGTGCCGCCATAAAACACCAGCAGCATCAGCACCAGATCAGGAATACCCCGGATGATGGTGGTGTAAAAAGTGGCCAGACTCACCAGTACCGGTCGGCCAGAGAGTTTGGCACCCGCTCCGGCCAGGCCAAACAAAATAGCCACCAGCAGGGCCATCAGCGACACCCCCACCGTCAGCACAGCACCCTGCAGAATCACCAGAAAATAGGATTGCATGATGCGTGTGACGACAGGGCAAGACGCTGCTTATTTACCGTACACGTCAAATTTGAAGTATTTGTCGTTGATGGCCTTGTACTTGCCATTGCCACGAATTGCCTTGATGGCGGCATTGATTTCTTTTTTGAGCTCGCCCTGGCCTTTGCGCAGGGCCACGCCAGCACCAATGCCAAAGTACTTGGGAATGTACAGCTCGGTGCCGACAAACTGGTAGTTTTCGCCACCCGGCTTGCTCAGGAAACCGCCGGTGACTTCCATGGTGTCAGCTACTGTGCCGTCCAGACGGCCGGCCTTGATGTCCAGATAAACCTGGTCTTGTGCGTCGTACGACACCACTTCGACACCCTTGGTCTTGAGTTCACCGAGCGCGTACTTTTCCTGCGTCGATGCCTTCAGAACACCAATTTTCTTGCCCTTGATGGACGCCGGGTCAGTGAACTTGATGTCTTTTTTGAGCACGATCTTACTGGGCGTGTTGTAGTACTTGTCGGTAAAGTCCACTTGCTTCAGACGCTCTTCGGTGATCGACATGGAACTGATGATCACGTCGTACTTTTTGGCCATCAGACCCGGAATCATGCCGTCCCAGGCTTGCTCGACAAACACACACTTGCGCTTGATCTCCTCGCACAGGGCATTGGCAATGTCCACGTCAAAACCGGTGGGCTTGCCGTCGGCAGTTTTGAAGGTGAAGGGCTCATAGGTGGCATCAATCGCCACCTTGAGGTCTTTGCCCTGAGCAAAGGCACTGGCGCACAGCGCGGTGATGGCAGCAGCAAGCAGAATTTTCTTCATACAGACTTCTTTAAAAAAATGTCGGGGTGGACCCGGCGGGTTAACAAAAAATTAAAAGATGATTCTACGGTTAGTCCAATGCCTGCACGGGTGTGGTTTCTACTGAGACGACAGCATGAAACGACACAAGCAATCATCGTGCCTTGTCGCCAAACGCTGCGTCGGTCGCTCACCAATCTTCCTTGACAGCCAGCACGGCGTCGCGCCCGGCGGCAGCACGCGCGGCCAGCCAGGCGGTCAGGGTGCCGGCAACAACCACCGCCAGGCACAACAGCAGCAAACGCCCCCAGGGCAACATCAGGTCCATGGTCCAGTGAAAGCTTTGCGGGTTGACCACATGCACCAGCACCACCGACACCACCAGCCCCAGCGCCAGCCCAGCCATGGCACCCAGCGTGGTCCAGGCCGTGCCCTCTAAGGCCACCACCGTCAAAATCTGCCGGCGTGTCAGCCCCAGATGCGCCAGCAGGCCAAATTCCTTGCGCCGCGACAGCACCTGCGCACTGAAACTGGCCGCTACGCCAAACAGCCCAATGCCGATGGCCACCGCCTGCAGCCAATAGGTCACAGCAAAACTGCGGTCAAAGATCTTGAGCGACACGGCGCGAATCTGTGCGGCGGTGCCAAACTCCAGCAAGCCCCCGGTGCCCTTGGCCGCGTCTGCCCCCTGCGTCGCCTGCGGCCCGGCCAGGGCCTGCAAAGCCTGTTGCACCTGGGGAGCCGCATGCGAGTCATCTAGCCACAGGGCCAGGTCATTGCTGCGCAAGTCGCCGGTCAGGGCCTCGAAAGCGGCGCGGTCGATCATGATGGCACCGCTTTGGCGGGCGTAGTCGCGCCACACACCCGCTATAAAAAACGAAGCTTTCTGCGCTTTATCTGTGTGGGCTAGAGGCCTAAAAGCCTTGTCAAGCAAGGCAAAACCCTGGCCCACCCGGGCGCCGTGCAGGTCTTGCACCGCCTCAGACACAAAGACCCCAATCTGCCCCGCAGGCACCGGCAAGGGGGGCTGCAACAGTGGCAGCGTTCGCGCCGGGTCGCCCAGATCACGGGCCATCAGGGCCACAGCGGGCAGGCTGCTTTGCAGCACCACCGGAAGCACACGCATGGATTGCAGCTTTTTCACACCGGCCAGTTGCGCAGCCGCGTGCACAAATTCGGGGCTGAAAAACACCGTGTCGCTGGCACCCAGGTTGCCGGCGCTGCGCACATACAGGTCCGCCGGCAGCACCGTGTTGAGCCACTGCGTGACCGATTCGCGAAAACTGGCCACCATCACCGTCAGCGCCACTGCCAGGCTCAGTGAGGCCACCACACCACTCACCGCCACCGCAGCGGTGTCACGCTGGCGCCGTGCCCGCTCTACCGCCAGCAAAGGCAGCGTATGGCGGGCCAGGCGTGGTGCCACATAACCCAGCAACCCGCCAATCAGCCAAGGCAGCGCCGTGATGCCACCCACCAGCAGCAAGGCGACCGACACGTAGGCCGCCAAAGGTATGCCAAAAACCGCTGGAGCCCTTGTCAGTAAAGCGCCAGACACTATCAAAATAATACTGACCCAGTGCCCGTGCGAGGTCTGCGTCAGACTGCCCAAGCCCTTGAGGGTTTGCGCCGGTGGCAACTGTTGCGCGGCGCGCGCCGGCCACCAGCCTCCGGCCAGAGCCGCCAGCACGCCCAGCGCGCCATAAATCAGTGCGGCCAGCGTACTGAATTGCAACGAGGGGGCGACGCCTGAAAAAAATCCGCCACCCAAGTCCCCCCCGAGCAGGCGCAAGGCCATGGCCGCCAGGACGCTGCCCAGCGCCAGACCCGCCAGGCTGCCCACCAGCCCCAGCGCCAGCGACTCCCATAACACCAGGGCCAGCCGGTCGCGCCCGCTCAAGCCCAGCACACCGAGCAAGGCAAACTGCTGGGCGCGCTTGGCCACACTGAGTGACAGTACCGAGAACACAAGAAAAGCCCCGGTAAACAGCGCAATCAGCGCCAGCACCGACAGGTTGACCCGGTAAGCGCGCGACAGATTGCTGACCTGCGACTGCGCGTCTTCGGGCGCAACGCTGGTCACATTGGCTGGCCAATCCGGCAGGGCCTGCAACTGGCGGGCAAAGGCGTCGCGGTCAACACCCGGCTGCAAGCGCAGGTCAATTCGGCTGAGCTGGCCCTGCTTGCCAAACAGGTCTTGCGCTGCGCCAATGTCCATCACCAGCAACGCCGGCCCGCTGGCCCGCACGCTACCTGCCACTTCCACGCGCAACCATTGCAGGCCACTTTGCAATTGCAGCGTAGTGCCGCTTTGCCGGCCTGACAGCGGCGCGGTCGGGGCAAGCGGTGTCGGTGTTGCTGCCGCTGTCGCAGTGGACCAGCCGCGGGCCGTAGCGTTGGCAAACACCTGGCCCGGCGCAAACACCCGCCAGCGCGCTGCCGTCTGCGCGTCTGAGGCGGCGGGAGGGTCAGGCACTGGGATCAGGTCAGGAGCCACGGCCATGATGCTCAACGCATCCACGCCCATGACACGCACACTGCGTTTGCCGACCGGCGTGAGCGCGTAGCTGCCCAGTTCCAGCACCGGGGACGCCAGCGCCACCTCGGGCAAGCGGGCCACTTTGGGGTACAGCGACTCGTCAAAATAGCCTTGCACCGCGCGCAGCTCCAGGTCGCTTTGCCCGCCGGCCGAGCGCGCCGCCTGCGAAAACTCGTCCAGCGCCGAGGCATTGATCAAGTGCACCGAAAACGCCAGCGCCACCCCCAGCATCACCGCCAGCACGGCCGCCGCGTTGCGCCAGGGGTGCTGGCGCAGTTCTTGCCAGGAAAATGTTTTGAGCAGAGCGAGCATTGGCGTGTATTCTGTCAGCACTCGTGATTTTTCAGCCGGTGGGGCGTGCATACCCATCACCGGCAACCAGCAGGACAGATTGCATGCAAAACCCGGACATTCTCATCATTGGCGCTGGCATGGCAGGCGCCGCTGCCGCCTATTATTTGGCGCCGCACCGCCGTGTGCTGCTGCTGGAACGCGAGGCGCAACCGGGCTACCACGCCACCGGGCGCTCAGCGGCCATGTTTGCCCAGACCTATGGCAACGCTACGGTGCGTGCGTTGACCACGGCGTCCAAGTCGTTTTATGTCAATCCACCCGCTGGTTTTTCAGACTATCCGCTGGTCACGCCGCGCGGTGCACTGATTGTGGGCAGCGCAGCCGACCAGGAGGCACTGGCGCAGACCTGGCAGGCCCTGCGCGCGCTGGTGCCCAACGTGCAATGGTGGTCGCAAACCGACATCTTGCAGCGCGTGCCGGTGCTGCAGCCTGAGATGGCGCAGTGCGGCATTTATGAGCCCGACGCCATGGACATGGATGTGCACGCCATTCACCAGGGCTTTTTGCGCGGTGCCAAGGCCAGCGGCGCGCAGCTGCTGTGTGATGCCGAGGTCACCCAGGTCCAGCGCGGGCCTGAAGGATGGCACGTTAAGACCCGCGCGGGTAACTTTGTGGCACCCGTGTTGATCAACGCCGCAGGTGCCTGGTGCGATGTGCTGGCGCAGCTGGCGGGCGTGGCCCCGGTGGGTTTGCAGCCCAAACGGCGCACGGCCTTCATCATTGATACCCCGCCGGGGTGCGACATCAGCGCCTGGCCACTTGTGATCAACGCCCAGGAAAGCTTTTATTTCAAACCCGATGCCGGCATGCTGCTGCTGTCGCCCGCCAACGAAGACCCGGTAGAAGCGCAAGATGCGCAACCCGAAGAGCTGGATGTGGCCATTGCGGTGGACCGCATTGAGGCCGCCACTACCCTGCAGATCCGCCAGGTACGGCGCAAATGGGCTGGTTTGCGGTCGTTTGTGGCTGACAAAACGCCGGTAGTGGGGTTTGCGCCCGATGCGCCAGGCTTTTTCTGGCTGGCTGGCCAGGGCGGCTATGGCATTCAGACCGCGCCGGCCATGGGGCAACTGGCAGCAGCACTGGTGCAGGATTTGCCGCTGCCGCCGCACATCGCGCACTTGGGCTTGAACGCCAGCGATGTGGCACCCGGGCGGTTTGGCAAAGCTGTCGCTTGATAACCTGGAATGCCCTGCGCACCACCCCGGCGCTGGCCTGGGCTGTGCTGGTGCCGGCCAGCGCCGCCTTGGCCTGGCTGTTTACTGCCATCCATTTGCCAGCGGCGGTGCTGCTGGGTTGTATGGCGATGGGCATCGCTTTTTCGACCCACGATATCACGTTGGCGGTGCCGCCGGTCGGCTTTGCGCTGGGGCAAGGCCTGCTGGGTTGCCTGATGGCCGCCAGCATCAATCCGCCAGCGCTGGGTCGGGTGGCCAGCGCCTGGCCGATTTTTTTGCTGGCTGCCAGTTCGGTCATTCTGGCCAGCGCCGTGCTGGGCTGGATCATGATGCGCCGCCAGGTTTTCCCGGGCACCACGGCAGTCTGGGGGCTGGCGCCCGGTGCAGCCTCGGCCATGGTGCTGATGTCGGAGTCTTATGGGGCCGATGTGCGGCTGGTGGCTTATATGCAATATTTGCGGGTGGCAGTGGTCACCGCCACGGCCGCGCTGGTGGCGCGGACCTGGCTGCCCGCGGTGTCGGTGACCTCCGGCCACTCGGCGGGCTGGTTGTCGGTCCATCACGTCGGGCATGTGGGTGCCACGCTGCTGCTGGCTGTGGGTGGTGCGCTGGTGGCACGTCGGCTGCGGCTGCCGGCCGGGTCCATGGTGTTGCCGCTGGTACTGGGCACAGCCTTGCAGTCGGGCGGCTGGCTGGTGATCGAGCTGCCAGCACCGGCCATGGTGCTGGCCTACGCACTGATCGGCTGGAGTATTGGCCTGCGCTTTACGCGTGCCACGCTGGGCCATGCGTTTGCTGCACTGCCGCAGGTGCTCGGCGCGATTGCGGCACTGATGGCGGTGGGGGTGTTGCTGGCGGCCGGGCTGGTGCAACTCACCGGCATTGACCCGTTAAGTGCTTACCTGGCCACCAGCCCGGGCGGCGCAGATTCAGTGGCGGTGATTGCCGCCACCAGCGCGGTGGATGCAGGTTTTGTCATGACGATGCAACTGGCTCGATTTTTGATGGTGCTGGTGTTTGGGCCGCAAGTGTCCCGGTTCGTTGCCACCCGCGCTGGGTAACTGGTCTGACTGGCCAGATCGGCACGCGTGCGACGTTGCCCCAGCAAGGATGTGTCAACCCGCCAGACCGGCAAAAATGTTTTGCACGTCGTCATGGGCGTCAATGGCCGCCAGAAATGCTTCGACTTCTTCCAAGTGCTCGGCGCTCAGGGTAGCTGGGTCCAACGGGTTCTTGGCCTTGTAGCCCAGCTTGGCCGACAGCACGGTAAAACCCTGGGCGGGCAGCGCGCGGCTGACCAGGTCCAGGTCGGCCGGGTCGGTCAAAAACAACGTGTTGCCGTCTTCTTCACCGGGCTCCAGGTCTTGCGCGCCGGCCTCGATGGCGGCCAGTTCGGCATCGGCACCCGCAGCGGCGGGTTCAGCCTCGATCATGCCGACATGGTCAAAGTCCCACGCCACCGAGCCCGAGGTACCCAGTTGGCCCTTGCGAAACAACACGCGCATCTCGGGCGCGGTGCGATTCAGGTTGTCGGTCAGGCATTCGACCATTAGCGGCACGCGATGCGGCGCAAAGCCTTCGTAAATCACATGCTCGAAGTTGATCACTTCGCCGGTCAAGCCAGCACCTTTTTTGATGGCACGGTCCAGCGTGTCTTTGGGCATGGAGGCCTTGCGTGCCTGCTCCACCAGCAAGCGCAGGCGCGAATTGGCAGTGGGGTCGGCACCGCTGCGCGCGGCCAGCATGATGTCCTTGGACAGTTTGCCAAAAATTCGGCCTTTGGCGTTGGCCGCCAGTTCCTTGCCTTTTGCTTTCCATTGCGCGCCCATGTCGGTGCTTTCTTGGTGAAAACCGGCAAGGTTACCACCGGCAGCGCTTGCGGCCATTGAGGTGGGACCGATTGAAGCGAATCTGGCACGGTGAAAACCCAGGATTCATCTTTGGTCGCGTGGGGTGGCGTCAATCCAGCCCGTGGACTGGACCTCAACAAGGGGCGAAGGCGGTAATCCTGCCCGGCGACTGGGCCATGCGCGTGCGGTTTTTGGGTGAAATCACACGCGAGATGGATCGTGCGGATTGCAAACGCTCTTTGTCGCGCGCCTTTCACCCCAAAGCCCGGTCACATGACCCAATCACCGGGCCTACCACCGTCACCAACGCAGGCGGTTGGAGAAGTCCCCCTTTCAGCTTGCAAGTCTCGGGGATGCTTCATACATCAAAAGCTCACGTCAGGTTGATTCGCACTGCCGGCCCATGACGACGATTCAGGCGGAGCCATTTTCTGTGACCCTAGGGCTGCCGACGAACCTAGAGCAAGAAATTTGGATCAATTCAGAACGTTGTAACCACGTCCTACCAGACATCGGCTAATGACTGTTCTTTGATCGTGTTCGCCTTTGCCAGCACCACTTACGCCGCCTGACAGCGCACCAACCCAGGCACCATCCCGGCTTGAACCGCCCACTGCCGCCATGATCAGCGCTCCAAAGACTGCACCAAACGCAGCCCCTGCCGCTGCCTGATCAGCCGCACCGGCCACTTGGCGGGCATAGGCTTGACAGTCTTCTGTGTCTTGAGTCAACTTGGCCATGTCGTGGTCTTTGGTATCAACCAGTGGGCGATAGTCCGATCCGGTACCACGCGTTGAAGCGCATCCCGAAAACATCAAAACAATAATCAGTATTGAAATAATTGATTTCATGATATTCAATAACTTATCGATATTGTTAAGTTAGCGGACGGTACATATCCTATTTCTGAAATTCGTACAAGTGAACCTGAAGGAGCCATACGATAGCTTACAGAACCATTAATAACTTGACCGGTATTGTCTGTAATCACTTGAATAATTTTCAAAATTGATGTATCTGGATTTACATCTGGTTCTATTACATAAGATACAGTCATTGTTCCCAAAATGCTTACTTTAGCGCTAGATCTGTATAATTTCTCTGTATACCACACGCCGGTTGAACCAAGCGTTCCAGTGTCAGGAATAGAAGAAGCATTAGAAACAACAGCATAGCCGCTGCTTGTCACATCTCCAAGTGGAACATAATTTGAGTCAATATAGGTTGTGCTTGTACCATTTATGGGAACGGTAACACCATTTCCAGTAATTGTTCCTGTCATTGAGGATGTCTTTTGAAGTGCAGGTCTTCCTTCAAATGTTGCAGCTTTCAATCCGTCTTGACTCAAAACACCACTGCCTGAGAAGGTAACGGTATTGGTTCCGACAACTGCATTTCCACTTGCAGTAAATGGATATGACTTTGTACTAGACAAATAATTAACGAGTGCTGTTTTAAGCTGATATTTTTGCGAAAGATTTGGTGGTGACAGGGTTGATTATCGCACCACCCCCTACCAACGATAGCACGACAACAATCAGGGACCCTATTGCAATTTTTTTCATATAACCACCCTTTATTAATTGGTAAAAGCTTAAACAATTTTTACAGCAAGCTGCGAACCAATGCGTATGTATCCTAAATATTCAAATTTCTTGCCTTTTAACTCAAGATATTCCTTAAATGCAAGATACTCACCATTCTCCCAGTCACTATAGTTGTAATATTCATCAAAAATAATCACAACTCCAGAAATAATAAACTTATCTAATTTTTCCAAAATATATTTGGTTGAACTATACAGATCACAATCAACATGAATTATAGATATTTTAGTTATTTCTGTATTTTGTAAAAAAGGAACCAATGATTTGTCGAAAAATCCTGGCACAAAAGATACATTACTTCTGGCTCGCGGTAGCCGTCCTTTTACATTGAATGCTCCTTCTTTTGCACCAATTGTCCAAGTTTCTGGCAAGCCTTCAAAAGAATCAAAACCGTAGAATTTTCGCTCTGGATTATTGCCATAGTTGATTGAATCCCCCGATACCAATTCCTGATCACCATAGTTGCTGCGTTAAACAGGTTATATAAGTCTGCGTTTTTGAAATAAGGAACTTGGGGCACACCTCATGGAACTGAATGCCGTCAATCGCCCCCTAATCGTTCTGAAGCACGCTTTGAGCACCTTTGAAAGTGTGCCGCGTTTTTGTCCAAAGTTCCAGTTGTGCCGTGTTGAACGTGTCTGGAGTGTACATCAGGGCAAAAGATACAGGCCTATGCGGCCCAGCAAAAATCAAGCCCTCATCAATGCGTTGGCAACAGAGATAAAACTTCGTCGCCAGGAGCTGCATTTCTCTCAAGAGGATTTGGCTGGCAACTGTCAACTCGACAGACCCTATATTTCGTTGATTGAAGTCGGGCGAAAGCAGCCAACGCTGAGCGTCCTGCTTCGCCTGGCCGACGGTCTGCAATTCCCTCTCGCCGATTTCATGGGCCGTGTCCAACAAAGGACTGGTGAAAAAGGCGACACGCCTGATGAACAACCACCCGCGTACCGTGTTCATCAGACGAACACTTGATTTCAACAATTAATCGTCCTGCATCCCCATTTAGATAAGCATCAATCGCTATCAACATAAGAGCATTTCGACAAAACAAGTCGGAAAGATGTGCTTCAGCAAAGTCTTCCAGAACCAGACCGACGAAAGAGTCTTTATTTGCCGTTGCCACACTGGGTGGCAATCTGTTAATCCTGTTCCGATTCAAACGAATTCGGTACGGTGGAAAACAAGGGATTCACCACCAATCGAGTTGGATAGCGGTAACCCGGCCCGGCAACTGGGCCTGCTACCTTCTCCAACGCAGGCCGTTGGAGAAGTCCCCCCGTCAGTTTTTCAATCGTTCACACAATCAGACGGGTGATAGGCTTTGCGGAGGTCAAGGAGGAGACCGCGCAGCGGTCGGGGGACACGTAGCAAAGCGTATCGCCCGGCTGATTGCCGCAACCCGCGCACGGCCCGCCAGTGACCCCATTTCTGCCTGCGTGTCGGGGAGCAGCATCATTCACTGGACTGAAATCGGACTGAATACCCACTTCACCAAGCGCCGCACCCAATTCAGCAACCCGAGCAACACGCATGGCCTCGACCAGTTTCAGGGTCGCACGGCAGAAGCGGCCTTGACAGCGCCTTTTGATGGCGTCGGTACCGACACTTGCCTGACCCCGGCCCCACGCACCTCCAGCCGAACCTCGTCCTGCACCAAGCCGCTGGCATCCAGCAATTGCACGACATGCCGCCCGGGCCAGGGCAACCAGAGCGCCGAGGCTCCCCGGGCCAGGGGCTTGCCGTCGATTTGCCAGCGCAGGTTGCGGCCTTCGGCTTGCAGCGCGACACGTTGACGCTGCGGCGGAATGTCGGGGTCCAGCGCGATGATGCTGCCATTGGTGGGACTGGTGATGCGCGCTGCCAGCGTTGTGGGTGCTGCACCACCTAGCGCTGGTGCTGAACGATCAGACTTGGATGGGCGCAAAAATTTTAAATCATTTTGGCTCCCAGCCCTTACAGTTTCTGCGGGAGAAGCTCCTGTATTCAGAGCAAACCGGGCTTGTTGTGAGCCCTGCAAAAACCACTCCTGGCGACTGGCTTCCACAGCCGGGGCGTTGCTGTGGGGGCTGGTGCTCAATTGCACCATTTGGTGCACCAGGCCTGCTGGCGCTGCCGGTGCACGGCTGGGCAGACGCGCATGCAGGTGGTTCATCACGGCAGCCCAGATCGGCGCAGCACCGCTGCTGCCGCTCACGTCCCACATCGGCGCACCGCTGGCGTTGCCCACCCACACGCCCACCGTATAGGTCTGTGAATATCCCACTGCCCAGTTGTCGCGCATGTCCTTGCTGGTGCCGGTTTTCACCGCCGTCCAGAAACGCGTGGCCAGCACGCTGTCCAGGCCAAAGGTGCGCGCACGCGCCAGCGGGTCTGACAACACATCAGTGACGATAAAGGCAGCACGCGGGTCCAGCACCGGCGTGATTGGCTTCTTGACCCCCACGTTGGCACTCGCCCCAGCTGCTGTCGCAGGCACGGGCAGGGTCAGGTAGGTCGGGCCAACGCGACCGCCATTGGCCAGGGCACGGTAAGCGTTGGTCAGCGCCAACAGTGACACCTCGGCGCTGCCTAAGGCCAGGCTGTAGCCATGGTAGTCACCCGTTTCCCGAAGCGGCAGGCCCAGCTTGACCAGCTGTTTGTGAAACGCATCGGGCGACACCATCACCAGTGTGTGCACCGCCGGCACGTTAAGCGACGCGGCAAGCGCGGTGCGCGCCGACACCCAGCCCTTGAACTGGCGGTCGTAATTTTGCGGAATATACAGGCCGCCGCTGGTCTGGATCTGCGTGCTCGAATCCTCCAGCAATGACGCCGCTGTCAGACGCCGCTCGGCAATGGCCTGGGCGTACAAAAACGGCTTGAGTGTTGAGCCAGGCTGGCGCAGCGCGGTGACGCCATCGACCTCGGCGGCGCTACTGAGCTCAGCCGACGACCCGACCCAGGCCAGCACCTGGCCAGAGCGGTTGTCGAGCACCACCAGCGCGGCGTCTTCGACATGACGACCGGCCAGTTCGCGCAAGTGCTGCTGCAAAGTTTGCACGGCGAAACGCTGCAGCGGTGCCGACAGCGTGGTACGCAGGGTCGGTGCCAGTGGCGCATTGCTGGCGGCAGTCGTGCTGGCAGTGGGGGTTGCAGCTTGACTGGAAGCTGCGGCCGAACGCTGGACGGCTGCGGTGAGCTGCTGCGCTACATGCGGAGCCAGGCCCTCGCTGGCAGGGTATTCACGGCGCTGCAGCACCGCTGTGGTGAAAAACGCCATCGCCTCGCAGCCCAGCGTTGCGCCGATACTTTGCAGACTTTTGAGCACGGTACAGGCCCGCTGCGCTACTTGATCGGGCTTGGCATTGGGTGCACGCAGCAGCGCCACTGCCACCGCCGCCTCACGCGCGTCCAGCCCATGCGCGGCCTTGCCAAACAGGGTCTGGCTGAGGGCGTCAATGCCCACCAACTCGCCCCGAAACGGCACCAGGTTCAGGTAGGCTTCCAGAATCTGGTCCTTGCGCAAGCGCTGCTCCAGCCACTCGGCAGAAACAGTTTGCTGCACTTTTTGAAGCAGACTGCGCCCGCCTGCTCTGCGCTTGAGGTCATCATCCAACAAACCCGCGAGCTGCATGGTAAGGGTGGAGGCACCGCGCGTTTTGGTGTTCCACAGGTTGGCCCAGGCGGCTGCCGACACGGCTTGCCAATCCACCCCACTGTGTTCATAAAACCGCTTGTCTTCGCTCAAAACCAGGGCGGTGCGCAGCGCTGGCGACACATCGGCCAGAGCCACCCATTGGCCCCGGCGCACGCTGGCGTCGGTGCGCAGGCGGTGCAGCAGCTCGCCGTGGCGGTCAAGAATCAGCGTGTCGGATGGGCGGTGCGCTGACTTTATTTCATCAAAAGTGCTTGCAGCCCTTGCTGAATGGGCGCTAGCCACTATCAAAACTAAAGTGATGCAGATTTTGAACAGTGCCACAAACGGACCTGCTTCGTCACAACGCGGGCGTGATGACATTTAATGCCGCAAAGTAGTTCCGATAAAAACCGGCGTCGCTGGTCAGTAACGCATTGGCCTGAACCATGGCGTGGGCACCAATCAAAAAGTCGGGTGCCGCTCGTTCACGCGGCCCTTTGTTGCGGGCATACGCCCGCATGATGCGGGCAGCTTCTAGTGCGGCGTCGAGGGTCAGCGGGTCATGATCAATCTGACAGGCTTCAAGAAAATCACGCAAATCCTGTTCATTGGAAAAGTAGCGTCCCATCTCCGCCACCACCACCGCGCAAACACACAACCCCCCGTGCGCCAACGCCGCCTCCAGCGCAGATTGCGCGGCTGCGGCACCCGGCGCGCCTTTGACAATGTCAAACAGCACGCTTGAATCAACCGCAGTTTTCACGGTAGGTCGTCCGCTTTTTTCCAAGGCACGGGACGACCGCGAAGCTGTGACAGCGCGTCGTTGGTGGACAGTCCGTCGTCCACCGCCCGGCCCACCCATCGGCTCAAGTCAAGCGATACTTTCTTTTCGATCACCAGCCGTCCGTCAACCACACTGATTTGCAGTTTGGCACCGGCTTTGAGCCCGAGTTCATCCCGCGCTTCTTTGGGAATCACAATCTGCCCACGTTCGGCCAGCGTCACCTCCATTGTTTCCATGCCGTACCTTTGAATAATAAAGCTGCAGTATGCCTAAGAAAGTATGATGAATCAAGTGTGCTCTTTTCTGCCATGGCGAGTGAACAAGTCGGCACTGCATAGCGAGAGCCAAACGCGGCTTCCATTTTTTGTATAAAGTGCTTGTAGAAAAGTGGACCCAAGTGTCAAGACAATTTTTCAGTTAATTTAAGCTATCCCCGTTTTCATATGCAACCGGACGGCTTTGCCCCGGTTTTGGCAAAACCGTAAGTCCTCTGTCTTGGTATTCGGTATTTTTGAATTCATTTTTAAATGGCTGAATGGCCAAGCGAAGCGCGTCAGGCCGAAGGCGGAACTCTTGTGGGTAAGCATGGGTGGGAGGTGTGGGTATGTGATCAAGCAGGGCGTTTTGCGAGCTTGTCCACATATCCATGTCGACCCCCTGCTTATCCATCAAGCATCAAAATCACGAACACAGAAATGGCAGCACTGGACATTCGTAAAAGCGACTTCCATGGGGGTGGAACTACACACTCATCCCTTTGACAATTGCTCAAGCTATTTTGTAATGAATCCTAACCTCTCGAAAAAGCGGGACCGGCTCAAGGCGTTTCACGTCACCGATGCCGAATTCGCAAGAAACCAGAAACTAGCAATACAAGCGCTGCAACCAATAACGGAACCCACAACAAAAAGTACGACGGCGGATCGCGCTCTGACGTAAACCGTGCCCGCACCGCCGAGTTGGGATCTTTGTCACCGGTCCATAGGGTTGTTGGGGCTTTCAACTCGAGCACGTTGGCCAATGCAGCCTGACACAGCGACAAGGATGCGTAGAACACCCTTTTGTATTCAGTGTCCATGTACTCTGGGGGTTTCTTTTCCGCTTCGCAGTTGTCCAGCAAACACTTCATTCCGGACGTGCGCACGCTGGTCGACCGGCTCACAAATTCGTAACCTATCGACATGTGTGGGCCTATGCTGGGGCCAATGCGTTTGTAGGTGCGGTCAACACATGCGGCGCTGACAAATTTTCCGACAACAGCCACCGGATTGGGTATGTCGTGGGTAATGTGTTCGTGCCAGAACGCGGCTGCGCCACCCGCCACAAAGACGAGCGCCATGAGTTCTGCGGCAAAGCCTCGCTTGGGTTGAACCTGTGAAGTCATGGTGACACTGGCGGCACCGACCGCACTGCGCGCACGGCGACGGGCCAGCAGATAGTCCACCAACAAATAGCCCGCGATGAGTGCAGCCGCTACAGGCATGCGGTACTGAAAAATCGCATGCTGGTCGGCATCTACCATTTCCACCCCCGACAGCGCCATGACGACCGCCCCACCGCCCATCACGACCAGTCCCACCCAAGCCATTTTCACGACGAAGCCGATGACCCATAATATTATTTTGCCGCGCTCTTGCGCCATTGATGCATTCCCACCTTGGCTTTGGGTGCTGCTATCATTTCTGTAACTAGGCTTCATTGGTGAACCTCCATGCTCCTGACCTATTTGGGTTATGTCTTTGGCGACTTGGGCGACGCCCGCCTGCTGTCGGATTTGGCGCTGCATGCGCACTCGTATGCGTCATCTGCCTCTGCGTAACTTGCGCTCGACTTGTCCACGGCGACCGCGCCATCAAACATGCAACGATGGTGAAATTCCTTCGCCGGCTACAAAAACCAAGAATATCTACCCATAGATCCAGCTGACGAGCCGAATTTTGCTGCAATGATAGTAAATAGGTTTACTTGCGCCAGAACTGGGGCACAAACAGCACCATGACCGCCAGCAGTTCCAGGCGACCCATCAGCATACCAATGGTGCACACCCAGGTTTGAAAATCGTTCAGCGAGGCAAAGCTGCCCTGCGGCCCGACGCTGCCCATGGCCAGGCCAATGTTATTGACGCTGCCCACGACGGCCGATATGGCACTAACCACGTCCATGCCGCTAATCAGTAGCAGCATGGTCAGCCCGATATGCGTGGCCAGAAAAATCAGCATGAACGCCACCACCGAGGCCATGACCTTGGTCCCGATCACCGCACCGCCGAGCGTGACCGGGTTGACAGCACGCGGGTGCACCGCCAGGACTAGTTCGCGGCGAGCCTGCTTGAGTAGCAAAATCATGCGCACCATCTTCAGGCCGCCCCCGGTCGAGCCCGCACAGGTAGCAAAGCTGCCCAAGGCCATCATCCACACTGGAGCAAAAATCGGCCACACCGAGTAATCCTGCGTCGAGTAGCCGGTGGTGGTGGCAAAAGACACAACATGAAAAGTAGCAACGCGCAGACTGTCCCAAGGGTTGGTGTAAGTCTGGTGATAGACCAGCACACCCGTCACACCGACCACAGAAGCCAGCAACACCAAAAAATAGGCACGCACCTCGGCATCGCGCAGCAAAGATCGCAGCGATTTGGCCCGCCACACCATAAAGTAGCGAGCAAAACTAACCCCCGAGAGGGTCATGAAAACAATTGCCACGCCTTCGATGAGGGGTGAATTAAAAAACCCGAAACTTGCATCGTGTGACGACAAGCCACCCAGCCCCATTGTGGAACACATGTGCATGAACGCATCTGGCCAACTCATACCCGCCCAATGGTAGGCCAGCATACAAGCGCCAGAAAATACAAAATACACGCTCCACAGGCCGCGCGCCGTCTCGGCAATGCGGGGTGTCAGCCGGTCGTCCTTGATCGGGCCTGCCGCCTCGGCTTTGTAGAGCTGCACACTGCCCAGCCCCAATAGCGGCAACACCGCCACCACCAACAGCATGATGCCCAGGCCACCAAACAGTTGCAGCAAACAGCGCCAGACGTTGACCGACGCGGGTAGCTGATCCAGGCCAGAGAGAATCGTGAACCCGGTGGTGGTGAAGCCGCTCATGGCCTCAAAATAGGCATCGGTAAAACTCAGCCCCTCAATCGCCAGCATCAGCGGAAGGGCAGAAAACGCCGGCAACACCGACCACACCAGATTGACCAGCAAAAATCCGTCGCGTGGCAGCAACTCCCGGCGATAGTCCATGGTGACGTACAACAACGTTAACCCTGCAGTGGCCGTCAAAGCAATGGACTCCCACCACACATCTCGAACCGCAATCGGGTCAAGCTGCCAACCCCAGGCCAGTGGCACAAGAAACATGGCTGAATAGCCCATCAGCACGCGGGCCAGCACATTCAGAACAGGCGCAAGAAAAGCCATGATGGGTCAGAAAAAAGTGGCGCTGACCTGAAACAGCTTTTCGACCGCCCGCAGCATGCGCTTGTCAGGCAGATAGATGATCACATGGTCATCGGCCTGAATGGTTAAGTCGTGGTAAGGCATCAGCAACTCGCAGGTACCGTTGGTGCTGCGGACCACGCCGCCGATGCGGGCACCCTTGGGCAAGTCAATCTGCTCAATGCGTCGTCCCACCAGCCGCGAAGTGCGGGCATCGCCACGCGCCACACCCTCAATCGCCTCTGCTGCACCCCGGCGCAGGCTGTGCACCGCTGCCACATCACCGCGCCGGATATGGGTCAACAACTCACCAATGAGGGTCTGCGAGGGCGACAGCGCAATGTCGATGGTGCTGCCTTGCATCATCTCGGCATAGATGCGCCGGTTGATCAGGGAGATCACGCGCCGCACGCCCAGCCGTTTGGCCAGCATGGCCGAGAGGATGTTGTCCTCGTCATCACCGGTCAGAGCAATAAACAGGTCCATGTCGCCGACGTTTTCCCCGGTCAGCAGTCCTTCATCGGTAGCGTCGCCTTCAAGCACCAACACCTCGCTAGGCAGTTCGCTGGCCAGGTACTCGCAGCGCTTGCGGTTCAGGTCGATGATCTTCACCTGGCATTGCCCAACCAGGCTGCGCGCCAGGCGCAGCCCCACTTTGCCACCTCCGGCAATCATGACACGGCGCACAGGTTGGTCAAAGTGGTGAATGGCACCCAGCACATGGCGAATCTTGTCCTTGTCGGCCAGCACAAATACCTCATCATCAGGCAACACGCGCGTCCCAGGTTCCACGTGCAGTTCAGCGTCCTGGCGGTAAATGGCGACCACGCGCATTGTGGCGCTCGGAAACAGCGCCTTGAACTCACTGATGGTGTGATTGACCAGCTGACCCTGGGCTGATGCCCGCACTGCAATCAGGTGGGCGCGCCCCTGCGAAAACTCCAGCACCTGCAACGCCTCGGGGTAGTCAATCAACAGGTGGATGTACTGCATCACCGACTCTTCGGGGCAGATCACATGATCCACTGCGAAACCGCTCTTGCCCAGCAGCGCATCGCCTTCCAGAAACTCGGGGGAGCGCACACGGGCGATGGTGGTGGCAATGTTGAACACCTCACGCGCCACCTTGCAGGCGGTCAGGTTGGTCTCGTCAAGTGTTGCGCAGGCAATGAACATGTCGGCATCGTCAGCCCCGGCCCGGCGCAAAACCGAAGGCTGGATGCCGTTACCCGCCACGCCACGCAGGTCAAATTTGTCTTCCAGCACGCGCAAAAGCTCGGGATCGGGGTCAATGACCGTGATGTCGTTTTGTTCGGAGACCAGGCTCTCAGCCACACTCTCGCCTACGCGGCCGGCACCCAAAATGATGATTCGCATAAACAACGCCTTTGAATCACTGAATCATAGCTGGCGCAATGTCCACAGACTGACAAGCAATGCAGCTTAAAATTGGTAACTGATCTCAGAGGTGAATTGGGTCGGTTTGTCGCGATCAAAGACATTGTCGGCAGAAAAACGGGCCAACCAGTGCCGGTCCTGCGACTGCCAATATAGGTCTAGAGATGCGTTCCAGCCCGGCTCTAACGACACCAGATTGGCTTCATCCTTGAAACGCTGCGCCCGGTAGACAAGGCGACTGATGAAGTACCAGCCGTTCGGGTTTGCCCAACTGGCGCCCAGCGCCGCCATGTGGCGTGGCATGTAGGGTACCGCCTTGCCGGCCTGCGCAAGGCCTGTGTTGGTGGACCAATTCCCCACATACCGACCAAAAACACCCCAGTTATTTCCCATTAAATTGTTGACGGCAAACCCTACAGAACGGATGCGACCACCGTCATATTCCGGCGTATTGACAAATTCGAGCATGTCATCGTTGGACAAAGCTCCGAGGCGTCGCGGGCGAAGCTTGGCCAGTGACTCCAATTCGTTCACCGAAAATGGTGTCAGCGTAAAACGGTTGTTGTTGACGTCTCTGGCGTCAAGATGGGCAGACATAAAAGTCCGGCTTGAGAACTCCCATTCAAGTTGCGCGCGCACCCGGTTCAACTCTCCGCCGCGCATCACCAAGCGGTCGTCCAGCGGTATACCGACGGTGGCAACCGGCCCCAGAGAGCTAAAGACAGAGGGGCGAATCCACCGCTGGTAGGCCATGCGCAATTGTGGGCCAGCGTCAAACCGATACACCAGCCCGAGCCGGGCATTCACATCCGAATGAGAGAACGACTCCTGTTTCACTTGCGCTGGAAATATGGACTTGCCGTCAAACAACAGCGAGGAAACATAGTCAGCCGTTCGAAGGTGATTTTGATAAAAGAGGCCGCCCTGCAACAAGAGCTTTGAAGAAACACGCCAGCGGTCGGAGACAAAAATGTCCCGACTGCGTTCGCCATAAACATAGTTCAGATTTCCAACGATGCCGGCTTTGGCATCACTAAGATCATCAAAGTTGGCAGTTGTACTGCGGTTTCCGGTTTCAATACCCCAGGTGATCTCATGATTGTCGCTGGCTTCAAAGGTATGACGCAGCCCCCATTCCGGTTGACGAACATCCACCATTGACACGCTAGGTGCCCCGCCCAAATCGCCAACTGTCTGGTCGTTCGAGTCAAACTGTCCAAGCTTGAGCCACAGTTGTGCCTTTGGCGACATCTTGTAATGAAACCCGAGGTCGAACCGATCTGAAGTCAGGTCTTGCTTTAGATTGAAGTCAGCGGTCTTGATGCTGTCGTCCATGTTCTTGGCCCGATCAACAAATACGAACACACCGGTATCGTGGCGTGGTGCAACACCAAGCGCCAGTGTGCTGGTCTTCTGTTCCCATGGACCTGTCTTGAAGTCCAAAGCCAAATCCTCACGATTGGCAAAGTAGGCAAATGGAACCGTGCCATTGGTGAAGCCGCTCGCCTGCACAAAGGGCCCTGTACCGTGATAAGAGTCAGCGGCCGTGGTCGCTCGCATCGACACAGTACCGCTGTGTCCCGGCCTGGGAACCAGGGTTTGAAAACCCGAACCACCGCCAAAAACGGTGGGGTCAGCCAGCAGACCCTGAAACAGCTCGGAGTTCTTGGTGAACAAGCCGGTATAGCGGTCGGCAAGAAAGAGGTGGCTGCCAGCCCAAAACGGGTAGTAAGAGTCTTGCGCGTAGCGCTGTGACCATTCTTCCATGCCCAAAAAGGCAAACGCTTGCCCCAGATTGGTCAAGCCCTGCTGGTCATTGGCCAACTGGTTAAGAGATTTCAAATAAGGCAAGCGCTGTAACGCGGCCCTGGATTGTTCAATCGCCAGTTCCGGACGCAAACCATCAGAATGGATGATGCTGGCCATAAAGTGCGGCAAGGGGTCTTTTTCATCGAGCTGACTGGCGCGATCCAGTTCGGCCAAGGCCTGCTCAACACGATGCATCTGGTAATAGGCCACCGCCGTGTACACATGGGCTCGGGCATAACGCGGCTCCATGACGCCTGCGCGCAAAAACGCATCCAGGGCCGCCTCGGGCTGGCCCTGCTTGAGGCGCAGGAGGCCCAAACCGGTCAAGGCCACATAGTCTGCCGGGTTCTGAGCCAACGCCTGGTTAAATGCTGCATCGGCTTGTGAAAACTGATTGGTAAACGTCTCCAGCGTGCCTAGCTCTCCCCGATACCCTGCGCCTTGGGGGTTGATTTCCAGCGCCCTGAGCAAATTGCTTCGTGCCGGAGTGGCTTCCTCACGTTCATTTTGGGCACTGCCCAGCGAAAGCCACGCCCGGTCATCACCAGGCGCTACCACCGTTGCACGTGTATAGGCTTGCATCGTTGCGCCGGCATTGGCCTTCCTGCGTGCCAGGTCACCCTGGGCCAGCAGCACGCTGGCACTGTCGGCCACACGGACGCGCGCCAGCACATTGGCGCTGTCATCAAGCCGGTCGGCCAGCAAATAAACACGCGCCAGATGGGCCAGCAAATCCGGATCGTCGCTGTAGTGGTTCAATCCGGCTTCAAGCGTTTTGGCGGCCGCTTCAAACTCACCCTCCACCAGTTGCAGATCCGACAGCATCAAGTAGGCAGCAGGCGCAGCCCCTGAGCCCGCATCCATTAGGCCACCCAGCAGACGCCGTGCCAAGGCCGTATCACCAGCCAGCAAGGCCTGTGCGCTGGAAAAAATCGTATGCCAGGGCCCCGGCTGTGCCAGCGCACTGGCGTTGATGACAACTGCAGCCACTGGCAAATCAGCGTTGCGCAAAGCGTCAAGTGCAGGTTTCAGCGCTGGCGGCACCTGGTCTGCCGACAAATGGCGCAAGGGGTCAGCCGTGAGTGCGTTCACCCATTGCACGCGGTCCCGCGGATTGGTCAGCAATATCTTGATAGGTGCGCGGCCCACCTCAGCCATCGCCGCCTCGTTGCTATTGACGGTAACAGCGCCCAACGAATTGGCAAATTCGACCTTGCCCGACAGCACCGTCAGCAGCGTCTTGCCATTGGCATCCACATCAAGTTCCCAGTCCGTGCCCCGGATACCCGCGGTGGCGGCTGGCGTTTCAAGGTTCAGCCGGCTGTTGTTCTGGCGCTTGGTCTGTGCCCAGGCTCGACCCAGTGACAACATCAGTGACGTTGGTTCGGCCCCGTTCGCAATCGCCTTGACTTGCAGCACCGAATTCTGATTTAGCCGTAGTTGGGTATCGTCGGCAAACAGCAGCGCCATCTTGGACGCCGAGAGGGTTCTCACATATGCACCACCGGCCAGCAACTGCGAAGTTTTGGCGGTAGCCCAGGCATCGCTTTGGCCCCCGCGCTGCTCGCCGGCACCTTGCAGGCTGACGATTTGCGCCGCAGAACCCGCAGCAATCGCCGCGTGAACCGTTTGCAATCCCCACAAGGGCAGAGCCACCAGCGCGCCCAACAAAACCGATGATGAAAATTTCATGGCTGTTCCTCGATAGGGTCGTGGGCCAGAAACTGCCCTCCTCACACTTTCAAAATATTCTAGGTGACGAATTCCAGTCAACATCGCCACCCAGAATGCCGCCCAATTTGAACGTCCCGTCGAGCGGCGCGGCCAAGTGTTTTATGGATGATTCATCGCCCTGATGGAGGTTTGCGACCGAGTATGGTAGGACTAAGACAAGGGAGCGGCACAACTGCAAATTTATCAAAATCAAGTTGCGATAAAAGTCAGCAAGTCAATTTCGAAAAAAATTCTGCAAGATACTCATAAGCATGGTGGATTTGACGTTCATCAGCACCCAAGGTATGTTATACCATCCGACCTTGGGGACATGATGTCTGCTAGAACGTGAACTCCGGTCGTCAGTGAGAGTGAGTCAATTTCTCGAACTGCATTCTGCGAGCTGATCGTTGACAGCAGGTGAAATACCCAAGGGGGTTGGACCGTTGCCTCACACAATAGGCGGGTCTACCGTGAGGGGCTTTATGAAATTAACCAATTGGACACACTATGAACGCTAAAAGTTTTAAGCCGGGAGTTGCTACAGGAGACGATTTGCAAGCCTTGTTCCGGTTTGCCAAAGAACGACAATTTGCCATGCCTGCGGTCAACGTGATCAACACCAGCACCGTCAATTCCGTCATTGAAACGGCGAAAGAGCTGAATTCACCAGCGATCATTCAATTCTCCAACGGCGGCGCGCAGTTTTACGCGGGCAAAGGTTTGGGCAACGAGGCGCAGCGGGCGTGTATTGCAGGTGGCATTTCCGGGGCAAATCATGTTCATCAACTCGCCGAGCTGTATGGCGCGGTAGTGGTGCTGCACACCGACCACGCAGCGAAAAAATTGCTCCCGTGGATTGACGGTCTGCTCGATGCGGGCGAAAAGTTTTACAAGGCCAACGGTAAACCCCTGTTCAGCTCGCACATGCTCGATCTGTCGGAAGAGCCAATCCACGAAAACATCGACATCTGCAAACGTTACTTGGAGCGCATGAGCAAGATGGATATGACATTGGAAATCGAGCTGGGGGTAACCGGCGGCGAAGAGGATGGCGTTGACAACTCCGGCGTCGATAGCTCCAAGCTTTACACGCAACCCGAAGACGTGGCACTGGTGTATGAAGAGCTGTCAAAAGTGAGCCCGCGTTTCACCATTGCTGCAGCGTTTGGCAATGTGCATGGGGTTTACAAGCCCGGCAATGTCAAGCTACAGCCCATCATTCTGAAGAACTCGCAAGATCACGTTTTCAAGAAATTTAGTACCGCGACGCCACATCCGATTGACTTTGTGTTCCACGGCGGTTCAGGCTCAACGCTAGAAGAGATCCGCGAAGCCATCTCCTATGGTGTCGTTAAAATGAACATCGACACCGACCTGCAATGGGCGTTCTGGGATGGCATACGCGGCTACTACCAGAAGAACGAAGGCTATCTGCAAGGTCAGATTGGAAACCCCGAAGGCGACGACAAGCCCAACAAGAAATACTACGACCCAAGGGCCTGGCTGCGCAAGGGGGAAGACAGTTTCAAGGCCCGGCTGAAACAGGCCTTTGCTGATCTGAACAATGTAGGCACTTTGGCTTAGTAAGCCTTATCGGCCTCATTTACCTTCACTGCCGATTGTGCAATCGTGTGTGCACTTCGGTTTTTATGCACGATGAATTTACCTAAACCTTTTTAAGGAGCCCCAATGGCCACCACAAAAACTGCAAAAACTGCCGACAAGGTGAAACCCACCCCAGCCAAAAAGGCAGCGCCCGCCCCCTTCGTCAAGATCACCAAAGTGGTTGGGCGCCAGATTCTCGATTCACGCGGCAACCCGACCGTCGAGGTGGATATCACCCTAAGTAACGGTTTTATGGCGCGTGCAGCGGTGCCATCTGGCGCGTCAACCGGTGAGTTTGAAGCCTGCGAACTGCGCGATGACAACAAAAAGATCTACCAAGGCAAAGGCGTGCTCAAGGCAGTTGCCGCCGTCAACGGCCCCATCGCCGCATACCTGAAGGGCAAAAACCCGCTCAATCAACGTGAGTTGGACGAGGCCATGATTGCACTCGATGGCACGCCCAACAAGTCCAAGCTCGGTGCCAATTCCTTGCTGGGTGCATCCATGGCCATTACGGTGGCAGCGGCCAATGTCAGCAAGATGCCGTTGTGGAAATACATCGGAAAAATCCACAAGAACAAGGACTTCGTGTTGCCAACGCCCATGGCCAACATAATTAACGGTGGCAAGCATGCGGACAACCTGATTGACTTTCAGGAGTTCATGATCATGCCCGTCGGGGCGACTTCGTTTTCAGAAGGTTTGCGCTGGATTACGGAAATCTTTCACACGCTCAAATCGATTCTAAAGAAGGGCAAACACGTCACTGCAGTCGGCGATGAGGGCGGCTTTGCACCCAACCTCTCCAACGATGAAGCGCTGGAAGTCATCATGCAGGCAGTTGCCACTGCAGGCTACAAGGCAGGCAAGCAAATTGGTATTGCGCTGGATTGCGCTTCGTCTGAATTGTTCGATGAAGGCGATCGAAAGGGATACAAATTCTGGAAGTCCGATCCTGACAAACTCTACAACGCCGACGACATGATTGCCAAGTACGCAGCCTGGTGCCAGAAGTATCCGATCGTGTCGATTGAAGATGGGCTTGACCAAAGCGACTGGGATGGTTATGTCAAGCTGACCCAGACCTTGGGTAAAAAAGTTCAAATCGTGGGCGATGACTTCTTTGTGACCAATCCGACCCGCCTGAAAAAGGGCATCGACATGGGCGCTTGCAACTCGATTCTGATCAAGGTGAACCAGATCGGTACAGTGACCGAAACACTGGATGCCATCAAGATGGCACAAAAGGCGGGCTACAGCGCAGTGTGTTCGCACCGGTCGGGAGAAACTGAGGACTCCTTTATTGCAGACCTCGCTGTTGGAACAGGGGCCGGCCAGATCAAGACCGGTTCGCTGTCGCGAACCGACCGTATCTGCAAGTACAACCAGTTGCTACGAATTGAAGAACAACTCGGTGAGAAGGCGGTTTACAAAGGTTTGAAGTCCATCAAAGGGGCTGGGTTCTAGCCTTGGGGCACGAAAAACCCCAGTGACATGCTGCCAGTGGCGTTTCAAAAGAGTGCAATTGTGCATCCGTACCGGTTCGCTAGGGCATTGATGACTGTGGGTTGACTGAACTCGACTTACTGGCTTGTGGATCGGACCCAAGACGGCTAGGCAAAAGTGCATGTTTTTTCTTTGCCCTTAATGCGAGATTCGGCCGGGAAACCTCGGCTTTTCTTAAAAAGAACTTCCGGTTAATCCGTAGGTCCATGGTTCGAGCCAAGGTCGAGGAGCCTAGTGATTTGACCCCCAAGTGTTTATTCGCTTGGGGGTTTTGTCGTTCTGGGACGCGAGTCAGTCCTCACAAGAAACAAACACCCTGAGCCTGGCTTTCAGCCACAGGAGTGATGACAAAGCCAAGTGTTGAGGCCCGACGTTTGAGGGCTGCGACACTGCGGGCAAGCTGCTGCCATTCGTAGCGTTGCTGGCCCTGAACGACGAATTCTTCCCCCCGAGTCAGCATGAAGTACACCATGCGTGCAAGCTTGTGTGCTACGGCGTGTTGGCGCTGGGTTTATCCACGCGGGCACAAAGTCGTCGGTAAAAGACACCCAAGGCAGAGTCGCAGCGCAACAAACTCATCGCTGCTATTTTCAGCACTTGTCGAGCCCGATTAACTGAGCGTTTGGTTTTGGCAGACAGCACCTTGCCCCCGCTGATCTTGGTGCCCAGGCTCAAGCCCAGCCAGGAACACAAGTGCTTGACCGTCGGAAATCGACTCAAGTCAGGGCCAATTTCCGTCAGGATTTTGATCACTGCGGCCAAGCCCAGGGCGTTGATGCGGGTGAGATCAACACCGGCCCAGTTGGCCAGTATATGGCGCGTGTCGTATTCCTTGCGCTGTTTGCTGCCCGAGCGTGGCGCTTTGCCCAGATCGATCTTGTTTTGGCCCAGATTCTTCAGCTCTTCTTGCAGCTTGGTGTCGCATTCGATCAAGTGACGTGCGATAACCAATGTTGCCGACGATTGCCGCACCATGTTGAGAGGCGGGCTCACTCAACAGTGGTTGTTATCACTGTGAGCTCCAATGCTATTTCGGTCATCTCGGCGCTGCCATTCGCTTTTTTTTACTGCATTTCGGCGCCCGGCAATTGACCAGGCCGCATTGGGCTCGCCAACCTCAACTTACATTTCTTTAGGAACGCCTGGCCCGCGTGCGGGGTTGGGATGCTGAGAAGCTGCGTATTGGCGGTGGCAGTTTCAACGATGGTGACGATGGTGACGATGGTGAGACTATCGCCGAAGCTGGATATTTGCTGTTTCCATGCGGCTCAGCAAAAGCTCGGCAGCCTCAATATCTTCTTTGGTATCAATATCAGTCACGCAACCCATATCATCCAATTGCAATTCCATTGCCGCATACGATTGGACAACGCGAGCTGCCCCACGATCTCCCTGTAAATCCAACAATGCATGGCGACACACCACCGAGAACCCCACAGGGTGGCCTCGTTGCCCTCGGTAAACTGGTACAACCACTTCTTGGTTCGTTAGCGCAACCGCAACCGCCTTTAAGCTAGTGCTTTGAATAAAGGGCAAATCCGCCGGCAGGATGAGCCATCCATTTGCTTGCGATGTTTTTTGCACCGCGGCTGCTATCGAGTCGCCCATGCCTGGGTGACATTCATCTTCAAGATGCCATGGCAGACCGCTGCCACACACCGCGTCCAGCGTGTGTTGCAGAACTGTTTTGCCCATCAGTCGCGCTTGCAATTTATGAGTGGCTCCGCCCGACGCAGTAAAACGTTTACCCTGTCCGGAGGCCAAAATAATGACGGTAGGCATTGTAGAAGCAACATCTGGTTGTTCAAAGGGGTTGCCGATAGTCGGTTGAATTGCCTGCAACACGCAAATGGCGCTAACCGAGGTTATGTTCATACACAAAGTGTTGGGGTTATCAATCTGATAATTGATAACAAGAATGTTATCACTATGGGCCATTTTGGAGGTTTTCACGTCAGTCACTGCCACTGCGGTCGGCACGCCTTGCAACAGATTCTGCAGGTGTGCCAGGTGATCAACTGCCTGTGATGGCGCTGGCATGATTCTTGAGAGCTCGTTGACATGCAACCGCGTGCAAGGGTCAGCGTGAAGCCACGCCCAACCGCTGTTAAACCGACTTGTTTAGAGGACCCCCATGGACACCATCGAAAAACTCATCAATGACATCGGCGCTTTGAAGTCAAATGCGCACAAGAAAGACTTTCTGCTGACCTGGGAGCAGTCTGCAGATGAACTCAAGCAAGTGCTCAAAATCGCCGAGACGCTTAAACGCATGCGCGGCGAGAACATCGCCACCAAGGTCTTCAACAGCGGTCTGGGTATCTCGATCTTTCGTGACAACTCCACCCGCACCCGTTTTTCTTATGCGTCAGCTTTAAAACCTGCTGGGTCTGGCGCAGCAAGATCTTGACGAAGGCAAGTCGCAGATTGCGCATGGCGAAACCGTGCGCGAAACGGCCAACATGATCGCCTTCTGCGCCGATGCCATTGGCATTCGCGACGACATGTATCTGGGCGCCGGCAACGCCTACATGCGCGAAGTCGGTGTTGCCCTGGACGATGGCTTTGCACAAGGGGTGCTGCCGCAGCGCCCGGCCATTGTCAATTTGCAGTGTGACATCGACCACCCCACCCAGTCGATGGCCGACTTGGCCTGGCTGCAAGAGCATTTTGGCAGCCTTGAAGCCCTCAAGGGCAAGAAGATAGCCATGACCTGGGCCTACTCGCCCAGCTATGGCAAGCCTTTGTCGGTACCTCAGGGGATCATCGGACTGATGACCCGTTTTGGAATGGATGTCACGCTGGCGCACCCGCCGGGCTACGACCTGATTCCCGATGTGATCAAAGTGGCCAAGAAAAACGCGAAAGCCTCAGGTGGCACATTCCGCCAAGTCGAATCCATGGGAGAAGCTTTCCAGGATGCCGACATCGTCTATCCGAAATCATGGGCACCTTACCAGGTGATGCAACAACGCACCGAACTGCTGCGTGCCAGCAATTACGACGGACTCAAGGCGCTGGAGAAACAATGCCTGACGCAAAACGCCAAGCACCAGGACTGGCACTGCACCGAGGACATGATGAAGCTCACCAAGGATGGCCAAGCGCTGTACATGCACTGCCTGCCTGCCGACATCTCCGGTGTCTCGTGCGTTGCAGGCGAGGTGCAGGACACGGTCTTTGAGCGTTATCGGATTGCCACCTACAAGGAAGCGAGCTGGAAGCCCTACATCATCGCGGCCATGATCCTGGCGCGCAAGTACGCCAAACCAGCTGCGGTGCTGGCTCAACTGCTCACGGACGCTCAACCTAGGGTCAGGTAGCCACTGCAGCTTGGGCCATGAGCATTTCTTCTGAAGCAGCGCGGCTGAAACAACCCAAGCGCCCATTTGCCTTGGCGCCGATCGTAAAAACTCAGGACTCGACGCAACGCAGCGAACTGGTGGTGATTCGGGGTGCTGGTGACATTGCTTCTGGCGTGGCGATTCGACTGGTGCGCTGCGGCTACCGCGTTGTCTTGCTGGAAATCGCTCAGCCCACCGCGATCCGGCGCAGCGTGGCTTTTGCGCAGGCCGTGTTCGATGGATCGGCCATCGTTGAAGACCTGACCGCCAGGTTGGTAGCGACGGCACTAGAGGCGATTGACCTAACGTGGCGCGACGAAATCGCATTGTTGGTGGACCCGCAGGCCGGGTCACTAGGCACGTTAGGGCCAGACTATCTGGTTGATGCGATTTTGGCCAAGGAGAATCTTGGCACAAACAAAAATATGGCACCCATCACCATTGCGCTCGGCCCTGGATTCACCGCCGGTGATGACTGTGATGCGGTGATTGAAACCAATCGGGGCCACCGATTGGGGCGCGTCATCCTCAGCGGCGGGGCAGAACCAAACACCGGCATTCCAGGCGAAATTGCCGGAAAAAGCGACTTGCGCGTGGTGCGAGCGCCTTGTGCTGGCGTTTTCCGTTCATGTGTTGCACTCGGCGATCTCGTTGCCCAAGGCGCACCGCTGGGGCAGGTGGGTGATACGCCGGTGACAGTGTCACTGGCTGGTATGGTGCGAGGCCTGTTGCAAGATGGGCTGCAGGTCACCGCCAGGTTCAAGATTGGCGACATCGATCCGCGCGGTGAGAAGGCCGATTACCTCACTGCGTCCGACAAAGCCATGGCGATCGGCGGTGGCGTGTTAGAGGCGATGCTTCGCCTTCGGAAAAAGGCGACGGCATAAATCATTCAGGTCACCTGAAGTCCATATTTCTTGACTTTACGGTACAGCGTTGCAATGCCGATGCCCAGTTCGTCAGCGGCCTGTTGCTTGTTTTTGTGACGTAACAACGATGCTTCGATCAACTGGCGCTCCATATTCTCGATCAGCGTAGCATCCGTCCGAGTGTGGGGTTGCGAGACTTCTACATTTTTCACTGGCGTGTCGAACCCACTGGAAACCAGCCCTTTGGTGATGTTAGGCGGAAACAGCCGCTCGTCAATCACCTCGCCATTGGGCACAACGTTGACCAGATACTCCATTAAATTGCTGAGCTCACGCACATTGCCAGGCCAGGAATACTTCGGCAGCAGTTTGAGTACAGCCGGTGAAATGCCAGGATAGACGGCACCCAGGCGCCGCGAATGCTGGTTGATGTAGTGATGGACGAGCAATTCGATGTCACCACCCCGATCACGCAAAGGCGGAATCGCGAGCGGAATGACGTTGATCCGGTAATACAGGTCTTCACGAAATTTGCCCTCGGCAATGCGCGCCTGCAGGTTCTGATGTGTTGCCGCGACGATCCGAATATCAACCGGTATGGCCTTGTTCGACCCGATCGGTTGCACCTCGCGGGTTTCAATCACCCGGAGCAGTTTGGCCTGCGTGCTCAGCGACATGTCGCCGATCTCGTCCAAAAAAAGCGTGCCACCATCGGCCGACTGGATGAGACCACTTTTACCGGTCGTTGATGCGCTGGTAAATGATCCCTTGGTGTAGCCGAACAGCTCGCTTTCCTGCAGGCCATCCGGAATCGCCGCACAATTGATGGCAACAAAAGGTTTGTTGGCACGCCCACTCAGTTGGTGAACTGCACGCGCTACGACCTCCTTGCCGGTGCCACTCTCGCTGCAAATCAAAATGCTCGAAGGGCTGGTCGCCACGCGGATCAGCAAGGCTTTGAGTTCCCGCATCGGTGGTGATTCGCCAATGATGTGACTCAGGCGTGGTTCGTGGCGCGTCAGCGGGTTTGACATTTGCGGATGAGCCTGGTGAAACGCCATCAGGAACAATTGCCGGTCGTGTACCTTGTGCAATTGTCCAACGATGATTTCATGGCGGTCGCCGAAAGAGACCATGTATTGCAGGTGCCCCGACGGGATATCCGTGTGATCAACGCATGGACGAATGCTTAGCCTGCGCCCGATGATGTTTTCCTGGTTGCAATTGAGTTGCGCCAGCGCCGGCGGGTTGATCAGACAGATTCGTTGGTCCTCATCCATCAACACCACACCCTGATCCATGTGGTCAAGCAAGCTGAGCAACTGTTTGTCCTGATCTCTGCTGCCATCACGATCACCCATGATCTTCGAAACAAACAGACTTGAAACATGCCGAACGTACTCGATGATCTCGCCAGAATGTTCGCGGATGCGAAGCTGGCTTTCCGGTGTCACCGCAATCAAGCTGATGACGCCGACGCACTGTTGCGCAGCCACGATCGGTATCCCGACAAAAGCGTACTCGTTACCGGGTACCAGGTCGGCGCAGCCTGTGCACAAGGGCGCCGCAAGCGACTGCAAGACGATCTTCTCTTGCTTGGTACCGAGCACATGACTCAAGAAACAGGAATCGGTGTGCAGCCGCTGGCCGATCACAGATACGTAGGGGCCAGTGCCGGCAACCCTAATCCGGTTAGCATCCACAATTTCAACCTCCAGACGCAGCAGGTCGGCCAGCATCTTTGTGAAGCGCACGATCGTCGGCTGAATGGCTTGCAACACAGAAGGGTGGGTTACTGAGGTTCTATGCATATTTTTGGCGGTCAAGGCTTATCAATCTGATAATTTATGACCAGGATCGTATCATTCCAGGGTGGCGGTCCTGCCGTTGCCGCATCAGAACGGGTTGCTTCAGACCAAAAATCGCGCCGTCGGTACTGGCACGATTTTTGAATACGGACACAGAATGCACATGCGCGCGACGACTGCGACGATGTGCGTTGACTCTGCTTCTTAGCGCACTCGTTTGGAGGACTGTCAATGAAGGTATTTCAGGCGCTTTGTTTCACGCCTGTCCTCTTCACTTGACCGCTTGAAACAAGTCACAGATTGTGTGTATTTAATTTAATTGAGGTTAAACCCATGAACGTTGATTTTGCTGCCGTCAAGGCAGCCGCAGAAGGCTACAAAGCAGACATGTCCAGGTTTCTGCGAGACATGATTGCCATTCCGTCCGAGTCAAGCGACGAAGAAAAAGTGGTCAAGAGAATTGCCGCCGAAATGGAAAAGCTGGGCTATGACAAGGTTGAAATTGATGGCCTGGGCAACGTGATCGGCTGGATGGGCGACGGCGACAAGATCATCGCCATCGACTCCCACATTGACACCGTCGGCATCGGCAATATCAATAACTGGGAGCAAGACCCTTACACCGGCTTTGAGACTGATGAGGTCATCTACGGTCGTGGCGGGTCAGACCAGGAAGGCGGCATGGCGTCTGCCACCTATGGTGTCAAGATCATGAAAGACCTGGGCCTCATTCCGGCGGGCTACAAAATCATGGTCGTCGGCACGGTTCAGGAAGAAGACTGCGACGGCATGTGCTGGCAGTACATCTACAACGTGAGCAAAATCGTTCCAGAATTTGTCATCTCCACTGAACCGACCGATGGCGGCATTTATCGTGGCCATCGCGGCCGCATGGAAATCCGGGTGGATGTCAAGGGTGTTTCTTGTCATGGTTCTGCGCCAGAGCGTGGTGACAACGCCATCCACAAGATGGCAGATATCCTGCAGGACATCCGTTCCTTGAATGAAAACGATGCCGCTGAGGGCACGGCAATCAAAGGCCTCGTCAAGATGCTTGACCCGCAGTACAACCCCAAGCATTACGAAGATGCGCGCTTCCTGGGTCGCGGCACCTGTACCACCTCCGAGATCTTTTTCACCTCGCCTTCGCGCTGCGCTGTCGCTGACTCCTGTTCTATTTCGGTTGACCGCCGCATGACTGCTGGCGAAACCAACCTGTCTTGCCTCAAGGAAATCGAAAACCTGCCCAACGTCAAGAAGTACGGTGACGATGTCAAGGTTTCCATGTACTGGTATGACAAGCCGTCATGGACTGGCGAAGTCTATAAGACGGAATGTTTTTTCCCGACATGGATCAACAAGGAATCTGCCGCGCACGTTCAGGCGCTGGTTGAAGCCCACCACGCCATGTGGGGCGGCACGCGACTGTCTCCGCCAGACGAAATCGCCCTGTCAAAGCGCGTCGGCCGTCCTTTGACTGACAAGTGGACCTTTTCCACCAACGGTGTTTCCATCCAGGGTCGATATGGCATCCCCTGCGTTGGTTTCGGCCCCGGCGCCGAGTCCCAGGCGCACGCGCCCAACGAAATCACCTGGAAGCGTGACCTGGTTGTGTGTGCCGCGATGTACGCCGCAGCACCCGCTTTGTACAAGCCCGAAAACAAGGTCACTGAAGCGGAGTTTCGCCAAGAACTCACCGGCAACGTGATCAAGTAATTTTTGCTCGTCTCAAAGGTGTCAACAGCGCTGGTGGTTTGCCAGCGTGACACACTGCTGTTGACTTTGCAGTAGCCGCAGCCGGTCGCAAATTTGGAATCTGATCCAGCCCCAAGAGCGCTGCTGCATCTGTTGCAGGCCATCGTGCAACCCCTCAAATCCATCGCCACAGGGTCTGCGGTTTATGCAAGAAATAGGCTTCTAGCCCTTATAGGTAAAGCGCTGGCAGCTCCCAATTTTGATATTCTCCGTGCAGTGCCGTGATATTGGTGTCAGAGCCCGATTCGGCGGAGACGGTAGTGGCCCCAAGCCAGCGCCGAGCGGCCGAATCGGAATCCGACCCCAAAATCACTACGTTGGTCAGTTCTGCGAGGTTCTGTTGATGCACATGAAGTTGGGGTTATCAATCTGATAATTGATAACAAGAATGTTATCACTATGGGCCATTTTGGAGGTTTTCACGTCAGTCACTGCCACTGCGGTCGGCACGCCTTGCAACAGATTCTGCAGGTGTGCCAGGTGATCAACTGCCTGTGATGGCGCTGGCATGATTCTTGAGAGTTCGTTGACATGCAACCGCGTGCAAGGGTCAGCGTGAAGCCAGGCCCAACCGCTGTTGAACCGACTTGTTTAGAGGACCCCCATGGACACCATCGAAAAACTCATCAATGACATCGGCGCTTTGAAGTCAAATGCGCACAAGAAAGACTTTCTGCTGACCTGGGAGCAGTCTGCAGATGAACTCAAGCAAGTGCTCAAAATCGCCGAGACGCTTAAACGCATGCGCGGCGAGAACATCGCCACCAAGGTCTTCAACAGCGGTCTGGGTATCTCGATCTTTCGTGACAACTCCACCCGCACCCGTTTTTCTTATGCGTCAGCTTTAAACCTGCTGGGCCTGGCGCAGCAAGATCTTGACGAAGGCAAGTCGCAGATTGCGCATGGCGAAACCGTGCGCGAAACGGCCAACATGATCGCCTTCTGCGCCGATGCCATTGGCATTCGCGACGACATGTATCTGGGCGCCGGCAACGCCTACATGCGCGAAGTCGGTGTTGCCCTGGACGATGGCTTTGCACAAGGGGTGCTGCCGCAGCGCCCGGCCATTGTCAATTTGCAGTGTGACATCGACCACCCCACCCAGTCGATGGCCGACTTGGCCTGGCTGCAAGAGCATTTTGGCAGCCTTGAAGCCCTCAAGGGCAAGAAGATAGCCATGACCTGGGCCTACTCGCCCAGCTATGGCAAGCCTTTGTCGGTACCTCAGGGGATCATCGGACTGATGACCCGTTTTGGAATGGATGTCACGCTGGCGCACCCGCCGGGCTACGACCTGATTCCCGATGTGATCAAAGTGGCCAAGAAAAACGCGAAAGCCTCAGGTGGCACATTCCGCCAAGTCGAATCCATGGGAGAAGCTTTCCAGGATGCCGACATCGTCTATCCGAAATCATGGGCACCTTACCAGGTGATGCAACAACGCACCGAACTGCTGCGTGCCAGCAATTACGACGGACTCAAGGCGCTGGAGAAACAATGCCTGACGCAAAACGCCAAGCACCAGGACTGGCACTGCACCGAGGACATGATGAAACTCACCAAGGATGGCCAAGCGCTGTACATGCACTGCCTGCCGGCCGACATCTCCGGCGTTTCGTGCGTTGCAGGCGAGGTGCAGGACACCGTTTTTGAGCGCTACCGGATTGCCACCTACAAGGAAGCCAGCTGGAAGCCCTACATCATTGCGGCCATGATCCTGGCGCGCAAGTACGCCAAACCAGCTGCGGTGCTGGCTCAACTGCTCACGGACGCTCAACCTAGGGTCAAGTAGACGACGCGGACGAAAAGGAGCCAGCCATGTCGGCTTTCAGAATGAGGATGGACGTTGCGGAAAACCGCAACTTCACGGGTGAACGATCACCCACGTTCTGCCGGGCAGAGGCGCAGAAGGCGCGATCCTTTCACAGCACGATCAAAGGCTATCAACCCACACCGCTGCTGGCGCTGGATGCTTTTGCGCAGATGTTGGGTGTAGCCAAAGTACTGGTGAAGGATGAGTCGCAACGGTTCGGGCTCAATGCCTTCAAGATGCTTGGTGGCTCGTATGCGATCGCACGCCTGCTGTGCGAGCGCTACGACATCAACATCGCTGATTTCACCATCGAAAAGTTCCGCGCCGCCGGCTATCCGAAGGCCACCTTCGCCACCACCACCGATGGCAACCATGGCCGTGGCGTTGCATGGTCAGCACGTGAGCTGGGCCAGAACGCCGTTATTTACATGCCGCAGGGTTCATCGCAAGAGCGCCAGGATCACATCACCCGGCTGGGTGCCGAGTGCATTGTGACGGACATGAACTATGACGATACGGTCCGCTATAGCCTAAGGATTGCCCTTGAACGCAACTGGGAGGTGGTTCAGGACACATCCTGGGACGGTTACACGCGCATTCCCACCTGGATCATGCAGGGCTATTCAACGCTGGCCGACGAAGCGGTTGAGCAGATGCAGGCGATGGGCATTGAGCGGCCAACCCATGTGTTTCTGCAGGCGGGTGTTGGTGCCCTGGCAGCTGGCGTGCTTGGCTATCTGGTCGATGTCTTTGGTGCCAAAAATCTGCACACGGTGGTCGTCGAGCCTGAGCTGGCAAGTTGCTTGTACCTGTCGGGCATCAAAGGTGAAATTGTCAAGGTTGGCGGACGCATGGCCACCATCATGGCGGGACTGGCCTGTGGTGAGCCCAATCCGATTGGTTGGCCCTTGTTGCGAAATTGCGTCTCGCAGTTCGTCTCTTGTGCCGACAACGTGGCTGCTTTGGGCATGCGCGTGTTGGGCAATCCAGTGGACGACGACCCGCGCATCGTGTCGGGCGAGTCCGGCGCGATTGGTATGGGTGTGCTCGCGGCGGTCTATTTCGCCCCCGACCGCCAGGCACTGTTGCGCCAATTCAAACTTGATAAAAATTCAGTCGTGTTGCTGATCAGCACAGAAGGTGACACCGACCAACGGGGTTATCGTGAGGTGGTGTGGGAAGGTCGCTACCCCTGCGCCTGAAGCCAATGAAACGACTTATCAAAAACGGTACGGTGGTCAGCACTGAAGCTGCGCGCAAAGTCGATCTGCTGATCCAGGACGGGCGCATCAGCTATGTCGGTCAAGACCTGGCATTTGAAGGCGCAGAGCTGATCGACGCGGCTGGCTGCTACGTAATGCCAGGCGGCATTGATGTGCACACGCATTTCAACATCAATGTCGGCATCGCTCGGAGTTGCGATGATTTTTTCAGCGGCACACGTGCGGCGGCATGTGGTGGCACAACGACCATCATCGACCACATGGGGTTTGGACCCGCTGGCTGCAGCCTGCACCATCAGTTGGATGTCTATCACCGTGCTGCTGCGGGTCACGCTGTGATTGACTACAGCTTTCACGGTGTTATCCAGCATGTGGACGAGGCTATTCTTGATGAAATGCGCCGCATGGTCGAAGACGAAGGGATTGCGAGCTTCAAGTTCTACCTGACTTACGGGCACAAGCTCAACGATACCGATGCTTTGAGGGTCTTGACGCGCCTGGGTCAAATCGGCGCATTGACAACGGTACATCCAGAAAATGACGCTGCCATTGCGGCCCGGCGCACGGCGCTGCTTGCAGCGGGTCACGCTGCGCCCATCGACCATGCGCGCAGCCGTCCGCTGGAGTGCGAGGCCGAGGCCATCGCGCGCATGATCAATCTGGCACGACTGGCCGACGACGCACCGCTTTACATCGTTCATCTGTCCAACGGGCTGGGGCTGAATTATCTGCGGCTGGCGCGTGCTGCCGGGCAACAGGTATGGGTCGAGACCTGCCCGCAGTATCTGCTGCTTGATGAAAGTTACTACCTGCGCGAAGATGGATTGAAATTCATCTTGAGCCCACCGCTGCGCCCCCGCAGCGAACTGGAAAAACTGTGGGCCGGCGTGATGGACGGCAGCATCGACACGGTGGCTACCGATCATTGCACCTTCCCTTATCTACAGCGGCAGCACATGGCGCAGGGCGATTTTTCACGCTGCCCGAACGGGCTGCCAGGTGTCGAAAACCGGATGGCGCTGCTGTTCTCTGAAGGCGTGATGCAGGGCCGGATATCGGTTTCGCGCTATGTGGATTTAACCAGCACGATGCCGGCCAAGCTGTTTGGCTTGTGGCCACACAAAGGCAACCTGGCCGTTGGTGCCGATGCTGACATCGTCATCATTGACCCACGGCGCAGCCATACCCTGCGTCACAGCGCCATGCATGACAACGCTGACTACTCGCCTTACGAGGGCATGCAGTGTCAGGGCATGCCCGTGACAACCATCAGCCGTGGAGAAGTTGTCGCACACGAAGGTCAATTCACCGGTACGGCAGGCGCCGGGCAATTTTTGGCGCGCAAACCTTTTGACATGGCGCTCGTCAAACAAAGTCCTATCAACTCAACTTTTGGGGTCTGAACAACATGGGCAAGAAGATTATTTTGGCGCTCGGCGGCAACGCCCTGGGCGAATCCTTAGCCGAGCAAATGGCTGCGGTGCAGACCTCGTCCAACGCGATCGCGGACCTGATCGAACAGGGGCATGAACTTGTCATCACCCATGGCAATGGTCCCCAGGTAGGCATGATTGAGGTCGCATTCGAGGCTGCATCCAAGACCTCTGTGCATTCCCCGATTCTGCCGATGTCGGTGTGCGTGGCACTGAGTCAGGGTTACATCGGTTACGACTTGCAAAATGCCTTGCGCGAAGCACTGTTGCGCCGGGGCATCGACAAGCCGGTGGTCACATTGATCACACAAGTTGTGGTTGATGCTAACGACCAGGCATTTGCCGATCCGAGCAAGCCGATAGGCTCGTTTTTCACAAAGGAAGAAGCCGACGCGATGATTGCAAAGGGCGCGCATATGAAAGAAGACGCCGGACGTGGCTACCGCCAAGTGGTGGCTTCGCCAAAGCCGATTGACGTGATAGAGAAGGAAACGGTGCGGGCGTTGCTTCAGGCAGGGCAAATCGCCATCACCGTTGGCGGTGGTGGCATACCGGTGATCCGCCAGGGCAATCACCTCAAAGGTGCGTCGGCCGTTGTGGACAAAGACTTCGCCAGCGCCAAGCTTGGTGAATTGATTGATGCCGACTTGCTGATCATCCTGACAGCCGTTGAAAAGGTGGCTATCAACTTTGGCAAACCAAATCAGCAATGGCTGGATCGACTGAGCGTCGAACAAGCGCGGGACTATGCGGCGCAGGGCCATTTCGCCAAAGGCTCGATGTTGCCGAAGGTCGAGGCAGCCTTGTCATTTGCTGCATCCCGACCTGGCCGTCAGGCCCTCATTACCAAATTGACCACCGCCAAGGACGGTATTGAAGGAAAGACCGGAACGGTGATTGGATAGACTGCGGATCGGCTTCGGGCCGTACCTTTACATGATAAAAAAACGACTCGTGGCTATCAAATCAATCCATATCGCTCTATCAAATTGATAGTCACCTTTCGATGGCTATCAAAGTGCCGGCAGGTCGTTAATCCTCGGACATCCGAGCGGCTGCAATACTCTCGGCACGGTGATCTTCCGAGCCGTTGAAGAACAAGTTCAGCAGCAGCGCAGACATTGAGGTCAGCAAAATGCCAGACTCAATCAGCGGATGCATTCCGTGCGGCATCCACTGCTTGAAGTTGGGTGCTATCAGCGGAATCATCCCGATACCGATCGACACTGCAACCACGAAGCTGTTGTCGCGATTGGTTTTGAAATCGACGCTCGAAAGAATGCGGATGCCCGTGGCGGTGACCATGCCGAACATCACCAGCCCGGCACCACCCAGTACCACGGTTGGCAGGGCCTCGACCAGTGCCGCCAGCTTGGGCAGAAGACCCAGCACCACCATGATCAAACCCGCCGCCACACACACGAAGCGGCTCTTGATGCCAGTGACACCGACCAGACCGACGTTTTGCGAGAAACTGGTGTAGGGGAAGGTGTTGAAAATGCCGCCGAGCATGGTGCCCAGACCATCGGTGCGCAAGCCGCGCGCCAGGTCGACCTGGCCCACTTCCTTGCCGGTCATGTCGCTCAGCGCCAAAAACATCCCGGTGGACTCGATCATCACCACCAGCATCACCAGCGTCATTGTCAGGATCAGCATCGGATCAAAGATCGGCACGCCAAACTGGAATGGCAGAACCAGATCAAACCAAGCTGCCTTGGCCACATTGTCGAAATTCATCATCCCGAGGGCCACAGCGACAACAGCACCGATCACGATGCCCAGCAACACGGAGATGTTCTTGACAAAGCCCTTGCCAAATTTCGAAATCATCAGGATGGAAATCAACACCAGGGAAGACACGCCAATGCCCAGCAGCGTGGCGTATTTTGGGTTATCCACTGTGCCAACCAGGGCCAGCCCTTTGGGTACAGCAGGAACCACCGAGGCCAAAGGGGCTGTGCCGGAGGCCGGTGTCACCGCCGCGTTGGCCATGGAGGCCACGTCGGTCAACCATTTGGCGTGTTCCGGGTTGACGATCTTCGGAGCTGTGGGACCGAAAGGGTCGCCAAAGATCCAGTTGATACCGACACGCATCAGGCTGATGCCGATGATGGTGATGATGGTGCCGGTCACCACGGGCGGGAAAAAACGCAGCATTCGGCTGATCAACGGTGCGATCAAGGTCGCGATCAGGCCAGCACCAATGATCGAACCAAAAATCAGACGCGCGCCCTCTGCGCCTGGGGTCGAGCTGGCCATGGCCACCATCGGTGCGACTGCAGCAAACGTCACGCCCATCATTACCGGCAGCCGAATACCGAAATACTGCGTTGCGCCCCAAGCCTGAATCAATGTGACCAGGCCACAACAAAACAGGTCGGCTGAAATCAGCATGGACACTTCTTGCGGGCTTAGTTTCAGCGCGCGGCCAATAATCAACGGAACCGCCACCGCACCGGCGTACATCACCAGCACATGCTGCATTCCGAGGGTTGCGAGTTTGCTGGTCGGCAGCATCTCGTCCACCGGGTGGACTCCGCCACGACCTGAAACTAAGTCTGACATAGCTCTCTCCAAAGAAAAACCTGCAAATTGAAAAATAATCGCCAGGCTGCTCATGCAATATAGGTGCCAGCAAGTTACAAACGACAGTCATTGACCCGCACCATGCTGTTAGCGCGATGTCGATCAATGCCATGGCATCGAATATGCTTGACGACATACTTGGAAAGTTTGGAGACTCTGGTGCAATTTGCACCTCCGACAGGAAGAATGCATGAATACCACGACACTCATTGAACCAAGCGCTCAACCTCTTGAACTTGCAAAAACCGAGTACACCACCGTACTCGGCCACCGCGTTCCTCGGGTAGATGGTGCTGCCAAGGTTACTGGCTCCGCCATTTACGGTGACGATATCAAGCTGCCCGGCATGCTTTATGGCGTTTGCCGCTACACCGATATCGCAGCCGGAAAAATGCTGTCGATCGACACCACTGAGGCTGAGAAGGTTGAAGGTATGGTGCGCATCGCGACCTACAAGGACATCCCTGGCAACCCGGTGGTCGGTGTCATTGTCAAAGACTACCTGCCGATTGTGAAAGACGAAATTGTCTTTCACGGCGATGTGATCGCAGTGGTTGCCGCGACATCGTATGAATCAGCTTGCCTGGCAGCTGAATTGATCAGGATCGATTACGCACCGTACGATCCCATCACCACCATTGAAGATGCCATCAAACCGGGGGCTCGTCGCATTCACGGGCACGCCGAGAACAACCGCATCAACCACCACCACACCGTCAAGGGTGATATTGACGCCGGGTTTGCCGCATCGACCCATATTCTTGAACGTGAATACGAAGTCGGTTTCCAGGAGCATGCCTATATTGAACCTGAAACCATTACCGCCTACATTGACCCAACGGAGAGAACGCTGGTGATTACCGGCTCAGTCCAAAACCCGCACCGAGTGCGCGGCTTTGTCTCTGGCTTTCTGGGTATGGCGCAGTCAAAAATCAACATCAAACGCGCGGTGATGGGCGGATCGTTCGGCGGCAAAGACGATGTGATTGACCACCTGTCCTGCCGCGCCGGATTGATGGCGACGCTGACCGGGCGGCCTGTCAAATTTACCTACACCCGCGAACAATCCATCCGCGAGAGCTGCAAACGCCACCCTTACAAGATGAAGTACAAGGTGGGCCTGGATGACAGTGGCCGCATTCTGGCCATCAAGGTCGATATCCTGGCAGATGGGGGGGGTTATGCGGCATCCACGCCGTTTGTCACCTGGCGTTCCGTGATTCAGGCAGCCGGCCCCTACAACATTGCCAACGTGCGTGTGGACACCACCGGCATTTACACCAACAACAGCTACACCTCGGCCATGCGCGGTTTTGGCTCGCCGCAGATCGTCTATGCCAATGAGTCTTTGATGGATGAAATTGCCCGGCATTTCAATGTGTCTCCGGTCGAAATCCGCCAACTCAACATGCTCAGGCAAGACGACCAAAGCATCACCGGCCAAGCCTTTACCAAACATGTCGTATCAACCGGCGAAGTGTTGAACAAAGCCGTCACGAATGCAAAATTTGAAGAGAAACGCGCGCAGTGCGCAAAGCGCAACGCCGAAGGCGGCACCATCAAATACGGCATTGGCCTGGCGTTAAGTTACCGTGGCTGCTCAATGGGTGCAGAAGGCGTTGACACCGGCACCGCGCTGGTTCAGGTCAACCATGACGGCAGCATCAGCGTGTCAACGTCGGTGGCTGAAAACGGCCAAGGGCTGCAAACCACCATGTCTTTGCTCGCCGCTGAATCTTTTGGTGTCACCCTGAAAAGCGTGGTGTTCAGTGAGCCCCCGACATCGGTCATTGCTGACGGTGGCCCAACCGTCGCGTCGCGCGCAACCCTGATGGGCGGGCGGGCGGTGGTAGATGCCGCCGAGAAAATCAAGGCGCGCATTGTGGGTGTCATTGGTGACAGCATTCAGGTCAAGAGCCTGGCTGAAACCGAGTGGCGCGACGGCCAAATTTTCAACAAAGCACACCCTGAGCTTTGCGTATCTTTCGTTGCAGCTGTCAATACCACCAAATGGGCATCGGTCAATCTGGCGGACTACGGCTGGTTTGCCGCGCCCGACATCCATTGGGACGAGGAAAATGGCAACGGCAGCCCTTACTTCACCTGGGTTTACGGTTGCAATATCGCCGAAGTCGCCATTGACACCAGCACTGGCAAAATCACCATGCAGCGCGTGACGGCGGTGCACGATGTGGGCAAGGTCATCAACCCGGTAGGGTTCGAAGGCCAGGTGTGCGGTGGTATTGCGCAAGGCTTCGGCTACGGTATTCTGGAAGACTTCAATATTGAGCACGGCATCGTTAAATCAGAAAACTTTGACTCCTACCTGTTGCCAACCATCAAAGACATTCCGCCGATCGACATCTATGCCGTTGAAAACCATGACCCCGAAGGTCCGTTTGGCGCTAAAAGTATTGGTGAACCAGCCACCGAATTGGCGGCGGCAGCCATCAACAACGCGGTCAATTTTGCGTTGGGTACCGCATTCAACAAACTGCCGCTCACGCTGGAGCAGGTGTTTTTAGGCTACAACCTGAAAAAGCCGGTGCGTCAAAGCGAAAAAGTGCTGTGCAAGCACCAGGTTTCTTCTGACGTGGCGAAACAAGTACTGCGTTTGAACAACATCAGCGTTCGCACGCCCACCTCGCTCGAGGAGGCGCTGGCCATGTTGACTGATGCGGACGTGACGGCGGTGGCTGGCGCTACCGACGTGATGGTTCAGGGACGGATGAAGGCAGAAGCACAAAACCTGGTCAACATTGCCAATCTTGCTGGCCTGTGCCATATCGAAGAACGTGATGGTTCGGTGGTGATTGGGGGCGGTGTTTGTTTTAACAAATTGACCGAGAACCCTTGGGTACGAGCGCGTTATCCTCTGCTGGTTCAAGCATGCCACATGGTGGGCTCTCACCAAATTCGCAACCGTGCAACCCTTGCTGGCAACATTGTTAACGCAGCACCATGTGCGGACTCGGTTCCGCCACTGATTGCTTATGGCGCAGAGCTTGTGCTGCAATCGGCGGCAGGCAAGCGCCGGATGCCGGTGGCCGAGTTCATCACCAACGGCTACGAGACCAAACTGCAAAAAGGTGAGCTGCTGGTTGAAGTTGTTTTGCCCGCCCCCCCCGCCGACATGGTACAAAACTATGATCAACTGGGTCGCCGCAACGCACTCAACATCACACGCCTGAGCCTGACCAGCCTGCTGGCCTTTGACGGTCACGGCAAGATCAGCTTGTGCCGCCTGGTTGATGGTGCACTGCTGAGTAAGCCACAACGCCTGACTGCGGTGGAGCAGGCTTTGCTGGGCAGAGCGCTTAATGACGCCAGTGTTACAGAGGCGCTCACCGTCCTGGGGAAATTGATTGAAGATGCGATTGGTGGACGCTGGTCTGCCGAGTACAAAAAACCTGTTTACTTGAATATCTTCCGCGACCAAATGAACAAGGTGCGGGCACAAATCGGGCAATAACCCTAGGAATAGTGATGAGCAAAATTTCTTTACAAGTCAATGGAAAAACCGTCAGCGGTGATGTGGATGGCAGCACGCGCCTGCTCGACTTTGTGCGTGAGACCCTCGACCTGACCGGTACAAAAGAGGGGTGCGCAGTGGGTGAATGTGGCGCTTGCACGGTGATCATGAATGGCGACGCGGTCTGTTCTTGCCTTGTGTTGGCTGCGCAGTGCGATAACGCCACGGTCACAACGGTCGAAGGACTGGCTGCGGACAGCCTGGGTCAAAAACTGCAAACTGCTTTCGTCGAACATGGCGGTGTTCAGTGTGGTTTTTGCACCCCTGGCGTGTTGATGAGCGCCAAGGCGTTACTGGACAAAAACCCCAAGCCCAACGACCAGGAATTGCTGGACGCTTTGGAAGGCAACATTTGCCGCTGTACTGGGTATCAACCTATTTTGCAATCGCTGCGCGCTGTGATCGACAACTGAGCGCTGACCATCAACTAGCTGGATCAATACGGCTCTTTTTTTATCAAATACAGTAGCGCATTTCGCTTATTTTATAAGGCCTTCAGCCTGTTTTTATAAAAAAATGTGGCAGATACCTGCGGCCACTGGGTTATCGGCAACGCCACAAGGCAGCACCCTATCGGGCTTCAAGCGGCCCCAAAAGCTATCAAACTGATCTATCGGTATTGATTTGATCGTGGATTGCGCCATTCAAAGCGAACAGGTGGGACGTCAGCGGTTCATCTGTTTGCCCGCTGTGCACGGCACGCCACTGCGGTGGCAAGTCGTCGGCAACGGTCCAAACATGGTTTTTTCGAACATTGCCTTTGGCCCGAAACTTGCAGACAAGCGACAGAACACCACACTTTGCGTGTCCCCAGCCTATCACTCAGCTATTGGAGATCATCATGAGCGACATCATGCGGCCCGTTCCGTTCGAGGGACTGTTGCAACGTATCTTTGAAGAGTTTCGGGTCAGTCGCTCAATTTTCGACATTGCCGAGAGCCAGTTCTACCGCAAAACCGATGATCGCCTGATCGAGGTTTTCGGCGAGACCTGTGAGACTCCGGTGGGCCCGGCGGCTGGGCCGCACACGCAACTGGCGCAGAACATCGTGGCTTCGTGGTTGGTGGGTGGCCGCTTTATTGAACTCAAGACGGTGCAGATCATGGACCGTCTTGAAATCGAGAAGCCTTGCATTGATGCCGCCGATGAGGGCTACAACACCGAATGGTCATCGGAATACACCTTGCCGAAGGCCTTTGACGAATACTTGAAAGCCTGGTTTGCCCTGCATTTACTGGAGGCGGTGTTTGACCCGCGCGCTGAAGGCGAAGCCAAGTCGTTCAGTTTCAACATGAGCGTGGGCTACAACCTCGAAGGCATCAAGCAAGCGCCAATGCAAGCCTTCATCAACAACACCATCGATGCCTCAGCACATCCGAAGTTTGCAGCGTACCAACGGGTTCTTGAAAAATGGGTCAACGATGAGCGCTTCATCGAAAGCCTGGGCCTGCAAAACCGCAAGGCGCAGTTGCAAAGCCTGCCCGGCCGCATTTCGGCGCGGCTGGTCAAAGGTGTCACGTTATCGACGATGCACGGTTGCCCGCCCAACGAGATTGAATCGATCTGCCGCTACATGCTCGAAGAGAAGTCGATCAACACCTTCGTCAAGCTCAACCCCACCCTGCTGGGTTTTCAGCGGGTACGGGAAATTCTCGACACCTGTGGCTTCGACTATTTGATCGTCAAGGAAGCCTCGTTTGAACATGACCTCAAACTCGACCAGGCCTGCGCCATGCTGCGCCGCCTGCTGGATTTGAGCCAAGAAAAGAATCTCAGCTTCGGTGTCAAGCTGACCAATACGCTGGGCTCGGTCAATCACAAGGGAAAACTGCCGGGCGAAGAAATGTACATGTCGGGCCGCGCGCTGTTTCCGCTGTCGATCAACGTGGCGGCTCTGCTATCACGCGAATTCGACGGGCGATTGCCCATTTCCTATTCAGGCGGTGCCAGCCTGTACAACATGCGCGAGATCTTCGAGACCGGCATCCGCCCCATCACCATGGCCACCGATCTGCTCAAACCCGGCGGCTACCTGCGGCTGCTGGAATGCGCACGCGCGCTGGACGCGTCGGATGCCTGGCAGATGGGCCAAGTTGATGTCGCCAAGCTTGAGGTGCTGGCGGCCAAGGCTATCACTGCGGACTACACGCAAAAGGCCTGGCGCTCCAAGGACGAAATCGACACCGGTAGCGCGTTGCCACTGACCGATTGTTACGTTGCACCCTGCGTGTCCGCCTGCGCGATCCACCAGGACATCCCTGAGTACATTCGCCTGGTCAGCGAGGGGCGCTACGCTGACGCGCTCGATGTCATCTACCGCACCAATGCGCTGCCGGCGATCACCGGGCACATTTGCGATCACCAGTGCCAGTACAACTGCACCCGACTCGACTACGAAGGCCCGCTGAATATCCGCGAAATGAAAAAAATCGCGCTGGAAAAAGGCTGGGACGAATACCGCCGCCGTTGGCACAAGCCCGCAGGTACCGGCTCGCGCAACGCCGTGGCCGTAGTGGGCATGGGGCCAGCTGGCCTGGCCGCCGGGTATTTTCTGGCGCGCGCCGGCCACGCGGTCACGCTGTTTGATCGTGAGCAGGCCGCTGGTGGCGTACCGCGCCACGTCATTCCACGCTTTCGCAGTCCGGGCGAGCTGGTGCAGCACGACATCAACTTCGTGGCTGAGCATGGTGTGAAATTTGTCTATGGCTGCGATCCGCAGCTCAGCGTTGACAAACTCAAGGCGCAAGGGTTTGAATACGTGCTGATCGGCATCGGTGCCGACAAAAACAGCGGCATCCAGCTGAATGGCGGCAACCGCAATCTCTACAAATCGCTGCCGTTTTTGCGCAGTTTTAACGACGGCGAAAAGCTCGATCTGGGCCGCCATGTGGCCGTGGTGGGGGCCGGCAACACCGCCATGGACTGCGCCCGCGCTGCGCTGCGCGTTCCGGGTGTTGAGGATGTGACGGTCATCTATCGCCGCAGCTTCAACGAGATTCCCGCTTACCGTGAGGAGTACGAAGAGGCGGTTGAAGACGGCGTGAAGTTTCACTTTTTGACCAATCCCGAGTCTTTTGATGCCGATGGCACCGTCACTTGTCGCGTGATGGAACTTGGCGCGCCCGACGACAAAGGCCGACGCCGGCCCTTGCCGACCGACCGCACCATCACGCTGAAGATGGATGCATTGATCACGGCCATTGGTGAGCAGGCCGACTCTGATGCGCTCAAGGTCATGGGCGTTCCGTTGGGTGATGATGGTTGGCCGGCAGTCAACCAGGCATCCGGTGAGACCTCCCGTGAGAATGTCTTTTTGATTGGCGATGTGCAACATGGGCCGTCGTCCATCGTCGCAGCCATAGGCGATGCCCGGCGAGCCACAGATGAGATTCTGAAGCGCGAGAACCTGAAGAGCCACCATGGCCAGAAATTCTGGTTGAACGCCAACCCCAACGAAATCACCCAGCGCAAGGGCGCCGTAGTGGTAAATTTTGTCAAGAAGGACGCGTTCGATGCTTTCGTCAAGCAGGAAGGCCAGCGCTGCCTGGAATGCAACTATGTCTGCGCCAAATGCGTCGATGTGTGCCCGAACCGCGCCAATATCTCGATTGCAGTGCCCGGCTTCAAAGACCGGGCACAGACGCTGCATATTGATGCCTACTGCAATGAATGCGGCAATTGCTCCCAGTTTTGCCCATGGCAAGGTCGTCCGTACAAGGACAAGATTACGGTGTTCAATCTGCCGCAGGACTTTGCCAACAGCACCAACCCAGGCTTTATGGTCGAGGCGGGCAAACTTAGACTGCGTCAGAACGGAAAAGTGTTTGAACTGGCCATCGACAGTGCGGGCACAGTGAAGGATGCACCACCAGAGCTGGTGGACATGTGTCGTATCGCCAGCCGCGTTGTCAGCCACCATGGCTACCTGCTCAGTGCGGTCGAAGAATAAGGAGCAAGCACCATGCTGATCCTGAAAAACCTGACTGCCCTGCAGTTGGAGCCGGCCAAACTCTTGGGTGACGTGCAGATCGCCATTGATGGCACGCAGATCAAGGAAGTGGGTACAGGCCTTGCTGTGAAGTACCCGCAAGCGCAAGTGCTTGATCTCAAAGGCAAGCTCGTGATGCCAGGCATTGTCTGCGCGCACAACCATTTTTACTCCGGGCTGGCGCGCGGCATCATGGCCCATATCAAGCCCTGCCCCGACTTCATCTCTACCCTGAAGAACCTTTGGTGGCGGCTGGACCGCGCACTCGACGAGGAGTCGCTGTACTACAGCGGGCTTGTTTGTTCGTTGGAGGCGATTAAAAGTGGCTGTACCGCCGTGATTGATCACCATGCCTCGCCAAACTTCATGGCCGGCTCGCTGGCGACGCTGCGCAAGGGTTTCCTAAAAGCGGGGCTGCGCGGCATGACTTGTTATGAAACCACTGACCGCAATGGCGGCGAAAATGAGCTGCGCGCCGGTGTTGACGAGAACCTGGCATTCGCCCGCCTTATCGATGCGGCCAAGGCCAAGGGAGAAGAGCCTTATCTGATGGAGGCGCACCTGGGTGCGCATGCGCCATTCACGGTGTCCGATGCTGGCCTGGAAATGCTGGGCGACGCGGTCAAAACCAGTGGCCGCGGTCTGCATATCCACGTGGCCGAAGACCGCTACGATGTGTCGCACAGCCACGATCGCTACAGCCAGGACCCGATTGCGCGCCTGGCCGCAAATGGCTTGATTGACAACAAAACGCTGATCGGGCACGGCTTGTATCTGTCCGATGCCGACATCGCCATCCTGAATGAGCGCGATGCCTTCCTGGTGCATAACGCCCGCTCCAACATGAACAACAACGTGGGCTACAACCACAAGTTGTCGGCGGTTCGCAACCTCGCACTCGGTACCGACGGCATCGGCGCCGACATGTTTGAAGAAATGAAGTTCGCCTACTTTAAACACCGTGACTCGGGTGGCAGCCTGTGGCCAGACAGCTTTGCGCGCTTCTTGTGGAATGGCAACACCTTGCTTGAACGCAATTTTGGCGCGAGCTTTGGACGCATCGAAGCTGGTTATCAGGCTGATTTGACGATTTGCAGTTACGACAGCCCGACACCGCTGGTGGCACAGAATGTCGGGGGTCACCTGGCCTTTGGCATGAACTCTGGCAGCGTTGACAGCGTGATGGTCAACGGCCGGATGGTTTATCAGGATCGGGTTTTTCCGTTTGATGTGGAGCCTATTTATGCGCAGGCGCGCAAGGTGGCAGCGCAGCTTTGGCAGCGCATGGACGCGTTGGCCTAACTCGCATGGCAACCCAGCCACCCAGGATGATGAAATTTACTTGTCATTCCCGCGAAGGCCGGAATCCAGCCGCCAAGAAACCGCTGGATGCCCGTCTTCACGGGCATGACGGAACTGTATTTCACGTTAAGCCTCGCGACAAGTGATGACTGGTGTTCATTTCCTGCCATCTCCTGGTAACAGCGAGTTTGTTGCACGTTGCGTCGGTACCGATTTACCGGCCATGGTCAGCCTCGTCGGCGCGGGCGGTAAGACCAGCACCTTATTCTGGCTCGCGCAGACCCTGGTGTCCGGCGGACGACGCGTTCTGGTCACCACAACCACACGCATGTTCCCACCTGAGCCGAAATGGGGTGCAACGGTGCTGATCGAGCCATCGGCCCCACAGCGCCTGGCCGCCTTGCGAGCTTTGCCCAGAGCGCCCGGTATCGTGGCGCTGTTCAGCCATTTAGATGCATTCGAGGGCAAGGTGATCGGCTGTGAACCCGATGAAATCGATGAACTCAAGGCCATGGCGGATGTGATTCTGGTGGAAGCCGACGGTGCCCGCCATTGCGCGTTAAAGGCACCCGCAGAACACGAGCCCTGCATTCCCAGCGGAAGCAACACCGTCGTCGCTTTGAGCGGTGCCGCGCCCTTGGGGTGCCCCGCCGATCCAGGCAACATTCACCGGTGGCCGCAGTTTGCTGCCGTGACAGGGCTTTGCGCTGGTGACCTGATCAGCAAGCATGCCTTGGGCCGCTTGATTGAGCACCCCGAGGGCATGTTCAAAAACGCGCCTGCCTGCGCCGCCCGGCATTGGCTGGTGAACACACAAGGCACACTCGATGCGTCAGTGCCGGCCATGCTTGAGCAGTTGGCCCACGACCATCGCTCGCTCAACGGTGTCTGGGTTGGCAACATGCAGCACCCCAGTCCTTTTAGCCACGCCTGGGTGCGGGGATAGTTGCGCCGTGGACATTTGACAGAAAGGATTGATCATGAAATGGTTTTGCCGTTGTTACCAATGTGGCACGCACTATGACCTGCTGCCGGGTCGTTATCTGTGCGATGTTTGCGCCAAGAAGCAGCAAACCGATCGACCACTTGAAGGGGTTCTGGAGCTGGCCTGGGAAGGCACGCCTGACCCGCACAGCATTCCGCTGCCCGTGGAGCCGCAATGGTTTCCCCCAATCCCCGTTGGCAACACGCCTTTGTGGGCGCCAAAGCGCCTGCGTGAGCAATTCCAAGCCCCCAATTTGTGGATCAAAGACGATACCTGCAACCCCTCGGGTTCGTTCAAAGATCGCGCTTCGTGGCTGGTCGCAGCCTTTGCACGCCAGCACCGCGTGCAAGAAATCGTGCTGGCATCCACCGGCAATGCAGCGTCCAGCATGGCAGCCGTTGGCGCTGCCGCTGGCCTGAACATCAAGGTCTTTTTGCCGGCGAATGCGCCCGTTGCCAAGCGCATCCAGGTGCTGCAATACGGTGCCGAGCTGGTCTCGGTCGATGGCAACTATGACCAGGCGTTTGACCTGTCGCGTGACTACTCTGATCGCACCGGTGCCCTGTCGCGCAATACCGCCTACAACCCGCTGACCATCGAGGGGAAAAAGACCGTCGCCTTCGAAATGATCGACGACCTCGCCAAAGCCGGAGCCAACGCACCAGACCATGTTTTTGTTCCAGTAGGCGACGGCGTGATCCTTGCCGGCGTGTATCGGGGCTTTGAGAACCTGCTTGAGCTGGGCCGTATCGCCAAAATACCCACGATCTGGGCCTGCCAGGCGCAGGGGTCCAGCGCCATTGCACGCGCCTTGACTGCGCCCTATGCCGAAGGCGACCCCTTTGGCCCGCCCCGCTCATCACAAACTCTGGCCGATTCGATTGCCGTGGATATCCCGCGCAACGGCTTGCATGCCTTGTCGAAACTGAAGAAACATGGCGGCAAAGCAGTTATCGTTTCCGATGATGAAATACTCGCTGCCCAGAAGACACTCGCCAGCGGCTCCGGGCTGTTTGCCGAGCCGTCATCCTGCACGGCGTTTGCCGGCTGGATTAAAGTTCAGGCGACCCTGCAGCACGAGGAAAGTTGCCTGTTGCTGATTACCGGTTCCGGCCTGAAAGACATCAAGGCAGCAGCGCAAGGCCTCGGCTTAACTCTTTGAAACAATACGGAGAAACACCATGATCGACCTGAACGTCAACCCCAGCCAGCGCAAAAAGAACATCCAGCGCTGCCGCGACAACGGCATCCTGCTGCCGACCTATGCGCAAATGCGCGACCCGGCGCTGATTCCCGATGCCATCAAACAGGAGTTGGCGCAGATCGGCCTGTGGGATGTGCATGTGCGCAACCTGTTTCGCATCAATTGGCACAATGAACCGACCGACAAAGGGGGCAAATTCGGCGGTATCAATTTCATCGAACTGCCGCGCGCCATCACCGGCACCAAGGCACGCGTCGTCGGCATCGTTGGCAAGTGGTTTCCGACCGGTGCGCACAAGGTTGGCCCAGCTATATCGTGCCTGCTGCCCGAGCTGGTCACCGGCCGCTTCGACCCGACAACCCAGAAAGCGGTTTGGCCCAGCACCGGCAACTATTGCCGTGGTGGTGCCTACATTTCGCGCTTGTTGTCCTGCCCCTCGGTCGCCATCCTGCCGGCCGGTATGTCGCAAGAGCGCTTCGCCTGGCTTCGCACCATGGCTGAAGAAGTCATCGCCACACCGGGCTGCGAGTCCAATGTCAAGGAAATTTTCGACAAATGCATCGAACTCGAGCGCACCCGCCCGGAGGCCGTCATCTTCAACCAGTTCGACCAGTTGCCCAATTCGCTGTGGCACTACAACGTGACCGGGCCGGCCATGGCAGAAGTGTTCAAACAAATAGCCCGCCCCGGCGACGTGGTGGCCGGCGCGGTACTTTCGTCGGGCTCGGCCGGCACCATGGCGGCTGGTTCTTACCTGCGCGACACATTTCCAGGCGCGAAGGTTGGCGTTGCTGAAGCACTGCAGTGCCCGACCATTCTGGAGAACGGTTTTGGTGACCACCGCATCGAAGGCATTGGCGACAAGCATATTCCGTGGATCCACAACCTGCGCGAGACCGATACCGCGATTGGTATCGATGACGAACTGCCAATCCGCTTCATCCGGTTGTTCAACGAGCCGGCCGGTCAAAAACTGTTGGCTGAAAATGGTGTCAGCCAGGATGTACTTGACAAGCTGAAATGGATGGGAATTTCGTGTGTCGGCAACCTGATTGGTGCTATCAAGTTTGCCAAATACTATGAGCTCGGCGAGAACGATGTGGTGTTTACCGTGTTTACCGATTCAATGGCAATGTACCAGAGTCGCCTGACCGAGCTTAACGCCGAGCGGGGAGCCTATGACCAGCGCCAGGCCGATCGGGACTACGACCGGCTGTCAGGGATTTCGCTGGATTACGTAATGGAGCTATCGCACGTTGACAAGCGGCGTGTGCATCAGCTCAAGTATTTCTCGTGGGTCGAGCAACTCGGCAAAACCGTCGAAGAATTGCGCGCACAGTGGGATGACCACCGCAATTATTGGAGCTGCCTGCGCACCCAGAGCGCCGATCTCGACAAAATGATTGACGAGTTCAACGCCGAGGTTCAGGCCGACAGTTAGGCAATCTAACAAGCAAGGTCTTTGCAATTTCAGCGAAAACTTCAAGCGGTTTTAGTCATGGCTGGAATGATGCTGAAGCGCGCAATAGAGCAATCTGCAGCGATTGAAGAACGCCCCAAACGGGTAACGCAATGCGCCGAGCCAGAACGAGATTGTCCAGCACGAGCAGATCCGGGTCTGTGTAGGCGCGCAGGATTTTGGTGTGTTCAGCCTGGATGACCAGAGCGAATTTTGCGAAATCGCTGTCGGCCTCAACGTGCCTGGGTAGGCCACGGCCTTGGGTTGTTGGGTCAGAGGAATTTCAATGGCTGCGCGCAAACGCCTCCAGCGCCGCCAGCGGCAGCGGTCGGCTAAACAGATAGCCCTGATAGGCGTGGCAGCCCTGGTGCGCCAGAAAGTCAGCCTGCGCCTGGAGTTCCACCCCTTCGGCAATGACCGACAGGCCCATGCTCTCGGCCAGCAGCACCACCATCCTGGCAATCACCGCGTCGTTGGGGTCGGTGACGATGTTGCGCACAAAGCCCTGGTCAATCTTGAGCTGGTCCAGCGGCAGGCGTTTCAGGTAGGCCAGCGACGAATAACCGGTGCCAAAGTCATCGAGCGAAAAGGCCACACCGTGCGCCTTGAGCAAACCCATCTTGGCGATGATGGCCTCGACATCGTCGATCAGCATGCTTTCGGTCAGCTCCAGCTTGAGCCGTTTCGGGTTGGCCTGGGTGCGTGCCAGCGTGGCCAACACGCTGTCGACAAAATCCTCCTGCTTGAATTGGCGCGCGCTGACATTCACGGCAACAGTCAGGTGCGCCAGTTCCGGTTGCTGCGCCCACGCGGTCAACTGGGCGCAGGCAGTCTCCAGCACCCATTGGCCAATCGGCAGAATCAGGCCGCTTTCTTCGGCCAACGGGATAAATTCGGCCGGCGACACCATGCCGCGCTGCGGATGTTGCCAGCGCACCAGCGCCTCCACCCCGGTGATGCGGCCAGCCCCCACCACCTGGGGCTGGTAGTGCAGCAAAAATTGCTGTTGTTGCACCGCCTCGCGCAAATCAGCTTCGAGCGCGGCGTGGGCCGAGACTTCGGCCTGCATGCGGGCATCAAAAAACCGCAGCGTGTTGCGCCCGGCCGCCTTGGCCTGGAACATCGCCAGTTCGGCATGGCGCAGCGGCTGCTCGCTGCTTTGCAGGCTGTCGCCGCCAAACAAGGTGATGCCGATACTGGGTGTGGCATGGTGGCTACCCTGGTCAAGCCAGAAGTCTTGCTGAAAAGCATTGAGGATGTTGTCAGCCACCGTCTCAGCCTGGGTGGCGGCATCGATATCGTCTTCGCTCAGGTTTTCCAGCATCACGACAAATTCGTCGCTGCCCAGACGGGCGACCGTGTCGCCTTCGCGGATACAGGTTTTCAGGCGCAGCGCCACTTGCGCCAACAGCAGGTCGCCCTGGTGGTGGCCCAGCGTGTCGTTGAGGGTTTTGAAATTGTCCAGATCAACAAACAACAAGGCGCTGTTGCGCGCATGGCGGGTGCTGGCGTGCAGCGCCTGCTCCAGCCGGTCAAGCAGCAGGCGCCGGTTGGGTAACTGGGTCAGCGGGTCATAAAAGGCCAGCGTGTCAATTTGCGCCAGCGCGTTGATGCGCTCGCTGATGTCGCTAAAGATGGCGACAAAATGGCTGGTCAGGCCGTCAGCGTCTTTGACCGCGCTGATGCTGAGCCATTCGGGATAGATCTCGCCATTCTTGCGCCGGTTCCAGATTTCACCGGCCCAGGTTCCATCTTGCTCCAGCGCTTGCGTCATCGCGGCGTAGAACGCGCTGTCGTGGCGGCCAGACTTCAGCATGCGCGGGTATTGCCCCACCGCTTCTTTGTCGCTGTAGTTGGTAATGCTGGTAAAGGCTTGGTTGACCCGCAGAATCATGCGTTGCGCATCGGTGATGACCATGCCTTGCTGCGACTCAAACGCGGTGGCGGCAATGCGCAGGGCTTCTTCGGCCTGTTTGCGCTCGGTGATGTCAGAGACCATGCCGACCACTTTTTCCGGTTTGCCCTGCGAGTCAATCAAAATGTGGCCGACGATCCAGACCCAGCGCACCACCTGGTCGTCACGAACAATGCGAAATTCGTCCCGCCAGTCCTGCGCCAGCGCCAGCGCCTGTTGAACCGACCCTTTGACCCGCGCCAGATCATCCGGGTACACGTGATCAAAAAAGGCCGACAGGGTCCACGGCGGTAGCGGCACGCTTTGACCAAAAATGGTGCCGTGCCGGGTTGAGCGACGTGCGCATTGGCTGGCCACGTCGAACTCCCACTCACCGATGGCCGCCGCGTCGAGCGCCAGGCCGAGTCGGCGCTGCGATTCCCGGGCTTCTTGTTCGGCCTTTTTGCGCTCGGTGATGTTCAAGAACGCCACCACAAAGCCGTCTGGCTTGAACTGGTAAGCGGCACAGTCGTACCAACAGCCATTGGTCAGGAGAAACTGCTCAAAGCGAATCGGCTCGCCGGTGCGCGCCACGCGGCCAAAGGTGCCGATCCAGTCAAACGGGTCATTTTCGATGCCGGGGAAAGCCTGGGTGACGGTTTTGCCCAGCGGGTTGACGCCGGTCAGCTCTTGATAGGTGGCGTTGGCATCGATGAAAAAATAATCTTTGGGCTGACCCAGCTCGTCGTAAATCATTTCGTGGTAGGCGACACCGATCGGGCCTTTTTCAAACAGCGCGCGGAATTTCCACTCGGTCTCTAGCAAAGCCCGCTCGGCCTGGTATTTTTCGGTGACATCACTGAACACCAGCACCACGCCGATGATGTCGCCCGCCGCGTTGCGGATCGGAGCGGCGCTGTCGGCAATCTGGTACTCCTGGCGGTCTTTGGCCAGCAGCATGGTGTGGTTGGCCAGCCCGACCACCGCGCCAGATTCGATCACCTTTTGTACCGGGGCGGCAACCGGCTCGCGCGTCGTGGCGTTGACAATACAAAACACCTCGGTCAGTGGCCGGCCCAGCGCCTCGGCCAGCGGCCAGGCGGTCAGTCGTTCGGCGGTCGGGTTCATGCGCGTGATCAGACCTGCTGCATCGGTGGCAATCACCGCATCACCAATGGAGTTGAGCGTGATGGCCAGGTTTTGTTGGCTGTCTTTCAGCGCCGCCTCGCGTTGCGTCCAGCGGGCCAGAATGCGGTTAAAGCCATTGACCAGGTAACCGATTTCGTCTGGGCGGGTGGCGCTCAGGGGCTGTGCCATCTGCCTGGAGTCGGCCAGCGCCGCCAGCGCATCGGCCGTGGCCACCAGCGGCAAAAGCTGGCGTTTCAAGATCCACCAAGTCAGTGCACCGGTCAGCAGCGTCAACAGCAGTGTGGCCCAGAGCAAACGCTGCTGCAGGTCTCGCACCGGCGCAAACGCTTCTGCAGTGGGCAGCGAGGCCAGCAGATACCAGCCAGCGACGGGGATGCCTTTGCCCGAAGCCAGCACTTCCACCCCCCTTGGATTGGTCAAAACGGCCGACCCTTCATAACCGCTGGTGAACCGGTCATTCAACAGGTTGATGCCGACGGCGGGCAGCGGCTCCATGATGCGGCTTTTGTCGGTGGCCGTGATCACCAGTCGGTGCTGCGCGGCGATCAGCAAAAAGCCGCCGGTCTTGCCGTAGTCGCTCTGCGCAATCAGGTCGAGAAAATTGGGTCGGCCCAGGTCGGTTACCCCAGTCAGAACACCGATGACCTGGCCTTGCTTGTTGCGAATCGGCACCGCCATGGCAACAATGGGCATCATGCGCTTTTTGCCAATGACCGGTCGGCTGATCGATGCCTTGCCGTCCTTGAGGGCTGCGGCGATGAAATCCACATCCAGGTAAGAGGTGCCAATGCGCTGTGCCGAGCCCGGCACGTCGGCCATGGCAACGCCATCGGTTGCGGCCGCCCAGGCGCCGCCGTTGAACAGCACTTGCAACAGCGGGCGCTGCTTCAGCCGGGTTTGCAAGGCACCTGGCTGGGCCATCAGGGTTGCATCAATTTCTTTGGCAATGGTCTCCAGGGCTTGCAAGCGGTCACTCAGGCGGTCATTGATTTCATGCGCCATCACCGAGGCGGTTGAAAACTGCTGCTGGCCCAATACACGCTCCAGATCGGCTTGCAGCAAGCGGCTGGCGTACCACGAGAGCGCCCAGATGGACAGCACAAAAACCACCAGCGTAAAAAGGGTTGCACGGGTTTGGAGCGACTGCCACGGGGAGACATTTGAGTTCATACCGATTTCCAAAAACACTATTACTGTTATAGCTACTCACGCATTATTCATAAGGGCTTGAGGCATATTTCAATGAAATTTTGTGGACCGGCACGGTGCACCATCTGACGCTGCGGCAGGGCGACAAAATTAACCGAATCGAACCACATTGCGTCCTGCTTGCTTGGCCTGGTACATCGCCGCATCGGCCCATTTCAATATGTCGGCCTGGCTGGCTTGCTGGTGGCCGAACATCACCACGCCGATGCTGGCACTGCACCGGTGCTCTACCATGGTACTTTGACCGCCCGCATGCAGCAACGCCAACTGGTAGGGCGTGGCCAGACTGTCGCGAATCTTTTCGGCTACGGCGCGGGCCTGCGCGCTGGACTCGGCCTGGTCAGCACCGAGTTCGCTGAGCATCACGACAAACTCATCACCGCCGAGGCGGGCCACGCTGTCGGCTTCACGCACGCAGTCGGTCAAACGTCGGGCCACCTCGATCAGCAGCAAGTCACCCACACCATGGCCCTGCGTGTCGTTGAGAGGCTTGAAGTTGTCCAGGTCCAGAAACATCAAGGCCCCATAAAGTCCGCTGCGTTTGCTGGCAACCATGGCCTGGCTCAAGCGATCACCGAGCAGGCGGCGGTTGGGCAGGCCGGTGAGGGCATCAAAGTAGGCCATTTGGTGAACCTGGTCTTCCATGGCCTTGTGCGCAGTGATGTCAGAGAACAGGGCCACGTAATGTTGCACGCTGCCGCTGGCATCGCACACGGCGCTGATGGTGAGCCGTTCGGCAAACACCTCACCGCTTTTACGCCGGTTCCAGATTTCATCGCTCCAGTAGCCCTGCTCGGACAGGCTGCGCCACATGGCGGCAAAGAAGGCCGCGTCATGGCGACCAGAACTCAGGATATGCGGGTTTTTCCCCAGCACCTCGTCGCGGCTGTAGCCGGTGATGCGGGTGAAGGCCTCATTCACATCCATGATGTCGGCATTTGCCCCGGTGATCATGATGCCCTCACGGGTATGGGCGAAGACGCTGGCGGCAAGGCGGAGCTTGGCCTGAGCCTGTTTGCGCTCGGTGATGTCGCGGATGGTGACAAATACGAAGGGCTCGCCCCCTAGAACCAGTTGTCGCCCCGAGGCCTCCACGTCAAAACAAGTGCCATCGAGCTTGACAAAACGCTCTTCAATTCTTGGCTCCGGCTGGCCGGTTTGGTGGGTTCTTTTAATCCGGTCCAGCACAATTTGGTGAAAGTCCGGGTGGATCAGCTCCAGCACCGGTTTGCCGATCAGGTCTTGTTCGGTGCTGGCACCAAACAACTTCACGGTAGCCGGGTTGACGAAGGCCAGCTTTCCATGGCAGTGCAGCAAAATCGCATCGGGTGCCAGCTCGACCACCGCGCGAAACTTGGCTTCGCTCTCGGCCAATGCCTGCTCGCGTTTGCCCGCCGCTGCCAGCAGGTGGTTGAAGCCGCCGATCAGCTCACCGATTTCGTCCTGGCGCAGCACCGGCAATGCCTGCGTTGGCCCGTCGATGGCGGCCTGGCTGGCAAGTGCGCGGCTGGCAGCAAGCAGCGGTGCCAACTGCCCTTGCAGCAGGCGCTGGATCAACCACCAGGTCAGCGCACCGGCCAGCACGGTAAACACGATGGCGCCGAGAAACAGGCGCTGCAGCATGTGGTCGATCGGTGCAAAGGCCTCTTGCGCTGGCAGTGTGGCCACGAGAAACCAGCCTGACGCAGCAATTCCCTTGGCAGCCGACAGATGGAGTACGCCGCGCGAGCTGGCGGCCAAACCAAAGCCTTCATAGCCCTGCGTGTAGCGGTCATGCATGGCATTGAGCCCGGGGGCCGGTGCCGGCTGCATGGTGCGGCTCTTGTCAGAGCCTTTGACAATGAGCTTGTGTTGTGGCGCGATCAGCAAATAGCTGCCGGCCTGACCGTAACGGCCTTGCACAATCTGGTCGAGAAAGCTGGGTTTGCCCAGGTTGACCACCCCGACCAGGGCGCCGATCACTTGGCCTTTGCCATCACGAATCGGCGCGCTGATGCTAAAGACCGGTGCTTGCAGCTTCTTGCCCATGATCGGCCGACCGATCACCGCTAGCCCTTGCTTGAGCGTGACCGCAACGAACTCCCGGTCCATGTAGTTGGTGCCAACCCGGTCTGCCGAACGTGGTACATCGGCCATCGCCGTGCCATCGGCACCGGTAACGAAAACTCCGCCGTTGAACAGCAGTTGCAGCAGCGGGTGTTGTTCCAGCAGCGCTTGCAGGGCGGCGGCATCAGCCAGTACCGCCGGCATCACTTGTTTGGCAATCGATTCCAGAGCTTGCTGGCGATCACTCAGGTGGTCATTGATTTCCTGGGCCATTACCGACACCGCGGCAAACTGCTGCTCGCCCAACATCTGCTGCAGATCATCGCGCAGGATGCGGCTGGCATAGAACGCGAGCAGCCAGATGCCCAGCACAAAGATGCCCACCGTGAACAGGGTGAGGCGGGTCTTGAGTGATTGCCATTGAAAGATGCGTAAGTTCATGCCGGCTTTCTGGGGGTCGAGCCTCCAGAAGCTGATGGTACTCCCGCTACGCTCGATTGAATGGCCGCGCAAGACCGCTGTGACTGGGGCAAAAAATACCCGGTGATTCGCATCAGTTTTGGCCGTGGGGTGCTGCGCGAGCGGGTTGAACTCGATCAGCGTATTGGCGAAACCCAGGCGCACCTGCACCGCAGCCAACGCGCGGTGGTGCTGATTGACGAATACGACAAGCTAATTCTGGACAGTATCGACAACAGCCTGGTGGCGATCGAGATTTGCGAGGGCTGAAAAACCAGCCGCAACATTGTTGGTTTTGAGGTCGAGACGCTACCAGTTTCGTAGCTTTCAGTCCAATCAGCACGGGGGCTAGAGGCTGATTTTTTGTAACTACTCAGCCCCCAATGAAGTCCAGTCGTCAATTGCTATGAAATTGAGAGCGATAATCGGGCCTGATGCAAAACTTACCCGATCTCGCAAAGCTCAGCCATGTGCAAAAGGACGATTTGATCCGTGCGCTGTGGCCATTGCAGAGCCAAGTACGAGAACTCGTGACGCAGATGGCTGTGCTGCAGGAGCGCATCAATCAGCTCGAAGGCCGTCTTGCGCTCAACAGCAAAAACTCCAGCAAGCCGCCATCAAGCGACGGACTGAACAAACCCGCACCAAAGTCCTTGCGTGTTGCGGGTCGCAACCCAACAGGTGGGCAGGATGGTCATCCAGGGCGTACCTTGAGGCAGGTCACTGAGCCCGACAAAATCATTACCCACAACGTACCCGACAACTGCCCAGCGTGTCACGGCAAGCTCGCTTTTGCGTGCGTCGCAGAAACACGTCAAGTCTTTGATTTGCCTGTTCTGCAGTGTGAGGACTGAGCACCGCGTCATGCAAGCCATCTGCGCTTGTGGGCATGTGCACACCGCAGATTTCCAGCCGATGTAGCCGCGCGCGTGCAATACGGCCCACGGGCACAGGCGGCCATGGTGCACCTTAACCTTAATCACGCTGTCTCCGTAGAGCGCACGGCTGCGCTGATGAAAGACCTCTTTGACTTACCCGTGAGCCAAGCAACGGTTATCAAGGCAGGCCGATGGGCGCAAACCTCTTGGAAGCCCAGCGTTGAAGACATCGGCCAGAAGCTGTGGTCAAAGCAGAGGTGGCACATGCCGATGAGAGCGGCCTGCGGGTTAGCAGACGCTGCACTGGCTGCATGTATTGGCCACCGAGACACGACCTGGATGGGTTGCCACCCCAAGCGTGGCGGTGAAGCGTTTGAATCTCTGGCTCTACAGCTTTTCAGCAAAGGCGTGTTGGTGCACGACGGCTGGATACCTACAAGGCCTTGGAGTGCCAGCACGCCCTGTGCAACCAACACCACTTGCGCGAGTTGACTTACCTCCATGAAGAGCAGGACAAGCTTGGGCAGGCGACATGATTGAGTTGCTCTCGCACGCCAATCACTTGGACAATCGCAATTGCGTTGATGACAAAACGCCCGCTACGCCAGCGTGAAGTATCAAAGCCAAGTAGCTGATCTGCGCGACTTGTATGACGCAATTCGGCGCAAGCCTGACAGAAACCCCATTGATGCCGCCACTGGCAAACGCGGCATTCCAAGCAAAGCAAGGCCACCAATTTGATCGGCCGACTGCGTAATTACAGCGATGATGTTTGGCGCTTCATGACGCAGCCCAACGTACCGTTCACCACCAACCTTGCTGAACAGACCGTGCGTATGCCTAAGGTCAAGCAAAAGGTCTCGGCTGCTTTCGGATACCGCAAGGTGCCGGGGACCTACTGCGTCATCACCCTCCTATTGCGCCACCATGCACAAGCGGGCAACAACATCTTTGAGTCCCTCGTCGCTGCCTTCAAGGGTGCACCCCCTCAGCCAAGCTTCGCCTGAATCCGATCTACCTGCCTAAAATTGGCCTGAGTAGATACGATTTTTTTTGAATATCAGGCGGCAGGTCGGCGGGCGCGCTGCGCAGCCTTAAACCACCCAGACTATTTACCCAGGCAGGCGCGCAAACGCTTTCAAGCGCCGCCAGCGGTAGCGGCCTGCTAACTTTCATAGAGCAGGACGCGCCGCCCCGAATCATGAAGTATTGGGCTACCAACTACACCTGTTTCGGATCATCAATGTTGCTTGGCGGTTGACGACGCCTGGCAAGCCTGGTATCGAGCGCTTCATCACCACCGCGGTTGACAAAGCGTGAAGGTGGTGGACGCCCAACTCGTGAAGCGGGCGATCCCAGTTCGACGGGACCACCACCGCTCCAGTGGAGCGGAATGCCTCGATGACCTGTCCGCGAGTCCAGGCACTTTGCCTGCAGGAAGAAATTGACGCCCAGGGCTTGGGCTTCAAAACCCAAGGCCATTACGTTCTGGAAAAACCAATATTGCCGGACGATGGCGAGAAGGATGACCACACCAATCAGCCCATGACGACTACACGCACCTGACGCATTGACGATTGAAATCTGAAAACCGCGATCAACAAGCTGAAATATGAGGGGTAAGTTGATTTCCGCAAAATTGAAGCGGCCAGCAGACGCATTTTTGGAGCCAATCAAAAAGCGCATCCAACAGCAGGCCGAAGCCCAGCAGCGGGCCGAAGAAAAAGCCAAGGCTGAGGCGGCGGCGAAG
>JADKAW010000043.1 GCA_016719055.1 Candidatus Rhodoferax mariagerensis | reverse complement strand
GCAACTCCAGTTCGGTCAAGGCCCCTTAACAACAGCTCAAACAGCGCAGTGGAATCAACCGGCTTTGTCAGGCAATCACTTCCTTACCGCTGCGCCAACGCTCAACGGATCGTCGGCAAAGCACCGGCGGTCATGCCAATCACCGGGGTCTGCAGGTAACCCCAATTTGGCGTATCTGCGCACCGTATCCGCCCCTTGACTGTGGGCATCTGCAAGCTTAAAAATCACCCGGTAGAGAAGTTGCCTTGTCAGGTCAAGGGCTTCCTGCCAATCCACCGCCGTGTCCACCACCAGATCTGTCGATTTCAGTAGCCGCTGGACGTGCCGTTCAACCGATCATCGTCCACCACCAATATGCGGCTTTCACTGTAACGTTGCTGCACCAGGGTCCCGGCGTCAACATCTGCCAGGTCGTCCGGGGCCGGCACCACCGCATCGGCATCGGACGCACCTTTTTTCAATTTCGCGGTAAACCAAAAGACACTGCCCAAGCCAGGCGTACTGCTGGCACCGGCCGCACCACCCATCAACTCGGCAAGCCGCTGGGTGATCCTCAGCCCAAGGCCCGTGCCCCCATATTTGCGGGTCATCGAATTGTCGGCCTGCTCAAAGGCACTAAACAGCCGTGACATCGCTTCAGGGGCAATGCCAATGCCGGTGTCTTGCAACTCAAAGCGCACTTCCACGGCATCGATGGTTTCGGCCTGCACCTCCGCGCGCAATGTCACCATGCCTTTTTGTGTGAATTTGATGGCATTCGAAGCGTAGTTGAGCAAGGCCTGCTGTATACGCATGGCATCACCCACCAAGCGCTGAGGCACATACGTGGCCTCCATCACGACCCGGATGCCTTTGGCTCGGGCACGGTCAGACATCATGGCACCGACGTTGGCCAGCAAACTGCCCGGCATGACCGGCACTTCCTCCAGTTCCAACTTGCCAGCCTCGATTTTCGACAGGTCAAGAATGTTGTTGATGATGCCCAGCAAATGTTGTGCGGCGGTGTCAATCTTGTCGAAATACGCTTTTTGGCGCGGGCTCACGCCTTCAAGTTGCAGCAGATGGGCCATGCCCAGAATGGCGTTGATGGGTGTGCGAATTTCATGGCTCATGTTCGCCAAAAAAGCACTTTTGGCATAACTGGCCGCCAGGGCCGCTTCCTGCATTTGTTTCAGAGATGTCACGTCAGTGGCCAAACCAATGCTTTGTCCGGCTGGCGTCTTGCGCTCAATGATATGCAGCCATCGGCCATCATTGAGTTTTATCTCCCAATCCGAGTGATCGAGTTGGTGCAGCGCCATACGTTCGGTGATCCACTCGTCCACCCGACCCAATGCTTCAGGGTAAGTCCCCCGTTCTGCGCCAGACCGAAGGATTTCTTCGAATGTCAAGGTCAAAATCTCTGATTTTCTTGTAGCCCCTATCAATTGGCGAAACTGCTCGTTGTAAAAAACCAGCTTGTCCGTGTTATCCAGCACGGTGAAAGATGCATCAATGGCATCAATGGCGGCGCGCAGAATATAGGCATTTTCCAGCGCCGACTGCTCAAGGCCCTTGAGTCTGGCATCTGCCATTTGCTTCACCGCGAGCGAATCAATGTGGGCGTTAAACCCGGCAATCAAGCTGGCAATTTCGTCCTGCTGCACAGGTACTGGCAACGCTTTGTGCGCCGCGCGGGGCTGGGCCTGCAATTTCCGGAAACCCTCGGAAACGGCGCGAAGCGGTAGGACCACCGTTTTGGCGTAATACCGTGCCAACCCGGCAATGCCGGCCAGGCAGGCCAGCAAAAGAACCAAACCAGACAGCGCCAGTTGGTTGACCGGACCCGTCTGCAAAGCCAGCGGTGCGACAAAAAAGAGGTGGCCATCGAGGTTGGGCAGTGCCATGGTGGTGACAATCACCGCCTCACCATCGAGGTTCAATTGATGGGTGGGCGTGGTGTCACTGGCCAGGTCAAGCAAGGCTTTTGCCATCGGCAACCCAACAAACGCCGGATTGTCGTGGTACATCAGCCGGCCATGTCGGTCTGTCGCCATCAACCTGCTGCCCAACGGTGCAGCCTGACTCTCAAAAAAACCGTGGAGCACGTCATTGCTGAGATTGACCACCAGCAGACCAATGGGCTGATTGCCACCGGTCTGCGCAGAAAAGCGATGAATCAAACGCGTCAGCGTGATCACCTTTTTTTGCGGCGACGCCGTGTTGATGTTGTCATCAATACCGCGCCACAACGCGGTACCTTGCACTGCCTCACTCTCGCGCAGCATTTGGTTCACGGTCGCTATGTCAACCGCACTGACGTGGAGGGTTTCGCCCACATGAAAGTGTTTACCTTGGAGTGAGAACAGGTCGATCGACACCAGCCCTTTGACACGCACAAAATTGTTCAGCAAATACCCGATCTGCGCGCGTGCATTGAGCGTGGCATAACTGCCCGCCGCCTGACGGTCCACTTCAAAAAGCGCGTCAATGACAGCTTCGTTGCCAACCACACTGGCAGCCAGGTCCTCGACCTGGCTACGGTAAAGCTCGAAATAAGCAGCCGCATCTGACGCAATTCGCTGGTGGTACACGCTGGCTTGCCGGATGACGATGTTAGCCTTCGTCAATTTTCCAATGGGCGGTCTCGGACGCGACCAGCTTGACCGCCTTGTTTTCAGAAAAAGCACGTTTGGCACCCAGCATGCGTTCATTGGCGTTATGGGCGCTGCGAATGCCCTCAATGATGGCTGCCTGTGTGCCCGGCCTGGCCCCGCGGGCCATCCAACTGGCCGCCGCATGCGCCGCCTTTTCGTTGTCCACACCCACAAACGCAATGCCTGCCACGCCAGCAAGCTTGAGTGCCTCAGCATCAAGCCGGTTGTCGATATTGACCAGTTTGATGCCCGCAGCAGCGGCCTTTTTCAGCACGGGAACCAAGCGTTGCGAGTCACCGGGGGTGATCACGATGGCATTGACCCGGGCTTTGATCAAGTCATCAATGATCAACATTTGCTGCTCGATGGAGGTCTCCTGGGCTGCTGTTTTCACCACCAGTTCAACGGCCAAGGCACTTTCAGCGCGGCGTGCACCTTTTTCCACCTCAAGAAAAAACGGGTTGGTCAGCGTTTTCATGACCAGCGCGATTTTGGGCTTTGGCGCTGCCGGCTTTGCGGCAGCGCCGGGCTCGGGCTGTTTGTCCACAGTGACCAGGGTCGGGCTGCGCGCATCACCACAGCCCGCCAGACTCGCCAAAAAAACCCACATCAACAGGCACCCCAATTGCTTGATGCGAACCGAAAGGCCTGCATTGGACAAAGTGTTCATATGGGTCCTGCCATAAGGTGGAAAGCTGGTTTCATTGTCTGGTATCCAGGCACAAGTCAAGCTGTTTGGCCAAATCCTCAGGCGTGAACGGTTTGGCAACAAAGTCGTCCATGCCCGCCGAAAAACATTGATCGACCTCGCCTTGCACGGCAAAGGCCGTCATGGCGACGATGCGCACCCTGGCTTTGCCACTGGCAGTCTCGTTCAAGCGAATTCGCAGCGTGGCCTCCAGGCCATTCATCACCGGCATTTGCAAGTCCATCAGCACCAGATCAAAGTCCTTTTGGCGGACCCAGTCCACCGCCTCCTGGCCGTTGTTGGCCACGGTCACACGGTGGCCCATCAAGGCCAGCAGGCCCGCCGCGTAGGTCTGATTCAGTGGGTAGTCGTCCACCAGCAACACATCCAGGCCAGCGCCTTGTAGGGATGACTGCAAGCCACTCTGGGCATCCGTGATGTCGGCATCAGGGTTTGTCAACCTGGTCGCAGGGCTGGACGACTCGGGCACACCCAGCTTGACCGTGAACGAGAAGGTGCTCCCCTGTCCGGGACGGGAGCTCAGCCAAATCTGGCCTTCCATCAACTCCACCAGAGCCCGTGCAACGCTCAAGCCCAATCCCGTTCCCCTGGTGTTGTGTGCACGGTGGGCGGTGTGCCCCACCTTTTGCCAGAACGGCTCAAAAATCGACTTTTGTTGCGCCAGGTCAATGCCAATACCACTGTCGCGCACATCAAATTGCAGCTTCACGGTTTTGTCGTTCAAGCTGACCAGGGTCACTTCCATCACAACCGTGCCCTGCTCGGTAAATTTGATGGCATTGCCCAACAGTTGGGCCAGGATTTGTCCCAGGTACACCGGGTCACCCACCACGGTCATCGGTATCGCACTGCTGACGGCCACCTTCAGCGTCAAAGCCTTTTGCTGGGCACTCGCCGTCAACTTGGCCGCGGTGTCGTCAACCAGCGCTACCAGCTTGAACGGCAAGGCTTCCAGGTTGAGCCTGCCGGCTTCAATGTCTGAGAAAGACTGCAGTTCATCAATCACCCCCAGCAGGGTTTCGGCGCTGTGCTCCAGCATTTCAAGCTCTTTGCGTGCCGGGCACTCTGGGTGACTGTGCAAAACCTGCAGCGTTGTGTTGATGACACTGTTCATCAGGGTACGAATGTTCTGGCGTGCGTCGTCCAACAGCGCGGCTTTGGCATGACTGGCTTGCTGGGCCATCTGGCCGCGCTCAAGCAGTTGGCGGTTGAGCCGCTCCAGTGTGGTTTGGGTGGTCTTGACCGAAGTCACATCGGTAAGCAGGAAACAACGAGCACCTGACCGTCGCTCGCCACGTCTGGCAAATACTGCGTCCAAAAAACGTGTTTGCTGCCGTCACTTTGCGGCCATTCAAGCTCAAACATCTGTGCACGACCGGCCAGGGCGGCTTCAAAATAGTGCTGTTGTTTCTGGAACATCACCTCACCCAGAAGAGCTTTCAGCGGCACATCCTGCAAGGCCTGCGCGCTGCGCTGGAAGTAATTCTGGTGTGCCAGGTTGGCAAAACTGCAGGTCATGTCGGTGCGCCAGTAACCTACCATGCTGGGCAGGGCGTCCATCAGGGTGCGCAAGAAACGCTGGTTGTCCATCAATTGTTGTTGCTCTGCGCGTCGTGCGGTGTTGTCAATCATGGTGCCAATCATGCGCAGTGCCTGCCCCGCCTCGTCGCGGCCAATCACCATGCCACGGTCGAGCGCCCAGCGCCAGGAGCCATCCATTGCCCGCACACGGTATTCCGCCACGAAGCGGTTTTGGGTACCGCTCAGGCAGGCCTGCACCAGCTCAAGTGTGCGCGACAGGTCTTGCGGATGCAGGCGTGACCTCCATTCGTCAAGGTTGGCCTCAATGTCCTGGGTCTCATCGCCGAGAATTTCTGAAGATCGACTGAAGCGAAACACCTGGCCGGTGCGCAGGTTCAGGTCCCACACGGTGTACTCACCCGATTCGAGGGCCAAATTCCAGCGTTCTTCGCTGATGTGCAAATCCTGGCTGGCCAGCTCATTGCGGCGCAGCGCATCGAGAAACAACTGGCCAAACCAGATCAAAAACACGGATCCGGCAACACCTGCCATCAGGTAAACATTGCGCTGAAGGAGTTGCGCAGCAAACATGTTTTGCGTCGAAAACCCAAGCACCACAACCAGGTCCTGTCCCTTCACCTTGCGCCACCGGTGGAGCCGGTTCACCTGATCGAACGCCGATGGCTTTTCTATCCAGCCTTCAGCGGATGAATCAATCTCCGCCATCAGCGGATCAATGCCAAATTTTCCGCCGGCTTGATCATCGGGGGCTGGCCAACGCGCCAAAACATGACCGTGTTGATCCATCAAGCTTGACGTGCTGTCTTCCTGAAAATTAAAAGTCTCATTAAACCGGGTGAAATGATCAGAGGCAACCGAGAGCACGATGACACCGTCAAAGCGGCCGGCTTGATCAAAAATGGGCCGGGTAAATTGAAGCGACCAGCGCTTTGAAACCCTGCCCAATACCGGTTCGCTGATGAACAACTGGTCACTCTGACGCTCTCTGTGAACCTGAAAATGCGCCAGATCACTCAAATCTACAGGCTTTGCTTGTGCGCCCAGGCTAGTGA
>JADKAW010000042.1 GCA_016719055.1 Candidatus Rhodoferax mariagerensis | reverse complement strand
CCAGCAGCCTGTCGGACTTAGCGATTCAAAATTTGGAAATTTCCAATCTGCTCAAAATATAGGCAGTTTGGTATTGATTTTGCGAATTTTTGAGCCTTCTCAAAGCATTTTCTCCCCTTATCCAACTTTTTGGACGCAATACTGCCATGCGCTTGACATTCCAGGCCAGGCAAACCAGATTCCATTCACCAGTGACTTTGCTCAATCCGCGCAAGGAGAACTGCCTGAACCTCATCACCGACTTGATGATGCCAAACACCGGCTCCACCGTTTGCTTGCGAACAGCGTAAGCAGCTCTGCCTGCCAACGTTGCCAAACGATGTGCCATCGCCTCTATCGGTGTGGCATCTGCCTTCAGGGGCGCGGGCTCTGTAAAACGTTCGCTCCAGTGCGGGTGATGGTCTTGGCGGGCCACGGCAATCAAAGGCACGATCTTGGCCACCTCTGCAGGCGTTGACGTTGTTTTCACTGCAATAGCCGGTGTCAGCAACCAGGGTGGTGGCAGTGCCGAGCTTGGCTTGCTGCCTTGCAGAACTTTGAGCATCGGCTGGACTTCTCTCTTGTCATTGGGCGCTTGTGTCAAGGTGGTGGCCACCACCAGCATCGTGTCGGCATCCACCCCGGCCTGTGCGTTGCAGCACTGCTCAAAACCGCCACCGGCCACCGGCATGATGCGCGACTTCGTCAGTCAGGTTGATCTGATCACTGTCACGCACACCCGGCTGAGGGGTCTGCTGGTGTCTTGCCGCGTGCTTTTTTTGCCCGTCTCATCAGCTTTGGCTTGGCGCTTTGCCCATCTTCGTCAAATTCGGCCTTCTCGGGCGTAGCGCCTCTGCGCACGTGCGATCTGGTCTTAGCTGCCGCCATGGCAGCGAGGCGGTCTTCGCGCAGCTTGAGTTCTTTGGGCGGGCTCATGCCATCAGGGGGACATTGGCTGTGTCGGCCGCCTCAGCCAGGGCCAGCAGTTCCTCGGACTTCTGCCTTGAGCTGCTCCTTCAAGCTTCGACGATGTGGCTATGCGGAGAGGGCGCTTATGGCGCGAGGCGTTGGCGTGGATCTTGGTGCCATCCAGACAGACCGTACCCATCTTGAGCAGTTTCATCTCGCGGGGCATTTCCAGCACTTGCACAAACAGGCGAGTGAGTTCATCGATCAAGCGACGACGAAAGGTGGCTAAGGTGTCATGGTCGGGGTGGCTGCCTGCGTCAATGTAGCGAAAGCCACAGAGTCGTAGGTGGCCATTTCCAGCTTGGGGCTGGAGAACACCCCGGTTGAATAACCGTAAACCAAAATGGCCAGCAAGGTCGCTGGATGGTGTGCCTTGAGCCGCGACCGGCATATTGGCGAGCTTCAGATTGGAGAGATCGAGGCTATCGATGACTTCTACGACAAAGCGTGCCAGATGGTCCCGGTGAGCCAATCGTCTACTGATGGGGGCAGCAGGTAGTCGGTCTTGCGGTCAGTCAGAATGAAGTTCGACATGCTGGTATAAATCCTCTTAAGCCAGGTTCATTATAAACTTTTATTACTACACTATCAATAGCAAAAGAAGAATTTTTCAATGGCGTTTATAGTCCGACAGGCTGCTAGCGAGGCGGAATGGGAATACGCAGCGCGTGGGGGCTCGTCGACCAAATACTCGTGGGGTGGCAGCATAGGCAGCAACAATGCCAACTGTGATGGTTGTGGCAGCCAATGGGACAACAAGAGAACCGCACCCGTGGCGCAGTTTCGCCCAAACGCCTTTGGCCTTTATGACATGCATGGCAACGTCTGGGAATGGGTGCAAGATGACTATCATGACAATTACAACAGTGCACCATCTGATGGATCTGCCTGGTCTTCTGGTGGATCGCGGCGCGTGCTGCGCGGCGGCAGTTGGAGCAACGGCCCCAACTTCCTCCGCTCGGCCTTCCGCGTCGGGTACGCGCCGGATGACCGCAGCATCAACTTCGGTTTCCGTATTGCCCGGACTCTTTAACGCTTTGGCTCTTTAACCTGTTACCCTTTGCATGAATGCTTCACTTAAAACGATGGCTTTGCGCAAGCGGGGGTCTGGGGCTGGCCCCATAAGCGCTAACTTAAAAAGTCGAATCTGATAACATCCGTTGAATTGAAGTTTGGGGATGGGTGTTATGAGCGAAATTGAAGGCGAAAGCGCGGCAGATAGTGAAGATTGGAGTGACTTGATGCCAGAGACGGCATCTGACTTTGATCAGGACTGGGATGCGGTGACTTCCCTACTTCCCTTGGAGTGGCAAGCCAAGGCGTATGAGTTGGGAGCTCTGCGTCGCCTGCGGGGTTTTTCCAGTGTGGAGGCGTTGCTGCGGGTGTTGCTCATACACCTATCTGACGGTTGTTCGCTGCGCGAGACAGCGGTGCGCGCCCGCGCAGGCAATCTGGCAGACGTGTCGGATGTGGCGTTACTCAAGCGACTGCGTGGCTGTGGTGAGTGGTTCCAATGGATGTCTGCGCAATTGGCGGCCAACCTATCGCTGGTCACGCCGCCCGACACCTTGCTTGGCGGCAGAAGAGTGCGCCTGGTTGATGGCAGTTCTGTTTGCGAGCCCGGTGCCACAGGATCGACCTGGCGGCTGCATTACGCACTCAATCTGAGTACCTTGAGTTGTGATGAAGTACATGTGACGCAGGCCAATGTCGGCGAGAGCCTGACGCTGTTTTCTATTGAGCCTGGCGATGTCATCATGGCCGACCGGGGTTTTGCCAAACGACCCAGTTTGCGCCATGTGGTCGAGCACAAGGCCGATGTGATCCTGCGCATGAGCTGGAGCAATTTGCCGCTGCAAGATGCTCAAGGCCAGCCATTTGCGCTGCTGTCGATGCTGCGCACCCTGTGTATTGGGCAAGCCGGAGATTGGCAGGCGTGGGCGCATGATGGCAAAGGTGCCATTGCAGTACGTGTCTGTGTGTACAAGAAGACGCAGGATCAGGCGCAAGTGTCACGCCAGGCCATAGAACGTGAGGCCAGAAAGAAGCAGAAAGTACCCATGCCAGAAACGCTCGAAGTGGCCGGTTACGTGATCGTGCTGACGACGCTGATGCAGCCCAGTGCGCAAGCTATTTTGGAGTTCTACAGAAGACGCTGGCAAATCGAGCTGTCTTTCAAGCGATTGAAATCCTTGCTGCAACTCGGGCACCTGAAGAAAACCGATGCGCAAGGTGCAAAGGCATGGCTGCAAGGAAAATTGCTGGTGGCCTGCCTGATTGAGTCGCTCATCTTTACGGCTGAGCGCTTTTCCCCCTGGGGATACCGAACAGGTGAGCGCGAAATCCATGCCCCGGCGCTCCCGTTGGCGTGAATACGCATTGATGCGAATGCTCTTGAGCAAGGCTTGCAATCCGCCACTGTCGTTAAGCGCCAGCCTCAAGCAGTGGAATGGTATTGCCGCAAATCTGCGTGAACCACCACGCAAACGCAAATATCAGAGTGACTTCGAAAGCGCGTGAACTTTAAGTTAGCGCTTATGGGGCTGGCCCCCAGTGATTGCTTGGCTGCCGCGAAGCGGCCCGATTTTTTCACCCATCGCATCAATCAAGCCAGCTATGGCGCTGTTAATTACTATTAATTATTTAGTTGGTAGCGCACGCCAGTATTGGGCTAGAGCACTTTTTTTATTGAAGACTGTCTGGCCCTCGTGCAGCACTGGGGTACTGATGTCCGCGTAGCGGCCCGAATTTTTTATTTACACCACCCTCTCATGCCCGACGCCATAGACTTGCCCGAACAACGCCCCGAAAGCCGCGCCGGTCGCACCAATGTGGCGGCAGTTGAGGTCTGTTATCAGTTTGCGGGCCCAGGGTCAGGTCTTGTAATATAGCAATTCAACCAGAACAACAGTCCCATCGGGGGCGACTTGATATATATAAAATTGCACTCCAGCCCTTATTCTATATGCTATAGCAGCTACGATAATTGAAGCATCAGCAGCTTCAACGTTGACCCGGCGCAGGTCAGCGCTTCGCTGCCGCAACATACAAAGCGTTGCGCTCGCGCTTGCCCACAGCAATTACCACCACGACCACTTCAGTGTCACGCACCTCGTAAACCAGCCGATAGCCAACACTTCTAAGCTTGATCTTGTAACGATCTGGGTGACCCGACAGCTTGGCCGCCGGCACCCTGGGTTGTTCCAGTCGTTCAGCCAGTTTTTTCTTGAATTGAGCCTGGATGCTGCCGTCCAATCGCTGCCATTCGGCTAGCGCCTCTTGTTTGAAGCGTAGTTCAAAGCGCATCGAGCGTCACTGCTATTTCGGGCTGAAGGGCACGGGCGTCCGCGATGGCGTTGAGCTCCAGGTCTTCAAGCTTTTCCATCAGGGCTTCAAAAGCCGGGGCAGGTATGCAGTAAAACGCCGGCTCGTTGCGGTTCAGAATGGCCACCGGCCCACCCTCGCCAGCAGACACAGTGCCCATGGGATCACGCTTGAGTTCGGTCACACTGGCAGCTACCGAAGCCAGCAAAAGATGCGCCATGATCAGTTTCCTTTGACTTTAAAGGTGCTTATCATAGTACTACTCCAGGTGCTTTTAAAAGCATCTTGAGCGCAGGGTGCTTGCTATGTGTTGTCAATAACAATGATCCATTAGTACTGTGTTAACTCCCTCGAGGAGACTCTCAACAAAATTTTCAACAGAAATCTGACGATTTCCCGGCCACTGCGTCAGTATCATCAATCCAGCACATTCACCCACATCACAAGGCCGCTCAGTGGCAAACCATGCAAGCACCATCCTTCACAGCTTTTCTGGCGCCGCTGCCCAAGCGGTATGTCATTTGAGTGAAGGCGCCAAAGGACGCAATCAGGCAGCCCGCCTGCTGCTTGACGACTGCGGAGGTCGGCTGATGAGTTACATCCGCACCCGCTCGTACCGCAAAGCCAGTGATCAGGATGCCGAAGAGATCATGATGAGCACCGTGATGGCCTTTGTCACTGAACCCATTCCAACAGGCTGTAGCCCAGACGCCTGGCTGTTCACCATTTGTCGCAATCAGGTCATTGACTGGGCGCGCAAGTGCAACGCAGACAAGCGCGGTGGCAAAGACCCCGCTGATGTCGATCTGGATGATGACGAAATGGGCAATCTGTTTGACACCTCATTGGGCCATACCGAGCTGCCTGGCTGGGTGCGTGACTGTGTTCAAAAAGCAGCCGCCTTCATGCAGCAAACCAGCCCCGGAGCGGGCCATGGTGCTGTTGATTGTGGCAGACGGTTGGTCTGCCGAAGAAATTGCCATCTATTTTGGTGCCGACCCGCATCAAAAAATCAGTGCCCAGCAGCAAGCCGCTGCACGCGACCGCCGGTATCGGGCCAAGCTCGAAGCCCAAAAATACTTTGAGCACTGCAAGGAGTAATTTCACCATGACACCCGAAACAATCCATGATGGCTGGCTTGATGTGCTGGCAGGCAAAGTCGCCCCCACAGACCGAGAAACCCGCCAGTCAGCCTCATTGCGGGGCTTTTTTGAGCTGCAAGAGCAAAACACCCCAAAGCTGGACGAAGCCACCCAGCGCCGCATCATGAATGCTCTGGAGGCCAAAGGTGTGTTTGCCCAGGCAGCAACGCCAAAACGCGTTGCGCCTGAAAGTTTATTGACCCGCATCAGCGACTGGCTGTTTCCGGATGGCCATGCCAGTGGCGGGCGCTGGTCAGCAGTGGCAGCCGCCATCATGGCCGTGACGGTGTTGCCCTTTGTCTTGCACAGCCCTGTCGGTGACGACGACCCAGGCAGCATCAAAAGTCTGCCCACGTCAATCAACGCAACATTGGACACACCAACAGCGGTGATAAACAGCCATCAGCCACAACTCTTGGCAGCGCAACTGGTCACCGCACTGGCCCGCCACGGGGTGGTTGCTGAACTTCGCAGCGAGGGCACCGACCATTGGGTGAAAGCACATATTCCTTCTGACAAGCAGGCGGTGGTTCAGACTGACTTGGTCAACATGGGCCTGGCTGCCAAGCCTGACGGGCAATTGGTGGTGCAGTTTCGCCGTCAACCCTGAACCAAGTCATGTAATGATTCACGTCAGGGCCACAGCAGCACCTATTGCACGCGCCGTTGTAGCGTGGGCAATGATTTGTCTTGCCTGGCCGGGCACAGCCTGGGCTGCCGAGCACGCCCTGATCATGTGGATCAACCAATATGCCGACCCGCGCATTCGCATCGTCGGGCTGGAGCGCGATGCGGTGCTGGCACGCAGCATGGCGCGGGCGTTGGGCGTGCCGGGTGCCAACATCATTGAGCGCAGCAATGCGCAACTGACCCACACGGGTCTGAAAGATGCCTTGGCCAGCTTGCGCGCCCGTGTTCGCCCGGGCGACGGTGTGTTTGTTTATTTTTCTGGCCATGGCCGTCAAATGCAACGCATCAGCGGTGGCACAGGTTGCTCGGAGGGCTTGGCAACGTTTGAGGGTGGCATTTATTTTGACTTGCTGTTACGCGACGAACTCGATGTTTTGGCCGAGCAGGCAAGCCGCGTGCTTATGTTCAATGACTCCTGCTTTTCGGGCGGCACGGCTACCAAGTCGTTTGACATTGCTGTGCCATTAGAAGGGCAACCAAAAACCTACCCAGATGCTTCAGCGCCGACACCACAGCTTGACGCAAAGGGTCTGCCGGGTGCCGCTACCAATGACATCCCCAGTGACAGCCAGGGCTGTGGCGTACCGGTCAACCCGGTCAGCAAGGCCTTTGGTGGCTGGGTTCAAAGTGCCAATCGGCATAGTGTTTTGTATTTGGGTGGTGCCGCTGCCAACGAAGCCGCGTACCCAACACCACAGGGCAGCGTAGCCACCCGAGCCTGGGCCGCCTGCCTGCAAAATCCAGCGGCAGATATTGATCACAATGGCATGCTGAACGGTGCCGAACTCATCACCTGTGCGCAAAGCTGGGTGCATCAAAATACCCGTTATCGCCAGACCATTACCGGGGTGGGTAACGAGCACATGCCACTTCGCCGTTTTTAACCCACTGGTCAAGCCCACTTTGTAACTGTCTTTCTTGCCATGCCAACCAACAAAAAAATCGTACGTCCCGCACAGCGCTACAGTCTATCAATGGCCCACAAGTTTGCATTGTTGTGTCTTGTGCTCTGTGCTCAACTGACATTCGCCAGCGCCGCCCATGCCCAGCGTGTTGCATTGCTTATTGGTAATTCCAGTTACCAGTCTGCGCCGCTAACCAACCCGCCCAACGATGTGCGGGTGATGGAAACAGCTTTGAAGCGCGTCGGATTCAAGGTGCAAAAAGTGCTCAATGCCAACCAAAACCAGTTAAAACGGGCCGTGCGTGACTTTGGTGAGGCGGCATACGGTGCTGAGGTGGCGTTACTTTACTACTCTGGACACGGTACGCAGACCGGCGGAGAAAACTACCTGTTGCCCGATGGTGCGGTGATCAACAAAGAGTCTGACTACGAGGTGGAAGCTGTAGCCGCCAACGCTCTTTTGCGCCAGATTGTTGGGGCACGACCCAAGGCGGCCATTGTGGTGTTGGACGCATGCCGTGACAACCCCTATGCCAGCGCCACCAAAAGTACCACCAAAGGTCTAGCCCGCATGGAGGCGCCTACTGGCACGATGATCGCCTTTGCCACCTCGCCCGGCACCACAGCAGGCGATGAGGGCTACTACGCCAAGGCGCTTGCCGAACAGCTCACCATACCTGGTCAGGAGTTGATCCAGGTGTTTCGCAACACTGGCAACCAAGTGCGCAAGCTCAGCAATGGCAAGCAGGAGCCACGTATCAGTGAAGTCTCTATCAACGATGAAGTCTATTTGGCCGGGCAGCGGCAGGTGGCCACTATTCGGCCTGATCCGGGCGCACAACAAGGGTCGCTTATTGTGCCAACCCAGTCCGCTCTCCTGACTATCAGTGCCGGCCAAACAGTCAAAGATTGCGTCGATTGCCCTGAAATGGTCGTAATCCCAGCAGGCAGCTTTGAGATGGGCGGCAACGGTAGCTATGCAGATGAACAGCCGGCTCATTGGGTCAACATCAAAAGTTTTGTGTTGGGCAAGACTGAGGTCACGCAAGGCCAGTGGAAAGCCGTGATGGACAGCCATCCGAGCATTTTCAGCAGTTGCGGTGACGATTGCCCGGTGGAAAATGTCAGTTGGAACGATGCTCAGAGATTATGTGCACAAGCTCAGCCAGCATACCGGGAAAAGTTACCGCTTGCCCAGCGAAGCTGAATGGGAATATGCCTGCCGAGCGGGTGGCAGTCAAACCTACTGCGGCAGCGACGGCGTAAACGCAGTTGGCTGGTACGGATCCGATGGGGGTGGCAAAACGCATCCAGTTGCGGGGAAGCAAGCCAATGCCTTTGGTCTGTATGACATGAGCGGCAACGTCGGGGAGTGGGTGCAAGATGTTTGGCACAGTAATTACGATGGCGCACCAACAGACGGAACCGCTTGGACTAGAGGCGGAGATCAAGCGCGGCGCGTGTTGCGCGGAGGCAACTCGGCTAAGTCCAGCAAGGTCATCGTGACCTATCGCAGTAGGTATGAGCCAGATTATCGAATCAGCTCCATAGGGTTTCGTATTGCCCGGACTCTTTAACCCTGTGAGTCTTTTGCCCTCTCACCCTTTGCATCAATGTTTCAGCTAAAGCGATGGTTTTTGCCAAGGGGGCTTGTGTAACCCAGGGTCAAGTCTTGCAATGTAGCAACTCGGCCAGTACAGCATCCGCATCATAGGAAGTTCTTGCCAATGAAATAGCACTCTAGCCATTTATGGATACCTGCAGGTGTAATTCAATGTGGTCACGCGGGACAATTGGCAAGCCTTATTGGTGTCGGTACCGGCTGGCAACTGACGTTTTTGGCCTTTTCCAGATTCATGCACTGATCTGTCGTGAACCTCTTCCCGGCAACCAACTCGACATCTGGCAGTGTGTCAAAAAACGCAGTTTTCAATGGCCACAATTGCGACAGTCGACCCGGGCGGCGTTGGCTCACCACTGGTGTCAAAGGCGTCATTCGCTATGAAAATAGCAGCGATTCGCACTACATCAACAGCGCCCACAGCCCCAGCCCCATAAAAATCAACGCCGACACAACATGCACGACGCGCAGGGGTATCAGGCGAGTCATGCGTTCACCCAGCCATACCACCGGCGCGTTGGCCAGCATCATGCCCAGGGTGGTTCCGGCAATCACCCAGTAGTAGGCGTGGTACTGTGCCGCCAGCATGACGGTGGCCACCTGGGTTTTGTCGCCCATCTCGGCCAGAAAAAACGCCACCACGGTGGTGCCAAACACGCCAAAGCGTGGTTTGGACGGATGGTTGTCATCGTCCATCTTGTCCGGAATCAGCATCCACACCGCCATCGCAATGAACGATGCGCCCAGCACCCAGCGCAGTACGTCCGGGCCCATCACCGTGGTGATCCAGGCACCCAAGGCACCCGCCAGGGCATGGTTGGCAATGGTAGCGACAAAAATTCCGAAAACGATGGGCCAGGGCTGTCGAAAGCGCGCGGCCAGAATCAGGGCCAACAGCTGGGTTTTATCACCCATCTCGGCCAGAGCCACGATACCGGTTGAAACAAGAAAGGCTTCCATGAGGGGTCTCCGGCCGGAAATTAAACCAATGACTGCACGACATCCCCGGCCAAAACAGAGGTGTGCAGTCAAAGGTCTCGCCAAAGCCCAAAGCCTGGACTCTGCTTGCGCCATGTTTGCCGTGTCTGACAAAACAAGTCTGTTGACGCAAGCCCCTTTCAGCAAGAAAGGGCGGCTACTCCCCAATGACAGTCTTCATTCTAAGATAGAAACGACGAACACCAAATTGGCGCAGTTTTTGCTTTAATCTGGTGCGATTTCTAAGAAGTCGCCTAAAACGCACTATTAAATAGCAATCTACTCAAAGAGGTTCTCATGGAAGCACTCAAACAGGGCGCGGATGCCTTGTTCATCCTTCTCGGCGGCATCATGGTGCTGGCCATGCACGCCGGTTTTGCGTTTCTGGAACTGGGCACGGTGCGCCGCAAAAACCAGGTCAACGCGCTGGTCAAGATTCTGGTGGACTTTTCGGTGTCCACCGTTGTCTATTTTCTGGTAGGTTATGGCGTGGCTTATGGCACACATTTTTTTGTCGGGGCCGAGCAACTGGCGGCCAAGAACGGCTACGACCTGGTCAAGTTCTTCTTTCTGCTGACCTTTGCGGCTGCAATTCCAGCCATTATTTCGGGGGGTATTGCCGAGCGGGCCCGTTTCTGGCCACAGCTCATCGCCACGGCGGTGTTTGTCGGTTTCATTTATCCGTTTTTTGAGGGCATCGCCTGGAACCAGCATTTCGGCGTGCAGGCCTGGCTGAAAGGTTTGACTGGCGCTGAATTTCATGACTTTGCTGGCAGTGTTGTGGTGCATGCCGTGGGTGGCTGGATCGCCCTGCCCGCCGTGCTGATGTTGGGTGCGCGCGCCAACCGCTATCGCAAGGACGGTGGCATGTCAGCGCACCCGCCCTCAAGCATTCCGTTTCTGGCACTGGGCGCCTGGATTTTGACGGTGGGCTGGTTTGGTTTTAATGTGATGAGTGCGCAGACACTGGACAAAATTTCAGGGCTGGTGGCGGTCAACTCGCTGATGGCCATGGTGGGCGGCACACTGGCAGCGCTGACGCTGGGCAAAAACGACCCCGGCTTTGTGCACAACGGCCCGTTAGCGGGTTTGGTGGCGGTGTGTGCCGGCTCCGACCTGATGCACCCGATCGGTGCGCTGGTGGTGGGGGCGGTGGCTGGCGCCTTGTTTGTGACCATGTTCACGCTCACGCAAAACCGCTGGAAGATTGACGATGTGCTGGGTGTCTGGCCCTTGCATGGCTTGTGCGGTACCTGGGGCGGCATTGCAGCCGGCATTTTTGGCAGTCAGGCGCTGGGTGGCTTGGGTGGCGTGAGCTTTGGCGCGCAACTGATTGGCACCAGCATTGGCGTAGCCTGGGCCTTGCTGGGTGGCGTTCTGGTTTATGGCGTGTTGAAAGCCACCGTTGGATTGCGTTTGAGCCAGGAAGAAGAGTACGAAGGGGCTGACCTGTCCATCCACAAAATCAGCGCCACACCCGAGCGCGAGGCTAACTGGTAGGGACAGCGCCCAAACGCCAGGGCACCATGTCCTGGGCCACTTGTTTGAGAACAGTGGCCCAGTCGCGCTGCGCATCTTGCCGATACAGGCACATCGACGCATACCAGGGGCTGTCGTTTCGGTTCAGCAACCAGCGCCAATCGGGCACATACGGCAGCATCAGCCAGGTGGCCTTGCCCAAAGCACCCGCCAAATGCGCCACGCTGGTGTCGACGCTGATGACCAGGTCTACCAGCTCACACAGTGCAGCGGTGTCTGTAAAGTCTTTGATGTCGTTGCCCAGGAACCTGATGGGTGAGTGTTGTAACGGTGCCCGGTCGATGTCGCGCAGTTCTTTTTGAAGACAGATGTAATCGACGTCTGGCGCCAGGTAGGGCAGCAACAGATTGACCGTAAAACTGCGGTTGTGGTCGTTTTTGTGCAGGGGGTTGCCACACCAGACCAGGCCCACGCGCGGCCTGACCTTCTCACCCAAGCGCGCTTGCCAGGTAGCCACCTTGTCGGCCCGGCTTTGAAGGTAGGGCTGCGGGCTGGGAATGGTGGCGAGGTGAGTGTTGAACGCCAGCGGCAACGACAGCAGAGGGCAGTGGTAGTCAAAGCCAGGCAGCCGGGTGTCCTCTGCGATCAGCTCGTCCACACCGGCCAAGCCAGTCAGCAAGGTGATCAGTGTTGCCGGAACCTCCATCACGACACGTGCCCCGAGTTGCTTGACCAACCGGGCGTAGCGGGCAAACTGGATGGTGTCACCCAGACCCTGCTCGCAGTGCAGCAGAATGGTTTTGCCCAGCAGGGGCTCGGTGCCCAGCCAAAGCGGTTGTTTGAAGTGACGCAGGCTGGCCCTTGCCTGGGCGTTGCCGTTTCGCCATTCATGCAACGGCCATCCGTCAGCAAAGTTGCCTTGCAGCAGCAAGGTGATGGACTTGTTCATGTAAGCCAGCGCCAGATCGGGGTCCAGTTGGATGGCCTGGTCGTAGCAGGCCATGGCCGCGTCCCATTGATGGAACGCCCGCAACGCGTTGCCCCGGTTGGAATAGGCCTCGGCATAGTCGTGCCGGATGCGGATGGCCGCATCAAAACTGGCCAGCGCCGCGTCCTGCTGTTTGAGCTCCAGTAGCGCGATGCCCCGGTTGGAAAAAGCCTGCGCATAGTCGGGCTTGAGGCGAATGGCCGCGTCAAAACTTGCTACCGCAGCATCGAGCTGTTTAAGCGCAGACAAGGCATTGCCTCGGTTGGAATAAGCCTCTGCGTAGTCCGACTTGAGGCTGACGGCCTTGTCAAGGCTGGCCACCGCCGCACCAAATTTTTTGAGTGCGAACAAGGCATTGCCACGATTGGAATAGGCCTCGGCGTAATTGGCCTGGATGCTGATGGCGGTATCAAAACTGGCGACTGCCGCACCAAACTGCTTAAGTGCTAGCAAGGCGTTGCCGCGGTTGTTGTAGGGCTCAGCATGGCTGGGGTTGATGCGTATCGCTTGGGTATAGAAATTAACCGCAGTTTGATGCCTTGCCGCTTGAGCCGCCATGTTGCCCAGCAAATAGGCAGCATTGAAGTGCTTGGGATTGGCCTTGAGGACCGACGCATAGACCTCTTCGGCCATCGCCAGCTCGCCAGCTTGTTGCAAGCGCCACCCGTGCTCGATGAGCTGATTTTGTTTCGCCAGCTTGTCTGCGGCCTGGCTGCCGAGAGGAGTTTTAGATGGTCTTGCCACGCCCTGATTTTACGCAAGGGCGTGCCAGCCGCATACCGACCAATGCCAATCGAGGTTTTGCCGCGCCGCGGTCAGGCTCAGGCCGAAGGTGCCGTTGGGTCGTCAAACCAGGCTTGCAGCTTGTCGCCAAACAATGGGCGGCTGCCAAAGTAGCCTTGCATCATGTCGCAGCCCAGGGTTTTGAGGGTGTCCTGCTCAGCAGCGGTCTCAATGCCCTCGGCGATCACCAGCAAGTCCATGCCAAGCCCATGTCGTCAATCGACAGCTCCACACCCAGCGCGCGCAGGTGTTGCAACAGCGCAATGCTGGCTGGAGACCTGGCTTGATCTGGTCAACGTGGGCCAGTTTGACTGGCAGGGCGACCACCTCACGCCAAAACCCTATGTGCGCCAGGCGTTCGAGAAGTTTCTGGCGTGCGGCCTCTTTGCGCACGGCTTTGCCGGCGCCCGCTGCGGTGACTACGGGCGTGCTGCAAGCGGGGACTTCTTCGTCGCTTTCTCCTGCTAAGGCCGGGGTGTCACCCCTCTTGCAACACGCGGCGCATGGCGGAGGGGCTCCTGAGCGACCGCGTGTTGCCGCGCCTGCCGGTGCACCAGTGGGTGCTGTCAGTGCCAAAGCGGCTGCGTTACTTCATGCAACGCGATGGATCCATGCTCAACATGGTGCTGCACAATTTCTTGCGGGTCATTGCGCAAAGCCTGCTGACGCACTGCCCCGGTGCGGCACAGGTGGATCAGGCAGCCTTGCACATCGGCGCAGTGGCCTTCATCCACCGCTTTGGCTCCAGGCTGAACGGGCATGTGCACCTGTGTGGTCGATGGCATGTTTGAGGAGGTGGCGGGGCCGGCTCAGGCTAATGACGTGACCGATGCCACAGCCTCGCCGCCCGGCGTCATCTTTAACCCGGTCAGTGATGTCGATGGCATCGCTTAAGGCCCAGGTGCAGGCCACTCTGCGCCGGCGCATCCTGCTTGCCTTCGTGGGTTGGGGCCTGCTGCAGAGTTTTGAGGCCAAAGAGATGCTGGGCTACCAGCACAGCGGCTGCTCGGTCGATGCCGGTGTCTGCGTAGAAGCGAGAGACAGCGCCGCGCTGGAGCGTCTGCTGCGCTACTGCGCCCGCCCAGCGTTTTCCTTGCAGCGGCTGCGCAAAGAAGGTGCTGCCCTGGTGTACCGCCATCCCACCCACGCCTGAACCTGCACCACCCAAGCGTTCAGCGCACTACCTGTGGGCGGTACTGATCGCCCGCATCTACGAAGTCTTCCCTTTGCTGCGTCCGAACTGCAGTGGGCAGATGCGCATCATCGCGTTCATCACCCACAGCGCCGACATTCGGCAAATACTCGATCACATCGGGGTGGACTTGCAGCCTCGGCATATAGTCCCGGCACGCTGGCCACCGTTGTGGGATGACGGTGATGCGCACAGCAATGATGGGGCGCAAACCGAGCCGGACTGGGATCAGGCAGCGCAACCCGCGCCAGACTGCGAGGTCAATCAGCGCAGCCATTGGCGAGTGGGCAAACGGCGGTTGGCATTCAGAGCCCGGCTGCGGCGTGGTGCCGCGCCCGGTACAGCTGGGCACCGCAAATCACCCTACTGAATACAACGCCGGGTGGCAAATTTGACACGCCGGGCGGCTAACCGAGGGGTTTACCCGGATTGAGGGCGCTTCCAGGGCACGATACTTGGGCTCATACGGTTGAAATTCCCATCCGTATACTTGGGCTCATGTGGTTGTATTTCCTATCTGCTATCCGTTATCCGTTCCGTCGTATCCGTTTTTTCTACAATTCATGACGTGTAGACTTCGCGCTTACAACGGCTGATGGTGCCGGGTGTTTTTTCTACGGTGTAACTCTCTTGTCAGCTCCTCAATACGCGCCCACCCAGCTGGTTAGTTTCTTGTTCATTGACCTGGTGGCCTATTCCAAAGAGTCCACCACCGGTCAATTCAAGATCAAGGCCGCCTTGATCACCCATCTGAATGCGGTCTTGGCGCCGCTACCGGCCAGCAGCTTTCGCATTCGTGACACAGGCGATGGTGCGGTGGTCGCTTTTTTGAACAACCCTCAGCATCCTCTGTATGCCGCGCTGGCACTGTGGCAAGCCTGCACCGCAGGTGACGAAGCCGCACCGCTACCATTCAAGCGCTTGCGCCTGGGTTTGCACACGGGTGTGGTCAAAGAAGTGCCCGATGTGGAGGGGCGGGCCAATTACGTTGGTGACGGCATCAACTCTGCCAAGCGCGAGCAAGATTTAGCCAATCCAGGGCAAATGCTGGCTTCGCGTAATTTTTTTGATGCCATGTCGCATCTGGATGCGGACTACCTTCGCTTGTTTGAGCCAGCGGGGGCGGGGGATGATAAACATGGTCGCTCGCATGAGCTTTACGCCGTGCATTTTGAACAAGCTGCTTTCGACAAGCTGGTACAAGAAGCTCAGCAAGAGTTGGCGCACGCGGCTTGGGCCGACAGTGCAGCCAAGTCCACTTTGCCCAAACTGAAGTCGGTACCAAAGTCGGCTGGCCTTGCCATCAAACCCATTGCTTTGCTGGCTTCGTTGTTGCTGCTTGGCGTGCTGACGCTGTTCTGGTTTTTGAGCACGCCATCCGGTCCACCGGCTGAAATGCTGATTCTGCAGCGGGTCACACCAGCGGCCACAACATCTGCTGCCGCTGCACCTGCCGCCTCTGTACCCACGACATCCCGCGACTCTGTGCCCTCTGCATCTAACGCAGCCTCTGTAGCGTCGCCTGCAACGCCAGACACGCCTGCCGTTGCAGCGGTGAATCAATCTCTTTCTCCAGCTGCTGCACCTGCACTACCAGCCAAAGTAGCGCAGTCAGCTGCCGTTCGTGTGCCAGCGGCAGCGCCAGTGATCGTCAAAGCACAGCCCATTCCTGCGCTCAAAGAACCTGTGGTTCAGGTGCGCCCGAAAGTCAGTGACTTCAGTGTTCGTTGCTCACGCTTGCTTGAGAAGGTCAGCACGGGTGAGCCCTTATCCTCGTCTGAACAACAAGAGATGGTGTCCAAATGTCAATAAAGTCGTGTTTTTCCGCTCTCTTTCCCAAGCTCTGCGTCTGGTTCAATAGACGCAACAAGCTGATTGTGTTGGGTTTTTCAGCGCTGCTGACGGCCTGCGCCGCGCCGCCAGCGCCGGTGCCGCAGCGGCCGTTGGCGCCTACTGCTGCCGTGGCGTTTGATGCTGCAATTGACTTTGCAGTGGACGATTTGTTAACTCAGGCGCAGCGTTTGCCCGAATTTGCACCCCCTGCCAAGACCATGGTCGAGTCCATGCTGCAAAAAGACAAGGTCGTGCCACGCAGCAAAATTGTGGTCGATGTCGCGCTTGACAGCCAAACCGGGCAACAAACTCTGGCGACTCGATTCCTCGACACCCGCCTGCTATTGCGCGCCAAGGCGCGCTTTCCGCAGTTTGACGTGCTGGCCCTGCCAAGCTCTGCGCAAACTGGCAAGGGCTTGTCTGACGAGCGCTTTTTATTGGCAGCCACCTTGTCACCCATCTCGCCGGAAAGCAGTGACACCCAGGCCCGTTTTCGCATCAATTTGTCGGTAACCGATTTGCGCTCTGGTTATGTGCTGGCGCAAGCGGGGGTCAACACCACTGCCGTTGGGGTAGATGCCACGCCCACCAGCTTTTACCAAGACAGCCCGTCGCTGGCGCGCGACCGCTTTGTTGAAGGACAGGTGCGTACCGCACAGGCCAAAACCGGCGCCGAAGCAGACCCGATTTACGTTTCCAACCTGACAGTCTCGTCCTTGATCACCGAAGGCGTGCGTTTGTACGACGCAAGCCAGTTTGAAGAGGCATTACGGGTCTACGAGGCAGCAGCAGCACGCCCGGACGGCAAGCAGTTGCGGGTTTTTAACGGTCTTTATTTGTCCAATATGCAGCTGGGCCGCATGGACATGGCCGAGCAGGCCTTTGGTCGCATCGTGGCCTTGGGCTTGAGTACCAACAGCCTGTCGTTCAAGTTCTTGTTCAAGCCGGGCTCGGTCGATTTTCTTCAAGACCCCAAAGTCAGCGGCCCTTACGCCATGTGGCTTCGTATCTTGGCGCGCGAAATGGGCAGTTCTCAGCAGTGTGTGAGCGTTTTGGGGCATTCCAGTCGCACCGGAACCGAGTCTACCAATGAGCGTTTGTCGCTGTCGCGTGCGACCACCATCCAGCGCAAACTCGAAGGCCTGTCCCACGGGTTGACCGGGCGTTTGCAGTCGCTGGGCATGGGCTTCAGGGAAAACCTGGTGGGAACCGGAACCGATGACTTGCGTGACGCACTGGACCGCCGGGTTGAGTTTCGGGTGCGCAGCTGCCCCTGATCAGGCCAATACCTGACTTGGAAAATACTAGGTATTGGATCAGGCTTTCGCCGCAGGTGCCGCCAGGTCGTCAAACCAGGCTTGCAGCTTGTCGCCAAACAGAGGCCGGCTGCCAAAGTAGCCCTGCATCACGTCACAGCCCAGGGTTTTGAGGGTGTCCTGCTCAGCAGCGGTCTCAATGCCCTCGGCGGTCACCAGCAAGTCCATGCCGTGGCCCATGTCGATCATGGTCTTGACCAGGCGCTGGCTCATGGGCTGCGCGTTGATGTCGATGATGAAACTGCGGTCAATTTTGAGCTCGCTCACCGGCAGTTGCTGCAAATACGCCAGCGACGAATATCCAGTGCCAAAGTCGTCAATCGACAGCTCCACACCCAGCGCGCGCAGGTGGTGCAGCAGCGCAATGCTGGCTTTGGCATCCTGCATCAAACCACTTTCGACCAGTTCCAGGCGCAGTCGTTGGGGGTTGACGCGGTGCTGTTGCAACAGTTGTTCTACACGCTGGCAAAAGCTGGGGTCCTGCAGGTCACGCGTGCTGACGTTGACGCTCAGGCTCAGGTCCGGCTGGCTGGCCTGCCAGCGTTGCAGGGTCAGCATCGCCTGCGCCAGCATCCAGTCGGTCACCAGGGAAATGGCCCCGGTTTGCTCGGCAAACGGCACAAACTCCGCCGGCGAAACAAAACCGCGGGTGGGGTGCTGCCAGCGTACCAGCGCCTCGGCCCCCACCGCCCGGCCGGTTTGCAACGAGAACTTGGGCTGCAGCCACATTTGCAGCTGCGCGGTGCTAACGGCTGCGCGCAAGTCAGACAACAGCCCCAGGTGTGACAAACGCGCCGCTTCCTGCGCCGGGTTGTACCAGGCGTAAGGCTGTGCGGCCGCTTTGGCGGCGCTTAAGGCCACCTCGGCGTTGCGCAGCAGGTTGATGACCGGCAGGGCCGGTTCGGCACCCGCATCGTCACCAACACGCGCCAGACCAAAAGCCAGACTCAAGTCCACGCTGTGGCCGCTGCACTGCGCGGGATGCGCCATGACAGCTGTCAGGCGCTGGTACAGCAGCTCGATCTCAGCGCGCTCATCTACGCCAGAAACAATAGCAAACATTCCACCATTCACATGGGCTAGAAGGGTATTTGATACCTGAAATTTTGCCAAACCAGCGGTTGCGCTCACTGACTGCAACACCGCCTGCGCTCGCCGTGCCACCTCTTTGATCAGGGTGTCGCCGGTGGCAAAACCCAGCGTCTCGTTGATGGTTTTTAGCCGGGCCAGGTCAAATAGCACCAGGCTGCGGCAATGGCAGCCGGGGCGCTGAGCCGATAAATCCGTGCTGGCGCCGGCCTGCGGCAGCGGTTCATTCGGGTTAAGTGGCAGCTGTGTGCTTGGGCTGGTCTGCAGCAAAAAGGTGCGATTGGGCAGGTCGGTCAGTGGGTCGCGAAAGGCCAGGCGTTCGATCTCATGTTCACGGGCGGCAATAGCGCCGGTCATGGCGGTCAGGGCCTGGCCCACCCGGTCAATCTCCTCGGAACTGGTGGCCAGCACCGGGTGCAAATAGTCACCCCCGGCAATGCGCTGGGCGGCGGCTTCCAGCTGCTTCAGCGGCGACACCACGCTGCGCGTGGTGCCCAGCGCCAGCGCAACGCCCAGGCCCACCGCCAGCACCGACAGCGCGGCGGCCCACCATGCCAGTTGTTTAAACCGGGCTTGCGCCTGGGCCATCTGTTGCTCAATGCGTTCGCGCTCGCGGTTGATCAGCAGGTTCGACTCGACCAGCACCTGTTGCAGCGCAGGCATGACTTGTTCGCGGTAAATCCGCAGCGCAGCCTTGGGGTCGTTGCCTTCGATCTCGTCGACCGTGGCGATAAAGGCCTCGGCATAGGCGGCACGGGCTTCGTTGAGGCGGCGCAGGGTCTGCACTTGTGCCAGCTCGTCAAGGTTGTTGGACAGCGACTCGATGATGCCGTCGATGCGCCGGTTGCGTTCGTCCACATCGGCATACACCGGCACCCGTTGCGCGCGCGGCGCGTTCATCAGGTGTAACAAGGCATTGCCAACGCCCTCGGTGGTGAGCGACAGCGACTGCACCCGAAGCAGGCGCTGCATGTCCTGGGTGGCAAAACGCTCGGTCAGTTCGGTCATGGCGCTAATTTTCAGACTGAGCACGGCGAGTGCCAGCAGCATCAGCCCAACCAGCGAGCCAAACCCCAGTGCCAGCCGCCAGGACAGCCGGCGCGGCCAGGGGAAACCCGGTCCTGATGGGGCGGGCAGGCGTTCAGGCGTGGCAGGGGTGGGCTTCATGGCCTGCAGGCTAACACGACACCGCCAGGTTTTTAAGAGCGATCAGTCTCAAGTTCAGAGAAATCGTCAACCCGTGAATTCAGCGGGACCGGCGGCTCAAAACAGGCCAGCGCTGCAACAGCCAGGAGTCGAGCGCCCAACGGCCATTGCCAAAAATTGCGACACTGGCCAGCAGAACGCCCCAGGTGATGTGCTGTTGCAGCGCCGCTGGTGCAATTTCGGTCAGCGACAAAACCGCCACCACATTGATCACCGACAAGCCCAGTGCACCCAAACGCCCACCCAGGCCCAGCAGCAACAGCACCGGCAACACTAGTTCGCCCCCAGTGCCCATCACTGCGGCCACCTCGGTGGGCAGCAGCGGCACCTTGTATTCGTCCTGAAACAATGCCAGCGTGATGTCCCAGTCCCGCAGTTTGGTCAGGCCAGACTTGAAAAACGCCTCGGCCACATATGCGCGTGCCAGCAAGGCGGCGGCGGGTTGCAGGCCGTCCAGCCGGGCATGGAGACCCAGCCACAAACCCAGCACGCGGTTAAGCAATCCGGCGTCGGGCGCTTGTGCGACCGTTGAATTGGAACCAGTCAGCATACAGATCATCCTTTTATCGACAAGTAAACATTATCTAAAAAATAGCAGCTAGCGCATGCTGTTAATGGGCCATGGTCCATTTTTCGCTCATTTCCCGTCAGACCCATCGCAGGCACGCCGCCGCCGATTCAGCGCTATGGCATGTCTGACGGGCGCCTGGGCGATTCAAAGGCAGCTGAAGATCGATTAGCTTTTCTTCGCCATGGCTTTGGCTTCATCCATGGACATGCCTTTCATGTCCTTGCAGGTGCCTTTGGTCACATATTTCCACTCGCCCTTGTCCATGTCCACCTTGGACTGGCCGGCGCAGGAATGCACGCCAGAAATGCTGGCACAGTCGTTTTGGCCGGCTTTGGCAATACCAAAACATTTTTCTTTTTCGGCCGCAGCCGCTGGGCCAGCCACCATGGCCAGAGACACGAGGGAAGCGGCAGCACAAGAGATGAGGGCACGTTGGTTCATTTGGGAAACTCCTGAAGATAAAAAAGTGAGGGCGAAAGTGAAAGAGAAAACAGCGTAACCAATGGGCCGGGATGATCACTAAGGGCTCGTCCGTGAATAACTTGCACAATTGTCGCGCTGGCTTTGGGCGCATAGCGTCGTTGCAAATCGCTTGTTTAGCGGTGCTAAACGGCGCGCTTTGCGCCTAGCTCTGCATCCCAAATCCAACGGCCAATTGCACAACTTATTTCCGGACGAACCCTAAGACGAGCTCGACCATGGGTTACGGTTTAGTCTGGCGGGTCGCCGGTTTCTTACGACTTTTGGCTATTTTTTATCGATCTGGCGTGACAGATACCCTCATGTCACCAGTTTTCAGCATTCCTGATCGCATCCATTGGTGCAGGTCGTTGATTTTCACTGTCAAAATTTCTAGTGAACCATCCCGGTTTATTACTTTTTATTGGAGCAACTGCATGACTTTTACAAAGCCAGCAGACCCCCGTGCCTTGCTGCGCCAAATGTTTGAAACTGCCATAGCTGCCGCGCACCCGGCGCTGTGCTTGGGCGCGCACCTGCCTTCCGCGCCCAAAGGCCGCACTCTTGTGATCGGCGCGGGCAAGGCATCGGCCGCCATGGCGCGTGCTTTTGAAGACTTGTGGACCGCGCGTGACAACAGCCCGCTTGAAGGCTTGGTACTTACACGCTACGGCTATCAGGTGCCGTGCCGGCACATTGAAATCATTCAGGCTGCGCACCCGGTGCCCGACGCCGCCGGCTTGCAGGCAACACAACGCATGCGCCAGCGGGTGAGTGACCTGACGCCAGACGATCTGGTGGTGGCGCTTATATCGGGCGGCGGCTCGTCCTTACTGGTGGAGCCAGGTGCGGGCTTGACTTTGCACGATAAACAGGCAGTAAATGTTGCCTTGCTTGCGTCAGGCGCTGCGATTTCCGAGATGAATTGTGTGCGCAGGCACTTGTCTGGCATCAAAGGCGGGCGCCTGGGCGCAGCCTGCCACCCGGCTCAACTGCTCACGCTGCTGATCTCGGACGTGCCAGGTGATTCGCCCATGGACATCGCCTCCGGCCCCACGGTGGGTGACCCGAGCACCTGTGCCGACGCACTGGCTGTTTGCCTGCGCTACCAAATTGCCCTGCCCCCTGTGGCGCGCAACTTGCTGCAAAGCGGTGCTGGCGAAACCATCAAACCCGAGGATGCGCGACTTCAGCACAGCACGGTACGCCTGGTCACTGCACCCCAGATGGCGCTGGAAGCCGCCGCAAACGCAGCGCGGGTTGTGGGCCTGACACCCTATATTCTGGGCGACAGCCTGGAGGGCGAATCTCGCGACGTGGCCAAGGTGCTGGGCGGCATGGCGCGCCAGGTGCTGCTGCACGGACAGCCGTTTCAGCGGCCTTGTCTGCTGCTATCGGGCGGAGAAACCACGGTGACCCTGCGTGGAAAGGGCCGTGGTGGGCGCAATGTGGAATTTTTGCTGGCGCTGGCCGTTTCGCTGGCGGGTACACCCGGGGTTTACGCCTTGGCAGGTGACACCGACGGAGTCGATGGCGCTGAAGAAATCGCCGGAGCGATCGTTACTCCCGACACCCTCGCCCGTGCCTGGGCTCAGGGCATGAACCCACGCATCTACCTGGACAACAACGACGCGCACACATTCTTTCAGCAGCTCGGCGACTCGGTCATCACCGGGCCAACGCTAACCAATGTGAATGACTTTCGGGCAATCCTGATTGGCTGAGCCAAAGTTATTGAAGGCTCAGGACGTGTTGGATTCGCGCTGGTTGTACAGATTGTCAAAATGGCGTCACTGCAGCCAACGCCGTTGTGGCCAGACGGGGTTTTGGATAGGTGCCCTGCAAGGAACACGGCCGCCCCGGATAATGACTTATCTTGAAAAAACTATCTCGCTTGCGCCACATGTTGGTTATCGTCTGCCTGATCTTGGCTGCGCAAGTTGGCCTGGGACAGGGAAGTGCCCAAGTGAATGAAATTCCGGGCAGGAACTGGGCGACTGCACCCAGACACTCGACCGGGCTTGCACCAAACCCGGCGCAACTCGTCGATGTGGCCATTGTTCAGGTCTATGCCGCTGCGACTTATGGTTGGCGCGGCTTTTTTGCGGTCCACCCTTGGATCATTTACAAGCGCAGGGGCGGGACAAGCTATACCCGCTATGACGTTGTCGGCTGGCGTGCGCCGCAGGTGGTGCAACGCAATTACGCCTTGCCTGACGGGCTCTGGTATGGATCGACCCCTGAGCTGTTGGTAGACCAGCGGGGCGATGGTGTTGAATCCATGATTGACGCCATCGAAGCTGCTGTGGCCAGCTACCCCTACCCCAACCAGTATCTGAGCTACCCAGGCCCCAACAGCAATACATTCATGGCCCACATCGGTCGCCAGGTGCCCGCGCTCAAGCTCGACTTGCCTGCCAATGCGATTGGCAAGGATTTCCGGTCGTTGACAAGCCCGGTAGGCGTGTCTTCGTCTGGCTCTGGCGTGCAAATCACGCTGTTGGGCTTACTTGGCATCAGTGTCGGGCTGCAAGAAGGACTGGAATTCAATGTGTTGGGACTGGGTTTTGGCTTTGACCTCAACCCCCCGGCGCTGCGCTTGCCTTTTTGGGGCCGTTTGGGATTGGCGAATGCGGCCAGCCCCATTCCGGCAGCAAACCCAGCACACGCATTGGCTGGCCAATAGACGGCGATTGGCGCTCATCGCTGTGCAAGAATTAACCTGAAACACCGTTGAAAAATATCCTACAGACAAGCGGCAGGTTACCTGGCTTTGCTCCCTCCCCCGCTGGGCTCGGGATGGGGTGGCTGTGTTGCGATACCAATTGGTTCTGCCACCCTGACCGTCTTTTTAGATTTCGGCTGCCAGCTACTTTGGCTGCGACGCAGGGCATCCGTCAGCATGAACTGGCCCAATCCAGGACCTTTTGAGACCCCAGCATGGTGGGTCATGATTACTTACATTCTTCGACTAGCCATCAGGGCTCAGATCAGGAATTTAGCCTACCTCATTGAAGGCCCGGTGCCTTCCGCCTTCTTGTCCGGGTGCCGCCTGAGTGGTGATCCCGGTTTTACAACCGGCGGCGGCGAGTATTCGCGAGTATTCCTGACTTTCATGTATCGAGCGAGCAGCACCCCCTATCATGAAAGACACTGTGCGGGTGTGAAGTCGCCCAGAGGCTGAGGTCGTGAAAATCTTTGATGGAATGCGACCTTGAAAGCTAACTCGACCCGCAGCAATTCACTCGTAGCCCGGATTGCTTGGCACCGTCTCTTGCGAGGTGGTGGGCAGCGCAAGTTAAAAAGAGTCGTCGGGTATTGTCCCGACAAGCCGTTGAATGGCAGTAGGGTTGCCGACCGGGCGTGTCTTGGTCTGGGTGACGCGCTGCGCCTGATAGCCACTGCTTTTGCGCAGGTTGTACAGGTGCGACACGGACAGGTTGGCCAGGCGTTCGTAACGCTTGTCGCCATACGTGTTGTAGGCGCGTTTGAAGAGGTGCACGATGGCAGGGCCACAGACATCAACGTTGGCCCGGTCCATCTCCACGAGCAGGTCAATATCGCTGGCGGTGTACTTGCGCGCGAAGGGTGCCGCTGGGGCTCGGTAGCGCTTGACCAGGGGCACCTCAGCCAGACGGTTCTCATGCCAGCGTGCCACCAGTCGCTTGGTTTGGGCGCGACTGTAGCCGCTGGTGCGCTGCAGGTAAGCCAGTATCACGCCACGCTCGCATTTGTTGCGATGCGGGTAATCAAAGCGCTTGAGCACCCGGCTGATGTGTGCGTATCTTTGGCCATCGTCTTCTTTGTCTACCCCGCTGAAGCTGACCTCAGGCGTTGCTTTGAAAAGGTCTTGCAGTTGCGCAATCGTGCACAGCTTGGTTTCGTTCATGTTGATCACCATCCTTGGATGATCAACCTGCTGGCAATTGCTTGGGCTACTGAAGTCGCTTTGGGCTCATTCCTGGGTGGAAATACACGCGCCGCTCAGGCTCACACCTCGTTGGACAAGGCTAGCTCTTTACAAACCTGCTTAAAAACTGTATAAACGGTATATATTGTTTATATCGTTAAATTTATGAATGACGTTACGCACTTTTGGTGGTCACTTCTGTGCGGTGTAAGTGCCCTCAATGTTCTCGCTTGGGTCGCATCGACCCACCTTTTGCGTCGCCGGTGCGGAACAATGCGCATCCCAATTTGGTCGGACATTCATTGGCATGTCGTCCTTTCTGCCGCTTATGTCTTCGGATGCGCATACCGCTCCATTTTCCCCGTGTACGACGTACAGCGCCTGGTGATGGTCGATTGTTGGCTTTCCAGCGTCGTTGTTGGCAGATCGGTTGCGACACTTGCAGAATTGTGTTTTGCGGCGCAATGGGCATTGCTGTTGAAAACAATCGCACAAACTTACAGCAACCCGCTCGCCGCCCGGGTCTCCCGCTGGATCGTACCCATGATTGTGGTGGCTGAAATCTGCTCTTGGTACGCCGTCTTGACCACGTCCAATCTTGGGCATGTGATGGAGGAGGCACTTTGGGGACTGAGTGCGGCCATGCTTGTCACCAGTTTTCTGTTTCTATGGCCGCGAAGTGACCGGTCCCATCGGCCCTTTTTGGCCTTGGCCAGCGTCATCGGGTTTTGCTACGTGGTCTATATGTTTGCAGTGGATGTGCCGATGTATTGGGCACGTTGGGTCATCGATGAAGGCCGCGGGCACGAGTACCTTAGCATCGCGCAAGGTCTGGCAGACGTTTCTGGCCGCTGGGTGCTTTCTCATCGCTGGACTGACTGGGAGTCCGAGGTCGTCTGGATGTCCCTTTACTTTAGTGTTGCGGTGTGGTTCAGCATTGGGCTGATGCACGCGTCGAAGACGCTGAAAACCCGCCAAATTGCGTTCGGCTCGGACCAAGACAGCTGGCGCTCGATTCGTACGCCAGTCTGGTTTACAAAGCATCTGTTGCCTTGACTTTTTTGGGAGCTTCCTTTGAAATCTACGACTGCATTGAGCCTTGTTCGTGTTATTCGTGCCATGCAATATTCTGAGCAGGGCATTCGCAGTGCCTGGCGTGACGAGGCGGCCTTTCGGCAGGAACTGGTGCTGGTGATGCTGCTTACACCATTGACCCTATGGCTTCAACTCCCCAAACTCGATACGGTGTTGTTGCTTGCGCTGATGGGCCTGGTTTTGGTCGCGGAACTGCTGAATTCCGGACTGGAGGCGGTGGTTGACATGGCCTCACCCGACATCAATGTGCTTGCTGCAAAGGCCAAGGATTGCGGCAGTGCCGCTGTTTTTGTGACGCTTCTCATGCTGGGTGGTGCCTGGTTGTCGTTGGCAGGCCCGGCCCTGTGGGATCAAATGGTGCGATGACTGCGTGCAGGCCCTGCCAGGATGGCTTTGCCCAGTGGAGAATTCGCAACAAATCCGATGGTGAGTCCTTGAATGGACGCCAATCGGCTTAAACCGCGTAACATTTCCATCAGCCATTGTGTTGCCCACCAAAAACATGTCCAAAAAGCCGGTCCGCCCCATCAAACCGCCTCCCGCCAATACCAACACCGCCCACGAGCAAGAGTACACGGCCCAGGTTCATCTGGAAAAAGGGCGTTACCGCGATGCCATTGCCGGCTACAAAGCCCTGTTGAAGACCGAGCGACGACCCGAATGGCTGGCCGCGCTGGCAATCGCCTACGGTGGGCGCGCCAAAGGACTGGCGGCGACGGGTCTGCTGGAGGAAGCCATCGCCCTCTGGCGCAGTCGCGCCGAACTTTGTGATACCCCGCTATGGGAGGGCCCCTATGCCGGCTGGCTGATCAGCGCAGGACGCCTGACCGACGTGCTGGACTATTTGTCAAGCCGGCGCGCAAGTTGCACCACGGCAGCTGGCGCCCAACCCAACGATGAGATCACCCGCCTGGAGTCGCAGTTGGCCCCGGCCCTGTTGGTGGCCAACGACACCACATTGGCGCGGCTGCCGGCCGACTCGCTGTTGTTGCTGCACCGCGCGGCGGCACTTGCGGCACTGAGCGCTTACGCCGGCAAGGACGCCGAGGCACTCGAAAACGCACTGGCCAACCTGCCGTTTCGGTCCCCCTACCGCGACTTGCGCAGCCTGCTCAAGGCCTTGGTGTTGTGGGAAACCGACCCCGAGTCAGCGCGTCTGGCGCTAGCCCGGGTGCCACCGGACGGCCCATTCGAGCATCTTGCGGTGCCCTTGCGCACCCTGCTGCGTGGTGGTGCCGAAAAGCTGCGGCTTTGGGCCAGCTTGAACAGCGCCCAACAGGCGATGGTGCTGGATCTGCTGGGTTGCCCGCTCCCGTTCGCGCCCTTGCTGCGGGCCATCGCTGACGCCGATGCCCAGCTGGCCCCCGCCGCCCTATTTGATCTGGTGCAACGGCATTCGCGCGAGCTCCCCAAACCGCTCGCCACGACAGCATGGCAATGGCTGGCCCCCTGGGCCACACGGCGCGGTTGTGACAACCCGCGCGTCTTCGGCAGTCCATCGGTAGCGGCGCAGGAGTGCGCTACCGCCCTGGCGGTAGAAATCACCGGCGACTGGGACCACGCCGAAACGCACTGGTCAGACGCGGCAGACCTACTCTGCGCCAGCGGCGACACCCCGGACAAACTGCGCGCAGCCCTGGTCTTGCGCCACATGGCGCTGTCACCGGCCCATCTGTCCAGCGATGGCCTGCTAGACCCTGAAGGTCAGGAGATGCTGGAGCGCAGCCTTAAACTCGATGTGAATGACTGCGCGGCCCAGATCCTCATGACGCAGCATTGGCGTCGCAAAGGTGATTTGAAACGAGCACGAGAACAGCTCGATGTGGCCTTGGCCCACTTTGGTGAAGGTGCCGCCCTTTTGACCGAGGCGGTTGAGACCGCTCTGGCGGCGGGTTCCTTCAAAAAGGCGGCCACCACAGCGCGACGCCTGTTGGCGCTCGACCCCCTGAACCCGAAGGTACGCAGTCTGCTTGGCAACGCCCATTTGTCGCATGCGGTAAAACAGATTGCAACCGCCAAGCCAGATGCGGCAAAAAAAGAAATCAATGAAGCCGCAACCTGGCTGGGCTCAGCCGCCGACCAAGGCCGGATCTACCTGCTTCAAGCATGGACCGAGGCTGCGGGAAGCGCTGAGCGTTTGCGTCTGGCCAGGCTTGCTGCGTCCAGTTGGGGCGGTGGTCTGGGCGCGGGCTGGCGTTTGCTGCGCGAAGCACAGGGCGTCTTTGTCCGCTTTGACCGGCAACGAGCGGCGCTTCTGCTTGGCGAGGCAGGCCTTAACACGATGACCGGGGTGACGGCCGCCGAGCTGATGGAACTGGTACCGGTGCTGGAGCAGACCGAGCCGATGGTCCGCAAGGGCATGGACCCCCTGGCCCCATGGCGACCAGCCATCATCACCCTGGCATCGTTGCCGGTTTTTGAGGCCAAACAACTTGAGCGCATCTGCGAAGCATTCAGCCGCCAAAAAATGTTTGATTTGCTCGAAAAATTCGCCAACGCGGCGCGCAAGCGCTGGCCAGACCAGCCGATTTTTGTCTACCACGCCGTGGCCGCGCGCTTTTATACACAACACGGCATCAAATCCGAGCGCGACTTTGAGGATCTGGAAAACGCCGGGCAACGGGCGGGGGCGCTCAAAGACATGCGACTGGTCATGCGTATTGGTGCCTTGATCGATGACGATGAATCCCGCTTCGGGTACCCTGATGCCGAATTGTCCCTGCCCGCATTGCCGAAATTGCCTTTTGATCTGGCCAACCTGCCGCCGGGGGCGTTTCGCGCCATGATGGAAGAAACCATCAAGTTCGGCGGCGAAAAATCCTTCCTGAAAAACGCGCGCCAGGACCTCGGTGAGGCGGTCTACCGCCAGATCGAACGTGAATCTGCCGGCAACAAGAAGCTTTTTGTCAGCCGCATCCTGGATTGCATCGTTGACATGTTTTCCGATGATCTAGCTTTGGTGAAACCGGCAATTCCCGTCAAAAACCACAAAAACAAACCGCCCGCCCCGGGCCAAGGAAGCCTGTTCGATGAGTGATCCCTACCAGTTGCTCGGCATCACGCGCAACACCGATGACGCTGCGGTCCGCGCCGCCTACCTGGCGGCCGTGCGCCTTTGGCCGCCCGACCGCGATGCCGAGCGCTTTGCCGCCCTGCGCAAAGCCTTTGATGCGGTAGCCACGGCTCGCTTGCGGCTGGCGCATGACTTGTTTTGCAAAGAGCCTCCCACGCTGGATGGCATGTTGCACCTGCTGGAAACACAGTTTTCACCGCACCGCCCCAATCTTGCCACGCTGCAGCGTGTACTCAAAGGCGGTCGCGATGGACACTGAAGCCAAAGAACGGCTGATCGACGAGTTTCGCGCCTGCCTGGACGGCTGGGACCCGGACGCTGGCGTTGCGATTGACCAGACGACCGACGATACGAGCGCTGAACCGCTGGTCAATCTGGCCTTGTTGTTCAGCGAACTGTCGGTGTTGCGCAACGAGGTTCGGGTGCAGGCACGTCAGTTCAAGACCACGCTCGACGAGATGCGTGGGCTGACCGAATTGCTTGGCGAGCAGAACAAGCGGCTGGCCCGCGACCTTGAGCGCGCCCGCGAGACGCAGGGCGCAACACAACGCCAGGCTGAGCGCCGCCTGCTGCTGGATTTGATCGATTTGCGGGATCGTATTGCGGCAGCCATGGCGGTTTTTGAGGGCTACCGACCCGGGTTGTTTTCGCGCCTGGCGGCCAAAGAAACACGGCTCGCGCAGGGCCTGGGTGAGGGCATCGGACTGACGCTGCGCCGGCTGGACGACGCGCTGATCGAGCGGCATGTGCGCCCCATCGAGGCCGTGGGTGGCCGGCTCGACCCCAATACCATGCGTGTGGTCGGGGTAACACATGACCCCCAGCGCAGTGCGGGCGAAGTGCTCAGCGTGTCGCGGTGCGGCTATCTGCGCGACGACGAATTGCTGCGGCTGGCGGAAGTCATTGTCAACAAGAAAGAAACTGAATCATGAACGACATCATTGTGGGAATTGACCTGGGCACCACCAATTCGGAAATCGCCGTGGTCAGGAACGGCCGCATCGAGGTTCTGGAAATCGACCCTGGCGTGCCGATCCTGCCCTCGGTGGTGGGTCTGGGTGACGACGGCGTGTTGCTGGTGGGTGCGCCAGCGCGTAACCAGTATGTGCTGCACCCCGAACGCACGATACGTTCGGTCAAGCGGCGCATGGGCGAGGCAACCCAATTGATGCTGGGCGACAAGCCATACCGTCCGCCAGAGATTTCGGCCATGATCCTGCTGCGGCTGAAAAAAGTGGCGCTAGCACATCTGGGTTGCGCTGTCACACGCGCAGTGATCACCGTGCCGGCCTATTTTTCGGATGCCCAAAGGCAGGCCACGCGCGAAGCCGGCGAGATCGCCGGGCTGGAGGTGGTGCGCATCCTGAACGAACCCACCGCCGCATCCCTGGCTTACGGCGCGCACCGCAGTGCCAATGGCATCGCTGGCGCAACGGCGCGGGCACGCAAGGCACTGGTTTACGACCTGGGCGGTGGTACCTTTGATGTGTCGATTGTGAACATGGAGGGGGATGTGGTCGAGGTGCTGGCCAGTCACGGCAACAACCACCTCGGCGGCGACGATTTTGACCGCTGCATTGTTGACTTTGTGCTGGCGCACCTGTACACCGCACATGGCATCGATGCAGCCACCGCAGCCGCCTCGCCGATTGCCATGGCGCGCCTGCAGCGTGCCGCCGAAGCCGCCAAGATCGCGCTGTCGGACCGCCCCTATGCCACCGTGGCCGAGGAATTTTTGTTTGAAAAGGATGGCGCACCGGTTCATTTGTCGCTGGAGATTTCGCGCCACGAATACGAGGCCATGATTGAGCCTTACATCACAGAAACCATGGATGCGGTGCATGTCGCCCTGACCGGGGCCAAGCTGGGGGTGGGGCAGATTGACGAAGTCTTGTTGGTGGGTGGTGCCACCCGCACACCGATGGTGTCGCGCCTGCTTGAAGCGCTCACCGGCATTCAGCCCCACGGCGAAATTGACCCCGACCTGTGTGTTGCCATGGGCGCGGCGATCCAGGGTGAAATCATCGCCGGCGGCACCAGCCCGACGGTGCTGATTGATGTCACCCCCTACACCTTTGGCACCAGCTCGGTCGGCGACCTGGGGGGTCGGGAGTACCCCTACTGTTTTGTTCCGCTAATTCGCCGCAACACCCCGATCCCGGCCTCGCGCAGCGAGGTGTTCTACACCATGTTCGACAACCAGGAGGCGGTTGACGTCACGGTGTTCCAGGGTGAAGCCCCGGACGCCCTGGACAACATCGAAATCGGCCGCTTTGTGGTCGAGGGACTGCGCAAGGTACCCGCCGGCAACCCCATCGTGATCAATTTTTCCATTGATATCAACGGCATTCTGCAGGTACGCGCCAGCGAAAAGAAAAGTGGGCTGGCCCACAGCATCACAATTGACAACGCGATCTCCCGCTTTGAAGACGGCAAACTTGACCAGGCGCACCAGCGCATCCGCTCAATGTTTGCCGACGACACTGGCCCAGACGATGGTGACGATGATGCAGCGCAGGATGATGCGCCGACCGTGGCCGCACCGCTTGGGCACCGGCGCAACCTGGTCGAGGCGGGTGCCTTGATCGAAAAGGCCGAGCGTCTGCTCAAGACCGCTGGTGCCGATGACCGCGATGACCTGATCGACAACATCGAGGCCGTGCGCGAGGCGATGGCCCAGGCTGCTGGGTCTGACAACGCTGCGCTGGAGGCGGCCACGGCCACCCTGGCCGATGTGCTGTATTACCTCGACAACTGATGCAAGCCCTGGACCGTTGCCCGGCTTGCCGCGCCCGTTTGGGCGATGCAAGCGCCTGCCCACGCTGCGGCAGCGATTTCTCGATGGCCCGCTTGGCCGAGCGCCAGTCGCTGGCGTTGGCGCGGGTTGCCGTGCGTGAACTGATACTGGGCCAGACCCGACAAGCCGCCGTCGCTGCCCAAGCCGCTTGCAGCCTGGCCAGTCCGTTGCTGGCGCGCGCCGTTTTGCGCATGATCAGGCAGCGCCCCTCTTAGTGCCTCTGGCCCTTAAACAAGGCCACCCGATCAGATTCGGCTTTGCATCCGGTGCCATGCCACGCGGGTCTCGGCCGGCGGCTTGCCAAAAGCGCAGACGGTTCAACGCGGGGGAATACTCAAAATAGGAGCACATTTTCCATATAGTTAGGGTTTCCCCGACTCAAGACAGCCCGGTTTGGTGACAAGCTAGTGCCGTTTTCAAGCGAATGCCAAGAGGCTTAAATTGGCCGCTGCTAGTTTGCTGCATAGGCTGCATGCAAGGGTCTTTCATCATATTTATCGGTCGAAGGAATCAACATGTTCAATCTATCTTCCATGCCCGTCGCCCGGCGCCTGGGTCTGCTGACGCTCAGCGCGGTGCTTGGCATCATCGTGCTGGCGAGCATTTTTTTGATCTCGGAGCGGCGACTGCTGCTGGAAGAGCGCCAAAACGGTGTCAAGCAGTTGGTGGAAATTGGCTACGACATGCTGCAACACTCGCAAAAAATGGTGACCGAGGGCAAGGTGTCGGAGGCAGATGCCAAACAGCGGGCCATGTCGGTCATTGGTGCCTTGCGTTACGGCAACGGTGAGTATTTCTGGATTAACGACATGCACCCCAAAATGGTGATGCATCCGATCAAGCCCGAGCTCGACGGCAAAGACCTGACCGACAACAAGGACCCTACCGGCAAACATTTGTTTATGGAAATGATCAAGACCGTCAAGACCAGCGGTAGCGGCTATGTGCCCTATATGTGGCCCAAGCCCGGCAGCCCGGATCCGGTGCCCAAGATCTCTTACGTCAAAGGTTTTGCACCCTGGGGCTGGGTCATTGGCTCGGGCGTTTACATTGATACGGTGGATGCGGTGATGGTTCAGCGGGCGCTCGGCTTTGCCGTCGGCACGATGATCCTGGTGGTTGCCATGCTCGGGATTGGTTTTCTGATCTCGCGCGGCGTGCTGCGCCAGCTCGGCGGTGAACCGACTTACGCCGCCGAAATCACACAGCGCATTGCCGACGGCGACCTGGCGGTGGCGATTGCCGTGCCCCACCCCGAAAACGCCAGCCTGCTGCAGGCACTTGCCGTGATGCGTGACAAGTTTGCCCGCATCGTGGGCCAGGTGCGCCAGGGCTCCGAAGGCCTGGCCACCGCCAGCGCCGAAATTGCCCAGGGCAACAATGACCTGTCGGCGCGCACCGAAAGCCAGGCCAGCGCGCTGCAGCAAACCGCCGCCAGCATGGAGCAGCTCAGCGCCACCGTCAAACAAAATGCTGATAGCGCCGCGCAGGCCAATGAGCTGGCGCGCAGTGCCAGCACAGTAGCGGTACAGGGCGGTGCGGTGGTGGCGCAAGTGGTGGACACCATGAAAGGCATCAACGCCAGCTCACGCAAGATTGCCGACATCATCGGGGTGATCGACGGCATTGCCTTCCAGACCAACATCCTGGCCTTGAATGCCGCCGTGGAAGCCGCCCGTGCCGGCGAACAGGGGCGCGGCTTTGCCGTGGTGGCCAGCGAGGTGCGCAGCCTGGCCGGGCGCTCGGCCGACGCCGCCAAGGAAATCAAGACGCTGATCAACGACAGTGTCTCGCGGGTGGAACAGGGCAGTGCACTGGTCGATCAGGCCGGCATCACCATGAGTGAAGTGGTCAGCAGCATTCGCCGTGTCAACGACATCATGGAAGCAATCAGCAGTGCCAGCGCCGAGCAAAGCCTGGGTGTTTCTCAAATTGGTGAAGCCGTGACGCAAATGGACCAGGTAACACAACAAAACGCCGCGCTGGTCGAGCAAATGGCCGCCGCGGCGGGCAGCCTGAAGGCCCAGGCGCATGATCTGGTGCAGGTGGTGGCGGTGTTCAAGCTCGACGGCCACAGCACGGCCCAGCATCTGCCCAGTGCCACACCTGCCAGCCCGCACCGGTCCATCGGCCCGGCGCGCCAGGCCAGACCGGCACTGCCACCGATCAAGGGCACGCCAGCACGTGCCCTGCCGCAAGCCAAGAACGTCAAGCCAGGCAGCGCTGGCGGGGCGGATGCCGACTGGGAAACATTTTGAGCCTTCGACACCAATAAGAACCAGGTCACCATGACTTCACTGACTTCAAGCTGGCGCGATGCCAGCATCGGTATCAAGCTTGCCATCAGCAATTTTCTGCTGGTGCTGGTGGTTTTTTCAGCCTTCATCTTTGCCATCAGCCACCTGACTGGCAACATGATCGAGACCGCCAGCAATGCCGAGGTGTCAGCCAAAACCAAACTGGCAGTTGACTTGGCCAGCGCCTCCGACCGGGATTTACGCGCCCGCGGCGCTGCCTTGGGCGAGATATTTCGCACCCGGCTGGCCGGCAAACTGGAACTTGGCAGCGACAGCATTGACATTGCTGGCATTGCCACACCAGTCCTCAGGCTCAACGACAAGCCGCTCAATCTGGATTTTTCGGCGGTTGACCAGTTCACCCAGATGACCGGTGCGGTGGCTACCGTTTTTGCCAAGAGCGGCGATGATTTTGTGCGCATCACCACCTCTTTGAAAAACGAAAAAGGTGAACGCGCCATCGGCACCCTGCTCGACCGCAACCATCCGGGCTACCAGGCCACCCTGGAAGGCAAAAGCTACCTGGGCGCGGCAACCCTGTTTGGTCGCCAGTACTTCACCCAGTACCTGCCGATCCAGGATGCCGGGGGCAAGGTCATCGGGCTTAGCTTCACGGGCCTGGATTTCACCAGTTTTCTGAGCGAACTCAAAGCCAGTATCCGGTCGCTGAAAATCGGCGATACGGGGTATTTTTATGTCATTGATGCCCGTCCTGGTGTCAGTTACGGCAGGATGATCGTGCATCCCAGCCTTGAAGGCCAAAACCTGCTTGAGGCCAAAGATGCCAATGGCCAGACCTTCATCAAGGACATGCTGGAGAAAAAAAATGGGCTGATCCGTTACCCCTGGGCTGGCCCGGGCGAAACCAAAACACGCGAGCAGGTCGCGGCATTTGCCTTCATGCCAAGCTGGAACTGGGTCATCGTCGGCGGCACCTTTGTTGATGAATACACCCGCGAGGTCAACCATTTGAGCCTGCTGTTTCAAATCGCTGGTGCCGTTTTGGTGCTGCTGATTTCGGCGCTGCTGTACTGGATGGTCAGGCACCAGGTCAGTCTGCCGCTGGCGCAGGTTTGCCAGAACAGCCAGGCCATTGCCCAGGGCGACCTGAGCCAGCAACTCGCCGTGGCCCAACGCGACGAGATCGGTCGCCTGATTGAGTCCATGAACACCATGGGTGGTGGCTTGAGCCGTGTCGTGCAATCGGTGCGCACCTGCTCCGAAGGCGTGGCGACCGCCAGCGCCGAAATTGCCCAAGGCAACAACGACCTGTCGGCGCGCACCGAAAGCCAGGCCAGCGCGCTTCAGCAAACCGCTGCCAGCATGGAGCAGCTCGGTGCCACCGTCAAGCAAAACGCCGAGCACGCAGTGCAGGCCAACCAACTGGCCCAGAGCGCCAGCACGGTAGCGGTGCAAGGCGGCGTGGTCGTGGCGCAGGTGGTGGACACCATGAAAGGCATCAACGCCAGCTCACGCAAGATTGCCGACATCATCGGGGTGATTGACGGCATTGCCTTCCAGACCAACATCCTGGCCTTGAACGCTGCGGTGGAAGCCGCCCGCGCCGGTGAACAGGGGCGCGGTTTTGCCGTGGTGGCCAGCGAAGTGCGCAGCCTGGCCGGGCGCTCGGCCGATGCTGCCAAGGAAATCAAGACGCTGATCAGCGACAGCGTGTCAAGGGTGGAACAGGGCAGCGCGCTGGTCGATCAGGCCGGTGTCACCATGAACGAGGTGGTCACCAGCATCCGCCGTGTCACCGACATCATGGGCGAGATCAGCGCCGCCAGTGGCGAGCAAAGCGCCGGGGTTGCACAAATCGGCAATGCGGTGACCGAGATGGACCAGGTGACGCAGCAAAACGCCGCGCTGGTCGAGCAGATGGCCGCCGCCGCGGGCAGCCTGAAAGCACAGGCGAATGATCTGGTGCAGGTGGTGGCGGTGTTCAAGCTCGGGTCCAGCCTTGCCTGAGGCGGCCCTACAATCGACCCGTTGGATTCTCTTTAGCTATATTAGGGGAGCTACCCACGTAATATGGACGGGGGCTACAGGCGTTTTTTATGTTGATTTACTGGCTTCGCTGGGGCTCCCTAAAGACCCGCGTGACGATGATGACGCTGGGCATTGTGTTGCTGGGCATGGCCTTGCTGGCCTGGTACGTCAGCAGCATGTTGCGCGACGATCTGGAGCGTCTGCAAGGTGCTCAGCAGTTCTCGGTGGCCAGCCTGGCGGGTACAGGCATCGACCGGGACATCAGCAGTCGCCTGGCCATGCTGGAGACTGACCGCTGCCAGTCACCCCGCCATGCTGCCCGACCTGCTGGCGCTGGGCAGGCATTTGCACAAGGCAAGACCTGTTGTCGCTGTTCAACAAGGGCATCGTCGTTTACCAGCCGGATGGCAGCGTCGTGGCTGACATCTCGCTGGCCAGCGGGCGGGTGGCTGCCGTTGATGCCGAGCGCGGCGACCTGATCGGGGCACTTCAGGGGTGCCAAGGTGATTGGCAAGCCCCTTTGTCGAAAGCGGCTTGCCAGAATTTCTGATGAGTGTGCCGATTCTCAGCCCGGATGGTCAGGTCATCGGGGCGCTGGCCGGCATCAACCGATCTCGATGCCGGGTTAATTTTCTCGACAATTACGTCGGGCAACGATACGGTGCCAGTGGTGGCTTGTGTTGATCTGGCAGCGCAGCACCGGCTGGTCGTCACGGCCACCGACCAGCGCCGCCTGCTGGAGCCCCTTGCCGGCGTCGGGGCTGGTGCCACCGAAATTGACCGGTTATTGCAGGGTCTGGACGGTGTGGGGGTCATGTCCGACCCGCTGGGGCAGGCCATGCTCACCGCCCACAAGGCTGTGCCCAATGCCGACTGGTTGTTGGCCGTGATACTGCCGACTGCCGAAGCTTTTGCACCGATCGACCAGTTGCAGACCCGCATGCTGGCAGCTATCCTGGCTTTGACGCTGTTGACCGGATTGCTGACCTGGTGGCTGCTCAAACGCGAACTCTCGCCAATGCTTTCAGCGGTGCAAACGCTGGCCAATCTGACCGACTCGAATCAGCCGCCACAAGCCTTGCCGATTGCCCGGCGCGATGAAATTGGCAAGCTGATTGGCAGCTTTAACCGCCTGCTGGAAACGCTGAAACACCGGGAGGTGTTCCTTCAGCAGATTCTTGACACCTCCAGTGTGGCGATTTATCTGATTGATGCCCAGGGACGCATCAACCACGTGAACCGGCGCATGGCCGACATGTTTGGCTGCAGCGCCGAAGCCCTCAATGGGCGCGACTACGTCGCGTTATTGCACCCCAGCTTGCAAGACGCGGGCTACAAAAACATGCAGGCGCTGCTGGCCAACACCATTGACCGATCCGAGGTGGACCGGATTTATTGCCGCGATGACGGCACCGAGTTTTGGGGCCATCTGACCTGCCGCAGTTTTGAGGATGCCAGCGGTAAGGGGCGTTTTATTGTTTGTGTGATCGCCGACATCACCGAGGGCAAGAAGGTCCGCAACGCCCTTAAGGAAAGCGAGAACCGCTACAGCACCCTGATCGAGTGGTCGCCCGACGCTGCGCTGGCGCATCGAGACGGGGTGCTGATCTACGCCAATGCTGCGGCCACTGCGCTGTTTGGTGCCAACGCCATGGCCGATCTGGTGGGCCGCCAGTTGATTGATCTGGTGGCACCCGAGGCACAGGCCTTTGTGCGCCAGCGCATGCAGCAGCAAAAGAACCAAGGCGGCAGCCTGCCACGCGCCGAGACCCGGTTTGTCAAACTTGATGGCTCGGTGATTGATGTTGAAGTTCAGGCCACCCCAATCATTTACGACGGCCAGAGCACCCATTATTCGATTGTTCGCGACATCACGGCGATCAAGCGAACCCAGGCCGAGCTTCGCATCGCCGCCACGGCGTTTGAGTCGCAGCAGGGCATCACCATCACCGATGCGCAAGGCACGATTCTGCGCACCAACCAGGCCTTCAGTCGCATCACCGGCTACAGCGCACAGGAAGCACTTGGACAAAACCCGCGGCTGCTGGCCTCGGGTCGCCACGATGCCGTCTTTTACCAGGTGATGTGGGACAACCTGGCCACCAGGGGCAACTGGCAAGGCGAAATCTGGAACCGGCGCAAGGACGGCGAAATCTACCCCGAGTGGCTGTCAATCAGTGCCGTCAAGGACGCTGCCGGTCATGTCGGTCATTACGTGGCGACTTTCTTTGACATCAGCGCCCGCAAAACTGCCGAACAGCAGATCAACAACCTGGCTTTTTATGACCCACTGACGCAGTTGCCCAATCGCCGCCTGCTGCTCGACCGGCTGGCACAGGCGCTGATCACTTGCGTTCGGCACCAGTCCTGTGGGGCGCTGCTGTTTGTTGATCTGGACAACTTCAGGACCCTGAACGAAACGCTCGGCCATTTCCAGGGTGATGTACTGCTGGAAAACGTGGCCCGGCGACTCAGCGCCTGTGTGCGTGAGGGCGACACGGTGGCCCGCCTGGGTGGCGACGAATTTGTCGTGATGCTGGAAGACTTGAGCGACAACCCGATAGAAGCCGCAACCCAGGCCGAAGCCGTTGGTGAAAAAATACGTCTCAGCCTCAATCGAAGCTACACCATCGGCGCTTTGGAGCATCACAGCACACCCAGTATTGGCATCACGCTGTTTGGCGAAGCGCAACACGAGACGGTTGAAGAGCCTTTGAAACGCGCCGAACTGGCGATGTACCAGGCCAAGGCCGCCGGGCGCAATGCACTGCGCTTTTTTGACGCGCAAATGCAGGTGGCAGTGACGCAGCGTGCGGCGCTGGAAGCCGATTTGTCCGAGGCTTTGCTGCAAGACCAGCTCTTGCTGCATTTCCAGGCGCAGGTGGTGGGTGATGGCCGTCTGACCGGTGCCGAGGTGCTGGTGCGCTGGCAACACCCCGAGCGTGGCCTGGTGTCACCGGCCGAATTCATCCCTTTGGCAGAAGAGACCGGCTTGATTGTGCCGCTGGGCCAGTGGGTGCTGGAAACCGCCTGCCGCCAACTGGTAACCTGGAGCACGCAGCCGGACCTGGCACATCTGACGCTGGCCGTCAATGTTAGCGCCAAACAGTTTCATCAGGCGGATTTCGTCGCCCGGGTGCAAAGTATTCTGATCCGAACCGGTGTCAACCCGAAACGCATCAAACTGGAGCTGACCGAGAGCCTGATGGTCAATGATGTCGAGGGCATCATCGCCAAGATGACCTCCCTGAAAGCCTCTGGTGTCGGCTTTTCACTCGATGACTTTGGCACCGGCTACTCGTCGCTGAGCTACCTCAAGCGGCTGCCGCTGGACCAGCTCAAGATTGACCAGGGTTTCGTGCGGAACATTCTGACCGACAGCAACGATGCGGCAATTGCCAAAATGGTGGTGGCGCTGGCCGAGAGCATGGGCCTGTCGGTCATTGCTGAAGGGGTGGAGATCGAGGCGCAAAAAGAATTTCTGGCGCATCTGGGTTGCCACGCTTACCAAGGCTATTTGTTTGCCCGTCCGCTGGCCCTGGCAGCGTTTGAAAAATATGCCCGGCCGAGTTGAGCCATGCGGTAGGCCGACCTCGGCTTGAATTTGCAATCCGCGCGCGTTCAGGCTGCGCTGCTGAATCGATAACTTCCCTTGCCCGCGCTCTTGGCGGCATACATGGCGTGGTCGGCCGCTTTCAGAAGCGCTTCGCGGGTTTCGCCGTCCTGGGGGTAGATGGCGATGCCTATCGACGCACCAATCGTTATCTGGACGCCCTCCAGCTCGCAGGGCGCACCAACGCTTTGAACAATCTTTTGCGCCACGGTGGCAACCATCGCCTGGTCAGTCACGTCGTGCAGCAGAACGACGAACTCGTCACCACCGAGGCGTGCTGCCACATCGGTCTCGCGCACCGCGCTTTTCAGCAACTGGGCGACGTGAATGAGCAAGATGTCCCCCATGTCATGGCCATAGCTGTCGTTGACCTTTTTGAAACCGTCCAGATCCAGAAACAAGATGGCAAACTTCTGCAGCGCGCTGGCGGCACGCTCCAGCGCCTGCTCCACCTGGTCGTTTAAGTGCAAGCGGTTAGGCAAACCGGTCAGTGCGTCCTGCAAGGCCAGCACCCGAATGCGCTCCTCGGTCTTTTTGCGTTCGGTAATGTCGATGTAGCTGGTAACAAAGCCGCCGCTCGGAATGGGCGTGCCGCGAATCTCCAGCCACTGGCCATCATGGCGTGGTCGCTCAATGCGGTGGGCCGTGAAGTTGCGCGCGCGTTCGGTGATCTGCGCCGTCAACACCTCGGTGTCACCGGGGCCATATTCACCGCGGTTGGCATTGAAACGTATCAAGTCTTCAAAATGGGTTTCCTGGGTGGCAAAGAGATGTGCGGGTAGCTCCAGCAAGGTCTTGAACTGCTCGTTACAGGCGGCCATCTTCAAGTCGGAGTCGAACAAGGAAATCGCCCCCGGAAAGTTGTCAATGATGGTTTTCATGACGTCGCGCTGGCGAATGAGCTGTTCCTCGGTCTTCTTGCGCTCCGAAATATCCGTGTAAATGGTGACAAACCCGGAAATCGCGCCGCTAAACTTGAATGGAAAACCGTCCACCTGGAGGGTGCCACCGCCCGTCAGGTGCCGCTCAAACTTATGGGCCTCAAACTTTTTTGCACGCTCCACCTGGGCTAGCACTTTGTCTTCGGGGTCACCTGGCCCATATTCGCCGCGTTCGGCATTGAAGCGGACGAAGTCTTCAAATCGGGCATAGCGATACACCAGACGCTGCGGAAAATCCAGAATCTCGTGAAAACGACGATTCCACAGCACCAGCCTCAGGTCCTTATCGATAACGCTTACCCCCTGGGGCAGTGCGTCGAGCAGGGATTGCAGCTGCGTAATCACTTCTTCGCGTTCGGCCTCCACGCGCTTCTCGCGGGTGATGTCCTGAAAGGTGCCCGCAAACATGGGGGTACCGGATGAGGTCTCGAACGGTGCGCCACGCACGATCATGGCCGCGTGGTCTTCCGTCTTGTTGTCGACCTTGACTTCAAGGCTGAACTCCAGTTGTTGATGGGCAGCATGCACCAGTGTTTTCTGCAGTCGCTTGCGCTCTGTGTCCGACAAAACGTCCAAAAGACTGTTGGGCCGAGGGCTCGCGGCCAATGTGTGCAGCAAATCCAGCGACGCTGGCGGCAATACCATGGATTGCGCTGCTGTGTTGAACTCCCAGAAGCCGACCCGGCCGATGCGCTGAATCAGCTCAAGTTGACGCCCCTCGGTGCATGCATCACCGCTATTGGTATCCATACCGTCTCCTGATCCTATGTATCGGGAAGCAGCTATTGTCTACTGCAGTTGAATACATGGTCTGCCGCCTGGGAAGGGTTTGCGCCTTTTTGCGCCTCGACCCATTCCAGCGCTTCTTCAAGTTCACGAAAAGCGAACGCCTTGTTGGTGAGGTGCACAATCCTTCGTGTCTTTCAGAAAACGCTTCATCTTCAGCCCGGCACCACGTCCGCCTGGACAAAGTAACGTCCTGATCGAGCGACTGCAGCAACTCGGCTGCGACGTCTGAGATACGCCGAGCTAGAAACAAATCGTCCAGCACCAACTAATCGGGCTCCAGCGTCGCCTAGAGCAGTCGGGCTTGCTCACAGGGGCTGGCCAGACAATAGAGCGCAAGCGCACTATCGGCCTCCAGAAACGGCTGCTCTGTGGCCTGTGCCTGCAACAGACAGGTCTGCAGCGTCGCGATGCGTTCAATTTGGCGGTGGCTTGTGCCTTTTTCCAGCAGTGTTGTCAGGGTTTTGATGAAACGGTCTGCTGGATAACCTGATCTCGTTCGAATCCACTGCAACCAAATCTTGGCTCCGATAAGCGCCATGCTGCGCGCCGCCTCTCGTGGTGAGCGCATGCGACACCTGACCGATGGTTGCCCCAAACCCTTAATATGGGCGCAGGGCTAACCACTGTTGCAACGGCACCTTGAGGCGTTGGTGCTAGGTGGTTTCAGCCAGGCGGTCATCAACACCGCTTGGCTGGAACAACAGATTGCTCAAACATTCCATGTTATTTTTGTGATCTAGCCCTTATTGAATAAGCGTAGTTTGCTATTTAAATATTAGCTTATTCTGCTCTATGATCCACACGAGGGGCCTGATTTTGGCGCGGCAATGGCCCCATTGTTGCGCACTGCCAAGGATGCGGGCCAGGCGTCAGCTGAGTTGTACCAGGGTGCCTGGACCGATGTCGGCACGACCGCCACTGGATAAAATGGCGGCGCAGCATCAGCAACACTTTTAATAGCAAAAGATCAATAAGGAATAAAGGCTTGAGGCCAATTTTGTGCACGGTAAGCACTGAAAGCACAGCACGCAAGCTCAATCCAGTAACAGCATCAAGATGGGTGTCAGGTCAGCCGACCTGGGTTTGCCCGTCACGGTTGCAGATGCCGCACTGGTGAAGCTGCCATTGCTGGCGATCACACTACAACTGTAGGTCAGGCCTGCTTTCAAATCGGTCGCTACCAAGGGCGAGTTGGCACCGGTTGTACTGCCTGTTGTCTGCCCGGGCGAGCTACAGGTCGCTGTGTAACTGATGATGGGCTGCCCACCGTTGAATGTTGGCGCGTCAAATTGAATTGTCACCCGACCCGGCCCTGGCACCACGGTGACATTCCTAGGTGCCGATGGGGCTTGCGCCGTTACAGAAAATGAATGCTGCACCTGCGCGGCAGCAGAATAGTTGTCATCGCCCGTCTGATTCGCTGACACCGTGCATGTACCCACCGCGATTGCCGTCACCGTCACACTCGGCCCGGCGCTGCCAGACAAGGTACACACGCTGCTATTGGCCACACTGAAGCTGATCGTCAGGCCTGAGCTGGCCGTGGCTGTGGCTGTGGTCGTGCTACCCGCTACGACATTGGGCAGCGCACCAAAGTTGATAATTTGCGAAGTCTTGACAACCGTTGGGCGGAAATTGGCGACCTGAGCGCGGATGTTATTCATCGACAAGGCGTTGTTGGCTGAATTGCTGGCCGCTTCGCTGATGCCGCAGGCGTGTCCGTTGCACAGCAAAGACGGGTTGGAGAACTTGCCGATGTAGGGCGCATTGTTGAAAGAGCTGGGGTATCCCATCACGGTGACAAACGAATTGGTAACACCATAACCAAAAGAATAACTAAAAACACCAGAAGTTGAAAACGGGTCTGTGACGCGATCGTGCATGTTGCCCATGTTGTGACCGATTTCATGGGTAAAGGTTAGGGCGTCACAATAATAGGCACCGCTGCTTCCATTGCTTACCACCGAGTAACCTAATTCGTCATAGCCGGTCATACTGCCTTGATAGCCATTGACCCAGCCGACCCCGCAAGAGACATGTCTAACATTGTCGAATGCGCGCATCAGTACGACGAGGTCTGCGCCATAAGTATTGCGCCAAATAGCGACGTTAGACAAGCTTGGCGGAATGGTGTAGCTGCCTTGTCCTGACAACTCAAAAAGCGCCGTATTGTTGTCAGTGCTTTCGCTGTAGGCCACCGGGGCGGTATGCACCAAACGCAGCTTGATGGCCACTTCGCTGTCAAGGTAGGCCTGGTTTGAAAGTGCAATCAGTTGGTCCAGACGCGCCTGCAGTCCGCTACCCAGCTGCGTGACCAGGCTGGGCGTGTAAACCACCATGACATCCACCGTGCTTTGCGGGCTGGGGATGGCCTCGCCGATCACCGGCATTTGACTGGCAGCTCTGGCCTGGGCGATTCTGAGCGCTTGCGGCGGTGGCATGATGCCGTCGTTACCGATGTTGGGTGCCCGCTGCAACCCGCCGGCCTGCCGGTCAAGCAGCCAGGTCTGGCCTGCTTCAGAGGTCACCCAATACTCGTTGCCTGGCAGCGCAATGCGTCCCGACGAGCCATCAGCGCCGGTGGTGATGACGACACGGAAATCGGTGCCGAAATCACGCAGGTGCCCGATCCAGGTCTGGTTACCACTAGGATGCGTTTCAACACGATCATGCACCACCGCTATCGACGCTTTGTCGGGCAATGACAGCGAAGCTTCGGCATTTTTGGGCATGGCGAACATGCCGATCACGTTGATCGCCACAGGTGATACCCCCGACGGTAGCCCCGCCTGCGGCGGCAGCGAGGCACCGCCGCCAACCGTTGCAACCGCCCGGGGCAGCAAGATTTCTGTTTGCGCCTGCGCGATTGATGCGACGAGCAACATCAGAAAAATAGCAAAACGTTTCAACTTGGGTTCCCCGCAACGTCATCGGCTTCAGAATGGAATGCGTTGGCTGTCAACGTCACCTGACTATACCGGGAACTGCATTAACACTCAATCCAGAGCCTTGTCCAACGAGGTGTGAGCCTAAGCGGCGCGTGTATTTCCACCCAGGAATGAGCCCAAAGCGACTTCAGTAGCCCAAGCAATTGCCAGCAGGTTGATCATCCAAGGATGGTGATCAACATGAACGAAACCAAGCTGGTTTGATGCCGCGCATAGTGCTGGCTTTGGACAGTGTGGCAGTGCTGCTGGGTAAGGCTTTTGAACTGCTGGGAGCCAATTCTGTGAAACGTAGGCCGGGCAGAAAGACGCAGAGGCCGAAAAATCACGTCAAACCGCACCCCAAACTCGCTTACAAGGCTTAAGTTCGCGGCATTGCGTGTCAGACCCTTTATGCTGGCTAGCATTCTGATACTACTGATGCTATCATCAAACAATGAACACGTCTGCAAAACTTCTTGATGCAATGCGTCAGAACCCAAACGATTGGGCTATGCCAAAACTGCTCACAGTTGCCAAGCAGCACGGCTTGGAGGTGCGAAGTACCGGTGGTAGTCACCATGTGTTTTCGCATCCCTCGGTAAAAGACCCGTTGTCCGTGCCTGCACACAGGCCAATCAAAGCCATTTACATCAAGCGTTTTGTTGCGCTGATTGATCAAATTCAGGAGCAAAAATGATGACCGTCAAGACAATTGAAAAAGTGAAACCAACGTTTGCATTTGAGGAATATAGCCATATGGTTAGTCCGATCAGTGAGGCTGATGGTGGTGGATTCGTGTTTACTATGCCCGATATTCCAGGCGTGATGGCTGACGGTGCAACTGAGCTCGAAGCGATTGAAGATGGCCGAGAGGCATTTATTACGGCAGTCAGCGCCCTGGTTGACATGGGACGCGAGGTGCCCGAGCCTGCGTTCAATGCAGACGATTTCACGCCCGCATCGGCATCTGGAAAAGTCTTGGCAAGACTCCCCCGTTCAATGCATCTTCAGTTGGCAGCCAGGGCAAAAACCGAAGGCGTTTCTTTAAATTCGTTGGTACTCGCATTTATTGCCGAGGGATTGGGACGACGCAGTTCATTTCGCATTTGATGCCCGTCTAGGCCTGCCCTTTGCCCACAACTATTTTCACCCGGAGCTTTCCAAGCCAAGGGCGAAGCCCATGCACATCATTTGCAGACAGGTGTAGCCTTGCCACATCAGTTGATGGCCAGGAGGAGGATCGGCGGCGCGGCCAAGATGGCCACCCAGGCTTGCTACCAAACGCACGGCTTGGGCCAGTGCCGTCACCGCCGCCCGTAGTGGCGAATTTGGTGCCAGCACCCCGAAGTAGCGATGCCGATGCGTGCGTGGTGGTGGCACCAGTGCAGCAATGCGATCAATCAGCTCCAGTGGGAGGACGGTGTCCTTCTCTACCCCTATCGCGGCTACAGCGCCTCGGACTTGTCCATACGAAGTGTGGTCAAGTCTGTCCGGACTTGGAAGAACGCTTGCGTTATCGTTCTCAGCGTTCATCAAAACTCACGGTCACAGCCTCACTGCTTGGGCGCGACTGGCAGCTCAGCACAAAGCCCTTGTCGGTTTCCCAGGCTTCCAGGCCAAAGTTCTTGTCCATGGTTACGCCTCCGGTCATGACCTTGCAGCGACAGGTGGCGCAGACACCGCCCTTGCACGAAAAAGGCAGATCAAGGCCAGCAGCCATGGCCACGTCCAGCACATGCTGATCCGGGCTCATGTGCAGCGCATGTGATTTGCCGTCCAGCACCACCGTCAGCGCCACCTGGCCACCGGCGGGCAGCTTGATGCTGTTGGCTACAGCAGCCTGGCGCGCCTCGGGTGTCAGTGTTTCCAGGGTGGGTGAGGTAAAGCGTTCGGTGTGCACCTGCTTTGCGGGCACACCGGCGTCGAGCAAGGCTTTTTCGGTGGCTTCGATCATGGCCTCGGGGCCGCAGACAAACACCTCGTCCATGCTGGCCACCGGCAGCAGCGCGGCAATCAGGGCGCGTACCTTGTCACCATCGATTCGCCCTTGCAGCAGGTCAGCCTCTTGCGCCTGGCGCGACAGGATGTGGATCAGCGTCAGCCGCCCGGCAAAGCGGTCTTTCAGGTCTTGCAGCGCTTCGTTGAACATCACACTGTCCATGCTGCGGTTGCCATAGACCAGGGTGAATTTCGAATCAGGCTGGTCTTCCAGACTGCTGGCCATGATCGACAAAATCGGCGTGATCCCCGAGCCCGCAGCAAAACCGACGCGGTGCAGCGCGCGCGGGCGCCTGGAGACAAAACGGCCATCGGGTGGCATCACCGCCAAGGTGTCACCGGCTTTGAGCTGGGTCGCGGCCCAGTTCGAAAACACGCCACCGCTCATCGGGCGCACCCCCACCACCAGCTGGCGGTGCTTTTTCAGATGGCTGTGGGTGCAGCAGATCGAGTAACTGCGGCGCACGTCGGCACCGTCAATCTTGCTGCGCAGGGTGAGGTATTGGCCCGGCTTGAAATCAAAGCTGTCGAGCAGGGCATCGGGCACGCTCAGGCTAATAGCCACTGAGCCAGCCGCCTCCGGGCTGACACTGGCCACGCGCAGGTCGTGAAAACGGGGGGATGTAGACATGTTGGCCTAATAAGGTTTGAAGTAATCAAAGGGTTCCAGGCAGCTCAGGCAGCGGTACAGCGCCTTGCAGGCGGTCGAGCCAAAGTGCGAGGTCTCGGTTGTGTTTATGGAGCCACATTGCGGGCAAGCCACCGTCAGTTCAGCGTCACCAGCTATTTTTTTTGAAGCAAACTGGATGACGTTGGTGCCGACCGAGGCGCAACTGTGCGGTGGGGCAATGCCGTAAGCGCGCAATTTATCGCGGGCCTCGGGGGTCATCCAGTCGGTCGACCAGGCCGGGGCAATCTGCGTCAGCACCCGTGCGGCCACGCCGGCTTGCGCCAAGGCATTGACCACGTCATCGGCCATTTGGCTCATCGCCGGGCAGCCGCTGTAGGTCGGGGTGAGGACTACCTCCAGCCCGGTGGCAGTCTGGCGCACGGCGCGCAAAATGCCCATTTCGCGCAGATTCACCACCGGAATCTCGGGATCGGTCACTGACTCCAGCAGGTTCCAGGTGGCATAAAACGCATCAGTGGGTTGTTTTTTGGCGCAATCGGTCCGTCCGGGAGCCCAGGAATCCCGGCCGCAGGCGCAGCCGGTCCATCAGATAGAAGTATGTTCATGGCGGATTGGCGGTGATACATCCCCCAGCGGGGAAAGTCTGGCAAGAGGCTGGGTGCGATTTATCGTGATGTGGTCCAGCCACCTGCCCCCATACCAAAGCTCCCCCAGCGGGGGAAGGCGCAACCGCCAAACGCAGCCTGGCAGCCGGTCGACTGCTGGGCTTGCTCCCTCGCCCGCTGGGGGAGGGCTGGGGTGGGGACAGGTATTCATGCACATCCGTTTAAATCGCTGCCGAGGGGGTGGGTTACTGGCTCAGGGAGTTACCAGACGGCTTCAGGGTGGGCGCGGGCCAGGCTTTGCATCTCGGCCAGCACAAAACCCAGGTGCTCGGAGTGCACGCCGGTTTTGCCGGTGCTGACAAAGCCGCCAGCAGCCGGGCGCGTCAATGTGGCTTGCGCCAGCGCCTCGTCCACCATGGCATTCCAGCTGCCCTGCAACTGGCGAGCGTCAACCCCCTGCCCACTCTTGGCCACTGCAGTTTCCATAGCGCTCGGTGCCCAGAACTCCTGGGTGTAAGGCATCAAATGGTTAATAGCGGCCTGCATTCTGGTGTGTGATTCGTCGGTGCCGTCCCCCAGGCGCAGCAGCCAGTCGCGGGCATGACGCAGGTGGTAGCTTGCCTCTTTCAGCGATTTGGCGGCAATGGCGGCCAGTTGTGCGTCCGTCGAACTTTTCAGGCCTTCCCACACCAGCACCATCAAGGCGCTGTAGAGAAAGTTGCGGCCAATCGTTACCGCGTAATCCCGGTCGCCACTGCTGGTGGGTGCCAGTGCGGTGCTGTGGGGTAACTCCAGCAACGTGTAATTTTTGAAATCCGACACATCACGAAAGTAAGCCAGCAGGTCTTCGCTGCTTTTGCCGTCCTTGCGCACGGTAGCCACATGCTGGTACAGCAGGCGCGCCTGACCAATCAGGTCCAGGCTGTTGTTGGCCAGCGCCAGGTCTTCTTCAAGGACAGGGCCATGGCCACACCACTGCGCGTTGCGCTGGCCCAGAATGACCGCGTTGTCGCCCAGGTGCAGCAGGTAGTCTTGAAAATACGCCGCCATTACATGTGCCCCACTTCTTCAGGGATGTCATAGAAAGTCGGGTGACGGTAGATTTTGTCGGCGGCCGGGTCAAACATCGCATCCTTGTCGTCCGGGCTGCTGGCTGCAATGCTCTTGCTAGGTACCACCCAGATGCTGACGCCTTCCTGGCGGCGGGTGTAGACATCACGCGCCATTTGCAGCGCATGCTGCGCGTCACTGGCGTGCAGACTGCCGCAGTGTTTGTGTTCCAGGCCTTGTTTGCTGCGAACAAATACTTCCCACAGGGGCCAGTCTTTGAGTGCGGGGGTGGTGGTGCTCATGCTGCTTCCTTGGTTTGTTTAAGTTGGTGTTTATTCGCGTAGGCAAGCGCCGCATCGCGCACCCATTGGCCATCGTTGTGGGCTTTGACACGGGTGGCCAGGCGCTCGTGGTTGCACGGGCCATTGCCGTTCACCGTGGCCCAGAACTCGTCCCAGTCGATCTCGCCATGGTCATAGTGCTGGCGCTCTTCGTTCCATTTCAGCTTGGGGTCGGGCAGGGTCACACCCAGCACATTGGCTTGCGGCACGGTCGCGTCAATGAACTTCTGTCGCAAATCGTCGTTGCTGATGCGCTTGATGCCCCAACGCATGGCCTGTTCGCTGTGCGGGCTATTGGCGTCAGGTGGGCCAAACATCGCCAGGCATTTCCACCAGAAGCGGTTGACCGAATCCTGCACCATGGCACGCTGCTCGGCGGTGCCCTGCATCATGACCAGCAGTGCCTCGTAACCCTGACGCTGGTGAAAGGATTCCTCTTTGCAGACGCGGATCATGGCGCGGGCATACGGGCCATAACTGCAGCGGCATAGCGGAATCTGGTTCATGATGGCCGCACCATCGACCAGCCAGCCAATCGTGCCGACATCGGCCCAGTTCAGCGCGGGGTAGTTGAAGATCGAGCTGTATTTGGCACGGCCGCTGTGCAGGTCGGCCAGCATTTGGTCACGCCCCTGCCCCAGCGTTTCAGCCGCGCTGTACAGGTACAGGCCATGACCGCCTTCGTCTTGCACCTTAGCGATCAAAATCGCCTTGCGTTTGAGGCTGGGCGCGCGGCTGATCCAGTTGCCCTCGGGCAACATGCCGACAATTTCGCTGTGGGCGTGTTGGCTGATCTGGCGCTGCAGTGTCTTGCGGTAGGCACCGGGCATCCAGTCTTGCGGCTCGATCTTGCCGTCGGCGGCTATTCTTGCGTCAAAACGGGCTTGTTGCTCGGGGTTTTCAAGTGACAAGGGGCGGGCCGCTGGTTTTTCACCAGGCGACTCCTGCACATTAAAAGACTGTGTGTACATCAGTGCTGTCTCCTGTGGGGTTAAACAAATGGCGTGTCAGGTCTTGGCTAGGACACTTTCGCCAGCCAGGCCGGTGGGCGTTTGTCGAGAAAGGCCGCCACGCCGTCACGGCCTTCCGGGGTGGCGCGCTGTGCGGCGATGCGCCGGGCGGTTTCTTCGAGCGTCACCGCATCGATCGGACGCCCCTTGATGGCTTCGATCAGGTCCTTGGCGGCTTTTTGGGCTTGCGGGCCACCGGCCAGCAGCGGCTCAACCAGCGCGTTCACACCGGCATCCAGTGCGCCCACCGCCGTGACTTCGCTGACCAGGCCCAGCATCATGGCGCGCTCGGCGCTGATTTTTTCGGCACTTTGAAAATAGCGCAGCGCATGGCGCGGACCAATGGCCCGCAGCACATAGGGGCTGATGACGGCCGGGATGATGCCAAACTTGACCTCTGACGTGGCAAAACTCGCATCGCTGCTGGCCACCGCCATGTCGCAGGCGGCAGCCAGCCCGGTGCCACCACCGAGTGCCGCGCCCTGCACGCGCGCAATGGTCGGTTTGGACAGACTGGCAAGCCGGCGCAACATACCGGCAAAACGCCGGGCATCCGCCAGGTTGTCGGCTTCGCTGCCCTCAGCGGCCCGGCGCATCCAGTTCAGGTCGGCACCAGCCGAAAAGTGTTTGCCGCGACCACCCAGCACGACCACGCGCACGCTGGGGTCGGCATCGAGCTGCTGGCAGGCCGCATCCAGCTCCGCGATCAGCGTCTCGTTAAAGGCATTGAACACTTGCGGACGGTTCATCCAGAGGGTGGCGACCGGGCCGGTGCGCTCGATGTCGAGGGTTTCAAACATGGGACTGATATTGACGAAGTGAGTAACGGTTTAGCAAACATGGGGGGGCGGCTCCGCATGCGAAGACCGCTCTACCCCTCCTGTTTGCGGGTTGGGTGCCGCTTGGCTTAGTTCGCCTGCGTCCAGTCGCCGTTCTTGATCTCCAGCATGCGAAACGCCGACAGGTCCAGGCCCATGTGGTCGGTGGCCGACATGTTGACCACACCGCCGGTGCCGACAAAACCCTTGGTGGCTTCAATCGCATCACGCACCTTGGCCTTGTCGGTGCCACCGGCACGCTTGATTGCGTCCACTGCCAGCATCAGGCCATCAAAAGCGTGGCCACCAAAGGTTGACACATCGGTCTTCCATTTGGCGCTGAAAGCGCTTGAATAGCCTTCGGCCACGGCTTTTTGCGGGTCATTGGCAGCCAGCTTGTTGGCAATCAGCAGCGCAGCGGCGGGCAGGCGCACGCCTTCCGAGGCGGGGCCAGCGAGCTTGATGAACTCGTCAGACGCCACACCATGCGCGTGGTAAAGCGGCAATGTCATGCCAAGCTGTTTGTAGCCTTTGGTGGCAATGGCCGGGCCCTGGCCCAAACCGAAGATGAACACCGCCTGCACACCAGGCGCGTTGCGAATCTTGGTGAGTTGCGGGCTCATGTCGGTGTCTTTGGGGCCATAGGTTTCGTTGGCCACCAGGGTGATGCCGTATTTGCCGGCCACCGCTTCGGTCTCTTTCTTGCCCGACTGGCCAAACCCGCTGCTCTCGGAGAACAGCGCCACTTTGGTCAGGCCGCGTTTTTTCATGTCTTCAAACACTTTTTCGGCGGCCATGCGGTCAGTGTGTGGCGTTTTGAAAACCCACTTCTTGACGGGCTCCACAATCACCACGGCCCCGGCCAGGGAGATAAACGGCACACCGGCCTTTTCCACCAGCGGTGCCATCGACATGGTGGCACCGGTGGTGGTGCCGCCCACAATGATGTCGACCTTGTCATCATCAATCAGTCGTTTGCCAAAACCGTTGGCCTTGCCAGCGTCGCTGCCGTCGTCATAGTGCACCAGTTCCAGATTGCGACCCAGCAGACCCCCTTTTTTGTTGATGTCTTCCACATACATCTGCAGGGTTTTGAGCTCGGGGTCGCCCAAAAAGGCGGCCGGGCCGGTGACCGACAGCACCGAGCCTATCTTGATCGGGTCTGCGGCCATGGCAGCCAGGGTGCCGAGTGCCAATGCCGCGCCAACGGCCAGTTTTTTCAGGGTAAATTTCATGGGGTTGTCTCCTTCAGGGTTAAAAAATTCTTTTTCCATTTCCAGATCAGCGCGAGATGAGGCGCAAAGCCGCAGACAGTACGAACATACGGCAAGACTTTGCAACGACCTATCGTGTTGCTCTGGAATTTGACTCAAACACGCTCAATCACCAGGGCAATGCCTTGCCCAACACCGATGCACATCGTGCAAAGCGCATAACGCCCGCCACGCCGTGCCAGTTCATACAGGGCGGTGGTCACCAGGCGTGCACCGCTCATGCCCAAAGGATGCCCGACGGCAATTGCGCCGCCATTGGGGTTGACCCTAGCGTCGTCATCGGCCAGGCCCAGGTCACGCAACACCGCCAGACCTTGGGCGGCAAAGGCTTCGTTGAGCTCAATCACATCCATCTGGTCCAGCGTCAGGCCGGCACGCGAGAGCACCTTGCGCACCGCAGGCGCCGGACCGAACCCCATGATGCGCGGGGCCACGCCGGCGGCTGCCATGGCCACAACCCGTGCACGTGGCGTCAAACCATTGGCCCGGGCGGCGACCTCGGACGCAATCAGCAGGGCGCAGGCACCGTCATTCACCCCCGAGGCATTGCCAGCAGTGACCGACAGCTCCGGGCCATTCACACCTTTGAGCTTGCCCAGCATGGCCAGCGTGGTCTCGGGGCGCGGGTGTTCGTCGGTGTCCACCACCGTGGGGTCGCCCTTTTTCTGCGCAATCAGCACCGGAATCAGTTCGTCAGCAAACCTGCCAGCGGCGTGCGCGGCGGCCCAGCGCTGCTGCGAGCGCAGCGCAAAAGCGTCCTGGTCGGCGCGTGAGATGTTGAAGTCGGCCGCCACGTTGTCAGCGGTTTGTGGCATCGAATGGGTATCAAACCGCTTTTTCATCGCCGGGTTGACAAAACGCCAGCCAATGGTGGTGTCAAAGATGGCTGCGTGGCGTGAAAACGCGCTATCGGCCTTGCCCATGACAAACGGTGCACGCGACATGCTTTCAACGCCGCCGGCGATCATCAGATCGGTTTCACCCGACTTGATGGCACGCGCGGCCATGCCCACACAGTCCATTGACGAGCCACACAGGCGGTTCACCGTGGTGCCAGGCACCTCAATCGGCAAGCCCGCCAGCAACCCTGCCATACGCGCCACGTTGCGGTTGTCTTCGCCGGCCTGGTTGGCGCATCCCAGGATGATGTCGTCCACACTGGCCCAATTGACCTGCGGGTTGCGGTCCATCAAGGCCTTGAGGGGAATGGCAGCCAGATCGTCGGCCCGCACACTTGAGAGCGCGCCACCGTAGCGTCCAATCGGGGTGCGAACCGCGTCACAGATAAAAGCGTCAGTCATACGTCACCTGAACAATAAAGTCCTTTTGTTACAACAATCATAGCATTCAGCGCATGCTGCATATGGGCCAGCGTCCAAAAACACTCTCAATCAGTCGCCTCAAACCAAGGGCGGTCGTTCGTCAATCACGCGTTTGGCCTTGCCCGTGAGGGTGCGCGGAATCGAGTCAAAAGGCAGCACCTTGACATGGGTAGACACACCAACGTTGGTCTTGATGTGGTGCTGCAGCTCTTTGGTGATGGCTTCGATCTGCGCCAGGGAGAGCTTGCCAGACAACTCGCGCTGCAACTCGCAGCGTACCTCCACGTCGTCGAGATGGCTTTCACGCGACAGCAGCACCTGGTAGTTGCCCGACAGACGCTTGTCGCGCAGGATCTGCTCTTCAATCTGCGTTGGGAACATGTTGACACCGCGCACGATCAGCATGTCGTCGGTGCGGCCGGTGATCTTGCCCATGCGCCGAAACGCGCGCGAGGTGGGTGGCAGCAGGCGCGTGAGGTCGCGCGTGCGGTAGCGCACCACCGGAAAAGCCTCTTTGGTGAGCGAGGTAAACACCAGTTCGCCATCCGAGCCATCGGGCAGCACCTCGCCGGTTTCAGGGTCAATGATCTCGGGGTAAAAATGGTCTTCCCAGATCACCGGGCCGTCTTTGGACTCGATGCATTCGCTGGCCACGCCCGGGCCCATCACCTCGGTCAGGCCATAAATGTCAATGGCGTCAATTCCGAGCTTGCTCTCAATCTCGCGGCGCATGCCCTCACCCCAGGGCTCGGCGCCAAAAATACCCACTTTCAGCGAAATCTGGTCCGGTGTGATGCCCAGTCGCTCAAACTCTTCGGCGATCACCAGCGAGTAACTTGGGGTGACCATGATGATGTCGGGCTGGAAGTCAACAATCTGCTGCACCTGTTTTTCGGTCTGGCCGCCCGACATGGGCACCACGGTGCAACCCAGGCGCTCGGCACCGTAATGCGCACCCAGGCCGCCAGTGAACATGCCATAACCGTAGGCCACGTGCACCATGTCGCCAGCGCGCCCGCCAGCGGCCCGGATTGAGCGTGCCACCAGCAGGGCCCAGTTGTCGATGTCTTTCAGGGTGTAGCCCACCACAATCGATTTGCCTGTGGTGCCAGAGGACGCATGCACCCGCGCCACCTGCGCGCGCGGCACGGCGAACAGGCCAAACGGGTAGTTGTCGCGCAGGTCGGTTTTGGTGGTGAACGGAAACTTGGCCAGGTCGGTCAGGGTTTTCAGGTCGCTGGGGTGCACACCCTTGCTGTCGCACTTCTTCTTGAAGCTGGCCACGTTGTTGTAGCTGTGGGTCAGCGTCCATTGCAGGCGCTGCAGTTGCAGGGCCGAGATTTCGTCGCGACTGGCTAGCTCAATGGCTTCCAGGTCACCGGGCTGGGGTTGTCTGCAGGTCATGCGGGTCTCCTCATGGAATGCGTGAATAGGGAATGATTTTGCGCTTGGCGCATCGAACTTTGTCGTTCAGCGTGCTCTTGTTGGAGAACAAGCTCGGCAAAGGGTGGCTTCTGCGCTGTGACGAGCGTTGGTGTCGCCTGAATCCGCGCCTGGGCCGGGCGGCTTCCTCATACTGGATCGTCAGCCCCCGGCCCCCTGCGCTAACGCTGATTGAAATACCCGAGCCTGCGCGCAAGCCAAAAAATGCCTTAACGAGGGCCGTAGCACAACACGGTCGTTGGCATAGTCACTGGCAGGGGTGGGTGCCGATTTCTGGTACTCCAGTATGAGGTACCCACCCCTGTCGGTGGCTGTGCCGGGCGCAGCCCCACCAGCAAGACGGGACAAAAAACTCACCATAAGATCAAAAGCAAATGCCAGGCTCATTCATGCCTGCCCGTCTGCCTGTTGCAACCCGGCGATCACTTCGCCCTTGATGCGGTAACTTTTGCCACGAAACAGCGCCACCGTCTTGCCACTGTGGGTGCGCACCGTGATGTCATAGACACCGGTGCGGCCCGACAGCGAGCGCTCCACCGCCTCGGCCTCCAGCACATCACCTTCGCGCGCCGGTGCCAGAAAATCAATGCTGCAGCCTGAGGCCACGGTGTTCTGGTTGTAGCTGTTGCACGAAAACGCAAAGGCGCTGTCGGCCAGCGTGAAGATAAAACCGCCGTGACAGATGTGGTGGCCGTTGACCATGTCGCTGCGAACCGCCATGCGGATCAGCGCGTAGCCGGGCTTGACGCGCTGGATCTGCATGCCCAGGCCCTGCGTGGCGCGGTCACGCGACCACATAGCCTGGGTGACGGCATCGGCCAGGGCTTGCGGGTCGGTCGGGGTGTGCGGATGGGTCATCGTCTCAGTCATGAAAAGCCTTCTTCGCAAAAACCTGTTGCTGTATCAGCGGCGAGGTGCGGTAGCGGTCTTCGCCATAGGTGTGCGCCAGGTTGGCCAGCACGGTTTGAACTTGCGTCAGCCCGATGGCATTGGCCCAGGCCAGCGGACCGCAGGGGTAATTAACACCCAGGCGCATGGCGGTATCAACGGCTTGCGAGGCACCCACACCCTGGTAAACCGCGTCCGCGGCCTCGTTGGCCAGCATGCTGACGGTGCGCATGACGATCAGGCCGGGAATGTCTTGCAGGCGCGACACGGCAAAGCCCGCTGCTTGCAGCAAGCCGATCGCATGTTGTGCCGCATGTGGGTCACATTGGGCTGCGACGCTGATTGCCATGCGGGTGGCGTGGTGATAGTCCAGCGCCAGGTCGATCAGCACGGTGTTGGGTGTTTTTGATTCGGCGGCATGGCGGGTGGCGGTACGACCATCGGTGACAAACAACGCCACCTGACCCACTTGGACGATGCGACCATCGCTGCTGGCACTGTGGGTAAATGGCACTGCTGCGGCAGCAAGTCGCTGTGCCAGCGCCTGCGCGGCGTCCGTGTCGCCACAAATTGCCATTTCAGCGGGCACGCCTGTGCGGCCTCGGTGCTGGGCGCCGGCTTTTCAGCACCAGCGCTGTAGTCGTAAAACCCGCGGCCACTCTTTTTGCCCAGAAACCCCGCGTCGGTCAGTTCACGCTGAATCAGCGAAGGCGTGTAGCGCGGGTCGTTGAAATACGCCTGCCACACCGAGCAGGTCACGGCGTAATTCACGTCCAGGCCAATCATGTCCATCAGCTCAAACGGCCCCATGCGAAAGCCACCGGCCTCGCGCATCACTGCATCGAGCGTGGCGCAGTCAGCGCCGCCCTCATGCAGCACGCGCAGGGCCTCGCCGTAGTAGGGGCGCGCCACGCGGTTGACGATAAAGCCAGGGGTGGATTTGGCATGTACCGCAGTCTTGCCCCAGGCTGTCGCCGTGGCAAGCAGGGTGTCGGCCACGTCAGGGCGGGTGGCCAGGCCAGAGACCACTTCCACCAGCGCCATCAGCGGGGCCGGGTTAAAGAAATGCAGACCCGCTACCCGCTCGGGGTGTCTGAGCGCCGCACCAATGGCCGTGATTGAGATCGATGAGGTGTTGCTGGCCAGAATGCAGTGGGTGGACACCACCTTTTCCAGATCGGCAAACAACGTGTGTTTGATGGGCAGGTTTTCAACAATGGCTTCGATGACCAGGCCTGCGTCGGCCAGATCGGCCAGTTGATGCGCCACATGCAGGCGCTCACCCGCCGCTTGCGCCTGCGCGGCGCTTAACTTGCCTTTGGCGGCCATTTTGTGGAACTGGGCGCGAATACCGGTGATAGCTTGAGCCGCGGCATCGGGCCGGGTGTCAAGCAGCCAGACGTTGTGCCCTGCGCTGGCCGCCACTTGCGCGATACCGGCACCCATGGCGCCGGCACCGATGACTGCAACGGTACAAATCAAGGGCAAGGGTTGAGGCTGGGTCATGACAATTCAGTCCTGCGCGCGGTGGCCCGCAGAATGGGGGTCAGAGCCCCATTCGGGGATGCGATGTTGATGAAGCCGATGACGTGGGCCGAATGGGGATCCGACCCCCAATCTGCTGCGACAGTTGTTGCTTGGCGGCAGGTGCGTAGGCCAGAGGCTCTGGGCGTCTGCATAGGCATGTCAGTTACCCGTGAATTTAGGTAAGCGCTTTTGCTGGAATGCGGCTACGCCTTCCTTGAAGTCGTCGCGCCAGCCCAATTCGCGCATGAAACCCGCCTCGAAACTGAGTTGTTGCTCTAGCGTGTGATTGGGCGCCGCGTGCAAGGCCAGCCGGGTGGCGACCAGCGCGCGGGTGGGCATCTGGGCCAACTGAGCGGCGAGTTTGTCCACAGTAGTGGCCAATTCGGCATCGTCCACGGCTTGCCAGATCAGGCCCCAGTGTTCGGCTTTTTCGGCGGGCAGCTTGTCGGCCAGCATGGCCAACCCCATGGCGCGGGCCATGCCCACGCGTTGCGGCAGAAACCAGGTGCCACCGGTGTCAGGAATCAGCCCGATTTTGCTGAAAGCCTGCAAAAAGTAAGCCGATTTGGCGGCAATCACCAGGTCACAAGCCAATGCCAGACTGGCACCCGCACCGGCGGCGATGCCGTTGACTTGTGCGATGGTGGGCACGCGCAGGTTTTGCAGGCCCAGAATCAGCGGCTTGTAGTTTTCTTCGACCACGTTGCCGATGTCGGGCAACATCGGGCCCATGGCCATGTCCGGGTCAGCCAGGTCCTGCCCGGCGCAAAAGGCACGCCCGGCACCGCTGATCACCAGCACCCGGATGGTTTTGTCGGTCTGCACTGTGGCAAGCGCGGCGCGTAGCTCGGCGTGCATGGCACTGGTAAAGCTGTTGAGCTTGTCCGGGCGGTTCAGGGTCAGGCGGGCAATGCCAGCCTGGGCTTCAAAAAGAATGTTCTGATAGCTCATGGCAAGTCCTTAAACATGGTAGCGGCGTTGTACGACGCGAAAGCGGTTGGCCACAAAGGCCGAATCGGCATAGCTGGCGTTGGCGGCCGGGTTGCCGCCGGTGCCGTGGTAGTCGGAGAACGCGCTGGACTGGTTGACAAACACGCCGCCGGTCAGGTTGATCGACAGCGCCACTTTGCTGCGCCAGGTGGCCGCCGTCATCGCCTCGATCACTTCTGGCTTGGTGCTGTAAACACCGGCAGTGAGCGCACCATGCGTGCCCACCAGTCGCTCCGACAGGGCTATGGCGCTTGCTGTATCTGCAGTCTTCACTACAAAACTGATAGGGCCAAAACGCTCCTCCATGTAGGCCGACTCGTCGGTGGCATCACACGCCAGCAGCACGGGCGTGCGCACTTCAGCCTTGGGAAATTCCGGGTTGTCGAGTTTTTTGGACGCCAGCAGCACTTTGCCCAGCGTGCCGCTGTCTGCCAGTGCGAGGCGGCCCAGCGTGTCAGCCGATTGCACCGCACCCAGCACGGCGCAAGCCACTTCGGGTTTGGCCAAAAAGCCTTCCACTGCGCGCGCCAGGTCGGTGCAAACCTCGTCATAACTCTTGTGACCGTCTTCGGTATCAATGCCGCCAGCCGGCACAAACAGCGCCTGCGAGGTGGTGCACATCTGGCCCGAGTACAGCGACAGCGTGAACGCCAGGTTGCGCAGCATCGGTTTGTAGGCATCGGTCGAGTCGATCACGATGTTGTTGACCCCGGCCAGCTCGGCATACACCTGCGCCTGGCGGCAGTGCTCGATCAGCCATTGGCCAAAGGCATTGCCGCCGGTGAAATCGACCGACTTGACAGACGGGTGTGTCACCAGCGCCTGCGTGGTTTCGCGCTTGTCTGGCACACACAGCGTGACCAGATTGGGGTCGATGCCGTTCTCAGACAACACGGCACGCAGCGTGCGCACGGTGATGGCAGCAGGCAGCACGGCGTTTTCGTGCGGTTTGACGATCACCGCATTGCCGGTGGCCAGCGCGGCAAACAGGCCCGGATAGGTGTTCCAGGTCGGGAAGGTGGCGCAACCCACTACCACGGCGACACCGCGCCCAACAATCTCAAAGTGCTTTTTCAGCACCAGCGGCGGGTTTTTGCCCTGCGGTTTTTCCCAGGTGGCCTCGGCCGGCACAAATTTTTGCTCGCGGTAAGCGTAGGTCACAGCTTCCAGACCGCGGTCTTGGGCATGCGGACTGCCCGCCTGAAACGCCATCATCCAGCCCTGGCCGGTGGTCATCATCACCGCGTGGGCCAGCTCGAAACTTTGCGCGTTCAGGCGGTCGAGCATTTCGATGCACAGGCCGGTGCGGCCCTCGACACCCGCCGCTTGCCAGCCGGGCATGGCGGCTTGGCCGGCGGCGATCAGCGCTTCAATGTCGCAGACGGGGTATTGCACGTTGATTTCGATGCCGTAGGGGGATTTTTCCGGGGCCAGCCAGCCAGTGATGCCGGGCTGGCTCAGATCAAACTTTTGGCCGAGCTGGGCTTCAAACGACTTTTTGCCGTCATCAGCAGCAGTTTCGCCATAAATCTTCGGGCTGGGCATCTCGTTGTACGCCGCCCAGTAGCCCCGGGTGTGGATGGCGTTCAGGGCAGCTTCGAGCTTGGCGCGGTGTTTTTCAAACAGGGGGTGGGTCATGAGGTTTCCTTGAAGTGTGTCAATTAATATGAATTTGATAGCTTCATGCGCTTATATCTATTGGGCTAGAGGCAAAAAATGTCTAATAAACTGGTGAGTAGGCGCGCGCCGTATAACAAAATTTGGGGTCGGATCCGGGAAGCGCAGCGAAGACGGCTCTGACCCTAATTTTTGCTGTTTGGGTGGCGTGAATCATGCGTGTCATTCCGCAGCCTTGTACGGCAGAACAGTCTGCTCAATCGCACCAAAAATCGACGAACCTTGCGCGTCCAGCATCTCAATGCGCACCTTATCGCCAAACTTCAGATAAGCCGTGGCCGCTTTGCCCGACTCAATGGTTTCGTACATCCGCACTTCAGCAATGCAGCAGTAGCCAACGCCGCCATTGGCAATTGACGAGCCTTGCACCCCACCCTGCTTGTTCGACACCGTGCCCGAGCCGATGATGGTCCCCGCGCACAACTCACGCGTTTTAACGGCGTGGGCAATCAACTGGGCAAAGTTAAACACCATGTCTTGGCCCGCATCTGGCTGGCCAAACAGCGCGCCATTCAGATGCACCGTTAATGGCCGGTGCACCCGGCTGTTAACCCACTCGGCCCCCAGCTCATCAGGGGTCACTGCCACCGGGCTGAAGGCGCTGGCCGGTTTGGACTGGAAAAAGCCAAAACCCTTGACCAACTCAGCGGGAATCAGGTTGCGCATCGACACATCATTGACCAGCATCAGCAGTCGCACCGACCTGGCAGCCTGTTCAGCGTTGGCACCCATCCTGACATCGCCGGTGACGACGGCAACTTCGGCCTCGAAGTCAATGCCCCAATCTTCAGACAAGGCCAACACCGGGTCACACGGACCGACAAACGAGTCCGAACCGCCTTGGTACATCAGCGGGTCGGTCCAAAACTCTGGCGGTAACTCGGCCCTGCGCGCTCGGCGCACCAGTTCCACATGGTTGACATAGGCTGAGCCATCGGCCCACTGGAAGGCGCGTGGCAGCGGCGAATGGCAGGCTGCCGCGTCAAACATATCGGGCTCGGTGAAGGCACCACTGTTGAGCGCCTCATACACCTGCCGCAGTTGCGGCTCGCAGACCGCCCAATCGTCAAGCGCCGCCTGCAAGGTGCGGGCAATGGCGGGCACCGCACGGTAGTGCGTGAGTGCGCGGTTGACCACCACCAGCGTGCCATCGCGCCCGCCTTTTTTCAGGGTCGCCAGCTTCATGAAACAAATCCCATTTTGATAGCGCCTAGCGTTTGATCTATAAGGCTTTCAGACCAATTTTCTATTGAACTTTCAATTTTCTGCATAGCTGCCATCGTGCATCCAGCGCGCGTGTTGCGGCGCCTTTTTGGTTTTATCCCATTCGTTGAGCATGTCCCACTTGACCTCGTCGAGCATTTTGGACATGTTGGGCGTGCCGGTGTTGGCAGCCAGTTCCAGCCGGTGGCCGCTGGGGTCAAAGAAATAGATTGACTTGAAAATGGTGTGGTCGGTGGGCCCAACCACCTCAATGCCATCGGCTTCCAGGCGGGCTTTGGTTTCGAGCAGTTCATCAATCGAGCCGACCTGCAGCGCCAGATGCTGTGTCCAGGCCGGCGTATTCGGGTCGCGGCCCATCTCGGGGCGGGTTGGCAGCTCAAAAAAAGCCAGCACATTGCCGCCACCGGCATCCAGAAATACGTGCATGTACGGATCAGGCTCCTTCGTGGAGGGCACTTCATTCTCGGCAATCGCCAGAATAAAGTCCATGTTCAGGTACTTTTGGTACCACAACACGGTTTCCTTGGCATCCTTGCAGCGATAGGCAACGTGGTGGATTTTCTGGATTTGCATGAGGAAGTCTCCTTAACTTTTACGAATCAAAAGGGGTGCCTAGCCCTGCGTTCAGCGGCGTGCGTGGATGCGCGTGGACTTGGGGTTGCCAAATCGGGGACGCCCCGGACTCGGGCTTACCCAACGCCCCCAGGACACACAGTCTCAAACATCCTCACGAGCCAACGCCATGGCTTCGCGCAGCACACCGATATCACCAATATGATTGGCCAGCAGCAGCACCAGTTTGGCATTGACCATGGCGCTTTGCTCGTCAGTGAGGTCGCGGTGGGTGTCGATCAGCGCCTCGTAAAAATCATCACCGGGTGTAAAGGCATGAAAGTAGCGTTTGCCGGACTCAAAAAAGTTGGGTTGCAGGTTCAGTGACATGATGCTTCCTTCATTCAACATTGCAGATGGCACGCGCCAGAGCCGCCTGGACTAGCCCGGCATCAAAGTCACGCCAGCGCGCCGCTACATGCTGATCCGGGCGAATCAGGTAGGTGGTGCCGCTGTGCGCATCAAAGCGCTCGGCAAAACGACCGGCGCGGTCCACCAGCACCCGCACGCCGAGAGGTGCTGGCCCCGGTTTGGCGGCGATTAGCACCACCTCCACGGGGACGGCCGCAGCGCCCAGCGCGATGAACGCCGCTAATTGATCGGCACTCACATCCGCCGGCGACTCCACAGACGCCAGCGCCATAAACCGGTTGCCCACTTGGTCAAGCAACCAGACCTCCTGGGCCGCCACTTGCATGGGCGCATCGTCCATCGGTGCGCCAGGCACCATGTCGCCGGCAAACACCGCACTGTCCGGCGTATTCAGGCGCGACTCGGTCAAGTACGCTGGCACCGACAAGCGCCCCGAATTGACCAGCGCGCGGGCAAACTTGTGCTCTCGCGCCAGGCTCAGCACCGCGTTGCGAAAGGTCAGCGAGGTTTTGCTTTTTGGGGTGATGAAGTCGGTGGAGCGCGTTGAGTTCATCAGGTTCTCGTCGGCCGCAAACGTGCGCTCTTCTGAATAGGTATCGAGCAGGCTGACGGGTGCCTTGCCGTCGATCACCAGCTTGAGCTTCCAGCACAGGTTGTCGGTGTCCTGAATGCCCGAATTGGCTCCGCGCGCGCCAAACGGTGACACCTGGTGCGCCACATCACCGGCAAATAACACATGGCCGTGGGTGAATGCGGCCATGCGCCGACACTGAAAGGTGTAGACGCTGACCCATTCCAGCTCAAACTCGCGCTCATCCCCAAGCATGGCCTTGATGCGCGGTATCACCTTCTCCGGTTTCTTTTCTTCTTCCGGGTCGGCATCCCAACCCAATTGGAAGTCAATGCGGTACACGTTGTCGGCCTGGCGGTGCAGCAACACCGATTGCCCCGGGTGAAACGGCGGGTCAAACCAGAACCAGCGCTCGTGCGGAAAGTCGGCCTTCATGACCACGTCGGCAATCAGAAAGCGGTCCATGAAGATCTTGCCGTCCATCTCCAGATTCATCATGCGCCGCACCGTCGAACGTGCGCCGTCGGCCACCACCAGCCAATCGGCCTCCAGGCTGTAGATGCCGTCGGGGGTTTCGACCTGCAGCGTGGCACCATCGCCCTGTGGCGTGACCGACACCACCTTGTTTTTGAAGCGCAGGTCCAGATTCGGTAGCTCTTTGGCGCGGGTTATCTCGAACTCTTCGAGGTAATACTGCTGCAGGTTAATCATGCCCGGACGCTTGTGGTCGGGTTGCGGCAGCAGGTTGAAGTTGTACACCTCCTGCTCACGGAAGAAGGTGCGACCCACATTCCAGCTCACGCCCTTGTCCACACAAGCCTGCCCGACACCCATGCGGTCGAGTACCTCCAGCGCGCGCTTGGCATAACACACACCACGCGAGCCGACCGACACCGTGTCGTCGTCATCGAGCACCACCACCGGCACGCCGCTTTGCGCCAGCTCAATGGCCGCCGCCAGCCCGACCGGTCCGGCACCGACCACCACCACGGGGTAGCGCTTTTTTTCTGCACCGCTTTGCTCGGGTGGGCGGACATACTCGTATTTGGGGTATTTGTAGGTGCTCAACATGGCTTGTCTCCTTCTTTTTATAGTTAATTGGAATCTGACCCTAATTAATTTTGCAACCCATGCCACATTTCCTTGTCACGCTCGGCGGTCCAGATGCGCGGGTGTTTGATGCCGCTGGCCTCATCCACCGCGCGGGTCACATCGAACGGCAGGCAGTGCTCGTAGATGAACACATGGCCAAACTTGGGGTCCATGGCTTTGCGGCAATGCGCCATGGCTTGTTTCAGGTTCATGCCCTGTGCCACAGCCTCTTTGGCAGAACTGAGCAGCGTGGTGACAAAGTCGCGGGTGTAGGCCAGGCCAGAGGCCACGCGCTCAGGCGTGTCAAGCGCCGGGCCACGGCCGGGAACAATTTTTTCGGGCTGCAGGGCGACCAGCGCATCGAGCGTGGCAGGCCATTCTTCAAGTTGCGCGTCGCCGGTGTAGCAGGCCGCGTCAAACTCCATCAGATCGCCCGAGAACAGCACTTTTTCAGACGGCACCCAGACGATGGTGTCCCCCTTGGTATGGCCCGGGCCGACATGCATGATTTTGACCTCCAGCCCAGACAGATAAAGCGTCATATGCTCCTGAAATACGAGCGTTGGCCAGGTCAGGCCGGGAATCGAGTCAAAGGCGTTGAACAGACGTGGAAAGCGTTCATACTCACTTTGCATGTCTTGCGCGCCGCGCTCGACAATCATCTCGTAAGTGCCCTGGCTGGCGATGATTTCCTGCATGCCTTCAGACTTGTAGCCCGAAGCACCGAGCACGCGCACCGCGTGGTAATGCGACAGCACCACGTACTTGATCGGCTTGTCGGTGACCTTGCGGATCTCGGCAATCAGGCTCTGCGCCATGACTGGGGTGGCCAGCGCATCGCAGATCAGCACGGCCTCGTCGGTGATGATGACGCCAGTGTTGGGGTCACCCTCGGCGGTGTAGGCCCAGCAGTGCTTGGACAACTGCGCAAAGGTGGTCTTTTTGACCTCGAGGTCGGCTTGGGAGGCGAATTTTTTGGTCATGGGGTTCCTGCTGATGAATTTGAATTTGTCGGGTGGTTAGCGGATTCACGACGCGCCGTTTGGGTGGTCCGCAGAAAAGGGGTCAGAGCCCAATTCGGGGAAAGATCGATGACGAATGAAAGAGTGGTTGGCCGAATTGGGATCTGACCCCATTTCTGCTGCGTCGCGCACCAAATTACGGCCGTTGCTGTTTGGAACCGTCAAATTGAAACCAGCGTCTAGCGAGGTAGGGGCTGCGGGTGGCTGCCGATTTCTGGTACTCCAGTATGAGGCTGACGCCCGCAGCCCCTGCCTGGCGGGTTTCATCGCGGAGCGCTTGCAAGCACCCCTTGCTACAGCCACATCCGACCCAGTGAAAAGAGCAAACTGATCCACCGCTCACATCCCCAGGTACGCCGCGCGCACCTGTTCGTTGCTGATCAATTGTTTGCCAGTGCCCGTCAAGGTCACCGCGCCGGTCTCTAGCACATAACCGCGGTCGGCAATGTCCAGCGCTGCCAGAGCGTTTTGCTCGACCAGCAAAATCGTCATGCCCTGAGATTTCAAGGTCTTGATCACCTCAAACACCTCCTGCACCAGCAGCGGCGCCAGGCCCATGGATGGCTCATCGAGCAGCAACAGGCGTGGCCGACCCATCAGCGCGCGGCCAATGGCCAGCATCTGCTGCTGCCCGCCCGACAAGGTGCCGGCCGGCAAGGCGCGCTTTTCCTTCAGGATCGGGAACATGGTGAAAATTTTCTCCATGTCGCTGTCCACCTGATGCCGCGGCTGGGTGTAGGCCCCCAGGCGCAGGTTGTCCTCAATCGACAGCGGGCCAAACACTTGGCGGCCTTCGGGGCTTTGGCAGATGCCCCGGCGCATGCGTTTGTCCGAACGCAGACTGCTGATGTCTTCGCCGTCAAAATGGATACTGCCCGCACTCATCGGCTGCACGCCAGAGAGCGTGCGCAAAAAGGTGGTCTTGCCGGCACCGTTGGCCCCCACCAGCGCTACGGTTTCACCCCGACGCACTTCCAGGCTGATGCCTTTGATCGCCTTGATACGGCCATAACAGCTCTCCATGCCCTGCACCCGCAATAACACCTCGGCCTGCGCCACCGCCGCCTTGGGTGGCAAATCACCCGCGCTGTGCGCGCCCAGACCGACTGACTCGGGCGCGGTGCTGACAATGCGGTGGTACAACTCTCGAAACTCGGCCTGGGCCGCCTCACCAAACAGCGGGTCACTGTTGTCCAGAAAAGCCCTGTTGATATCGGTCCAGTCTTCTTTCAGCAGCGCCTTGCGCGCCAGCGGCATCACCTGCCTTTCTTCGATCAGGATGTGTTTTTTCATGCCCGCCGTAAAAGCGCGCAACTGATTGGCCAGGTCCGCCACGGGAAGGCTGCCATTGGCTGTGGCAGCCAGGTTGCCCCGCAAGGTGTTCAGCCGGCCCAGGCCACCGCGGTGGTCGGCCTGCAACGCATCGAGCGTTTCGGCAGCGTAGGGGTTACGCAGCCGCAGCATGGGAAACAGGTAGTCGTCTTCCTTGGGGTGGTGCGAGCGCTCGACAAACTGTTCAAAATAGTCCAGCACCGAGGTAAAAAAGGCCAGCTCCAGCGACGCGCCCGCTTCCATCTCGCCGGCCAGTTGATCGACCGTGGTGGCCAGGCGCCACAGATTGTTGTGGTCTTCGCTGATGATGCGCAATGCGTCCATGAACTTTGATCCTTCAGGCGTGGGCGCCCAGATACGCCGCAATCACGTCCGGGTTGTTGCGCACGTCCATGGCACTGCCTTCAGTGAGTTTTTTGCCATAGTCCAGCACCAGAATGCGGTCTGACAGGTTCATCACCATCTTCATGTCGTGCTCCACCAGCACCACCGTCACACCCGCATCAGCCACCTTGCGCACCAGCGCATCAACCTCGATGGTTTCCTTGGGGTTCAGGCCGGCGGCGGGTTCATCTAGAAAAATCACCCTTGGTTTCATGGCCAGGGCGCGGGCAATTTCCAGGCGTTTCAGGGCACCGTAGGGCATGGCGTCGGCGCGGGCATTCACAAAAGCATCCAGCCCGACAAAAGACATCAGTTCACACGACTCAGTGTGTAACTCACGGTCGCGTTTTTTCAGTGAAGGCCAGCGCAGGCAGGCTTTGAACAGGTTGCGGTCGAGCCGCAGGTGCGCGCCCACCATGACGTTTTCAACCGCACTCATGTTCATGCAAATCTGCAAATTCTGAAAAGTGCGTGCCACACCGCGGCGCGCCAATTCATCCGGCGATTTGCCCACAATTGACTCGCCATCCAGCACGATGCTGCCGTGGCTGGGTGTATAGATGCCAGTGATCAGGTTGAACAGCGTGGTTTTGCCGGCACCGTTGGGGCCAATAACGGCATACACAATGCCGGCATCAATGCTGAAGCTGACGTTTTGTACCGCCTTGACACCGCCAAAATGGATCGACAGGTCTTTGACTTCGAGCAGCGCCATGTTTACTCTCCTTTGCCCAGCTTGGCGGCCAACGTTGGCACCAGCCCCTTGGGCAAAAAGATCATGCACAGCATCAAAATGGTGCCAAACGCCACGGTTTCCCAGCCTTCAAACGACGTCAGCGCCTGCGGCAATGCTGTGAGCAGCACGGCACCCACCACCGAACCATACACCGAGGCCATGCCGCCAATCACCACCATGGTGACCAGCTCAATCGAATGGAAAAAGTCGGCCAGGTTGGGTGTCACAAAACCCACGTAATGCGCGGTGATGCTGCCCATAAAGCTGGCAAAAATCGCCGACATCACGAAGATGGCCACCTTGTAGCGCACCACATCGACCCCCACCACTTTAGAAGCGACCTCGCTGCCATGTAGCGCGCGCAAGGCCCGGCCAAACGGCGAATCAATCAGGCTCAGCGAGGCCCAGATGCTAAAAACCAGCACAAAAGCGCAGATCCAGTACCAGTGTTTGTCGCCCGAAATCTCAAAACCCGCCACACTCATCGGCCCCACAGGCATACCGTCCGGGCCACCGGTTAGCGCCGCCTCGTTGCGCACCGCAATGTTGATGATGATGCCCAAGCCCAGCGTGGCCATCGCCAGGTAATGTCCCTTGAGCTTGAAAATTGGCCGCGCCACCAGCGCCGCCAGTGCGCCTGCGGCCACCATACCAGCGAGCATCGCCAGCAGCGGATGCCAGCCAAAATGGGCGGGTAAAGCCGCGGTGGCGTAGGCACCAATACCCAGAAAACCTGCGTGCCCCAGACTGATCTGACCGGCAAAACCAATCAGCAGGTTCAGCCCCAGCACAATCACCGCATTGATCGCCATGCGAATTGCCAGGTCGACATAAAAACTGTTGGGCAGCACAAAGGGAAGCACCAGCAAAATGGCCATGATGACATACAGACCAACAAACGGGCTCCTTGACATGCTCAGACCCGATCGGTGGATTTGCCACCAAACAACCCGCGCGGCATAAAGAACAAAATCAGCAGAATCAGCACAAATGGCATCGCGTCCTTGTACGACGACGAGACATAGCCGGCGCCCATGGCCTCCAGAATGCCCACCAGCAGACCACCCACCACGGCACCCAGACCATTGCCCAAGCCGCCAACCACCGCAGCGACAAAACCCTTGAGTCCCAGCATGATGCCCACGTCGTACGAGGTCAATGTGATGGGCGTGACCAGAATACCGCCCAACGCACCCAGCGACGCCGACATGGCAAAGCTCAAAAACAAAACCCAGTTGGTGTTGATCCCCACCAGCTCAGCGGCTACCCGGTTGTGCGAGGTGGCCAGCATCGCCTTGCCATGGAGGGTGTGGTTAAAGAAATACCACAGTGCCAGCACCACCACGGCGGTGACGCCCAGCACCCACAGGCTTTGTGGCATCAAGGTGGCACCCAGAAAATGCAGCGGCACGTCGCCCGAGAACGCTGGCAGGCTGAAGGTGTTCTTGCCCAGCCAGACCTGGACCAGGCCACGAATCACCAGCGAGGCGCCAATGGTGATGATGATCAGTGTGACCGACTCAGCCCCCTTGACCGGCTCAATTGCCAGCTTTTCCACCACCACGCCCACAATTGCCGGCACCACGATCGCCAGGACCAACGCCACTGGCAAGGGCAATCCGGCCTGGCTGAAATACACCGCCAGCATGCCGCCGAGCATGATGAACTCACCCTGCGCAAAGTTGATGACATTGCTGGCGTTGTAGATCAGTGTGAAACCCAGCGCTGCCAACGCGTAGGTGGCACCCACGGTGATGCCAGAAAAAAGAAACTGCAGAAATTCGGCCAGCATCAGTTGCCCCAACTCACAACGTCAAGCAACCCGCCAAGGGGTGACCACATCAACATGTCTTGTCTCCTGTTTTTTTAGCGTCGAATGCATTCGATGCTTGTTTTGAGGTTGAAATTCTGAAATAAGGAATTGATTCTGTCAAATGATACCGCAAAAAATTTGATTTATTTGTATTCTGGTGTCGGGGAAAGAAGATGTTACCGTTTGGGGCGATTGACCTTAGCATTCACGCTTGACCCAAATCGTACCCTCAACCTTTGGAGCACTGGCCCCGTGAACCCTGTCATTCTGATCACTGGTGCCTCTCGCGGTATTGGCGCAGCCACAGCGCTCCAGGCCGCCCGCGCCGGCTACACCGTGGTGGTGAATTACCGCGCCAATGAATTGGCTGCCGAAAGTGTGGTCCGGCAGATTCGTGAAATGGGTGCCAAGGCCATCGCAGTGCAGGCAGATGTGGCGGATGAAGCCGAAGTGCTAGCCATGTTTGCCACGATCGATGCGCAACTCGGCCCCTTGCGTGCCTTGGTCAACAATGCTGGTGTAGTGGACGTAGCTAGCCGCGTGGACAAAATGACCGTCACGCGCATGAAGCGCATCTTTGACACCAACGTCATTGGTAGCATGCTGTGTGCACGAGAAGCGGTATTGCGGATGAGCACCCGCCATGGCGGCAGCGGCGGTGCCATCGTGAATCTTTCCAGTGTGGCCGCCACGTTGGGCAGCCCCGGGCAATACGTGGACTACGCCGCCAGCAAGGGAGCCATAGACGCGTTCACCGTGGGACTGGCCCGTGAAGTGGCAACCGAGAGCATTCGCGTCAATGCCGTGCGCCCTGGCATCATCGACACCGACATCCATGCCTCGGGTGGCCAGCCCGGGCGCGCACAACACCTCGCTGCCACCATTCCAATTCAAAGACCAGGTATTGCAGGGGAAGTTGCATCCGCCATTGTTGGCTGCTCAGCAGTGGTGCCAGCTACACCACGGGTGCACTGCTCGATGTGGGCGGTGGACGTTAGGTTTGGTGGCTTGGGGCATGCCCCAGCCGCAGAGACAGCGCATTGGCCGAACGCTTGAGCGCGCTGATCACTGGCCCGGTTGGCGACAAGTCAATCATGTCTTTCACACCAATGGCCAACAACGACAGCGTGATCTCATGTTTGAAATTGAACACCGGTGCTGCAGCAGCAGCGACTCCGGGCACCAGGTGATAGTCGGCCACGGTGGATACCCCATCTTGCCGCACCTGTGCCAGCATGGCGTCAACGCCCACAGCTGTCAGCAACTCTCTGGGTAACTGAAGCCGCGCCTGCTCCGCGCGAATTCGTTCCCGAGTCAGTTCGTGCGGCAGGTGCGCAGCGAATACTCGGCCGCTGGCAGAAGTCAGCAAATGCAGTGCCGTGCCGGTGACCACGTTGACCGTGATCGGGCGGTAAGGGCGCACCGACCGGATGATGACCGGGCCGTGCTCGCTCCAGACCGCCAGCGCCGTGGTCTGGTTGATCTCGTCGCGCAGTTCAGCGATGGCTGAAAGGCCCAGCTTGACGCGGTCCAGTCGGTCCACCGCCACCAACCCCAGACTCAGCGCAAACGGGCCCAAGTCGTAGCGTGATGTTGCAGTGTCCTGCTCCACCAGCCCTGAGCGCACCAGGCTGACGATATAGCGGTGTACTTTAGAGGCCGGCATGTCAGCCGCTGCGGCAATGTCCTTGAGCATCATGGCCCGGTGGCCGCTGCTGATAGCGCGCAAGATGGTCATGCCGATTTCCAGCGATTGAACGCCGTTTTTGCCTTCGGTGTCTTTGCTGGCGGTGAATTCGGGGTTTAAAGGCATGACACAACCTTGGGGCTCACGACCGCATCAGCGCTTCAATCTCGGCCACACTCACCGGCACATCACGGCTGATCAACTCACAACCGGTGGCTGTCACGATTGCGTCGTCTTCAATGCGTATGCCGATATTGTGAAACGCCTCGGGCACGCCCTCGGCCGGGCGCACGTAGATGCCCGGCTCAATCGTCAACACCATGCCAGCTCGCAGAATGCGCGCCGGCCGGTCACGAATGGTGTCGCCGGTGAGCGCGTCACGGCGCTCGCTGACCTGGCCAATCTCGGATGGCTCGGTGTACACACCGCAGTCGTGCACGTCCATGCCAATCCAGTGGCCGGTGCGATGCATGTAGAACTGGAAATAGGCGCGTTTTTCAATCACGTCGTCTACGCTGCCCGCCTTGTTTTTGTCAAGCAAACCAACATCCAGCATGCCTTGCGCCAGCACGCGCACGACTGCATCGTGCGGGTCGGTAAACCGAGCACCGGGCTTGGTGGCCGACACGGCGGCGGCCTGCGAGGCCAGCACCAGCTCATACAGCGTGCGTTGCGGGCCGGTGAAAACACCATTGGCGGGAAAGGTGCGGGTGATGTCGCTGGCATAACCGTCGAGTTCACATCCGGCATCTACCAGCACCAGCTCGCCGCTTTGTACTCGCCCGGCATCAGCGCGGTAGTGCAACACACAGGCGTTGGCGCCGGCGGCCACAATGGAGCCGTAGGCTGGGTACTGCGAGCCATGCTGACGAAATTCGTGCAGCAGTTCAGCATCGAGGTGGTATTCACGCACCTCCAGGCCTGCCCGCAACATGCCGGCGCAACGCTGCATGGCCCGCACGTGGGCACCGGCGCTGATCTTGGCGGCGCGGCGCATCACATCCTGCTCGTGCGTGTCTTTGACCAGACGCATCTCGTCGAGCACACCACACAGATCGCGCTGCTGTTCAGGTGCCAGCGTGCCGTAACGCACCCGTGCGCGCAGGCCGCAGAGCCAGCCATCAATGCGGGTTTCCAGGCCCTTGTGGGTGGCAAACGGATACCAGACGGATTCACGCCCGTCCAGCAGGGCGGGTAGTTTGGCATCCAGCTCGGCGCTTGAAAACGCCTCGTCAACGCCCAAGGCCTGCGGCGCTTCCTCTGGGCCCAGACGCAAGCCGTCCCAGATTTCGCGTTCTCGGTCTTTGGGCTGGCAAAAGAGCGTGCTGTGACCGTCACCGGTGATGACCAGCCAGGCCTTGGGCTCGGTAAAGCCGGCTAGGTAATAAAAATAACTGTCATGGCGAAACAAAAAATCGCTGTCGCGGTTTCGTTGCTGCTCGTGTGCAGTCGGAATGATGGCAATACTGCCGACGCCAATGCGTTGAGCCAACGCTGCGCGACGCTGAGCATAGAGCTTGGTGTTTGCAAGGGTCATTTGGGCTTCCAGTGGCTCCGTCAGGTGGCCAGATCGTTGCGAATAAAGGCGCTATTGTGATATCAGCGCAAAAATACAGCATCCTTGCCTGAACTTTGCCGCAAATTTGCCCGGCTGAATGCGATCCGACGAGTCGTACTTTGAACGAGCTAGGCAATGAACTCAGAGCGAAGGAGCCAAATGCACAACTTAGGGATGCAGAAATTGCAAATGTACCGTTTATGGCGAGTTCTGACGGGATGCAATGCTCTAGGAGGCACAAGGCACGAAGTTTAGCCAGCTAAACGAGCGGAATGCAACGACGCAGTGCACCCGCCAGTGCCGCCAGAAATGGGATATTGGTGATTTCTGCGTCCCAAACGACACAAGCGGTTTGCAACCACGCAGTGCCCCCAAATCTGGAGAGCCAAATGTGCCTGTTATTTGTGGACAAGCTCTAAGCGGTCAAGACCATCGTTTAGGCATATCATTCACCAGCTAGTTTTTGGTGCCAGGTCGATGTTCATCAACCCCAAACTTCAGTCCCGTTTCAGTGCGCTCAAGACGTCGGGTATGTTGCCGTCGCCCAAAGGCGTAGCGCTGAAAGTTCTGAAGCTGACCCAGCAAGACAGCACCACCGCCACCCAGCTGGCGCGCGCCATTGAGGGTGATGCAGCCTTGGTGGCGCGCCTGATCAAGCTCTCCAACAATTGCCAGCCACCGGGCTCGCGGCCGATTCTGGCCATCAAGGATGCCATCAGCATCCTGGGGCACAATGCTGTGCGCGGTCTGGTGCTGGGAGTTTCGCTGATGGCGGACCGGCAGGCCGGGCGCTGCCACGGATTTGACTACACTGGTTTTTGGGCGCGCAACCTGGCTTGTGCCGTGGCCATGCGGGCTTTTTCGGCGCACGCCCGGGTCATCCAGGGCGACGAAGCATTTACCCTGGGGCTGCTGTCTCATGTGGGCCAACTCGGCCTGGCAGGTCTTTTCCCGGACGAATACTCGCCCTTGATCGCCTTTGGCAACACCGTCGATCTGCTGGCGCAGGAGCATCGGGCGTTTGAGTTTGACCACGCCGACCTGACCGCCGCCCTGTTGCTGGACTGGGGCTTTCCCGAAGGACTGGTGTCCCCTGTCATTGACCAGGAGCACCATGCCACACCCGACCAGGCCGACCAGTCACGCGCGGCCCGGCTGACCTTGACGCTGATGCTGGCTAGCCACATGGCTGATATTTGTATGGCCGGTGCGGAGGACAGGCCCGCCCTGCTGGCATCCCTGCTGGCGCTGGGCAGCCGTCTGGGCATTGATCCGCCAGACCTGAGCGAGTTGTGCGACGAGGTGGTGCGCGACTGGCTAGACTGGAGCCAGTTGCTTAATTCTGCGTCCCATGAGTTGCCACCGTTTGCCGAGCTGATCGCAAGTGCCACTGGGCGGCCCGCGCATGAACCAGGTCAAGGTGATCAAACCGATGCCTCGCACCAGCCGCAGGTGCTTGTGGTCACGGCAGACAGCTTTTTTCAGTCCCGACTGACACAGACGCTTATAAAAATCGGCGATCCGTTCCAGCAAGCCACCAGTGGTGAGGCGGCCATTGAGCTGTTTAGTCACACCCATCCAGAGCTACTGCTGATCGACTGCAATTTGCCCGCCACCAAAGGGCTGGCATTGGTGCACACACTGCGCCAAACACCTGCCGGGCAAGCTGTTTTTCTGGTGCTGCTGACAGACACGATGAGTGAAGCGCAGGTGCGAGAGGTGTTTGCCGCCGGCGCGGACGACTTTTTGCCTAAAACCGTCAGCCCGGCCGAACTGCTTGGGCGGCTGATGGCCTGGCAGCGGGTGGTGTACCTGCGCCGCAACCTGCAGCGCGAGCGGTCCAGCCTGAAGCAATTTTCTGCCGAGTTTGACCGCTTGTCCCAGCTCATCGAAGAAAGTCGCACGCGAGAGCTTGAGAACGAGCAGCGCATGGAGCTGGCGCTCAGTGGCAGTGATCTGGGTTCGTGGGACTTGGACATCGAAAGCGGCCATGTGGTGCTCAATGAGCGCTGGTGGTCGATGCTGGGTTTGCGCGCCAAAGAGGTTACGCCCACCATGGACACCTGGCGCAAGCTGACCCATCCGGACGATGTGGCCAGTGTCGAGTCCGCCATGAAGCGCCACTTGAGCGCCAAGACACCAGTTTATGAAAGCGAGTATCGCCTGCGCCACAGAAGCGGCCACTGGATCTGGGTACTCGACCGTGGCCGGGTGGTGTCGCGCAACAGTGCCGGGCAGGCACTGCGGGTGGTAGGCACGCACATGGACATCACTGAGCGCAAGCTGGCACAAGAGCACTTGCAACGCAGCAATTTGCTGCTGAAGAGCATTCTGAAGAACATCCCGGTTGGCCTGAGTGCCTTTGATGCCCATCTGAATCTGATTGCCAAAAATGATCTTTTTCAGACCAGCCTGGACTTGCCCGATGCCTTGTTTAGCAAAAAACCCACCACGTTCGAGAGCATCATCCGCTTCAGTGCCGAGCGTGGCGAATATGGCGATGGCGACGTCGACCATCTGGTTGCCAAAATTGTCGAACGTGCCCATGACACCAAGGCGCACCAGTTTGAGAGCCAACGCGCCAATGGCAGGGTGCTGGAGATACGCTGGGCGCCGATGCCTGGTGGCGGCTTTGTCACCACCTACACCGACATCACCGAGCGTAAACGGGCCGCCGCTCAGGTGCAGCAAAGCACCCAATTGCTACGCGGCGCCATTGATTCGATTGACGAGGCCTTTGCCTTGTTTGACCCGCAAGACAAGCTGATCTTTTTCAATGAAAAATACCGCAAGTTCTATGCCCGGTCGGCTGACCTGATCAAGCCCGGAGCCAGCTTTGAACACCTCATTCGTGAGGGCGTGCGCCGGGGTCAGTACCCGGACGCCCTTGGGCACGAGGAACAGTGGGTGACTGAGCGACTGGCGGCACACCAGGCCGCCGACACCACACTGGTGCAGCGTCTGGACGACGGGCGCGCCCTGCGCATCATTGAGCGCAAGTTACCCGATGGTTGCATTGTGGGTTTTCGCGTGGACATTACCGACCTGGTGCGTGCCACCGAAGAGGCGCAGGCTGCCAACCTGGCCAAAAGCCGCTTCCTGGCGACCATGTCGCATGAAATTCGCACACCCATGAATGGCATTTTGGGCATGGCCCAGCTGCTGCTGAACCCCAAGCTGGGTGATACCGAGCGCCAGGAATATGCCCAGACCGTGCTGAACTCGGGCCGCTCTTTGCTGGCCCTGCTGAACGACATCCTGGACCTGTCAAAAATTGAGGCCGGGCGTTTTCAGCTTGACTTGACCGACGTAAATCCCGAACAATTGCTGCAGCAAACCTACTCGCTGTTTTCCGGGGCTGCCCAAAACAAGGGTTTGCAGCTGGAATGCCATTGGCATGGTCCGCCTGGGCAGGCTTACCAGTCCGACAGCCACCGACTGCGCCAAATGCTGTCCAACCTGGTCGGCAACGCCATCAAGTTCACGGCGACCGGACAGGTGCGCCTTGAAGCCACCCAAATTGAGTGCCACGATGCCACGGCATTGCTGGAGTTTTCGGTCACCGACACTGGCATGGGCATTGCTCCAGACAAACAGAATCTGCTGTTCAAGAGCTTTTCCCAGGCCGACAGCTCGACCACGCGTGAGTTTGGGGGCTCGGGCCTGGGCTTGTCGATCGTCAGCCGTTTGGCCCGACTGCTGGGCGGTGATGTGGGTGTGCAAAGTGTGCCGGGCCGGGGTTCACGCTTCTGGTTCAGAGTTCGGGCAACAACCATCAGCACCGCCGCCACCGCGCAGGTCAGCCCGGCAGCACCAGCGCCGGTGCAGCTCAGCGGCCGGGTGCTGGTGGCCGAGGACAACCCGGTCAACTGCATGGTGATTGAAGGGCTGCTGCGCCAGATGGGCCTTGACGTGGTGGTGGTGGGCGACGGCCAACAGGCGGTTGACGTGCTGGCGCTGGGCCAGCGTCCAGATGTGGTTTTGATGGATTTGCACATGCCCGTCATGGACGGTTACTTGGCCACCGAGCGCATTCGCCAGTGGGAGTCAGACCAGCAGATGCCGCGCGTGCCCATCATTGCGCTGACCGCTGATGCCTTTGAAGAAGACCGGCTGCGCTGCCTGGCTATCGGCATGGACGACTTTCTGACCAAGCCAATTGCCATCAACGACCTGAAACTGGCCCTGACCCAGCGGTTATTACCCAATGCGTCGGTGCCGCCCGCAAGCCCGGCACCACCGGCCAGTGAGATTGATTGGCCCCAATTTAACGCCCAGCTGGCCACTGTCATGCACTTGTTGGAGCAGCATAAATTTGATGCGCTCGACCACTATGACCGGCTGCAAGCACTGGCCGGACAATCACCGTTGGCCAACGTTTTGCGTGACATTGGCCAACGGGTCAAAATCCTGCACTTTGAAGAGGCGCTGGCCCAGCTGCGCAAACTGCCGGGCCAGCCAACTGACGTCAGCGTTTGAGATGGACACTCAAAAGCCCAAAATATTGGCGATTGACGACACCCCGGTCAATTTGTTGACCCTGGGTGCGGCCCTGAATAACGAGTTTGACCTGCAAATGGCCACCTCGGGGGCGATGGGCATCCGGCTGGCCCTGCAGCAGCCACCCGATCTGATTTTGCTGGACATCATGATGCCAGGCATGGATGGTTTTGAGACCTGCAGCAGGCTCAAGGCCGAGCCCTTGCTCAAAGACATCCCGGTGATTTTTGTCACCGCCATGCACGAGCTGGACTCCGAGATCAAGGGGCTTGAGCTGGGTGCGGCCGACTACATCACCAAACCGATCCAGGTGAAAACGGCACGCCAGCGCATTCGCAATCTGCTAGAGCGTGAATACCTGCGCCGTCAGGTCATGCTGCAGCGCGACCAACTGCAGGCCGATGTGGCTGAACGCCGTGCGGCGCAAGAAAAGCTCCAACTGGCGGCCGGGGTGTTTGCCAGCGCGCGCGAAGGCATTGCCATCACGGCCCTGAATGGCTGCATCATTGACATCAACGATGCCTTCACCCGCATCACCGGCTACAGCCGCGAAGACGCCTTGGGCAGAACCCCCGCGTTGCTGAGTTCAGGCCACCAGACGCAGGAGTTTTACCAGCTCATGTGGGAGCAGTTGAACGTCAAAGGCCACTGGTTCGGCGAGATCTGGAACCGACGTAAAAATGGCGAGGTCTATGCCGAAATGCTGACCATCACCACCGTCTGTGATGCTCAGGGCGAGGCGCAAAACTACGTGGCCTTGTTTTCAGACATCACCGCGCAAAAGAGCACCAGAAAGAGCTTGACCATATTGCCCACTATGACGTGCTGACCGGCCTGCCCAACCGTGTCCTGCTGGCCGACCGGCTGCGCCAGGGCATGGCCCATGGGCTGCGGCGCGACCAGCAACTGGCAGTGATCTTTCTTGATCTGGATGGCTTCAAGCTGATCAATGACTCACATGGGCACGAGGCCGGCGACCAGTTGCTGATGACGGTGGCCAAGCGCATGCGCCTGGCCCTGCGCGATGGCGACACACTGGCGCGCATCGGCGGCGACGAATTTGTCGCGGTACTGCTGGACATCGAAGACTCTGCCGACAGCATGGCCCTGTTGCAGCGGCTGCTGGAAGCGGCAGCGCTGCCGGTGGTGCTGCACGATCTGGTGCTCAAGGTCACTGCCAGCCTGGGCGTCACTTTCTACCCGCAAGCCGATGACATCGATGCCGAGCAGCTGCTGCGCCAGGCTGATCAGGCCATGTACCAGGCCAAACTTGCGGGCAAAAACCGGTTTCATGTGTTTGACACGGCCCAGGACAGCGGCTTGCGCAGCCATCACGAAAGCATCGGGCGCATTCGTCAGGCCCTTTGTGCCGGCGAGCTGGTGCTGCACTACCAGCCCAAAGTGAACATGCGCACCGGCCAGATCGTCGGTGCCGAGGCGCTGATCCGCTGGCAGCACCCGACCAAAGGCCTGCAAATGCCGGCATTTTTTCTACCGGTGATTGAAGACCATGCGCTGGCTGTGGATGTGGGTGAATGGGTCATTGACACGGCACTCAAACAAATGGAGCTCTGGCTCAAACAAGGGTTTGACATGCCGATCAGCGTGAACGTGGGGGCGCGCCAACTGCAACAAATTGATTTTGTGGCCCGCCTGCGCGGCATCCTGGAGCGGCACCCCAGCTTCAAGCCTGGTTGGCTGGAGCTGGAAGTGCTGGAAACCAGCGCGCTGGAAGACGTGGCCGGGGTCTCCAAGGTGATGCAGCAATGCAAAGACTTAGGCGTGGAATTTGCGCTGGACGACTTTGGCACCGGCTACTCATCCTTGACTTACCTGAAGCGCCTGCCGGTGGCCATGCTCAAGATGGATCAGAGCTTTGTGCGCGACATGCTGATTGACCTGGATGACCTGGCCATTCTGGAAGGGGTGATCGGGCTGGCGCGAGCGTTTCGGCGGGCTGTCATCGCCGAAGGTGTTGAAACCATTGAACACGGCTCGGTGCTGCTCAAGCTGGGCTGTGATCTGGCGCAGGGTTATGGCATTGCCCGGCCCATGCCGGCCAAGGATTTACCGACCTGGGCGGGGCTGTGGCGGCCTGACCCGGCCTGGCTGGCGCAGGGCTGACACTTCAGGTTGTGCTGACTTTTCTGCTTTTATGGGCTGCGCTATTCTCTACATCAAATCGGCCTCTAGCCCTTATTCATCAAGCGCTAAGCGCTATATAAGTTGTAGTTTTTTGAAAGACCCAATACCATGCTTGATTTGCTGATTCACAACGCCAATCTGCCCGATGGGCGCAGCCAGATGTCGGTGGCGGTGCATGCCGGCAAGATTGTTGAGGTGGCTGCCGCGCTGCAGGCGCCAGCCCGGCAAACCCTTGACGCCCAGGGCTTTTTGCTGAGCCCGCCGTTTGTGGACGCCCACTTTCACATGGACGCCACGCTGAGCTACGGGCTGCCACGCGTCAACCAGTCGGGCACACTGCTGGAAGGCATTGCGCTATGGGGCGAACTGAAACCGCTGCTGACCCAGGAGGCCCTGGTAACGCGGGCGCTGGCCTATTGCGACTGGGCCGTGGCCAAAGGCCTGCTGGCCATTCGCACCCATGTGGATGTGTGTGATGAGCGCCTGCTGGCCGTCGATGCGTTACTGGAAGTGAAGCGGCAGGTGGCGCCCTACATCGACCTGCAGTTGGTGGCCTTTCCGCAAGACGGCGTGCTGCGTACGCCTGGTGCGCTGGACAACCTGAAACGAGCGCTGGACAAAGGCGTGGACGTGGTGGGGGGCATTCCGCACTTTGAGCGCACTTCTGAACAGGGCGCAGCCAGCGTCAAGCTGCTGTGTGAGCTGGCTGCCGAGCGCGGGCTGCGGGTGGACATGCATTGCGACGAGTCGGACGACCCGCACTCGCGCCATGTGGAGACGCTGGCGTTTGAAACCCAGCGACTGGGGCTGCATGGCCTTGCCACCGGCTCGCACCTGACTTCCATGCACAGCATGGACAACTACTATGTGAGCAAGCTCATCGCCCTGATGGCCGAGGCCCAATTGCACGCCGTGGCCAACCCGCTGATCAACATCACCCTGCAAGGCCGTCACGACAATTATCCCAAGCGCCGTGGTATGACGCGTGTGCCCGAACTGCTGGCGGCCGGCATCAACGTGGCGTTTGGTCACGACTGCGTGATGGACCCCTGGTACAGCCTGGGCAGTGGCGACATGCTGGAAGTTGCCCACATGGGCCTGCACGTGGCGCAAATGACCAGCCAGGCTGCCATGCGCCAGTGTTTTGACGCCGTCACGGTGAATGCCGCGCGTGTGATGGGGCTGGAGAATTATGGGCTGGCAGTGGGTTGCAACGCTGATTTTGTGTTGCTGCAGGCGCGTGACCCGGTGGAAGCCCTGCGGCTGCGTGCGAATCGACTCAAGGTGTTCAAGCGCGGCATGCTTCTGGCTGAGTCAGCACAGGCCAGTACGCAACTGCATCTGGCCGGGCGGCCCGCACGCACCGCGTTTCAGTCTGACTGATTTGACGGGGAAAGTATGCGTTTTTCTGCATTGGTAAGGGCATGTGCGCTTGCGCCTGCCATAAACCGCGCGGCGCTGCCAGAAAATTCACCAATAGCGGCTAACCCAGATCGGCACGCGCACTCATCGCCGTCACCCCATCTGGCCCCTGCGCCTCCAGCGCTACCTGCGCCCCCTCGGCGACACCGACCAGCCGAAACGCGGCTAGATCAAACAGCGGTGCAAGTCCGCGAAAGCTGAACGACTTGACCGGCTGCCTGGCCTGCTGGCGCACCATGTCCATCAGCAAAAAGGCCGTCAGCGGCCCATGCACCACCAGCCCCGGGTAGCCTTCTTCCTGCATCGCGTAGGGGCGGTCGTAATGGATGCGGTGGGCGTTGAAGGTGAGTGCCGAAAACCGGAACAGCAGGCGCGGGTCGGGCGTGACGATCCGCGTCCAGGCACCTGCCGCGGTCGCTGGCCAGTCAATCACCGGCGGGGCTGGCACGGCAGCCCCCGGTTCGCGGTAAACGATGTCCTGTTCTTCCTCAAGGCAAAGCTGGTCATTCTGGTAAAAGCGGTAAAGCACCGAGACAAAGGCCAGCGAACCCGACTTGCCGGACTTTTGCTTGATGTCGCGGATTTCGGCCACCCGGCGGGCTGGCTGGCCGATCAGCAGCGGGCAATGAAAACGCATGCGTGCGCCAGCAAACATGCGCCGGGGGTAGGGAATTGGTGGCATGAAACCGCCGCGCTGCGGATGGCCGTCGGTGCCCAGCATCGACTGAGCTGCCTTGGGCAAAAAATACAGCCAGTGCCACAGGTTCGGTAGCGGCTGCCCTTTTTCCAGTGAAATCAGGCGGTCGTCGAGCATGGCGGCGGCAGCCAGCGCGGGGGCTGGGCTGATGTCGTCTTCAGTAACTTCCTGCCGGCCGATCCACGGCGCGTAGTCGGTTGTCGATTCAGTCATGCATTGATCCTTTCGGTTTTGGTTTTGCAGAGATGCCAAGGATAAAGCACAACAGGCCACCAAACTCAAGCAGCCCCGGCTGGATTCAGGGCGATTCAGCCGGTATTAAAGTGTTGTGAAAATGCCAACTTTATGCCCCTACAATGCAACGCCCTGACCGGGTACGAGTCACGCTGATGCGTGATGCACCTCAAGTTTTTTCCGGATCCACCACCGCCAGGAGAGGCCATGACGCAAGCCCAAGCTTCCACGCAGTCTGACCCGCAACCATCCGCATCGTCCGGTTCTTCTGTCGATGCCGAGCGCTCGCCCGACACGCTGCCGATGAGCGGCTTGCGGGTGATTGATGTCGGCACCTTTTTGGCCGGCCCTTATGCGGCATCCATGCTGGGCGAATTCGGTGCCGAGATTCTGAAGGTCGAACACCCGATTGCCGGCGACCCGATGCGGCGGTTTGGCACCGAGTCCAAACGCCACGATGCCACGCTGGCCTGGCTCAGCGAAGGCCGCAACAAAAAATCCGTCACGCTCGATCTGCGCCAGCCCGAAGGTGTGGCACTGTTTTTGAAGCTGGTCGCCAAGTCCGACGTGCTGATCGAGAACTTTCGCCCTGGCACCATGGAAGAGTGGGGGCTGGGCTGGGATCAGTTGAGCCAGGCCAACCCGGCGCTGGTGATGCTGCGCGTATCGGGCTACGGGCAGACCGGGCCGTACCGGCACCGCTCCGGTTTTGCCCACATTGCCCACGGCTTTGCCGGGCTGTCCTATCTGGCCGGTTTTCCCAACGAGACACCGGTGGTGCCCGGTACGGTGCCGCTTGGCGATTATTTGTCCAGCCTGTACGGGGCCATTGGCATCCTGATTGCGCTGCGCCACCGCGAGTTGACTGGCGAAGGCCAGATCATCGACATCGGCATTTACGAAGCCGTGTTTCGCCAAATGGACGAGATCGCCGCCGCCTATGGCTTGTTTGGCAAGGTGCGCCAGCGCGAAGGCTCGGGCAGTTTTGTCGCTGTGCCGCACGGCCATTTCCGTACCGTGGACGACAAATGGGTGGCGATTGCCTGCACCACCGACAAGATGTTCGAGCGTTTTGCTGCCGTCATGGGCAAGCCGGAACTGGCCGCCAAAGACCGCTACGGCAACCAGCGCAAGCGGCTGGCGGCGCGCGACGAGGTCAATCGCATTGTCAACGAATGGGTTGGCAGCCAGACCCGCGATGCGGTGATGACGCTTTGCGTTGATGGCGAAGTGCCCATCGGCAAGGTCAACAGCATTGCCGACATCTTTGCCGACGAGCATTTTCAGGCGCGCGGCAACCTGGCGCGGGTCGACGAAGAAGGTGTGGGCGAAGTAGTGGTGCCTGGCGTGGTGCCGACCCTGTCCGAAACACCGGGGCGCATTTCCAACCTGGGGCCACCGCTGGGCAATGCCACTTATGAGGTGATGCGCGAGCTGCTGGGCATCCCGGCCGAAGAGATCAAGCGCCTGCGGCAACGCAGAATCATTTGAGCCAGCCACCGCAAGAAAGCTCTTTATGACATCCATTCCAAAACCCGATACGCCACTGCCGCTGGCCGGCATTCGCGTGATCGATGCCGCCACCGTGATCGCCGCACCCTACAGCGCCTGCATTCTGGGCGAATTCGGCGCTGACGTGATCAAGGTCGAAAACCCGATTGGTGGCGACCCGATGCGCTACTTTGGCACACCGACAGCGCGCAAGGACACGCTGGCCTGGCTGAGCGAGGCGCGCAACAAAAAGTCTGTCACGGTGGACTTGCACCTGCCCGAAGGCATTGCCCTGTTCAAGGCACTGATTGAAAAATCCGACGTGCTGTGCGAGAACTTTCGCCCCGGCACGCTGGAGAAATGGGGCCTGGGCTGGGACGTGCTGCACGCCATCAACCCGCGCCTGATCATGCTGCGTGTCACCGGTTATGGCCAGACCGGCCCGTACAAAGACCGGCCCGGTTTTGCCCGTGTCGCCCATGCTGTCGGCGGCATTGCTGGCCTGTCGGGCATGCCGCGCGGCGCGCCGGTCACCCCAGGATCAACCACCATTGGCGACTATCTGACCGGCCTGTATGGCTGCATCGGCATCCTGATGGCGCTGCGCCACCGCGACCGCACCGGTCAGGGCCAGTACATTGATGCGGCGCTGTACGAGTCGGTGTTTCGCTGCACCGACGAGCTGGTGCCGGCTTATGCCATGTTTGGCAAGGTGCGCGAGCGGCGCGGCCCGAGTCACAACGACTTTGCCTGTCCGCATGGCCATTTTCCGACCCGCGACGACGGCAAATGGGTGGCGATTTCCTGCGTCACCGACAAGCTGTTTGAGCGCCTGGCAGCCGCCATGGGCCGCCCGGAACTGGCCGCGCCCCACGTCTATGGCGAGCAGAAAACCCGCATGAAAAGCCGCCACGATGTCAATGAGATCGTGCGCGACTGGTGTGGTTCGCTGCACCGCGATGAACTACTGGCACGCTGCTTTGCCACCGGCGCACCAGCCGGGCCGCTCAACAACATTGCCGACATTTTTGGCGACCGACAGTTTCATGCCCGGCGCAATCTGGTGGCGATGGATGCGCCCGACATTGGCGAAACCATCATGGTGCCCTCGGTGTTGCCGCGCCTGTCCAAAACCCCTGGCCGCATCGAGCACCTCGGCCCCCGGCTGGGTGAACACACCGATTCGGTGCTGACCGAGTTGCTCGGCCTGCAACAGGATGAAATTGACGAACTGCGCAAAAAGCGCGTGATCTAAACGGAGAGATTTGAATGATTGAAGGTATTTTGAAGGGTTTGCGGGTTGTCGAAGGCTCGGCCTTTGTTGCCGGGCCGTTGGGGGGCATGACGTTGGCCCAGCTTGGTGCCGAGGTGATCCGCTTTGACCCGATTGGCGGTGGTCTGGACTACCGCCGCTGGCCGCTGACCCATGACGGCGATCACAGCCTGTTCTGGGCTGGCCTGAACAAGGGCAAACGCTCGATTGCGGTTGATCTGCGCAAGCCTCGCGGCCAGGAATTGCTGACCCAGTTGATCTGCGCGCCGGGTGACAACGCCGGCATTTTCAGCACCAACTTCCCGGCCAAGGGCTGGCTGGCTTATGAAAAGCTCAAGGCCCAGCGGCCCGACCTGATCATGCTGAACTTTACCGGTCGGCGCGATGGCAGCTCGGAGGTGGACTACACCGTCAACCCGCAGCTTGGCCTGCCTTTTCTGACCGGGCCGCACAGCTCGTCAGAGCCGGTCAACCATGTGTTTCCGGCCTGGGACTTCATCAGCGGCCAGATGATTGCGCTGGGCCTGCTGGCCGCCGAGCGACACCGGCGCATGAGCGGCGAAGGGCAACTGGTCAAATTGGCACTCAAGGATGTGGCGCTGGCCATGCTGGGCCATTTCGGCATGATTGCCGAGGTCATGATCAGCGACGCCGACCGGCCGCGCCAGGGCAATTATCTGTATGGTGCCTTTGGCCGCGACTTTGAAACGCTGGACGGCAAATACCTGATGGTGGTGGGCCTGACCCCGGTGCAATGGCACAGCCTGACCAAGGCCACCGGCCTGCAAGAGGCGATCAACGCGCTGGGCACCCGGCTTGGTCTGGACCTGGAAAACGAGGGCAACCGGTACCGCGCCCGCCAGCAGATTGCGCTGATTTTCGAGCCCTGGTTTCTGGCCCGCACCATGGAAGAAGCGGCGCAGATTCTCGAAGCCCACCGCGTCACCTGGGCACCCTATCACAACATGCGCGACGTGATTGCCCACGACCCGGATTGCTCGACTGCCAACCCAATGTTCAGCCTGACCGATCAGCCCGGCGTCGGTTCCTATCTGATGCCGGGTTCGCCGCTCGATTTCTCCGGCATGGCGCGCCTGCCAGCTCTGCCGCCGCCCCGGCTGGGCGAACACACCGACCAGATTCTGCTTGAGATTCTGGGCCTGAGCGAGGCAGAGGTCGGCCAGTTGCACGACAACGGCGTGGTTGCCGGGCCAGATTGATGCAAATACGAATGACGCATGAAAACCGTCGCTGACTTGCAAGGCCCGCATCATTGGCACCAGGCTTTCCCTTCAAAATATATGCCAAACCGGCCTGTAGCCCCCGTCATAAAAGCGAATCTAGCTATTATATTAGAAGCATTTAGACATCAGCTTGCAAGTTCAAGTGGATGCCCAAGGAAATAAATTCGTAATTCTTGATTCAAAATTTTCAAAAGGAGATCACCATGAAACTGCCCGTCCATTTTTACAAGCCGCTCGCCATTGGCGCGCCCCAGCCGCTGCGCGAACTGCCGGTTCGTCCGGAACGGATGATCCATTTCTTCCCTCCGCACATCGAAAAAATTCGCTCCAAAGCTCCCGAGACCGCCAAGCAGTGCGATGTCATGTGCGGCAACCTTGAAGATGCGATTCCGATTGAGTCCAAGGACGCGGCGCGCGCCGGCTTTATCGAGCTGCTGTCCAAACACGACTTTGGCGACACCGCCATGTGGGTGCGCATCAACGCCCTCAACAGCCCCTGGGTGCTTGACGACCTGGAGCAAATCATCAAGCACGTCGGCAACAAGGTTGATGTGATCATGATCCCCAAGGTCGAAGGGCCGTGGGACATTCACTTTGTCGATCAGTATGTGTCGCTGCTAGAAGCCAAGTACAACATCACCAAGCCAATTTTGCTGCACGCCCTGCTGGAAACCGCGCAAGGTGTCACCAACGTCGAGGCGATTTGTGGTGCCAGCCCGCGCATGCATGGTCTGAGCCTTGGCCCGGCCGACCTGGCCGCTTCACGCGGCATGAAGACCACCCGCGTGGGCGGTGGCCATCCCGGCTACGGCGTGCTGGTTGACGAAGAAGAAGGCAAGCCCACCCGTGCTTTCTACCAGCAAGACCTCTGGCACTACACGATTGCGCGCATGGTCGATGCCGCAGTGGCGCATGGCCTGCACTCGTTCTACGGCCCGTTTGGCGACCTGAAGGACGAAGCCGCCTGCGAAGCGCAATTCCGCAACGCCTTCCTGATGGGCTGCTCGGGTGCCTGGTCGCTGGCACCCAACCAGATCGCCATTGCCAAACGGGTGTTCAGCCCGGATGTGAAAGAAGTGCTGTTTGCCAAGCGCATTCTCGATGCCATGCCAGACGGCAGCGGGGTTGCCACCATCGACGGCAAGATGCAAGACGATGCCACCTGGAAACAGGCCAAGGTGATCGTCGATCTGGCGCGCTTGGTGGCCCGGCGCGACCCGGAACTGGCTGCTGCTTACGGCTGGTAACGCAAAAAGCACGGAAAAACAGGTTGTAGCCCTTGTGCAGTTAGCGCAAAGCATTGCATATTTGATAGTTTTTTTCGGCTGCCTGGGCTGTGTTGCAAAGCTGTTGAATTGCGGTCATTGATGCATCGCCGCCGCCGCTGCGGTGCTGGAGGCACCATGAGCCCAGATTCCGCTCAGCCTGTTAGACTTCGCTATCGATCAGACCTCCGTGGGTAATGAAAAGCTCGCTACTCTAAATGTAGCGGGCTTTTTTCTTGTTGTGGCGATGTTGGGAACAGTCTAAAGACCACCGGCATCATCAACGTATTGAACAACAACGGAGATATATTGTTCATGCCAATCATGCCGCTAACCGTCAAGCTGCCGATGTAGATGATGAAAAGCGCCATGCATCAGCGCCTTGACGTGACGCCCATCTGGCCCGGTTGGCAACATTGGGTTAAGCTGCAGTCTGTTCGGCTTTGACAACCCATAACGGAGAACTTCATGAGCGATTCAATCAATTCTGGTTTCGGTAAATTTGTACCAGGTTTCGACTTTTTGCAAAACCTGGCCAAGAGCGCAACGCAGACGGTGCCGCAAATGCCCAACATGGCCAACTGGATTGCCCCGACCATGAGTGTGGAAGATCTGGAAAAACGCATTGACGAGCTTAAGGCCGTGCATTTTTGGCTGGACCAGAACTCCAAGGCGCTGGCGGCGACAATCCAGGCGCTGGAAGTCCAAAAGATGACCATCGCCACACTGAAAGGCATGAACTTCAGTTTCGGTGACGTGGCCAATGCCTTCAAGCTCAAGGCCGCTGATTCGGTCTATTCCAGCGTGCAAAAAGTGACTGAAAAAGCTGCCGCCACGGCCAAGACCGTGTCCGATGTGGCTGAGCAAACCGAGGGAATCGCCAAAAAAGTCGGTGATGCTGCCAAACCCGCAGCAGCTGCAGCCATGGCTGGACTGGTCGATCCGATGCAATTGTGGTCGTCGCTGACGAACCAGTTTCAGGCGATTGCGGCCGGTGCCATAAAAGAAGCTGGTAAAAATACTGCCATGGACGCGGCCATGGACATGGGCAAGAACATGGCCAAAAACATGGCCATGGGGGTGGCCAAAGAAGCCGTCAAAGCCGGCAAATCGGCGGCATCGGTTGCTGTTGCCAAAAAGACGGCCACCAAAAAGGCTCCCGCCAAATCAGCCGCCAAGGCTGCACCAAAGAGCCGCTAGGGCCGCCCGCCCGCCCGCGGTATTGCGCCATGCAACTGTTTCCTTATGCCCATGCCACGCACCCGCAGTGGCCGATGGCAGCCGGTTTGGTGCTGGCACAGTTGCGCGCCCAAATGGCCTTGCACGGGTATGCCAGCAGCCCGACGCTGGCGCTGCTCTACATCACCGATCACTATGCGGCGCAGGCGCACGATATTTTGGCGCACCTGAGTGCAGAGCTGCCCGAGATCACCGATTGGTCTGGCACGGTGGGGGTGGGCATTGCGTCCAACAATGTGGAGTACATGGACGAGCCAGCATTGGCAGTGATGTTGTGCCAGCTGCCCACTGACCAGTACCGGGTTTTTTCGGGTGTGGCGCCGCTGGGCATGACGTTTGAGGCCCATACGGCGCTGGTTCATGCCGACCCCCGTCTGCCCGATTTGCCCGATCTGCTGGCAGAACTGGCCGAGCGCACCGACTCGGGTTATGTGTTTGGCGGCCTGTCGTCAAGTCGTGGCGAGTCAGTCCAGTTTGCCGTCGCGGCAGATGGCAATGTGAAGGGCCAGGGGGCGGCCAGCGGGGTGTTTCGCGGTGGCTTGAGCGGCGTGGCTTTTGGTGCCGGCATTGCCCTGATGTCGCGTGTGACCCAAGGTTGCCTGCCGGTGGCGGGCTCGCACCGGGTCACAGCAGCCGACAAAAATGTGGTGCTGGCGCTGGACCACGAGCCGGCCCTGACAGTGCTGCTACGCGAACTCGGCGTCAGTCTGGATGAACCCCGGGTGGCCTTGAAGGCACTGCGCTCGACGCTGGTTGGTCTGACCGACAAGCCAGGTATGGATACCACGACGCCCTTCGACTTGCCCAAGGTCATGCCGACGGGCCACTTTGGCAACGACGTGCAGGTGCGCCACATCGTGGGCCTGGACCCCAGGCGTGCAGGAGTGGCAGTGGCAGCTGCCGTCGAAACCAACATGCAGCTGGCCTTTTGCCAGCGCAATGTAGCCGCAGCCCGGGTTGACCTGACGCGCATTTGCGCCGAGATTCGCGAGGAACTGGAGCCGCAAGAACTGGCGCTGGCTTCAGCCACTGCCTTGGCCGCATCAGAAGCCGAGGCCGCACCGCATCCGGCGCGCGGCATTGCCGGTGCCATCTATGTCAGCTGTGCCGGGCGTGGTGGCGCACATTTTGGCGGGCCAAGTGCCGAGCTGCAAATCATTCGTCGTGCTTTGGGCGATGTGCCATTGGTTGGGTTTTTTGCCAGCGGCGAGATCGCCCACAAGCATCTGTACGGGTACACCGGCGTGCTCACAGTTTTTACATAAAATCAGCCTCTAGCCCTCATGAAATATGGGCGATGCGCTATTGACTATGTAGCATATTCCGAAGCTTTTGCAGCCGTTGGCGCAGCCGGTGCTTGATCACGCGGCCCAGTCGCCAAGGCCACGAGGTGCGCACCTGGGCCAGCAAGGCATCTTTCCAGCCGGTCCAGCCCAGGTAGAGCCGGGCAAACCAGGCCAGTTGCAGCAGCGTGTCTTTGGTCAGACTGAAAAGGCGTGCCACGATGGCGGTGCCGGCCAGTTTGGCAATGACGATCACCAGCGTGCCCAGCATGACCTGGCCCTGCCCGATCAGCCACAGCGCCAGCAGCTTTACCGGCAACAGCAGCAGCGTGGGCAGCAAAAAGATCGCCAGCGCACCATAAGGTGGCAAGGTCTTGATGCGCGCTTCGGTCCAGCGCAGCCCCGGCAACCGGCCCAGCCACGCCAAAGCGCGTTGCAGCGGCTCCCAGCCCCATTCTTCAAACAGGATCAGCAGCGCCAGCAGCCAAGCAAACAGGCCTTTGATCAGGCGCAACGGCAGGCGGGCCAAGACGTGCCAGAAATTGCCGGGTTCAGAAGAAGGGCTTGTCATGGGGCTCAATGACCTCGCAAGTTGATGGATCGCAAAACTTGTATCACCGTGTGCCGATCGCTGTTAGATTTTATAAAAATTGACTTCTAGCCCTTATTACATATGCGTTAATAGCTATAAAAAACAGAGTAAATAATTACGATAACAGCGCCAGATATTCAGGCCGTTTGGTGGCCATGCCCTTAAAGCTGCACAGCAAGTGGGTGAACTCAGCGGTGGTGATGCCGTAGAGCCGGGCCACGGTTTTGTCGTTCTCGGCACGTAACTGGTCGCGGGCCTTGGCGGTGAACGGCACATCAGCGGGTTGCACGTCAAACAGCGGGGCCAACTCGGCAAAGTCGTGCCAGCTGGCGGACAGGCTCAGCAGCAAGGCGTTTTTGGCGAGCTGGGTGTAGTCGGGGTTGGCGCGGATTTCGTTATCGCTGGGTTGTGGCAGGGGTAAACGATATAGATGGGTTTTGCTGACGTGAATTTGAATCATGAAGCGTGCCAGCCAATCTGCTGGCACGCTGTTGAACCAAGCCATAGCGAACAGACAACGAAGGGTAGATACGGGCCGTACTTGCACGCCGCCATCTGCGTTGGGCGCGTAATACTTGGCGGCGTTAGCAAATAACGTGTGGCCCAAACCACAGTTCTTGGGCAGTAGAGAAAAAATTAAGCTGCGTTCATTGGTGTCGGCTGCCACTTCGCGTAAACCTAAGCGCACAAATTTCCGGTCAAAACTAACCGCCGCCGCATGTTTGGTCACCTCGGCCTTGGGCACCCCAGGTCCTGCGCCATGCGGTGCAGTTCCTTGCTCTTCAGCCGTGCGTCAAAGGCGGTGGGGTCAACCCAGTATTGCGGCTTGTCAAGCAGATGGCTGTATTGCCAGATCATCTTGCCTTCAAACAGCGGCAGCAGCCCCGGCGCTTCTTTCTCAAGAAACAAATCCTTGTCGTCGGTCATGTGTAATTCACGCCGAAAGTCCAGCCAATTGGGCGACAGCGCCGGGAAGGCGCTGTAACACTTTTGCAGGATGGGCAGATCAGCGCCGTCGCGCAGTTCCATCAGCGCCCATTGCTCGGGTGACAGGGCTTTGACGGTGGCCAGTGGGTAGGGCACATGGGTTTCAGGCAATTGCAGGTCGGCGGCGTCCAGCACGTAAAACGCGGTGTCGATGGGGTCCACGGGGGCCGCGCCATCGGCATCTGGCGGCGTATTGACCACCTGCATGAGGGCGAATTTGTAACTGCGGTGCACAACCGGGAAGATTCCCCGGTTGTTCTCAAAACTGTAGAAAAACCGCAGTTGACCGCGCTTCAAGATGTGTTTGCGCAGGCCCATGGAGCCTTCTTCAAACATCAGCGCGCTGGGCAGCACGTAGGCCAGGTTGCCACCGGTATTGAGCAGCGCCAGATTGCGCTCGACAAACAGGCGGAACAAGTTGCCGTCACCCGCGCCCTTGTTGAGCGGGAACACGGTTTTGTCTTTGTAATACTCGTTGGCCACGTTCTTGTATTGCTGGGCGCTCTGGTAAGCGGCGGCAATGTGCGGGCTGTCCAGCAGGCGCTTTTGCACCGCCGCTTTCTCAAGGTTTTTCAGGCTGCGGTAGTTGCTGTGGTACTGCGGAAAGAAGTCGGTGTCGGCAAACTTGGTTTTGTCCCACGGCGGGTTGCCGACGATGATGTCAAAGCCTTTTTTGACGCCGGCAAAGGCTTCGGGGAAAGCCACCTCGTAGTGAAAGAAGTTGAAGCGCTGGGCATAGGTTTCCACCTGCCTCAAGGCCACGGTCTTGCTTTTGGACTCATCAAACAGTTGTGTCAGCAGGTCGGGGGTTTTGTCCAGCGCCTCGCAAGCGGCTTTGTCGCCCTCGGCCAGCAGCGCGCGGCGGGTGCAGATGAAGCTTAAAGCGCGTGACAGCAGGTGCAGCTTGGGCGCAATGCTGGTTTTCCAAAGCTGCTTGGACTGCTCTACCTCGGCCGCCGTGGTGTCGCGCATCGCGTCCAGCTCCTGCATCACGCTGCGCAGTTCGTCAAACTTGGCGCTCAGGCTATCGACAAAGAAGTCGTTCTGGGCGACCTCAGTGGCGTTGTAGGTGATGAATTCCTGCACGCTGGCACCCATCAGTGCATTGCCATGCTGGACATGGTGCTCTATGAATGAAAGCGGTGTGCCAAAGATAAAGCTGTCCATCCACAGGCTCAGGCGTGCCAGTTCCACGGCAAAGGGGTTCAGGTCCACGCCAAAGATGCAGCGCTTGAGCAGCGCGCGTTTCAAGATCTGCGCGTCTTCAGGCACGTAGTCCAGGTTCAAAAACGCCAGTTGCCCGGCGATTTTTTCACTTTCTTGTGCCACCAGCTGTTGCAGGTCGGCGTCGGTGTCCAGGCGCTGCAGTGCCAGGTCGGTCAGATAGCCCAGTGCTTCCACCAAAAAGTGACCACTGCCGCAGGCGTTGTCCAGAATTTTCAGGTCCATCAGGGCGTTGCCCTGAGCGCTGGCGCTGGACAGGGCCTGGTCAACGGCGGCCTTCACCAGCGGTTGCGACAGGGATGCAGGTGTGTAGTAGCTGGCTGAGGTTTTGCGCGAGTTGCTGGCGCTTTTGAGGTACACGTCGCCCTTTTTGACGGTAAGTTCACGCAGTGCCTTGAAGCCTTTTTCTTTGCGCAGATTGGCGCTGTCATAAGCATCAAAGTAAGCCTCAATCGGCTTGCCGCGGCTGGCGGCGGTTTCAAACTCAAGGTAGACGGCAGTCTCAAGGGCTTTCTCGAAGCGGAACTCCAGCAGCCCTTCGTAGATGCGACCGAGGTGGGTCACGCTCATGTTCTTGAAGTCGCGCCGGGTGTCAAACAGGGTGGTGCCCCGGTCGGTCTTGTAGAGCAGCTTCTCCAGTATCTGGCGCAGCGTGGCGTTGTTGAATATCTTGGGGGTGTGCAGCAACGGTGCCCGCTCAGGCTCAAACAACCCGCCGTTGAAGAGCGGGATGTCAATGTCTTCGGCACCGTGGTCAAGAATGGCGAACAGTTGTTTGAGTGAATACAGGCCGTCATGCAGCGCACTTGCGGCATCGGACTGACTTGGCAGGCTATGAAAGATCTGGCCAAGGCTGAAGCGCTTGTAAAACGGGTGCCGGGCCAGAAGTTCGTGGTTTTTGTCTTCAAAATACACCACAAACAGCAGCCGAAACAGCAGCACCACGCTGTTTTCATAGACCTCAGCCATGCTGGCTTTGGGGTTGGCGCGATGGATGGCGCGGCCCATGATCTCGAACAGCGAGTCTTCACCGGCGTAGCCGTAAATCACGGCCTTGAGGTTTTCTTCAACTGCCAGCGTGAAGTCGGCAGACTCTGCAATGGCTTGCTCGATGGCGCTGCGGCCACCAGAGCCATTCGCACTGTCGGGCGGCACATAGGTGTCGCGCCCAAAGAAAAACGCAAACAGCGCCAGTGCCTGGGTTTTCTCAAGCGGGTTATTCAGCGCGCAGATGGCTTGCAGGTCGAACTGGAGATAGGTTTTTTTGGCGGTGACCCGGTCGGTGTCGTAAATGCGCCAGATGTGGCCATTGGTCAAAAAACCAAAACGCACGCGCAAGGTGCTCAAGTAGTCTTGCAGTTGGTGGTGAGGGTTATGGGTGCGGTCGGCTTTTCCGGTGTCGAGCGTTTTGTCCCAGGCTTTGGACTCGCAAATGGCGGTGATCAGGGTGTGGTCTTTGCTGTCGATGAGCGCGTTGTCCTGGCCTGCATTCAGCAGCAGGCACCAGTCGGGTTTGGCCAGTTTGCCCTGCACGGTGATGGTGAGTTGGTTGACGCTGGTCCAGCCCAGTTGGTTGAGCAGCGGGCCGATGAAGCGCTCTTCCAACTGGGCCTCGCTGCGCTGCGACAGGCGGGCCGCGTCAAAGTGTGTATCCAGCCAGGCGGGCAGCCCGCAGGGCACGGGGGCCAGGGACAGTTCAGCGCGCTTTTGGGCAATAAACCCTTCATCCAGCAGGGTGTTGATCAGCCACGTTGGGGCAAACAGGTCTTGGGTCATGATGGCTTATTGTGAAGGATGCCATGCCCAACTGTTGAGTTTCATTCCATGATTCGCAAGGTTAAAACCAATGGCACCCAGTGTCTGGCTAACTCGGCTGACAAGTGCTACAGTTATCAGCCAGAATTTCAAGAAAGCAGGGTACGCGAATGAACATCTCTGACATTGCCAATGGCATGCGGGCCAATGCACTGCTGTATGGCAGCAACTCCGCCACATCGTCGGTGGGCGGCAGTGCGGCTGCGAGTGCCATCACCAAGGCATTTGAACAGGCCGACAAACGGGTGCAGCAGCAGCGCGATGTCACCAGCGCGCAGTTGTCGTCGTTTGGCCAACTGAAGTCTTCATTTTCTGATGTTCAAGGTGCGGCCAAAGCATTGGGCAACCTTAAAACAGACGCCACCGCTGCAGACCTTGGCAAAGCGGCCAGCGCCTTTGTGACGGCATTTAACAGTGCCGTGAAATCTGCCCAAAGTAGCCAAACCCAGGCGACGACGGTCAGCGAAACCACCAGCGCCCGTCGCGCCGGCACTGACTTGCGCCAGACCATTGGCAACAACAGCAGTTTGACGCTAGGGCTGAACAAGATCGGCATCACGCAGCAAGCGGACGGCAGCCTGGCGCTGGACAGCACCAAATTTCAGGCGGCGGTTCAGGCAGAGCCAGCAGCCCTACGCGCTACGGTCACTCAATTGGGGCAGCAAGGTCAGGCATTTGCAGCACGCGAACTGGCCGACACGGGCAATGTAGGTAGCACCCTGAAGGCACTGGACAGCCGTTCGCGCAGCCTGCAGGCACGCCAAACCGAGCAACAGTCGGCATTGGCGTCGTTGCAGGCCAGTGCCAATTCGCAGGCCAATGCGTATGGCAACAGGGTGGCAACGGGTCTGGCGGCCTACAACAACATATTCGCCAACGCGTACTGAGATTTAGCCCATAAACGCTTGATCGACAAGGATTCGCCCGATGAAACGTCTGCTGATTTCACTGCTGCTGGTGGCTGGTGTGGCAAGCGCACAAAATGCCGCACCCACCATCCGCATCTGCGACGACAGCGGTTGCTCGGATCGGCCGCGCAACAGCGCCACGTTTGATCCTGCGCACGACGACAACCCCGAGGAAACGCGCCGACTGGCAGCGCTGGCCGACATCGCCAGCAAAGACCCGCGCGCTGCCTATGATTTGTCGTTGCGCTATTTCCGGGGTGACGGTGTTCGCCGCGACAGTTACCAGGCGCTGCAGTGGATGCGCGAAGCCGGTGAGCGTGGCGTGCCTGCAGCCTACCTGGCTCTGGGGCGGCTGTACCTCATGGGACTGGAAGAAATGGGTGCCGATTTTGATGAGGCTGAGAAATGGCTGTCGCTGGCTGCCGCACGCGGCGACAAGGAAGCTGCAAAATTGCTGGCAGGCGCGCGCAACGCGAAAAAGTCCGAGCAAGACATGTACCAGTGGCGCCAGGCGTATCGCAATTCGTGGCAAGCCTTGTGGCAAAGCGGTTACGCCTACCACTGGCACTGGTCACCCGGTGGCTGGCGCTACCGCTGACACAATCGCTGACACAGTCTTTGACGCATCGATAATCCTCAGCACCCTTTGTTCCCCCATTCATAGAGAAAGCAGCTTCACATGAACAAGTCCTTGACCTCCCTGCGTTTCGTCAGCCTGTCGGCTTTGCTGGCATTGGCTGGTTGTGTCACCCCAGGTGGCACCGTGACGACAGGTAGCAGTGCTTCTGCCTCCAGCGGCGGCGCGCCCGGCCCCAGTTCCACAGCCGTTACAGGGGCTGCCGCTGGCGGTACCAGTGCGGGTGCCAGTTCGAGCCTGGAGCGCTGCAGCGCGCCCATGGGTACGCTGGCGGTGGATGATGGACGGGGCAAAGAGTGGTACGCCAGCTTTGGCTCAGCGACCAAAGTTACTACCATCGAGCCACTGATTCGCCTGGCGGTGCAGCAGTCCAACTGCTTTGTGATCACCTCCATCGGCAACAACCGCCTTGAGGGCAAGATCTCTGCCATTACCGACAAGCAGCGCAACTCGGGCGAATTTCGCGCTGGCTCACAGCAGCAAAAAGGCCAGCGCGTGGCTGCCGATTACTTTTTGGAGCCTGCCATCATCGTTGACAACGAGTCCACTGGCAAGCTGGCGGGTTCGTTGGGAGGCCTGATTGGGGGGACCGTGGGTGCCTTGGCGGGCTCTTTGGAGAGCAAAGCCTCGGTGGTCACACTCTCGCTGTTTGACATTCGCTCTGGGGTTCAGATTGCCATTTCTGAGGGCAACGCCACCGCCACCAATTACGGCGCGGCGCTCGGTGCGTTTGGCGGCGGTGCTGCCGGTGGTCTGAGTGGTTTCTCGCGCACCCCCGCTGGCAAAGCCACGGTGGCAGCTTTTGTGGACTCCTATAACAGCATGGTGATTTCGCTGCGCAACTACAAGGCACAAACCGTCAAGGGTGGTCTGGGCAAGGGCGGCGCGCTGAAGGTGGGGAACTGAACGCGCAACGGTTGCCCTGCAAACATGGCCGCCCGGTGCTTTGCAGTGCCGGGCGGTTTTTTTATGTGTGCCTCAACTCGGGCGACATTTGGTTCAGCCTATGAATGCTGGCAAAAAAGCCTGAAAAAAGTGGAAATATTGCCAGAACTGAAATTGTTGGATATTTTTAAACTACTATAAATGTTAGTATTATTGAAGTTTTGATGATATATATGTCATGTCAAAGCATTCTCAAGTCATTGACACTTTGCCGCAGGTCGTCGCCAGCCACTTGCGCGCGCTGGGTGAAAACCTGGCCATTGCGCGCAAACGTCGGCGCGAGTCGCGCCAGACATGGTCCCAGCGGATAGGGGTATCCGAGCCCACTCTGATGCGCATGGAACGCGGCGACCCCAGCGTCGCAATGGGTGTTTATGCGACAGCGCTGTGGTTAATGGGACGCACATCCGCGCTCTCTGATCTGGCGGCACCTGAACATGATCGGGGCGCGCTGGAAGATGCGGTGCGGGCCGCCCAAATGCGTGCCGTGCGCAAACCTAGCTCTATTGATGATCGACTTCGACCTTAAAACCTACCAGCCGACCGACACGCTTTACCTTTGGTGGCTCGGCAAGCCCGCACAGCCGCAGCTGATTGGCACTTTGAGCACGGTGCGCGGTTTGAGGGGCGTGTCCTTGCGTTATGCCCCAACCTGGCTCAACACCGGGTTTGCCCTGAGCGAAGACATGCCACTGGTGGACAGCGAATTCCTGCCCACAGAGACTGAAACCGCTGCAGGTGCGGTGGACGATGCGCGACCTGACCGCTGGGGCGAGCGAGTCATCCGTTTTCTGGAAAAACCACCGCGCCTGTCTGTCCTGGATTTTTTGTTCTATGCCGGTGACGAGCGCTTTGGTGCGCTGGGCGTATCGCCGACCGGTGAGACCTACCGGCCAAGGCGCTTTGGACCGCTGCCGCAACTGGCGGACGTTGCGGCGCTTGAGCAACTGGTGCGCCGTGTCTTGATCGGCGAATCGATGGACCCGCTGCAACAGCGCCTGATGGCACCCGGCGGCGCCATGGGCGGCGCACGGCCCAAGGCGCTGATCACAATCGACGGCCACCCCTGGATTGTCAAATTTAGTGAGCCGGGTGAATCAATCAATATGCCGCTGGTTGAGCATGCCACCATGACTCTGGCAGCCAAAGCCGGCATCCGCGTTGCCGAGACCCGGCCGATTGCCTTGCCGTCGGGGCATGCGCTGGCCGTCAAGCGATTTGACCGGGGTGATGGACGCCGTGTACACGCCGTTTCAGCCAAGGTAGCGCTCAAGGCCGCCGGCGAGGGCATGGGTTATCCGGAACTGGCCCAGATTCTGCGCAGACGGGGCGTGGCCGATGGTGGCTTGCGCCTGCAGCACATGCGCGAACTGTTTTGCCGGATGGTCTTCAATATTCTGATGGACAACACCGACGACCACGAAAAAAACCATGTCTTGTTGATGGATGACCGGGGCCAATACGCGTTGTCACCCGCGTTTGACGTGCTGCCTTCGGGTCAGGCGCTGGGTTATCAGCAAATGCGCGTTGGCACCGCGCAGGCGGATGCCACGCTGATCAACGCTTTGTCAGAGCACCAGCATTTTGGTTTGAAGTCCAGCGCAGCAGTTGCTTTGGTGGCAACGGTGGCGGCTGTGGTGTCGGGTTGGCGGGCCCACTTTGCCAGCATGGGTGTTGCGACAGCAGATATCAGCGCCCTGGCGACCCAGATCGACCGACCATTTTTGCGGGCGCAGCGGGACCAATGGCCCCAAAAAGCTTGAAAAACCCCCCAAATGGGGGATACCCAAGCCGTCAAACATCGTTTACATTCGCCGGGATACACATTATTCGACCCAAATTCTTGAAAATCTGAACCCAGTCCCGATCGGTTGGTCTATGTTTTTTTCCAAGCCAAGCCAAGCCCAAGCCAAGCCAAGCCAAGCCTTAGCGCCTCCCCAATCTTTTTCGTTTTTTCTTTTGCCGCCCCGTGCTGTTTAGCGCCGGGCGGCTTTTTTCATTCTGGAGCCACCACTCATGCACACCTTGCCTGATCTGTCGTTTTTCTCGCGCCTTTCTGTTTATCGTTCTGCACTGACGCTGGCCAGTGCTCTGCTGCTGGCGGCCAGCGCTGTGCAAGCCGCACCCACCGGCCTGCTCAACGACACCGGGCAAACCCAGTGTGCCAATGCCAGCGATGTGCTGGTGGCTTGTGACAGCGCCACCGCCGGCGATGCAGGCACTCGTCCGCGCCAGGACGGCCGTTTTGGCCGCGATGTAGCCAGCCCGACCAAAGTGGGTGGCGGCGCTGCGGGTTTTGACTTCACCCCGCTGGATGCCAGTGGCAATGTCATTGCACTCACCGGTTCGCCCGCCGTGCCAGCAGCCACGCCACGCTGCGTCAAAGACAACGTCACCAACCTGATCTGGGAGGTCAAAACAACTTCGGGCCTGCAAGACACCAGCTACACCTACGCTTGGCGCAGCAATGCCGGTGTTGCAAGCTGTGGTGCCAGCGTAAGCCCCTGCAACACGGATAAGTTTATTGCTGCACTGAACGCTGCCAACTTGTGTGGTGAAACGGTCGATGACTGGCGCATGCCTACCCGGCGCGAGCTGCAGGGCATTGTCCACCGGGGTCTGACCACGCTCCCCGCGATCGATGCCAATTTTTTCCCTGCGACGCAAAGCGATTGGTACTGGACCAATGACACATTTGCGCCTAGTCCGAGTAACGCGTGGTTCGTCGGCTTCGACAGCGGCAGCTCCAATGCCAACGAAAAGACGAGCGCCTACTATGTTCGCCTCGTGCGAAGCGGACAGTAATTTTGCCCTTTTGATGGCTCCCTGAACCCCATCGCCATGGCCCATTACCGCCACTTGCCGGTCTGGAAAGCGGCCCTTGATTTGGTCGTGCACCTTACTTTTTGGTGTGTCTGAAGCTGCCATGACACTGTCATTCAAACCCAACCTTCAATCTTTGAGAACTCGCGCCATGAAGTCACCTGAATGCATTCTGTTACCTGCCAAACCCTGCCGCCCTGGGGTCTGCAGCGCCACCCTGGCACTGAGCCTGAGCCTGGCGTGGCCCGCCTGGGCTGCTGCGCCCTTTACCGTCAATGGCAATGGTACGGTGACGGATACCATGACCAGCCTGGTGTGGGACCAATGCATTTTGGGGCGAACTGGCAGCGCCTGCCTGACCGACACCGCCGGGCTGTACGACTGGCCCGGGGCGTTGGCCGCCGCAGTGGCCGCCAACGCTGCCAGCTACAAAGGCTTTACGGACTGGCGCGTGCCCAATGTGAATGAGCTGGAATCCATCACCAAGCTAGATACCTGGACCAGCGGCAAGGCGACCATTGATGCAGACGCTTTTCCCAATACACCTGTCACCGGTGACGTGGTTGGCTATGGTGGCACCTGGACATCGACCACCTGGGCGCCTAATCCGAGATTCGCGTGGATCGTCAACTTCTACGACGGCTACACCGATGGCAGCGACAAGTGGTGGTACAGCTATGTTCGCCTCGTGCGAAGCGGACAGTCTTTGGCTTCTTCTGATCTGCTGGGTTCACCGCCCGACACCACGCGGCCCGTCACCACTGCAGCCCCGACCCTCAGCGGCAGCCCAACTGCCCGCACAGCTGGTATCAGCGTGACGATCAACGAAGCCGGCACCGGCTACTGGCTGCTGGTGCCCAGCGCAGCCACTGCCCCCACGTCCGAGCAGGTGGTGGCCGGTGTCAACTACGCTGGCGTCACCGTGGTTCGTTCAGGCAATACCGCCATGACGGCTGCCACGCCCGCGAGCATCAGCCTGAGCGGTTTGACGCCCGGCACGGCGTACAAGCTGTACTTCGTTGCCAAAGACACGGCCAATAACCTGCAAGCCAGCCCCAGTAGCGTGGCGGTGACGACGGCTGCACAATCGACGGACTTGACACCGATATTGATGTTGCTGCTTGACTGAGGGTAGCGCTGCGTGTGGCACGTACTATTGGCACGGGTGCGCCGGCAAAACAGTTAGTGCACATCCCAGGTGGCCACGCTGGCGTGCAGCGCGCTAATTCGCTGTCAGCCAGCATGCTACAAATTAAGAAGCTGATTCCGCAATACCCACGGGGGCTACAGGCAATTTTGTTACATGCGGCGCAATCACATGCCCCAGACATTGATGGTCCGCGCGCCTTGGCTGTGCTCCTGGCGGTAAATCTTGTCATCCCAGGGCACGCTGGGGTCGCGGTCAAAGATCAGCAAATGCGCGCTGTCGGCCCCGCACTGGTCGGCATAGCGCGCGGTCTGTGCCAGGCCGGTGGCTAGCGTGGCGACTTTGCCTTTGTGCTGGATTTTGAGCTCCAGCACCACCTGCTGCATCGGCCCAAGAAAGCCTTGGGCACTGAGCGGCCACTGCAAAAACAGATCGGTTCGGCCCCGGCCCAGGCCGTATTCACGCGCAATGCGCCCACCGCCGTTGACGATGCGCTGCAAAAAGGCTTGCAGCAGCAGTTGCGGCCCGGCCTCGTGGTAGGCATAACGCTGCAGCCAGCTCTCGGAGTGTTCGCGGAAAAACTGTTGAAACGCGTCCAGCAGCTTGTCCATGTCGAGTTGGCCGGCGGGTGTCAGGTACCAGGTCTGTTCCTGCACCATGGTTTCTTGCGTGCTCCAGGTGAGCTGACGCGGAATCACTTCCTGATAGATGCGGTTGGCAATGGCTAGCGGGCGGCCCAGCCCGATCAGCCCAAGGTCGCGGCAGTATTGGATGTCGTCGTCGGGCAGGTCTTCAGCGCCACCCAGGCCAGCGAGGATCGGTTCGACCACATGGCGCACCCGTGGCTCGCGCAGCTTGTCGGCCAACTGGTCCAGATGCGTGTCGCGGCGCAGAATCAGGCTCTCACGCGCCTGGCGCATCTGCTCCACCGTCACCGGCACGGTGCGGTCGCGCTGCTCGGGCTTTCTGAAACAGGCCTCATAGGCCAGCGCATTCACCAGCCAGGGCTGACCCTGGGTGTCAGCCCAGATTTCTTCCAGCACGCCGGACTCAAACGTCTGTCCGGTGGCATCGGTGTGTTGTTGCAGCAGGGCTTTGACATCGGCTTGGGAGAAGTCGGCCAGCCGGATGGATTCGCTCTTGATGTTGAAGGCGCTGCCCCCGGTGATGATTTCGCCGTCGCTGCGGTGTAGCCGATAGTCGCGCACATCACGCACGCCGCACAGCACCATGCTTTGCGGAAAAGCTTCGGGCCGCTGGGCGTAGCCAGCGCGGATCTGGCGCAGCAATGAGATCAGCGTGTCGCCCACCAGGGCATCGACTTCGTCCAGAAAGATGATCAGAGGCTTGTCACTGGCTCGGCTCCAGCTTTGCAGCACCGTTGTCAGGCGGTCTTTGCCATTGGCTGCGCGCTGCAAACTTGCCAAGGCGATTTGGCTCCAGCTGTGGAAGTCTTTCCAGTACAGCCGCGCGGCACCCGCCAGCGCCTGCACCATGGCGCTGGATGCCATCAGCACATCACTGCGCGCAGCCTGCGCGGCTTCAATGTTGATGTACAGCGCCCGGTATTGACCTTGGGCGTTGATAAAGTCCATCAGGTTGATCAACAAGCTGGTCTTGCCAGTCTGGCGCGGTGCGTGCAGGATGAAATACTTGCGTGCCGCCATCAGGCCCGACAACTCGGGCCAGTTGACCCGGTCTTTGGGCAACAGCGTGTAGTGGATGTCAGGTTGGTTCGGGCCAGCGGTGTTGAAGAATTTGTCCATGCTGCAATGGTAGCGCCTGCATCACTGACGGAAGCTGGCATGGCGAAATCCGCAAAAGGCAGGACTTGGCGATGGGCAAGCCAGGCCGATGCCGCAAGGTTCAGGCCTGCTGAACCAGGATGCCGAGACCGCTCGGGCTTACTGGCGTTTGCTGTGTTGGTAAAAAGCCGAAAAATGTTGCTAACAGGCTAAATATCCCCCAAATGGGGATACCCACGACAGCAGCCTTTGGGTCAAAATGCTGTTCAAAATGAATCTTTCAAACAAAATCAATCCAAATTTGAGCAAAGTCTTGGGCCATCTGGTAGCATTTTTTCCAATCAATTTAGCGACCAATACCCGCACCACTTTTATCCTTCAACCGCCCGGCGCTGTTTAGCACAGGGCGGCTTTTTTCATTGTGGAGCCACCACTCATGCACACCTTGCCTGCCCAGTCGGTTTTTTCGCGCCTGTCTGCCCTTCGTTCTGCGCTGACGTTGGTTAGTGCGCTGCTGCTGGGGGCCAGCGTGACGCAAGCCGCACCCACCGGCCCGCTCAACGACACCGGGCAAACACAATGTGCCAATGCCAGCGATGTGCTGGTGGCCTGTGACAGTGCCGCCACCGGCGATGCTAGCACCCGCCCGCGCCAGGACGGCCGCTTTGGCCGCGATGTAGCCAGCCCGACCAAAGTGGGTGGCGGCGCTGCGGGTTTTGACTTCACCCCGCTGGATGCCAGTGGCAACGCGATTGCGCTCACCGGTTCGCCCGCCGTGCCATCGGCCACGCCGCGGTGTGTGAAAGACAACGTCACCAACCTGATCTGGGAGGTCAAAACCGCCTCGCCCCTGAAAGACCTGCAAGACTACACCTACACCTATGCCTGGGGCAGCAGCATTGCGGACACTGCGACCTGTGATGCCAGCATGAGCTCCTGCAACACCGATGTTTTTATTACTGCACTGAACGCTGCCAACCTTTGTGGTGAAACAGCCAATGACTGGCGCCTGCCCACCCGGCGCGAGCTGCTGAGCATCGTGCACAACGGCCGGACCAATGCGCCCGCAATCGATGTCAATTACTTTCCGGTCACACCATTTTTTTGCTGGACCAGCGACACCTTTGCGGATTTCCGGATTACGTTTGGGTCGTCCTTCTTCAATGGCGGCGGCTCCACCGGGACTACAAGACGTTTGGCAACTATGTTTGCCTCGTGCGAAGTGGACCGTAATTTTGCCCTATTGATGGCTCTCTGAACCCCTGCGCCATGGCTCATTACCGCCACTTGCCGGTCGGAAAGCCGCCCTTGATCTGGCTTTACACCTCACTATTTTGGGTGCCTGAAGCTGCCATGACACCGTCATACAAACCCAACCTTCATCCTTTGAGAATCCGAGCCATGAAGCCACCTCTAACCACGCTTTCGCCTACCACACCCTTTCGCCGTTGGGTCTTCAGCGCTACCCTGGCAGTCAGCCTGAGTGTGGCCTGGCCCGCCTGGGCTGCCGTGCCTTTACCGTCAACGGCAATGGCACGGTGTCAGATGCCACCACCAGCCTGGTGTGGGACCAATGCATTGTGGGGCGCACTGGCATCGACTGCCTGACCGACACCGCCGCGCCCCGCCTCTACACGTGGCCTGAAGCCCTGGCGGCAGCGGTGGCGGCCAATTCGACCAGCTATAAAGGCTTTACCGACTGGCGCGTGCCCAACAAGAACGAGCTGGAGTCCATCGTGAAGATCGATACCTCCATGCCCAGCATTGATATGTCGGCTTTCCCAACACCCGCAGCAACGGTGGTTCTGGGGCTTCGTCACACCTGCATCTGCCAGTTTGACCTCGATTGGTTACGCTTGGTATGTCAACTTTGGCTACGGCGAGGGCGGCGCAGGCACCAAGATATCCCCGGACTATGTTCGCCTCGTGCGAAGCGGACAGTCTTTGGCTTCTTCTGATCTGCTGGGTTCACCATCCGACACCACGCTGCCGGTAACCACTGCAGCCCCAACCCTTAGCAGCAGCCCAACTGCCCGCACTGCCGGCATCAGCGTGACGATCAACGAAGCGGGCACCGGCTACTGGCTGCTGGTGCCCGGCGCAGCCACTGCTCCCACGTCCGAGCAGGTGGTGGCCGGCGTCAACTATGCTTCTGTCACCGTGGTTCGTTCAGGCAATACCGCCATGACGGCTGCCACGCCCGCGAGCATCAGCCTGAGCGGTTTGACGGCCAGCACGGCGTACAAGCTGTACTTCGTTGCCAAAGACACGGCCAATAACCTGCAAGCCAGCCCCAGTAGCGTGGCGGTGACGACGACTGCATCAACTGACTTGACACCGATATTGATGCTGCTGCTTGACTAAGGGCAGTCCAGCACGTGGCACAGGCTGGCAGGTTACGGTGGTGGCTGGGCTGTTTTGGCAAGCTGGTTTTCTGGCATCATGCCGACCAGAGCATCTGCGAACCCATCCGGCGGCAGCAGCATTGCTATTGATTTAGTAGTATCTGGCGCTTACGCAACATGGGCTAGATGCCTTTTTCTTATGAAGATTGTGTTGGCATCCAACAACCCCGGCAAGCTGGTCGAACACCAGGCCAGGGCAGCCATGCCGCGCTGACCAGGCCGCCAAACGCATGGCAGCGGCGTGCTGCGCCAGGCTAGCAGAATTCCCCGGTCCACCAGGGTAAGCCCACAAAATGCCATCGTCAAATTGCCCTGATTGATCACGAGCCTGACAGGGGGCCGCTGAGCAGGGATGGTCCGTACCCATGCTGACTCCACCCGCGCGACATTGCCGAAGTGTTGCGGGCTCTGGGTGCGGTGCTGCAAGGCGCAGACCTGCAGCCCTTGCGCCGAACGCTCAGCCTGTGGGCGCGACTGCTGCTGCGCCGCAAGGTGCCCAAGGTTAATATTGCAGGCATTGACGGTATTCACCACTTATTGGAGGCACAAGAGCGGCTGGCTGGTGCCAGCGAACCGCAGCTTGTGAACTGGACCGCGGCCATCCTGACGGCTATCTCTTTGCAACACCTGTTTGGGACAGATGGCTTGGCGCATTGAGTGGTAAGAAATGCACCCGCCAGCCCATCAGCCGCATCTGCTACTATCAAAATGAGTAAAAAAATTCACTCACCATCCGCGGAGAAAATGCATGCCATGTTGCCAAGCCGAGCGTTAGCGCCCCCCACGCCTTTTCCCCGTCTGCCTGCCGCCTGTTGTTATTTAGCGACCGGCGGTTTTTTATTTCTGAAAGCCCAGCCATGTCAAAAAAGATCCATTCACCGCGTCGCGCGGCTTGCCAGGCGTTGCTGGCCCTGGCCGGTGCCTGGCTGCTGTGCAGCCCAGCCGCAGCCCAACCTACCGGCCTGCTCAACGACACCGGGCAAACCCAGTGCGCCGCCATCGGCAGCAGCGCGCTGGGCACCTGCACGCTGGTTAATACTGGCGACGGCTCAGCGATGCCGCGCCAGGACGGCCGTTTTGGCCGTGACGTGGCCAGCCCGTCCAAGGTGGGTGGTGGTGCGGCGGGTTTTGACTTCAGCAAGGTCTGCATGAACGGGGACATCGCAGGCACGCCCAGCGGGGTGGTTGGCGGAAACGTGACCGGTATCGCCTCAACCGGCAGTTGTGTTGCCAGCCCTACGGCCAACACGGGTGCCAGCCCGGCTGTTGGCGAGTGGGCGTGTACCAAAGACAACGTCACCAACCTGATCTGGTCGCTGCAGACCGACTTCGGCGACTGGGCGACCTATGCACAAACCACCTTACCGACAGCCACCAACAACGCCACCCGTTGCGGTTTCAATAGCGGCTGGCGCCTTCCCACCCGCCGTGAACTGCTGGGTATCGTGCATTACGGTGCGCAAAACCCGGCGATAGACACAAATTACTTTCCAGACACACTGAGCAGCAATGGGTACTGGACCAGCGACACCTATACGCATGATCCGAGTCTCGCGTGGGACGTCGCATTCGAGGACGGCAGCCCCTACGCCATCGTCAAGGCGTTTTCCTACCATGTTCGCCTCGTGCGAAGCGGACAATAAATTGACCTTTTGGGCAGACAAACTCGACCGCGCTGAAGCTGCCGCATGGCAAGACCATTGCCGTGCACTGTTGAATGCCGACCCCACGGTAGGGGTGCGACGCCGTGGCAGCGCACGCTGGTACCGTACTCCTGGCTGAACCAAATGTTCGGTCCAAGCCAGGGGATCCGTCTAGGTGCACCGGCACCGGAGCTCGACTGTGATCGGATGCTCGCGGGCACTTGTCCAGCCGTCTTGCCACCAGGTAAAACGGTGCAGGGCCCCAGTCTGGGGCCATGCACCGAGTGGCCACTGGCACGATTGCCAGCCAGTCCCCCATTTTTTTTCATCCCCAACCTTCGAGAGCTGCGACATGAAAGCACTGCCAACCCTTGCCCCCGCCGTTTGCCGACGCTGGATATTCACGGCCACGCTGGCACTCAGCCTCAGCGTTGCGTGGCCTGCCTGGGCTGCAGCGCCCTTTACCGTAAATGACAATGGCACGGTGACGGATGCCACCACCAACCTGGTGTGGGACCAATGCATTGTGGGGCGCAGCACCAGCACTTGCCTGACCGACACCCCACTGGTGCCCCGGCTGTACGGCTGGCCCGGGGCACTGGCGGCAGCGGTGGCAGCCAATACGGCCAATTACAAGGGCTTTAACGACTGGCGCGTGCCCAACGTGAAGGAGTTGGAGTCCATCACCAGGTTCGACACCTGGACCAGCGGCCAGGCGACCATTGATGCAGAAGCTTTTCCCAACACGCCCATCAGCGGTGACACCTATCATGTGGGCGGCACCTGGACCTCCACCCCCTATTCGCCCATCCCGAGTCGCGCGTGGTACGTCGTCTTCGGTTACGGCGAAGTCCTCGTCTACGGCAGGACGGTTCTCGGCTATGTTCGCCTGGTGCGAAGTGGGCAGTCTTTGGCACCTGTTGATCTATTGGATATCACGCCGCCCACGACGACCGCAGGCACAACCCTCAGCGGTGCCCCGACCACCAGCACCGCCGGCATCAGCGTGACAATCAACGAAGCTGGCACCGGTTACTGGCTTCTGGTTTCCAGCGCCGCGGCCGCACCCACACCCGCGCAGGTGGTGGCCGGGGTCAACTACGGTGCGGTCTCGGTGGTCGCTTCGGGCAACCTGCCGATGTCGGCAGCCACCCCGGCCAGCATCAGCCTGACCGGGTTGACGCCGGGTACCGCTTACAAGCTGTACTTTGTTGCCAAAGATACGTCAAACAACCAGCAAAGCTTAGTGGGAAGTGTGGCGGTCACTACGGCCTTAGCAGATACAACGCCGCCCGTAACCACCGCAGCCCCGGCCATCAGCGGCAGCCCAACTGCCCGCACAGCTGGTATCAGCGTAACGATCAACGAAGCCGGCACCGGCTACTGGCTGCTGGTGCCCAGCGCAGCCACTGCCCCCACGTCCGAGCAGGTGGTGACCGGTGTCAACTACGCTGGCGTCACCGTGGTTCGTTCAGGCAATATCGCCATGGCGGCTGCCACGCCCGCGATCATCAGCCTGAGCGGTTTGACGCCCGGCACGGCGTGCAAGCTGTACTTTGTTGCCAAAGACACGGCCAATAACCAGCAAGCCAGCCCCAGTAGCGTGGCGGTGACAACGGCTGCATCATCGACGGACTTGACACCGATATTGATGCTGCTGCTTGACTGAGGGTAGCGCTGCGTGTGGCACATGCCATTGGCACGGATGCGCGGGCAAAACAGTTAGCGCACATCCCCGGTGGCCACGCTGGCTTGCAGCGCGCTAATTTGCTGTCAGCCAGGATGCTACAAATTCAGAAGCTGATTCCGCAATAACCACGGGGGCTACAGGCGATTTTGTCAAATGCAGCGCAATCACATGCCCCAAACGCTGATGTTTCGGCCACCCAGGCTGTGCTGCTCACGGTAAATCTTGTCGTCCCAGGTAGTGGCCGGGTCGCGGTCAAAGATCAGCAAATGCGCGCTGTCGGCACCGCACTGGTCGGCATAACGCGCGGTCTGCGCCAGGCCGGTGGCTAGCGTGGCGGCTTTACCTTTGTGCTGGATCTTGAGCTCTAGCACCACCTGCTGCATGGGTCCGGTAAAACCCTGCGCTGACAGCGGCCACTGCAAAAACAGATCGGTGCGGCCCCGGCCCAGGCCGTATTCACGCGCAATGCGCCCACCGCCGTTGACCACGCGCTGCAAAAAGGCTTGCAGCAGCAATTGCGGCCCGGCCTCGTGGTAGGCATAGCGCTGCAGCCAGCTCTCGGAGTGTTCGCGGAAAAACTGCACAAACGCGTCCAGCAGCTTGTCCATGTCCAGACTGCCATCAGGCAACACAAACCATGGCAGTTCAGCCTTGCCTTGCATGCTGTCTTGCACAATGCTGGTCAGCTCGCGCGGCAGCACCTCGCGGTAAATGCGGTTGGCAATTTGCAGTTTCCCATCACGCCGGGCAATCAACCCAAGGTCGATGCAATACTGGCGGTCATCGTCGGGCACGTCCGGGGGCAGGTCTGCGCCTTGCAGCATGGGCTCGATCACGCGCTTAACGCGGGGCTCGCGCAGCTTGTCGGCCAACTGGTCCAGATGCGTGTCGCGGCGCAGAATCAGGCTCTCACGCGCCTGGCGCATCTGCTCCACCGTCACCGGCACGGTGCGGTCGCGCTGCTCGGGCTTTCTGAAACAGGCCTCATAGGCCAGCGCATTCACCAGCCAGGGCTGACCCTGGGTGTCAGCCCAGATTTCTTCCAGCACGCCGGACTCAAACGTCTGTCCGGTGGCATCGGTGTGTTGTTGCAGCAGGGCTTTGACATCGGCTTGGGGAGAAGTCGGCCAGCCGGATGGATTCGCTCTTGATGTTGAAGGCGCTGCCCCCGGTGATGATTTCGCCGTCGCTGCGGTGTAGCCGATAGTCGCGCACATCACGCACGCCGCACAGCACCATGCTTTGCGGGAAGGCTTCAGGGCGCTGGGCGTAGCCGGCGCGGATCTGGCGCAGCAATGAGATCAGCGTGTCGCCCACCAGGGCATCGACTTCGTCCAGAAAGATGATCAGAGGCTTGTCACTGGCCAGGCTCCAGCGCTGCAGCACGGCTGTCAGGCTGTCTTTGCCCTGCGTCGCTGCCTGCTGTGCCTCTTTGCCAGGCGAGTTGGCTCCAACTGGGGTCTTTCCAGTAAATGTCGGCCGCCCGGCCCATGGCCGAGACGATGGTTGCAATGCCGCTGGCAACATCATTGCGTGCCGCCTGCGCCGCCTCAATGTTGACATACAGCGCCCGGTACTGGCCCTGCCCATTGATGAAGTGCATCAGGTTGATCAGCAAACTGGTCTTGCCGGTCTGGCGTGGTGCGTGCAGGATGAAGTACTTTTGCGCCCCCATCAAACCCGAGAGCTCGGGCCAATTGATCCGGTCCTTGGGCAACAGGGTGTAATGGATGTCAGGCTTGTTTGGGCCGGCGGTGTTGAAGAATTTGTCCATGCTGCAATGGTAGCGTTTGCATTGCTGACCAAATCCGGCATTGCTCAGATTTGCGCTGGTGACACTGGCAAACGGGTTGGCTTGCGCCCGCAGGTGATCGAACTGGTCAGCGCAGTCCAGCAATTTGGCAAATGGGGTAGTCAAGCCGATACCGGCAGCCCTGTTCGGCATCTAAAACCACATGTTTGCTGTTCTGGTCTATGAAGCTGAAGATGTTGCAAAAAGTCTACATATCCCACAAATGGGAATACACACGGTAGCAGCATTTGGTCACAATGCTTCGGAAAATGCATTTCTCAAACAAACATATTCCATATTTGCGCAAAGTACTGCGCGATCTCGCATCATTTTTGTCAGGTCAAGTCAAGTCAATTTGGCGACTAACACCCGCGCCACTTTCATCATTCAGTCGCAGTCGCCCGGCGCTTTTTCGCGCCGAGCGGCTTTTTTCATTCTGGAGCCACCACTCATGCACACCTTGCCTGCACTGTCGGTTTTCTCGCGCCTGTCTGTCCTTCGTTCCGCACTGACGCTGACCGCTGCCCTGTTGCTGGGGACCATTGCTGTGCAAGCTGCGCCGACCGGTCTGCTCAATGACACCGGGCAAACCTGGTGTACAGACGCCAATGATGCATGGGTGGCTTGCGACAGCGGCACTACCGGTGATGCAGGCACCCGCCCGCGCCAGGATGGCCGGTTTGGCCGCGATGTAGCCAATCCCAGCAAGGTGGGCGGTGGCGCTGCGGGTTTTGACTTCACCCCGCTGGATGCCAGTGGCAACGCGATTGCGCTGACCGGTTCGCCCGCCGTGCCATCGGCCACGCCGCGGTGTGTGAAAGACAACGTCACCAACCTGATCTGGGAGGTCAAAACAACTTCGGGCTTGCAAGACAGCCTCTACCGCTACGCTTGGGGCAGCAACCTGGGTGATGCCCTCTGTGGATTGAGCACCTGCAGCACCGATGCTTTTATTGCTGCACTGAACGCTGCCGACCTGTGTGGTGAAACGGCCAATGATTGGCGCCTGCCCACCCGGCGCGAGCTGCTAAGCCTTACTCACCGGGGTATTGTCGCGCAACCCAAGATCGATGCCAATTTTTTCCCTGAGACGCGGAGTTATCTTTACTGGACCAACGACATTTATCCGCCTAATCCGAGTAACGCGTGGATCGTCAACTTCCTGTTCGGTGCCTCCTACTTCGACAACAAGACCAGCTCTAACTATGTTCGCCTCGTGCGAAGCGGTCAGTAGTTTTGCCCTTTTGGTGGTTTCCTGATTGCTGCGCTGGCTCAGTTGGTGCTGGCGGTAGACGAGATGAAAACCCTGCTGACGCTGGCGCAAGATATGCAGGCGTTGGCCAATTTCAACGAATCCAACCTTCAACCTTTGAGTGCCAGAGCCATGAAGCCAACCGAACGAACAGTATTGCCTGCCAAACCCTGCCGCCGTGGTGTCTACAGTGCTGCCCTGGCACTGAGTCTGGCCTTGCCCGCCTGGGCCGCAGCCCCCTTTACTGTCAATGGCAACGGCACGGTGACGGACGTCACGACCGGCCTGGTGTGGGCCCAGTGCATTGTGGGGCGCACTGGTAGCGATTGCCTGACCATTACCGGCAGCAGCGACTTTGATTGGGCTGAAGCCTTAGCGGCTGCGGTTGCGGCCAACGCTGCCAGTTATAAAGGCTTTACCGACTGGCGTGTACCCAATGTGAACGAGCTGGAGTCCATTACCAAGCTCGGCAACTACACCTTTGGCCAGTCGACCATCGACACGGTAGCCTTTCCAAATACCTCCATCAATATTGACGGTGGTACATGGACATCGACCTCCTTGTCGGAGGATCAGAGTCTCGCGTGGGTCGTCTACTTCATCTTGGGCACCGTCGACTACAACTACAAGACCATCCCCTACAGTGTTCGCCTCGTGCGAGGCGGACAGTCTTTGGCTTCTTTTGATCTGCTGGACACCACACCTCCCGCCACAACCGCAGGCCCGGCTGTCAGCAGTGCCCCGACCACCAGCACCGCTGGCATCAGCGTGACGATCAACGAAGCCGGCACCGGCTACTGGCTGCTGGTGCCAAGCTGGGCAGCCGCACCCACACCCGAGCAGGTGGTGGCCGGGGTCAACTACGGTGCCGTCGCCGTGGTCGCTTCGGGGCAACCTGCCCATGTCGGCAGCCACCCCGGGCAGCATCAGTCTGACCGGTCTGACGGCGGGTACCGCTTACAAGCTGTACTTTGTGGCAAAAGATGCGTCAAACAACCGGCAAAGCTCTGTGGGAAGTGTGGCAGTCACGACGGCTGTAGCAGTAGATACAACGCCACCCGTCACCACCGCAGGCCCGGCTGTCAGCAGTGGCCCTACCACCGCCACCGCAGGCATCAGCGTGACGATCAACGAAGCCGGCACCGGCTACTGGCTGCTGGTGCCAAGCACGGCAGCCGCACCCACACCCGAGCAGGTGGTGGCCGGGGTCAACTACGGTGCCGTCGCCGTGGTCGCTTCGGGCAACCTGCCCATGTCGGCAGCCACCCCGGGCAGCATCAGTCTGACCGGTCTGACGGCGGGTACCGCTTACAAGCTGAACTTTGTTGCCCAGGACTGGGCCAATAACCGGCAAGCCGCTATAGGCAGTGTGGCAGTCACTACGGCTGCAGCAGATACAACGCCACCCACCACCACCGCAGCCCCGACCCTCAGCAGCAGCCCAACTGCCCGCACGGCCGGCATCAGCGTGACGATCAACGAAGCCGGCACCGGCTACTGGCTGCTGGTGCCCAGCGCAGCCACTGCCCCCACGTCCGAGCAGGTGGTGGCCGGCGTCAACTATGCTGCCGTCACCGTGGTTCGTTCTGGCAATACCGCCATGGCGGCTGCCACGCCCGCGAGCATCAGTCTGAGCGGTTTGACGCCCAGCACGGCGTACAAGCTGTACTTCGTCGCCAAAGACTTGGCCAATAACCAGCAAGCCAGCCCCAGTAGCGTGGCGGTGACGACGGCTGCACAATCGACGGACTTGACACCCATATTGATGTTGTTGCTTGACTGAGCGCAGACCCGCGCGTGGCCGGCACCAACCGGTGAGGTTGGTGGTTGGGCTGAACATGCTGTCGGAATAACTTAAAAATGATAGCTTCCAGCGCTTATTGAATAGGAGCTGCAGCGCTATTTGATCAACAGATACAGATGCAGCAAGTAGGCGCAGGTGCGTCGGCAAAACTGCTAGCGCTCATCCCCGGCCAGCGGCGGCCCTGGCGCACCTTGGCCAGCGCCGCCTGGGCGCGCAGCGGGGTGCTTTGCCTGGCCCGCTCCTGAAAAAAAGCCTCGGTGTTGAGCGCAGAAATTTTTTCAGCCACGGCGGTGACGATGAACTGGTTGAGCGACGCATCATCGCGTGCGGCCATTTGTTTGGCGCACTGGTGCAGCGAATCGGGTAAACGCAGGGCAACCTGGCTCATGAGGGGTTCTCCAAAAGTTGTAAAAATTTGCCGGGCAAGCGCAGATCAATCTGCCAGTGCTCTGCTGCCGGGATGAAATCGCGCCTGTTCAGGGTCACCAGGCAAGAGGCTTGGCCATTCACGGCGGCCTCAAGCACCATCTCGTCATTGGGGTCACGCAGTTGTGGCCGCCATAAAAAGTGCGATTGAACCGGCTGCACCACAGCCGCCAGGGCATTCAGGATGTCGTCAACGTCGCTGCTTGCCAACCCGTGCAATAAGAGGATGTCACTGCGTTTGAGCACACTTGCATACTCAAGCCATAAGGCAGGTGACGCTACCAAGGCAAAGTGCCCCAACAGTGCCCGCTCGATCAGCGCGAACGATGCACCGCGCTGGCTGGCCAAACCAGCCACCAGAATGTTTGTGTCAAGCACCGGACGTGGTTTCATGATATTGCCGATGATCGTGCTGTCTGGGCAAGTCGGTTTTCCCGCATCGTGCCACACACGCTGTAGCCAATGGCCATACAGTCGATTCGCAACCATGCTCCAACAGTGATTCAAAATGGCATCATTGATGGCATCGGAGGTGACGATGAGAACGACAGTGACCATTGACGACGCGCTCTATGAAAAAGCCTTGGCCGTCGCAGACCCCAAAATGGACAAGGCCGACCTCTTTCGCGAGGCCATAGCGACATTCGTGCGGGTCCAGGCGGCAAAGCGATTGGCTGATCTGGGCGGCACCATGCCGGACATGCAAGACATCCCGCGGCGCAAACCGACGGCCGCCACATGGGTGTCTTGATCGACACATCGGTGTGGTCCGAGCACTTTCGCAGTCGCAATGGCATTCTTGTTCAGATTGCCCAACAGGACCGAGCGTTCACCCATCCCATGGTGATCGGTGAACTGGCGTGCGGAACACCGCCGGAGCCCAGAATTGCAACTTTGAGTGCCATTGAGCTTTTGCAAACCGTCCACCCCGCCAGCACAAGCGAGGTCAGGGCGTTGATTGAACGCGAGGCACTGTACGGACTCGGGTGCGGCTGGGTTGATCTTTGTTTGCTTGCCTCGACCCTGTTGACACCAGGCGCGGTGCTCTGGACGCTGGACCAGCGACTCGAAACATTGGCAAACCGCTTTGGTGTCGCCTTTGCGCCCCAGTCTCATTAGCTTGGGATATCGGTATGCTATAAGTGTAGTAGCTACCAGCGCAGGTTCCATAAGGGCTACAGGCATTTTTTGCCATCACTTATGCCAATAGTTCACATGCCCCAGACCTGGATGGTCCGCTGATCCTGGCGATGTACCTCAAGGTAAATCTTGTCGTCCCATGGCACGCCGGGGTCACGGTCAAAGATCAGCAAATGTGCGCTGTCGGCCCCGCATTGGTCGGCATAGCGCGCCGTCTGCACCAGACCGGCCGCCAGCGTGGCGGCGCGGCCCTTGTGCTGGATTTTCAGCTCCAGCACCACCTGCCGTGCATCGGCCCCAAAAAGCCCTGGCGGCTCAGTGGCCACTGCAAAAACAGATCGGTGCGGCCCCGGCCCAGGCCGTATTCACGCGCAATGCGCCCACCGCCGTTGACCACGCGCTGCAAAAAGGCTTGCAGCAGCAGTTGTGGGCCAGCCTCGTGGTAGGCATAACGCTGCAGCCAGCTCTCGGCGTGTTCGCGGAAAAACTGTTGAAACGCGTCCAGCAGTTTGTCCATGTCCAGACTGCCATCGGGCAACACAAACCAGGGCAGCTCAGCCTTGCCTTGCATGCTGTCTTGCAAGATGGAGGTCAGCTCGCGCGGCAGCACCTCGCGGTAAATGCGGTTGGCAATTTGCAGTTTCCCATCGCGCCTGGCAATCAGCCCCAGGTCGATGCAATACTGACGGTCATCGTCGGGAACGTCCGGGGGCAGGTCAACGCCTTGCAGCATCGGCTCGATCACGCGTTGAACGCGCGGCTCGCGCAGCTTGTCGGCCAACTGGTCCAGATGCGTGTCGCGGCGCAGTATCAAACTCTCGCGCGCCTGGCGCATCTGCTCCACCGTAACCGGCACCTTGCGGTCGCGCTGCTCGGGCTTTCTGAAACAGGCTTCATAGGCCAGCGCATTCACCAGCCACGGCTGACCCTGGGTGTCTTGCCAGATTTCTTCCAGCGCGCCGGGCTCAAAGATTTGGCCGGTGGCATCGGTGTGCTGCATTAGCAGGGCTTTCACATCGGCCTGGCTGAAGTCGGCCAGCCGGATCGACTCGCTCTTGATGTTGAAGGCGCTGCCCCCGGTGATGATCTCGCCGTCCGAGCGGTGGATGCGGTAGTCGCGCACATCGCGCACGCCGCACAGCACCATGCTCTGTGGAAAAGCCTCGGGCCGCTGCGCATAGCCAGCGCGAATCTGGCGCAGCAGCGAAATCAGCGTGTCGCCCACCAGGGCATCGACTTCGTCCAGGAAGATGATCAAAGGCTTGTCACTGTGCTCGGACCAGGTTTGCAGTACCAGACGCACCGGCTCGCCCGTGCCCGCTTGTCGCATGATCTCAATCGCCAACTTTTTCAGCGACTGGGTCTTTCCAGTAGATAGCCGCCGCTCGCCCAAGGCCTGGACCATGCCGGACTCTGCCCTGGCACCACATCATTGCGCGCCGCCTGCGCTGCCTCAATGTTCACATACAGCGCCCGGTACTGGCCCTGGGCATTGATGAAGTGCATCAGATTGATCAGCAGGCTGGTCTTGCCGGTCTGGCGCGGTGCGTGCAGGATGAAATACTTTTGCGCCCCAATCAACCCCGAGAGCTCAGGCCAGTTCACCCGGTCTTTGGGCAACAGGGTGTAGTGGATATCGGGTTTGTTCGGGCCGGCGGTGTTGAAGAATTTGTCCATGCAGTGATGGTAGCGCCTGCATCACTGACAGAAGTCGGCATTGCGCAGAGGTGCGGCGGTGTCGCTGACAAACCGGTTGGCCTGCGCCTGCAGATGATCCCAGCTTCCTCAGTTCAACGCGCCCGAGTGGGCCGCTGGCGGCGCGTCTGGGTAGGGCGAAAGCCGCAGCTCCAAACATGCCTGCGCACTTTTGGACGGCTTGAAGCAGGCCATCCCTCTGGCATGGCTGCGCCCTGCAGGGGTGACGACGCAGCGGGTTCCAGAGAGCATGTCGTCCCAGCGGGCGAGGGAGGAGCAACGCCTCCCAGGCGCGTTGCCGGCCGCTCAATCGGGTGCGTAGCGCCGACAGCCAATGGGTGAATTCCATCGAAGCTGAAAAAGTAAATGCTCATAATGACTTACAGATGAAAACAAGCGGTCATCTGAGGCATCTGAGGCATCTGGGAGCATGTCAACAAAGATCTGCGCGAACTCATCAGGATGCCGTCAGAATGCTATTGATAAAATAGCTACTTGCGCATATACACCAAGGGCTGGAAGCCTTTTTCTTTTGAAGATTGGGTTGGCATCGAACAACCCCGGCAAGCTCGCTGAACTGCCGCCCATGTGGGCCAGATCAGACAGACTTTCATGCACACCATCCAACCCCGGACAAGAAAGTTATTGCACGTTGGCAAGAGCTTTCCAGGAGTTGACCCAGGTCGCCCGGCAGGTCGTCGCTGAGGTCGATAGCGGCGCTGCCGCGCAGGGCCGGCCCCAAAGCGACCCCGGGGCATCGGGCTGTCCAGCCATACCCGGGCCTGCTTGAGTACCGCGGTCGGTCGCGACAGTTTGCCCCGGTTGCGGCAGGGGCTGGTGCCCGGAAAAGGCCAGACCTTTGACCTTGCCGGTGCAGCCATTGGCATCGTCGACATTCACGGTGTGGGCAATCAGGTGCGCCATGAAGCGTCCGGTGTTGCGCAAGGTGATGGTGTGGGACAAGGCGCATAGCCGTTGGCCAGTTGTCGACTGGTCGGGCACATAGGATGTGGTCAGAAATAACTTCCCCTATTTGCACCGGCGGATTTGGGCGCACAGCGTCGTTGCAAGACGCTTGTTTAGCCAGTTGCACGGCGCGTCTTGCGCCTAGCCGTGCATCCCAACTCCTTGGTGCAAAACGGGGAGTTATTCCTGACCACATCCATAGCGCGGGCTTGACCTGAACTTCAAACTGTCAGGTGGGAGATGTGCCGATGGCGCAGCCACTTGGTCGGCGCGCCGTCAGCCAGGGGGGATTGACCCGAAGAAATTTCTGAAACACTCGGAAAAGTCTGATCAAGCGCTAGGACTTCAGGAGATAAGTTTCAGACTCGGATGACTGACACGACGTGCCATTGTTCATAAGATGAGCCGCTGCGATGGATAGACAAGCGGCCAACTTGCCCGGCTGGCCTCACACGGTTGAAGTTCTGATCCATTGAGGATCTTGCAGAACGAATTTTGATGAAAGCTGCTGAAAAAAATCGGCAATTTCGACGAAATTTGAACTGAATTGGCTGGAATTCTCATGTTTCAAAATGACCCAAAAATCGGCAATCCTCAAATTCAGGTGAGATCGACTTCTGCGACTTTTTTGGCGTTTTGGCCTCAGGCCAAGCCAGGCTTTGGTGCCTCCCAGCCCTTTTCATTTTCATGTTGCCGCCCCGTGCTTTTCAGCACCGGGCGATTTTTTTCATTCTGGAGCCGCCACTCATGCACATCTTGCCTGCCCTGCCGGTTTTTTCGCGCCTGTCTGCCCTTCGTTCTGCACTGACGCTGACCAGTGCGCTGCTGCTGTGGGCCAGCGCGGTGCAGGCCGCACCCACCGGCCTGCTTAACGACACCGGGCAAACCCAGTGTGCCAATGCCAGTAATGCCCTGGTGGCGTGCGACAGCGCCACCACTGGTGACGCAGGCACCCGGCCACGCCAGGATGGCCGCTTTGGCCGCGATGTGGCTGCGCCTGCCAAGGTGGGCGGCGGTGCAGCGGGTTTTGACTTCACCCCGCTGGATATCAATGGCAACGCGATTGCACTCACCGGTTCGCCTGCCGTGCCTGCGACCACACCACGTTGCGTCAAAGACAATGTGACGAACCTGATCTGGGAGGTCAAGACAACTTCTGGCCTGCAAAACAGCAGCTACACCTACGCCTGGCGCAGCAATGTCGGCGCTGCAACCTGTGGTGCCAGCGTGAGCCCGTGCAACACCGATGCCTTGATTGCTGCGATGAACGCTGCCAACCTGTGTGGTGAAACGGCCAATAACTGGCGCTTGCCGACCCGGCGCGAACTGCTGAGCCTGGTTCACTGGGGTTTGACTGCGTCCCCCAAGATTGATGCCAATTACTTTCCGGCGACGCAAAGTGCCAGGTACTGGACCAATGACACTTTTGCGCCTTCGACGACTAACGCGTGGACCGTCCGCTTCGACACCAGCTTAACCAGCAACGGCCCCAAGACAAACTCCACTTATGTTCGCCTCGTGCGAAGCGGATCGTAATTTTGCCTTCTGGATGGGCTCCTGAACATCTGCGCCATGGTCCAATGCCGCGACTTGCCGGGTCGGCAAATTGTCCGTGATATGGCGGCGCGCCTGCTGCGGGCGATGCACCGTTTTGGCAAAACCCCAAGGCCACCGCATTGCCACGATTTCACCCTGGGCACCGAGCTGTGCCATGGCTCGCAGCGTCTGTGCCGTGGCGCGGCGCGTGCCAGCAGCATCAACTTGCGACCACACCACGCCGCGCTGGAGCAGTTGGTGCTGGCGGTAGAGAAGCTGAACACCCTGCTGACACTGGCGCATGAGATGCAGGCCTTTGCCAATTTGACCCAGGCCGGCGGCTTGGCCGTGGCCCTGGCCTGCGGGGGGTGGTGGCATCGGGTGCGTTTGGGAGCCTCAGCCCATCAGCCTAGAGGCAATTGCCGCACGTCGCCGCGCGCCCTCAATGCCGACTGCCGACCGGGCCAGCAGGCCACGACCTGGCCCGTGCGCATGAAGCGGTGTGTCGCCACGGTGCCAGATGGCCCAGGTCTGCACACCCGACCAGGCACAAGGGCAAATGGCGTAGCGCCCAGGGTTTGTGCCGGGTGGCCGCTGCCAATGCTGCGCCAGCACTTGCGTGCCGGTGGCATTGACCAATCAGGTGTTCGCCCTGACTGGCCATTTCATGACCATTTTCAAACAGCGCACGCTCACCGCTGTGTGCTTGCCGCCCAAGCGTTTCCCTTCAAACCCAACCTTCAATTTCCAAGAGCCGCGTCATGAAGCCACCTTTAAGCAATCTGTTCAACATCAAACCCGGCTGGCTGGGGGTCTGCCGCGCCACCCTGGTACTGAGCCTGGCATGGCCCGTCTGGGCTGCTGCGTCCTTTACCGTCAATGGCAATGGCACGGTGACGGACACCACCACCAGTCTGGTGTGGGATCAGTGCCTATATGGCCTGACGGGTGCTGCCTGACCGACACCGGCACCGCCTTTCAGCCTCGACTGGCCCGCTGCACTGGCGGCTGCGGTGGCGGCAAACGCTGCCAGCTACAAAGGCTTTACCGACTGGCGGGTGCCCAATGTGAACGAGCTGGAGTCCATTACCAAGATCGACACTTATACCAGTGGTGTCCCCGCCATCGACACCACAACCTTTCCCAATACACTTTTTGCCAGCGGCACCTGGACATCGACCACCCTGGCATCTACGCCAAGTTCCGCGGTCGCCGTCGACTTCCAGAGCGCCTTCACCGGTGCCACATCCAAGACCAGCACCTACTATGTTCGCCTGGTGCGAAGCGGACAGCCTTTGGCTGCTTTTGACCTGCTGAGGCCACCAGTAACCACCGCCGGCCCCACGGTCACTAGCGGCCCGACACAGACCACCGCCGACATCAGCGTGACGATCGACGAAGCGGGTACCGGCTACTGGCTGCTGGTGCCCAGCGCTGCTGCCGCCCCGACCCCCGCGCAAGTGGTGGCCGGGGCCAGCTACGGTGCGGTTGTCGTGGTGGCTGGTGGCAACACCGCCATGAGCGCGGCCACCCCTGCTGCCATCAGCCTGAGCGGCATGACCGCCAGCACCGCCTACAAGCTGTATTTTGTTGCCAAAGACACGGCCAATAACCTGCAGGCAGCGGTGTCGTCGGTTGCGGTTGGCACGGCAGCGCTGACCAGCCAAACCATCACTGGTTTCAACCCGGCCAGCCCGGTGGTGTTCGGCGCAGCACCAGTGACTCTGAGCGCGACCGGCGGTGCCTCGGGCCAGCCGGTGCTGTTTGCCACCACCAGCGCAAGCACCATCTGCACGGTCAGCGGCACCACCGTGACCTTTACCGGGGTTGGTGTCTGCAACCTCAGCGCCAATCAGGCTGGCGGGGGTAGCTATGCTGCTGCGACTCAGGCAACAGCCAGCATCACCATCAATGCCGCCAGTCAGACCATCACCGGTTTCAGCCCGGCCAGCCCGGTGGTGTTTGGCGCAGCACCAGTGACCTTGAGCGCGACCGGCGGTGCCTCGGGCCAGCCGGTGGTGTTTGCCACCACCAGTGCGGGAACGATCTGCACGGTCAGCGGCACCGCCGTGACCTTTACCGGTGTGGGTGTCTGCAACCTCAGCGCCAATCAGGCTGGCGGGGGTAACTATGCTGCCGCGACTCAGGCAACAGCCAGCATCACCATCAATGCCGCCAGCCAGACCATCACCGGCTTCAACCCGGCCAGCCCGGTGGTGTTCGGCGCAGCACCAGTGACCTTGAGCGCGACCGGTGGTGCCTCGGGACAGCCGGTGGTGTTTGCCACCACCAGCGCAAGCACCATCTGCACGGTCAGCGGCACCGCCGTGACCTTTGCCGGTGCCGCCAATCAGGCTGGCGCGGTAACTACGCTGCCGCCCCGCAAGTCAGCGCCAGCATCACCGTCAACGCATCACGATCTGTCAGCGGCAGCTCGCCTGCGGGCGGCAGCATCACTGCGGCATTCAGCGGCGGCAATGCCAGTTGTTCCTATGCGTCCAGCACCTTCACCAGCGCCAGTGCGCCACCGGGGATCACCCTGCTGCATGGTGCGTTTGGCTTTACCACCACTGATTGCGGTGCCGGTGCCAGCTTGAGCTTTACCATCACCTACCCGCAAACCCTGCCTGTTGGCACCCGGGTTTACAAGTACGGCCCGACCACGGCAGATGCCAGCGACCACTGGCATGTGCTGAGCCACCCGAGCGTGAGCATCAGTGGCAACCGGCTCACTTTCACCGTCACCGACAACGACAAAGACTCCGGTGACAGCAACCCGGCGGACGGCTTCATCACCGACCCCGTGGGCGTTGGCGTGCCAGCCCTGGGCAGCGATGCCACCAGCATTCCCACCCTGTCAGAGTGGGGGGCAATCTTGCTGTCGGGTCTGCTGGGCTTGTTGGGTCTGGCACGGGTGCGGCGGCAAAACAGTTAGCGCTCATCCCCGGCTAGCGGCGGCACCTGGCGTACCTTGGCCAGACTGTCTTCTGGCATCATGGCGACAAAGGCATCTGCGAATTCATCCGGCTGCCGCAAAAATGCTATTTAGTTGATAGCTTCTTGCGCATATACATCAAGGGCTGGAGGCCTTTTTCTTATGAAGATTGGGTTGGCATCGAACAACCCCGGCAAGCTGGCTGAACTGCGGGCCATGAGGGCCAGACCAGACTGACTTTCATGGACACCATCCAACCCCGGACAAGAAAGTTATTTCACGTTGGCAAGAGCTTTCCAGGAATTGACTCAGGTCGCCCGGCAGGCTGTCGCTGAGGTCCATAGCGGCGATGCCGCACAGGGCTTGCTCCAAGGCGATCCCCGGGGCATCGGGCTGTCCAGCCATATCCGGGCCTGATTGAGTACCGCTGTCGGCCACGACAGTTTGCCCCAGTTGCGGCAAGGGCTGCTGCCCGAACACGCCCAGACCTTTGGCCTTGCTGGTGTGGCCATTGGCATCGTTGACATTCACAGTGTGGGCAATCAGATGCGCCGCGAAGCGACCGGTGTTGCGCAAGGTGATGGTGTGGGAAACGGCGTATAGCCGTTGGCCGGGATGTCAACTTGTCGGGCAAATAGCGCGGCTTGACCTTAACTTCAAACTGTCAGGTGGGGAATCTGCTGATGGCGCAGCCACTTGGTCGGCGCGCCGTCATCCAGACGGGGTTGACCCGAAAAAATCACTAAAACACTCGGAAAAGTCTGATCAAGCGCTAGGACTTCAGGAGATAAGTTTCAGACTCGGATGACTGACACGACGTGCCATTGTTCATAAGATGAGCCGCTACGATGGATAGACAAGCGGCCAACTTGCCCGGTTGGCCTCACGCGGTTGAAGTTCTGATCCATTGAGGATCTTGCAGAACGATTGTTGATGAAGGCTGCTGAAAAAATAGGCAATTTCGACGAAATTTGATTCAAATTGGCTGGAATTTTCATGCTTCAAAATGACCCAAAAATCGGCAATCCTCATATTCGCGTGAGATCGACTTTTGCGACATTGATTGTTGTTTTGGCCTCAAACCAAGCCAAGCCAAGCCTTAGCGCCTCCCACCCCTTTTCATTTTTCATGTTGCCGCCCCGTGCTGTTGAGCACCGGGCGGCTTTTTTCATTCTGGAGCCACCACTCATGCACACCTTGTCTGCCCTGCCAGTTTTTTCGCGCCTGCCTGCCCTTCGTTGCGCACTGACGCTGGCCAGTGCGCTGCTGCTGGCGGTCAGCGCGGCGCAAGCCGCACCCACCGGCCTGCTTAACGACACCGGGCAAACCCAGTGTGCCAATGCCAGCGATGCCCTGGTGGCGTGCGACAGCGCCACTACCGGTGATGCAGGCACCCGGCCGCGCCAGGATGGCCGCTTTGGCCGCGATGCGGCCAGCCCCAGCAAGGTGGGCGGTGGCGCTGCGGGTTTTGACTTTACCCCGCTGGATGCCAGTGGCAACGCCATTGCACTCACCGGCTCGCCCGCCGTGCCTTCGGCCACGCCACGTTGCGTTAAAGACAATGTGACCAACCTGATCTGGGAGGTCAAAACCGCCTCGGGCTTGCAAGACAGCAGTTACACCTACGCCTGGGGCAGCAATGCCGGTATTGCAAGCTGCGGTGCCAGCGTGAGCCCCTGCAACACCGATGCCTATATCGCTGCACTGAACGCTGCCGGCCTGTGTGGTGAAACGGCCAATGACTGGCGTTTGCCCACCCGGCGCGAGCTGCTGGGCATCGTGCACAACGGCATGACCACACCGCCCGCAATCGATGTCAACTACTTTCCGGCTACGCAAAATAGTGGGTACTGGACCAGCGACTATGAGACGGGTTGGGGGTGGTACGTCTACTTCAACGACGGCATAACCAACGTGGGCCGCAAGACCAATTCCAACTATGTTCGCCTCGTGCGGAGCGGACAGTGAATTGGCCCTTTTGATGGCTGTCAAAACCCCTGCGTCATGGCCCATTACCGCCACTTGCACGTCTGGAAAGCTGCCCTGGATCTGGCCGTGCACCTGGAACACGCGGTGCGCCGCTTTGGCAAAACCCCAAGTCCGCCCAGATACCACAAGTACACGCTGGGGTTCGAGCTGCGCCAGACCTCACAACGCCTGTGCCGCTGGGTGGCGCGGGCCAACAACGCCAGCGCCGAGGGCCGCTATGCCGCGCTGGACCAGTTGGTGCTGGCGGTCGACGAGATGAAAACCCTGCTGACGCTGGCGCAAGAGATGCAGGCGTTTGCCAATTTCAACGCATTCGCCCAGGCCACAGAATTAGCCGTGGCCCTGGGCCGCAGGGGTGGCGGTGCCGGGTGCGGCCTGATGCCTCAGTCCATAGCGGATGAGGCGCGTGTCGCAGTTCACTACCCGCCCGGCCTGGCGCAAGGCGACACGGTGCAGCGCCCGCGTCTTGGACCGTGCATCAAGTGGCCGCCGTGTGGTTGCCAGCCAAGCTCTTTCATTCAAACCCAATCTTCAACCTTTGAGAACCTGAGCCATGAAGCCACCTTTAAGCACACTGTTCAACGCCACACGCTATCGCCGTGGGGTTTACAGCGCCACCCTGGCACTGAGTCTGAGCGTGGCCTGGCCCGCCTGGGGTGGCATCCCGTTTACCGACAACGGCAATGGCACGGTGACGGATGCCAGCACCAGCCTGGTGTGGGATCAGTGCCCGTATGGCCTGACGGGTGCGGCCTGTGATACAGGGACCGTCTTTTTTGGCGATTGGCCCACTGCACTGACCAAGGCGGTAGAGGCCAATGCGGCCAGCTATAAAGGCTTTACCGACTGGCGCGTGCCCAACAAGAACGAGCTGATGTCCATCGTCAAGCTCGATACCTACACCATTGGTCAGCCCAGCATTGATACGTCGGCCTTCCCTGGTACGCCGCGGGACAGGTTCTGGACTTCAACCACCTATGCGAGTTTCCCGAGTAAAGCGTGGGTCTTCAGCTTCGACGACACCATCACCGGCGCCTACTCCAAGACCAATTCCTACTATGTTCGCCTCGTGCGGAGCGGACAGTCTTTGGCTTCTTTTGATCTGCTGATCCCACCCGTCACCACCGCAGGCCCCACGGTCAGCAGCGGGCCGACACAAAGCACTGCCGATGTCAGTGTGACGATAGATGTAGCGGGCACCGGCTACTGGCTGCTGGTGCCCAGCGCCGCCGCCGCCCCCACCCCCGTGCAAGTGGTGACCGGCGCCGACTACGGTGCCGTCACCGTGGTCGGCGCAGGCAACAGCGCCATGAGCGCTGCCACCCCAGCCACCTTCAGCTTGAGTGGCATGACCGCCAGCACCGCGTACACGCTGTACTTTGTTGCCAAAAACACGGCCAATAACCTGCAAGCAGCGGTGTCGTCGGTGGCAGTTACCACGACAGCGCTTGTCGGCCAGACCATCACCGGTTTCAGCCCGGCCAGCCCGGTGGTGTTTGGCGCAGCACCAGTGACTTTGAGCGCGACCGGTGGTGCCTCGGGTCAGCCGGTGGTGTTTGCCACCACCAGCGCAAACTCCATCTGCACGGTCAGCGGCACCACCGTGACCTTTACCGGAGTTGGTGTCTGCAACCTCAGCGCCAATCAGGCTGGCGGGGGTAACTATGCTGCCGCGACTCAGGCAACAGCCAGCATCACCATCAATGCCGCCAGCCAGACCATCACCGGCTTCAACCCGGCCAGCCCGGTGGTGTTCGGCGCAGCACCAGTGACCTTGAGCGCGACCGGCGGTGCCTCGGGCCAGCCGGTGCTGTTTGCCACCACCAGTGCGGGAACCATCTGCACGGTTAGCGGCACCACGGTGACCTTTACCGGAGTTGGTGTCTGCAACCTCAGCGCCAATCAGGCTGGCGGGGGCAACTATGCTGCTGCGACTCAGGCAACAGCTAGCATCACCATCAATGCCGCCAGTCAGACCATCAATGGCGCCAGTCAGACCATCACCGGCTTCAACCCGGCCAGCCCGGTGGTGTTCGGCGCAGCACCCGCCACTTTGAGCGCGACCGGCGGTGCCTCGGGACAGCCGGTGGTGTTTGCCACCACCAGCGCAAACTCCATCTGCACGGTCAGCGGCACCACCGTGACCTTTACCGGAGTTGGTGTCTGCAACCTCAGCGCCAATCAGGCTGGCGTCGGTAGCTACGCGCCAGCAACCCAGGTGTTGGCCAGCATCACCATCAATGCCGCCAGTCAGACCATCACCGGTTTCAACCCGGCCAGTCCGGTGGTGTTTGGCGCAGCACCAGTGACCTTGAGCGCGACCGGCGGTGCCTCGGGACAGCCGGTGGTGTTTGCCACCACCAGCGCAAACTCCATCTGCACCGTCAGCGGCACCACCGTGACCTTTACCGGAGTTGGTGTCTGCAACCTTACCGCCAATCAGGCTGGCGCCGGTAGCTACGCCGACGCGCCGCAAGTCAGCGCCAGCATCACCGTCAACGCATCACGATCTGTCAGCGGCAGCTCGCCTGCGGGCGGCAGCATCACTGCGGCATTCAGCGGCGGCAATGCCAGTTGTTCCTATGCGTCCACCGCTTTCACCACCGCCAGCGGGCCACCGGGTGTCACCCTGGTGCATGGTGCGTTTGACTTTACCACCACCAATTGCGGTGCCGGTGCCAGCTTGACCATGACCATCACCTACCCGCAAACCCTGCCTGCGGGCACCCAGGTTTACAAGTACGGCCCGACCACGGCAGATGCCAGCGACCACTGGCATGTGCTGAGCCACCCGAGCGTGAGCATCAGTGGCAACCGGCTCACTTTCACCGTTACCGACAACGATAAAGACTCCGGTGACAGCAACCCGGCGGTCGGCTTCATCAGCGACCCTGTGGGCGTTGGCGTGCCAGCCCTGGGCAGCGACGCCACCAGCATTCCCACCCTGTCAGAGTGGGGGGCAATCCTGCTGTCGGGTCTGCTGGGACTGTTGGGTCTGGCACGGGTGCGGCGGCAAAACAGTTAGCGCTCATCCCCGGCGCGCGATGGTGCCAGGCGTACTTTGACCAGCGCCGTATAGGCGCGCTGCGGGTTGCTTCGCCTGAGGCAAGACCAGCCACCCAAAGGTTTGTGTGAAGCGCCGCAGGTGTTTTCATGAGGCAGGATGTGGTCGGGGAATAACACCCCGTTTTGCACCAAGGGAGTTGGGATGCACGGTCTGGGCGCGAGACGCGCCGTTTAGCTGGCTAAACAAGCGTCTCGCAACGACGCTGTGCGCCCAATCCGCCGGTGCAAATAGGGGAAGTATTTCTGACCACATCCTAAGTGGCCTGTCTCAGTGGCGGTCCAACAAGGTTAACTCGCACTCAGACTTGTCCCAACTCTGACCCTTCGTGTTAACCCTGTATTTTGCAAGGTGAGCCAGCAAAGGGGGTAGGCGCTGCCCTGGTTCAGTGAAAGAATCTGACACCTATGAAGATGGACAAACAAATGCTTTTTTTTTTTCGCCGTGTGCGCCGTGGCTGTGTTGGTTTGGTGGTTGCCTTCATGGCGGTCGCGCTGGCGCAGGCCGCTTCGGTGGCGCTGAAGGTTGAAGTGATCAATGCGACTTTGCAAAGCCCCTGGGGGCTGGTTTTGCCCGATGGCCGGATGCTGGTCACCGAAAAGGGCGGCACAGCCCGTTGCTGGCTGCGTCTGGCCAGACGCAGAGGCACGCTGGGCGGCGTACCGTTGGTCAGCAGCGAAGGGCAGGGCGGGCTGCTCGACGTGGCAATTGACCCGGCATTTGCCAGCAACCAGCGGATTTACCTGAGCTATTCAGAAGATGATGCGGCAAACCCAGCTTGAGCGGCACAGCAGTTGCCCGTGCACGACTTGATCTGGCGGCCAATCAACTGCGCGATGTCAGTGTCATTTACCGTCAACTGCCCAAAGTCAACTCCAGTGGGCATTTTGGTTCGCGGCTGGTTTTTGACCGCAACGGCTACTTGTTTGTGACCCTGGGTGACCGCCAGTCTCGCGCCCAACGTGGCTTTGCGCAAGACCTGGCGCGTGGCAACGGCAAGGTGGTGCGCATCACGACAGATGGCAAACCAGCGCCCGACACCCCCGTTTTGGTGCGGCGGCTACGCTGGCTGGTCTGTGGAGCTATGGTCATCGCAATTCACAGGGGGCTGCGCTGCATCCGCGCACCGGCGAGCTTTGGGCCAGCGAACACGGTCCGCAGGGCGGCGATGAAATCAACCTGGTCTTGCCTGGGCGCAACTACGGCTGGCCCATCATCAGCCATGGGCAGGAGTACGGAACCCCCCTCGCGGTCGGGGAGGGTACCGCCAGGCAAGGCATGGAACCACCCGTCAGCGTTTGGGTGTCGCGCGACGGCAATCCTGCGCCGGGATTGTTCAAGTCGTCGATAGCCCCCAGCGGTCTGGCTTTTTATACCGGTGACAAGTTTCCGGAATTTCAAGGCGATCTGTTCAGTGGTGCGTTGGCTGGCACTGCCTTGTGGCGGATCGTGCTGGGTGGTCCGCAAGGCAAGAGCGAAGTGTCTCGCGAGCGGCTGCTGGCAAACCTGGGTGAGCGCATTCGGGAGGTTCGCCAGGGGGCAGCCGGCTGCATCTATCTGCTGACCGATTCCGGCAAGCTATTGGCTTGACCCGGTGAACGGGATCAGCAAAGCGCTGACTGTCGTATCATTGCTATTGAAGCTATAGTGGGTAGCGCATATACTACAAGGGCTGGAGGCCTTTTTCTTATGAAAATTGTGTTGGCATCGAACAACCCCGGCAAGCTGGCTGAACTGCAGGCCATGTTTGCGCCCTTGGGGTTGGAACTGCTTACCCAGGGCAGCCTGGGCATTGCCGAGGCGGCTGAGCCGTTTCACACCTTTATTGAGAACGCGCTGGCCAAGGCGCGCCATGCGGCGCAGCACAGCGGTTTGCCAGCGGTGGCCGATGATGCTGGCCTGTGTGTCGATGCATTTGGCGGTCTACCCGGTGTGGATACTGCGTACTACGCTACAAAATTTGGGTATGCCAAGGGCGATGCCAATAATGTGCGGGCGCTGTTGGAACAGATGCAGGGCATTGCCAACCGCCGCGCCGCCATGGTCAGTACGCTGGTGGCCGTGCGCAGTGCAGCGGACCCGGAGCCCCTGGTGGCAGTGGGTCGGGTGGTGGGTGAAATTGCCCGCGCGCCGGTGGGCAGCAATGGCTTTGGTTTTGATCCGGTGATGTTCATCCCCGAGTTTGGTCAGACCTTTGCCCAGTTGCCCATCGAGGTCAAAAACGCCAACAGCCACCGGGGCCGGGCGGCAAAGGCCATGGTGGCGCTGATGCGGGAGCGCTGGTTGTGATGGCTGTTGTCAGCGCGATTTCGGCGTGGCGGGCCTGACCATGGAAGCTGCGGGCCGGTGTGTCTCAATGCGGTTTGCTGTTGAACCCGCGAGGCAGACCCTCTGGGCGGCATCCTCATGCTGGCGTACCAGAAATCGTCAGCCGCCCAGAGGGTCTGCCTCGCTAGTCGCTTCAGGTTGCCGACAATGATCAATGTTCAGCCTGATACACCACAACCCGAGGTGCCGGTACCGCCATACGACATCCAGCATTACATGCGCCCTGGCACGCTGCAACTGGGCAGCTTGCCACCGCTGTCGCTCTATGTGCACTTGCCCTGGTGCCTGAAAAAGTGCCCGTATTGCGACTTCAATTCGCATGAAATGCGCGCGGCAGAGTTGCCGCAGCAACGCTACATCGAAGCCCTGATGGCCGACCTGGAAGCCGCGCTGCCGCTGGTTTGGGGGCGCGCCATTCACAGTGTTTTCATTGGCGGTGGCACTCCAGCCCGTTTTCACCGCAAGCCATTGACGACTTGCTGGCGGGTATAAGGGCCAGACTGCCGCTGTTGCCCGGTTGCGAAATCACGCTGGAGGCCAACCCCGGCACCTTTGAAAAAGACCGTTTCAAGGCCTTTCGGGCTGCTGGCATCACGCGCCTGTCGGTCGGGGTGCAGAGTTTCAACGATGATTTTCTAAAGCGCCTTGGTCGGTGCATGACCGCGCCCAGGCCCTGGCCGCGGTGCAAGAGGCGGCGCAAGCGTTTGACACCTTTAACCTCGACCTGATGTACGCGCTGCCCGGCCAGACGCTTGATGACCTGCGCCAGGATGTGGCCACCGCCCTGTCGCTGCAGCCGCCGCACCTGTCGATTTACCACCTGACGATCGAGCCCAACACGTTTTTCGCCAAGTATCCGCCGCCGGCGGTTAAGGACGATACCGCCGCCGACATGCTCGACCTGATCACCGCCATGACGGCGCAGCGCGGCTTGCAGCGTTACGAGGTTTCGGCCTTTGCGCGCGCTGGCCAGGCGTGCGCACACAACCTGAATTACTGGCGCTTTGGCGACTATCTGGGCATTGGTGCCGGTGCCGACCCGGCGCGCTACATGGCACAGGCGCTTGCTGGCAGTGCGGTGGCGCAAAGCGACGAAGTCAGCCGCGCTGACTTGCCGTTTGAATTCATGCTCAATGCCTTGCGCCTGGCTGATGGGTTCGACTTGACGCTGTTTACCGAACGTACCGGGCTGCCGATTACCGCCATTGCTGGCGCGCTCGACACCGCCGAGCGCCAGGGCCTGTTGCAGCGGGACCTGCAACAGGTCCGCCCAAGTGCGCGAGGGTTTGATTTTTTGAACGACCTGCAGTCGCTGTTTTTGCCGCCGCTACCCTGACGCCGGCAAAAAGTGCTGCGTTCGTCGGCGAAGCGTTTTACAGTAACCGTCTCAACGATGGCATCGTCACAGGAGTAGCCCAGCATGTTTTCGGTTTACGGTACCAGCGGGCGTTTGTTTCGCGGCAGCATGGAACAACTGCGCCAGGTCGGTGGTGTGGCAGCGCTGGCGCGTAGCCGCAGCGTGTCGGCAGTGGGGCAAGATGGTCGCGATGCGGCTGGCGAGTCGGCTGCTGGTTTTGCCGCTGCCAAAGCGCGCCCTGCCAGCAGTGACGACAGCTCCCGCAACCCGTTGGCAGCCTATACCGAAACGATCACCGTCAATCCGCCACGCCACCCCTTGAGCACGGTGCGTGACCTGATGAGCCAGACCATCATCACGCTGCACGATACCGCCACAGTGCTGCAGGCCTGGCAGGTGCTCAGTGAAAAGTCTGTGGGCCAGGCACCGGCGGTGGACGCTGCCGGGCATCTGGTCGGTTTGCTGACCAGGGCTGACCTGCTCAAGCCAGAGCGGCTGCCGTCACCCGCCAGTCATGCGCTGGCGTGGAGCGCCCTGATGCTGCAAAACGTCACCACCATCATGTGGACCCCGGTGCCCAGTGTGGCACCCGACTCTGACATTCGCCGGGTGGCCAGCGTGCTGCTCGACACCGGTCTGCCCGGCCTGCCGGTGGTAGATGAGGCCGGGCTGGTGATTGGCTTTATCTCGCGCTCGGACATTTTGCGCGCGGTGGTGACCGACCCGCCGCTAGACCTGTGGGGTTAATGGCCGCCGCATCAGGCCGGTTTTATGGATAATAACAGGCTCTAGCCTTTGTCACACCTGCGTCACTAGCTATTAAATTTGACATCGACTGGCAGCGCCCGAGGGTGCACCAGTCGTAATCAGCGGTGAACTCGAGCGCATCAACAGCAGTTCGGGCAGCGGTTGTTGGTTTGGCGTGTAGGCATACCAGCCGTTTGCAGCACCGCATCGTCAGGTGGCTCCATGTTTGCGGCTGATCCCTTGATGCGGGCTTGGCGCGCCTGCAGCATTGGCGGCTGGCCGGGTGCGTCGCCGGGCAGCACGGCATAGTCTTCTTCCCAGCGCACTTGCTCGATCGAATGGGTCCAGGCCAGGGTAAATGCGGTGACCGGCACAAACACCGG